>CBDBOO010000072.1:0-97500 GCA_965208385.1 Endozoicomonas sp.
ATGCGTAGACCCTGGATACCTTAGAGACAACTTAATACAGACTTAAAAATAAGAGCAAAAGAAAGGCCTGCACTCCTATTGAGGCAGAATGAAATTTAATATAACCCTAAAAACCTGGCTATCTTTCGATTTTATGAAGTGTCTAGTTTTATTTTTTCCGGCTTGAATCCATTTGTGATTGCACTAAATAAATCCTCCCAGCTATCAACCATCCAACTGATAAATAAACACGTCATTCTCTTCCAAAGATATTTTCGTGTTCCTCTTGATCGCTTCTTTAATGCTTTTTGAAATTCCGGGCTGGACATCTCCTGGATTTGATCCACCAGAAATGCCAGAAATGTAAGGTAGGCAAAATTCGTCGCCAGATGCTCTTTGCCATGACCGTAATTGTGTTCCAGATGATAACCTTGGCTTTTCAGGGTGTCAAACGTTTGATTTTCAATATGCCATCTGCATCGTCCTCCTCTCATGACACTGTGTACTGTCTCTTCATTTAATTGTACTGTCTCTTCATTTAATTCAATATCTGTTACCCAGCACCAATTATGTTGGTGACCTTTCTTGTCGATTTCAATGTAATCAAGAACATTGACTTTCTCAACCTGATCTTGCACATTCAGTGAGACGTTATTAGCGAATCGAAAGTTGTGCTTGACTCCATTTTTTGTAGCTTCTCAAAAAGTACTGGAACGTGAATAATTCAGGTTAGTCGTCTATCTTTTCTCTATGACTTTTTCAGAACTCAATCAGCTACAACCTGAACATCTTTTGAAATTCATTACTCAGCTGCAAGAGCAACTCATTCAGCAGAAAGAGCAGCTCATTCAGCAGAAAGAGCTGATAGAAACTCTTGAAGCTGAAATTCGGCGCCTGAAAAACCTGCCTGCAAAACCGGACATCAAGCCCAATAAAAAACCTTCCGACGATGAGGGGAGCGAAAACCCTGAAGGCAAAGACCTCGCACCAACGGACAGCGGTAAGCCTGATTCTGATGCCTCACAAAAGCGCAAGGTTGAAAAGCCCAACGAGAGAACCCGAAAAC
Organism: Endozoicomonas sp.; assembly: GCA_965208385.1. Taxonomy (GTDB): domain Bacteria; phylum Pseudomonadota; class Gammaproteobacteria; order Pseudomonadales; family Endozoicomonadaceae; genus Endozoicomonas. The sequence goes on from CBDBOO010000072.1 coordinate 1,046, forward strand.
AGCGTAAGCAACCCCCGGCACCACCGGCTGAAGAATCTATATCCATTGCAGCCACTGATGTTCCGCAAGGATCAACCTAGAACGGAACCACCCCCTTCCATGTGCAGGAATTGACGATTCAGGCATCCAGTCTGGAATACCTTTTGGAGCAATGGATAACCCCTGACGGACAAACTATTACGGCCAAACCGCCAGCTGATCTCCAGGGGCATCATTACGGACCAATGCTGCAAGCCTATGTCCTGCATCAATATCATGGTTGTTCTGTTACTCAGCCAGAACTGCTGGACTGGCTATGGGATATTGGGATCTCTATTTCAAGCGGAACACTTAGCCAGCTGCTAACGCAGGGACATGATCAGTTCCATACTGAGAAGCATAAATTACTGGTCGCAGGTATCCGCTGTTCAAGCTATATCCAGACAGACGACACAGGTACGAGGCATAAAGGACAGAATGGTTACTGCACCATCATTAATAATGAATCCTTTGCCTGGTTCGAAAGCACAGGCAGCAAGAGTCGGGAAAACTTCGTAAGCCTGCTGCATCGCCCATGGTTAACTTATTCATTAACAGAAGATGCCCTGACGTATCTGGAAAAACACGACTACCCCCAAAAGTGGCTTCGGATACTCAGGCCTTACAGCGGAATAACATTCCTGAATCATAAGGCATGGGTAGTCTGTATGAAAAACTTGGGTTTAACCGGGAGGCGACGTCAGCAAGCCAGTGAAGCAGCAATTCCCGTCGATTATTCAACTCTTTGCGAGACTAGGTCTACGGGATGGCCAAAAAAAATGTTTTCGCAGACTCAAGAGACTAAAATAGAAAGACCTGATATCAGTCGCCGTTGAGTCAATCATGACTACTGCTCTCCAGAAATACAGCAAGCATCTTAATGTTAATAACCTAATCCTTCAGGTCTGTAAATGCTTTGATCAAATCCCGGATTACCGCCCTAACCATTGTGCCAATGGCATCCCTTTTCCCAACTTTGCAAAATCTGCCTTTGCCATGATGCATCAGAAGTATGATTCACTTCTGTCGTTTGATACTGATCAGGCCGACCCTGTTATTCGCCATAACCTTGAAACTCTTTATCACGTGAAAGACGGCAAGGTGCCTTGTGATACCCACATGAGAGAAATTCTTGATCCAATAGATCCAGGCGAGTTTCGCAAGCCATTCAAAAAACTTTTCTCCCTGGTTCAACGAAACAAACTTCTCAAGGCCTTCGAATTCAAGTGTGGGAATTTAAAAGACTATTATCTGATGCCTGTTGATGGAACAGGTCTCTTTTATTCCGGGGAGTGCCGTTGCAACGAGTGTTGTGTAAAGAATAAGGGAAAAACCAACGAATCCTATTATCACAACTTGATGGGTGGTTGCATAGTTCATCCTGACCAAAAAACAGTCATTCCCTTTGCACCGGAAGCCATCGTTCTTCAGGATGGTGCCACCAAAAATGACTGTGAAAAAAACGCAATAAAACGCTATCTGGCACACATGAAGCGAGAGCACCCTCATCTTGATTTTATCGTTCTTTTGGATGGTCTTTACGCTGACAACCCCACCATTGAACTGATCAAGGGCTATGAATGGCATTATATTATCGTTGCCAAAGATGGAAATCATCTATCGCTTATTGAGGCTATGGATGCGCTGTGTGAACAGGGCAATATCAAATACCATGAGATAATCAATAAAGAACAGGGCCTAAAACATTGGTTTCGTTACGCCAATAACGTGCCACTTAATGCATCCGAATTCGCTATGGATGTCAATGTTCTGGATTATGTAGAGACCGATAAAGAAGGTAGACGCCATACCTGGTGCTGGGTTACTGATATTGAGTTGACAGAAGAAACCGTTGAAGCCGTTATGATAGGAGGTCGATGTCGCTGGCATATAGAAAACCAAACGTTTAATACCCTGAAAAATCAAGGCTACAACATTGAGCATAACTACGGTCATGGGAAGCATCATCTGGCTTCGAACCTGGCTTATTTGACCTTTTTGGCATTTATGGTTGATCAAATTCAGGAAATGACCAGCCCGGAGTTTAAAAAGGCCTTAAAAGAACGATCGAAAGGCGTTCGAACCTACCTGTGGAAGTTAGTGACACGCATTTTCCTGTCTTGGTTTCTTGATGGCTGGGATGAGCTGTATGAAGCGATTAACAAAGGTATAAAACCGGGCCGGATTAAAATTAACAGCTCATAGGATATAGATGTAGTTAGGGTTTCAGGGTAAACAGTAAATTCAGTGATGCACTTTAAGTGCAAGGATGTGCTTGTCAGTCTTTTTTGAAGCAATGTAAATAAATTTATACATCCATCGTCACTTTATGATCGGGAACTGCTGCCAGTGAAGCGATGATTTATGGAAGCCTGATACTGCATGGTGCAGGTCATCTGACCACCTTCAGTGACGGGGCAAGACAGTTCGACGTTTTCAAACACAGCCAGTGTTGGATTCATGCAGAGCGGGGACTGGCAAAAGTTCATCCGGTGAATGATCAGCAAGCAATGGCGCAGAAGTGGCTTCGAGCATGGTTCTGGACCATTTACAATGACCTGAAGGCCTTCAAGGCAGAGCCCGATGAAGGGAAGGCGCAAAAAGTATGGTTGGGATTTGAGGCTTTAATACAGACTCAAACGTGCTGCGAGCCACTTCAGGATGCGTTGTCAGGGTTAGACTTGATCAAGGAAGAGTTATTGCTGGTTCTGCAAGACCCCAGTCTGCCACTGCACAACAACCTGAGCGAAAGCCAGATACGAGAATACGTTAAGCGACGAAAGATCAGTGGGGGGACGCGCAGCGATGCAGGGCGGCAATGTCGCGACACTTTTGCCAGCCTGAAGAAAACATGTCGCCTGTATGGTCTTTCATTCTGGGACTATCTGACAGACAGGCTAACAGGCAGTGGTGTGTTTCCGAGGCTATCGGACTTGATTGAAAAAGCGTCTCGCGTTTTATCTTGTGGGTTTTGCAGCAATTATTGAGAACTTAGAGTGCCGAGATAAATCGGCAAGATGTTAAGGGTGGAAGTCCCTGTGGGGTAAGACTAGCGAATCGCCCCAGCCCCGAGTCATGCGCCTGTTATCGTAAGGTATCCGGTGAAGCGTTGACAGGGGTGTCTGTAGGCTAAGTATTGAGCTGCGAAATCAAATAGTCCGAGGTGCTGATGTTGTTAAGTGATGCAGAAAGCAAAACCATAAGTTGCGCTAAGTCGCAAGCAGCTTACGGGCCTCGCGCAGTCGTAGACCTTGTGCATGCAGGTACGCATTTTGTGCGGAACTCGGGAGATCCTGTCGATTTCTCCTGTTTTAGTCACAGGAGACGCAATGGGGAAGGCTAATAACCACACGCCTGTTGTCGTTGGCAGGAAGTCGGACAAGCTAATAGTACCTGAGAAGCAGCCGAACAAAGCAGAGTTATCTGTGGCGGAGGTCGTGGAGGAAAGTGGCTTGGCCAAGAGGAATATTCAGCAGGATGTCGGTGACCGGACTCAGAGCCGGAAGAACACTTCGTCCAATCTGTTGGGTATACGTCAGGCAGCGGCAAAGGACAGTCGTTTGCAGTTCACTGCTTTGTTTCATCATCTTACCCTGAGTTTACTGAGAGACAGTTTCTTTCAACTGAAACGGAATTCAGCGGCGGGTGCCGATGGAGTTACATGGCAGTCCTATCAGCAGGATTTGGAAATCCGGTTGAAATCCTTGCATGAACGAGTGCACAAAGGGAGCTATCGCCCTCGCCCTGCCCGAAGGGTTTTCATCCCAAAGGCAGATGGCAGCGAACGGCCTCTTAGCATTCTCTGTCTGGAAGATAAAATCATCCAGCAGGCAGTGGTCAAGGTATTGGAAGGGATTTATGAGGAAGATTTCCTTGGTTTCTCATATGGATTTCGTCCCATGAGAGGCCAGCACGATGCATTGGATGCACTGACGGTGGGAATCAAACGCAGTCCCGTGAACTGGGTGCTGGATCTGGATATTCGGAAATTCTTCGATCAGGTCGACCATGATTGGCTAATCAGGTTTTTAGAGCACAGGGTAAAGGACAAACGCATTATCCGCTTGGTAAAACAGTGGGTAAAAGTAGGGCATTATGACGACGATGGTCAGCATGTCCGAAGCGCGGCAGGGGTGCCGCAGGGATCAGTGATATCACCTTTGCTATCCAATATTTATCTGCACTATGTATACGATCTATGGGTTAATCAATGGCGTAAACGGAATGCGCAAGGCAAGGTGATTGTCGTGCGCTATGCCGATGATAGTGTGTTGGGTTTCCAATTGGAATGGGATGCAAAGAGCTTTCTGGGTGAACTCGGAAATAGGCTGAAACGATTCGGGCTGTCTCTACACGAGCATAAAACCCGACTTATTCGCTTTGGCCGATTTGCCAGGAGCGATCTACAGAAGGCAGGAGGAGGTAAGCCGGAGACTTTTGAGTTTCTTGGTTTTACTCACTTTTGCGGTGTGACCCGAAGCAGCAAGCGCTTCACTATCATCAGAGAAACCAGTAAGAAAAGAATGCGAACGTCTCTGCAAGGTATCAAAACCTATCTTCTAAAACACAGGCATGATGCTGTGCCGGAACAACTGAAGTGGTTGAAACGTGTCGTTCAAGGACACATGAACTATTTCTCAGTACCGGGCAATAGTCGTAGGATAAATGCCTTCAGAACGGAAGTGCAAAAGATTTGGTATAAAGCTTTAAAGCGGCGCAGCCAGAGAAGCCGACTGAACTGGAAGAAGTTCGGTGCTTTCATCAACACTGTGTTGCCTAAAGTAAAAGTTCTTCATCCATGGCCAGAGCAGAGGTTTGGCGTCAAATACTCGAGGTAGGAGCCGTATGCGCTAGCAGTGCAAGTACGGATCTGAGCAGGGGGTGTCGGGTGACCGACATTCCTACTGCGACCCATTTTTTTTATCATTGATTTTATGGTGATGGACTTCTCCCTCATCATATAGTGCATTCATCGCCTCAATAAGCGATACATGATTACCATCCTTAGCCACAATGATATAGTGCCAGCCATACTTCTTAATCAGCGCGATAGTAGGGTTGTCAGCGTATAGACCATCCAGAAGGATGATCAGTTTCAGCAGAGGATGTACTCGTTTTACGTGCGCAAAAAAACGTTTTATTGCATTTTTTTCGCAGTCATTTTTGGTGCACCCATCCTGACGAATAATAGCTTCTGGTTCAAGAGGTATAACTGTTTTCTGATCAGGGTGAGCAATGCAGCCTCCCATCATATTATGGTAGAAGGCTTCATTTTTCTTTCCTTCGTTTTTAATGCAGCAGTCTTTACAGCCACATTTCCCAGAATAAAAAAGTCCGGTGCCATCGATGGGCAGCAGATAATGGTCTTTCAATTTATCACAATTGAATTTGAATCCGTTGAGGGCACCATTTCGTTGAATAATAGAAAATAACTTCTTAAATGGTTTTCGAATATCGTCAGGATTTATTAAATCAACAACTGCTCTCATTTGAGTGTCAGACGGAACTTTTCCATCTTTGACGTGATACAACTTTTCAAGATTATGGCAACGGATTTTATCTACCCGCTCATCATCAAATCCTAACAGAGAATGGGTGTAAGTCTCATATTGACCGTCATTGCAGGGCATGGGCTCCAGTATAAACGACACGACATCGACTTTTCTCAGACAAGGGAGGGTAACGACCAAACGCAGGTATGATGCTAACTGGAAACCAACATCTTTCAGTGAGAGGCCGCCCCGATGGAATTATGTCAGCAACTGACTGAAGCCGCCAATCATCCCGGGTGAAAGTCTCATATTGACCGGAACTCTCATTCCATATTGTTAGACTGAACAGGGAATGGAACCACATTGCTCGTGGTTACCTCTGTGACCTTGGCACAGTAAGTTACTGACAAAAGCTTCCAGCCATTATCAAACCAGCCACTCTGTATTAATGACCTGAGAGTCAGAATGCCTTGACCTCCGGGGTGTCGCCAGCGCATACCTGAACACTTCATCCGCTGTGTCACTAACGTTTTACAGGTCGCCTCAATAACGCCAGATCCTATAGGCAGGTTGCACGACAGGTGTTCTGCATACTTCATGCGGTCACGATTATTCCTGAAGTATTCCAACTCTGTCTTTAACTTCGATCGCCGAGGATGTCGGCTGTGTTGATAGGCCAAAGCCTTGATGACTTTCTCAACCCCATCAGATTCTTCCTTCAAAATATGACGGTAGGTGATGAACTTCTCTTTGGGTTTTGAACTGTTTTCACCGTAGGACAGGTCAAACGCCTTCTTCAGATGTTCTGCTGCATGATAAAAATCCACGATTTCATGCCCTTGAGGAAGCTCTTTGGCAAGATAAGTCCAGTTGTCTTTAGCGCCATCAGCCACCTTGACCAATGACAGTTGAGGCTTCTGCCTGAGTGCTTCGTTCAGGAAACGGGAGAGCGACTGCTTTAGAGTTACTTTCTTGCTCTCTGGCATTCGGCCAATCCTGATGGTCGACAGGCGTTCACCTTCAACATCGTAAAACGACAGAGTTCCACAACTGGCTTCCTGGCAACCTGCCGGGCCACGAGTACGCTTGCCTTCAGCTGTACTTTGTTCACGTTTTTCCTGACGTTTCCCGTCTTTCATAGGCAGCATGACACCGTCCAAAGAGGCCGCTACAGTTACCGCTTCTTCGGGAACCTTGAGGCTATCTTTGAGGATGCACTCAAAAGGCTCACGGTACTGTTCCCATTGTTCATTGAACTTTTTTGGAAGTCGGGTTAACGAGCTTTCCGACGGTGACATATTACCCATCAAATCGAGCAGAGTTTTGGCGATCCCCGGAGAGAGCTGAGCCACAACCCAGACCGCTTGCTTTGCGGCCCTTGGCGTCCAGTAACCCTCAACGATGCCTGCCCTGAGTTCCAGGGGGACAATGCAGTCATCCTTGCCGCTGCGGTATAGCGTGCGGGCAACTCGGATGGGACCAGCAGCTGACTGGTAAGTTTGGGAGCAACGCAATGCACGATGATAGCAGGTGCCGTTCACCTCAATAGCAGGAATATCTATATCGAGGCCGGACAAGTCTTCTGCCAGGGTCTCCCGCTCTGCTTGAACAAAGAGAGCGTGAAGCTCGTTTTCATAATCTTCAAAGTGTTTAATCGGGTCATGGTGCTTGCGAAGGGAGGCCAGTTTGTGCTCAAGCTGCTGGATAATACGGCAGGGATGATTGGCGGCTTCAGTCAGTTGCTGACATAATTCCATCGGGGCGGCCTCTCACTGAAAGATGTTGGTTTCCAGTTAGCATCATACCTGCGTTTGGTCGTTACCCTCCCTTGTCTGAGAAAAGTCGATGTCGTGTCGTTTATACTGGAGCCCATGCCCTGCAATGACGGTCAATATGAGACTTACACCCAATCATTTGGTGCCAGTGATTTTTGAAATAAGTTCTGGCTTTATCCAGTTTTTCTTTAGAAACAAGACGTTTATTCCCGGGAGCTGCTTTCTTTAATTCCAACCATAAACGTTTTGCCTTACCAGGGGTGTTTTTTAATTCGTGCAGTGTTGATCTTAACCAGGCTTTGCGTTCATTCTGCATTTTTTTACCCGGATATATAGCTTCTGCCGCTTCTGCCACATATTCGCTAACGTGATAAAAATCCAGAATTTGAATCGATGTAACAGGCTCAAGAAACGTCCAATTATCTGGCGCCCCATCAGCAACTCCAACGTAAGTGGCATCAGGAAAACGAGACTTCATTTTCTCAATGTCAGAAGAGAACCGCCTTATAAAAGTTTCTTTTCCGTATTCGGGGGCAGCGGCAGCGTACACCGTGTGCATTCGATTTCCTTCTTCATCATAAAGCGCAATAGTTCCGCACATTGCAATTCTGTAGCCCTCTTTATAAAGCAAGTTTGCACCATCCAGCCCCAAGCTAACTGTGGCTACTGGCTCGGGTAAATCCGGTAATTCATAAGTCCAGGATTCTTCTTTGGCCTGAGCAATACTGGCAACAACTTCTGCCAGGTCTTTAGCGGTTCTTCGATGGATTTTACGTCCGTGGTTTCTTAGAAAATCTTGCTCTACTTCAGTGGAAGGCATGTGGGCAAACTTCCAACTGACCATGCAGGCATGTCGCGGGGTTGAATTAACAACAATTCGTGCAGATTGATCAAGGGGACAATAAATAGCACCGCCTTCACGACTTTGATAGATAAAACGATTGACCCTAACCGCTCCCCATGGAGTTTCATAAACCTTCAATTCTTTTTTACTTTTACTGGTCAACCGAACATTGCCAAGCGTAATGGGAGAACCGTCAGTATCAAGCCACTCAAGTTGCTTTTTTGTTCCCAGTTGTCCCGCTTCATTTAAGGCATCTTGCAAATGATTTTCGAAATCCACCATTGAGCGATTGTGCGGGATTTTGATAACGATTTCTGTGATTTCATCGTTGGATGAAAGGACTGAGCTGTACATATTTCTCAACGCCAAAAAGCCTATACGACCATACTAGTGTAGTCGTTTTTCTTGACATTGTTTAAATCACACACCCTGTTCAACAGGATATTGGGATGAATTCTGGTCAAAGATGAACCGTTACGGATATCCGGTTGCACACAACCTTCTTTTGTTACATTAATCAGGCAGCACACCCCTTTTCCCAAGAGCTACCTGGTCTCGGGCATCATCAATCAAGGCATTGCGACAGGATTTAGTCTCACTGGCCACCTGCTTCATGAAGAGTGAGAGGGTTTTGCACGCAGGATATTTACGCTTTCTCTTGGTGATCTTTTTCTGAAAATCATCCAGATCCTGCGTGGTCAGAATGGCAGAGAGGTCATCCTCTGCTGTTTGTGCAAACTGACGAAGGAGTTCATCAGCAACTGTGCTCATTTCTTGGCTATGCTTAGTCATGGCTTGCTCGAGGGGGACTGAATCTGACAGCTTTTTACTGCTATTTTGCTTCTCGGGCAAGCCTTATGATAGGGCGTTTGAGCCTTAAGTTAGCGCCATTGTCCTTTATGTGGTGTTCCACCGCTTGCATCATGAGCTTGTGATCCAAATTATCAAAAAATCCTTTGATATCCAGATCAATCACCCATTCTCTTTGCCAACATCGTTTTCGGGCCACCGCTAACGCCTGATGCGCTGAACGATTCGGCCTATAGCCATAGGAGTTTTCGTGAAACACAGGCTCCACTAATGGCTCTACTATCAGCTTAACCACGGTTTGGGCTACACGGTCTGCTACTGTCGGCACTCCCAGCGGTCTCGTGCCTCCATCTTTTTTCTTGATGTCTACACGTTTGACGGGGGGAGGAAAGTAACTTCCCGATGACATTCTGTTCCATAGTTTGTACAGGTTGCCGCCTAAATTGCAGGGCCATCTCATTTGGCACTAACCATCAAATAACACTTTGAAATAGGCAGAATGTACAATAAAACATTCTGGCTCTTCCCTAATTTTAGTGGGTGATTTAATCTATATTGAACACTTCAAGGCAAGGATGCCGACATGCGCGATAAAGAACTCTACTCTAAAATACTTGGCGTTGAAACTCCGTGGCATGTCGCTCACGTGGAACTCTCCATTACTGAAGGAAAAGTCGAAATCTTTCTCGAACATGATGGCAAAAAGCCTTCTAAATGCAGTGTTTGTGATAAACCCTCTCCGGGTTACGATCGACGTCAGAAGAAGTGGCGGCATCTGGATACCTGCCAGTTTCAAACCATCCTTATTGCTGATGTTCCGCGTACACAATGTTCCGATCACGGTGTAAAAACAATACAGGTTCCATGGGCTGAACCGAACTCTGGTTTTACGGCCTTGTTTGAAGCACTTGTTATTGACTGGCTGAAAGAGGCAACAACCAGTGCAGTTGCCCAACAAATGAAGCTTAGCTGGAATGCCATCGACGGTATCCAACAGCGTGCAGTAGCGAGAGGTCTGGCACGCAGAGTACACGACAATCCCAAACGGTTAGCCGTTGACGAAACCTCATTCCAGAAGAGGCGTGAGTACGTCACTGTGGTTACAGATCATGAAAAAGGCATTGTTTTACATTTGGCCGACAACCATAAAGCTGACAGCCTCAATGAGTACTTTGAGACCCTGACGCCAGACCAGAAAGCCGGTATTGAATGCGTTACCATGGATATGTGGAAGCCCTTTATCAAGGCAGTCACATTGCATGTGCCAGAAGCCAGGGAGCGAATAGCATTTGACAAGTTCCATGTTGCCCAGTACTTAGGCAATGCGGTCAATAAAGTTCGCATAGAAGAGCATAAAGCGCTTATGTCTACAGGGTCAGACTTACTCAAAGGTACCCGGTTTGACTGGCTAACAAATCCTGAAAATATGAGCGATGAAAAGTGGGAAGCGTTCGAGCCGTTGCGTGATTCAAAGCTGAAAACAGCACGAGCCTGGGCCATCAAAGAGATGGCGATGACACTGTGGAATTACACATCACGAGCTTGGGCTATCAAGGCATGGAAACGGTGGCTGAGCTGGGCACTGAGGTGTCGGCTTGAACCTGTTCGTAAAGTGGCCAAGATGATCAAAGAACACCTGTGGGGAATTATTAACGCAATAGTTCTGAAAGCCGACAATGGCCGTGCAGAAGGCATGAATGGAAAGATACAGCGACTCAAGGGGCGAGCCTACGGCTACAGAAACAGAGAAAGGTTCAAAACTGCAATTTACTTTCATTGTGGTGGCCTTGATCTTTATCCAAGAGGGGTGAATCGCTGAAATTTACCCACACAATCTGAGGTAGAGCCAACATTCTGAAAATTTGGCATCCTATGCTTGAATAATAAGGATGCCGTAAGTGACTCTCTTGGATACTTTTTCAGAATTGACCGAAGTTCGTGCAGATAATCATCGCTACCCACTTTCACACCTCGTATTCATTGCCGTTTGCATGATTACCTGCGGTGCTGAAGACTGGAAAATGGTCTCATATCTTGGCAAGAAAAAGTTATCCTGGCTTAAGCTCTATATCCCTTTACCCCACGGAATTCCTTCCCAGCACACCTTTATCAGAGTATTCGAACGCATTGATCCGGACGAATTTCGTCAATGCTTTATAACCTGGGTAAGCCTGATTGCTCAACGCACCCATGGAGAAGTCATCGCTATTGATGGTAAAACACTGAGACGTTCCTACGACAAAGGGAGCAATAAGGCCGCTATTCATATGGTCAATGCGTGGGCCAGTCAGACTGGAATGGTACTCGGACAACTAAAAACATCAGAAAAGTCGAACGAGATTACAGCCATCCCAGCTCTTCTGGATATGCTGGAAGTGAGTGGCTGTATCATCAGCACTGACGCAATGGGTTGCCAGAAAGCTATTGCTGAAAAAATCAGAGAAAAAGGTGCTGATTACCTTCTAGCTGTTAAAGGAAATCAAAAATCACTGCACGACGATATCAAACTTTATCTTGATGATCTTGCAACCAGAAAAATCTTACCTGAAAGCACCCAATTTCATGAAACTATTGATAAAGGGCATGGTCGCATAGAAGCTCGACGATGTTGGGTAAGTACTGATATTAGCTGGCTTGAGCAACGTAATGACTGGCGAGATCTTACGATGATCGGAGTCGTGGAAAGTGAGCGTCATGAGGGTGAAAAGGTCAGCCTTGAGCGTCGTTATTTTATATCAAGCATGACAACCGATGCCGAGAATTTCATGAGATCTGTTCGGGCTCATTGGTCGGTTGAAAACAACTTACATTGGGTTCTGGATATTGGGTTTAGAGAAGATGAATGTCGTATCAGAAAAGGCTTTGGTCCTGAGAACATGGCCGTTTACAGACAGATAGCACTTAACTTGTTAAAGCAGGAAACTTCTCTGAAACTTGGAGTGAAAAACCGACGCATAATGGCAGCGGCAGATGATGAGTACAGAACACTGTTACTTCAAGGTGTTATTGGAGGTTAGTGCCAAATGAGATGGCCCTGCCTAAATTGCTTTCGAAGTCAGTCAAGGACTGACCATCAACACCAGCAGTTCCTTTATTGGCTTTCACTCTCAGCCAGGCTTGCCAAACAAGCCCTTTAGAAATTGTGAACGGTTTTGTTTCAGACATAAGACTCATCCCATTATTCATTTCTGAAAAGGTTGATCTATTTCCTTCACTGGATAAGTCAGTCCTTTCGCTCCACTTCCATTACAGAAGCTTCATCACTAGGGTGTGCTGCCTGATTAATGTAACAAAAGAAGGTTGTGTGCAACCGGATATCCGTAACGGTTCATCTTTGACCAGAATTCATCCCAATATCCTGTTGAACAGACAAGAGCTCTTAAAGTCAGCAGCATGGATGCACCTTGCTCTTTCCAACGCATTCCTGAACGACACATTCGTTGCTTAACCAATGTCTTGCATGCAGCTTCCGTTACACCGGAACCTATCGGTAATTTTTTCTCCAATGCTTCTGGGTAAATCATTTGTTGCCAGTGATTTTTAAAATATGTTCTCGCCTTGAGCAGTTTTTCCAGCGAGGCGGTTCGATTATTGCCTGGAGACACTTTCTCTAATTCTCGATGTAACCGTTTAGCTTCACCTTCATTGTGCTTGAGGTTATGTAATTTCTCTTTCAGCCAGGCATGGCGTTCACCGGTCAGTTTTTTCCCCGGATACAGGGCTTCGGCTGCTTCAGCGACATACTCGGAGACATGATAAAAATCCAACACACTATAAGATGTAAAAGGCTCAAGAAAGGTCCAGTTATCAGGTGCACCATCCGCAACACCTACGTAGACGGCATCAGGGAAGCGCTCTTTGACTTTGCGAATTTCTCCTGAAAAACGAGCAATGAAGGTTTTCTTTCCGTACTCGGGAGCGGCTGCGCAATACGAGGTGTAAAGACGTTCACCCTCATCGTCATACAGCGTAATGGTTCCACACATAGCGATTCTGTAACCTTCATAATACAACAGGTTAACGCTATCAAGCCCTATAGCGACAGTAGTAACCGGCCTGGGTAATTCAGGTATGACGTATGTCCATTTTTCTTCTTTGATTTGAGCGACACTACCCACCACGTCAGCGAGATCCCGAAGTGTTGCACGACTGCTCTTTCTGCCATGATTTTGCAAGAGATCCTGCTCAACTTGCGGAGCGGCCATCTGTGCGTATTTCCAGCTCACCATGCGCGCAAAAGCCGGTGTGGAATTGACAATAATTCGCGCATTTTGATCCAGAGGACAAAACGTTTTACCTCCTTTATTACTCTGATATACGTTGCGAGCGACCTTTACGGCTCCCCATGGAGTCTCATAAACCTCAGCAATTACGGTTCTAAACCCCTTGGTATCACTAGCGTACGAAGTCGTTGCTACGTGATAAATAGCGAGTTTTTGGGAAAAATTACATATCTCAACACGTAAGCAGCTGTACGGCTTCAGATACGCCCATGTCGTATAAGCATGGGGAATAGCTGCATAAACCTTAGGTTCTTTTTTGCGTTTACAGCTCATACGGACAGATCCCATTGTGATAGGTGATCCATCTGTATCCATACATTCCAACTGCTGGCCTGATGCCAGTACTCCGGCTTCATTGAGTTCAGTCTGAAGCCGATCCTCAAACTCCAGCATAGAGTGACCATGTTGGATAGTGATAAGGATTTGGATTTCCTGATTTTGTGTTGAGAGGATGCAAGCGGACATAGTAGAAAACTTTATGTTAAGACTATCGTAAAAATAGTTCATATGACCTGACTTGGCTCACATTAATTAGGCTGAACACCCCATCACTACACCGGACTGATCCTCCCCTGTGCTCTGTATTGGTACTCAAAGCCTCTACAGTTCATCTGCTTGGCTCACTCCCTTAACACCAGAGCGACAGGCTCCCACGTTCCACAAAAGAGCCTGAAGTCAGTTCATGCCACCTATATGCCGGACACCGTTCAGACAGTAACTGGATAACTTCTGAACTCTTCATGGAGCCGTTCTGCTACCCCATTTTTGATGCCGATGATCACGCTTACGACACGTCATCAGTGGTTCACTTGCGTTCATCTCCTGACTTCATACCTGACGCAATCTTGTTGCGCCTTTTCCGTAACGCTCACCACCCTGACTCTTTATCAGCGCAGCTTACGGCGGTTTGATGGCTGCTTCCAGAAGCCGCCACCGGAGGGCCCTCCTCCATCTCAATTGCAGTTACGAGCAGACCGACTCTGCTCTCGTGTCACACGTCGTGTCGCCCAAAGGAACCTCCCCTTCAGGCGCTCACAGAACCGGACTTGACAGTCTCCCGTCATCCGGCTCTTCTTATCCAACCGCTGGCAGCATGCCTATTCGCCAATGTGCCATTAACATGGGAACTCTGCGCGCTATGCGTCCCAACGTTCGAGCCGCTCGCACTTTGTGACCCCGCAATTTCTTGTACTTGCCCATCGCCCAACGAACCAGTGTTTCTTCCACGTAGTACAGAACCTTCTTCATTTCTGAAGGGTAGAATTCTCCAAAGTAATTGATCCAACCCTGAACATAAGGATTGATCAGCTTTGCCAACGCTGGAAGTGAATACCCTGATCGTTTCGTGGGAATAGCCAGTTCTTTTATGGTATCCCGTATGCGCTGAGCCGCAGCTCTGCTCATTGCAGGAAGAAAACCAGCGAAGTAATTCCCATACCGGCTACGAACTATTCTGGCCCGGAAGGTATAACTGAGAAAATCAAACGACGTGTGTTCATGCTTCTCCGGTCTCCCCGAAGCTTTACAGTAAACCAGCTTTGTTTTCACCGGATGCAATGTAAGACCACAGTCGAATAAACGACCTCTTATTGCTTCCAGTACAAACTCAGCTTCTTGCTTACTGCAACAGTGGATTAGCGCATCATCGGCATAACGCTCAAACCAGACATTCTGGATGTGACGCTCTAACCAATGATCAAACGCATAATGCATGAACAAGTTTGCCAGCAATGGACTTATCACTCCACCTTGCGGAGTGCCTATCCCTGCGGGTCGCTCAACTCTGTTACCTTCTCTGTTTTCAACTGGAGCTTGTAACCAACGTTTGATGTACAGTAATACCCAAGGTTCCTTTATGTGGTGTTCCACCGCTTGCATCATGAGCTTGTGATCCAAATTATCAAAAAATCCTTTGATATCCAGATCAATCACCCATTCTCTTTGCCAACATCGTTTTCGGGCCACCGCTAACGCCTGATGCGCTGAACGATTCGGCCTATAGCCATAGGAGTTTTCGTGAAACACAGGCTCCACTAATGGCTCTACTATCAGCTTAACCACGGTTTGGGCTACACGGTCTGCTACTGTCGGCACTCCCAGCGGTCTCGTGCCTCCATCTTTTTTCTTGATGTCTACACGTTTGACGGGGGGAGGAAAGTAACTTCCCGATGACATTCTGTTCCATAGTTTGTACAGGTTGCCGCCTAAATTGCTTTCGAAGTCAGTCAAGGACTGACCATCAACACCAGCAGTTCCTTTATTGGCTTTCACTCTCAGCCAGGCTTGCCAAACAAGCCCTTTAGAAATTGTGAACGGTTTTGTTTCAGACATAAGACTCATCCCATTATTCATTTCTGAAAAGGTTGATCTATTTCCTTCACTGGATAAGTCAGTCCTTTCGCTCCACTTCCATTACAGAAGCTTCATCACTACACCGGACTGATCCTCCCCTGTGCTCTGTATTGGTACTCAAAGCCTCTACAGTTCATCTGCTTGGCTCACTCCCTTAACACCAGAGCGACAGGCTCCCACGTTCCACAAAAGAGCCTGAAGTCAGTTCATGCCACCTATATGCCGGACACCGTTCAGACAGTAACTGGATAACTTCTGAACTCTTCATGGAGCCGTTCTGCTACCCCATTTTTGATGCCGATGATCACGCTTACGACACGTCATCAGTGGTTCACTTGCGTTCATCTCCTGACTTCATACCTGACGCAATCTTGTTGCGCCTTTTCCGTAACGCTCACCACCCTGACTCTTTATCAGCGCAGCTTACGGCGGTTTGATGGCTGCTTCCAGAAGCCGCCACCGGAGGGCCCTCCTCCATCTCAATTGCAGTTACGAGCAGACCGACTCTGCTCTCGTGTCACACCAGAACCGTACGTGAACCTCTCAGCTCATACGGCTCCCATTATCGGCTCTTCGCCGTTTCATATGGATTTAAGAATATCTGCCACAGGGCTGGCAATCATAAATATCATCATCAAAAACGTGTCTGTATTTCGATAACCTCTGGCGCGACTTCTTGCCGCTTGAAACAGGCTGTTTAGCCCCTCCATACGAGCATTGGTATAGGTTGACGTCCAGCGTTGTAATATCCGATCTGCGTGACTTTCTACTGTGCTGAGTGCTTTGCGAATAGGCTCTAGAATATCGCAGTCGCCCAGTGCTTCTTTCGCATACTTTATAAAGTGAGTCAGTCTCCATCGTGCTGCTCTTGGTGTTTCTGCCTTTCTGATCCAGCGGAGTTTCTCTTTGATCTTCCAGGCGATACCAGTCTTCAAGTCGCTCGCCTCAAGCTCCACAAGAGCTTCAATCTGCTTTTTAGTGAGAGGGCCATCTGCTTTCTTCAACGCTGCCCAGCGTAGGCTTTTAGGATGGTCTTTCAACTTCCGCTCAGCTTTACGAACATCGTCCACAGCCTTAGTGAATAGCTGAACAACGTGAAACCAGTCAACGGTTACATTGGCCTCTGGGAACTCTTCTTTCGTCGCTGACAGAAACGCTGGAGACATGTCACAGACCACTTCCATCACATTGCTTGCCTGCCCGCCATGCTCTTCGAGGAAGGTTCTGAAATTCTTAACGGTTTCCTTACCTTTGCCGGGTGTTGCGAACACTACCGGTTTGTCATTCCGGTTCATGTCGATGAACACTGTGACGTAGTTGTGACCGCGTTTTGAAACTGTTTCATCCAGCCCAATAGCACTCAATGCGAACACTACCGGTTTGTCATTCCGGTTCATGTCGATGAACACTGTGACGTAGTTGTGACCGCGTTTTCTGATAGCCCAATAGCACTCAATTCTGATAGATCCATTACCATAAGAGATTGTTTGACATAATGTTTAATCACTCGCCATATGCGTTTGTCATTCACGCCAACATGCTTGGCACAGGCTTTCACCGGCATCTCTCTCACCAGCGTTAGCAGTGCCTGCTCAAACAGTAGAGTGAACTTACTATTCTCTCTTGCCCAGGGAACATTTACACGATGAATACCGTGTTCCTCACAGCGCGTACGGGGGACTTTTGCTTTAATATAGCAATGGTGCTGAAAGAAGTTCAGGTGCTGCCAGGTAAGCACTTTAAAGTCATGAGCCTGAGAAGCTTTACCGCACTTGGGGCATGGATAGAGACTACCGCGTTCAGCACCTACATTGAGTACCAACTCATTGGGTTTCTTTGTTGTATCGAGATGCTGATCAACTATTTTCCAAGGTGCCTGCAAGCCGAGGCCGAGCATAAATATCTGATTACCATCCATGGATGACTACTTAAACCTGTGAGCTTCCGGGTCGGGGATTATCGGTCATATATCAGCACAAAATCCATAGCAAACAGCGAGGAGCCCCATTATCCAACCATTGGCTTGACACCCAGCTTCCAGTGCGGAAACAGATTAGGAAATTTCATCGAGATCTCTCCTAACCTGTGCTCAGCACGTCGTCTGTGGCCTTTCAGCTTTTTGTACTTCCTCGTTGCCCACAATGTAAGCTTTCGATTTACATGACGTAATGTTGGGTACATAGCTGACTTGTAGAAACGACCATAGTAGTTTATCCAGCCTTGGAGCTGCGCCCTGAATATTCGGGCTAAATCAGGGAGAGTTTTATCGCTGCGTAAATGCAATTTCCAGCGCCTTACTTCCTTCCTAATCGCCTTGCCTGCTTTGGCGCTCATCGCCGGACTGAAGTTTATGAAGAACTTGCCCCATCGGTTTTTCGATCTTCTCGGACGAAAGGTATATCCCAAAAAGTCAAAACTGGTAACAGGGTGCCCTTCCTTCCTGTCGTCGTCTTTACAGTAAACAATCTTTGTCTTCTCAGGATGCATTTCCAGACCACATTCAAGCAACCGTTCAGCCAACAAGGCTTTTAGTGTTTCTGCCTCTTTCTCACTGTGACAATGGGCAAGCCCGTCGTCGGCGTACCGACATATGGGAGTATGTGGAAAGTTCTTCTCCATCCATTTGTCGTAGACATAGTGCATAAACAGATTACTAATACGGGACTGATTACACCACCTTGAGGCACGCCTCTTTCACGTCTGATCGTTGTGCCGTCGCTTTGTTGAATCGGCGCTGTTAACCAACGCTCAATATAAAGAAGCAACCAACGGTTATCCGTGTGTTTACGAACCGCCTTCATCAGAAGTTCATGGTCAATGTTGTCAAACAAACCCTTGATATCAAATTCCAGCACCCAGTTGTAACGCCAGCACCTTTTTCGGGTGATTTCCAGCGCCTGATGTGCCGATTTGTTGGGTCTGTAACCATAGGAGTCCTGATGAAAACAGGGTTCTACCAATGGCTCAAAATGTAACTTCACCACCATCTGAGCAACCCTGTCCGATACGGTCGGTATGCCCAGTTTTCTTTCACCACCTGATTTCTTCGGTATGACTACCGTTTTCACCGCCGGTGGGAAATAACTTCCGGATGACAATCGATTCCAAAGCTTATAGAGATTACCTTTCAGGTTTGACTCGAACTGCTCAATGGTCTCGCCATCGACGCCGTGAGCGCCTTTGTTAGCTTTGACCAGCTGCCATGCACGCACTACGTCGTGTTTGGAAATTTCAAATGGTTTTGCTGTTTCCAAAAATTCCTCCCACAAACAGCCTCTGGCTGTCAAAGTGGTTGATCCTCAAATTCAACGGGATAACTGATCCCCTTTGCTCCAGCGCCATTACAGCCCCTTCATCACTACTCGACAATGTGCTCCTGCATTGTCTATCGATTACATCCATGTAATCGTACGGGATCATCCGCCCCTGTGCCTCGCATTGGTACTCAGACTCTTACAGGATCTCTGCTTGAGTGACTCCCTTAACATCGAGGCGACAGGTTCCCACGTTCCATACAGAAGCCTGTGTTAAGTTCATGCCTTCTCCACGCCGGATGCCGCCTGAGCAGTAGACAGGTATCTCTCAGACTTATCCCGGGTTAACGACACCCCCCCCGGTTTTGACATCGTTCCTACGCTTTCGACGCGTCATCAAAGGTTCACTTACGTTCATCTCCTTAACACACACCTGACAGGATCAAGCCCTGCCTTTTCCTTAACGCTCACGACAAAGGCTCTTTACCTGTGCCGCTTAAGGTGGTTTGAAGTCTCCCCCTGTAGAGCGACTTCGAGGGGCCCTCCCTCATCTTCTGTGCAGTTACGCACTGGCGTTGCTTACGCAACACCTTGTGCTCGTGGCACACAGTCGTCGGCATAACGGACAAATCGAAGCTCTCGCATTTCCAGTTCCCAATCCAGATTATTCAGTACAACATTTGAAAGCACGGGTGACAGTGGGCCGCCCTGTGGTACACCTTCCGTCGTTGCCTGTTTTCTTCCGTTGATTTCAACACCAGACTTCAGATAGCGATTGATCAGTCTAAGAAATTCATGATCATGATGTTTCGTTTCGAGCTGTTTCATCAATAAATCATGATTAACGCAGTCGAAGAACGCTTCAAGATCACAGTCTACTACCCAGTCATATCCACTACGCAGAGTCTCCTGCGCATAGAGTATCGCTTGCTGCGCTCTTCGTCGGGGACGAAATCCATAACTGTTGTCGTGGAATTCGCATTCCCATTCTTCCTGAAGAACCTGAGCTATCGACTGCTGTATTAAGCGATCCAATACAGTAGGGATACCCAATTTTCGTTTGCGACCGTCCGGCTTAGGGATTTCCACCCTTAATACCGGCTTTGGAGAGTAGGTTCCATCGATTAATCGTTGTCGTATCGTAGACCAATGTCGTTTGAGAAAGGTAGGAAGGTCAGTGACGGTCATGCCATCAATGCCCGGAGCTCCTTTATTACGTTGAACCTGTTTCAAAGCCCGCACCAGATTATTCCTATCCAGTACACGACTCATTAAAGATGAACAAAAGGTGCCTCTCTTGAATTATGAGTGGTTCAATTGGATTTCCCATTTCCGATTCATCCTCCGGATTATCCAGAGACAACAGAAGTTGCTTGTCAGATGCCATTCAGAAACACTTCCCCAACGAGTACTTTCCTTGATTTGTTCTGGCCTTCAGTGGCAAGAAATCACCTACTCGGCAACTGCTCCTGCGTTGCTCTACCTCCTGCATCCATGCAGTCGTATGCCGTCTGCTGACTTCTGCACTGCGATCACATCGGATTGCTCCGTTGTCAGTTGTTCCATCAACACAATGCAGACCTCCCGAGGTAAGACACTTAACTTTCATCGCGTAGACGCCCAATTTATAAAACGTATCCCTATTGCAGATGGAGAGCTTAATGGTCACGTGCCCACTGGCTCCAGATACGTCACACCTCATATTGGGTTTCTGTTCGTCGCCCCGCGATTTCGCCTAAAGCGCCTACTGTTGGTGCGTTGGACTTCCTTCAGACCCTGCCTCGCGACAACGCCCTTGCCCTTTCGCTAACCTTCGGCTCTGCGAATACCTGGTAAGAGGACTTTCACCTCTCGAGTTAAATGCCATGCTCGGCACACACGCCAATTTCAGGGGCTGCGCCGCAGGCGCAGTCCCCTGGAAATTTTTGGTACGCCCGGCATGGGCATGAACTTATGGGGTGCAAGTCCCCTGTGGGTAAACCAGCATCTGACTGGCGGTAAAGACGCCTGCTGATGATAACCACTAGCTTAAGGCAAGTGCAATCTCGTGAGAGATTGTGCGGAGGCAGTCTGACTGCAAAAGTGCGAGCCGACGGACAGAAATCGCATACAAGGCCGACTTCTCGTGGGCGAGTGAGCCAAAGATCACAAAGCCCTCTGGTTTGAGAG
The DNA here is from genome assembly GCA_965208385.1 of Endozoicomonas sp. GTDB lineage: Bacteria > Pseudomonadota > Gammaproteobacteria > Pseudomonadales > Endozoicomonadaceae > Endozoicomonas. Next base: position 22,043 of record CBDBOO010000072.1, read on the forward strand.
ATACGGTAAATGCGGCGGTTGTGCACTGACAGTTCATGTTCTTATCCGGGGAGATCTGCTCAACATGCGATCGGTCAATCCCAGTTCTCAGCCACTGGTTACAACAGGCTCGGCGAGCAGTGATTCATCACCCTGTTCGAGCAAACCCGATGACAACCGATAGCGCCTGCAGGAGCAATTTTGCATGGTGATTGGACAGAAGTCAGCAGAGGCCATAGTAGTTGTTCGACAGGAGTCGTCAACGAAGGGCTGAACATAGAAAGCAGAGAGGAGTCATTTGCCCTCAATAGCGAATGTGCCGACCGGCTCTTACTCGATATTGGCGACAGTTTATGAAACCAGCTCTGGTTAACATTGAGTGTGCATGGAACCAAACCTTGGACTCAAGAATGAGGATAAAGGTGACAGTTACAGGCTACTGAACTCAATGAAGGTTAAAAACTTTCTGTGAACCGCCCGGTGCGGACCCGCAAGCCGTGGTGGTGTGGGGAGGGCTGGAGAAAAACCAGCCCTTACCCGATGTACGCCCGGCATGGGCATGAACTTATGGGGTGCAAGTCCCCTGTGGGTAAACCAGCATCTGACTGGCGGTAAAGACGCCTGCTGATGATAACCACTAGCTTAAGGCAAGTGCAATCTCGTGAGAGATTGTGCGGAGGCAGTCTGACTGCAAAAGTGCGAGCCGACGGACAGAAATCGCATACAAGGCCGACTTCTCGTGGGCGAGTGAGCCAAAGATCACAAAGCCCTCTGGTTTGAGAGATACGGTAAATGCGGCGGTTGTGCACTGACAGTTCATGTTCTTATCCGGGGAGATCTGCTCAACATGCGATCGGTCAATCCCAGTTCTCAGCCACTGGTTACAACAGGCTCGGCGAGCAGTGATTCATCACCCTGTTCGAGCAAACCCGATGACAACCGATAGCGCCTGCAGGAGCAATTTTGCATGGTGATTGGACAGAAGTCAGCAGAGGCCATAGTAGTTGTTCGACAGGAGTCGTCAACGAAGGGCTGAACATAGAAAGCAGAGAGGAGTCATTTGCCCTCAATAGCGAATGTGCCGACCGGCTCTTACTCGATATTGGCGACAGTTTATGAAACCAGCTCTGGTTAACATTGAGTGTGCATGGAACCAAACCTTGGACTCAAGAATGAGGATAAAGGTGACAGTTACAGGCTACTGAACTCAATGAAGGTTAAAACTTTCTGTGAACCGCCCGGTGCGGACCCGCAAGCCGTGGTGGTGTGGGGAGGGCTGGAGAAAAACCAGCCCTTACCCGATGTACGCCCGGCATGGGCATGAACTTATGGGGTGCAAGTCCCCTGTGGGTAAACCAGCATCTGACTGGCGGTAAAGACGCCTGCTGATGATAACCACTAGCTTAAGGCAAGTGCAATCTCGTGAGAGATTGTGCGGAGGCAGTCTGAGTGCACCAACAGTAGGCGCTTCAGGCGAAGGTGCGAGCCGACGGACAGAAATCGCATACAAGGCCGAGTCTCGTGGGCGAGTGAGCCAAGGATCACAAAGCCCTCTGGTTTGAGAGATACGGTAAATGCGGCGGTTGCGCACTGACAGTTCATGTTCTTATCCGGGGAGATCTGTTCAACAAGCGATTGGTCAATCCCAGTTCTCAGCCACTGGTTACAACAGGCTCGGCGAGCAGTGATTCATCACCCTGTTCGAGCAAACCCGATGACAACCGATAGCGCCTGCAGGAGCAATTTTGCATGGTGATTGGACAGAAGTCAGCAGAGGCCATAGTAGTTGTCCGACAGGAGTCGCCAACGAAGGGCTGAACATAGAAAGCAGAGAGGAGTCATTTGCCCTCAATAGCGAACGTGCCGACCGGCTCTTACTCGATATTGGCGATAGTTAATGAAACCAGCTCTGACTAACATTGAGTGTGCATGGAACCAAGTCTTGGACTCAAGAATGAGGATAAAGGCGACAGTTACAGGCTACTGAGCTCAATGAAGGTTGAAACTTTCTGTGAACCGCCCGGTGCGGATCCGCAAGCCGTGGTGGTGGTGTGTCATGAGAACAGAGTCGGTCTGTTCGTAACTGTAATTGAGATGGAGGTGGGCCCTCCGGTGGCGGCTTCTGGAAGCGACCACCAAACCACTGTGAGCTGCGTTGATTAAGAGTCAGGGTGGTGAGCGTCACAGAAAAGGCGCAACTAGATTGCGTCAGGTATGAGTTCGGGAGATGAACGCAAGTGAACCATTGATGACGTGTCGTAAGCGTATATATCGACATCAAAAATGAGGGGCACCACTACCTTATGATAAGTTCAGGGGTTATCCAGTTACTGCCTGAGCGGTGTCCGGCACAAAGATGGCATGAACCGATTTCAGGCTCTTTTATGAAACATGAGAACCTGTCGCTCTGGTGTTAAGGGAGCCAGCCAAGCTGACAAACAGCAAGGCTCAGAGTACCAATACAGAGCACAGGGGCGGATCAGCTCGTAGTAGTGTTGAAGCATCTGTAATGGATGTGGAGCAAAGGGGCTGACTTATCCAGCGGAAGGAGTAGATCAACCGATTTATTGGAATGAATCTATGACGGAAGCAAAACCGTTCACAATTTCTAAAGAGCTTGTCTATCAAGCCTGGCGAAGCGTGAAAGCGAACAAAGGTGCTGCCGGTATTGATGGTCAGTCTCTGGCTGACTTTGAAACCCATTTAGGCAAGAACCTGTACAAAATATGGAACAGAATGTCATCGGGCAGTTACTTTCCTCCCCCCGTCATGCGTGTAGCCATCGACAAGAAAGATGGAGGCACGAGGCTGCTGGCGCTCTTGTTGAGAAGACGACGGTAGCCGACCGTATAGCCCAAACTGTGGTAAAGCTGATAGTCGAGCCATTAGTGGAACCTGTATTTCATGAAAACTCCTACGGCTACAGACCTAACCGCTCAGCGCATCAGGCGTTGGCGTTAGCTCGAAAACGCTGCTGGCGACACTCTTGATGATGGAGAAGGGGTCATTGATCTGGATATCAAAGGTTTTTTCGATAATCTGGATCATAAACTCATCATGCGAGCAGTGGAACATCACATCAGGGAACCTTGGGTATTGTTGTACATCAAACGTTGGCTTCAGGCTCCGGTTGAAAATGAAAGTCAGGAGTGTCCGCGCGTAAAAGGAACGCCACAAGGGGGAGTTATTAGCCCATTGTTGGCAAACCTGTTCATGCATTATGCGTTTGATCATTGGTTGGAATGTAATATCCAGAATGTCTGGTTTGAGCGTTTTGCTGATGATGCGGTTATTCATTGTGGCTCTACCTCAGATTGTGTGGGTAAATTTCAGCGATTCACCCCTCTTGGATAAAGATCAAGGCCACCACAATGAAAGTAAATTGCAGTTTTGAACCTTTCTCTGTTTCTGTAACCGTAGGCTCGACCCTTGAGTCGCTGTATCTTTCCATTCATGCCTTCTGCACGGCCATTGTCGGCTTTCAGAACTATTGCGTTAATAATTCCCCACAGGTGTTCTTTGATCATCTTGGCCACTTTACGAACAGGTTCAAGCCGACACCTCAGTGCCCAGCTCAGCCACCGTTTCCATGCCTTGATAGCCCAAGCTCGTGATGTGTAATTCCACAGTGTCATCGCCATCTCTTTGATGGCCCAGGCTCGTGCTGTTTTCAGCTTTGAATCACGCAACGGCTCGAACGCTTCCCACTTTTCATCGCTCATATTTTCAGGATTTGTTAGCCAGTCAAACCGGGTACCTTTGAGTAAGTCTGACCCTGTAGACATAAGCGCTTTATGCTCTTCTATGCGAACTTTATTGACCGCATTGCCTAAGTACTGGGCAACATGGAACTTGTCAAATGCTATTCGCTCCCTGGCTTCTGGCACATGCAATGTGACTGCCTTGATAAAGGGCTTCCACATATCCATGGTAACGCATTCAATACCGGCTTTCTGGTCTGGCGTCAGGGTCTCAAAGTACTCATTGAGGCTGTCAGCTTTATGGTTGTCGGCCAAATGTAAAACAATGCCTTTTTCATGATCTGTAACCACAGTGACGTACTCACGCCTCTTCTGGAATGAGGTTTCGTCAACGGCTAACCGTTTGGGATTGTCGTGTACTCTGCGTGCCAGACCTCTCGCTACTGCACGCTGTTGGATACCGTCGATGGCATTCCAGCTAAGCTTCATTTGTTGGGCAACTGCACTGGTTGTTGCCTCTTTCAGCCAGTCAATAACGAGTGCTTCAAACAAGGCCGTAAAACCAGAGTTCGGTTCAGCCCATGGAACCTGTATTGTTTTTACACCGTGATCGGAACATTGTGTACGCGGAACATCAGCAATAAGGATGGTTTGAAACTGGCAGGTATCCAGATGCCGCCACTTCTTCTGACGTCGATCGTAACCCGGAGAGGGTTTATCACAAACACTGCATTTAGAAGGCTTTTTGCCATCATGTTCGAGAAAGATTTCGACTTTTCCTTCAGTAATGGAGAGTTCCACGTGAGCGACATGCCACGGAGTTTCAACGCCAAGTATTTTAGAGTAGAGTTCTTTATCGCGCATGTCGGCATCCTTGCCTTGAAGTGTTCAATATAGATTAAATCACCCACTAAAATTAGGGAAGAGCCGAAAAAGAAAACCCGCGTTGATCTCTATGCAGGGCACGTGATGGGGCTGATTGAAAAACTCATCGGACTGGGGATTAAATATCTGGCTGTTGACGCTTACTATTTCAAACAGAAATTCGTTTCTCCTGTGGTCGGAGCGGGTCTGCACATGTTGGCAAGTTAATGTTGGCAAGTTAAGAAGTGATGCTGATCTCCTGTGGCCTTACGATGGTCCCTATTCTGGTTGCGGCCGTCCCAAGGTGTACGGAGGCAAGGTGAATCCCGAAAGGGATCTGATGCGATTTGAACATGCAGGGAAGCTAGAGACAGGTGAAGAGGTATACACTGCCAGAGTGTACTCCAAGTGTCTGAAATGCTGGATACGAGTTGTCATGCTGCGGGTGCAGAGAAAAAAGAAAACAGGTTTTGCGTTGCTGTATTCAACCGATGCAGAGCTGGAAGCCATGATACTTAGGAATTGTCCTTTAATAAATTCCCTGTTTCCCTGAGGTCATGAATATTGGATAATCCCTGCCGCTTCAGTTTGTCTCGGGAAGGTTCTCATGAGTGATTATTCTGATGAAGTGAAACGCCAGATGGCTCGCTTTTATACCTCACTTAATGAGCGTGATCGTCGTCGGTATGCTGCGATAGAGGCTCAGAAATTGGGGCATGGCGGCATTCATTTTGTCTCGAAATTGCTGAAGTGTGATCCAAAAACTGTAGCTCATGGTATTCAGGAGCTGGAGGCAGATGAGCCGCTCAATATTGAGCGAGAGCGAAAAAAAAGGTGGAGGGCGAAAACCTCTGACACAAACTTTTCCTCAACTGGTTGAGCACCTCCTCGCTGTCCTGAAAGACCACCACGGCAGGCGATCCGATGCGTCAGGAAGTGAAATGGACAAACCTTTCCCGCCGACAAATTTCAAAACAACTGAAGGAGCGCGGCACACCCGCAAACAAAAATGTTGTTTCAAAGCTGCTTCAGAAACTTGGATTTCGGCGCCGCAAGCCTCAGAAAAAACGAACAATGAAACAGCATAAGGATCGCAATGCTCAGTTTGAAAATATTGCCCAGTTGAAACAGCAATACCTCGAAGCGGGCATGCCTGTTCTGAGCATGGATACAAAAAAGAAGGAAGATCTGGGTAATTTCTACCGTGATGGCGTGACAGATGCCGTTGAGCCGACCATCGTGAATGATCATGATTTTCCCAGCTACGGCAACGGCAAGCTCATTCCTCACGGAATCTATGATCTTCAAAAGAATGAAATATCGTTACACCTGAATACCAGCCGTGACACTTCAGAATTGGCATGTGACAGCCTCGAATTATGGTGGAATGAGCAGGGTCAATCCGATTATCCGGGGAAGGATGAAATGTTGGTATTGTGTGATGGTGGCGGCAGCAATAGTGCCAGATCATACCTTTTCAAGGAAGATTTAGAGTCACTTGCAGACCGTTTGAAATTGAAGGTTCGAATCGCTCATTTTCCGCCTTATTGTTCAAAGTACAATCCAATAGAGCATCGAGGCTTCCCTCATGTGACAAGGGCTTGCCAGGGTGTTCCACTGGAAACCGTCGAAGTTGCGAAGCACTATATGGAGAAAACAGAAACAACCAAGGGACTCAGTGTGGCAGTGAGGGTTATGGATAGGGTTTATAAAACAGGTCGTAAATACGCCTCCGATTTCAAGGAGAATATGACAATTCAGTTCGATAAGCTCTTACCAAACTGGAACTACACTGCCGTACCAAGAGACGGGTGAAATCGGGAAGTTAATTCAGGACAGTTCCTTATCAAGTATTACAAGGCCATATTTCAGATTGAATTCGCATTCCGTGATGCCAGGCAATATACAGGTCTGCTGGACTGTCAGTCTTGCCGAAAAGAATCAATACACACTCAGATAAGTGCCTCTTTTTCAGCTCTTAATCTGTTAAAACTGGAGGACTTAAGAGAGAAAAATACCCAAGGCCAGAGCGTCATCTCGATTGCCAGTTGGAAAAGGCTGAGGTTCAACCAGCACTTGATGTGCAGAGTTTTTGACTACTTAGGGTTATCCCTGAGTAGCGATAAAGTCATGGACACCTACGAGCAGCTCAGTGGGTATGGGGCTATCGCTGCCTAAAAGTGTCCGAAGTATTGCTAATATTTAAAACAGCGCCGTTATGCCTTGTAATTAGTTCATGTATTTAAAGCTTGAAACTCCAAATTGAATTCTATTTATAATTTTTTGATTTAATTCTCTGATAAGTTGCTCCATCTCCTTTTTCTCAGCTTCCGTTAACTGTGTCTCTTCTAATTTGCAACAAGGGCAACTTCTTCTAATCTTGATCCATTGATTTATGCAAGCTGCATGAAAAATGTGACTGCACCTGGAAAGAGTTGTTCCAGAACCATCGCTTATTTCTTCAAGGCATATAGGGCAGTTATCGGATTTTGTTTTCACCGATAATATACAAAAAAATATAAAAAAAAGTATTCTTATTTTTCTCTTCATTGATTTTTCCTGCCAACGATGAAAGGTAGTTTTAGATGCAAGCTGGCAAGGTGAAGATATGTGTAAGTCTAGCTGTAGTAGCATTGCTTCTATAAAGCCTTTCTCATGATGATTTTCGCATGGTTGTAACATTAGGAATCCAGTAAAACCATGAATGAGAAATGAGTATAGGCATACATCGGGTAAGGGCTGGTTTTTCTCCAGCCCTCCCCAGTCGAGTCAACCGGCGGAACCTCCCCGTCAGTTGCTCACAGATCCGGACTTGAACCTCTCGATTCATCCGGCTCTTCTTATCCAACCGCTGACACACAGCCTGCTCGCCAATGTGCCATTAACCAAGGAGCTTTCTGAGCGATGCGCCCCAAACATCGAGCTGCACGCTTCTTTCTGCCCCTCAATTTCTTGTATTTTCCCATAGCCCATCGAACCAGAGTGGCTTCCACATATGACAATACTCTTCTCAACTCTGATGGATAAAATTTTCCAAAGTAGTTGATCCAGCCCTGAACACGTGGATTGATCAGTTTTGCAAGCTCTTCAAGAGAGTACAATGATCGTTTCGTGGGAATTTCTAACTCCCTTATCTTGTCTTTGATACGCTGGGCGGATGCCTTGCTCATCGCTGGCAAGAAGTTGGGAAAGAATTTCCCGTACCGGTTTCTGGCTAATCTCGTTCTGAATGTATAACTTAGAAAATCAAAAGATGTGTTTTCATGCGTTTCTGTTCTGTCCTCATCCTTACAGTAAACCAGTTTCGTCTTTTCCGGATGCAATGTAAGACCACAGTCGAGTAAACGACGTCTTACTGCTTCCAGCGTGAACTCTGCTTCTTGTTTACTGTGACAATGAAGGCTCTTCCCTAATTTTAGTGGGTGATTTAATCTATATTGAACACTTCAAGGCAAGGATGCCGACATGCGCGATAAAGAACTCTACTCTAAAATACTTGGCGTTGAAACTCCGTGGCATGTCGCTCACGTGGAACTCTCCATTACTGAAGGAAAAGTCGAAATCTTTCTCGAACATGATGGCAAAAAGCCTTCTAAATGCAGTGTTTGTGATAAACCCTCTCCGGGTTACGATCGACGTCAGAAGAAGTGGCGGCATCTGGATACCTGCCAGTTTCAAACCATCCTTATTGCTGATGTTCCGCGTACACAATGTTCCGATCACGGTGTAAAAACAATACAGGTTCCATGGGCTGAACCGAACTCTGGTTTTACGGCCTTGTTTGAAGCACTTGTTATTGACTGGCTGAAAGAGGCAACAACCAGTGCAGTTGCCCAACAAATGAAGCTTAGCTGGAATGCCATCGACGGTATCCAACAGCGTGCAGTAGCGAGAGGTCTGGCACGCAGAGTACACGACAATCCCAAACGGTTAGCCGTTGACGAAACCTCATTCCAGAAGAGACGTGAGTACGTCACTGTGGTTACAGATCATGAAAAAGGCATTGTTTTACATTTGGCCGACAACCATAAAGCTGACAGCCTCAATGAGTACTTTGAGACCCTGACGCCAGACCAGAAAGCCGGTATTGAATGCGTTACCATGGATATGTGGAAGCCCTTTATCAAGGCAGTCACATTGCATGTGCCAGAAGCCAGGGAGCGAATAGCATTTGACAAGTTCCATGTTGCCCAGTACTTAGGCAATGCGGTCAATAAAGTTCGCATAGAAGAGCATAAAGCGCTTATGTCTACAGGGTCAGACTTACTCAAAGGTACCCGGTTTGACTGGCTAACAAATCCTGAAAATATGAGCGATGAAAAGTGGGAAGCGTTCGAGCCGTTGCGTGATTCAAAGCTGAAAACAGCACGAGCCTGGGCCATCAAAGAGATGGCGATGACACTGTGGAATTACACATCACGAGCTTGGGCTATCAAGGCATGGAAACGGTGGCTGAGCTGGGCACTGAGGTGTCGGCTTGAACCTGTTCGTAAAGTGGCCAAGATGATCAAAGAACACCTGTGGGGAATTATTAACGCAATAGTTCTGAAAGCCGACAATGGCCGTGCAGAAGGCATGAATGGAAAGATACAGCGACTCAAGGGTCGAGCCTACGGTTACAGAAACAGAGAAAGGTTCAAAACTGCAATTTACTTTCATTGTGGTGGCCTTGATCTTTATCCAAGAGGGGTGAATCGCTGAAATTTACCCACACAATCTGAGGTAGAGCCTCTTTTTCTGATCCAGTGTTTGTTGGGCATCAAGCGGGTAAGCCGTATTGGATTGAAGATCAACCACGCTGAGCAATGAGAGCTCCAGCCCACGCTCAGCTTTACCAGTACAGCCACGCCAAAACATGCCAAGCCCGTCTGTATTTTTGCCGCTTTTGGTCATAAAGCTGGCATCAAGGGCAGCAATCAGCTCGCTTGTCGTTGAAAATACTTCAGATAGCATCAGGCAATTGAAATGGAAAAAGTCGAAAGACCTCCTGTACCAGCGACTGATCCGTTTCTCGCTCATTGAAGAGTAGCGGCTCAAGTTACGGAAATTGGCTTTCCCCTGAAATACGACAAGGGCAGAGAAAAGTAATACGATGAAGGTCTTCTGAGGTTTTTTAACAGTGGACATAGCGTCCAGCGCGGTCTTTACTATGGATTCCATGAGGAAAATTATCAGCATGTAGAGGTTTTAGATTCCACTATTATCGCTGTTTTTCCTCATGCATACCTTTTTATAAAAAGTGTCCGAAGTATTGACCTTACCCGCTCAACTTCGAACGCTGGCATGGCAGCACCAGCGAACGGTTTATGACCTCTTATTCAGAATCGCTTCAGACACCCTGAAAGAGTTTGGCGCGAATCCTAAAAACATGGACGCCGATCTGGGCATGACCGGTGTATTGCATACCCACAGTCGTCGGTTGGATTACCATCCCCATGTACACTTTGTCGTAGCCGGCGGAGGCATCAACACTCGAAGAAATGAGTGGCGAAAACTCAAGGGCAAATATCTGTTCAATGGTAAGAATCTGGCCAAGGTATTTCGAGCCAAACTCTTGAAAGCACTGGATGAACACAAACTTTTATCCGCAAAATTAAAAGTCACAGTCCCCAAGGAATGGATCGTTAACTGCACGCATGTCGGCAAAGGATCGTCTGCCCTAAAGTATCTTTCTCGCTACCTTTATAGAGGCGTGATCAGCGATAAAAACATTCTGTCCAGTCGACAAGGACAAGTCACCTTTGCCTACATCAACAGCGAAACCGGCAAAACAGACACCCGAACTCTGTCTGGTGAAGATTTTTTGTGGTTGGTATTAAAACACGTCCTTCCCAAACGCCTCCGACGATCTCGGGATTACGGATTTCTACACAGCAATGCAAAGAAGCGACTGTTTTTGGTGCAGCTACTTCTGAACGTCATTATCAGCCCAATAAAAGCCATCATTCGACCGGTATTCAAATGCAGAAAGTGTGGCGAATCCATGAAGCACATTGCATTCCGTTTTATGAAACCGACCTGAGTTAATAGAAAGAAATCTTCACCGCCATTCACAAGAACGGAGGGAATAACAAACCGTCTTACAGAATAACAAAGCATCAGACTACTATAATGCAGTGGTCGGACGGCTTACATCTTGAATAAAGAGCGTTCCGGAAAAACACTCTGATTCAATGTCTACCCAAGAAGTAAACTTCAATGTAAGCGCTCAAGATACGACGTATTTCAAAAACTGCACCCAGCTGTCAATCTTATTCCTGTGATCAGCACAGGAGGCTACACCCATGAACCAAACACAGAAACCATTCATTCGACTCAATCACGAGCAATGGCAGCAAATAATAAATCAGCAGATTGAAAGCGGTCTGAATCAAAAAAAATTCTGTCAAACCCACAACATCAGTCTTGCGACCTTTTCAAACTGGAAACGTAAACTGAAAGAGGCATCGGAGTCTCACTCTCAAACTGTGCAACCTCAGCCCGACTCTCATTCTGAACATCCCTCTGACAGGCAATGGATTGAACTTCCTGTTGACCTACCATCAACAGCCGAGCACACCCCTTGGCATTTGGAGCTTGAACTACCCGGTGGCGTCATTCTCAGAATGAGACAATAACCGTGTTTTTCCCTGAAGCTCAGGTGCGTGTCTGGTTGTATAACCAACCCACCGATATGCGCAAGTCATACGACGGGCTGTCGGCATTAGTAAAAACCAAACTTGAGGAAGATCCTCTCAGTGGACAGCTGTTTGTGTTCATCAACCGTAAATGCACCCAATGCAAAATCCTTTACTTCGACCTCGGTGGCTACTGCATCTGGAGCAAACGGTTAGAACAGGGACAGTTCCACACCAATGCGGGTGAATCCATAAAACACGCCCTGGAATGGACTGATCTAAAACTAATCCTTGAAGGCATTGATATCCGTACTGTCCAGCGCTATAAACGTTACAAACATCTACCTATTAGTCACATAAAAAAAGGCTAAAAAGAGCTACCTTTAACACCATGAATTTACCCACCCCTGCCCACACCAGCCCTGACTTACATCTGTTCCGACAGATGCAAGTTTTGTTGGCTGATCATAAGCAGGAAATCGAGTCCCTTAAACATCAGCTGGATTGGTTTAAACAACAACTGTTTGGACAAAAATCCGAAAAACGTCTGATCGATAACCCTGACCAACTGGGGCTTGGCGACATTCTTAAAGAGGCCGTCCCGGAGCAGGAAGTTCCCACCGAAAAAATCACCTACGAGCGCAAGAAAAAACAGAGACCGGATGATTCCGTTACCGATCAGGGACTGCGCTTTAACGACAATGTTCCGGTAGAGCTGATTCATCTGCCTGCCCCTGAAATGCTGGGAGATGACGCTGACCAGTATGAGATCATTGACCAGAAAAACACCTACCGTCTGGCTCAACGCCCCGGCAGCTACGTTGTTCTGAACTATCAGCGGGATGTCGTCCGGCATAAACCCAGCAAGACCCTAACGACAGTGGCTGCGCCATCCGGCTTGTTTGACCGAAGCTTTGCCGATGTTAGTTTTATTGCCGGCATGCTGGTTGATAAATACCTGTATCACTTGCCGCTTTACAGGCAGCACCAGCGACTGGAGGCCAGCGGTGTTACCATCAGCCGTGGCACACTGACTCATCTTGAACGGGTGTTCAGCCTAATTAATGTGAGCCAAGTCAGGTCATATGAACTATTTTTACGATAGTCTTAACATAAAGTTTTCTACTATGTCCGCTTGCATCCTCTCAACACAAAATCAGGAAAGCCCCAAATCCTTATCACTATCCAACATGGTCACTCTATGCTGGAGTTTGAGGATCGGCTTCAGACTGAACTCAATGAAGCCGGAGTACTGGCATCAGGCCAGCAGTTGGAATGTATGGATACATTGCATCCTCTCAACACAAAATCAGGAAACCCAAATCCTTATCACTATCCAACATGGTCACTCTATGCTGGAGTTTGAGGATCGGCTTCAGACTGAACTCAATGAAGCCGGAGTACTGGCATCAGGCCAGCAGTTGGAATGTATGGATACAGATGGATCACCTATCACAATGGGATCTGTCCGTATGAGCTGTAAACGCAAAAAAGAACCTAAGGTTTATGAGACTCCATGGGGAGCCGTAAAGGTCGCTCGCAACGTATATCAGAGTAATAAAGGAGGTAAAACGTTTTGTCCTCTGGATCAAAATGCGCGAATTATTGTCAATTCCACACCGGCTTTTGCGCGCATGGTGAGCTGGAAATACGCACAGATGGCCGCTCCGCAAGTTGAGCAGGATCTCTTGCAAAATCATGGCAGAAAGAGCAGTCGTGCAACACTTCGGGATCTCGCTGACGTGGTGGGTAGTGTCGCTCAAATCAAAGAAGAAAAATGGACATACGTCATACCTGAATTACCCAGGCCGGTTACTACTGTCGCTATAGGGCTTGATAGCGTTAACCTGTTGTATTATGAAGGTTACAGAATCGCTATGTGTGGAACCATTACGCTGTATGACGATGAGGGTGAACGTCTTTACACCTCGTATTGCGCAGCCGCTCCCGAGTACGGAAAGAAAACCTTCATTGCTCGTTTTTCAGGAGAAATTCGCAAAGTCAAAGAGCGCTTCCCTGATGCCGTCTACGTAGGTGTTGCGGATGGTGCACCTGATAACTGGACCTTTCTTGAGCCTTTTACATCTTATAGTGTGTTGGATTTTTATCATGTCTCCGAGTATGTCGCTGAAGCAGCCGAAGCCCTGTATCCGGGGAAAAAACTGACCGGTGAACGCCATGCCTGGCTGAAAGAGAAATTACATAACCTCAAGCACAATGAAGGTGAAGCTAAACGGTTACATCGAGAATTAGAGAAAGTGTCTCCAGGCAATAATCGAACCGCCTCGCTGGAAAAACTGCTCAAGGCGAGAACCTATTTTAAAAATCACTGGCAACAAATGATTTACCCAGAAGCATTGGAGAAAAAATTACCGATAGGTTCCGGTGTAACGGAAGCTGCATGCAAGACATTGGTTAAGCAACGAATGTGTCGTTCAGGAATGCGTTGGAAAGAGCAAGGTGCATCCATGCTGCTGACTTTAAGAGCTCTTGTCTGTTCAACAGGATATTGGGATGAATTCTGGTCAAAGATGAACCGTTACGGATATCCGGTTGCACACAACCTTCTTTTGTTACATTAATCAGGCAGCACACCCTCTTGAACAGCGTGCAGCCCAATTGCTTCAGCCGATCGCTGAAGATTTGCTTAATAGTTGTCTGGAAAGCGAAACACTGGCGCTGGATGAAACGACGGTAAAAGCCGGTCGCAAAAGCAAAGGGAAAATGCAAAATGGCTATTTCTGGTGCTTTTATGGTGCCCTGGATGAGATGGCATTTATCTATTCAGCCAGTCGTTCCTGTGATGTGGTCGAGCCTTACCTGAAAGACTTTGACGGTGTGTTATTAACCGACGGTTATCCCGGATATAGCAGCCTCTGTAAAAAATATCCAAAGATCACTCACGCTGAATGCTGGACGCACAGCAGGCGCTACTTCATCAAGACAGAAAAGGCCGAGCCCGAAGCCAGCAAAGAGGCGCTGAATCTGATCGGCGAGCTGTACAAAGTAGAAGACGATATCCGCACACTTGAACTGAATGGTGAAAAAAAGCGTGACTATCGACAGCAGAAGGCAAAGCCGCTGGTTGATCAGTTCTTCACCTGGAATCGTGAGCAACTGCGTCGCCTTGATCTGGTTCCGAGTAATCCATTGAGTAAAGCCTTGGGTTATGTCCATAAGCGGGAAAAAGAGTTGCAGGTTTATCTGGATGATCCGTCAGTAGCTATTGACACAAATCATCTGGAACGTGGTCTTCGGTGCATCCCAATGGGGAAAAAGAACTGGATGTTCTGTTGGACGGAAGAAGGTGCGGATAATGTTGCCGTGTTCCAGACGCTCATCATAAGCTGCCGTTTGGCAGGCATTGACCCCTACAAATATCTGGTTGATGTTCTGCAACGCATCAGTCACCATCCCGCCCGAAAAATCCGAGACCTGTTACCGCGAATTTGGAAAGACAAATTCGGGGCCAGTCCGTTAAAATCCGATCTCGACAAATAGGGGGAGTCTGCCCCCTGTTTAAGCGCTTAGAGTGCCGAGATAAATCGGCAAGATGTTAAGGGTGGAAGTCCCTGTGGGGTAAGACTAGCGAATCGCCCCAGCCCCGAGTCATGCGCCTGTTATCGTAAGGTATCCGGTGAAGCGTTGACAGGGGTGTCTGTAGGCTAAGTATTGAGCTGCGAAATCAAATAGTCCGAGGTGCTGATGTTGTTAAGTGATGCAGAAAGCAAAACCATAAGTTGCGCTAAGTCGCAAGCAGCTTACGGGCCTCGCGCAGTCGTAGACCTTGTGCATGCAGGTACGCATTTTGTGCGGAACTCGGGAGATCCTGTCGATTTCTCCTGTTTTAGTCACAGGAGACGCAATGGGGAAGGCTAATAACCACACGCCTGTTGTCGTTGGCAGGAAGTCGGACAAGCTAATAGTACCTGAGAAGCAGCCGAACAAAGCAGAGTTATCTGTGGCGGAGGTCGTGGAGGAAAGTGGCTTGGCCAAGAGGAATATTCAGCAGGATGTCGGTGACCGGACTCAGAGCCGGAAGAACACTTCGTCCAATCTGTTGGGTATACGTCAGGCAGCGGCAAAGGACAGTCGTTTGCAGTTCACTGCTTTGTTTCATCATCTTACCCTGAGTTTACTGAGAGACAGTTTCTTTCAACTGAAACGGAATTCAGCGGCGGGTGCCGATGGAGTTACATGGCAGTCCTATCAGCAGGATTTGGAAATCCGGTTGAAATCCTTGCATGAACGAGTGCACAAAGGGAGCTATCGCCCTCGCCCTGCCCGAAGGGTTTTCATCCCAAAGGCAGATGGCAGCGAACGGCCTCTTAGCATTCTCTGTCTGGAAGATAAAATCATCCAGCAGGCAGTGGTCAAGGTATTGGAAGGGATTTATGAGGAAGATTTCCTTGGCTTCTCATATGGATTTCGTCCCATGAGAGGCCAGCACGATGCATTGGATGCACTGACGGTGGGAATCAAACGCAGTCCCGTGAACTGGGTGCTGGATCTGGATATTCGGAAATTCTTCGATCAGGTCGACCATGATTGGCTAATCAGGTTTTTAGAGCACAGGGTAAAGGACAAACGCATTATCCGCTTGGTAAAACAGTGGGTAAAAGTAGGGCATTATGACGACGATGGTCAGCATGTCCGAAGCGCGGCAGGGGTGCCGCAGGGATCAGTGATATCACCTTTGCTATCCAATATTTATCTGCACTATGTATACGATCTATGGGTTAATCAATGGCGTAAACGGAATGCGCAAGGCAAGGTGATTGTCGTCCGCATAGCGAACGATATAACACTCCCCTCTGGCGTTTCTTTTCCGCCATTGGTGTGCCCATAAATCTAAAACATAATGGAGGTAAATATTCGCCAGTAATGGTGAAATAACTGCCCCCTGTGGTGTTCCGACCACTGTTTTAGAATACTGGCTGTCTTCTATTACTCCTGCTTTCAGTGTTTGCTTTATCAGCTGGAGTAGTCGTTTGTCTGCGATTCGGTGTTGTAAAAACTTCATCATCCAGTCGTGATCTATTTGATCAAAGAACTTTCTGCCTCTTTTCAGTAGAAGAGTGCATCCAATACCCTGCTGACTTTCTTTTGAGTAATTGCCACATAGGCTACATTTAATGCCTGATGCTGGTTTCGATTGGGTCGAAAACCGTAGCTGAATCCAAGAAAGTCTGCTTCATAGATGGTTTCCAGCACCCACACTAACGCCTGCTGAACACTCTTGTCTTCCACCGAAGTGATTCCAACCGGACGACGATTGCCATCCGGTTTAGGTAGCCAGATTCTCAGGACAGGTTTGGGTTTATACCCTTGAGTATGAATACGCGTATGGAGTATTTTAATACGTTCCGACAAATGTTTGCCGTAACTTTTCCAACTCTCCCCATCGATGCCTCTGGCCGATGTCCGATTAAGACGGTTATACGCCTTTATCAGCATGGCCACAGTGATATGGTCCAACAAATTATTGAAC
The DNA here is from genome assembly GCA_965208385.1 of Endozoicomonas sp. GTDB lineage: Bacteria > Pseudomonadota > Gammaproteobacteria > Pseudomonadales > Endozoicomonadaceae > Endozoicomonas. The sequence goes on from CBDBOO010000072.1 coordinate 38,695, forward strand.
CGCAGAGACCGGTTCCTTTTTGCTTTGGTATGTAGACGCATCAGCCCTGACGATCCTGCTTCTGCACTCTGTGTTGCAGTCAGATCCGGCGTGTTGCGCCATTCTTTGCCGTTAGACGACTTCGCTCCACCGACTCCGCTATGGTCTGGTTGTTTTACCTGCATATTGTTCGCCGGTTTCTTCACTACTATTCGTCTATCTGACTCCCTGCCCGCGTAGGTATTCAGCCTTTGTCGTTCTGACTTCGCTGAATCCGACCCGCTGTGAACACTCTCATTGAGATCAGCGAATCACTGACAGGGTCTCCCGAGTTCCGCACAAAAGACATCAGTACATGCACCAGGTCTATGACTCCGGAGAACCGGCATGGTACTCGCATATCGTACCTGTGCTGTGTTGCCTTCCCCCTCATCCAACAAGGTCGGCGTTCTCGATGATGGTTTCGGAGCTCAATACTGAGCCTGTACCTTCCCCTGTCAACGCTTAACCATTGCCATTACTGACGACCGCCCATGACTCGGGGTTCCGGCGGTTTGCTAGACCTTACCGGACGAAGGACTTTCACCTTCAATCTCTTGCCGATTTATCTCGGCGCACTGGATGTCCCTCTTATTATCTTATTACCGTCATTCACCACCTACTTTGATATTTCCCCTACCCCTGCAGCGCAAGGGTTTTGAAATTTGACCACCTTATTGTAAGCATAAACGTACTTCTCCTGATAACGAGTACCCAATCAACCTTTCATGGATATCCATTCATGAAAAACACAAACAAGAAAAAACCTCACCTTCAGCAGCCGGAGATGACAGGGACAAGCCTCCGTGCATTGATCTTGCTGCTCTCACACTCCCTCTTGAGTCAGGAATAAATTGATTGGTACGTTGACCCTAATATAAAGATAATTGTCGCCTGATTCTCCGAGATGCCAATCACGTGCTTCTCCGTTCCGTTGATCGTCTGCACATAAATGCCATCAAAGCAGCAGAAAATCCATCTGCCCGTTGGGTTCTGGGCTGGCTTTTTCTTCATGTCCGGGAACGTTCGGCTCTGCTTCTTCAACTCATAACGGATTCGATGTTGGATAGCAGCATAGACCATCAGGCAAAGTGTCATCACCATTAACAATGCCTCAATGCGTTCCGGTTTCTTCAGATAGAGGGAAGACACCAGAAAGTCCGGACTTTTTAGAAAGCGAAAGCCTCGTTCAACCTGTTGCTGTGATTTGTACGTCCTCAGTAGTTCAGCGCTGTCCAGTCGAGTAGTATTAATGTCGTTGGTAGCCAGCACAAAACAACCCAGTGATGCTTCGGCATCCTGCCGGGTTTGCACAGCGATCGAGCAACAACTTGTTACGTAATATTCCAGGTGGTCGGGTTCCGCTCCATTAACAGGTCGTCCTTTGCTCTTGTAGCAGGGCTTGGCGATAACCTGAGCCTCAGCCTGACAAAGTTCAGACTGCTTCTGCCATTGCCTAAAGGCTTCCATGGCCTCCCCTTCGCACTGGAACGCTTTTTTGCTCAACTTTTCCAGTCTCTCGCACTCTTTCAGAGACTTTTTCTGCATACGCCTTGTCAGCGTCTTCTGTTCGGTTTCCTGGCGTTGCTGGTTGCGAAACAAAACCCAGCGTTGCTCTACGTTCGCATAATTAGACGACACTTCTGTAGCTTCGTAATGGTCAAACCCCTCCACTGCTTTCATGGTTCGTGAAGGCGCACTCCTTACCAGCTCTTTGGCGGCACCAATATTGAGAGGAACTCTGGAAATAAACAGCTGATCCTGCTGGTCAAGTTCCTGGATTGTCCCTGCCACATACAATGCTGCATCGCCAATAAAATAGCGGGCTTCCAGTGCGGCTTTGAAACTCTTCAAGTGCTTGGAAACCACCTGTTTGAAACTGGTCTTATCAGTCACATTGCCACTGGTTGCTTTCATAAACAACGGGATGCCTGCCCGGTTTTCAGTCAACAGAAGCAATATGGCCTGGTTCAAATCCGGGCGGTGATCCCGGCTGTAACCTTTGCAAAGCCTGATGCAGTTGAGGTCTTCATCGCTCAGATCGCTATCGCTATTATAACGACCATCGACGTGGAAGCCGGTGCCATCAAGGTTCAGCGCGTCGCAAGGCAATTTGAGATGAGTTGCAACCTTGATAGCCAGCTCAAAATAGACTTTACTGACATCCAGATCAAAGAGTTCATCCAGTGCTCTTCCCAGAATCTTGTCGTTTAAATGCTCTGGTTTAATCCCTTCCCTGATCAGTTTGTTGAGAGGTTTATTGGCAAAGAACTGGGGGAACATATGGAGAGATTGCCCCGTAAAGCCGAGGCCATTGAGGATCATGCCGACAATGGCTTCACCGTGGGAGACATTCCATTCATCCGCTACCTTGGGTGCACGTCTGTCAATGTGATCGGCTATGCCCAGCTCTTTGCACATACCTGCCACCAGGCCGAGGTGATCCATGTTCTGAATCTGAGTGCGATATTGAATAGGAGGCATAAGGCTGTTTCCTGATATTTGCTTTTTTGATAAATAGCAGAAATCAGGAAAATGTCAGGTTAGGTGGTGAATGTCGGTTATTACTATTACTACCAATACTTCGGACACTTTTTATAAAAAGGTATGCCATGAGGAAAAACAGCGATAATAGTGGAATCTAAAACCTCTACATGCTGATAATTTTCCTCATGGAATCCATAGTAAAGACCGCGCTGGACGCTATGTCCACTGTTAAAAAACCTCAGAAGACCTTCATCGTATTACTTTTCTCTGCCCTTGTCGTATTTCAGGGGAAAGCCAATTTCCGTAACTTGAGCCGCTACTCTTCAATGAGCGAGAAACGGATCAGTCGCTGGTACAGGAGGTCTTTCGACTTTTTCCATTTCAATTGCCTGATGCTATCTGAAGTATTTTCAACGACAAGCGAGCTGATTGCTGCCCTTGATGCCAGCTTTATGACCAAAAGCGGCAAAAATACAGACGGGCTTGGCATGTTTTGGCGTGGCTGTACTGGTAAAGCTGAGCATGGGCTGGAGCTCTCATTGCTCAGCGTGGTTGATCTTCAATCCAATACGGCTTACCCGCTTGATGCCCAACAAACACTGGATCAGAAAAAGAAAACCCGCGTTGATCTCTATGCAGGGCACGTGATGGGGCTGATTGAAAAACTCATCGGACTGGGGATTAAATATCTGGCTGTTGACGCTTACTATTTCAAACAGAAATTCGTTTCTCCTGTGGTCGGAGCGGGTCTGCACATGTTGGCAAGTTAAGAAGTGATGCTGATCTCCTGTGGCCTTACGATGGTCCCTATTCTGGTTGCGGCCGTCCCAAGGTGTACGGAGGCAAGGTGAATCCCGAAAGGGATCTGATGCGATTTGAACATGCAGGGAAGCTAGAGACAGGTGAAGAGGTATACACTGCCAGAGTGTACTCCAAGTGTCTGAAATGCTGGATACGAGTTGTCATGCTGCGGGTGCAGAGAAAAAAGAAAACAGGTTTTGCGTTGCTGTATTCAACCGATGCAGAGCTGGAAGCCATGATACTTATCAAGTATTACAAGGCCATATTTCAGATTGAATTCGCATTCCGTGATGCCAGGCAATATACAGGTCTGCTGGACTGTCAGTCTTGCCGAAAAGAATCAATACACACTCAGATAAGTGCCTCTTTTTCAGCTCTTAATCTGTTAAAACTGGAGGACTTAAGAGAGAAAAATACCCAAGGCCAGAGCGTCATCTCGATTGCCAGTTGGAAAAGGCTGAGGTTCAACCAGCACTTGATGTGCAGAGTTTTTGACTACTTAGGGTTATCCCTGAGTAGCGATAAAGTCATGGACACCTACGAGCAGCTCAGTGGGTATGGGGCTATCGCTGCCTAAAAGTGTCCGAAGTATTGTTACTACAACAACTTTTACCTGATTACCCTGATGTTGAGTAACATGGCTGTTAATCATTGTGGCAGCACTGCAACAGGCGCTATTTCGTATTAAAACAGCAGGATAGTATCTTGTAATCTCTCCTGAATTCATATGTCTGGGTACTTATCCATTTAACAAACTGGTCAGAATATCTGACATAAGTTAGAACCATTTTTATAGTAACCACTCTAATCAGTAAGAAAAAATCAGGGAAGAAACGGATATGATGCTACCTATGGTTAGAAGTATACAACGCATAGAGACGCTTTTTAGCAGCTGTGAGCATGTAATCCGGACCCCTATGAAGTCGACAAAATGCTTGATTCATTCTTCGTCCCAAAGACACATAACTGTTAATGACACAAACATACATCAATTATGCTCTGATAAAGATATTGCTGAGTGGATAATTAAAACTATCAAGCCAACAGCCAATAGACTAAAACATCTGGTTTCCTTACCGGACCGCACTCCTCTGTGGAAATTCAGAAAAACAGCAGAGTCTCCAGCTTCTTTTTTATATGGAAGCGTACATACCACTGATTTATGGAACCTGCCTGTTCGGCAACAGGTCGAGAATGCAATCAGGCAAAGCGATACTCTTGCTTTTGAAATAGCCGCTGATACTCATTCATCAGGGTATACGGAGGTCGACAAGATCTATGATAAAGCTCTGCAACCAAGCATCAGCGATATTTTACACGAACTTTCACCTGTTGCAGTGGCAAGGCTGAAAGCATTCAGTGAGATATTAAGATGCTCCTTTACAGATGTATTAAAATATCCGTTGTGTAATACCCCCGACCTCATGTCCTGTAGTGTACTGGTTTCAGCCGGATTCAAGGCTCAGGATATGGAATCCTCCGTTAAAGATTTCGCAAACCCCGGCGATCAGGGCTTTTTCAGCCTGGAAACAGTCGAATCCAGAAGAGAATTAGTTGCATATGAAGTAGCAACTCTGGAGCAAGTTAAACCATTCCTGAATTGGGCACTCGAAAATTTTGATCAATACTCCTCAAAGATTGCTGATATTCAAAGCAACAGGCGGTTACCTGTAACACCACAAAAAATATGCAGAAGCCCTCTCGAGCAAAAAATTATGAAGAGACGAAACGAAATGATGGTTACACGACTGGAGCAATGGGCCAATGAAAATCCGGAGAAGAGCTGTTTTGCCATGGTGGGTGCAGCGCATTTATTTGGTCCTGACAACATGATATCCATGCTTAAAAAGCAAGGTTGGACACTAACTTACAATCAAGAAAGCCACCCTATCGAAATCAGAGGGGAAACCCATGAAAACTTGTAATTATGGTTCCTTAACAAGGAAAGAAAATTAATACCTTTCCACAGCGTTTATTATCACTTTATCGATTAGCTAGTCCAGACTCTATCACCACTAATAAACTTGTATATAAAACCAATGTTGTTCCCTGATATCGAGTCGCAGAACTCTTGCTTACCGGTTTCTCATCACCAGTATCAAGCGGATGCATCGAGCGCATCCAGACGATCCACCACCCACTGACGACGATGCTCGTAACTCTTACCGGAAAAATTATCCTTACCACAGAGAAAAGCACGCCGGACACAGCGGGCTATACAGTGGTAGTAAGGCGTACTGGCACGATCAATCAGACTTCTACGGGCACGGGTCATAGCTTCTCCTGGGATGAAAATCAGCGGCAGGAGAAAGATAGAACAGATTTAGTTCAGGTCAAATATAATCGCCGTAAAGGGTTGATTTACCAGCAATTTATTGACAGTTCATCACCCCTCCGGCAGTCGAGTCAGCGGTAGGAACCTCCCCTTCCGCTGCTCACAGAACCGGACTTGATAGTCTCCTATCATCCGGCTCTTCTTATCCAACCGCTGGCAGCATGCCTATTCGCCAATGCGCCATTAACATCGGAACTCTATGTGCAATACGCCCTAAACAACGAGCGGCTCGCACTTTATGTCCCCGCAATTTCTTGTATTTACCCATAGCCCACCTAACCAGCGTCGCTTCCACGTAATACAAAGCTTTCTTCATTTCTGAGGGATAGAATTTCCCAAAGTAATTGATCCAGCCCCGTACATAGGGATTGATCAGCTTGGCTATCTCAGGCAGTGAATATCTCGATCGCTTGGTGGGTATCTCTAACTCCCTTATAGTGTCCCGAATATGCTGAGCCGAAGCTTTGCTTATTGCAGGAAGGAAGCTCACGAAATATCTCCCGCTACGACTTCGAGCCATTCTGGGTCGGAAGGTGTAACTGAGAAAATCAAAGGATGTATGTTCATGCTGTTCTGGCCTGTCTGCGTCCTTGCAATAAATCAGCTTCGTCTTTACTGGATGTAGTGTAAGACCACAGTCTGATAACCGGAGCCTTATCCTCTCCAGCACTGACTCCGCTTCCTGTTTTGTATGACAGTGCACCAACGCATCATCAGCAAAACGCTCAAACCAGACATTCTGGATATTGCGCTCTAACCACTGATCAAACGCATAATGCATGAACAAGTTAGCCAGTAATGGGCTGATAACTCCACCCTCGGCAATTGCTCCTGCATTGCTCTACCTCCTGCATCCATGCAGTCGTGCGGCGTTCCTTTCGTTCTCTCAATTTGCTCACCTTCACTCTCAACCGGAGCTTGAAGCCAACGTTTTATATACAGTAAAACCCAAGATTCCTTAATGTGGTGTTCAACGGCTCGCATCATGAGGTCATGGTCAAGATTGTCAAAGAATCCCTTGATATCCAGATCAATTACCCAGTCTCTTCGCCAACAACGTTTACGGGCGACCGCCAGCGCATCATGTGCTGACCGATTCGGCCTATAACCGTAGGAGTTTTCGTGAAATACAGGTTCCACTAATGGCTCTACGATCAATTTTACCACCGTTTGAGCTATGCGATCCGCTACTGTCGGGATGCCCAGCGGTCTCGTGCCTCCATCTTTCTTTTTTGATGTCTACACGCATGACGGGGGGCGGGAAGTAGCTTCCCGATGACATCCTGTTCCCCTCTTCATGCTCAAGAGTTGTACAGGCTACCGCCAAGATTGCGCTCATAGTCAGCCAGTGACTGACCATCAGCTCCGGCAGCTCCCTTGTTAGCTTTCACTCTCAGCCAGGCTTGCCAAACAAGCCCTTTAGAAATTGTGAACGGTTTTGCTTCAGTCATAGACTCATCCCACAAATTAAACGCTGGTTGATCTATTCCCTCCGCTGGATAAGTCAGCCCCTTCGCTCCACTTCCATTACGGAAGCTTCATCACTACTACGGACTAATCCGCCCCTGTGCTCTGTATCGGTACTCAAAGCCTCCACAGTTCATCTGCTTGGCTCGCTCCCTTAACATCAGAACGACAGGTTCCCACGTTCCGCAAAAGAGCCTGAAATATGTTCATGCCAACTTTATGCCGGACACCGCTCAGGCAGTAACTGGGTTTCTCCTGAACTCATCATGGAGTGGATCTGCCCTCCATTTTTGATGTCAATGTACACGCTTACGACACGTCATCATTGGTTCACTTGCGTTCATCTCCAGACTTCATACCTGACGCAATCTTGTTGCGCCTTTTCTGTGATGCTCACCACCCTGACTCTTAACCAACGCAGCTCACAGTGGTTTGGTGGTCGCTTCCAGAAGCCGCCACCGGAGGGTCTTCCTCCATCTCAATTACAGTTACGAGCAGACCGACTCTGCTCTCGTGGCACACCAGATCCGTACGGGCACTACTAATGCATACGGCTCCTACGGAAAATCAAACACACTGTCGCATACTTGGATATGGATGGAGTATTTTCGCGCTTGGGATAAACAGTTTGAAGACCTTCTGCATTTTCATCCATGTTATGCGGTGTTTTTGACTGCGCTTTCTTAATGCCTTTACCCAAGCTCTGCAGACTTCTCTACGAAACTGGTTTAATGCTTTAAGATTGCCGGGAACTGCAAAATAATTATTGTGTCCCTGAACTACGCTTTTCAGCCATTTACCCTGTTCGAATATATCCCTGTGCCGGTTTTTCAGTAAAGTCTGTTTTATGTCTTTGATTTTTGCTCTCAGCTTCTTGGCTATCGTAAATCGTTTCAGCATGAATCCTCCGTCTGAACGGCGTACTGAGCAGATGTGTGTAAAGCCCAGAAAATCGAAGGTATCGGGCTTCCCCTGTCTCCTCTCCTTTCTGTTACTGATTGCAAATCGACCAAACTCTAACAGCTTTGTTTTCTCACCGTTCAAACTCAGGCCAAACTTTCCTAACCGATCTTTTAGGGCTGCCATAAAATGCAGTCCATCTGAACGGTATTGAAATCCAAGCACACGGTGAGTAGCCCACAGGAACCTCCCCTTCAGGCGCTCACAGAACCGGACTTGACAGCCTCCCGTCATGGGGCCGGCTCTTCTTATCCAACCGCTGGCAGCATGCCTATTCGCCAATGTGCCATTAACATGGGAACTCTGCGCGCTATGCGTCCCAACGTTCGAGCCGCTCGCACTTTGTGACCCCGCAATTTCTTGTACTTGCCCATCGCCCAACGAACCAGTGTTTCTTCCACGTAGTACAGAACCTTCTTCATTTCTGAAGGGTAGAATTCTCCAAAGTAATTGATCCAACCCTGAACATAAGGATTGATCAGCTTTGCCAACGCTGGAAGTGAATACCCTGATCGTTTCGTGGGAATAGCCAGTTCTTTTATGGTATCCCGTATGCGCTGAGCCGCAGCTCTGCTCATTGCAGGAAGAAAACCAGCGAAGTAATTCCCATACCGGCTACGAACTATTCTGGCCCGGAAGGTATAACTGAGAAAATCAAACGACGTGTGTTCATGCTTCTCCGGTCTCCCCGAAGCTTTACAGTAAACCAGCTTTGTTTTCACCGGATGCAATGTAAGACCACAGTCGAATAAACGACCTCTTATTGCTTCCAGTACAAACTCAGCTTCTTGCTTACTGCAACAGTGGATTAGCGGGTGAGTAGCCCATGGGAACCACCCCCCCCAGGCTCTCTCAGAACCGGACTTGAACCTCTCAGCTCATCCGGCTCCCATCATCCAACCGACGGCCTGACACCCAGTTTCCAGTGCGGAAACAGATTAGGAAATTTCATCGCGATCTCTCCTAACCTGTGCTCAGCACGTCGTCTGTGGCCTTTCAGCTTTTTGTACTTCCTCGTTGCCCACAATGTAAGCTTTCGATTTACATGACGTAATGTTGGGTACATAGCTGACTTGTAGAAACGACCATAGTAGTTTATCCAGCCTTGGAGCTGCGCCCTGAACATTCGGGCTAAATCAGGGAGAGTTTTATCGCTGCGTAAATGCAATTTCCAGCGCCTTACTTCCTTCCTAATCGCCTTGCCTGCTTTGGCGCTCATCGCCGGACTGAAGTTTATGAAGAACTTGCCCCATCGGTTTTTCGATCTTCTCGGACGAAAGGTATATCCCAAAAAGTCAAAACTGGTAACAGGGTGTTCTTCCTTCCTGTCGTCGTCTTTACAGTAAACAATCTTTGTCTTCTCAGGGTGCATTTCCAGACCACATTCAAGCAGCCGTTCAGCCAACAAGGCTTTTAGTGTTTCTGCCTCTTTCTCACTGTGACAATGGGCAAGCCCGTCGTCGGCGTACCGACATATGGGAGTATGTGGAAAGTTCTTCTCCATCCATTTGTCGTAGACATAGTACATAAACAGATTACTTAATACGGGACTGATTACACCACCTTGAGGCACGCCTCTTTCACGTCTGATCGTTGTGCCGTCGCTTAGTTGAATCGGCGCTGTTAACCAACGCTCAATATAAAGAAGGGCTCTTCCCTGATTTTAGTGGGTAAATTTCAGCGCTTCACCCCTCTTGGATAAAGATCAAGGCCACCACAATGAAAGTAAATTGCAGTGCCGGACACCGCTCAGGCAGTTGAACCTTTCTCTGTTTCTGTAGCCGTAGGCTCGACCCTTGAGTCGCTGTATCTTTCCATTCATGCCTTCTGCACGGCCATTGTCGGCTTTCAGAACTATTGCGTTAATAATTCCCCACAGGTGTTCTTTGATCATCTTGGCCACTTTACGAACAGGTTCAAGCCGACACCTCAGTGCCCAGCTCAGCCACCGTTTCCATGCCTTGATAGCCCAAGCTCGTGATGTGTAATTCCACAGTGTCATCGCCATCTCTTTGATGGCCCAGGCTCGTGCTGTTTTCAGCTTTGAATCACGCAACGGCTCGAACGCTTCCCACTTTTCATCGCTCATATTTTCAGGATTTGTTAGCCAGTCAAACCGGGTACCTTTGAGTAAGTCTGACCCTGTAGACATAAGCGCTTTATGCTCTTCTATGCGAACTTTATTGACCGCATTGCCTAAGTACTGGGCAACATGGAACTTGTCAAATGCTATTCGCTCCCTGGCTTCTGGCACATGCAATGTGACTGCCTTGATAAAGGGCTTCCACATATCCATGGTAACGCATTCAATACCGGCTTTCTGGTCTGGCGTCAGGGTCTCAAAGTACTCATTGAGGCTGTCAGCTTTATGGTTGTCGGCCAAATGTAAAACAATGCCTTTTTCATGATCTGTAACCACAGTGACGTACTCACGTCTCTTCTGGAATGAGGTTTCGTCAACGGCTAACCGTTTGGGATTGTCGTGTACTCTGCGTGCCAGACCTCTCGCTACTGCACGCTGTTGGATACCGTCGATGGCATTCCAGCTAAGCTTCATTTGTTGGGCAACTGCACTGGTTGTTGCCTCTTTCAGCCAGTCAATAACAAGTGCTTCAAACAAGGCCGTAAAACCAGAGTTCGGTTCAGCCCATGGAACCTGTATTGTTTTTACACCGTGATCGGAACATTGTGTACGCGGAACATCAGCAATAAGGATGGTTTGAAACTGGCAGGTATCCAGATGCCGCCACTTCTTCTGACGTCGATCGTAACCCGGAGAGGGTTTATCACAAACACTGCATTTAGAAGGCTTTTTGCCATCATGTTCGAGAAAGATTTCGACTTTTCCTTCAGTAATGGAGAGTTCCACGTGAGCGACATGCCACGGAGTTTCAACGCCAAGTATTTTAGAGTAGAGTTCTTTATCGCGCATGTCGGCATCCTTGCCTTGAAGTGTTCAATATAGATTAAATCACCCACTAAAATTAGGGAAGAGCCATCAAAGTTAATCCTAATATCCGCACAATGGAGCTTGGAGATGAGAGTAATATACATCTAGAGCCTGCCTGCGAAGAGGCAGAGCTTGATGAGCAATGGTCATTTGTTAATAGTAAATTTAACCAGCGCTGGCTTTGGCACGCAGTTGACCATACCACCAATACGGTTCTTGCTTATGCCTTTGGAAAGCGAACTGACAAGGTATTTAAGACTCTAAAAGAGCTGCTCGCTCCATTTAATATAAAGAGATTTTATACTGATAATTGGGGTGCATATGATCGGCATCTTAATCCAGCAGAGCATGTTGTAGGGAAAACAAATACACAAAAAATTGAGAGAAAAAACCTCAACTTCAGGACTAGAATTAAGCGTTTAGCTCGTAAAACAATTTGCTTTTCAAAATCAGAGAAAATGCACGATATCGTGATTGGTCTTTTGATAAATAAATTGGAATTCGGGATTGATATTCATGCAATTTAACAGGTTTAACCCACTACCAATTATTCAGACCATATTGTCTGGCAGCGGCCTGTATTGCCTCTGAATCCCCTATATAGGGAACTGGATTACCCTTATCTGAGCCCATGTACTCATATTCTTCATAACCTTTTCCACATACCAGCAGAAGATCACCTGAATTCAGTTTTGCCATAGCTTTCTGAATGGCTACACAACGATCAAGCTCTATCAAATAACGTGAAGGATCTGCCCTGCGGGACATGGCGTGCACAATACTTTCCGGCTCAAAACCCAATGGATTATCATTGGTAAAATACACTTCATCAGACAACCTGCTACAAACTTCACCAATACTTTCAGCGTCCAGTAAACGATCACCGGTCACACCCACAACCATGGATATTTTTCCCCGAGTGTGCTGACGGGCATTACGGAGAAGAGATTCAAGACTGTCCCGGTTATGGGCATAATCAATAATCGCGGAAGCACCATTCTGAAAATTAATCACTTCACAACGACCAGGAACCGGTTCAAGTTTTTCCAGCAGATCAACCGCTGTAATCAAACTGTAAATCGAACTCAATACGGCCAGAATGACAAGACTGTTCTCGATATTAAACGTGAAAGGCAGTGGGGTTCGTATGGGGATTGTCTGCCCCTGATAGTTAAGTATGAACTGTCCGCCATCACAGGAAGAATGAATTTCAGAAGCAAACAAATCAGCTTTCCTGTTGCGACAACCAAAGGTAATGATATTGGCCCTGCCCCTGCAGCGTCCGATAATGGCAGGGGCCATCGGATCATCCAGATTAATCACCGCTGTACCGCCAGGCTTCAGTCGATCAGTTAGTCTCAGCTTTGCCTGAACGTATTCATCCCGGCTGCCATGATAATCAAGATGATCCTGACCAAGATTGGTAAATATAATTACATCATAATTAATTATGCTCACCCGGTCCTGGTCCAGGGCATGGCTACTGACTTCCATAACATGATGGGTCACAGCGCGGCGGTTCATTTCATTCATCAGGTTAAGAAGTGTGATGGCATCGGGTGTGGTATTCACCAGATGGCCATTTTTATTATCAAACTGGCACCCCAGGGTTCCTGTGTAAGCTGCCCTGGTTTTCCTGTCAATGAGCTGTTTCAGGCTATAGGCAACCGTGGTCTTACCGTTAGTGCCGGTTACGCCAATATTGAAAAGACTATCCTGTGGGTGCTGATAATATTCGCTGATCAGGTTAACAGATGCTGAAAATCCGGGAGTCTCAATACTGGGAATATCAGTATCCAGTTTACGAGTGGTAATCAACCCGGAAGCACCGCGTTTGATGGCGTCCTCAAAAAAATCATGACTGTCTCTGGTCAACCCCTGCCGGCATACGAATATATCGCCTGTCTGAATATTGCGGCTGTCTGTTTCAAATTTTCCTGAGGAAAGCTTTCGTAGTCTGCTAACTTGACTTGCAGACGTCGCTGTTATTTCTTCACCATACATAATCAGGTTGATACACGGACAAGCCGTACTTCTCTATTGGGGACTTGTTAGCTATTGTACGATGGTCTTTTATATCAATTAAATTGATTGTCTGGTTAGAGGTTATGAGTAATATCAATTGGCTAGGAATAGACCTCAATTTACTGCTGACATTCGAAGCCATGCTTAAGCATCGAAGTGTCTCCAGGGCCGCAGAGTCGTTGTTCATAGGTCAATCGGCCATGAGCTATAATCTGAACCGGCTGCGAAAACTGCTCAATGATCCGTTGTTTGAGCGTCAGGGAAATATTATGGTTCCTACGTTCAGAGCCGAGGAATTATCAACCAAGGTGAACTCTGTTCTCTCGGTGATAAAGGAAGAGATCCTTTTTCCCCAAGACTTTGATCCTGCATTAAGCCATGAAAGAATAATTATTGGATTGAGCGACTATGCAGAACTGGTGTTTGGACCAGTACTCTACGATCAACTCATCGCGGAAGCACCTGATGCAAAAATAGTATTTCAGGCCATAGATTCAAAAAACTGCTGTGATGCATTGATGCAGGGAAACACAGATCTGGCTATTGGTGTCTTTAACCGGTTATCCGATAACCTGAGTAGAGTGACTCTGTATCGGGAACGACATGTATGCCTCTTCGATAATTCCGTTCTGAAGGTAGATTTGCCTATCTCTCTGGATGACTATCTGGCGACGCCCCAGGCAATGGTAACAGCAACAGGTGAGCTATCCAGTCCAGTTGATAAAACTCTGGAAAAAATAAATAAACAGCGACGGGTTGTTTTAGGATCATCACCGTTTTTGACATTAAGGCATTTATTAACCGGACGACGATTGTTGTCCGTAATGGCAGAAATGATGGGGAGGACTGAGATATTTATGGATCAGCTGGTTATGTGCAAACCCCCTATTCCCATTGATGACTTTAATATTGAAATGGTGTTTAGACACAGGGATGAGCATCATCCCCGTATGCAGTGGCTGACACATCGGGTAAAAAGCATTATTCAGGAGCACTTACAGGTTTTACGTAATCAGCCAACGTCATAATACTTAAATGTCAGTGGCTTTACATATTCTACTGAACTTGGTCATGGTCATTTCGACGAGACTGCTTCGGGTTAATTCTGAAACGGCCAGCTGTTTGACCCTGACCTGGTGAAGATGAAGATAGGGAATGGCTTTCTGCGGAAATTCCCTTAAATCTCCCCGGGTGACGACCGGACAAAAAAGCCGGTTATGGCGGTAAAACAGGTTAAGGGCACTGGAGGCCGGAATAATTTTGGTTTTACCATTTTTTAGTCTCAGGCTGGCAACAAGACCTTCCTTGCCAAGAAATTTCCCTGAAAATATATTACATCCAGTGGGTTTAACCAGTTCAGGAGGAATACGGTTAAACGTAAATGTATGATCTTCAGGTGTTGGCAGAATCACCAGCACTGCAGCATGACTGAACAGTCTGTCAGTGGTTTCATAACAGTCATAACTACCATAGAGTTGCGAGACTGTTCCGGAATGCACACAGAATCCATCTTTTACACTTCGAAGAAACTCTACAGCACTATTACTGTTAGCCAAGTTCTCAAGAGTCCAGCGTAAATCTGAATTCTCGGTTGATCGCGACTGGCCTGTATCTATAATATTCATCCTGAATTCACTGTCTACAGGTATAAAAGAATATATTACCTTTTATTCATAGAAAATTCCCGACTTTATCCGAAAATATGACATATTTATGCCATTTTACAGGTAATTCGTGCCCTGAAAGACGGAAATACACATATTTGATAAAAGTGAATCAATAAAAGAAAGGAATATTGTAAAAGTGGAAATCCAGGTCAGAACCAACGAATTAAAAAAAACCGGCGTACAGCTTTAATCGCCAATCAAAATAGCACAACGACTACATTCTACTGATGACTGACCCAGTATACCGCTGTGACGACCACCAGAATGATGACAGCGATAGCTGATACTGCATCAACAGCACTATCTTTAAATGGTTTACTCTGACTCATTTTTATCTCGACTCCACTAACAAAACTATCTGTGTATTTATGCGATTCTTATTGTAATTATCACTACTGCATAATCACGCGTTCAACTAGCCAGCGAACACTCTAACAACAACTGGACACAACGCCAATATTTATTCATTTTCCGTCTAGATATATAAATAAATAGTTCTATTATGAATAACAAAAACGAGTATGCTTCCTACCTCAGCAAACCGATTGATGATTACAAGTAGAAAGCCCAATGTACAGATACGACGATTACGACCAGCGTATTGTCGATGAAAGAGTGCGGCAGTTTAGGGATCAAACCCTGCGCTTTCTGGCAGGAGATTTGCCAGAAGAAGAATTCCTGCCTCTTCGTCTACAAAACGGACTTTATATCCAGCGATTCGCTCCTATGCTTCGCATAGCTGTGCCCTATGGCATGATGAGTACCGTGCAGCTTCGCAAACTGGCAATGATTTCCCGACAATATGATAAAGGGTATGTTCATTTTACAACACGCCAGAATGTACAGTTAAATTGGCCTCTTCTGGAAGAAGTACCTGATATTCTGGAACAACTGGCCAGTGTTGAAATGCACGCCATACAGACCAGTGGTAACTGTATTCGCAACACCACCACAGATCAATTTGCCGGTGTCGCCCATGATGAAGTTATTGACCCGCGTCCCTGGTGTGAAATCATTCGTCAGTGGTCAACACTGCATCCGGAATTTGCATTTTTGCCCAGAAAATTCAAAATTGCCGTGTCAGGATCAAAGCAGGATCGGGCAGCAACCCGTGTACACGATATAGGTGTTCACGCATTTCTGAATGATCAACAACAGATTCGTTTTTCCATTCTTGCTGGTGGCGGGCTTGGAAGGACACCAATGACTGGATCAGTGATCAAGGAATCACTGGAACCGGAACACCTGCTCAGTTATCTGGATGCCGTATTACGCGTTTATAACCGCTATGGCCGTCGAGATAATAAATACAAAGCCAGAATCAAAATTCTGGTTAAGGCCATGACGCCTGAGGTATTTGCTCAAAAAGTTGAAGAAGAATGGCAACCAGCAAAGGGAGGAGAATCAACACTTCCCTCCTCTGAGATCGAACGTGTCAGTTCTTTTTTCACAGCGCCTCAGTATATTGCCCTTGATGATCAGGATTTCAACCATTTGTCGCTGAGTGGCACCACAGACTTTCAACTCTGGCTTAAACAGAATGTCAGTCAACATAAAGTCAGCGGCTATGCATCGGTCACTCTCACCCTGAAAGCCACGGCGGATGCCCCAGGCGATGCCAGTGCTGAACAACTTGACGCTGTAGCGGATCTGGCTGATCAATACAGTTTTGGCGAACTGAGAGTCAGCCATGAACAGAATCTGATTTTTTCTGATGTACGACAGGATCAACTGCAGGAACTTTGGTCCAAGCTGGCAACTCTGAATCTTGCAACACCGAATCGTGGCTTGCTGACTGATGTTATCTGCTGTCCGGGTGGTGATTTTTGTGCCCTTGCAAACGCAAGGTCGATACCACTATCAGAAATGATTCAGCGCACCTTTGACGATGTTGATTTTCTCCATGATATTGGCGAACTTGATTTGAATATCTCAGGCTGCATGAATGCCTGTGCACATCACCATGTGGGTCACATCGGTATTCTCGGGGTCGACCGAAAAGGTGAAGAATATTATCAGGTACAGCTTGGTGGTTCTTCCGGAAATGATGCTTCACTTGGAAAGATTATAGGCCCATCATTCAAAATGGATGCTGTACCTGCCGTCATCAGCAAAATTCTCGCCATCTATATTGAGAATCGTGAAAATGAGGAGCGTTTTATCGATACCTATCGTCGAATAGGTATCGTGCCATTTAAGGAGAAAGTTTATGCAAAAGCTGCTTAAAGGCAATCAGATGGTGGATGATGAATTTCAACTTCTACCGAAGGGCCAGCCATCAGACGGTATTCAGTCAGGAAACTGGCTTGTACCCGCTTCTATCTGGATTGAATCTGGAAGGCAACTCAGACAAACTGCAGGCAATATAGGCGTTTGGCTGGATAGCGATGATGAACCTGGCTTGATAGCTGACTCTCTCAGAGATCTCTCAATAATTGCCATTAACTTCCCTAAATTTGCAGACGGACGAGGGTATTCTTCTGCAAGAATCCTCCGGGACAAGCTGGATTTTCATGGTGAGTTAAGGGCTATTGGTGACGTTCTGGTCGACCAGTTATTTTTCCTGAAACGCTGCGGCTTTAACAGTTTTGATTTGCGTCAGGATCAGAATCCTCAAGCAGCACTGGATGCTCTGAATAGCTTTACAGATACTTATCAGATCGCTAGTGACAGAACCGAACCTGTTTTCAAAATCAGAAATTAATGTAGTACTCCCGTTCAGGATTGTCTTGCTTTATTCAAGACAATCCAACTCCCTTCATTTATTGTGATATCTTTCCTATATTCTTTCCTGTTTCAGAACTGCCCTGGCTTACACTGATCACCTTCGATGAGTTAACCCTGACAGCCTGACCGAACAGGTTATACTGTTTATTCACAAATATAGAGCCTGATTATGGAAAGTGGTTCATTGCTCTTCTCATTTTTTCTTATTTTTACCGGCGCAGCATTTCTAGCAACGGCGGCTCTGTTTACCCGCCAGCCACTCCTGGTTGCGTATATTGTTCTTGGAGCAATTCTTGGCCCTTATGGACTGGAATTAGTAACGGATACCGAATTACTCAACGACATATCTCATGTAGGAATAATATTCCTGCTATTTCTGCTCGGGCTGGATATGCAACCAGCACACCTTGGAAACCTTCTCAGAAAAACCGCTACAGTTGGCATTGGCAGCTCATTATTATTTGCATTTACAGGCTATGGATTAGGTCTTTTATTTGGGTTTACTCAACAGGAAGCCATCGTTACCGGCGCAACCATGATGTTTTCGAGCACCATAATCGGGATCAAGCTGCTTCCTACTACTGTTCTCCATCATAAACATACCGGTGAAATTCTGGTGAGTCTGTTATTGCTCCAGGATCTCATGGCAATACTTGTGTTATTACTGCTGTACAATTTTGATCCGACCCGCGCCAGTGGTTATACAGAAATTCTGATGGCTCTTGTTGCCCTGCCGCTTCTTATCACCTGTGCAATTTTAATGGTTAAATACATATTATTATCATTAATGGCACGATTTGATCGTTTCCATGAATATCTTTTTCTACTGGCACTCGGATGGTGTCTTGGTTTCGCCGAATTAGCCCATTCACTCAATCTTTCCTATGAGATTGGCGCTTTTATCGCCGGTATCAGTATTGCAACCAGTCCGATATCACAGTACATAGCCATCAATCTGAAACCGTTACGGGACTTCTTTCTCATACTCTTTTTCTTTTCAATTGGGGCAGGATTTAATCTGGATCTCTGGCAACAGGTATTATTACCAGCAATGGTAATGAGTATTGTGGTGATCATCAGTAAACCGGTAATTTTCGGATTTCTTCTGAGAGGCGTTAGTGAGAAAAAATCAACTGCCTGGGAGGTCGGCTTCAGGCTAGGCCAGACCAGTGAATTTTCTATTCTGATTGCAGCCCTGGCGGCCAGTCAGTACCTTATTGGAGAGGTCAGCTCTCATGTCATACAGGCCACAGCGATCATTACCCTGATACTTTCTTCCTACGTGGTTGTATTCAGGTTTGAATCACCGATAGCAATTTCAGAAGATTTAAGAAGAGATTGAGTAATCCCCTGGTCTTCAATAGGTGAATACCAGGGTGATTTAGAAAAAGCGATAGCTATAAATCAGGAAAAGAATCGGCTGAAAGCAAGTCGTCCCCACCATTTCACCAATGTTTCTTCAATAGCGCTTTCTGCAGCCAGACCCAATTTATTCGCTACTCCTTTTTTTACTACATAAGAAACATGTATCAGATCACTGTTTTCAACATTTTGATAAATATATTCATCACTGGTTTTCAATTCATCAACGAGCTTCATTTCCAGCGCTTTCTTACCATACCAGATCTCGCCCGTAGCAATTTCTTCGATGTCAATCTGATCACGCTCACCCTTAACAAAATCCTTAAACAGAACATGAGTATCTTCCATATCCTTTTTAAATTTTTCACGCCCTTTTTCGTTATTTTCGCCGAAGACCGTCAATGTTCGTTTGTATTCACCGGCAGTATGCAGTTCAACATCGATATCATTTTTCTTCAAAAGACGATGAAAATTGGGTAATTGAGCCATAACACCAACAGAACCGAGAATGGCAAAGGGGGCAGCTACAATTTTATCAGCGGTACAGGCCATCATATAACCGCCACTTGCAGCGACTTTGTCGACCGTCACTGTAAGGTTGATACCTTTATCGGTTATTCGCTTCAATTGCGATGATGCAAGACCATAGGAATGAACCATGCCACCACCACTCTCCAGACGAACAACCACTTCATCCTTATCTCTGGCCAATGCCAGAACAGCAGTAATTTCTTCACGCAGAGATTTGACAGCAGAGGCTTTGATATCACCATTAAAATCAAGGACAAAGAGTCTGGGTTTACTTTCTTTCACCTCATTTTTATCTTTCTTCTTCTTATCTTTTTTTGCCTGTTTCTTCTCTTCTTTCTCAATGCTCTTAAGTTCATCTTTATCCAGAAGAACGTGCTTAAGATCATTTTTAAGGTGATCAAAATGCTCATTCAGCTTTGTAACTTCGAGATGTCCTTTATGCAATTTTTTGGTTTTCTGACCGATAGCAGATATCAGTGCAACAAGCATGACCAGACCACCAACGATGGTGACTGTTTTTGCCAGGAAAAGTAAAAATTCGGCAAAGTACTCCAACGGAACCTCCAGATTATTTATCGATCAGTAAACCCTGTCACACAGGATCTAAAATTATACCCGCTCATAGGATAACTGATTTTCAGGAGAATCGCGGCATCATTGCGCATCTGGTTGAAAACTCAGGATGATCAATTCACCCTCTTTTTCTATCGCAGTTAATTAACCTGTGTAAGATTTCGCTGATATAGATTATAAAGACAGAATATGATTGTATAATATCATAAATGACAATCAATCAATTGCCTTGAAATAGTGAATTCTGGTGGTATTTCAGGAAGATGGTTCTTATGAAACCATTCACCTTCACACAGCTCATCTTGAGCCAGATTTATCTCGCCAGATTTATACTCTGCATGAAACCCCATCATTAATGCATGAGGGAATGGCCAGCTTTGACTGAAACAATACTTCAACTCGCCCAGTTCAAGACCTGATTCTTCTTTTACCTCCCTGTGCACTGCATTCTCAACACTCTCACCGGGTTCAACAAAACCAGCCATAAGTGTAAACATCGCTGATTCTTTTCCATGGCGAATATGTTTTACCAGAAAAACTTCATCCCCACGGGTAACAAGCACGATGATACACGGCGATATTCTCGGATAGAAATGAGTGTTGCACTGCTGACAGACCGTCGCCCACTCCCCTGTTTTCGGTAAACATTTGTCGCCACATTGACCGCAAAAGCGATGTGCTTTCATGGCGGTGATCAACTGTAAAGCATGACTAAGCAGACTGAAAACATCTGAATGCGTTTCCATTACTGAACGAATGGAAACGCAGTTTAGACCTTCAGGTGCTGAACACAGTTCGGCCACAGCCAGATTATGACCCTGAATACTTCCAGTGACTATGGGAGCACTCTTAAAATGATCCGGAGAAAATCGGATTATATCAGTCCAGTACAAGCCTTCGTTCAGGGGAAGGACAATTTTACCGTCACTAAAAAGAAGCCATTTTTCGGGAACCGCTTCAGGGTTCCACCCTTCAGCAGGAATGTACTGATTTATAAGATTGACTGACATTATTTTTCCGTAGAGATATTACGATGACTTCAGCCAGAGACACTGCCCTGACTTAGCCTCGATCTGTTCAAGTTTACGTTGATGGTGATCATTCTCTTCAGCCGACGCAGCCAGTACCTTGAGTGGACGTCGTTCCCGTGGCAAACGACGAATGGCCGCTCCAGGTTTTCCTTGTCCTCCATCACCTTCATCGTCATTCAATGACAATGCAGTCTGCCCACCCGTCATCCCCAGAAAGACTTCAGCAAGAATTTCGGAGTCAAGCAATGCCCCGTGTAAAGTCCGGGAAGAGTTATCGATGAAATAGCGTTTGCACAGTGCGTCAAGATTGTTTTTCTGTCCGGGGTGCTTACTTCTGGCCATAACCAGAGTGTCAATCACCGAACAATGATCAGCCACAGTGCCATGGCCTTTCTTTAACAGCCTGAATTCGTGATCAATAAAACCAACGTCAAAGGGTGCATTATGAATAATTAACTCTGCCCCTTTAATAAATTCCAGAAATTCATCCGCTATGGCTGAAAACAATGGCTTATCTTTCAGGTACTCATTGGTAATACCATGAACACCAATAGCTTCCTGCTCTACAACCCGCTGAGGATTTATATAGGTATGATAATGATTGCCTGTCAGTCTTCGCTCAATAAGTTCAATACAACCGATCTCAATAATTCGGTGCCCCTGCCTGGGGTCGATGCCGGTAGTTTCTGTATCCAGTACTATTTGTCTCATTACAGATCACCCCTTCTGTATTTTGCTGCCGGACCGATGCTCTTCTGCGCCCTGGCAGGCGAGATCATCTGCAATTTCGTTCTCTCTATGACCAGCATGACCTTTGACCCAGCACCACTCAATATCGTGTCGCTGATTCTGCTCATCCAGTAGTTGCCATAAGTCTTGATTTTTCACCGCTTTTCCCGCAGCTGTTTTCCAGTTCTTACGCTTCCAGCCTTTAAGCCACTCGGTAATACCTTTTCGCACATATTGGGAATCTGTAGTCAGTCTGACCTTGCAGGATCGTTTCAATGCTGACAACCCTTCAATGGCTGCCTGCAATTCCATGCGATTATTGGTCGTTTCAAATTCACCACCATGAAGCTTTTTCTCAACATCGCCGAAACGAAGGAGTGCGCCCCAGCCTCCAGGACCTGGATTTCCTTTACAGGCACCATCAGTAAAAAGCTCAACGAGCTGATTCAATTTTCATCTCCGTACATCTGGGTTTTTAGGTCTCACTTTATAACGACTGGCACTGGGTCTTGCGACCCTGCTACCCACAAGAGAAGGTCGCATTTCTGGCCAGCGATAACGTAAAGGCGTCATTCCTGGCGCGAGACGAGTCGCAACAATCATATAATATCCACCAAATGGTAGATGCAGGTAATTGCACTGCTCTTCCAATCGCTTGGTACGCCCTGCTTTCATCAACCGTTTGAACGGAAAAAAATATCCGCCAAAATGCACTTTTTCCACATTAAAATTAAGCAGAGTCAGCCAATCTTTTAACCTGTGACTACTGAGAAAATTAACATCTGAAAAAAAACTTCGCTGCCCCGGTAAGAGCCACCGTGTCATGCTGGTAAGACTAATGGGATTGAAGCCAATTATAATTAATTTCCCTTCCGGAATAATGGTATTTGCAGCCTCACTGAGCAACCGGTGCGGGCTATCGGCTATTTCCAACGTATGGTGCAACAAAGCAAGATCCAGACTTCCTGGTGTCACAGGCCACCCGTACGGCTCAGAAACAACCAGAGGCTGAACTACCCGGTCCATAGGGAACGGATTCAAAACAAACTGTTTTCTGATCTGCGTGTTTTTTAGAAGTTCTGAGTCAGGCGACACACTGTATTGGCAACAATGGTAACCAAACACCGTACGAAGCTCATGATCGAGACCATGGCACTCTGAAGCCAGCAGTTCCTGACCCAGCTCAGATTCAAACCATTGTCCAAAGCGGGTTAATCTTCCGGAAAAATCACTTTTCTGTTGTTTTCTGAACCGTTGTATCATGCTGTACTCAGCAGAGTCGTAGATGTTGTAAACAATCTATCAATATGACGTATCTGGATTCACAGTTCAATTACCTGAGCCGGATATATAATACTCAACTTATCGTATATTCCATCACTGACTACGGAAAACCTCAACATAGCCTGATGGATCCCGCTCAAAGGAAACTGCGACAATAATCCTGAGGTCAGTTATTATGGCATTGTTCAAGACCGTTAATGGATAACCGCCATGATCAAGATCACCCCGATTTCGGCTTTCAGTGACAATTATATCTGGATGATCCAGTCAGAAGACAGTGATCGTGCCTACGTGATTGATCCTGGTGATGCCGTGCCGGTTGAGAAAGCACTGGCGGCTTCAGGACTTGACCTGGCAGGCATACTGATAACACATCATCATTTTGATCACACTGGTGGTATTGAATTATTAGTAAAAGATAGAGATATTCCTGTCTACGGCCCTGCCAAAAGCAATATTCCGTCGATTACTCATGAACTTGTAAATGGTGACACTTTTGCCATCAATGATATGCCCATTGAAGTATTTAGTACTCCTGGACATACTCTTGACCATATTGTTTATTATTTGACACCCCCCAATGAATCTCCGCTCCTTTTTTGTGGTGACACGCTTTTCTCTGGAGGCTGTGGTCGTTTATTTGAAGGAACAGCAAGCCAGATGTTTAATTCATTGATGAAGCTGACTGCCTTTCCTGATGACACCCGACTATATTGCGCTCACGAATATACTCTGGCTAATCTCAAATTTGCTCAAGCCGTAGAGCCTGAAAACAATGAGATAAGAAAGCGTATAATCGATGTGCAGCAACTCAGAAAACAGCTAATCCCTACTTTACCGTCAACACTACTGATTGAACGACAAAGTAATCCATTTTTACGCTGTCTCGAACCCGATGTTATTTCGGCTGCACGAGCGTATCGTGAAAGTAATCACTATGACGGTGCCAGTGTTCTAGGGATAATCCGAGCATGGAAGGATAATTTTTGAAAATGATACAATTTGATATCAGCAGACTTTCAGATTTAGTTATATGACAATAGACAATCATAAGAGTGTATTACGCACCTCTACGGGCAATTTACGGCTACTTAGCTCGATAGCTTTAGTCGTTCTCCTTAGTGGCTGCCAGTCCCTGACTCCGCAGAAAAATAAAGTACCGGAAGTTGCTGGTTCAGATTCCGGCAAAGCAGATAAGACAGAGAAAATAAAAACTGAAAAAATAGTCATAAAAGAGGTCATACCCAAGGTCGTTAAACCTAAAAAGCCTCAGGATGTGTGGGCGAGGATTCAGAATGGCCTGAGTATGGATCTGGATCAGAATAATCGACGCATTGACATTGAACTTAACTGGTACAAAAAGAATGCTTCGTATTTTAAGCGGGTTTCAAAGCGGGCAGAACCCTACATTTATTTCATCGTAAAAGAAGCTGAAGCCCGTCAGGTACCATTGGAACTGGCATTAATGCCGGTAGTAGAGAGTGCCTTCGATCCTTTTGCATACTCCCACGCAGGCGCATCCGGACTATGGCAATTTATGCCTGCCACAGGACGTCACTACGGTTTAAAGCAGAACTGGTGGTATGACGGAAGGCGCGATGTCGTTTCATCAACCAGGGCAGCGCTCGATTACATGAAGAGTCTGCACAAGATGTTTGGTGACTGGGAACTCGCGCTGGCAGCCTTTAATTCTGGCCCTGGGCGTGTACAAAATGCAGTGAATAAAAATAAGCGGGCTGGCAAATCGACACGATTCTGGAATCTTGACTTACCCAGAGAAACGACTGCCTATGTACCGAAGCTGATTGCCCTTGGAAAAATTATCAGAAATCCGGAAAAATTCGGCATCGAACTCACGCCGGTTGCCAATAAACCCTATTTTGCCAAGGTCAATACTGGTGGGCAGATTGATATGGCCAAGGCATCCAGCTTATCAGGAGTTCCTCTGGATCAGCTCTATAAGCTGAATCCTGGCTTGAATCGATGGTCTACACCGCCATCCGGACCTCATTATCTGATCATCCCTATTGCTCAAGCAGAACCCTTCAGAACAAAACTGACCGGATTACCGCCAGAGAAAAGGCTGCAATGGCAACGCTATACGGTACAGTCAGGAGACAGTCTGAACCTTATTGCCAAAAAATACCGCACACGCGTAAAAATGATTGTTGATGTAAATAAACTGGATTCAAATGTTATTCGTATCGGTCAATCATTATTAATTCCTATTTCAGCGAAAAATGCTGATGCTTACACTCTTACGGCAAGACAGAGAACTATTTCCAAGCAAAACCGTTCCGTCAGTGGCCGCTACAAGATCGAATATAAAGTAAAATCCGGCGATAGCTTTTGGACCATTGCCCGGAAATACAAAGTAGGTGTCAAGGAGCTGGCCCGATGGAATGGTATGTCTCCCAAAGATCCGCTGAAAATTGGTCAGAAGCTCGCCATCTGGAAGAAATCCACCAGCAACAAGAAAGGGTCAATTGTCCGAAAGGTCAATTATAAAGTACGAAATGGCGACTCTCTGGCTCGAATAGCCAGTAAATTCAATGTTAATGTTTCCCAGATTCGCGACTGGAACAGTGATTTGAACACAAAATACATACACCCGGGGCAGATGGTAACCCTCTATGTCGACGTAACCCGAGCCTATCAGTAGATATTAATCGCATAAACTCATGATTCATCTGACAGCTGCTATATTAACTGGCAGATAAAGATGGATCATTGAGTTGCGAAACCCTTCAATAAAATTATTGCTGATTCCATTCTCGGTTTTTGTACTGGCCGATGTATCTGGCGAATCAGTCAATCCTGATCAAACTGAGCCCAATTCAGACAGTAGTATTCACGGCTTCTGGCAACACGTTCTGACCCTTTCAGATCAACCAAAATATAAAGCGGGCTTTTCACATTTCAGCCAGGTTAACCCTGATGCGCCAAAGGGTGGAAATGTCCACTTCGGCCTGCACGGTACATTTGACAGCCTGAATCCGTACATTCTTAAAGGCCTTGCACCCAGCAAAGCCCCTGCCCTGTTTCGTTATGGTGTCAGCGAACTGAATGAGCCGCTGATGACAGGTACAGGTCGATATGCCCAGGCCTTTGATGAACTGGATACAGCCTATGGTCTCATTGCAGAAGCGGTAAGAATTAACAGCGATAGAACCCGCCTTGAATTCAAATTGCGTAAAGAGGCCCGGTTCCACGATGGACATCCTGTCTCCAGTGCAGATGTAGCATTTTCATATAAAACTTTTTCGAAGCTCTCGGACGGACACTTCTCAACGTTGCTTCATCAAGTTAGAAAAGTTGAAACCCCCGACCCGCACCACATTATTTTTCATCTTGCCAAAGACAGCTCATTCACATTGCCATTACAGATTTCAGAACTTCCTGTATTACCCGAACACTATTGGAAATCGCGAGACTTCAATCAATCGACGCTGGAGCCGCCACTATTGAGTGGCCCTTATCGTATTACCCAGGTTATCAGTGGCAAGCAACTGGTATTCGAACGTGTACAGAATTACTGGGGAAAAGATCTTCCCGTTAATAAGGGAATGCATAATTTCGATAAGATCACCTTCCATTTTTTCCGTGACATTCATACGTTATCCGAAGCCTTCAAATCAAAAAAGCTCGACGCCTATTTTGAAATCAGAGCGACCAACTGGGCAACCGGTTATGATTTCCCCGCCATAAGGGATGGAAGTATCATCAGAGAGCTTATTCCATTTGAGATGACATCCGGGCAAAGAGTTTTTGTATTTAATCTACGCAGAGAGGAATTGCAGGATCGCAGGGTAAGACAGGCAATCAGCCTGATGTTTGACTGGAACTGGACCAGTAAAGCTATTTTCCAGCATGCCTATACCCGAACCACCAGCTATTTCCCGGAAAACATCACCAAAAGCCATTCACCTCCCACCGCTGAAGAGTTATCAATACTTCATCCCTATGAAGATATCCTTCCCACGGGAGTAATGACACAAGGATTTAAATTACACGAAACCACCGGTTCTGGAGACATCAGAGAACAGCGTCAAAAGGCTTTGACGTTACTGAATGCGGCTGGCTGGCACTTTAAAACCGGGAAAACCGGGAAAACCGGGCACTTAAAAAAAGGAACGCTCGTCAACACTGCAACCGGCAAAGAAATGAAACTGCAGTTCATTCACTATACCAGTACCCTTGGGCGCTTTATTTTACCATTTGCCAAGAACCTGAAAAGTATTGGTATTGAATTGGAGTATAAGCAGCTGGATATGAGTCAATATCACAGACGCCTGCAGCATCACGACTTTGATTTAGTCCAGTATGTTTACCCCATTCGTCATTTACCCGGTGCCGAACTCATTAGTTTTTTCCATTCAGAACAAGCAGATAATCTGGACAGCAGAAATCTTATGGGTGCTCGGAACCCTGTCGTTGATAGCCTTATCGATAAAATCGCACACTCAGAAAACAAAAAGGAAATATTAGCTTTGAGCAGTGCCCTGGACCGGGTATTGCTATGGGAACACTATGCTATTCCCAACTGGCATGGAAAGTACCTTCGGTTGGCTTACCAGAAGTCATTGAAAAACAGCGGTAACCATCCCCCTTTTGGTTTCAGATTAAGTGCGTGGTGGAAAAGTGATGAATAGTATTGGGTGTAAGTCTCATATTGACCGTCATTGCAGGGCATGGGCTCCAGTATAAACGACACGACATCGACTTTTCTCAGACAAGGGAGGGTAACGACCAAACGCAGGTATGATGCTAACTGGAAACCAACATCTTTCAGTGAGAGGCCGCCCCGATGGAATTATGTCAGCAACTGACTGAAGCCGCCAATCATCCCTGCCGTATTATCCAGCAGCTTGAGCACAAACTGGCCTCCCTTCGCAAGCACCATGACCCGATTAAACACTTTGAAGATTATGAAAACGAGCTTCACGCTCTCTTTGTTCAAGCAGAGCGGGAGACCCTGGCAGAAGACTTGTCCGGCCTCGATATAGATATTCCTGCTATTGAGGTGAACGGCACCTGCTATCATCGTGCATTGCGTTGCTCCCAAACTTACCAGTCAGCTGCTGGTCCCATCCGAGTTGCCCGCACGCTATACCGCAGCGGCAAGGATGACTGCATTGTCCCCCTGGAACTCAGGGCAGGCATCGTTGAGGGTTACTGGACGCCAAGGGCCGCAAAGCAAGCGGTCTGGGTTGTGGCTCAGCTCTCTCCGGGGATCGCCAAAACTCTGCTCGATTTGATGGGTAATATGTCACCGTCGGAAAGCTCGTTAACCCGACTTCCAAAAAAGTTCAATGAACAATGGGAACAGTACCGTGAGCCTTTTGAGTGCATCCTCAAAGATAGCCTCAAGGTTCCCGAAGAAGCGGTAACTGTAGCGGCCTCTTTGGACGGTGTCATGCTGCCTATGAAAGACGGGAAACGTCAGGAAAAACGTGAACAAAGTACAGCTGAAGGCAAGCGTACTCGTGGCCCGGCAGGTTGCCAGGAAGCCAGTTGTGGAACTCTGTCGTTTTACGATGTTGAAGGTGAACGCCTGTCGACCATCAGGATTGGCCGAATGCCAGAGAGCAAGAAAGTAACTCTAAAGCAGTCGCTCTCCCGTTTCCTGAACGAAGCACTCAGGCAGAAGCCTCAACTGTCATTGGTCAAGGTGGCTGATGGCGCTAAAGACAACTGGACTTATCTTGCCAAAGAGCTTCCTCAAGGGCATGAAATCGTGGATTTTTATCATGCAGCAGAACATCTGAAGAAGGCGTTTGACCTGTCCTACGGTGAAAACAGTTCAAAACCCAAAGAGAAGTTCATCACCTACCGTCATATTTTGAAGGAAGAATCTGATGGGGTTGAGAAAGTCATCAAGGCTTTGGCCTATCAACACAGCCGACATCCTCGGCGATCGAAGTTAAAGACAGAGTTGGAATACTTCAGGAATAATCGTGACCGCATGAAGTATGAAGAACACCTGTCGTGCAACCTGCCTATAGGATCTGGCGTTATTGAGGCGACCTGTAAAACGTTAGTGACACAGCGGATGAAGTGTTCAGGTATGCGCTGGCGACACCCCGGAGGTCAAGGCATTCTGACTCTCAGGTCATTAATACAGAGTGGCTGGTTTGATAATGGCTGGAAGCTTTTGTCAGTAACTTACTCTGCCAAGGTCACAGAGGTAACCACGAGCAATGTGGTTCCATTCCCTGTTCAGTCTAACAATATGGAATGAGAGTTCCGGTCAATATGAGACTTTCACCCAATAGTATTCGCTATTCAACCATCAACCATGGCCGAAGTATCAGACTGTAGCCAGTCACAATAGGGATGTTTGAATGAATATATCTATTAAGCGAGTCATTGATCCGGGTTTAACTCTGCTGGCCATTCTCTTTGTTCCCATGCTTTTAATCTCAACGGCTTTGAATGCTGCGCCACTGAAACATGCCATCAGCCTTTATGGTGAGCCGAAATATCAGGAAACTTTTTCAAACTTTGATTACGTCAACCCCGATGCACAGAAAGGCGGTGAATTAAGACAGGGATCTCAGGGCCATTTTGACAGCCTTGTACCCTATATCAACAGAGGCACCCCAGCAGAGGGTAGTCACTTAATGTATGACACATTATTAGCCCGATCCTGGGACGAACCTCTGACAAAATACGGTCTGATCGCTCAGTATATTGAACTTGATGAAAACAATAACTGGGTCGCTTTTCATGTAAATCCTCTTGCCCGTTTCCATGACGGTGCTGCGGTTACTGCCAGAGATGTAAAATTCAGCTTCGATATTCTGCGTAGCAAAGGTTCTACATTTTATAAACAGTTTTATAGAGATGTCAGCCATGTTGAAGTCACATCAACAATGAGAGTGTTGTTTGTATTCAATAATAACAAGAACCGCGAACTCCCTCTTATTCTGGGTCAAATGCCAATTTTCCCTGAGCATTACTGGAAGAATCGGGACTTATCTTCTCCTGGTCTTGAAATACCGGTATCCAGCGGCCCTTACCGGCCAGTAAAAATCAACCCGGGACGTTCCATTGTCTGGGAAAGAGTCAAAGATTATTGGGGGGCAGAAATCCCGGTCAATCGTGGACGTTATAACTTTGACCGAATGGTATTTGACTATTATCGCGATGGAAATATTCTGCTTCAGGCGCTGAATGCCGGGGAGTTTGATTTTAAGTTAATAGGCAGGCCCAGAGACTGGCACGATCTGATTAATGACAGTTCTCTGTCCAGAAACGGATTAACCCGCGATATACTAAAGAATCACAATCCACAGACACTCACGCTGACCTACAATACCCGAAGATCTCACCTGCAGAATATCAAAGTACGTCAGGCCATAGGATATGCTTTTGACTTTCAATGGATGAATAAACATCATTTTCATGGAATGTTAACCAGGGCACACAGTTTCTTTGCCGGCAGTGATCTTGCCTCATCAGGATTACCCTCTCCTCTGGAATCAACTTTTTTAACCCGATGGCAAAATTCATTACCGGGTGAACTCTTCACCGAAACGTATACTGCACCGGGAAGTAATCCGGATTTATCCTCCAGAGCCAAAAAACGTAAGGCACTGGAACTATTAAAGAGTGCTGGCTGGAACGTCAAAAACAATAGACAAATGAACGCCAGGGGTGATGCTCTTGAACTTGAAGTTTTGATCAGCGATCCGGCCACCGAAAGAACCATGTTGTCTTTTCAGAAGGAACTTGATGGTTTTGGAATCAAGCTGATTATACGCTCAGTGGATGTTTCACAATATCTGGAAAGAATACGAAATCAGGATTTTGACCTTATACTCAATACCTTCCCCCACACCCCCTCCCCCGGCACCGAACAGCAGAGTCTATGGGGATCAGACAATATACATGACACAGGAAGTAAAAATCTGGCGGGAGTCGCACTTTCGTCCGTTGATCATCTAACGAAATTAATCGCTCGTGCAACCAGTCGCCAGGAACTTCTGTCATTGATTCATAGTCTCGACCGGATCCTGCTATGGCATCATTTTGCCTTGCCACTCTGGTATCAACCCAACTGGTTGATTATCAGAAAAGAACATCTCAAACACCCAGACAAGCCAGCACCGTACGCACTGGATATAAGCACATGGTGGTTTGATGCATAGATCGACCAGCCATTAAAAGAGCCTGCATCGAAAATATAGAAGTTAAATTATCTATATTAATTAACAGGTTATCGTCTTTTGGTGACGTGAAAGCTCATTGGGTGATTGACGTTCTTCCCTGCCTTTTTCACAGTCCACACTCATTTTTACTCTATGCCCTGAAAGTATATTTTTTAGAAAACACGTACCTGATTGATGGATTACAAAGCCCTGAATCGTGCTTTTAGCAGTTAGCCTATCGGTCGATAAACTATTAGAGAAATTGGCTTTGATGTACCCAGAAAAACATTAACAAAAATACTGACCATATTTACTAACAATATTGGTCGATGGTAGATCAGCCCACAGAGGCAGGCTTCTGATGTTAAGACTATATTAGAACCGATGACTATAAATGAGCCCGGACAAACAATTTATGATACTAAAGATCTCCAGGTTTCTAGTGCTAACAGGACTTGCTCTAACAGCGGTTCTCACTACTGTTTGTCAGGCTGAAATTACAACAACCAGCCCTTCCCTCAAATCATTAACCCTGCACGGAGCTTCAAAATACCCTCCGGATTTTCAGCATTTTGACTATGTAAACCCCGAAGCACCAAAAGGAGGTTCCCTGCGCAGGGGAGCAAACGGCACCTTCGACAGTCTCAATCCATTTATTAGCAAAGGCACGCCAGCACTGGGGCTCTCTAATATCTACGACACGCTCATGACAAAGAGCAATGATGAATCTTTTTCCCTCTATCCTCTTATTACGGAATCAGTAGAACTGGACAGTGAAAACAAAGCCATAACATTTAATATCAACCCATCAGCACGCTTTCAGGATGGAACTAAAATAACCGCTGAGGATGTGAAAAACACCTTTGAATTACTGACAGAACAGGGGCACCCGTTTTACCGGAATTACTATAACGATGTGGATGAAGTAATAATTTTGGATTCGTTAAAAGTTAAATTTGTCTTTAAACACAGTAAAAACAGAGAGCTACCCTATATTCTTGCTGAACTGGTCGTGATGCCTAAACATTTCTGGGAACATCCGGACAACGATTTCACCTCGGCCAGTCTGAAACCCCCTCTGGGCAGTGGACCCTACCTGATCTCCAATATAAATAATGGTAGAAGCCTCACTTATCGTCTGAACGAAAACTACTGGGCGAAAGAGCTGCCAGTCAACAGAGGGCGCTATAACCTGGAAAGCATCAGCTACGAGTATTATCGTGATGAACATGTTGCACTGGAGGCTTTCAAGGCTGGCGACATTGACATTCGCTTTGAGTACGTCGCCAGAAACTGGGCCACAGCTTATGACATCCCACCTGTAAGAAGTGGCAGGATTATCCTTGAATCTATTCAAACCCGGAATCCTGCACCCGTACAGGGATTTGCTTTCAATCAACGCAGGCGTATTTTTAAAGACTCCAATGTCAGAAAGGCTCTTTACTTTGCGATGGATTTTGAATGGCTAAACAAAAATATTTTTTATAACCGATATATTCGCAGTAACAGTTATTTTGAAAATTCAGACAGAGAAGCCAGAGGCATTCCTGATAGTGACGAACTTGCCTTATTAATGCCCTATCGAGACCAGCTTCCGAGTGAATTATTTACTGAGCCGTATAGCTTACCTGTCACTGATGGTTCCGGTAATGTACGTGACCAACTTCAAAAAGCGCTCTCCCTGCTATCCGATTCAGGATGGACCATAAAGCAGGGGAAGCTTACCGATAAAAATGACCAGCACTTCAAGTTTGATCTGTTGCTAGTTCAGCCAACGATGGAACGAGTGGCGCTGCCTTTCAAAAAAAATCTCGACTCGCTGGGCATTACACTGACAATCCGGACTGTTGATATTTCCCAGTATATCAACAGGATTCGTAATTTTGACTACGACATGATCGTTGTCGGGTACGGCCAATCACCATCTCCTGGCAATGAGCAGCGAGGATATTGGGGCAGTCAGGCCGCAAGCACCCCCGGCAGTAAAAATTATATGGGAATTGAGAACCCCGTAATTGACGCGATGATAGAAAAAGTTGTGGATGCAAAAAACAAGATCGAATTAAAAACTGCTGTCCAGGCCCTCGACAGAGTGCTTCTTTGGGGTAATTATCTGATCCCCCACTGGTATATTTCGTCTGATCAGGTGGCGTATTCCAATAAACTGACACATCCTCAGAGCGAACCCTTATTCAACACTGATCTGAGTAGTTGGTGGATTAAGGATGATCTGCCCAAGCACAGCTTATCGGTTCCACAAGATACCGTTATGCATGAAACCAACAACTCAGGAAAGGGTATTTTAATCATTTCGGCCATTGGGGCCGCTATCCTCTTCTGCCTGTACCTCCTCTGGTATTTCCTCCGCCGAAGATCGGCACAACATTAGGGAGAGACCAGTGAGCAGCTACATTCTCCGTCGACTATTACTGATGATTCCAACACTCTTTGGCATCATTCTGGTCAATTTTATGATCATTCAGGCTGCCCCTGGTGGACCTGTTGAACAGATGATCGCGAAACTGGAAGGCTTTGAAATAAATGCCATCAGCCGTATTGGTGGTTCCAGCAGTGCAGAAGTTCAGCAAATGTCTCTGGATGAAACAGGGGAATACAGAGGACGGCGTGGGCTTGATCCTGAACTGATCAAGGATATAGAAAAACTCTATGGCTTCGACAAGCCTGCTTACGAACGCTTCTTTATTATGATCAAAAACTATCTGGTCTTTGATTTTGGTGATTCATTTTTCAGGGACGCTAAAGTTGTCGATCTGATTCTGGAAAAACTGCCTGTCTCCATTTCCCTGGGATTCTGGAGCACCCTGCTAATCTACCTGATTTCAATTCCTCTGGGTATACGTAAAGCCATTCAACACGGCAGCCGCTTTGATATATGGTCCAGCACTGTGATTACTACAGGCTATGCTATCCCAAGCTTCCTTTTGGCAATTTTATTGATTGTACTTTTTGCAGGGGGCAGCTACTGGAATATTTTTCCTCTTCGGGGACTGGTTTCTGATAATTTTGACGAACTCAGCACAATGGGTAAACTGGCCGACTACACATGGCATATGATTTTGCCGGTTTTCTGTATGGTCATCAGTGGTTTTGCCACTCTGACAATGTTAACGAAAAACGCCTTTCTCGACGAAATACATAAACAATACGTACAGACAGCCAGAGCCAAAGGACTGGATGAAAAGCATGTTCTTTATGGCCATATATTTCGCAATGCAATGTTACTGGTCATTTCAGGTTTTCCTGCTGCGCTGATCGGCATTTTATTTACCAGTTCACTGTTGATCGAGATTATATTTTCCCTTGATGGTCTTGGATTACTGGGTTACGAAGCTGCAATCAATCGAGATTATCCGGTGGTATTCGGCTCTTTGTATATTTTTACTCTCCTGGGCATGGCTATAAAGCTGGTTGGTGACCTGACCTATGTCCTGATCGATCCAAGAATTGACTTCGAGGCCAGGGACTAATCAGAAATGGCAACTCTAAACCCACTGAATCAACGGCGTTGGCAAAACTACAAAAGCAATCGTCGAGGTTATTATTCCCTTTGGATTTTTGCATTTGTTTTTATCGTGACATTGTTTGCCGAACTGATCGCAAATGATAAACCGCTGATAATCTACTACAAAGGCGAACTGTTCAGTCCTGTTTTTACTATTTATCCGGAAACAACGTTTGGCGGAGAGTTTGAGCTGGAGATGGATTATCGTCAGGATTTTGCCCGTGATCTGATAACCCCTCATGGCTGGATGCTCTGGCCAGCCATTCACTACAGTTTTGACACCATCAATTACTCAAGGATTGCCCCTGCCGGACCAACACTGGATAACCTGCTGGGCACCGATGATCAGGGTCGTGATGTACTGGCCAGAGTAATTTACGGCTTCAGAATTTCAGTTCTATTTGGTCTGGCACTGACCGTATTCAGCACAATAATCGGAATTGCTGTCGGTGCTTTGCAGGGATTTTATGGGGGTCGCCTTGACCTTTATGGTCAGCGTTTAATTGAAATCTGGTCTGGAATGCCCAATCTTTATCTTCTTATTATTTTATCCAGTTTTGTTGAACCTGGCTTCTGGTGGCTGCTGGGAATCATGATGCTTTTTCAATGGATGACGCTGGTCGATGTGGTAAGAGCTGAGTTCCTGAGGGGCAGAAATCTGGAATACGTTCGTGCAGCCATAGCACTGGGGATGGGAAATGGCCGCTTAATGTTCCGGCATATTCTACCGAACGCAATGATCGCTACAGTCACCTTTATGCCTTTTATTCTGACAGGCGCAATAACAACCCTCACATCACTGGACTTTCTTGGCTTTGGTTTACCCGCGGGCTCTCCCTCTCTGGGTGAATTAATTGCCCAGGGGAAAAACAATCTGCAAGCTCCCTGGCTTGGCATTTCAGCCTTCCTCGTTATGTCAGTTACGCTCACTTTATTGGTATTTATTGGTGAGGCCTGTCGTGATGCCCTTGATCCCCGAAAATATTATCAGAGCTGATCATGAAGAAACCATTATTGGAGATAAAGGACCTGAAAGTCAGTTTTTCTCAGGGAAACAATAAAGCTTCAGTAGTGAATGGACTGGATCTGAATCTGGCTGAAGGCGAAACACTGGGGCTTGTGGGAGAATCAGGCTCCGGAAAGTCTATCTCTGCCTTGAGTATTCTGCAGCTTTTACCAGAAAACTCTGAATCTTCAGGAAGTATTCTGTTCAATAACAAGCAACTACAGGAACTGTCTGAAGATAAAATGCGGATGATTCGAGGGCATGAGATCAGTATGATTTTTCAAGAGCCTATGACCGCGTTGAATCCTCTCCATAACATTGGAAAACAGATCAGCGAAATTCTGATGCTACATCTTGGGCTTGAGCGTTCTGTCATCAATAGCAGAGTGTGTGAACTCCTTCGATTAGTTGGTCTTCGTGATGCAGAGCATCGGTTACATTCTTTTCCCCATGAGCTTTCAGGAGGTGAGAGACAAAGAATCATGATTGCCATGGCTCTTGCCTGTGAGCCGAAATTATTGATTGCTGATGAACCAACTACCGCCCTTGATGTGACAGTACAAAGGCAAATACTGACACTCCTGGCAGAGTTACAAAATCGCCTGGGAATGGCAATCCTGTTCATCAGTCATGACCTCAATCTGATTCGCCACGTTTCTGACAAAATATGCGTCATGAAAAACGGAATCCTTGTTGAGCAAGGTGAGACAGATCAAATATTCAGCCAACCCAAACATCCCTATACACTGGAGTTGCTGAATGCTGAACCAACCGGACAGCCTTTCCCGATACCTCCTGAAAGTGACAATTTACTTGAGGGAGAGAACATAACTGTCTGGTTTCCAATAAAAAAAGGCGTCTTCAAGAAGACTGTTGACTATATAAAGGCAGTAACCAATCTTTCAGTCAATATTAGAGTGGGTGAAACTCTGGGTATCGTCGGGGAATCCGGATCGGGTAAAACAACACTGGGTTTGGCTTTATTGAAATTACAGACATCCCAGGGCAGCATCCATTTCACGGGTAAAGAGATTCACAACCTGAATCAGAAAGCTTTTCGTCCATTTCGCCGTGAAATACAGATTGTTTTTCAGGACCCATATGGAAGTTTAAGCCCCAGAATGACTATCGCTGAGATTATTGGCGAAGGTCTGGATATTCATAAGATGATACAGGATAAAAACCGCGAGAACGTAATAGTGTCTGTATTGCAGGATGTTGGTCTGGATCCTGAATGCAGGCACCGCTACCCCCACGAGTTCTCAGGTGGGCAACGACAGAGAGTTTCCATCGCCCGGGCACTGGTATTAAAGCCAAAACTCATTATTCTTGATGAGCCTACCTCTGCCCTGGATCGAACGGTTCAGTCCCAGATAATAGAATTACTACGGAATCTGCAAAAAAAATACAAGCTCAGTTATATTTTTATCAGCCATGATCTTGCTGTTGTTAAAGCAATGAGTCACAGAATAATGGTAATGAAAGAAGGCAAAATTATCGAACAGGGCACAACAGATCAGATTTTTCACAACCCGAAGCAGTCCTACACACAAGCATTACTCGAAGCAGCCTTCGAGTCAGACACGGCAAACCGTTAATACTGATATACCGTATAACAGCAACCTGTAATAGGTCAGAAGACGTTCAGCCAATCATTGAGACGATCCGCGCTTTGGACTATCAGCCGATTGCTTTTCCCTGGCTTTGTTAACCCGAATGGCTCGTCCTGAGACTTCCTGACCGTTCATTGCCATTCCGGCTTCCGCTTCGGAATCCTTTTCAAAAGTGATGAAAGCGAATCCACGTGAGCGACCAGACTCCCTATCTCTCATTAACTTGATATCCTCAATCTCACCATAAGCCGAGAAGGCAACATCTAAATCAGCCTCATCCGCTGTATAGGCAAGATTTCCGACGTACAAGGTTCTATTTTCCATTGATCAACTCTAATTTTGATTTATGAATTGCCGCACGAATCCCTGTGCGCTCTTGTTCCGATCATTTGAATAGAAAGAATTTAATCGGTATCAATTAAAAAGATCGCACAGCGATTAGAATTTGTCCACAATTGCTGCAATCGTGACACTGTCGAAACGAGAATCTGTCGAAACAGGAATCAGCAGTGTCACGAGATAGATCGCTCGATCTATTGCACGGATTCATTCTCTGAGAAAACACCCTCGAAAAGGGCTGTTGATAAATAACGCTCTCCGGAATCGGGCAATACAACCACTATATTTTTACCCTTGTTTTTATCTTCTCCTGCAACTTTCAATGCTGCATGTACGGCTGCACCACTTGAAATACCAGCGAGTATACCTTCATCTTTCATCAATCGATGCGCCATTGATATGGCATCGTCATTGGACACCTGTTCTACTTCGTCCACCATCGACAAATCAAGATTCCCCGGAATAAAACCGGCACCGATACCCTGGATTTTATGCGGTGCTGGCTTAACCTCCTGTCCGGCTATTGTCTGACTGATAACCGGGGATGCCTCGGGTTCTACGGCCACTGAAGTGATTTTTTTCCCTTTGGTCTCTTTAATATACCGAGACACGCCTGTTATCGTACCACCGGTACCCACACCCGCTACGAAAACATCTATATTACCATCCAGGTCATTCCAGATTTCCGGACCGGTAGTTTCTTCGTGTATTTTCGGATTTGCCGGGTTTTCAAACTGCTGAAGCAACAGAAATATTTCAGGATTTGATTCTACCAGCTCTTTCGCTCTGTTTATGGCTCCCGGCATGCCTTTTGCCGGTTCAGTCAAAATGATAGTCGCACCCAGTGCTTTCATAATTTTGCGCCGCTCCAGACTCATTGAAGAAGGCATGGTCAGCGTTAATGGAATACCCCGTGAAGAAGCAACATAAGCCAGAGCGATGCCGGTGTTTCCACTGGTTGGTTCAATCAGCTCCATGCCAGGTTTCAATCTGCCTGACTTTTCGGCATCCCAAATCATGCTGGCGCCAATCCTGCACTTGACGCTATTCGCAGGATTCCGTGACTCGATCTTCACGAACACATTATGATCCGGGGCAATGCGATTCAACTTAACAAGTGGAGTGTTACCAATAGACTGGGCGTTATCCTGATAGATTCTGGTCATTTCAGTGATGCATTCCTAATAATTAGATCGTATTTTTGTCTTCCAATATATGGCAATCATATATTCTGTAAAAGAATTAAAAAATTCTATAGAAATGTATTTAAAGCATATGCTTGTTAGATTGCCATTGATTTTCCACCATCTTTACAGTTCCCCTTGCCACTGACTGAATCTGTATTTAGAGTGGCTACAAACAACAATATCCTGATGATTATGAAATTCAACAGTACTGAACAATATATAGCCACCGCTGATCTTAAAATGGCCGTTGATGCCGCCATTACCCTGCAACGTCCCCTGCTGATCAAGGGAGAACCGGGAACCGGTAAAACCATGCTCGCTGAGCAGGTTGCCTTGTCATTAGGCAAGGAATTAATGCAGTGGAACATTAAATCAACCACCAAAGCTCAACAGGGTCTTTATGAGTACGATGCAGTCTCCCGGTTGAGAGATTCACAACTGGGTGATGAACGCGTTCACGACATCGGTAATTACATTGTCAAAGGTAAGCTCTGGGAAGCGTTTGATGCGGATGAACAGGTCGTCCTGCTGATTGATGAGATTGACAAGGCCGATATTGAATTCCCCAATGATCTTTTGCAGGAACTTGATAAAATGGAGTTCTATGTTTATGAGACCAGAAAACAGGTCGTTGCGAAAAAACGCCCCATTGTCATAATCACCAGTAATAATGAAAAAGAGCTGCCCGATGCTTTTCTCCGTCGCTGTTTTTTCCACTACATCCGGTTTCCTGACACCAAAACCATGAAGGAAATAGTGGACGTTCATTTTCCGGATTTACAAAAAAACCTGGTTGAAGAAGCCCTGGAGTTATTCTTCGAAATAAGGCAGGTATCAGGCTTGAAGAAAAAGCCCTCCACCTCTGAACTCATTGACTGGCTTAAGTTACTGAATTCCGATGATATACCTGATGATATATTGAGAACCAGAAACACACGGAGTGCAATCCCACCACTGCATGGCGCTTTATTGAAAAATGAGCAGGATGTTCAGTTACTGGAACGGCTTGCATTCATGTCACGAAGAGGCTGAATTAAACAAGATAACTTATTGATAAATAAACAAAGACATATCAATTATGCTGATCAACTTCTTTAATACTGTCCGATCTTTTGGAGTGCCCGCCAGTACCCGGGAGTATCTCGATTTACTGGCCGCCATGAAGGTCAGGCTGGCCTACGCAGATACAGATGAATTTTATAACCTGGCTCGAACCATTCTGGTTAAAGACGAACGTCACTACGACAAATTTGATAAAGCCTGTCAGTTTTTCTTTGAAGGCCTTGATGATATTGAGGATCTTTTGCAGAGCTTTATTCCAGAAGAATGGCTTCGTAAAGAATTCATCAAGCAGTTGTCGGATGAAGAACGGGCGCAACTCAATTCTCTGGGCAGCCTTGAAGAACTCATGGAAGTCTTTCGAAAACGTCTGGAAGAACAAAAAGAACGTCACGCCGGTGGCAGTAAATGGATAGGAACAGGGGGCACGTCACCATTCGGTGCCTACGGCCAGAACCCTTCGGGCATCCGTATTGGACAACAGGAATCGAGAAACCGCAGCGCGGCCAAAGTTTGGGACAAGCGGGATTTTAAAAACCTCGACGACCATGAACAACTGGGTTTCCGAAATATCAAAATGGCCCTCAGACGCCTGCGTAAATTTGCCCGACAGGGTGCGGCTGATCAACTGGACCTTGATAGCACCATTCATTCAACAGCCAGTAAAGGGCTACTGGATATTCAGTTGGTTCCAGAGCGCAGAAACTCGGTAAAGGTTTTACTCTTCATGGATATTGGCGGTTCCATGGACACTCATGTCCGTCAATGTGAAGAGCTCTTTTCATGCTGTAAGTCCGAGTTTAAGCATCTGGAATTTTACTACTTCCACAATTACCTTTACGAAAGTGTCTGGAAAGACAATCTGAGAAGAGATCAGGAGAGAACGCCCCTCTGGGATATCATCCATCGCTACAGTAAGGATTATAAAATTATTTTCATCGGTGATGCCGCCATGTCACCTTACGAAATCAACTCTCCCGGAGGCAGTGTTGAGCATTGGAATGAAGAACCAGGAGCATTGTGGATGGACAGGTTGAGGGAGCATTTTGACCGAACGGCCTGGTTAAATCCCATCGTTGAATCCAATTGGATGTACACCACATCAACTTCAATGATCAGGGATCAGATGGAAAACAGAATGTACCCCGTCACAGTTTCCGGTCTTGAAGATGCAATGGCTTATCTTTCGGGCTGAAATACAAACAATCTGTAAAGCCCTGCGGTGACCAGTATAACCAGCAACGGTACTGGCCACCCTTTTGAAAGGGAAAAACCCAATGCTGTCGTCAGAACCACCAGCAGGAGAGCTTTCAGGTTCAGACCGGCACTGTACCAATATGGATTGGGGGCTTTGTCGAATAGCGTTTTATGAGCATACAGAGCGGGTATATTCAATAAATACCGTCTGGACATATAATCAGCCAGCAGTATGCCGCCAATACCGGAAAAGAGAATACCCGCTGACTCCATGATCCCGAGATAACGATCAATGATTGCCGGAAAGCAGGAAAGGATAATACTCAAAGCACTGACTAACAGGGTACATTTAAACCTGCCCAGTTTTTCAAATGTGTGACTAAGCGATATGCCTCCACTGTACAGATTAATAACATTGATGGTCCAGTTGTCCAGCACCATCAGTACCAGCAAAGCCACAATCACCACCATCGATTGATCAACCGACAGCAGGCGGTGAAACAACTGATCAGGTTCACCCCCCAGAATCGCCATGGCGCTGGCACCCAAACCCGCACCCAGCAGCACGCCCAGAAAGCTCCCCAGCATGACGCCCTTCCAGAGTGATTTTCTGTTGCTGATGTAACGGGTGAAATCGGCAGCATCGGTAATCATGGTTAGCATGCTGCCAAAAATGGCATTGAACCAGATCATTACCAGCAACCACTGATCGTGAAATACCAGTTTGTAACTGACAGCAGCGGTTGCATCCGGCACCCTGATCATCAACACAGCCGACAGTGCGGCAATACTGAGCAGTTTCATCGGGAATGACCAGCGAAACAGAGACTGCAGGGATTGATAGCCCAACAACGCAACCAGTATCTGCAGACTTGCAAAGAGCAGTGCAGCACTGACAAAAGGTATAGAAAGCTGAAACTTGCTTTCCAGCACGGCTATAAGAGCCAGTGTTCCAACCTGGGTCTGAAAGGCAAACCAGTATATGGAACAGATAGCCCTTAAAGGCGAGCTGAACCAGCGCCCGCCACGAACCCCAAGTGCTGCCCGGCAGGCCATCTGTCCGGTCAGTCCATAGTCGACACCTATTCTGGCAAGTGTGGCAAACGCCAGCATACTCAGCAGGACCCCGGCCAGCTGGACAGCAATAACCGTTGTGACAGTCAACCCGCCAGCAACCGCCATGGCTGCGGTCATGATAGTGGCCGGATTGAGAAAGAAGTTCACCATGATCAGGAAAATATCGGTGAAACCTTCCGTGCGCAGCTCTGAAGGTACCCTTTCAGTGCCATAGGTTTCGATCAGTGGCTGCATAGACAATCCCGACATTCATTATTGGATTAATGGCAATGACTATAGTCACTCCTTACCAGCTATACTCTGCGCCATGAAAAAATATATGCCTGTCATCAGCCTTCTTGCTGTACTGGTTACCCAGCCCCTGCAGGCCATCTGTACCGGCAATGAATCTGACACTTCCGCCATCTGTAAGAACCCTTCGCTCATCAGAGTTTTAACCGCTATTGAGCAGGCCATGGAAAACCGGTTTTCTGACAGGTTTAAGAAAATCAGTCAACAATGCCACTCTTCACCCCCCTACGCTAACTTCGACGGACCAGATTGACCTCCACTGCATGCTCGATAAAGGATTGGCCGAACTACCTCAACTGTTTCCGGT
Source organism: Endozoicomonas sp. (assembly GCA_965208385.1). Classification (GTDB taxonomy): domain Bacteria; phylum Pseudomonadota; class Gammaproteobacteria; order Pseudomonadales; family Endozoicomonadaceae; genus Endozoicomonas. The sequence goes on from CBDBOO010000072.1 coordinate 81,394, forward strand.
AAATCATCGTAAGTTAGCCATTTCACTGATTTACCGGGATGAACAAATTGTTCACCCTATTTGCATGGGACGGCTTTTTTCCCCCATTGATGATTCAGACACAAAACACAATTCACTGAACCTTTCATCCTGTCAGGAGGAATTTCTCCCGGAACTTTTCAGCGAATTGAGTGATTATCAATTTGAATACCGGCAGAGCAGTCACTCCAGAGCTTTAAATCTGCCCGTTTTCGTGAAATACAAACTCATTGGTGGCCTCGCCAATGAACAGACATTGGTGCATATCACCAGCAACCAGGGAGGCACCATGACACTTTCTTCTGCCATGGGGATTAAGGGGATTAAGGGGATTAAGGGGATTAAGGGGATTAAGGGGATTAAGGGGATTAAGGGGATTAAGGGGATTAAGGGGATTAAGGGGATTAAGGGGATTAATCCTGATAACAAGTACTTCAAAACTCTTAAACACACTCGCTTGATTCCGGGAGGCGATCGTTGTTTTGGAGGGATCGAAGACATTTCGATAATCGCACCAGACAGCATAAAAGTCAGGAAGAAAATAACCACAGAAACACTGCTGAATCTCAATCGCCAGCATCAGAGCCTGATCCCGGAAATAGCAGGTTGTGCTATCTGCTGTATTGGTCGAGCTACCGAAGAAATAAAGCTGGGAAGTGATGAAAAGCTACAGCACGTTGAAATATCAAAGCAGCTTCCAGCAACCGATTACGCCCCTGGACAGGCCTGTTTCAATCAGCTGACCGGAACGGTGTCGGCATCCGAAGCCCACTGGAACGAAAACGTACGCTAAGCATTCCACCGGTAATGCTTCCCGAAGCAATGTATTTGCTGTCCCTTCTCTGTTTGTTGAGCGATACTGGTTCGGATAAAAGGAGTTGTAGGGAGGAATTCAGTAATCATATTCATTTTCTTCTGAACACAACTCAATCAGCTCCCACATCTCATCATCGCTGTCTTCAGGGTGTGCATGTGCTGGTATCCAATCCTCTGACAGTTCTACGATCCCTCTGAAGCATCGCAAAAAAATATTACGAGGCAACAGGCTGGCTACGCTGTTATTGGTCATATCTATCACAGTGAAGCATTGATAAGACAGGTGTTTATGCTCTTTGCACTGTTCTTGTATATAAATAACGAACTGAATCAGATAGTCCTTATCATCAAGATGTTGCGCCCATTTATCCTGAATGACAGGAACAAGTCCGGAAAATATCAGTTGTATGAGATTTTTCTTGGAGTAATCCCTGGGGTGGCGGCAGATGAATTCAAAAAAAGCCATACTTCCGATCATTAAGCTATTCAAATTGATTTTTTGTTGTTGAGCCAGCTCTAGTGTTTCTGTCCTGATATCTTCCACTTCATCAGAATCATAGAGAGATTCGATGAACTCTGAAAAGAGCAATGCGAAGTACACACTTTCTCCGATGTACCTTTGCTGACCAAGCCTCATAAGAGCTTCAAGCTGGTTGTTGAATTTTCTCGTATAGAAAGGGGAAAGTGCAGCAGCCCTCAACTGGCTGTACGTATCTGGAGTGAATGGGGAGGAAGTCACATGCTGTAACAGGTGCAGAAGCCCTGATGCTGATATATGCAATCCAAAGTACAGCTCATCAGTAATTACCAGGTTATCTCCTTCTTTCTCTTTTCTCTTCAATTGAATAAAGCATCTTATAAAAAGATGACAGCATTCTCCCACACTTTTAAACCTTATTGAGGATAACTCAACTCCGCTTTTTGCTATTTGGATAAAAACCTGCTCTCTGATATCCGGGTGGTCATCCCACCTGTGAGAGAGTAGAACATTCAAAATGAATGTATCCTTATAATAACCATCCAATGCCCTGAGGTGCGTAAAAAATCCAGGCTGACTCCAGACGCTAAAATAGCTTTCAGCCAAACAACTGCATTTTCATGTGGCGACCCAATTGTATTAATCAGTAGTTGAGTCAGCCCACTTTCTCTATTTTTGAAGATACCCGTATATCTGGACACGCCTGTAAAAAACATGGCGATGCTGCGCAATCCGAACTGAGATAAATCACGCAAGCTGGTAAAATAAGGCATATCATTAGGTCTGGCTCCAAACTCATAAAGCAAACCAATAATCTCTTTATTACCAGTTTGCAGGGCCACCAATAACGGTTCCATTCCTTGATAAGTTGTGTTGGGATCAACCTTGCAATAAAACAACAGGCAAAATACAGATACTCCATCCCGAGCTTCTATTTTTTCGATCAGCATCCTTTGCAGATTATGCTCTGTGACTTGTGTTTGTTCTTCTGAAGTGTTCGTGTCTTCAGGAGGAGGTGGATTGTTGCTGTGGCTGTTTTCATCAGCCTTCCAGTCCTCTTCCTGATCTTGCTCATTATTCTCGGGGGCGTCATTGTTGCCGGTATTGCCTGAACCTGAGTTACCTGACCGTCCCGTACGCTCGCTCTCTTTACCGTCCATATCCAATGGTTGTTCAAACAAAAAGATCGGATCACCAATCGGCGTTTCACTCTGTTCAATGACATATTGAGTAACACTTTCTCCAGAGTTCCACCAACCAGCCAACAAAGGCAATACAACGGGTAGCATATATTCAACAGGATTTTGTCCCATCAAAACAGAGTCACCCTGAACCGTTATGAGATAACGAATAACAGGAATGACCCAGTAACCGTAAGAGATCACTCTTTGCCCTGGAAAGGGAGGCTTGAATTCATCATCAGGGTTATCTCCCCCACTGCCCGAGCTTGTTATCAGTTCTTGATTCTGGTCAGGTTTTGGAGGCTCTGCCCCCGCACTTAGAGGCAGGTTCATCTGTGTGTCATTGAATGGGAAGCAGGATGATGGCTTTCCGGCAAGAGCCAGCAACAGTAAGAGTATTTTACAGTTTGATTTCAACGTGTTGGCTCCGGCGGCTTATGACAAACCTGAAGGGGTGTTCAGCCTAATTAATGTGAGCCAAGTCAGGTCATATGAACTATTTTTACGATAGTCTTAACATAAAGTTTTCTACTATGTCCGCTTGCTGAAGTGGTAAAATTCCTTAGCGTACGATTTCGTTCCGGTGGGCTTCGGATGCCGTGTCAGCCCAACGCCCTCTGAAAATGGCCTCAAAGCAACTCGACATGTTTCAGCAGGAGTTCAGGGATAAATGCATAGAGAATTGAGATAGGAGGGAAGAAAGCTAATCATCTTATTGATTTACCGCTAGCTACCTTGATGGCGAAGCTTCAGCTCTACGGTTCAAGGTGAAATATCCATTAGAAATGTGGGCACAATATCAGTGGCAAGACCACCAATAACCACATCAAAGTCTGAATAATTTGAGCTTGCTTCAAGATTCAGCTCCACAGTCCGTGCACCTGATAGTCTGGCTTCCTGACAGAAGCCAGCAGCTGGATATACCTTCCCGGAAGTTCCTATGGCCACAAAAAGATCACAAACCGCCAGGGCATCATTGATTCTTTCCATCTCCAGAGGTATTTCGCCAAACCAGACAATATGCGGCCTCAGAGTACCTGACTGGCTGCAGCATGAGCATTGTGTGTTCAAGGTGACATCCTGATACCAGGGAAAAAGTTGCCCGGTATTCTGACAACGTACTTTCTGTAGTTCTCCATGCATGTGAATCAGGTTATTACTCCCTGCCCGTTCGTGAAGATCGTCAACGTTCTGGGTGATCAGCAAAAAATCGCCTTTAAATTCTTCCTCAAAACGAGCTAATGATATATGAGCTTCATTAGGCTGCACTTGTGCTAACTGGGCCCTGCGCTGGTTATAGAAGCTCTGAACCAGTTCCGGATTCCGTTCATAACCTTCCGGGGTAGCTACGTCCTCCACCGGATGATTTTCCCACAGGCCATCACTGGCCCGGAAGGTTTCAATGCCGGATTCCGCAGACACTCCAGCACCCGTTAACACAACAATCGATCGAAGGCTGATAATTAACTACCTGCTGTAAATAGATGAATAATAAAACGTTTTACTGGTTTCTGCTGCAACTGAAATATGTAATACGGAAGCCCCATCCAATTCTGCATCGGTTATATTCTCCAACCTCAACAGATTCCTGTCCCTGTCATTCAATAGCATGGTAATGCCTTCTTTTCGGTCATTGTGCACAGTGACTTTCCAGTTAACCACCAGCTCATTATTGCTCAGCTGTTGACTGTCTATACGATGTCTCTCTGTACGAACAGCCAGAGCTTCTCCCATAGTCAATCGAGCCATATCGCCCGATGTAGTCTGGGGTAACCAGGCGGTTCCACTTATGACCATTCCACCTTCTGAATCTTCTTCATACATCATCACCTGACCCGCTGGCAAATCGGCTCCTGCCTTAAACCTATAGGTTAATTTTGGTCTCTCCAGAGAAGGACCTCTACCGGCAAATGACCGGCCATAGGTATCCAGGGCATAAAGCCTTTCAAGTTTCAGATTGTCTTCTTTATACAGAGATAGCTGCTGACGGGATCTGGCTGGTATCACAGTAGAATCAGGCAGTCTGGTGACAAGAACCTCACCCACTCTTTCTCCATGGTTGTCCTGTTGACGCAAAGAGGCTGCAGAATCCAACATCATTTCCCGGCTTTTGTGAGCAAAACCCGAGGCAGTCCCGGTATCCCCAGAGACCAGTCTGATCGTTGAGTCGGTATAATCTGTTTCACTGTTGTTAGTCAGGAGTGTATTTAATTCGAGCCTGGCCTGTTCTTTATCGTTCATTGTGCCGCTGAGTGTGAGCCTGTAATTGCTGGAAAAGTGCACTGATGAGGTAATATAAGACAGCCTCAAAATGCCTTTCGGCGTTGCCTTGCCAAAATTAGCCATCAGCAAGGACATATAATCCTTTTCGACAAAGGCCGTTTCCCTGGCGGCTATTCGAAACCCCTGAGGGTCCTGGAGATCCATCAAATATTGACGGCCATTGTTTCCCTGAATGAGGGCCATTCCACGATCATAAGTCAACATGGTTCCCTGAACGCTGACATTCAGACCACCGCCAATGAGTTCTACAGTATTGCCCACCAGCTTTCTGTACAATCTGTCTCTGTCCAGTCCTCCTCGATACCACCACAACTTCTCGGCTGGCTGGGTGTTGCGCCCATCTCGATAATCCAGTTCAAGGCTGTTTTCCTGCCAGTCAGATGGCATTCCTTCTATGATCAGAACCCCGCCCGGGGCCGGCTGAACGTCAAACTGCTGCCTTACGAGCGTTTTATTATTGTATATCGTTAAAGAACTGGTATGAGATTGATCAACAGTGACTTTCCCTTCAGGGGAATCTCCCATCGTATTACTGGAAAGAATGGCTGCCAACAGTAGTACCGGCAATAATACCGGCAATGATCGATTGTACATACGTTTTCCTTTCAGCAGTATTTCACAGATCAAGGATCCAGAATGGCTGTTGCAGCCCGTTAAATCAACCCTGTCTGCAGGAATGTAATGTCACATAGGCGGATGCATTTTAAGATAATTGATACCGCCTTTCCTGACCATACAGGAAGGCGGCGCCAGGAGTCTGTCGGACTGACCACTGACCTACTGCGAAAAAGCCGGATTTGGCCATTTTCTCGCTACGGTCGGCTAAGTTCGACAGACTCCTAGAATTTCCAGAAGGGATTGTTCATTTCAAGATTAACAGCCTGGCCATAACCTGGCACTTTAATTTTCCGGTCATCAAATTCAAGGTCTTGATCACTCAACACACCCTCTCCGAATTGATAGATAGGTTTTGATTGCCCGGTCATACACTGTTGTTCATGGAGCTGCTGTTGCTCTTCTATAGTCTCCCTGCGATGCTGCCACTCTGTCATCGTCTTCTCACCATGCTTGGATGTCAGCATGCTTTCAGTCATTGCAGGACTCAGCATCAGGGCCGTGGCATTATTGCCTCCGAAACCCTTGGCATTGATCACAGCCAAATCCATTTTATTCGCATCGACTTTATAATGATCTGTCAGGATATGAAGATGGTCGGCATGCACATCATCCGCTATTCCATTGATTGTCTTGATTCCGGGAATAACACCATGCTTCCAGACACCCAGCGTTGACATAATCTGGTCACCGGCGGCGGCTCCAATAGAATGCCCCAGATAGCTTTTCACAGCAGAAACCGGCCAATTGCTAATACCAAATACACGGGCAGTTTCATCCAGTATATGGGACTCTGTAACACGATTCTGTGGTGTTCCCGTACCATGAGCCTGGACAAAGCTCCTGTGACGTAAAGCATCCTCACCAGCGATGGCACGTCCTAAAGCAGCAGCTCTGGCAACGGTCAGATAATTCCCTGCCCCGGGAGCCGAAATAGACTTCTTAAAACCATCGGCATTAACAAAAACATCAGCAACGGCACCCAGTATATCTGCACCGGTTTCCATAGCCAGTTCATCGTCCATTAATACCAGGTACTGAGAGGATTCCGCGATGGTAAAACCGGCATTATCACCAAAGGGGCGACAGGCTGTTCGCCAGTCCGGATTTTCATGTTCACTCCGGCCATCCAGCGCCCGTAGTGCGGCATCGGTGGTCAAAGCCCCCATGGTGGAATAACCTTCCATGATTTCAGGTGTCACTGGTGCCTCGCTGTTACCAACGACTACCAATCTTTTTCGGCCACTTTTTATTTCAGCAACGCCCTGTTCAAGATTGTACAAAAGCGTAGCGCACGCGCCCACACTGGTACCTGTACCCCCTAAAGAGCCCAGAATGTAGGCATTGATGAAGTCTGCAGACATCTCTGCGAAACCAAGAGGACATTGCTTGGACGTGACACGTTTACCAAGCAGACGTGCCTGAAGCATGCCACCGTTGCCGTTATAATCCATCTGGCTCATGGCGCTGCCGGAATAAACGGCAACCTGCTCCGGACCCAATCGCTGCTTAACAGAAGACCAGTCAAGTCCTGAAGAGTACAACGCATCCGAGGCACCATAGACCGTCATGGCCAGAGAACGAGGATGATGTCTTGATTGATACAGTTTCTCCGGAGCAAAACCGGTTGGTAATTGTCCGGCTACGCTGACCGGTGATACACGGCTTACCGGCATCATCAGTTTCTGATGACTGGCAAGACGTACCTTCAACTCTCCATTGGCTGTTTTCTCTACCTGCCACCCTTCTGGAAGCGGATCAGGTAACCGTCGACCGCTCAGTATAAACTCAGAACCTTCCTGAGCCTGTATTGCGTGATGTGCATAAATGTCCTGACTGTCGAACAGATTGCCTTCAAGCTGACGAATCAAAGTGCCGGACAAAACAGCATCGGCTGAGGCATCGGGTGCCAGATTACGAATGACACTGAGAGCACTGAGTGTTTTTTGCTGATTGATTTGATTAAGCTGATCCAGCACTAACCGGCTATAACCATGGAATCCGGAAGTCCTTCCTGCCGGGCTGATGCCCCCCTGTGCAACAATGACGGGTAATCTGGACAATTTGCTACTCCTGCGCAAAATAAAAGCCACCAGAAACTACGAGATACACAGAATCGGGCTGAAATTAATAGATTAGGGGTAGTGTAATAATTTCGTTATGAAGTAAACTGGATTTTATAGTCAGAAACCCAGACATTTCAGCCATATGACCGAGATAACACCAAAATACAGCTTCAACCGTGTCCTGGTTCCTATGGTTGAACATATGATTACTACCAGTATCACCCTTCCCGTTGAAATGCTTGAGGCAGGTTTGACCTATTCACGAATGGAGGGGCTGACTGATTCCTTTGATATTCGTTTCATCTCTGAAACCCCAAAGCCTGTTACAGCAACCGGTGGTTTAAAGATAATTCCGGATCTCACGCTGGCTGATGCAGGCAAAGGCGATTTGATTCTTGTACCTGCACTGTGGCGTAACCCGATACCGGTCGTTCGTAAACATCCGGCTCTGGTTCAATGGTTACAGGGGCAGCATAAAAATGGTGCGGTTATCTCCGTTGCCGGAACCGGTGTGGCATTCATGGCAGAAGCCGGATTGCTTGATCATCAACCTGCAGCGACACACTGGTTTTACCTCGAACGCCTGCAACAGTACTATTCAGCCGTAGACTTTAAACCTCATCACCTGATTACCCGTGCCGGTAATATTTACTGTGCTGGAAGCGTAAATTCCGTGGCGGACCTGATGGTTCACTTAATCGGAATCGTTCTTGGAGAATCCGTTGCCCATAAAGTTGAGCAGCAATTCTCTCATGAAATTCGTAAACCGTTCAGAGATACCCACTATGCAGATGACCATACGACCTCACATCAGGATGAATCCATTGTCAGCGTTCAGGCATGGCTCCTCAAAAACTTCGATAACGAGATAGGACTGGATTTACTCTGCACTATTTCCGGACTTAACGCTCGAACACTGAACCGCCGTTTCCACCAGGCCACTGGCGATTCACCTATGAATTATTTGAAGAAACTCAGACTTGATCAAGCCAGAGATTTATTGAAAAATACCGACCTCGGTGTGACAGAGATTGCTCTGCAGGTTGGTTATTCTGATCCGGATTACTTCAGTCGTTTGTTCAAACGTCAATACCATTTAAGTCCCACCAGTTTTCGTAGAAGTGTCAGGGGAAAGCTCTTTTATCTGAATGAGTAGCTGTACTCTTTCGTCTGACTTTTTAATCATTCTTCCATTGTATTTTACCTATTTAGACGGAGTAGTAATGTCTATCACATCCTTCCTGAAATCATTAGCCGTAGCAGCCGCTTTAATACCGGCTCTGGTTATTGCTCAATCTCCTGTTGGAACCTGGAAAACCATTGACGACAATACAGGAAAGGCCAAAAGCCTTGTGATTATCACCGACGAACAGGGCGTACTCTCAGGCAAAGTCAGCAAGATCATTGACCCGACGAAACGTGACATGGTCTGCAGCAAATGCAAAGATGAAAGAAAAAACCAGAAGATAGAAGGAATGATTATCATCTGGAATATGGAGAAAAAAGGCGGGAAATACGATAATGGTAAAATTGTCGATCCCGAATCAGGCAAGATTTACAGCGCTAATATGAAACTACTGAATCAGGGGAAAAAGCTCGAAGTAAGAGGGTATGTTGGCTTTTCTCTTCTTGGTCGTTCTCAGATATGGGAACGTGTCGAATAGCATGATGTTCCGATAACACCAGAAGGTCAGTTAATACTGGCCGTCTTCATGTCAGATATATTATGAATGAACTGATCCCGGCATCATTTACCTCTATGTTAGTCATAGCCTCTGCCCTGCTGATACTGGCTTCTATCCTGTTATGGACATTGAGACTCGGTATCACCCCTACGCCCACATCCAGTACAGTCCGGAGAACCATATCTCAACTGTTGCCTGACGACATTTATGGAGACATTTACGAACTTGGCAGTGGCTGGGGACATCTGTTTCCTATTCTTCGAAAACAATATCCTGAACATATAATCAGAGCGTATGAACGCTCCACTATTCCAAGATGGTGTTCGACACTGGTCAATCACTTTTTCAGGAAGAAAATTAAAATTCTGAATAAAAATCTGTTTCATGCTGGTTTTAATGATGCAGGCTTGGTCATTTGCTACCTGTATCCTGATGCCATGACAAAGCTTTCTGTGAACTTCAAAAAGCAGCTCCCTGAAGGCTGCTGGGTAATATCTCACACATTTCATTTGCCAGGATGGGAGCCGGTCAAAGTGATTAAATCGAGCGATTTATATAGAACGCCGACTTATCTCTATCAAAAGAAATAAAGGTAAAGTGATTACCTGTTACATAATGGAATTCTATCAGACCCCCGCCATCGATAAATCTCCAGTTGCTCTGGAGAGCAACTGGAGCAACCTTTTGAACAACCCGAACGCTCCAGTTCCACCTTCCCTTTTTTTTGCCAGTGGGACAACATACCCCGCATTGCATCAGGTGACGTTTTAAATTTCACACTGAGATCCCACAGGGAGCAGACTCCCTGCTCCCTGATGAATTCGCGAAGTTCGATTAACATGAGCAACTCTTATTACCAGAACTGCTTTGTGAATCCATCATCACCGTAACTGGTATTGAAGATTTAAGCCTTCCCGTGCCTGCTTTCTTCATAATCCAGAATACTATGGTCATTATCAGTGCAATGATCGCCACCCATGACAGGGTTACCAAAGGGTGCACAGTAATCAGAGAAAACTGGTAGTACAGGGTTGCCGCTGAGTAGCCCATCAAATAAGTCCAGCCAGCCACAAAAAAAGTCCAGCGCAGATTCGTTTCTCGATAAATAGCCCCCAATGCAGCAACGCATGGTGTATAGAGTAGAATCAGTAATAAATACGCAATAACGGCCGCGTCACTTGGAAACAGGCGAGTCATTATTGCAAAAGTATTCATTGTCACTTCTTGATCCTGCGCCACACTTTCAAGGTCATTCAAGTTACCGACATTCAGACCCAGCGGATCCGAGAGTGAACCAAAAGCAGCGACAAGGTTTTCAGGGATAGTCGCCAGCGCACTCTGAATGCCCGATATCAGGTTAAATTCTGTCTTGACCAATCCTCCACTGGCCTCTTCTGAGGCGGCTATTGCGCTGTACATTGAATCAAGCGTGCCCACCACAGCCTCTTTTGCCAATATGCCTGTGAAAATACCAACGGCTGCTGGCCAGTTGTCTTCTCTCATTCCCATTGGTGAAAAAAGCGGTGTAATGGTTTGACCAATGTTACTGAGCAATGACGCTTCGGTATCCTGATGGCCAAATGATCCATCGGTGCCAATAGAATTCAGAATATTTAAAACCATTACAACTAATGCAATAGCTTTACCCGCACGCAAAATAAAAGCTTTCAGCCGATCCCAGGTACGCATCAAAACCTGCTTCGGAGCAGGTAAGTGATAGTTTGGTAGCTCCATGATAAAAGGAGCACTATCACCTTTGAGCAGGCTACGCTTTAAAACCAGTCCGGTAAAAACAGCAGCAAGAATTCCGGCCAGATAGAGTCCAAATACAACATTTTGCCCCGATTGAGGAAAGAAAGCCGCACCGAATAGAACATAGACAGGTAATCTTGCACCACATGACATAAAAGGTGCCATGGAAATGGTCAGTAAACGATCTTTTTCACTGTCCAGTGTTCGGGTAGCCATAATGGCTGGCACATTACATCCAAAGCCAACGAGCATGGGTACAAACGCTTTTCCGGGTAATCCGATAACCCTCATCACCCTGTCTACCACAAATGCTGCCCTGGCCATATAGCCGGAATCTTCCAGCAGGGACAGAAACAAAAACAGGAACGCAATGACCGGAATAAAGGTTGATACTGTCTGGATACCTCCGCCTATACCATTTGCCAGTATTGTAACCAGCCACAGAGGTGCCCCAAGATTCGTCAGAAGATGTCCCATGCCATCAACCAGAATCGTGCCGGTCAATAAATCAAAAAAATCAATAAATGCACTTCCGATGTTGATAGAAAACATAAACATCAAATACATAACACCAAAGAAAAACGGTAGCCCCAGAAAACGATTAAGGACAAAATTATCGATACGCTCCGATAACTTATGACTGACAACGCCACGCTTTAACAATACTGAATTCACTATATTCCCGATAGCGTCGTAGCGTGCACTGGCCATTAATATATCCAGCTCTTCTCCTGAGGTTGTTTCAATAAGCCCCCTGAGCCTTTCTGCCTCTGCCGACACTCTGGAATTATCTAAATCCAACCCTGATGACTCTTCATCGAGATATTTCAAGCTATGCCAGCGTCTGGATGCGCTGTTTTCAATTTCAAGAGGGAGATACGGATCGAGAGAGGCAATACATCTTTCAATGTCATCACCCATAGATATTGGCCGGGGAGGACATACCTTCAGATCCAGAAGAGCATTCAGTTGATCTTTAAATTTTATGGCTTCTGAATCACGACTTGCGGTTAATGGTAATACAGGACAACCGAGCGTCTCGGACAGTTTATCTATATCAATTAGTACGCCCTTTTCCCGAGCCACATCGATCATATTCAAAACAACAACGATGGGCTGTCCCATATCCATTAACTGGGTTGTTAGATACAGATTCCTTTCGATATTTGATGCATCAATTATATTGACGATTAATTCTGCGTCATGATCAAGGATATAATTCCGGGCGATCTGTTCATCCAGTGAAACACTGCTGTCAACAACGTCCAGACAGTAGGTACCAGGCAGATCAATAACTTCAACGTTTTTATTGCCGGACTGATAATGGCCACTGCGTTTTTCTACAGTCACTCCCGGCCAATTACCCACTTGCTGCCGTGCGCCTGTGAGAGCATTGAAAAGCGTAGTTTTTCCACAGTTGGGATTCCCAACGATGGCAATGATATGAGTACTCATACCCTGACCACTTCAATTACCGCAGCTTCACTCCTACGAACCGAGAGTTGAAAACCTCGCACCTGTAACTGTATTGGATCCCCCAGCGGCGCTACACGACTGACACTAAACACCGTTCCTGGCGTTAGCCCCATTGCCAATAATTTTCGACGATAAACTGTCGCAGCCTCTCGAAATGCCGTAATTTTACCACTATCACCCTTCTTCAGTTCACCCAGTGTTACTTTCAAGTTTACTACTCCCTTCCACTGCAGGACTATTCAGCATCCAGACCAGTAAAGATGAGATACAGCTATCAATAACAAGTCATTGCTAAAATTGAAAAATCCGCTAATTCAGCAGCAAAATCAGCTTCAGATAATAATCAGAAAATGTAAATCCAATGAAATATAGGCGCTAATGAGAATGGTTACAATTCAAAGTAATACTTATTTGCTCACTTCTTGTTCAAGATCAATATATACATCCAATATTATGATTTTCGGTATTGATTCTCGTTCAGCTACAATTAAGGTCATTAATTATGTCTGATTATTGAACAGTCATAATTAGCCCAGTATAGTTATGATTGTTTTAATAAATGCTTGGTTATAGACCAGACATTAGAGATTTCACACAGGCTATCTCAAGTACTTTCCCTTTTGTTATTGCTTATATTCAGTGAATATCCAAAGGAACTTGAAGCATCTTATTTCTAATATCTCTGCCCTGCCTTTATTCAAAACCCTCAAATCATAATAAGAATAAGGATTTCTTCATGTCTGATTTATCCGGCGCCATTACCGCGCCAGCCGACGGCAGCACGTCCGGCACCTCGGGACGCCGACTCCAGTGGTCCAGCCGTACGGCATTTATACTTGCGGCAGCTGGGTCAGCAGTGGGGCTGGGAAACATCTGGAAATTCCCCTACATAACCGGTGAGAACGGTGGGGGTGCTTTCGTACTTGTCTACCTGGGCTGCATACTGCTTATAGGTCTGCCGGTTATGATGGCCGAGATAATGATTGGTCGACGGGCACAGAAAAATCCGGCAGAAGCTATGGAAACACTGGCTCTTGAAGCGGGTTCCAGTAGTTTCTGGAAAAGCGTTGGCTGGATGGGCGTCATCTGTGGTTTCCTGATACTCAGTTTCTATGCCGTCATTGCAGGCTGGGCCTTTTCATATGTATTTACCTCCGGTAGTGGTGCCTTTGTAGACATCACTCCTGAAAAATCCGGAGAAATGTTTGGTGGAATGCTCGCTGACCCAGTCAGACTTCTTTCATGGAGCACGCTGGTTGTTATAACAACCATGTATATTGTTGGTCGGGGAGTCAATGCCGGTCTGGAAAAAGCAGTCAATTTCATGATGCCCGGCCTCGTAGTTCTCATTCTGGTGATGGTTGGATACGCGATGAGCACCGGCCATTTTGTAGAAGCTGTTGAATTTATGTTTGCGCCCGATTTCAGCAAACTGACGACCGAAAGCGTTCTGGTGGCACTGGGACACGCTTTCTTCAGCTTAAGCATTGCCTCTGGCGCACTCATGGCGTACGGCTCATACCTTCCCAAAAATACATCCATTGCAAAAACATCTATATCGATCGGAATATTCGATACGGTCGTGGCGTTATTAGCGGGTTTGGCCATATTTCCGATCGTTTTTGCCTATGGTCTTGAACCAGGATCTGGCCCAGGTCTGATTTTTGTGACCCTTCCTATTGCTTTTGGACAGATGCCCTTTGGTATTGTCTTTGGCACCCTGTTCTTTCTGATGCTATCAATTGCTGCACTCACATCAGCGATTTCACTGATTGAACCTGCGGTCTCCTGGTTGACAGAAAAACGACACTACACACGATTTAAAGCCTGTGTTGTCTCAGGACTTATTCTGTGGACTCTTGGCCTTGGTACAATTTTCTCTTTCAATATCTGGGCTGAATACAAGCTGTTCGATAAAACGTTCTTTGATATTCTAGATTTCCTCACAGCCAATATCATTCTACCCCTGGGTGGTCTGTGTATAGCAATATTCACAGCCTGGGTAGTAAGATCAAAAGTAACTCAGGAAGAACTAGGACTCGGTACCGGACTACTCTATTCTGCGTGGCAGTTTACCATGCGTTATCTGGCACCTCTTGGCATTGTTGTGATTTTTCTTAATGCACTGGGCTTGCTTGAACTCTAGGTATTTGTACCCATAAAGCCACAAGAAGTAATGCTTCCCAGATCAATATTTTATATTAACTTCAGGGAACTTCAGCTTTCACTCAGGTCGTCATAAAGGAAAGCTGAAGATCATTACAAAACTAACCATAACCAGTACCTTTCATCACGTGCAGGGTATTTTGCAAATAAGAAGAAGGAAGAATAGCTGTAGCTAACAAGAAAATACTAAGTATTTGTAGTTTATTAACATTTAGAATTGTGCAGACAAAAAAAAGCCCAGTTGATTGCTCAACTGGGCTTTTCTATTTAATGCCTGACGATGACCTACACTCACATGGGGATACCCCACACTACCATCGGCGATGTGTCATTTCACTGCTGAGTTCGGGATGGGATCAGGTGGGTCTAACACTCTATGGTCGTCAAGCGAAACAGTCGAAGTAAGGATACTATCTCTACTTCTGAATCTGGAATCGCGTCTTTAAGCTGTCTTAATTCTTGCTTAACACTCTCATGCTTCATGCATGGCTTTTTAAATCACTTTGGCGTTATATGGTCAAGCCGCACGAGTCATTAGTACTGGTTAGCTCAACGCCTCACAGCGCTTACACACCCAGCCTATCAACGTCATAGTCTTTGACGGCTCTTCAGGGGCATCTAGTGCCCAGGGAAGTCTCATCTTGAAGGGGGCTTCCCGCTTAGATGCTTTCAGCGGTTATCCCGTCCGAACGTAGCTACCGGGCAATGCATCTGGCGATACAACCCGAACACCAGTGGTCCGTCCACTCCGGTCCTCTCGTACTAGGAGCAGCTCTTCTCAAACTTCCAACGTCCACGGCAGATAGGGACCGAACTGTCTCACGACGTTCTAAACCCAGCTCGCGTACCACTTTAAATGGCGAACAGCCATACCCTTGGGACCGGCTTCAGCCCCAGGATGTGATGAGCCGACATCGAGGTGCCAAACACCGCCGTCGATGTGAACTCTTGGGCGGTATCAGCCTGTTATCCCCGGAGTACCTTTTATCCGTTGAGCGATGGCCCTTCCATTCAGAACCACCGGATCACTATGACCTACTTTCGTACCTGCTCGACATGTACGTCTCGCAGTCAAGCTGGCTTGTGCCATTACACTAACCGTACGATGTCCGACCGTACTTAGCCAACCTTCGTGCTCCTCCGTTACTCTTTAGGAGGAGACCGCCCCAGTCAAACTACCCACCACACAATGTCCTCGATCCCGATAAGGGACCAGAGTTAGAACCTCAATATTGCCAGGGTGGTATTTCAAGGTTGGCTCCACGCAATCTAGCGATCACGCTTCAAAGCCTCCCACCTATCCTACACAAGCAACATCAAAATCCACTGTGAAGCTGTAGTAAAGGTTCACGGGGTCTTTCCGTCTAGCCGCGGATACACAGCATCTTAACTGCGATTTCAATTTCACTGAGTCTCGGGTGGAGACAGCGTGGCCATCGTTACGCCATTCGTGCAGGTCGGAACTTACCCGACAAGGAATTTCGCTACCTTAGGACCGTTATAGTTACGGCCGCCGTTTACTGGGGCTTCGATCAAGAGCTTCTCTCACCACCACATTGCTCTTGTTGTCT
>CBDBOO010000072.1:102500-110603 GCA_965208385.1 Endozoicomonas sp.
TTCTTTATCGAGATTCAGATTCAAAATAGCCAGAGAAACATTAGGCGTGGGCACCCGAATAGAACTACCCGTCAACTTACCCTCAAGTTCCGGCAACGCCTTTGCCACTGCACTGGCTGCACCCGTTTCCGTTATCACCATATTCAGAGCAGCACTGCGGCCACGACGCTCACCTTTATGGTAATTGTCGATAAGGTTCTGATCATTGGTGAAGGAGTGCACTGTTTCTACATGACCATTGGCAACACCGTATTTATCATTTATTGCCTTAAGAACCGGTGTTATTGCATTGGTTGTACAGGAAGCCGCAGAGAGTATGCGGTCTTCATCATTAATTTGTGCGTGGTTAACACCGTAAACTACATTCTTAATGTCGCCTTTACCCGGGGCTGTCAGCAAAACACGCGCCGTACCTTTTGATTTGAGATGCAATCCCAAACCTTCTTTATCTCTCCAGATACCCGTGTTATCTACGATGACGGCATTAGAAATACCATATTCAGTGTAATCAATAGAATCAGGAGAACTGGCATAAATCACCTGAATGGCAACACCATTGGCATAGATAACATTATTAGTTTCATCGACTGTAATGGTTCCACGGAAAGAACCATGAACAGAATCACGACGCAGCAAACTTGCCCTTTTCTGCAGATCATTAGCCGCTTTACCGGGACGTACAACGATAGCCCTGAGGTTCAGACCCGCACCACCACCAGCACGTTCAATCAGCAATCGCGCCATAAGTCGCCCGATGCGACCAAAACCGTATAAAACAACATCCTGCCCGGCAGCTGCAGTCTCGCCCTTACCGTTTACAACAGATCTAACTTGATGAGAAACATAATCTTCAAGAGAAACACCATCGCCATTACGGCGAAAGCCCACTGCCAACTTTCCAACATCTATACGTGCCGGAGCCAGATTCATTGTATTCAGTATTTCGAGAATCGGGTAAGTTTCCCTGACAGACAATTCACTCTCTTCTATCTGTCGAACAAACTTGTGAGATTTAAGAATATCAATAACCGAGCGATTGATAACAGACCGCCCGAATACTGAAGTGACAACATTGTGATTCCTGTAGAGTTTACCGATCAAGGGAATCATTGATTCGGCCAAGGCTTCACGTTCTTTCCAATCCTGAAAACGGTCTGCAACCACGATTTCTTCCACTTCAATACTTAAAATAATTATTTCCGGCAGATCGCACAATCTTAAATAACACTTAACACTTAAATAGGAGAGTGCAACCGGCTCCCTCGTGGCTATTATCCTTACGGAAGTACTACAAAGCAACAAAGATTCACAACATCAAACAATCAACACCAATACCAGCCCCTTAATGATATTGAATAACTTGAACAGGGTCTAGGGACATACGCGTCAGCAAAAGCTACAATGCCAGCCCAAACCAACTCTGACGATCCGTTTTTCAAGGGGAGAAACAGAATATTCATGCTGCAGGTTAATCTTCCTCTACCTGACAAGGCCGGAGACAGGCATCAATGGGGCAATCTGGCGAAAGCAGGCAATGCATACATTATTGCTGAACTGGCGCAACAGGACTCTCATCCACTTCTTGTTATTACTCCTGACAGCTCGTCTGCCAATCGACTCGAAGAAGAACTGGGCTTCTTTCTAAAAGGGCACGAAGACATCAGAATTCATCAGTTACCTGACTGGGAAATTCTTCCATACGATGCCTTCTCTCCACACCAGGATATTGTCTCCCAACGGCTATCGACGCTTTATAATTTACCAAAAAGCCAGAACAGCATTCTGATTATATCCATCACGACCCTGCTTCAAAGGCTGTGCCCTCCAGACTTTCTACAAGCCAACTGCCTTTATCTGGAGCAAGGTGAACCTTTTGATATTGAGAACCGTCGATCCCAGCTCGAGCACGCGGGCTATCATTGTGTCGATACGGTTCTGGAGCATGGTGAATTCGCCGTTCGAGGCGCCATCATGGATATCTTTCCCATGGGATCTGACAAACCCTATCGAATTGATTTATTTGATGATGAAATTGACACCCTGAGGACCTTTGATCCTGAAACCCAGCGCTCTATTGATAAGGTAGAGCAAATCCAGCTCCTGCCAGGCCATGAATTCCCAATGGACAAAACGGCAATCGAGCAGTTCAGAGCAAGATTCAGGGAAATATTTGATGTTAACCACCGGGAATGTCCGATCTATCAGGACCTGGCCCAGGGCATAGCCAGCCCAGGTATTGAATACTATCTACCACTGTTCTTCGAACAGACAGCCACGTTGTTTGATTATCTAACGGATTCAATCCGCGTAGTGACACTCGAAGGCATTGATGACTCCATTGAGCACTTTTCCAGTGATGTCCGGAATCGCTATGAAAATCGAAAAGTTGACCCCATAAGACCTCTGCTTTCTCCTGAACACATCATAATGCCGGCAGAAGAACTCTACGGCTGCATAAAACGATATCCTCGTATAAGTCTTCATGAACAGTCTTTCTCTGAAAAGCAGGGAAGAACCAATCTCGTTCAAACCGGATTGCCGGAACTCACTCTCAATGCTCGCCTGGAATCACCCCTTTCCTCATTGAAAGACTTTATATCCCGCGTTGACAAAGTGCTTATTGTTGCGGAAAGCGCCGGACGACGTGAAGTATTACTGGAAATTCTTGAGAAAAACTCAATCCAGCCATCCCACTGTGACAGCTGGTCAGACTTTCTTATACAGAAAAGCCCCCTTGCCATCAGCGTGGGTATGCTTGAGCACGGAATACATTTTACCGATACAAATATCGCCCTGATTCCCGAAGCGCTGCTCCTGGGGCAGAGAGTCATGCAACGCCGTCGCCGCAAGGGCGAATCTGAACTGCAGGGTGATCAGATCATTCGCAATCTGACTGAACTCAGGGCAGGCGCTCCTGTAGTACATATAGATCACGGTGTAGGGCGCTACCAGGGATTACAGACATTAGCCATCGATGATCAGGCAGCCGAGTTTCTAACGCTTGAATACGCCAATGAAGCAAAACTGTACGTACCCGTTTCATCCCTTCATTTAATCGCTCGTTATACCGGCACCGCTGATGAAACAGCACCTTTACATCGACTGGGTAGCGAACAATGGACCAAGGCTCGCCGTAAAGCCGCTGAAAAAGCAAGGGATGCCGCCGCCGAACTTCTCGACATCTACGCACGAAGAGAAGCCCAGAAAGGTTTTGCTTTTGATCAGCCAGAACAACACTACCTTTCGTTTGCTTCAGGATTTCCTTTTGAAGAAACACCCGACCAGCTACAGACCATTCAATCAGTAATTACTGATATGTGCGCTCCAAAGCCCATGGACAGACTGGTTTGCGGCGATGTAGGCTTTGGCAAAACGGAAGTGGCCATGCGTGCGGCTTTCCTGGCCATCCAAAGCAACAAACAGGTTGCCATCTTGGTACCAACCACTCTATTAGCCCAGCAGCATTACGAGAGTTTTCGTGATCGATTTGCAGACTGGCCTGTAGAGATTGAAGTTATTTCTCGCTTCCGATCTCAAAAAAACGTAGAGGAGGTAAAGACCAGGCTGTCTGAAGGAAAAGTCGATATTATTATTGGCACACACAAACTAATCCAAGGTGACTTAAAGTTCAGCGATCTTGGACTACTTGTGATTGATGAAGAACATCGTTTCGGCGTCCGTCACAAAGAAAAACTGAAATCCCTTCGTTCCCAGGTTGATATTCTGACACTCACCGCCACGCCTATCCCCCGGACATTGAACATGGCTATGTCGGGCATGCGTGACCTATCCATTATTGCCACACCTCCAGCAAGACGCTTGTCAGTAAAAACCTTTGTACGACCTTTCGATACGCCATTAATCAAGGAAGCAGGGTTAAGGGAACTTCTTCGCGGAGGACAGATTTACTACCTGCACAATGAAGTTCAATCCATTGAAAAGGCAGCGTCTGATTTACAGGAACTGATTCCAGAAGCCCGAATTGCCATTGGTCACGGCCAGATGCGAGAACGGGATCTGGAACAGGTGATGTCGGACTTTTATCACAAACGTTTCAATGTACTGGTCTGCACCACTATTATTGAAACAGGTATTGACGTGCCCAACGCCAATACGATCATCATTAATCGGGCTGACAAGTTCGGGTTGGCACAGCTCCACCAACTTAGAGGGCGCGTTGGTCGATCACACCATCAAGCTTACGCCTACCTGCTCACTCCCCCTGCAAAAACCATGACCACTGACGCCATAAAGAGACTTGATGCCATCAGCGAAGCTCAGGACCTTGGAGCCGGATTTATGCTGGCCTCAAATGACCTTGAAATCAGGGGAGCGGGTGAATTACTGGGCGACGATCAAAGTGGTCAGATCCAGAATGTTGGTTTCACCCTTTACACAGAAATGCTGGAGCGTGCCGTTGAATCAATAAGAAAAGGTGAAACACCAAACCTTGATCAACCCCTTGCACACGGCACTGAAATTAACCTCAGAATACCGGCACTGCTGCCCGACGATTATATTTTTGATGTTCATAACCGTCTGATTATCTATAAACGAATTGCTGCCTCCGTGAACGATGATGAACTCAGGGCAATTCAGGTGGAACTCATCGACCGTTTTGGCCTTCTGCCCGAACCCGCAAAACATTTATTCCGCCAGACCCAGCTAAAACTCAAGGCACAGCAACTGGGAATAAAAAAACTGGATGCAGGCTCACTGGATGGAAAAATTGAGTTTGAGGATCAACCCAAAGTAGATCCCATGACCATCATTCAATTAATTCAGTCAGCTCCAAGCCGCTACCGTCTGGAAGGTGGCAGCATCTTGAAGTACAGTGATGCAATGGAAACAACAGAGCAACGTTTTCGGGCAGTAGAGTCTCTACTGGATCGCCTGACAGATTGAGTATATAAACCGGAACCTGGCTCCGGCTGTAGCGACTAATCCGAACGAGAACTTTGTAAGAAAACAACCGGGAAATGACAAATGCGAAACATCCTGCTGATCGCTCTTGCGATACAGTATTCTGGAATAGCCCTGGCAGCAACATCTCCAGATGATACGATTGAAAAGAAGTCAGCTGAACCAAAATGGTATCAGGCTGATCTCATTGTGTTCCGATACACAGAACTTACTTCCAGAGAATCCTGGCCTGATATCAAGGACCATCCGCTATCGGCCAATAGCAAAGAATTAAAGAAAATCACAAAGGCAATCGTCGAGCCAATTCTTCCTATCCCGGAAAACACGAACAGCAACATTGCCGACGACCATTCTTTCGTGGCCCGGCTTGATAGCAAAATGCCCGTTATCGACACACCAGATCCGGCCAGAGATGCATTCGTAGCATTACCGGCCTCAAGTTACATTTTGAGTAAAGAAGCCCGTATTCTCAATCAGTCCAGTCAGTACGAGGTTTTGATTCAGACAGCATGGAGAATGCCAGTAGAAAGCAATAAAATAGCACAACCAGTCCGAATCAGGGCATCCAGTTACAGTGACGTCCCCTACCTGCTGGATGGTACGGTAGCCGTTTCCTCCAGCAGATACCTTCATCTAGACGCAAACCTCTGGTATAACGCACTTTCATCTGAAGCATTACATTCAGAGCTGCCAACTGATGATCAAATTAACCTGGGCATTCAGAATCATGATACTTATTCAGACAAGAACGCAGACAGCCTGATCAGACTTGAATCTCAATCACCTCCTCTGAGAATCACAAAAAACTTTCAACTGGATCAGCGCCGCAGAATTAGAAAAACCGGAGAAGTTCAATATTTAGACAGCCCTGTCATTGGTATGCTTTTTAAGCTAACACCCTATGATCGGCCTGACAAAGTGATACTACCGCAGCCGGAATTGCCCAATAACTCAAGCACAAGCTCAAGCCCCAGCCAATCTTATCCTCTCGATAAGACCTCAGATACAGAAATCCTGGAATAGAATTTATCAACCCGCTACTGATCATCATACGACTAATACGATGATGATCAGTGTCTCAACTGCTTGGTCATAATAAAGCTGTTTTTATTATTCTCTGTTTTATAATCAATCACATCCATCAAACTCTTCACAATATGGAGACCCCGCCCACTGCTTAACCAGGTTTCAGGATGTTCTGAATCAACATCAGATATCTCGGAAGAATCCAGATTATCCAGTAACATGGGTTTCCCCCAATCACTGATTGTTATGGTAATGGCCGTTTTCCAGAGTTCGATCAGAACTTCAACCGAATGCCCCTGAACTTTTTCATAAGCGTGTTCAATTGAATTATTTACAATTTCAACAAGACATAGCTCCAACCGGTTTATTTCTACCGGAGACATCGTTGTCATTGCACAGAGACCACGAACAGCCATTGCCACCATAGTGGTATTAGCCAGACGGCTGTCAATCTTCAAATAAAGTGACTGGCAAGTATCTGATACCATCTTCACTCTCCCTTGACGGCCTCAGAAACAGTTGGAGAGATGGTAAAGAGCTTATTCATGGCTGTAAGATCAAAAAGATCCTGGACTGCGGGCTGAGCTGCAGCCAATTTCAAAGATCCCTGGCCGGACATTTTTTTCAATGCTGCGACTAACGACCCAAGCCCACTGCTGTCCATAAAACGAACCTCAGACAGGTCGATCACCATAGATGGAGAACCTGCCTCCAATTGATCAAATAAATAAGCTTTAAAAGGTTCCGCTATTGAGGCATCAAGGCGTGGCTCGTCCACTAGAACTACTGTACAGCCCCCTTCTTCCCTGGATTCAAATGACATTGCTTTGCTCCCTGCGTAACAATTATCTATGTTAAGGCTTCCACTCGAAAATCAAAAAGGTCACATCGTCTTCAAAACCATCCTGATTTGTCCATTCCCTTATTACTGTTTCGACCCGTTGCCTCAAATTCTTCAATTCATCAGTCAATCCATCTATCAAAACATCCCGAAGACGCTCTTCACCAAACTGTTCCCCTTGCTGATTTTCACACTCTGTCACCCCGTCAGAGTACAAAAACAACCGATCACCGGGCTGAAGCTGAATACTGCTAGAATCGTAAATCATATCAGGCATCATACCAATCGGAACTCCCCCTCCATCAACTGACATCACCTTTGTACTTCTCATCTGCAGCCACAAAGGAGAGGGGTGTCCGGCCTGAGATAAAGTAACCAGTCCCGTTCTGCTATTAATGATTCCATAGGCAATCGTAAAGTACAGCATGGCCTCAGGGCTAGCCTGAAAACGTTGATTCAAACTAACCAACACCTCTTCAGGTTGCCTTACCCTGTGAAAAGGGCTCTCCTTAAGAGCTTCCCTTAGCATGGAGCTTCTTTCGGAGGTATCGGACAAAATATTATTCAGAGTAAACGAAAATAACGCTGAAGGAATTCCATGACCGGCAACATCCAGCTGGTAGAAAGCAATATTTTCACCGTCAACCGCCTGATAACCAAACATATCCCCGCCCAGAATACGGCTGGGTTTGAAAAACCAGTCGAAATCGACATGTTGTATCTTGTCTGGCTGGGCTAGCAGATTCTGTTGAGTGGATGCTGCGGATTCCAAATCTGTTTCGATCGTTTTTAGTGCACCGGTGAGCTGGCTGTTTTTATCTTCCAGAACCCGCTCGAGTTCAATAATTCTGATTCCGGCTTTTAATCGGGCATCAAGCTCATCAAAATTAACCGGTTTATTGAGAAAATCATCGGCCCCCAGATTCATGCCTTCAACAACGGCTTCATGATCTGTTTTACCCGTCAGCAAAATGAAATAAATATAACGTTCAAACTTTGATTCACGGATAGACTGGCAGAGTTCAATGCCATCCATTTCAGGCATCATCCAGTCACTGATGACAATCCTTATTTCCGGGTGCTGCTTCAGGAGACTAAGTGCTTTCTGGCCATTTTCAGCCTCTACAACCTGATGACCCTTTTTCCGTAAAACCACGGAAAGCATCATCCTCTGATCTCTGGCATCCTCAACGATCAATATATCCATGGTAATTCTGTATAGCCATTCTATCTATTGACTATAGCTTGAATTACCGCCCCCCGAAGACGTGTAAATAATGATCAGGGCAGACAGGAGAGCCGGCCATAAGATC
>CBDBOO010000073.1:0-41301 GCA_965208385.1 Endozoicomonas sp.
ATCGTCACTCACCCGTGGACGGCTGAATGAACTCACAACACCAAGGCTCTGCAGAGTTGACAGCATCGTGCCGCCTTTCATGGCGCTACCGTTGTCTGAATGCAACACCAGTGGTTTATCCATAGCTGCAATCCCCTGTTTTATACAGGCTTTAGTGATCATGGCTGAAGCATGTTCAGCCGATTCATTCTCGTGAATTTCCCATGTAACAACCATACGGCTATAGATGTCTATTACCAGATACAGGTAATAAAACTGGCCTCGCACTGGAGAGCGTAAAAACGTGATATCCCAAGACCACACCTGGTTAGGCCCGGTAGCGCGATATGACGTCGGCTTGTGCCGCTTTGCTTTAGCCGCACGACCACGATGGTGCTGTTGATCTGTTTCATGAAGTACCCGGTAAAATGTCCTCTCGGAACCCATATATACGCCCTCATCCACTAATGTAGGCACAATCTGGCTCGGTGGAAGGCTTTTAAAACGGTCGCTGTTACAGACGTCAACAATCGCCTGTCGTTCTGCTTCAGATAGTTTGTTAACAGGCTCAGGCCTGTCAGCATTTTTACGATTGTCGGGCGCCACGTCATCACTTTTTATCCAACGTTGAAGGGTTCTTTCTGACAGATCAAGAGTCTCGCAGGCTTTTGACTGGCGAGCTCCGTCTTTAGTGGCCTGTTTAATCAGGCTGACAGCGTTTTGTCGATCCGGGAGAGAGACTAATCGTCCTCTGGCGCCCCCCAGATCTCTCGGGCCTTTTTTGCGAGTACCAGCAAGGCGGCAGTTTCTGCTAACGCTTTGTCCTTGCGATTCAGTTCACGCTCTAATTTTTTGATAATTTGCTTGTCTTTTTTCTGCTCGTTAGACAATGTTTTGCGCTGCTTTAGCTGGCTGTCAGGCTGGGAAGAAGCACTGTTAATAAAGGCGCCTTTCCATTGCTGGATTTGTTCAGAAAACAAGCCTTTCTTACGACAATATTCAGCTATTTCCGCTTTATTCAACGCCGCCGTTTCAATGATCACGGCAAATTTGTTTTCAGGTGTCCACTGATCTGGATTCTTTCCGTCGCCTGGCACAGGCACTCCTTTAGAAACTGCTTTCTTTCGCCAAGTGTACAGAGTCACATCCGAGATACCAGTATCACGTACCAATTGAGAAACCGGCACGTTATTGGGTGGCATCATCTTCTGCCAATTGAGAAACCGGCACGTTATTGGGTGGCATCATCTTCTGAATGATGGACTCTTTGAACTCTTCTGAATAGCGGGACATTGATTACTCACTGACCGCCCCTTGTTTAAGTTTGAAAATTCAGGAGAGGCGACAACTACGCTGACACAGGGGGTGACAGATTGTGCAAAGGTCCAGTTCGTTAGGCATTCTTGCGCACCTGTTAGAGTCTACTTTGAACTTGTAACACAAGTAAGAGACTAAGGACTAAGGACTAAGGACTAAGGACTAAGGACTAAGGACTTAAGGTATGAATCCAGCAACCCGTCAATCAACAATACAAAGTACTGAGAGTACTATAGGTGAACCTGAGCTTCACCAGACAACTACAAAAAAAGCAAGGTTGGGCACTTTTGAGTGCTCAACTGCCCTACCACTTCTTGAGTGTGAAACAAGAGAGTTACTTAGAGAGCCCCGTAATGTAGCTGCAGCGGCACCTCATGAATTCCACAATATGCTGCCAGACTTTAGAGTACAAGAACAATTAGTTTGTCGATTAGCTGAACAAAACTCAATCACAAGTATTGATAAGTTTTCATTAGAAAATATGGCTGCTGCATTATTTTATTCAGGTATCACTTCTTTTGATGAAGTGTTGCAACTTGGCCTAAAAATAATTCCTCCAGGCCCTGTATTTCATACATGGTATGCTTACCATGGCACAACATTATTTGATGGAGTTAACAATGACAAGAAGTTAGATTATGTCACGTTGATAGGCGAGGAGGCATCGAGATTATCAAAAAGCAATATACCACTCCTATTAATTTATACAAACAACTCAATGACAATGGATCAAATAAAAATAATGAATGATCTGTTTGTTGATCATGATAATGTTCTAGTAATTTCAATTGAAGAGGATTTGTCTGATTTACCCATGCTTGATAAGTTTAAGGCTCAAAAAACAAACAGTATCGTGCTGATGGATAGCGTTAGAGTCTGCGCTATTGTTGATGCAAGGCGCGTTCTCTCGATAGCAAGGCATAAATCGAAACAGCTAGGTAAAGAATTTTTACTTAAAAGATTGGCCTTATTGGAAGATCAATCGCTAACATATAACGATATTGATAATGTTTTTATAAGACCGGCATCTTTTCAAATCGCAGCAAATGGTTTTTGTAAGACATCACACCTAACATTTCATGGTATTTTCATAAATGACGAAGCAATTAAAGGATTGACAAGATCAATGAAAGATCGTGCAAAAGTACATAATGGTTATTTCCAGTACTTGCATGATTATGGTTTAATGAATGTACAAGAGTTGGAACAAAAATCAGAAAGACTTTTTTGGTATTTTGTCAGCGGTCGAGCCCATAGAGAATACCAGGAAATTATGAATCAAACTGACACAATGGAAGATTGGGGTGAAGAAACAAATTATTACACTTCAAGAGCAGACCTTTTATCAGATAAAGATATAGAACTGATAATGGCAGGAAAATTTCCTAGAGATGCTTTTTTTGATCATTTAAAAACACTAAGCCACTGCCATGAAAATAGAGAGAAACTGTCAAGACTTGAAGGTATCCAACAAATTCGTCTTATTAAAATGAATTATCACCGGTCCTGGGAGAAGGTTTAGGGCGTCTGACGCTGAGCTCACCGGCATATTTGGAGCGCAGCGTAAAGTTTGTCCGGAAAACTTTTACCACATCAGGCCAAGGGCTTGCGAGAGATCTGGACTCCACAGGGTTGAACACACCCTCAGTCGGCTATGTTCCCGCCAATAGTTGTATTGCTTACTCCCTATGTTTACAGGGCTACAGACGTGCCTTATAAAGTAGAGATATGACTAAATCTTGTATATTGCATTTGTTTATTGCCCAAAGAACAGCGATTTGTTCTGGGATACCTTCCTATCTCATGAATAGCCATATGTGGAGAAGGAAAATAAAGTTTTTATAGGACTTGAGTGCTCCCAACTATTGACGGGAACATAGCCCGACCCGGGTATTCCCTGCCGATTTATCTGTGATCCTGGCTTTGGCCCTCTTTCTGTTACTCCAGTAGCTGGAATCGCAAGTATGCGTACAGAAACTGGAATTTCAAGTATGCGCGCCGGACCAGGTATTCAATCTTTTGCTGCAACAGCCAGTGTCGCAAGTGCGTCAAATGCAGTGGGCAAAAAGCTGTCCGTCCATTACCTGAAAAGAAGAGAACAAGCGTCATCCCATAGCCTTCCATATGTATTTGGCTCAGAAGTTATTCTGGATAATGAATTTCAGTTAAATACAAGAACGGATCAATATTCACGAATCAATCTGGATTTTTCAATAGCAGAAGTAGACGAAAACTTTCTTTACGATATCAATGGTGACGGTAAAAGAGATTTCCTCATTGATATTCGTCAGAGGTGCGCTGAACCCGAATTTTGTCATAGTAACGACCAGGGATCCACAGCTATTCCCCATGCTTATACGACATCGGTAACAGCGTATAAGAAGCATCACACGCAGGGCGCAGCTACAGCTGCTTACGTGTTGAGATATGTAGTTTTTCCCAAAAACTCGACTATTTATCACGAGCATACAAAATATATACGACTTCGTACGCTAGTGATACCAAGGGGTTTAATGAAACGTGGGGAATTGCTGAGGGATCCAAGCGTCTTGGCTGGAGAATCTATGCATCTTCGACCTCTGGTGATTACTATCAATATTCAACGACTGTACCGGGTAAAAAAGAAAGTCTATTCGTTGATATAAATAACGATGGTTTGATCGATCAGCTTTACGGTAAATATTTCTATCTCAATACCGGAAAAGGGTTTAGCTCGGCCAAGTCTATCGGACTGGATATTAGTAAGGACAGCACTGGCTTCAAAAAGCAGAGCCTGCGATTTGTTGATTACAATGGTGATGGTTTTCAGGATCTTTTCTACAACTCTAAGTATGCAGGTACTTATATTCGTGAGTGGAATGGCAATAGTTATGGCAGCGAATATAGAAGTGATGCTGAACACCATTCAGCGTTGCATCATTACTTCATCGATATCAATGGCGATAGTGTCAATGACTACGTTTCATTTACTGATGATGAATATTTCACCCAACTAGGCAAAGTCAGCGGAAAAGGGCAGGATGTCATTGGGCGCATCACCAACGGCCTGGGCGCGTTTACAGATATCAGCTACACCCCGATCACTGACCCGACGGTTTACGCCCGGGGTGAAGGTGGTGCAAAAAAGATCTGGGGCAAGGGAGCGCCAGTTCTTGACCTGATGGCATCAATGTATGTTGTTAAACAGATTACCAGCAGCGCACCTGCCGCCGGCAGCGCACCAGGCCAGATTAATGCCAGTGCTGAGAGTAAAATCAGCTACCGATATAAAGACGCAAAACTGCAGGGGGGCGGTCGTGGTTTTCTGGGATTTGCTGAACTGATCACCATTGATGAGCAGAGTGATGTCAAAACCACCACTACTTACCGGCAGGATTTTCCCTACATAGGTGTCCCAAAGACAACCGTTGTCCAGAATGCGTACGGTGATGTGCTGAAAAGGAGCGAAAACACCTGGTACAAGAAAGATATGGGTGGTTTCTGGCGAACCTGGATTGGTAGTGCGTTTGAGAAAAGTTACGATTTTAACACCAGGGCTCTATTGTCTACCGTTACAGCCACACATCAATACGACGATTATGCGAACCCAACGAAAATCAAAATAATCACAACCGGTGGCGGGGTCACAGAAACCAAAACCACCACTAACTCATACAGTAATGATACCAGTAAATGGCATCTTGGGCGGTTGAACCGGGCCACTGTAACAACGCAAACAGCAACCGGCACCGATACTCGTGTTTCTGATTTCGGGTATTACAGTACCCATGGAATGCTTCAATATGAAAAACTTAATTTCGGCACACCAAAATGGCTGAAGAAAACCTACAGCTACGATGGTTGGGGCAACACCACCCAGGTCACTACCACCGGCGCAGATACATCAAGCCGTACGTCGCGCACGGAGTACTCCAGTGACGGGCGTTTTGTCGTACGTACAAAGAATGCACTGAGTCAAGTGGTCAGTGAGGTACACAGCCGGGATTCATTCGGCAGACCTAAAAAAGCTTATGACATCAATCGCGTTCTCTCGACAATCACATACGACAGCATGGGACGTGAAGCAACCCAATCTCACCCCAGCGGTTCAGGTAGCATAACTAACATCTATACCTGTTCCTCTTCGCCGGTTTTATGTCCTGCTTCCGGCGCTCTGGTGATTGAAACCAGGCCTAATGGTGGCGCTAAGAGCTGGATAGTGCAGGATATAATCGGGCGGGAAATCCGCAAGGCCACCGAAGGATTTGATGGAACACACATTTATGTGGACATGGAATACGATGATTCGGGCCGGGTTGTTCATACCAGCGAGCCTTATTTCAAAGATGATGACAATTACTGGAGCGTTACCCGTTACGATGACTTTGGTCGCATCAAAAAAGTGACTCATCCGGGAGGCGATTCCGCCACGTTCACCTACAGCAATTACCTGACCACTATCGTTAATGGCAAAAGTCAGCGTAAAAAAGAAACCCGAAATGCATTGGGTCAGCTGATCAAGGTGGAAGATCACCTGGGTAACACCGTTACCTATTCTCATTACCCCGACGGTAATCTGTTCAAAACCGTGCAGTACGCCAAAGACACGGGGCAACGGGCGGAGAACCGTGTTTACTACCAATACGGTCAAAAGAACCGGATGGTGGATGCGGATATGGGGGAGTGGGTCTATCAGCATAATGCCCTCGGGGAACTGGTAAAGCAGACCGATGCCAAGGGTCAGTACCAGATGATGACCTACGATAAACTTGGCCGCCAGAAAACCCGAAAGGATTACCATGCCAATGGTTCTCTGGAAGGGAATACGGTTTGGAATTACGACCTCAATGACAAAAAAGGCACGCTGTCTAATGTCACTGATACGGTCAGTACCTTCAGAAAAACGTTTGGCTACGACCAGTATGGACGCCCTGATAGTCTGCAAACCCGTATTGACAATGTCACCTACAGCCAGACCACGGCATACGACAATTATGGTCGGGTCAGTGTTCAGGGGGATGCCGCCGGGTCGGTCACCAACAGCACAACCGGTGTTCGCTTTGCTTATAACACCCGGGGATTCCTCAAAGACATCAAAGATGTCAACGGCAACCGGAAATGGTATGAGGTCAAAGCCATGGATGCCCGGGGCAATACCACCGTTCATACTCTGAGCGGGCTCCAGCAGAGCAGGGTTTATTACCCCTCCACCGGTTATCTGGACACCATGGAAGTCAGCCTTCCCGGAAACCAGCTGCAAAAGCTGAAATACCAGTGGGATGTTGTCGGTAACCTGTCGAACCGCGGTGATACCAGCGCCGGCAGAAACCTCTATGAAACCTTTGGTTACGATACTTTGAACCGGGTGAAATTATCCACAATTAATGGTGTTAGGGACGAATATAGTTACGATGGCCTGGGCAATATCACCAGCAAAACCGGTGTGGGAACCTACAGCTATGGCAAAAATGGCGGTGGTGCTCATGCGGTGTCCCATACCACCACGGGGAACATCAGCTACCACTACGACAACAACGGCAATATGACCCGGGATAACAGCCGTACCCTGGAGTACAGCACTTTTAATAAGCCAATCAGGATCACAAAGGCCTATGGCAGCAATAAACGACATACGACCGAGTTTAAATACGATGTGGATCGCAGCCGTTATCTGCGGGTAGACACCGATCAGAACAACAACCGCACCACCACCCGTTATCTGGGTAATGTGGAAGTAATCAGCCGGGCCAATGGTGACAGGGAGATCAAGCGTTACATTAATGGCATTGCCATTGACAGCAAAACCACCCGCAGTAATGGCTCAACCACAAACAGTGCCTATTTACTGCTGAAAGATCATCTGGGCAGTACCCACGCCATAGTGAATGCCAATAACTACCAGGTGCAGTCTTACCAGAGCTTCGACCCCTTCGGCCTGCGTCGGAATGCCAGTAACTGGAAAGACCTGTTAACCAGCCAACTCAATAATTTTGATCGCAGCGTCACCACCCGTGGTTACACCGGCCATGAACAGCTGGACGAAGTGGGGCTGATTCATATGAACGGTCGGGTGTACGACCCGAAACTGGGGCGGTTTATCCAGGCGGATACTTTTATCCAGTTCGCGGATAACACCCAGAGCTACAACCGCTACAGCTATGTGCTGAATAATCCTTTGAGATACACCGACCCCAGTGGGCATTTTATTCCTGTGGTTGTGGGATTTATTGCTGCAGTTGCAGAATGGGGGGCAATAAAAACCGCTTTCGCTATGGCTGCCGCGTCTTTCGCTCAAACGATGATTTCTGGTGGCAGCTTTAATGACGCCCTCAAGAATGGTCTGATTGCAGGGGTGTCTGCCTTTGCGTTCCAATCCATCGGGGAACATTTTGGTAAACTCGCGGAAGCCAACGTATTGGGTGATCCAGGCGTGTATGAATTTGGTGGCATCGCGCTCACCGGCCGTCAAATTGCAGCCCAGATTTCCCTGCACGCCATCACTGGCGGAGTTGTTGCCGAACTGCAGGGCGGCAAGTTTGCCCATGGGTTTATCTCGGCAGGGCTTACTAAAGGAGCCCTGGGCCGCGTAGGCGGTAATTTTGGTACACGACTGGTTGCGCATGCTGTGGTGGGTGGTACAGTATCCAAACTCACCGGCGGCAAGTTTGCGAATGGGGCAAGAACCGGGGCTTTTCAGTTTTTGTTTAATGAGGTGGCGCAGAAGGGGGTTGCAGGTGCACAAAAGGGGCCCAGAGTTGTTGATTCCACATCTGAAGCGTTGGATCACTATTTTGATGGTAATGGTGAGGCTGTTGAGCTGGGGCCGAATACAAAAGATGCTCTACGAAATCACCCGCTTGTTCAACGACAAACTGAGGCATTAAGGACTGGGAGCGCAAAGCATCTTAACTCTAACTTGAGCGTTGAGATGAGAGGTGATGTTTATCATGTCGGTAAAACGAGAGTCGACTTCTCTACAGCTTGTCAATCAGGCTCCTGTACAACTACCTACGTTGGGTTCTCTAATGACGGCTTTTGGGACCCGGTAGCACCCACTGGGTTTGGTGATGGCATTGGAGGAAGCTGGGAGCTTAATAGCGGAACAGGGTATCACTACAACACATATACCTGGTCGGAAACCTACAAGGACAATTTTTGATATGTTGTATTATTTTCTGTTTTATTTAGCTGCCTTTTTTATCGTTATTCGTATTGATGAAATTTCAAATAAACGCTTTTCGTCCTTAAAAATATCGATTATTTCATTGTCTGCTTCGGCATTTCTTTTATTGACTTGGAACTTTTTGCTAGGTCCTATT
Source organism: Endozoicomonas sp. (assembly GCA_965208385.1). Taxonomy (GTDB): domain Bacteria; phylum Pseudomonadota; class Gammaproteobacteria; order Pseudomonadales; family Endozoicomonadaceae; genus Endozoicomonas. The sequence continues at coordinate 8,595 of CBDBOO010000073.1, forward strand.
TTTATGAAAGAATCATATGGTGGGGTGTCGGCCGTATTGAGTTCGATGTTATCAATAGCCATACTCTTTTTGTTCTCGATGGTTCTATGCGTACTTCACTATGCTTTTAGGCGAATGGTGAAATAGAAAAATAAATAGAGTTGGGATAGTTGGGACATCTGGGATGGTTGGGACAGCCAGTGCGCCGAGATAAATCGGCAAGAGATTGAAGGTGAAAGTCCTTCATCCGGTAAGGTCTAGCAAACCGCCGGAGTGCCGGACCATCGGAACCCCGAGTCATGGGCGGTTGTCAGTAATGGCAATGGTTAAGCGTTGCTCCAGCGTTAACAGGGGAAGACAATACGACACAGTTTCTCTCTACGAACCACTGTGTCGTATTTCTGGGCAGTCTTACCAGAGCTTCGGCCTGCGTCGGAATGCCAGTAACTGGAAAGACCGAAGAGAAGGGCAGCCACTTTCACCTACAGCAATTACCTGACCACTATCGATAACGAAATAAAAAGGACACCCTAATACTAATAAAAAGGACACCCTAAAACTCAACATATTCATTACTTGAGCAACCTCTCCAGTCGCTGATTTTTCAACGCAGGAGAAGCTACAAACAGTGCCTACCTGCTGCTGAAAGACCACCTGGGCAGCACCCACGCCATAGTGAATGCCAATAACTACCAGGTGCAGTCTTACCAGAGCTTCGACCCCTTCGGCCTGCGTCGGAATGCCAGTAACTGGAAAGACCTGTTAACCAGCCAGCTCAGTGATTTTGATCGCAGCGTCACCACCCGTGGTTACACCGGCCATGAACAGCTGGACGAAGTGGGGCTGATTCATATGAACGGTCGGGGGTACGACCCGAAACTGGGGCGGTTTATCCAGTTCGCGGACAACACCCAGAGCTACAACCGCTACAGCTATGTGCTGAATAATCCCCTGAGATACACCGATCCCAGTGGGCATGTGATTCCCATGATTGTGGGGATAGTTATGACCGCCGCCGGGGTGAGTGCAGGCTATACGGCGCTTGCAGTCGGTGTTGCGACCTTTGCTCAAACACTTTTTCAGGGAGGCAGCTTCGAAGACGCCCTTAAGAATGGCTTGATTGCGGGGGTGTCTGCCTATGCGTTCGCACAGGTAGGATACCTTTGGTTATTCTCCAGGGCAGGGTACAGGGCAGCTGGCCATGAATGCGATGGCGAACGGTGTGGTTGGTGGAATTACCAGTGTATTGCAGGGGGGTAAATTCGGGCATGGATTTGCGTCTGCTGGCCTGAGTGCCTTTGCCAAACCTTCGATCAGATCAACCTTTGGTATTGAAAAAAATATGATGCCAGCACGGGTAGTAGCCAGAGCGGTGATTGGCGGTACAATCAGCCAGGTGACCGGAGGCAAGTTTGCCAACGGGGCTGCTACGGCAGCGTTTTCTCAGTTGTTTAATGAGGAGTTTACATTGGCTAGGGCGAGGGCTGAGCGGGCGGCACACAGGATGGCCAGTATTAAAAGACTCTACGGTGATATCCTAACGGCGGGGAATATTGACTTAGATGCCAATATGAAACTTGCTGCATCAATGAGTATTGACGAGCTTGGGGCTGCATTAATAGATAAAGAGGTATGGAATTATATGCGAAATTCTTTACTTGTTGCGGCTCTGAAATCTGCTGGAAATTATGACGCTAGCCTTCTTGCTGAATTTGGAAATTTTCATGCGGGAATGACATACGGGGCAGCTGGGATTCGACTTGATTTTGCTTTATTAGCAGGCGGTGGTTATCAGTCATTTGTTCAAAATATTAAAGGTGGTAACTTCTCGATTGGAGCCGCCGCCAGTTCTGTTGCTGGTTTTTCGGGATGGATGACAGGTACGACTGCATCTACAAGGAGTACTCTTGACTGGGCTGCTGGCGGTTTTACTTGGGGTGATAATAATGATGATATTTGGCCGATTATTCAAGGGTACTGTACAACTAATAGTACTTGCGACTAATTTTTTTTTATTAGGGTGTGAAGCATCAGAAATTGGTGGGAATGAAAAGATAGATTCGAAGTTTCTATATTTTGTGGTTCTTAGTGAATTTGCAATAAATACTACTGGGCTAATTTCTGTTACTAGGGACTGGGGATTAAGAAAAAATGACTTCGATGGTTTTCCAACATCATTACAAAAATATAGGTTTGGAGTGATTCAGAAGTTATTAGATAAGCATGGAATAAAATCTGTTTCTATTGAGAGAAGTACTATGTCAATAGAATTTAATCTTTTTGATTCGGGAGTATTTGGTGATAGCTATTTATCATTGGTTTATTCTAAAGTGCCAGAGAAATCTACAATTTTAACAACACCGGATGCTTGGAGTTGTAAGCCTTATAGTGTTGATGATTGGTATGTTTGTAATGGTTTGAATAAATAAGAGAACTAGCGGAGCGTGGGACAGCCAGTGCGCCGAGATAAATCGGCAAGTGGGATGGTTGGGACACCCATAGATTAGAAAGCGTGAGGTGCCAGCGGTTCCGGCACCACAACCAAAATCTATACCTGTTCCACTTCACCGGTTTTATGTCCTGCTTCCGGCGCTCTGGTGATTGAAACCAGGCCTAATGGTGGCGCTAAGAGCTGGATAGTGCAGGATATAATCGGGCGGGAAATCCGCAAGCCCACCGAAGGATTTGATGGAACACACATTTATGTGGACATGGAATACGATGATTCGGGCCGGGTTGTACATACCAGCGAGCCTTATTTCAAAGATGATGCCAATTACTGGAGCGTTACCCGTTACGATGACTTTGGTCGCATCAAAAAAGTGACTCATCCGGGAGGCGATTCAGCCACGTTCACCTACAGCAATTACCTGAAGCAATTACCTGACCACTATCGTTAATGGCAAAAGTCAGCGTAAAAAAGAAACCCGAAATGCACTGGGTCAGCTGATCAAGGTGGAAGATCACCTGGGTAACACCGTTACCTATTCTCATTATCCCGACGGTAATCTGTTCAAAACCGTGCAGTACGCCAAAGACACGGGGCAACGGGCGGAGAACCGTGTTTACTACCAATACGGTCAAAAGAACCGGATGGTGGATGTCCCAATGGCATGTTCCCGTTTAGTGGTTTCACGCTGGGCATAGTTTTTGAGAATAGCGACTTCCTTGATAGCGAGCTGTCTGGACACAAATATCTGAACACCAGTTGGGACTCTCTTCAGGTCAGATAAAAAAGTACCAAGAAACCGTACTGAAGTCAGTTGCAGGGCAAAGCCCAACCGGTTCTGATTCCCGCGCCTTTCAGCAATAAATGCTCTATCACTGTCGTTAAGGTGAAAGAACTGGGCAAGCTGAATATCATTGGGTTCTCCGCAATACTGCCCATACCGAGACTTCTGTTCTTCGGTTAAGAATTCAACTGGCATTAAACATCCAAGGTTATAATATTTTGTCTACTAATTTATAAGTTGATAGACATCATAATCAGCCCCAAATACAATGTCTATTAAATCGTTTTCAAGGGCATAATAGACGATCAGTCTATCAATCGATATTGGAGATGCTTTCAGGGTATGAGAATTTTTGGTTATGCGCGTGTATCCACAAGCCAGCAATGCCTTGATAGCCAAGTCAAGGCTCTGAAATCCGCAGGGGTCAAGGGCAGCCGGATTTTCACCGACAAGCTGACTGGTAGCAATATGGATCGTGATGGATTGCAGCTACTGCGGATAAAAGTGGAAGAAGGTGACGTGGTTCTGGTGACCAGACTGGATCGTTTGGGTCGTGACACAGCCGACATGATTCAGCTCATCAAGGAGTTTGATGACGCAGGTATAGCTATCCGGTTTCTGGATGACGGTATCAGTACCGAGGGCACTATGGGAAAGATGGTTGTAACAATTCTTTCCGCCGTTGCACAGGCAGAACGGCAGCGGATACTGGAGCGAACTAACGAGGGGCGTATTGAAGCCATGGCCAAGGGGGTTAGGTTTGGACGTAAGCCCACCGTAGACCAGCAGCAGGTATTGGCGATGAAGGATGAGGGTATCGGAGCCGTAGAGATTGCTAGACAGCTAGGTATTGGCCGATCCACCGTTTACAAGATATTGAAAACAGTAAGGTAATCATGACAGCAGAACTACAGATTTACACCTCGCTACTCGTCGATATAAGAGATCGAATTCAGCGTGGTCAGTTCAGGGTTGCTCAATCCGTCAATGCGGAACTGATCCAGATGTACTGGGATATTGGTTACATGCTCCATGAACGTCAGCGGCAACAAGGGTGGGGAGCGGGGATTATCCCGAAGCTGGCACAGGGTATTGTCAATGAGTGCCGGAGGTTAAGGGGTTTTCAGAGCGGAACCTGAAACGCATGCTGCGTTTCTACCGAGAGTACGCATTGCTCCCAGAAGCTCACCAACAAGACAGCATTGATTCTCCTGGAAAGTCCGTATCCGCAAAAGTGCCACAGGCTGTGGCACTTTTACCGTGGGGGCACAATATGCTGTTGATTGAACGGATAAAAGATCAAACTGAACGATTCTGGTATGCAGAACAGGTTCATATGCAGGGGTGGAGCCGTGACTCACTGCTTCAGATGATTAAAAGCAATGCCTATGCCCGACAAGGCTCCGTTGTCAGTAACTTCAAGAACCGGTTACCCGTGTCCCAGTCAGAATTGGTGCAGCAGACCCTGAAGGATCCCTATATTTTCGATTTCCTCACGTTGTCAGAACCCTTTAAGGAACGGGAGCTGGAAACGGAATTACTTAAACACCTTGAAAAATTCTTGTTGGAACTCGGTGAAGGGTTTGCCTTTGTGGGGCGTCAATATCCTATCACCGTGAGTGAACAGGATTACTATATTGATTTGCTTTTTTATCACCTGACCTTACGGGCCTTCGTTGTGATTGAGCTGAAGCGGGGGGAGTTCAAGCCCGAGCATGCAGGCAAGATGAATTTCTATTGCTCTGTGGTGGATGAAAAGCTGAGACATCCCACTGATCAGCCCACTATAGGCTTGATCCTGTGTCAGACCAAAGACCGGATACTGGCCGAATACGCCTTGCGAGGTATCCAAAAACCAATTGGAGTTTCGGATTATGAGCTGACTCGTGCATTACCGGAAGATTTGAAGTCCAGCCTGCCAAGCATCGAGGAGTTAGAGGCAGAACTCAGTAATGGGAGTGGAGACGCTTAGCGTACGTTTTCGTTCCATTGGGCTTTAGATGCCGTAAAAGCGGGAATTAAGAATAAGCGAAAAACCTGTGGCTGGAATGAATACTATATGATGAAAGCACTTGGTCTGATCAATATGTGACTTACACCTAACAATTGGTCGACATCGATCCGCAACACGACATGTTAAAACCACGGAGGTTCTGCTCCTAATAGTCTATTTAGTGTCTGTCCGAAAACTCTCAAACACTTGAATGCTACAGTCTGTAGCCCCATATAGTTCTCGAAGATTTTCCAAAACAGGCTGTTTTTAATTTATGCGCCAAGCCATCAATCCACAAATGCAGTTGGGAGAGGTTGATATCTCTGCCATCACGTTCAATCTCAAGTCCAGAGATGATATTCCACGCTTGTTGCGGGCTTTTCAGCACATTTACACCAATTTGGAACTGCGCATCAGTTTTTTGAAATTCTTGAATCTATGATCCCTGCTGACCGCGGTAATGGACGTCCCGGAATGGAACTCTGGAAAATACTGGTTTTCGGCGAAGAGAGGGACATCCAGTGCGCCGAGATAAATCGGCAAGAGACTGAAGGTGAAAGTCCTTCATCCGGTAAGGTCTGGCAAACCGCCGGTATGCCGGACCATCGGTGTGCCGAACCATCGAAACCCCGAGTCATGGGCGGTTGTCAGCAATGGCAATGGTTAGGTGTTGCGCCAGCTTGAGAGGGGAAGACAATACGACACAGTTTCTCTCTGTGAGCAACTGTGTCGTATTTCTGGGCAGTCTTACCAGAGCTTCGATCCTTTCGGCCTGCGTCGGAATGCCAGTAACTGGAAAGACCTGTTAACCAGCCAGCTCAATAATTTTGATCGCAGCGTCACTACCCGTGGTTACACCGGCCATGAACAGCTGGACGAAGTGGGGCTGATTCATATGAACGGTCGGGTGTACGACCCGAAACTGGGGCGGTTTATCCAGGCCGATACCTTTATCCAGTTCGCGGATAACACCCAGAGCTACAACCGCTACAGCTATGTGCTGAATAATCCTTTGAGATACACCGATCCCAGTGGGCATGTGATTCCCATGATTGTGGGGATAGTTATGACCTCCGCCGGGGTGAGTGCAGGCTATACAGCACTTGCAGTCGGTGTTGCGACCATTGCTCAAACACTTTTTCAGGGAGGCAGCTTCGAAGACGCCCTTAAGAATGGCTTGATTGCGGGGGTGTCTTCCTATGCGTTCAGTTCCATTGGGGAACATTTTGGAGAACTTTCAAAAGCCAACACGCTGGGTGATCCAGGCGTGTATGAATTTGGTGGTATTGCGCTCACCGGCCGTCAAATTGCAGCCCAGATTTCCCTGCACGCCATCACTGGCGGGGTTGTTGCCGAACTGCAGGGCGGCAAGTTTGCCCATGGGTTTATCTCGGCAGGGTTTACCAAAGGAGCCCTGGGCCGCGTAGGCGGTAATTTTGGTACACGACTGGTTGCGCATGCTGTGGTGGGTGGTACAGTATCCAAACTCACCGGCGGCAAGTTTGCCAACGGGGCAAGAACCGGGGCTTTTCAGTTTTTGTTTAATGAGGTGGTGCAGAAGGGGGTTGCACAGAAGGAGAAAGGTTTCACTAATGGATTTAAACAATACTTTGCTGATCAGAAAAAATTTCTAACTCATCTTGATGATTTGTCCGGAGCTAATGGGCCTGAAGCTCAAGCTTTATCTGTTGATGCAAATAAAATATTAATGGCAGGAGTGCAAGCAATTGCAAATGATTTACAGGTTGAATACAACGGTGAAATTGTTAGTGCTCGTGGAGTGGCCTGGGATAACTTTACGGGTATGGTAAAAGATAATCCGAGTTATTTTGCAGGCAGGTTTGCCGCTAATACAGGAACCTCTGCTGTACTAAGTCTACCGTTTTACAAAGGGGGCTACCTTGGTGTTGCTGCCACATTAGTCTTTGGTATATCCCTTCAAACTACTGCTAGTTTGGGGGCTGGAATTCGAGCAATTGAAAATGGCATCACAAACCCAATTGACGTAATTAGTCATGGTGCTTATGGCAGCCCATAGGAGTAAGGCATATGATCAAATTGATTTGTAAAAAATGTGGGAAAAAAGGAATTCCATTATTCAAAAAGATTACGATGAGAAAGAACCGAAATGTTTGTTGCGAAGAATGTTTAACGGAATATAACTATTCTTGGTGGACAGGTGTATTGATTAATGTTCTGGCTGCGGCATTAGGAACGTTATTGTTTTATCTGATTTTTGTTGTCAGCCCAATTAATGCCCTAATTTTATGGGTTTTAATTGCAGCTCTTTTCACTGGGATGACTATGCTGTTGGTGCCCTTGCGTGAAGTTAAGAATAGATGAATAATTGGGACATCCAGTGCGCCGAGATAAATCGGCAAGAGATTGAAGGTGAAAGCCTTTCCTCCGGTAAGGTCTAGCAAACCGCCGGTATGCCGGACCATCGGAACCCCGAGTCATGTACTGTTGTCAGTAATGGCAATGGTTAAGTGTTGCGCCAGGTTGACAGGGGAAGACAATACGACACAGTTTCTCTCTACGAACAACTGTGTCGTATTTCTGGGCAGTCTTACCAGAGCTTCGGCCTGCGTCGGAATGCCAGTAACTGGAAAGACCGAAGAGAAGGGCAGCCACTTTCACCTACAGCAATTACCTTACCACTATCGTTAACGAAATAAAAAGGACACCCTACTAATAAAAAGGACACCCTAAAACTCAACATATTCATTACTTGAGCAACCTCTCCAGTCGCTGATTTTTCAACGCAGGAGAAGCTACAAACAGTGCCTACCTGCTGCTGAAAGATCATCTGGGCAGCACCCACGCCATAGTGAATGCCAGTAACTACCAGGTGCAGTCTTACCAGAGCTTCGATCCTTTCGGCCTGCGTCGGAATGGCAGTAACTGGAAAGACCTGTTAACCAGCCAGCTCAATAATTTTGATCGCAGCGTCACCACCCGTGGTTACACCGGCCATGAACAGCTGGACGAAGTGGGGCTGATTCATATGAACGGTCGGGTGTACGACCCGAAACTGGGGCGGTTTATCCAGGCGGATACTTTTATCCAGTTCGCGGACAACACCCAGAGCTACAACCGCTACAGCTATGTGCTGAATAATCCTTTGAGATACACCGATCCCAGTGGGCATTTTATTCCCATGGTTGTGGGGTTTATTGCTGCAGTTGCAGAATGGGGGGCAATAAAAACCGCTTTCGCTATGGCTGCCGCGTCTTTCGCTCAAACGATAATTTATGGTGGCAGCGTTAATGACGCCCTCAAGAATGGTCTGATTGCAGGGGTGTCTGCCTTTGCGTTCAATTCCATCGGGGAACATTTTGGTAAACTCGCGGAAGCCAACGTACTGGGTGATCCAGGCGTGTATGAATTTGGTGGCATCGCGCTCACCGGCCGTCAAATTGCAGCCCAGATTTCCCTGCACGCCATCACTGGCGGAGTTGTTGCCGAACTGCAGGGCGGCAAGTTTGCCCATGGATTTATCTCGGCAGGGTTTACCAAAGGAGCCCTGGGCCGCGTAGGCGGTAATTTTGGTACACGACTGGTTGCGCATGCTGTGGTGGGTGGTACAGTATCCAAACTCACCGGGGGCAAGTTTGCCAATGGGGCAAGAACCGGGGCGTTTCAGTTTTTGTTTAATGAGACTGTGCAGAAGGCGGTTGCACATGCACAAAAGGAGAGAAATTATACTGTCTCGTTGGGTGTGTGATTTAAACAATGTCAAGAAAAACGACTACACTAGTATGGTCGTATAGGCTTTTTGGCGTTGAGAAATATGTACAGCTCAGTCCTTTCATCCAACGATGAAATCACAGAAATCGTTATCAAAATCCCGCACAATCGCTCAATGGTGGATTTCGAAAATCATTTGCAAGATGCCTTAAATGAAGCGGGACAACTGGGAACAAAAAAGCAACTTGAGTGGCTTGATACTGACGGTTCTCCCATTACGCTTGGCAATGTTCGGTTGACCAGTAAAAGTAAAAAAGAATTGAAGGTTTATGAAACTCCATGGGGAGCGGTTAGGGTCAATCGTTTTATCTATCAAAGTCGTGAAGGCGGTGCTATTTATTGTCCCCTTGATCAATCTGCACGAATTGTTGTTAATTCAACCCCGCGACATGCCTGCATGGTCAGTTGGAAGTTTGCCCACATGCCTTCCACTGAAGTAGAGCAAGATTTTCTAAGAAACCACGGACGTAAAATCCATCGAAGAACCGCTAAAGACCTGGCAGAAGTTGTTGCCAGTATTGCTCAGGCCAAAGAAGAATCCTGGACTTATGAATTACCGGATTTACCCGAGCCAGTAGCCACAGTTAGCTTGGGGCTGGATGGTGCAAACTTGCTTTATAAAGAGGGCTACAGAATTGCAATGTGCGGAACTATTGCGCTTTATGATGAAGAAGGAAATCGAATGCACACGGTGTACGCTGCCGCTGCCCCCGAATACGGAAAAGAAACTTTTATAAGGCGGTTCTCTTCTGACATTGAGAAAATGAAGTCTCGTTTTCCTGATGCCACTTACGTTGGAGTTGCTGATGGGGCGCCAGATAATTGGACGTTTCTTGAGCCTGTTACATCGATTCAAATTCTGGATTTTTATCACGTTAGCGAATATGTGGCAGAAGCGGCAGAAGCTATATATCCGGGTAAAAAAATGCAGAATGAACGCAAAGCCTGGTTAAGATCAACACTGCACGAATTAAAAAACACCCCTGGTAAGGCAAAACGTTTATGGTTGGAATTAAAGAAAGCAGCTCCCGGGAATAAACGTCTTGTTTCTAAAGAAAAACTGGATAAAGCCAGAACTTATTTCAAAAATCACTGGCACCAAATGATTTATCCAGAAGCGTTGGAAAACAAGTTACCAATTGGTTCTGGTGTAACAGAAGCTGCTTGCAAAACGCTGGTTAAGCAGCGCATGTGTAAGTCAGGCATGCGATGGAAGGAACAAGGGGCGTCAATGCTATTAACATTACGAGCTCTGGCGAAGTCAACGGGTTATTGGGATGCTTTCTGGTCGAAGATGGATCGCTACGGGTTTCCAGTGGCTCACAACCTGCATGCCTGACATTATTCAAGCCACACACCCGTCTCGTTATTGTTAAGAGACCCTGTTAATTCTGTTGGAGATGATATTAGTACCATTGTTAGTGATGGCAAGGGAGGAATATATGTTCATCTGGAAAGAAATGCAGAAGATATTGCAAAAGCCGGCTTAATCGCACATGAAACTGTTCATATTGAAGATGCCCTTAAGTATGCAAAAAATTTAGAAGTTCTGAATGATCCATCAAAAGCTGGTTATGTTGTTGACTTCAAATCTAATTTTGAATTTAGACAATATACTGAAATTAGAGGGCATCAAGCGGCCATTGATGTATGGACAAGTCAATTGAACTCTGCATCTCAAGAGGAAGCAGTAATACTTAATCAAAGAATTAATCCAAGTCGTCAGTGGATTAATGCTTATAAGAACCCGTTCTGAGGAATAAATGAACATTATTAGAGTTTTGTTATTTTTAAATCTTATTATTTGTTTTCCTTTATCAGCGGAAAACTCGAAAAAGCTTATTGAAGAAAAAACGGTAGTGGGTTAAACCTGTTAAATTGCATGAATATCAATCCCGAATTCCAATTTATTTATCAAAAGACCAATCACGATATCGTGCATTTTCTCTGATTTTGAAAAGCAAATTGTTTTACGAGCTAAACGCTTAATTCTAGTCCTGAAGTTGAGGTTTTTTCTCTCAATTTTTTGTGTATTTGTTTTCCCTACAACATGCTCTGCTGGATTAAGATGCCGATCATATGCACCCCAATTATCAGTATAAAATCTCTTTATATTTAATGGAGCGAGCAGCTCTTTTAGAGTCTTAAATACCTTGTCAGTTCGCTTTCCAAAGGCATAAGCAAGAACCGTATTGGTGGTATGGTCAACTGCGTGCCAAAGCCAGCGCTGGTTAAATTTACTATTAACAAATGACCATTGCTCATCAAGCTCTGCCTCTTCGCAGGCAGGCTCTAGATGTATATTACTCTCATCTCCAAGCTCCATTGTGCGGATATTAGGATTAACTCGGTGTTTGTCAACATAGTTGTCGCCTCAACTCAAGCGACTTCGCTTAGCTGTTCATCAGCAAGCTTGTCTGGATTCAGCCAGACCTCATCTGGCAGATCCCAGTTCCTTGTCGGCCTTTTTCCCCAGCGTTCCGGGTGACGCTGTTTAGCCTGTTCATAAACCTTTCTACGGTTATCCATGAACATTTCGGTTTCACCCCGGTGTCTTTGACCGGGTGTCAGAAATTTCAGCCCACTGTGCTTGTGTTCTTCGTTGTACCATTGGGCAAAACCATGCACCCAGCCACGTGCTGCTTCAATATCAGCAAAGGGTTTGCGTGGATACCCTGGACGGTACTTCAGGGTTCTGAAGATGGCCTCGGAATAGGGGTTATCATCACTGACCCGTGGACGGCTGAATGAACTCACAACACCAAGGCTCTGCAGAGTTGACAGCATCGTGCCGCCTTTCATGGCGCTACCGTTGTCTGAATGCAACACCAATGGTTTCTCCATGGCTGCAATTCCATGTTTTATACAGGCCTTAGTGATCATTTCCGAAGCATGCTCTGCCGATTCATTTTCGTGAATTTCCCATGTAACAACCATACGGCTATAGATGTCTATTACCAGATACAGGTAATAAAACTGGCCTCGCACTGGAGAGCGTAAAAACGTGATATCCCAAGACCACACCTGGTTAGGCCCGGTAGCGCGATATGACGTCGGCTTGTGCCGCTTTGCTTTAGCCGCACGACCACGATGGTGCTGTTGATCTGTTTCATGAAGTACCCGGTAAAATGTCCTCTCGGAACCCATATATACGCCCTCATCCACTAATGTAGGCACAATCTGGCTCGGTGGAAGGCTTTTAAAACGGTCGCTGTTACAGACGTCAACAATCGCCTGTCGTTCTGCTTCAGATAGTTTGTTAACAGGCTCAGGCCTGTCAGCATTTTTACGATTGTCGGGCGCCACGTCATCACTTTTTATCCAACGTTGAAGGGTTCTTTCTGACAGATCAAGAGTCTCGCAGGCTTTTGACTGGCGAGCTCCGTCTTTAGTGGCCTGTTTAATCAGGCTGACAGCGTTTTGTCGATCCGGGAGAGAGACTAATCGTCCTCTGGCGCCCCCCAGATCTCTCGGGCCTTTTTTGCGAGTACCAGCAAGGCGGCAGTTTCTGCTAACGCTTTGTCCTTGCGATTCAGTTCACGCTCTAATTTTTTGATAATTTGCTTGTCTTTTTTCTGCTCGTTAGACAATGTTTTGCGCTGCTTTAGCTGGCTGTCAGGCTGGGAAGAAGCACTGTTAATAAAGGCGCCTTTCCATTGCTGGATTTGTTCAGAAAACAAGCCTTTCTTACGACAATATTCAGCTATTTCCGCTTTATTCAACGCCGCCGTTTCAATGATCACGGCAAATTTGTTTTCAGGTGTCCACTGATCTGGATTCTTTCCGTCGCCTGGCACAGGCACTCCTTTAGAAACTGCTTTCTTTCGCCAAGTGTACAGAGTCACATCCGAGATACCAGTATCACGTACCAATTGAGAAACCGGCACGTTATTGGGTGGCTATGTTCCCGCCAATAGTTGTATTGCTTACTCCCTATGTTTACAGGGCTACAGACGTGCCTTATAAAGTAGAGATATGACTAAATCTTGTATATTGCATTTGTTTATTGCCCAAAGAACAGCGATTTGTTCTGGGATACCTTCCTATCTCATGAATAGCCATATGTGGAGCAGGAAAATAAAGTTTTTATAGGACTTTAGTGCTCCCAACTATTGACGGGAACATAGCCTTATTGGGTGGCATCATCTTCTGAATGATGGACTCTTTGAACTCTTCTGAATAGCGGGACATTGATTACTCACTGACCGCCCCCTGTTTAAGTTTGAAAATTCAGAAGAGGCGACAACTATGCTGACACAGGGGGAACTTTGATTAAGCCTTTTTCTTTTTTTTTAAGGTGTTTATGACAGTCGTTTTACTAATACCCAACACCCTCCCTGTATCCCTTACGCCACTGCCATTAATTGCCATCTCAACGATTTTTTCCTTAACTCCAGGCTCGTAGGCTTTGTAACGATATTTGAGCATGAACGTTTTAACATGGCAGTCAATATTACAACACAGGTAGCGCGGTACATTATGGGCGCTAACACCGATGTATTTGATGTTTTGGCTGTCACAAGTACTACAGCGTACTATTGAAGAACAAGTCATATTTAACTCGCTAGCAATACGTCTACTGTCGTATTATAGCTGACTTTTCGGAACCTACAGGTTTAACCCACTACCCGGGCATTCACCACCCAGGGCTTCAGATCACGACCAATGATGGACGCATAAATACTTTTCCAGTAAACACCCGTACTCTCCATTACGACCAGATCGATCTGATGCTGTTGAAGGAACTGGCACATTAATTCCCGATCTTTGCGGAAAGTACCAAATTCACGGGTTAATACTTGAATGTCGCCTTCTGGCATTTCTTTGCGAACGGCAACCATGACCATCATTTTATGGACATCAATGCCTGCACAGTTTTTCACAATGGGTTGCATCGTCTATGCTCCAAAGGTTCACGGAGGAACAGCAGAGCCTGACGGACTGGATCGGATCGCCATAGTCTCACTTGGAGAAAAGGGCTGTTTGCCGTGCATTCAATGTTCCAGAAATGGAGCCTTGATGGTGCCAGTTCTGAACCATGAGATAAGCGAGGGTGCGAACGATCCAGCCCAGGTCAATTTGTATTCAGGGTCTAAAAGCCACTGCAAAAACATCGACCACTGCCGGGCTCTGCACCAGACTATTGTGGCAGAGCATTATTTTCATGGTGCAGGGTGACCGAAAATACGGTCATGAAGATTTGCGCTAGCTTAAAGGCTTACCCAAACCGCAAGTGATGATGATATGGTGGAAGAGATCAGTATTACACCCTGCCAGACTGTATCCGGCTCCTGCTGGAAGGCTCTTTACCTCATTATAATGGTAAGCCCGTTGCTCTGCGTACCTGTCAGTGCCTGCGCTGTATCAACTACTGTAGACTTACTGCTTTCTCACTGGTTACAGGGGAAGCTGGTAGTGCCTGACTACAGACTCTCCACGACCAGTATCGATATATTAACCAATAAAACCCTGACCTCAGATGAAGCAGATATTCCGGGCTTGTTGCACTGTCCCAGAAAAGGCCGCAGAGGTAAGCGCAAGCATATTCAACCCGGCACAGATACAGAAGAACAGGCTGAAAGCAGTCTGGAAACAGAGGAACAGGAAGAGTCTAGGACCGTCGCAGATTGGTGCCTTGATTTTTTTGCAGATGCAGATATAGATGGCTCTCACACTATAAACAACGAAGACTGGCTGGAAGGGGCATTAGTTGGCCTATATGATGCTTTGTTCGAGTCTTTTGATACACATAAAGCTGTAGGTATAACTGGAAGCTTTCTGATCGGACTTACCGGTTGCACGTTTTCTCAAATTTCTGATGTACGTAAAATGCTAGAAAGTCGTGAGGGTGAAGGTGAAGGTGAAGAAATATACACTTGGCTTAGCGCTAAAAAAGAAACTGAAAATATATTAGACTTTTTATCATATGTTCAGGAGTGGTACAGCCATGGTCGTTTAGATAACAGGAGTGAGCAAGATTCTATTGACCTGGCTATGTCTTCATTTGAATGCAGTCAGTTTGAAGTTGTCACGCCAAGAAGGAGAACCAAAAACGGAAGAGTTAACAAATTTCACTTTGTGCTGAAAAAGCTGGTCAAGGGGGAAGGTGATATTCGCCTCAGAATTAATGGCTTGCTAGAGTTGCTTTGCTTGACACTGGAGCCAGATATAGAAAGGACAAGTGCAAAATATCTGCTGAGGATGCTCAAGGATATGAATATATTGAAATTAAATAATAGTGTGTATTCTGCTAATAAAGATCTGCTTCCAGATAGATTGAAAGATGCTACTGTGCCATGTATACGCCCTGATGTTCTAATTCGCGAAATGCAAGGCTATTTTCAAGAGACAGAATTCCGCCCGGTAATAGCAGAGGCTCTGTTGCAGGTGGAGCTTCCAAAATCCAAAAGTACCAGAAAAAAGGTCAATCATTTTCCAACTCAGGATAGTCTCAGTCAGCCATCTGCATCTGTACCTTCGACACTACCTTCACCAACCTCAGTACAAGATAGTACATCTTCTGCAGTCCGGTCAGATTTCGTATCTCCCAGCATGCAGGCCGGTAAACGCAAAACGTTTTCAGGCAGGAGAAACAGTCAATCGGTTACACCTGGTTATAGTGCTACATATGCAGTCCCTTTTCCGGTGCCTTCATCAGAGCCTTCTCCAGATCTTGATCCTGCAGTTCAGCTACGGCGAGCCATTGAGGTTCGTGACGATGAACAGGCAAAAAAAATATATCAAGATAATAAACAAGTTCTTGAAGGCAAGAAAAACTGGAGAAAACTAAAAAGCAGTCTTCATCAATTGTTAAATGAAAGCCCTCAAAAATATGGTGGGTTTATCGGGAAACATCGGCTTAATAACTGACCTTACTGTGGATATTAAGCCACAGTTCTTTACTAGCAAGGGCTGTAGAAGCATTTTGGATCACACGTATAGCCGCTCTAAAATGGATTCTGTGGACTGCATGCATACAACCATGACGCATTAATGCAATCTTTGATTGCCAACCTGCTCTGAAGCCCTTGCGCCACAACATATACTGCTTAATGTCTACCCTAAGAATAACTGATGCCCCCTTTGTCAGCATAGTTGTCGTCTACCCTTTATAGCCTCGTCAGTAAAATCTGTGGGTTATTTCTGGTTCAGGTAGCTTGCCAAGTACGTGATATAAAGCGATTTCTGCACATCTGTAGGTTCTAAAACCATAGGATTTTATCATGGTGAGTTTTACATTGGTGTTCAGACCTTCAACTTTACCGCTTGAATAAGCCTTTTTTCCTTGAACCAGTTCAGGATAAGTGGCTTGTGTCGTCGAACAGTTTTGGCCACTTTCTTCATGGGTTCTATACCCAAGCGAAATCAAGGTGCAGATTTTAACATCTGAAAATTGTCATTAATTCTACTGATCAACGAACCACAAATAACAAATAACAAAAACAAATAAAAGGGACACCCAGTGCGCCGAGATAAATCGGCAAGAGATTGAAGGTGAAAGTCCTTCATCCGGTAAGGTCTAGCAAAATAAAAGGGACAGCCAATGATTTGACCTCAACAAAATCTGATCTATCTTTCTTCTGCCATTGATTGTTCATACGCAGGAGAAGCCATGACCCGTGCACGCAGAAACCTGATAGACCGTTCCAGTACACCCTACTACCACTGCATGGCCCGCTGTGTCCGTCGTGCATTTCTCTGTGGCAAGGATAAATTTTCCGGTCAGGATTATGAGCACCGTCGTCAGTGGGTGGTGGATCGTCTGGATGCGCTAGTTTCAGTATTTGCCATAGAAGTCTGCGCCTATGCGGTGATGTCGAACCATTATCATGTGGTGTTACATATCAATACGGCTGCTGCAGAGAGCTGGAACCGTGATGATATCTTTGCCCGATGGACACAATTATTCACCGGGCCTGTTCTTGTGCAGCGTTATCTGGCTGGAATAAAGCTTGATCAAGGCGAACTCTTGCGG
This sequence comes from Endozoicomonas sp., assembly GCA_965208385.1. Taxonomy (GTDB): domain Bacteria; phylum Pseudomonadota; class Gammaproteobacteria; order Pseudomonadales; family Endozoicomonadaceae; genus Endozoicomonas. The sequence goes on from CBDBOO010000073.1 coordinate 25,525, forward strand.
GTAGATGAATATGCTGAAGAATACCGCTGTCGTTTGATGGATGTCAGCTGGTTCATGAGGTGTTTGAATGAGCATCTGGCCAGGGAAGCAAACAAAGAAGATCAGTGTAAAGGTCGTTTCTGGGAAGGACGATATAAAAGTCAGGCACTGTTGGACGAAGCCGCTTTACTGACCTGCATGGCTTATGTGGATCTGAATCCGATTAGAGCAAAGCTGGCCAAAACACCTGAATCGTCGGACTTTACTTCTATACAATGTCGTATAGAGAGTCGTATAGAGAGTCGCATAGAGTGTCGCATAGAGTGTCGTATCAAAAAGTACACGGCTACCACGGATAAAAAACAGAGTGTGCAGTTAAAGCCCCTTCGTGCCCATGGACAAAACCCTGAGATTGCAATTCCTTTTACTTTGGTCAACTATCTGGAACTGGTTGACTGGGCTGGAAGAGAAATTCGGCCGGATAAGCGTGGTCATATAAGGCATGATGCGCCTCCGATTCTGGAACGATTGGGCATTGATCCTGATGAATGGTTGAAGACCATCGGTTGGAACAACCAATTCCGTCGAGCGGTGGGTCGGTTAGCATCAATGCGGGCATACGCAGAACAAGTAGGACAACAATGGATGCAAGGACTAACGGCATGCTGTCGAGTATTTTCAGGGTGAGCATATATTAGTCAAACTTCAAAACTTCATTTGAAACAACCTGCTTCAATAACCCCGTAATATTGAAACTACAGTATTTCTGCCTTCGTTCAGTTTTTTAAATACATCTGTTTGAAATCTAAGTCGATTCTTTATCAACCTATCTATAAAAACACTTTTTCTTGTTGCTGCCTGCGTGAGTTACCAGAGAAGAATTATTTAATGTTGTAAATATATGGCTGTCCTCAATTATTCCTCCTGAAAAGAGCATACCAGTCTCGGCCTGTGATATTCCTCCGGGTTCTACCCGGAACGGTTTCACCCCTTTCCATGTCCAGGACCTGGAGCTCAAGGCAACCAGTATCGAATACCTACTTGAGCAATGGATAACGTCGGACGGGAAAACGATCACTGCCAAGCTTCCAGCCAGCTTTCACGGACATCACTATGGGCCTACATTGCAAGCCTACATTCTTCACCAGCATTTTGGCTGTGCTGTTACCCAGCCCCAGCTGTTGGAATGGCTATGGGATATAGGTCTTTCTATCTCAGCGGGAGAACTCAGCAACCTGATCACAAAGGGGCATGACCAGTTTCACAGCGAGAAAAATGCGATCCTTTCCACAGGCCTTCGCTGCTCAAACTGCATTCAGACAGACGACACAGGAGCAAGGCACCAAGGGCAAAATGGGGTTTGCACCATTATCTGTAATGAGTCGTTTGCCTGGTACGCCACCACGGGCAGCAAAAGCCGGGAAAATTTTCTGAGCCTTCTGCATCGACCCTTTCGGACGTACGCGCTGACAGAGGATACCCTGGACTACCTGAGAGCACTTAAATATCCCCAAAAATGGCTGCGTATACTCCAGCAGTACGTAGGAGTGACTTTTTTAAGCCATGACACCTGGAAGACCTGCATGAAAGATGATGGTCTGACCGGAAAGAATCGTCTACAGCAAGCCAGCGAAGCCTTGATTTATGCCAGTTTGATAGAGCATGGCTTAGGACATTTGACGACCTTCAGCGATGGTGCACAGCAGTTCAATGTGTTCAAGCACGCCCAGTGCTGGGTGCATGCAGAGCGACTGCTGGCTAAGATTCACCCTGTCGATGAGCAGCAGGCTAAGGCTCAGAAATGGTGCCGGACATGGCTCTGGGCGATTTATGATGACCTGAAAGCCTTCAAGGCTGAGCCTTCCGAAGAGAATGCCATGAAGGTACGGCTTGGTTTTTTCGCTCTAATCCAGACACGCACAGGCTGTAGCGCCCTCCAGGAAGCACTCTCAAGCCTTGCTGTCGTAGAAGAAGAGCTATTGCTGGTACTGAAAGATCCGAGCCTTCCGTTGCACAACAACCTGAGTGAAAGCCTGATACGGGAATACGTCAAGCGACGAAAGATCAGCGGCGGTACGCGAAGCGAAGCAGGTCGGCAAAGTCGCGACACCTTTGCCAGTCTAAAGAAAACGTGTCGCCTCTACGGATTGTCTTTCTGACACTATTTGATGGATCGGCTAACGGGCAGTGGACAATTCCCAAAACTCGACAGATTGATAATAGTAACTATTCAGCCCCCCTAAAAATAAACTGGCATTTTTAAGAATTTGTACCAAATTAGTAGAGGTAAGTTTTTTTTCCTGCGCTGCCATGAACCAATCTGCTCCAGATTTTCAAACCATCGCGATGCTGCTTGCCATTATTGCCAAGCAACAAGCGGAGTTTGCAAAACTTGAAGAGCACTGCAAAGAGCTTGAAGGCAGGTTGAAATTAAACAGTCGAAACAGCAGCAAGCCGCCATCTACCGACGGTTACGCCAAACCACCGTCCCCCGGAAGCTCAAACAAGAGCGATGCGGATGCAGCAGCCGATAATAATCCTGATCAAAAAGCAAATGACGACAAACCAAACCCAAAAAGTCTACGGCAGTCGTCAAACCGTAACGTTGGCGGACAACCTGGTCACAAGGGCTGCACACTTAAACAGGTCGCTGCCCCCGACCATACTCACTGTTATCCGATAAAAGATTGTGAAATTTGCCAGCGGTCGCTCCTTTCTGTCGAACCCATTCGATGTGTAGAGCGGCAAGTGTTTGAACCGGGTTGTTTTGATTGTTTCGAAGTGACAGCTCATGTGGCTGAAGTTAAAGAATGCACCTGCGGGCACACAAACCAGGCCCGGTTTCCTGAGGGTGTGAATGCTCATGTGCAGTACGGCCCGAAAACTCAGGCATTTGCAGTCTACCTGTGTCAATTTCAGCTTATTCCTTACAAGCGTGTGTCAGAATTTTTCTGGGATATCTTCGGTCTTGAGGTTAGTCCCGGCTCAATTTGCGCGTTTCAGGACGTTGCGTACACCCAGCTGGCTTCCACAGAACAAGTCATCATTGATGCACTCATCAACGAACCCGTCGCCGGTGCTGATGAGACTGGTATGAGGGTCTGTGGAACACTTTGGTGGATGCACGTCATGCGCACTGATCAATGGACGCTGTATCACCTCGATCCCAGTAAAGGACACTCAGCCATGGAGAAAATGGGTGTTTTGTTGTAACTATTCAGCACCCCCACAAAAAAGGTGAACTTTGTGAAGAGCTTGTCCCGCAAGGGATAAAAAAATCCGACCAAAAAAGCAGATTCAAGAAAATAGCCTTTTATCGTTGAAATAGAGCAAATAAACGACATCTGACCCTTGGCAAGGTGCTCAAAGCTCCAATCTTAGATAACAGTACAACAATGAGAGTGTCCTGAAGCCAAGAAAAGAGAAGGCTTATAACTAAAACCACATATTACTCAATTATTGCAGGGGGTGCTGAATAGTTACGTTTTGTTGTTGTTCTGCGGAGTTCTGGTACACGACCATTACAAAGCTTATTTTCGTTACGCTGCCGCCCACGCGTTGTGTAATGCTCACCATTTAAGAGAGCTTCAGGGTGTCATAGACAGAGATGGCAATTATCTTGCTGCCCGTCTTCAGCGCTTATTGAGGTTGGCTTGGCATTTAACCAAGGGGTTTCGAAAAGCAGGCATGCAGAGTATGCCGGAAGTTATTTACAAGCGTATCGAAGCCGTCTTCGAACGGACAGCTAAAAAGGCTAAGGACAAAGAAGCAGAATCTATGGAGCTGAGTCGTGAGAAGCTTGGACTCGACAAAGTAAAAAACACCAAAGCGTTCAACCTCTTCAAACGATTGGTGAATTTTCAGGAGGAAACCTTAAGGTTCATGATTGATTTTGCCGTCCCCTTCGATAATAACGGAAGTGAGCAAGATGTTCGAAACGGCAAGGTGAAGCAAAAAATATCCGGCAGCTTCAGAAGTGAAAAAGGTGCCAAGTGGTACAGTCGGATACGAAGTTATATATCATCGGCGAGAAAGCAGGGTCATCATGTATTTGAGGCTCTGCTTATAGCTCTTAAGAATTACAACAACCATCCTTTGCTGGGTGCTGAATAGTTACTGATAATAAAAATGTCACCACTCATGCCCTGTGGGCGCGGTATTAACAGGTAAATGAAAGCCAGGGAGGGACAAAGGGTTGAAACCATTGCTTAGTCTGTTGCAGCGTTCTCTGTCGTTTATTGTATGGAGTCTTCTACTGTCGTCTTTGGTGTGCCCCCTTCATGCGGGTACGATCAGCGCCATAAACTTTAATCTTCAGGGTGCCCCCTCAGCCGCGCGCTCTTCAATTGTTACTGCTGAAGGGTGGGGCATTAAGCTGACGGCTTACAGAAAGCAGAACCCTGTTTCACCGCTTCAGATCTACCTCCAAAGCCAGCTACCACAGGCTGGTGCGATATTGCCACCGCCCGTTGCCAAAACGTCAATTGGCATGATGAGTCACCATGATCGCAATGAAGAAAGCTCCGAAGCAATATCCATGGTCGGACTGGCCTTTGTGCAGAAAGCCTACCAATCCCTGCAGGCTTTATTTGACTGGCCACCCACTACACTTGTCATGTTGGCCGCAGGTCTGGGTACTGCAGGTGGCGGTGATGATGATGACGGTGACGATCATTCACACACTGACAAATTTGAACGGGAGCCGCAGGCAGAGTTTTTTACCTGGGCTCCTGATGCTTTCACTCAGTGCTGCCTGAAACAAAAAAAGCGGCTATTGACGATTCTGCGTAAGAAAATGCAGTGGGCACAGGCCTGTGGCAACAGGGATCTTGGCCTCATATTGCGCGATAGAATCATGCTCATCGAAATTGACAGGGACCTCCTCCAGCAACAAACATCGCATTTAACCTCGTCATGTCCGTCACTGGTGTATGAATGGCTGTTAAGGGACAGTCTGGAAATACGGTACTACGATCAGGCCGTCAACGGCAGAGACTGCAAAATACCCGGTGACTTTTTTTGGGCCAGAAGGGGGCGTCAGGCGGGCACTGGTGAAGCCGCTTCGGGTTCAGGCGCAGCGTCAAAAGGTCAAGCCGGAAGCAGTGCACAGCCAGATGGCGAAACGTTTCATCACCTGCCTCCTGCCGTTTCGAGTGACAATGGAGACGAAAGAGAAGAAGGAGACGGTACTCCCCCGCCAGCAAAAAAGGCCCGGATGGAGCCAGCCGCCTCTGTAACCTGTAGCCTGTGTCAAAAAACACTTAATGAACAAGAGGTGGCACGAGTCCTTCAAAGCACGGCAGAGCCTGTTGTCTGTGATGCCTGTTTGCTCTCCCTTCCACAGGGAACCTCCGGCAAGAGGAAGGCCGCAAGAAAGAGAGCCCAATCTGACCTGGCAGCCCCTGAATCCAAACGGAGCAAAAGTCAGACTGAAAAAAGGAAACAGAGCAGCAGCCGTCAACGCAAGCCAGCGGCGAGAAGAGTCAGGTTGGAAAATCCGGAGGTGGAGGCGCAATCCACCCCAGACACCGTCGAGGAGCTGGAAGCGTTACGAGTACAGCTTACCTTCGAGATGAATGAACAGGAAAGTGAGGCGGCAAAACAGTTTTTCGAGCATTTAAAAAGAAGAAAAATCAGGATAAAAACGTCATTGTATAAGCTACTGACCAAGGTGAATCGAGACGATTTTCCCACACTCTGTACCAAGGCCTCTGTATTCTTTGGTTCCCTTACTGCCTCCATACAGGATACCGGTTGCCTGACCAGTATGCTCCAAACTAAAACACATATCCGGGATTTTGCAGGGAGAGAGAGTTCGGAGCTTGAGTACCTTGCAGGCCTAGATACACTCCGCGCCTTTTCGTCCATGAATAATGGCAAAGGCTTGCCCAAACAGGATGAGGTGAAAAAGGTGCTGGGCTGGCCGGAATGGAAAGACGAGGATGGCCAGTTCAGTATGGAGCGGTTCCGCGCCTTTTCGTCCATGAACAGGCTTGCCCAAACAGGATGAGGTGAAAAAGCTCAAGGGGGCAGGATGAGGTGAAAAAGGTGCTGGGCTGGCCGGAATGGAAAGACGAGGATGGCCAGTTCAGTATGGAGCGGTTCCGCGCCTTTTCGTCCATGAACAGCTCAAAGGCTTGCCCAAACAGGATGAGGTGAAAAAGGTGCTGGGCTGGCCGGAATGGAAAGACGAGGATGGCCAGTTCAGTATGGAGCGGTTCCGCGCCTTTTCGTCCATGAACAGCTCAAGGGGCTTGCCCAAACAGGATGAGGTGAAAAAGGTGCTGGGCTGGCCGGAATGGAAAGACGAGGATGGCCAGTTCAGTATGGAGCGGTTCCGCGCCTTTTCGTCCATGAACAGCTCAAGGGGCTTGCCCAAACAGGATGAGGTGAAAAAGGTGCTGGGCTGGCCGGAATGGAAAGACGAGGATGGCCAGTTCAGTATGGAGCGGTTCCGCGCCTTTTCGTCCATGAATCAATGGCAAAGGCTTGCCCAAACAGGATGAGGTGAAAAAGGTGCTGGGCTGGCCGGAATGGAAAGACGAGGATGGCCAGTTCAGTATGGAGCGGTTCCGCGCCTTTTCGTCCATGAACAGCTCAAGGGGCTTGCCCAAACAGGATGAGGTGAAAAAGGTGCTGGGCTGGCCGGAATGGAAAGACGAGGATGGCCAGTTCAGTATGGAGCGGTTCCGCGCCTTTTCGTCCATGAACAGCTCAAGGGGCTTGCCCAAACAGGATGAGGTGAAAAAGGTGCTGGGCTGGCCGGAATGGAAAGACGAGGATGGCCAGTTCAGTATGGAGCGGTTCCGCGCCTTTTCGTCCATGAACAGCTCAAGGGGCTTGCCCAAACAGGATGAGGTGAAAAAGGTGCTGGGCTGGCCGGAATGGAAAGACGAGGATGGCCAGTTCAGTATGGAGCGGTTCCGCGCCTTTTCGTCCATGAATCATGGCAAAGGCTTGCCCAAACAGGATGAGGTGAAAAAGGTGCTGGGCTGGCCGGAATGGAAAGACGAGGATGGCCAGTTCAGTATGGAGCGGTTCCGCGCCTTTTCGTCCATGAACAGCTCAAGGGGCTTGCCCAAACAGGATGAGGTGAAAAAGGTGCTGGGCTGGCCGGAATGGAAAGACGAGGATGGCCAGTTCAGTATGGAGCGGTTCCGCGCCTTTTCGTCCATGAACAGCTCAAGGGGCTTGCCCAAACAGGATGAGGTGAAAAAGGTGCTGGGCTGGCCGGAATGGAAAGACGAGGATGGCCAGTTCAGTATGGAGCGGTTCCGCGCCTTTTCGTCCATGAATAATGGCAAAGGCTTGCCCAAACAGGATGAGGTGAAAAAGGTGCTGGGCTGGCCGGAATGGAAAGACGAGGATGGCCAGTTCAGTATGGAGCGGTTCCGCGCCTTTTCGTCCATGAAGTTCAGCTCAAGGGGCTTGCCCAAACAGGATGAGGTGAAAAAGGTGCTGGGCTGGTTAAGATGTGAGGAGACACAAAGTGGTTCACACTTTCAGCTTATGATCCGACTTCATGCATCAAAAGGCATGCCTGATATCAAACAGCTGATACATTATGAGCAGAAGCTGACTTTATTGTTTGCCAATACGGTTACCGATCTGGACAGCGATGATGAAGACGAACAGTCCTGCTTGATTAAACAGACAGCCCTCTTTTTGTCCTCCAGAATGCCCCAGTATGTTGTGAACTTCGAGAATGTGTGGTGCTTTCATCAACAGGAGGAGGCCGGTGATGCGGGTCGTAAGCTGGAAAAATTATTAAAACTATTAATATCCTATGGAGGAAGGGGTGTCACCCGCTACCTATCACTGAACGCTAGCGATAGAAAGGCTTTACTAAGCACCAGCACATCACATATACCCTTGCCGCTGGCGATAAAAGCGATCAATGATTTTTCACCACAGGAGAGAAAGCAGTATCTCTTTTTCAACAGAAACTTGAAAGCCCCCCCAAGCAAGGATCAATGGAACGGCATCAGTCTACAACTGGACAGGCTGGCGAGCGTGCTGAAAACCCCACATGCACAAAGACTCTATCTGGAGGTGGTCTGGAGTCTCGCGCCATCTGACCGGGCTTTTTTTCTGGATGAAACCAGTGCAGCCTCTGTCACAAAGATATTTCCCTCCCTGAATGCCCTGAAAAAGCTGGCAAACAGACATTCGCGGCAATGGCTGAAAGAGCTACTTGAAGCCTGCCTCCAGCACGGGCAGGGAACGCCTTCAAGAGAGAACATTAAACAGCTTTTTACTGCACTGCTTGAGACGCAACACCCCCTGTTCGATCACGGCGACATACCTGACTATTTTTTGTCTGGATACATGGCGCTTGGAGATTCCGCTATCCTTATCCCGGTCTCCCCCCCGGTCCAGACAACGGAGGCACTTGCGCTGCATTTCGTTGCCGCAGTCATGGGAGTGCTCAGTGACATGTTTTATCATTATGGAGCGAACAGGCTGAAGATTGAGCAATACGGAGGAGAGACGTACCCCTTCCCGATACCCGAACTGGAAATACGCGATGACGGCATTGAAATCAGTAACTGGTCAGATAAAGTGTTCAAGGATTTTTTAGACGTGACGGAGTTTCCGGAGCACTATTATTTGTCGGAAGACGCCTGGCAGCAGCACTGCAGCTCTGAGGTACCCAGCTATTTCCAGCGCAGGATGGCAGCTTGCCATCAAAGGCAAAGAACAGCGCCTGAAACCATTGCTTTCCAGCCGATTTCAATACCAGCGCTGATGGGATTGTTAAAACACAATATTCCCATCAAACCCACTGTATGGAAATCATTTGATCACCACAAAGACAGGTTGCCCAGGGCGGCTTATAGCCGGCTACTGAATGAAATTGAAAAATCGACACATGAAAACATCCCGGTATCGTTAAAAGACTATCTTGAGGCCAGAAGGCTGCCAGAAGAAACATTGCCACAAAATGAAATGGAAGCACCGACGAGCACACCACCTTTTATGGTTGGGGAAACACTGAGCGAGGAAGAACAATTTCAGAGGCTGTGGAAAGACCTGTCGCACAAAGAACTGTTAGTGGTTGCGGACTTGGAGTTACTGGCGGATTATAAGGAACATATGACTATGGAGCAGATCGTTAGTATTCTCGAGAGAGCTGATATTGGTATGGAAACCGACAGTCTCGATAAGTTGAGGCTGTTTCTGGGTGAGAAAAGAGATGGGTATTTGAAACGAGACCCGCTCCTTCTCGGCCTGCCTGATGAGGTTGTGAGATATTTGATAGAAGCTGACATTTAATCGTTCACATCCAGCACTTTTTGAGAACATACGATTAGGTAGTGGGTTAAACCTGTAGGTTCCGAAAAGTCAGCTATAATACGACAGTAGACGTATTCATGCTCAAATATCGTTACAAAGCCTACGAGCCTGGAGTTAAGGAAAAAATCGTTGAGATGGCAATTAATGGCAGTGGCGTAAGGGATACAGGGAGGGTGTTGGGTATTAGTAAAACGACTGTCATAAACACCTTAAAAAAAAAGAAAAAGGCTTAATCAAAGTTAATCCTAATATCCGCACAATGGAGCTTGGAGATGAGAGTAATATACATCTAGAGCCTGCCTGCGAAGAGGCAGAGCTTGATGAGCAATGGTCATTTGTTAATAGTAAATTTAACCAGCGCTGGCTTTGGCACGCAGTTGACCATACCACCAATACGGTTCTTGCTTATGCCTTTGGAAAGCGAACTGACAAGGTATTTAAGACTCTAAAAGAGCTGCTCGCTCCATTAAATATAAAGAGATTTTATACTGATAATTGGGGTGCATATGATCGGCATCTTAATCCAGCAGAGCATGTTGTAGGGAAAACAAATACACAAAAAATTGAGAGAAAAAACCTCAACTTCAGGACTAGAATTAAGCGTTTAGCTCGTAAAACAATTTGCTTTTCAAAATCAGAGAAAATGCACGATATCGTGATTGGTCTTTTGATAAATAAATTGGAATTCGGGATTGATATTCATGCAATTTAACAGGTTTAACCCACTACCTAATTTTGGATGCAACGAAGTATGTAGCAACGCTAAAACCGATTGGGGCTAATCCATTAGGAATACAAAGAAACAAGTTAATTCTCCGTGTTTCAAATATTGAAATGGTTGGTTCAGCTACTATTAGCGGAGAAGTATTTTATAAGGAATGCTTACTGGATTGATACTGTAAAACGGGTGGAAGACAAGAGGATGATGATTGGAACATCCAGTGCGCCGAGATAAATCGGCAAGAGATTGAAGGTGAAAGTCCTTCATCCGGTAAGGTCTAGCAAACCGCCGGAGTGCCGGACCATCGGTGTGCCGAACCATCGGAACCCCGAGTCATGGGCGGTTGTCAGTAATGGTTAAGTGTTGCTCCAGCTTGACAGGGGAAGACAATACGACACGGTTTCTCTCTACGAACAACTGTGTCGTATTTTTGGGCAATCTTACCAGAGCTTCGATCCTTTCGGCCTGCGTCGGAATGGCAGTAACTGGAAAGACCTGTTAACCAGCCAGCTCAATAATTTTGATCGCAGCGTCACCACCCGTGGTTATACCGGCCATGAACAGCTGGACGAACTGGGGCTGATTCATATGAACGGCCGGGTGTACGACCCGAAACTGGGGCGGTTTATCCAGGCGGATACTTTTATCCAGTTCGCGGATAACACCCAGAGTTACAACCGCTACAGCTATGTGCTGAATAATCCCCTGAGATACACCGATCCCAGCGGGCATTATATTCCCATGGTTGTGGGAATAGTTATGGCCGCTGCCGGGGCAAGTGCTGGCTATACGGCACTTGCAGTCGGTGTTGCAGCCTTTGCTCAAACACTTATTATGGGAGGCAGCTTTAATGACGCCCTTAAGAATGGTCTGATTGCAGGGGTGTCTGCCTTTGCGTTCGCACAGGTAGGAGCCAGTGATACCTTTGGTTATTCTCCAGGGCAGGGTACAGGGCAGCTGGCCATGAATGCGGTGGCCAATGGTGTAGTTGGCGGTATTACCAGTGTTCTTCAGGGGGGTAAGTTTGGACATGGATTTGCGTCTGCTGGCCTGAGTGCCTTTGCCAAACCTTCGATCAGATCAACCTTTGGTATTGAAAAAAATATGATGCCAGCACGGGTAGTAGCCAGAGCGGTGATTGGCGGTACAATCAGCCAGGTGACCGGAGGCAAGTTTGCCAACGGGGCTGCTACGGCAGCGTTTTCTCAGTTGTTTAATGAGGAGTTTACATTGGCTAGGGCGAGGGCTGAGCAGGCGGCTCGAAAAGCGGGATTGGGTGCTGTTCCTGGTCATGATGAAACTGGCTCCAATTCATGGAGAGCGTCAAATGACCAGGTATTTACTGATGCAGCTAATGCTTATAACAAAAAATACGGCTACTCAGTTGGTGACTCCGGTTATGTAAAAGCAAGAATGATAAAGGCGTGGGCGATGGTCGAGTCTGGTGGTCATAAAGCTGAGTTTTTCTCAGATCCACTTCAAGTTAATAATGAAGGTGATTGGGTTACAAAGAAAGGTAGTTTGTTAGGGTTAACAGAAGGTGGAGAAATGACGCCTTCTACTAGTGTTTCAGCAGCATTAGGATGGTTCAGGCACAAGGGCTATATTCATGATATTAGTGGAGCAGAAACTTCTTTCGAAGGACATTGGAAAGCTCTGAGAGACTATAATGGAAATTCTAAAACGACTTATCGACAAACGGGCGGCATGGAAATGAGAAATTGGTATGCTGATAGAGTCTTGACTTTGTATTCTGGAATGTAAATGCGAGATAAGTATATGACTCCAATGAGGGCTTTTATTTTTATCGTAGTTATAACATTTTCATCGCTTTCGTTCCCTTGTGAGCAGGCAGAAAGTGAAGAAATTAATAGTATTCTAAAGAGGGATGGATTTAGTGGGATAATTGATGATAATGCAAATATTGAATTTCTAGGTGACATTAAGAATGCGTTTGAGCAAGTTCATATTTACTACTATTCAAGGGAGTTTGGTAATCATCGATTGGCACAACGCTTATTATTTATTAATCATAAGAAAAAATATATTGGGATGTTTGATATTTATGACAAGCCTAATAACTTGAATGGAGATACAATATTATTTGATTATCGTGAAGATATTGGTAATACAATAAAGTTAACCAATAAAGGTGTTCCTCTTAGAGTATATTTGGATGGTGATGTGTTAGAGCTTTTTAAATAAGTGTACGAATAATACGAATATTTGGGACATCCAGTGCGCCGAGATAAATCGGCAAGAGATTGAAGGTGAAAGTCCTTCATCCGGTAAGGTCTAGCAAACCGCCGGAATGCCGGACCATCGGTGTGCCGAACCATCGGAACCCCGAGTCATGGGCGGTTGTCAGCAATGGCAATGGTTAAGTGTTGCTCCAGCTTGAGAGGGGAAGACAATACGACACAGTTTCTCTCTGCGAGCAACTGTGTCGTATTTCTGGGCAGTCTTACCAGAGCTTCGACCCTTTCGGCCTGCGTCGTAATGCCAGTAACTGGAAAGACCGAAGAGAGGGGCAGCCACTTTCACCTACAGCAATTATCTGACCACTATCGTTAATGGCAAAAGTCAGCGTAAAAAAGAAACACGAAATGTACTGGGTCAGCTGGTCAAGGTGGAAGATCACCTGGGTAACACCGTTACCTATTCTCATTACCCCGACGGTAATCTGTTCAAAACCGTGCAGTACGCCAAAGACACGGGGCAACGGGCGGAGAACCGTGTTTACTACCAATACGGTCAAAAGAACCGGATGGTGGATGCGGATATGGGGGAGTGGTAAAGCAGACCGATGCCACGCTCAAGATTTTTACTATCCGGCGCACTTTTCTTCTGCCTGAAAGTATGGCCGAAGTTTGTCTGAACGAGCGAGGGGCGGATTAACTAAACGTTGAGGTTGCTAATTCAGCAGTCGAGATAACGCCATTTGGTAGACTTCATTTCTGTTTCGTTTTCCAATAGCAATAACAGAAATTGTAATTGTTTCATCTGAAACAGAATAAACAAGTCTGAAGCCAAGCTGCCTCAGTTTGATTTTATAAAGATTTGCGGCACCTGAAACTTTTGCAGAAGGAACGTGAGGATCGTTCAATCTACGTTCAAGTACCTTCTTAAAATGATCTTTGACTGTAGGATTGAGTTTATTCCATTCTTTCAGTGCGGATTTTTTGAACTCAAGCTCATAGATCATCGAGAGAAACCTTCACGGACTCTTCGTTAGCTCTTTCTTTAACGAGGTCTAAAAGTTCCATATCTTCAATGAGTTCCATCATTGCTTCATAGGCTTTAGCTGGAACACAGTAAAATGCAGGTTCATTTCTATTTAACACTGCAATAGGTAGGCCTTCACCGCTTGCTACAACCTTCATTGGGTTGGCTTTGAGCTCAGAAATACTTGCAGCAATATCTGTCAAAATATGGGAAGCCATAATGTATATCCTCTACGTTAAGACCGAATAATAGACCTATTAAGAAGTCTCGTAAAGCCAAAAGGTTCCATTACAAAGCTTCCGAATAGTCAGCTAACTATATGAAATTAAAAATAGTTCTATAAATCAGCATGTTAGCCATTGCATGACTCGGAAAAACAGAGTGCGCAGCTGAAGCCTCTTCGAGCTAAAGGGCAAAATCCGGAGATTGCAATACCCCTTACCCTTGTAAATTACCTGGAACCGTTGGACTGGTCTGGAAAAGCCATCAGACCGAACAAGCGAGGGCATATCTCGAAGGATGTTCCACCTATACTGGAGCGACTGAGCATTGACGCCGATGAGAGGTTAAAGACCATGGACTGGAATAACCGTTTTTTTACCGGGCCGCAAGTCGATTACAGTCTACGCGGGCGTACGCAGAACAAGCAGGGCAACAATTGTTACAGGGACTGACGGCTATGTTACCGCTGAGTGTTGGTATCCTGATGAATTCTGATTCCTCATGCTTTTAATAATGAGATAAATATAAGCCGTTCACATATACCGAATATAAAGTGATTACAGTTCTTCTTTTTATACGAAGTGAATATTGATAAAGCTGTTTTTAAGCACTGTAGGAATCAGTAAATCGGTATTTATGCTGAAATCGTAACCAACACACAACGGCAACATAGCCGGGACTGACGGTTTGTTGTCGTGTTTTTTCAAATTTCTTTTACCGCAGACTGCCTGGAAAAACTGTAACCTGGAAATTACAGTGTTCCTGCTTTTGTTCGATTTTTTTTAATGCATTCGTTTGAAATCTAAGCTGGGTTCTTTATTGATTCGTGTTGCGCAATGAACTGCATTTTATTGCATGATTAAATCATTCAAATTTAAAGGGCTGAAACGGTTCTTCGAGACGGGCAAAAAGGCTGGGATTCAGGCAAGGCACGCAAGGAAGCTGAGAATGCAGTTAGCTGTTGTCGATACAGCCCATGTGCTTGATGATATTGATCTTCCTGGTTTATCTCTCCACCCATTGTAGGGAGATCGCTCAGGAATGGGGTCAATCTCGGTGAGTGGTAATTGGCGTGTTACCTTTGAATTTCGGGATGGCAATGCGTACATCATAAACTACGTGGATTATCATTAATGTCTATGCACAATCCTCCACATCCTGGAGCGTTTTTTCGAGTCCATCTATATGGAGCCATACGAGATCAGTTGCCGGTTTCTTGCAGGGCTGCTCGGGGTAGCCACTTCGACTCTGAATCGAGTCATAAAAGACAAAAGTGCTGTTTCTCCAGAAATGGCGTTAAGGCTATCAAAAGTATTGGGACGTACCCCTGCAAGCTGACTTTCCATTCAAAACAACTATGAAATTTGGCAGGCAAAGAAAAGAATCAACCTTTCCAAGCTTCAGCCTCTCAACTTTCTATCAGTATAATCATTTCAAACATGGACCTAACGGGAAAGGATAAAGGGCGCCCCGCCGCAATGTCGGCACTTGAATGCCAGACTAATCACCGGTGCAATGCTTTAGTTGTAACTTGCTGAATCAGTTGCACCGGCAGCATCATTTTTTTTTAGCCCGTGACATGCCGAGACGGAAGTATAATAGGTCGTTCCGGTTCCAGTCCGGTTACGAAACAGATCACTGTGATGATTTGCATTTTGCAGTAAGGGCTATAGAATGACCACAAACTGCCTGCAACCTTGATGCTGAAAAGGCTTGGTAGTCCGGCTCCGGGCACCATACAGAAAGGTCATCGTTTATTCGATGACCTTTTTTTTGCCTGTTTATTGAGCTTGTCCTTACCGCGCCCTGTCTTGCAGTAAAAAACGTCAACGTTCAAAATTTTTAATCCTCACTATTACTCACCTCTTTTCGCTGTGTATTTCGTTAAAAACAACCACTTTCCGACCACCACTTCAATCACTGAATTTTTTGCGTACGAGAAGGGCTCAGGAGGTATTTTCTTATGCCTTATTTGAAAAAAGAACCCATGGGTGGTTGGTTTGAGTCAATAAACTCGGTGTTTGTGAGAATAAAATCTTAATCATGGCTCTTCAGGGATATCTGTGGGTAAAAAAACAATAAAGTGGAGAAATAGAAGCATCGGCAGATGAGTTTTGATAGTTTTTAAGTTGCGAACAAAATAACAACAAAAGCCACTGCCGATGCTATTAAAAACTATCCTAAACAAATGCCATAAACTCAAGTCTTTTGTTTATCAACAGGTTGAATCTGCTCACTACAGAGGCACTGAAGTTTTCAATGTAACCGTTGTTCCCAGAAAGAACAACCACGCACTGTGCTCCTGCTGCCATAAACCAGCGCCAGGTTATGAC
>CBDBOO010000074.1:0-122081 GCA_965208385.1 Endozoicomonas sp.
TACCCATGATTGATTTTGCCGTCCCCTTCGATAATAACGGAAGTGAGCAAGATGTTCGAAACGGCAAGGTGAAGCAAAAAATATCCGGCAGCTTCAGAAGTGAAAAAGGTGCCAAGTGGTACAGTCGGATACGAAGTTATATATCATCGGCGAGAAAGCAGGGTCATCATGGGCTATGTTCCCGTCAATAGTTGGGAGCACTCAAGTCCTATAAAAACTTTATTTTCCTGCTCCACATATGGCTATTCATGAGATAGGAAGGTATCCCAGAACAAATCGCTGTTCTTTGGGCAATAAACAAATGCAATATACAAGATTTAGTCATATCTCTACTTTATAAGGCACGTCTGTAGCCCTGTAAACATAGGGAGTAAGCAATACAACTATGGCGGGAACATAGCCGTCATCATGTATTTGAGGCTCTGCTTATAGCTCTTAAGAATTACAACAACCATCCTTTGCTGGGTGCTGAATAGTTACTGATAATAAAAATGTCACCACTCATGCCCTGTGGGCGCGGTATTAACAGGTAAATGAAAGCCAGGGAGGGACAAAGGGTTGAAACCATTGCTTAGTCTGTTGCAGCGTTCTCTGTCGTTTATTGTATGGAGTCTTCTACTGTCGTCTTTGGTGTGCCCCCTTCATGCGGGTACGATCAGCGCCATAAACTTTAATCTTCAGGGTGCCCCCTCAGCCGCGCGCTCTTCAATTGTTACTGCTGAAGGGTGGGGCATTAAGCTGACGGCTTACAGAAAGCAGAACCCTGTTTCACCGCTTCAGATCTACCTCCAAAGCCAGCTACCACAGGCTGGTGCGATATTGCCACCGCCCGTTGCCAAAACGTCAATTGGCATGATGAGTCACCATGATCGCAATGAAGAAAGCTCCGAAGCAATATCCATGGTCGGACTGGCCTTTGTGCAGAAAGCCTACCAATCCCTGCAGGCTTTATTTGACTGGCCACCCACTACACTTGTCATGTTGGCCGCAGGTCTGGGTACTGCAGGTGGCGGTGATGATGATGACGGTGACGATCATTCACACACTGACAAATTTGAACGGGAGCCGCAGGCAGAGTTTTTTACCTGGGCTCCTGATGCTTTCACTCAGTGCTGCCTGAAACAAAAAAAGCGGCTATTGACGATTCTGCGTAAGAAAATGCAGTGGGCACAGGCCTGTGGCAACAGGGATCTTGGCCTCATATTGCGCGATAGAATCATGCTCATCGAAATTGACAGGGACCTCCTCCAGCAACAAACATCGCATTTAACCTCGTCATGTCCGTCACTGGTGTATGAATGGCTGTTAAGGGACAGTCTGGAAATACGGTACTACGATCAGGCCGTCAACGGCAGAGACTGCAAAATACCCGGTGACTTTTTTTGGGCCAGAAGGGGGCGTCAGGCGGGCACTGGTGAAGCCGCTTCGGGTTCAGGCGCAGCGTCAAAAGGTCAAGCCGGAAGCAGTGCACAGCCAGATGGCGAAACGTTTCATCACCTGCCTCCTGCCGTTTCGAGTGACAATGGAGACGAAAGAGAAGAAGGAGACGGTACTCCCCCGCCAGCAAAAAAGGCCCGGATGGAGCCAGCCGCCTCTGTAACCTGTAGCCTGTGTCAAAAAACACTTAATGAACAAGAGGTGGCACGAGTCCTTCAAAGCACGGCAGAGCCTGTTGTCTGTGATGCCTGTTTGCTCTCCCTTCCACAGGGAACCTCCGGCAAGAGGAAGGCCGCAAGAAAGAGAGCCCAATCTGACCTGGCAGCCCCTGAATCCAAACGGAGCAAAAGTCAGACTGAAAAAAGGAAACAGAGCAGCAGCCGTCAACGCAAGCCAGCGGCGAGAAGAGTCAGGTTGGAAAATCCGGAGGTGGAGGCGCAATCCACCCCAGACACCGTCGAGGAGCTGGAAGCGTTACGAGTACAGCTTACCTTCGAGATGAATGAACAGGAAAGTGAGGCGGCAAAACAGTTTTTCGAGCATTTAAAAAGAAGAAAAATCAGGATAAAAACGTCATTGTATAAGCTACTGACCAAGGTGAATCGAGACGATTTTCCCACACTCTGTACCAAGGCCTCTGTATTCTTTGGTTCCCTTACTGCCTCCATACAGGATACCGGTTGCCTGACCAGTATGCTCCAAACTAAAACACATATCCGGGATTTTGCAGGGAGAGAGAGTTCGGAGCTTGAGTACCTTGCAGGCCTAGATACACTCCGCGCCTTTTCGTCCATGAATCATGGCAAAGGCTTGCCCAAACAGGATGAGGTGAAAAAGGTGCTGGGCTGGCCGGAATGGAAAGACGAGGATGGCCAGTTCAGTATGGAGCGGTTCCGCGCCTTTTCGTCCATGAACAGCTCAAGGGGCTTGCCCAAACAGGATGAGGTGAAAAAGGTGCTGGGCTGGTCGGAATGGAAAGATGAGGATGGCCAGTTCAGTATGGAGCGGTTCCGCGCCTTTTCGTCCATGAACAGCTCAAGGGGCTTGCCCAAACAGGAGCGGTTCCGCGCCTTTTGAGAATAATGTTGCCCAAACAGGATGAGGTGAAAAAGGTGCTGGGCTGGCCGGAATGGAAAGACGAGGATGGCCAGTTCAGTATGGAGCGGTTCCGCGCCTTTTCGTCCATGAACAGCTCAAGGGGCTTGCCCAAACAGGATGAGGTGAAAAAGGTGCTGGGCTGGCCGGAATGGAAAGACGAGGATGGCCAGTTCAGTATGGAGCGGTTCCGCGCCTTTTCGTCCATGAACAGCTCAAGGGGCTTGCCCAAACAGGATGAGGTGAAAAAGGTGCTGGGCTGGCCGGAATGGAAAGACGAGGATGGCCAGTTCAGTATGGAGCGGTTCCGCGCCTTTTCGTCCATGAATAATGGCAAAGGCTTGCCCAAACAGGATGAGGTGAAAAAGGTGCTGGGCTGGCCGGAATGGAAAGACGAGGATGGCCAGTTCAGTATGGAGCGGTTCCGCGCCTTTTCGTCCATGAATCATGGCAAAGGCTTGCCCAAACAGGATGAGGTGAAAAAGGTGCTGGGCTGGCCGGAATGGAAAGACGAGGATGGCCAGTTCAGTATGGAGCGGTTCCGCGCCTTTTCGTCCATGAATCATGGCAAAGGCTTGCCCAAACAGGATGAGGTGAAAAAGGTGCTGGGCTGGCCGGAATGGAAAGATGAGGATGGCCAGTTCAGTATGGAGCGGTTCCGCGCCTTTTCGTCCATGAACAGCTCAAGGGGCTTGCCCAAACAGGATGAGGTGAAAAAGGTGCTGGGCTGGTTAAGATGTGAGGAGACACAAAGTGGTTCACACTTTCAGCTTATGATCCGACTTCATGCATCAAAAGGCATGCCTGATATCAAACAGCTGATACATTATGAGCAGAAGCTGACTTTATTGTTTGCCAATACGGTTACCGATCTGGACAGCGATGATGAAGACGAACAGTCCTGCTTGATTAAACAGACAGCCCTCTTTTTGTCCTCCAGAATGCCCCAGTATGTTGTGAACTTCGAGAATGTGTGGTGCTTTCATCAACAGGAGGAGGCCGGTGATGCGGGTCGTAAGCTGGAAAAATTATTAAAACTATTAATATCCTATGGAGGAAGGGGTGTCACCCGCTACCTATCACTGAACGCTAGCGATAGAAAGGCTTTACTAAGCACCAGCACATCACATATACCCTTGCCGCTGGCGATAAAAGCGATCAATGATTTTTCACCACAGGAGAGAAAGCAGTATCTCTTTTTCAACAGAAACTTGAAAGCCCCCCCAAGCAAGGATCAATGGAACGGCATCAGTCTACAACTGGACAGGCTGGCGAGCGTGCTGAAAACCCCACATGCACAAAGACTCTATCTGGAGGTGGTCTGGAGTCTCGCGCCATCTGACCGGGCTTTTTTTCTGGATGAAACCAGTGCAGCCTCTGTCACAAAGATATTTCCCTCCCTGAATGCCCTGAAAAAGCTGGCAAACAGACATTCGCGGCAATGGCTGAAAGAGCTACTTGAAGCCTGCCTCCAGCACGGGCAGGGAACGCCTTCAAGAGAGAACATTAAACAGCTTTTTACTGCACTGCTTGAGACGCAACACCCCCTGTTCGATCACGGCGACATACCTGACTATTTTTTGTCTGGATACATGGCGCTTGGAGATTCCGCTATCCTTATCCCGGTCTCCCCCCCGGTCCAGACAACGGAGGCACTTGCGCTGCATTTCGTTGCCGCAGTCATGGGAGTGCTCAGTGACATGTTTTATCATTATGGAGCGAACAGGCTGAAGATTGAGCAATACGGAGGAGAGACGTACCCCTTCCCGATACCCGAACTGGAAATACGCGATGACGGCATTGAAATCAGTAACTGGTCAGATAAAGTGTTCAAGGATTTTTTAGACGTGACGGAGTTTCCGGAGCACTATTATTTGTCGGAAGACGCCTGGCAGCAGCACTGCAGCTCTGAGGTACCCAGCTATTTCCAGCGCAGGATGGCAGCTTGCCATCAAAGGCAAAGAACAGCGCCTGAAACCATTGCTTTCCAGCCGATTTCAATACCAGCGCTGATGGGATTGTTAAAACACAATATTCCCATCAAACCCACTGTATGGAAATCATTTGATCACCACAAAGACAGGTTGCCCAGGGCGGCTTATAGCCGGCTACTGAATGAAATTGAAAAATCGACACATGAAAACATCCCGGTATCGTTAAAAGACTATCTTGAGGCCAGAAGGCTGCCAGAAGAAACATTGCCACAAAATGAAATGGAAGCACCGACGAGCACACCACCTTTTATGGTTGGGGAAACACTGAGCGAGGAAGAACAATTTCAGAGGCTGTGGAAAGACCTGTCGCACAAAGAACTGTTAGTGGTTGCGGACTTGGAGTTACTGGCAGATTATAAGGAACATATGACTATGGAGCAGATCGTTAGTATTCTCGAGAGAGCTGATATTGGTATGGAAACCGACAGTCTCGATAAGTTGAGGCTGTTTCTGGGTGAGAAAAGAGATGGGTATTTGAAACGAGACCCGCTCCTTCTCGGCCTGCCTGATGAGGTTGTGAGATATTTGATAGAAGCTGACATTTAATCGTTCACATCCAGCACTTTTTGAGAACATACGATTATTCGGTCGCAGTAGGAATGTCGGTCACCCGACACCCCCTGCTCAGATCCGTACTTGCACTGCTAGCGCATACGGCTCCTACCTCGAGTATTTGACGCCAAACCTCTGCTCTGGCCATGGATGAAGAACTTTTACTTTAGGCAACACAGTGTTGATGAAAGCACCGAACTTCTTCCAGTTCAGTCGGCTTCTCTGGCTGCGCCGCTTTAAAGCTTTATACCAAATCTTTTGCACTTCCGTTCTGAAGGCATTTATCCTACGACTATTGCCCGGTACTGAGAAATAGTTCATGTGTCCTTGAACGACACGTTTCAACCACTTCAGTTGTTCCGGCACAGCATCATGCCTGTGTTTTAGAAGATAGGTTTTGATACCTTGCAGAGACGTTCGCATTCTTTTCTTACTGGTTTCTCTGATGATAGTGAAGCGCTTGCTGCTTCGGGTCACACCGCAAAAGTGAGTAAAACCAAGAAACTCAAAAGTCTCCGGCTTACCTCCTCCTGCCTTCTGTAGATCGCTCCTGGCAAATCGGCCAAAGCGAATAAGTCGGGTTTTATGCTCGTGTAGAGACAGCCCGAATCGTTTCAGCCTATTTCCGAGTTCACCCAGAAAGCTCTTTGCATCCCATTCCAATTGGAAACCCAACACACTATCATCGGCATAGCGCACGACAATCACCTTGCCTTGCGCATTCCGTTTACGCCATTGATTAACCCATAGATCGTATACATAGTGCAGATAAATATTGGATAGCAAAGGTGATATCACTGATCCCTGCGGCACCCCTGCCGCGCTTCGGACATGCTGACCATCGTCGTCATAATGCCCTACTTTTACCCACTGTTTTACCAAGCGGATAATGCGTTTGTCCTTTACCCTGTGCTCTAAAAACCTGATTAGCCAATCATGGTCGACCTGATCGAAGAATTTCCGAATATCCAGATCCAGCACCCAGTTCACGGGACTGCGTTTGATTCCCACCGTCAGTGCATCCAATGCATCGTGCTGGCCTCTCATGGGACGAAATCCATATGAGAAACCAAGGAAATCTTCCTCATAAATCCCTTCCAATACCTTGACCACTGCCTGCTGGATGATTTTATCTTCCAGACAGAGAATGCTAAGAGGCCGTTCGCTGCCATCTGCCTTTGGGATGAAAACCCTTCGGGCAGGGCGAGGGCGATAGCTCCCTTTGTGCACTCGTTCATGCAAGGATTTCAACCGGATTTCCAAATCCTGCTGATAGGACTGCCATGTAACTCCATCGGCACCCGCCGCTGAATTCCGTTTCAGTTGAAAGAAACTGTCTCTCAGTAAACTCAGGGTAAGATGATGAAACAAAGCAGTGAACTGCAAACGACTGTCCTTTGCCGCTGCCTGACGTATACCCAACAGATTGGACGAAGTGTTCTTCCGGCTCTGAGTCCGGTCACCGACATCCTGCTGAATATTCCTCTTGGCCAAGCCACTTTCCTCCACGACCTCCGCCACAGATAACTCTGCTTTGTTCGGCTGCTTCTCAGGTACTATTAGCTTGTCCGACTTCCTGCCAACGACAACAGGCGTGTGGTTATTAGCCTTCCCCATTGCGTCTCCTGTGACTAAAACAGGAGAAATCGACAGGATCTCCCGAGTTCCGCACAAAATGCGTACCTGCATGCACAAGGTCTACGACTGCGCGAGGCCCGTAAGCTGCTTGCGACTTAGCGCAACTTATGGTTTTGCTTTCTGCATCACTTAACAACATCAGCACCTCGGACTATTTGATTTCGCAGCTCAATACTTAGCCTACAGACACCCCTGTCAACGCTTCACCGGATACCTTACGATAACAGGCGCATGACTCGGGGCTGGGGCGATTCGCTAGTCTTACCCCACAGGGACTTCCACCCTTAACATCTTGCCGATTTATCTCGGCACTCTAAGACCTCAAAAACCCCTACATTGACCACAAGGCAGCCAGCATGAAACGTATTCAATGACATCCGCCAGTCTCGGAAACGAACCGGTGCCGTTTATCCTGTCTGTCAGATAGTCCCAAAATGAAAGACCATGCTGGCGACACGTTTTCTTCAGGCTGGCAAAGGTGTCGCGACATTGCCGTCCTGCTTCGCTGCGCGTCCCGCCACTGATCTTGCGCCGTTTAACATGCTCTCTGATCTGGCTCTCGCTGAGGTTGTTGTGCAATGGCAATGTCGGGTCATCCAATACCCGCAGTAATTCTTCCTTGACGACTTCGAGGCCTCCCAGGGCCGCCTGCAGCTCTGAACAATTCGTTTGCGTATGCACCAGACTGTCGAAACCCTGTCGTATCTTGTTGGCCATTTCCTCTGAGGGAGCCACCTTGAAAGCCTTCAAGTCACGGTAGATATCCCAGAACCAGTTCAGGCACCAGTATTGGGCATTGGCCTGATGTTCATTCACCGGAATGACTTTATCCAGTGGTCTCTCCGCGTGAAGCCAGCATTGAGCATGGTCAAACACGTCAAACTGCCTGGCACCATCACTGAAGGTAACCATATGACGGTCAAACCCATGATGTACCAGGCTGCCGTATAGCATCGCTGCGCTGATTGTCTGCCGAAGCTTGGGATGTTCTTCAAGACCAATGTCGTCCATAAAGTCTTCCCACGCCTTTCGGTTTGGGAAGTGAGTTTCGGGGTAGCTTTCAAGGACTCGCTGCCACTTCTTGGTAAAGTCTTGCCTCTGAAGGTAATCCAGCGCATGACTGTTAAGAATGTAGGTGTGCCAGGGACGGTGCAGTAATGTCAGGAAGTTTTCCCGGCTCTTGCTGCCTGTGGTACCAAACCAGGTAAACAGGTCATTAACGATCACTGTGCAATAGCCATTCTGTCCCTGATGCCGGGCTCCTGTATCATCGGTCTGGAGATAATGTGAACAGCGTATGCCCGTTGCCAGTAACTCATCTTTCTCTGCATGGAACCCATCATGCCCCTTGGTAAGCAGATTGCTGAGTTGCCCAGATGAAATTGAGATACCCGCATCCCAAAGCAGCTCCAGTAACTGAGGCTGGGTGACAGCGCAGCCGTAATGCTGGAGTAAAGCAAAAGCCTGTAGCTGAGGACCAAAGTGGTGTCCGTTCAGATTATCCGGCGGTCGGCCACTGATGGTTTTACCTTCAGGCGTCAACCATTGCTCAAGCCAGTAACGGACAGTCTTGGCTTTCAGCAATTCCCCACGTTTCATTAAACCCCTTGGTATCACTAGCGTACGAAGTCGTATATATTTTGTATGCTCGTGATAAATAGTCGAGTTTTTGGGAAAAATTACATATCTCAACACGTAAGCAGCTGTAGCTGCGCCCTGCGTGTGATGCTTCTTATACGCTGTTACCGATGTCGTATAAGCATGGGGAATAGCTGCTTGGCTTTAACCTCCAGTTCCTGGACAGTGAACGACTCCCGACCATGGCGAACAGAGCCTTCCGGAATCGCCTCAGGTGTAATACTGTGCTCTTCAGAGACGGGTGGGTCGGGAGGTTTTGATCGTTGACGGCGAGTAGTCTCATCAGGCTTTTCCACCTCTGATTTGCGACTGAGGGAATCGCCATCTTCAGAAGCTTCCGGTTTGCCGTTATGGTCGGAATCAGGTGGCAATCTGCCTGGATCATCGTCATCGGGAGGCTTGGTGTTGGGTTTGATATTGGGTTTTGGGTTGAGCTTTTTCAGTCGAGTGATCTCGGCTTCCAACGCCTCAATCCGAATCTGTTGCTGAACCTCCCGCTCCTGAAGCTGAACAATCTGCTCCTGTTGCTGGGCAATCTGCTCCTGTTGCTGGGCAATCTGCTCCTGTTGCTGGGCAATCTGCTCCTGCTGTCGGGCGATCAGTTCCTGTTGTTGAGTAATGAACTCAAGCAGGCTTGGTGACCAATGGCACTGACTTAAGGAAGTATCCCCTGAAACACTAAGGCTTGCTCGAGAAGAAAAACGACTATAAAAGCCGGTGTAACTCAACCACCCGAGCAAGCCATGAACAAGTGTAGTTCAGAGTATCTTTCTGTTGCTGACGATTGCCTTCGCCAGTTTGCACAAACCGATAACGATGACCTTTCAGCCGTTCTCACTTCAGAGAATCTTATCGAATTTCAAGACAGCTATCCAAATTCGAGAGTACGAATTTTCCCTCCAATCAAGACGCTCACTCTTTTTATGAAGCAGGTGGCCAGCGATACCAAATCCTGTCGTCATGCTTTGATTGATGAAGCAAAGGATCAGGTAGCCGCAGGAAATAAACCTTCCAATACACAAACCAGCGCGTACTGTAAGGCTCGCCCGAGGTTAACTGAAGAGTCTGTTAAGTCGCTGTTTTGTACTTCAGGTGACAACCTTGACAAGGTCAGCCCTGAATCCTGGTTGTGGCACCAGAGACGCGTTCTGATAACCGACGGTTCAACACTTCTGATGCCAGACACAGAAAAAAATGAGGAAATTTATCCTCAACTCAACACCCAAAAAAAGAACTGGGCTTTCCAATACTGAGGATTCTCGTTCTGATGAGTTTGGGCAGTGGTGCTCTGTTAGATTATGCGGTAGCTCCTTATGAAGGCAAAGAAACAGGGGAGCAAGCATTACTCAGAAAGCTTTTGTTTCGTCTTCAGGATGGGTGTGTGGCTTGAATAATGTCAGGCATGCAGGTTGTGAGCCACTGGAAACCCGTAGCGATCCATCTTCGACCAGAAAGCATCCCAATAACCCGTTGACTTCGCCAGAGCTCGTAATGTTAATAGCATTGACGCCCCTTGTTCCTTCCATCGCATGCCTGACTTACACATGCGCTGCTTAACCAGCGTTTTGCAAGCAGCTTCTGTTACACCAGAACCAATTGGTAACTTGTTTTCCAACGCTTCTGGATAAATCATTTGGTGCCAGTGATTTTTGAAATAAGTTCTGGCTTTATCCAGTTTTTCTTTAGAAACAAGACGTTTATTCCCGGGAGCTGCTTTCTTTAATTCCAACCATAAACGTTTTGCCTTACCAGGGGTGTTTTTTAATTCGTGCAGTGTTGATCTTAACCAGGCTTTGCGTTCATTCTGCATTTTTTTACCCGGATATATAGCTTCTGCCGCTTCTGCCACATATTCGCTAACGTGATAAAAATCCAGAATTTGAATCGATGTAACAGGCTCAAGAAACGTCCAATTATCTGGCGCCCCATCAGCAACTCCAACGTAAGTGGCATCAGGAAAACGAGACTTCATTTTCTCAATGTCAGAAGAGAACCGCCTTATAAAAGTTTCTTTTCCGTATTCGGGGGCAGCGGCAGCGTACACCGTGTGCATTCGATTTCCTTCTTCATCATAAAGCGCAATAGTTCCGCACATTGCAATTCTGTAGCCCTCTTTATAAAGCAAGTTTGCACCATCCAGCCCCAAGCTAACTGTGGCTACTGGCTCGGGTAAATCCGGTAATTCATAAGTCCAGGATTCTTCTTTGGCCTGAGCAATACTGGCAACAACTTCTGCCAGGTCTTTAGCGGTTCTTCGATGGATTTTACGTCCGTGGTTTCTTAGAAAATCTTGCTCTACTTCAGTGGAAGGCATGTGGGCAAACTTCCAACTGACCATGCAGGCATGTCGCGGGGTTGAATTAACAACAATTCGTGCAGATTGATCAAGGGGACAATAAATAGCACCGCCTTCACGACTTTGATAGATAAAACGATTGACCCTAACCGCTCCCCATGGAGTTTCATAAACCTTCAATTCTTTTTTACTTTTACTGGTCAACCGAACATTGCCAAGCGTAATGGGAGAACCGTCAGTATCAAGCCACTCAAGTTGCTTTTTTGTTCCCAGTTGTCCCGCTTCATTTAAGGCATCTTGCAAATGATTTTCGAAATCCACCATTGAGCGATTGTGCGGGATTTTGATAACGATTTCTGTGATTTCATCGTTGGATGAAAGGACTGAGCTGTACATATTTCTCAACGCCAAAAAGCCTATACGACCATACTAGTGTAGTCGTTTTTCTTGACATTGTTTAAATCACACACCCTTCAGGATGGAGACATTCTGTTGGGGGACGCTAATTTCGAGAACTACTTTCTGTTGGCTTTTTTGCTTCAAACCAAGGGTGACGTGGTCTTTGAGAAAAATGGTTCCCGTATTATTGATTTCAGAAAGTGCTTCAAAAAACTGACTAAAAACGATGGGCTGTTCAAACTTCACAGATCAGTTCGTCCAGAGTGGATGAGTCAGGAGCTGTACAATCAGATGCCTGAAGAGCTAATCATTAGGGCGGTTAAAAATAAACGTCGTATTATTGTCACTACCTTACTGGATGCCGAAGAGTATCCTCGAAGCGAGATTATTGCCTTGTATCTGAAGCGCTGGAACGTAGAAATTGATTTTCGTGTGATCAAAACCACGATGAAGATGGATATGCTTCGCTGCAAAAGTCCGGAAATGGTACGAAAAGAAATCTCTGTCAATTTATTGGTCTACAACCTGATTAGAGCACTGATGGCAAAAGCCGCACAAAGTATCGGAAAAGTGCCCAGAGAAGCCAGCTTTAAAGCGGCGCAAGAAACACTGGTTTCTTTTCACCAGACGTTGCTGCAAGCGATAGGAGACCAGCTTGAAGAAAAGGTTATCAGTATGTTGGAAATAATCGCTCAACATCTTGTAGGCAATCGTCCGGGAAGGTCAGAGCCACGAGCAGTCAAAAGACGACCAAAGCCGCATAAAAAGCTTCAACACTCAAGAGCACAGGCTCGGAGGCTCAAGAAATACAGGGGGTGAGCTCTTAAGTCAGTGCCATTGGGCTTGGTGACAGGTCGTTGGCAGGAAGGGTGATCATGACATTGAAGGTTAGACGACAATCTGAGTTTTTTCCTTATGTACCGGTTTTTGAGTACATACGACATTCTGTTGTAGTAATTTTGAGCAGGGGTAGTACGAATTGCATTTTTTACAGGCATAATGAGTCAATAAATTAGTGCCAGAAAAATCGAGGCCTGATCTTTTCTGACTGAATAACTCCATTGTGGAGCCATTCCAAATTTATTATCACTATACAGGGGTTTCCCTTGTACCTAGCTGTAAAGGCGGCCCGCCTTGCTTAAGCTTCGTTTGAAGCTTTGGGCATTAATACAACTATCAGGCAGTTTTGCCTGTGATAAGAGCAGTTAGCCGATCATAATCATATATCGTTATTGATTCAAGAGGGGGCTCCCCCCACTGCCCTTATCTCGCTCTCACCAAAGAACGCAAGAACAACCGGATTAACTACACCATCAGAACTTGCTGTTTTAGTAACAGCCTTACACCTCCAACGCCTTTCATGCCAATCAGAAAGCGCCTCCATCGGCGGTCCCATGGTGACAGTATTTAATAGTTTTCCCTCCACTCGTGACACAGGTTTCAGGCCATATACTTTGTCTATTTACTCTACTAACGGGTCATTGAAAACAGCGACTTCTGGCCTTCGCCTCGCCTTGAAATTCGCATGTTTTGTGGGAGTTACGTAACTCTATTTACTAACTTCTCGGACAGGAATAAATACACATGAGGCTGTGGGTCACTGGCTGAACGGTACAATTTCAACAATGAAAGTTTGGTATCAGCTGCCTAAAAGTCAGATTTATTCTTGCTTCTTTTATCTTCAATCTCTTCGGCAAACAATGCTTCCATTGCTGCTGCATGGGAGAATGCATTATTAATAAGTCACCGGATTCGAGAGTGAATACCTGCTTTTTCCGGGTAGTCTTGTGTTGAATAACAAAGTCACGCTCAGCCCCAAAACTGATGGATAGGATATCGGAGCAGGGCATGATTTCCGGCTCATCATCACTGTGCCACCCCATATGCTCTGTGCCATTCTTGTAGCGGTTCACCAAAACGCCATTCAGCTTCATATTGAAATGCTCGTTAAGCTGAAAACGCAGTTGATTAACAAAATATGGCCAGGACTGAGCTTTTATCAGTAAGTTTGAGTAATAGTAATCACATCCCTTATCAGCAAACCATATTTGGGAGCGCGGGATGGGGTGGAATTTTCCGAATATGTTAATTTCAGGTTGTTGCCAGTCAAAACTATCAGATTCTTTGAACAACTCCCCTTGTTGCTTTATAGACAAGTAGTTCTTGATAATTGTTACCGGTGCACGGCTTTCTGCTACGGGTTCAATCTCGAAATCCAGTTGACTGGGTTGCATTAAAAAGGCCTACCGGACAAGCGATAAAGCTCTTCACTCTGCCCATCGGTGGTATCCACTATCAAACCTGCTTTCTCTACTGTTGCGACATATCGGTCGTGAGCTTCTTTATCCATTGAAAATTCTTTTCCATGCTTTAAACCATCCTTAATTTCCGACACTCGTATTTTATGAGTACTGAAATGAGGTAGATTTTGGCCAGACTCGTCAATGCGACACTTTAAGGATGACGGGGTTCCTGCAATGAAACTTCCGGTGCTTCCCCTACTGAAGACTGCATTGCCAGATTTAGCATAATAGCCAATGACTTTACTGAGATCATCTGCATTTAAAACAGCCATCTATTTACCTTTGCGAAGAGTCAAGAAAACACACCGCCACTAATCTTACTTCCATCTGAAGTCTCTGAGCGGTTGTATTTATATTTTTTTGTTCTGCCTTTAACTCATTTTATTACTTGCTCTCCTTCAGGAAGGTGGAGTTCCACCCATACTCATATCCCCCTCACCAAAGAAATCCAAAACAACCAGGTCAACCACACCATCAGAGCTTGGTCTTTTACTGACAGTCCCACACACCCAACGCCTCCGATACCAATCAATAAACGTTTCCACCGGCTGTCCCGCAGAGACAGTACTTAATAGTTTTCCCTCCACTCGTGACACCTGTTTCCGACCATGAGCCTTGGCTCTTTGCTCAGCATAGCGGGTCATTATAAGTAGCGATTTTTCACAAATTTTATAGCGCCATTCCCTTTTTTGGCCCAAGCGTTGTTGGTAGCTGGAATGCTTGAGTCCAAGCCTGTTGGCCAACAAAAAATTATTCACATAGTCTGTTGGGTTTTTAGGTCGAACGATTGTCTGATGACTGCCACTGCCAGCAATCATGGAGCCAGGAATAAGTCGCAGTCGTTGCATTGCCCACTGGTCTTTTTCGTCCATGACCATGATGCGTTCTACTATTTCACTGGCTTCTTTGCGGCTCCAGAAATCTTTGAATACATAATCTTCTTTGAGTATCGGCTCTAGTAGGTAGTGCAGGTATTTTTGCAGCATCGATTCGAATTTACGGTGGCATAAAGGTGTATCTGTGGCGTCTTCAGTGACTTCAAAACCTCTAGCCGCTGAAAAACAGGTCAGCGTTGGCAAGCCAACATCCAGCCAGATATCGCAATCTTCTTCGGTGAGTTGCTGTGGGTTAACACCCAGTTCGTTGCATATTCGGTAACGCTGACAACTGAGCTGCTCGTCGTCGGTTTTAAAAGGAAGACAGTGGACTTGTTTGTATTGGGAATCTGACAGTGGACTGGCATTGATCAGTTTACCTGGCAGTGCTGCTCTGTTTTGTTGTCGGATGTCTTTTAACTCACCGCTAGTGCCCGTGTAATCATCTTCAAGATTTAAGCTGTTGGATAAAGGTTCTACTTTCACTTTACGTTGCTCCAGATAATCCCACAACCCATTGGCTCCCATAGCCAACAGTCTTGCGTTTGAGGCTTTTTGTTTTTCCACAAACCCTTCGTAATCATTGGCTGAACAAGGTTTTGACTGATCATGGCTTTTTACCCGCTCAAGGCTGTTCATTCGCTCAAGGCTATGAATCCGCCTCAAAAAATCTTCGCAGTCTTTGGATGCAGGCATTAAATCGCCAATCACCGTGAAATGTTCGGTCTTGCGATAACGAAACATCTGTTGCATCACTGCAGGCGCACTCAGTTTGTTGTAGCTGAAAACAAAACAGTGGTCGGGCTTTACGCTGGTGACGGATAAACCACCGATAATGGCCGGTGAATAAAGTACGACGGAATACTTGGGGGCTTCCGCATTGGGATTTTTCAGGAAGCTCTTTTCTTCAGGATGACTGCTGTTGTCCGCGTGTATGGTCAGGCAATTCAAATCCTGATGATGCTGTTCGATTTGCTGTCGCAAGGTATTCACCAGCTTTTTGCTGTCAGAAGCAACGGTAATGGTCTGACCCAGATTAATCCGATCCAGCAAATCAGCAATGGCGGCATTTTTGGCTTTAATTCCGGTACCGAACCGTACCTTGATGCCTTTGTCTTCATAGGCTTTGTCATACACCTGCATTTGCTCGTGCAACTGGGGAAACCATTCCCTGAACTGCCAAATAACTTCCGATGACAAGTCCGCATCCATACACAACACCACACCGCCATTTTCAACGGTCTTTTCGATCAAATCCAACAGTGTATAAAACACGGATTCAGGCTGATCGATCTGACCACTGACGAAGGCACCGAGAATCTGGGTAATTTCATCCAGAATCAATACATCCACTTTTCTCAGGGAGCCGTCGGGTTTTCTGTAAACAGGGAAAACCTGGGCTTTGTTCAAACTGTGAATGGTGGTTGCCAGCCGGTTGACCGTCGCGGCATTGTCAGGATGAAGACTTTGATAATGATCCAGAGAGAAACTTTCTGACGTTTCCTGAACCAGTGAACGGTTGGCGCCTATGGATAGAATCCTGACTTGTGGATTATTGCTCAGGCCATTCACAAGAGTTCTGGCTGTTTTGGTTTTGCCGGTGCCGTGTCCGGCCTTGATGAAAATCAGTTGTTCAGGGGCAAGGTCAATGGTTCTGGGGCTGATGCTGTCCGAAAGTGTGTGGTAATGATCGCCCAACGCTTTTATCAAAGACCCAGAAAAAGAATCACTTTTACGAACGATATCCAGGGACTGTTGCCGAAGTCTGTATAATTTATACGTCAGAGCTTTCAAGGTGTCAGGGTGCACACAGAACCGGCAGGTCATACGAATGACGCTCAGTAATTCTTGTTCTGATAACTTCGACGGAATCAAATAATGAAACCGATGGATGATTTTCAGGGCAACGGCTGCCGCTTGTTCAGGGGTTTCGGCGCAGATTTTTTTAAGGGTGCCTGTGGCCTGTTTGAAGTTCTGGTTCTGGATGATTTGAGAGAGTAGTGGATCAATGACGACTGTATTGGGATCAACCGGGCAGAGAGGTTGTTGCGCTGCTTGGTTTAACTGTTTCTGTACTGCCTTTATGCCCTCTCGTTGTCGAACATCGCTCCAGTCATCACCATAATGCTCCGGCACCAACCATGAGCAACTGCTGCGCTGGCAGGCAGATATGCCGGGTAGATCATGATCCAGCGCTACCAGAAGGTGTTCTTTAAGATGAGGCCACTGTTTAATCAGTTGTGACGCCACCGAGGCGGCATTATTTTCTCCCACAATACAAATCACCGGTTCTTGGGTTGCCAGATAGACACTGACAGCATCAGCCAGTCCGCCAACAATTCGAAGAACACCAAAGTAACAGGGTAACTCCGACAGATTGATACCGATTAATGCAAAACTTTCAGAAACCCGAGTACCTTTGGTGACTTTTTTATTGGCGTTTTCTGGGTAGTTATCCGGACAGTGCGTGTGCAATACGCCTCTGGGAAAAATCCGCTCATATCCCGTCACCTCCCCATTGGTATTCATCAAGGGGTATTGGATACAAGGGCCGAACCAGTAATCGGTGTGTTTTGAAAGACCTGTCAATGAATGCAGAAGATGAAAGTCTAATTTTTTTTCATGAAGATAATCAAAGTCATTTGAACAAACAACATGACAATCCATAGCAATACACCTTGAAAACCTCCGATTTCCATTCAGCCGGAAGTTTTACATAGGGATGCGCCATAAAAATAATCGATAACTAAGTGATGAATACATGCGACCGATTATTTTCAATGAAAACATCAGTGTTCGGTAATCGTTACTTCTACCTTTGAAGTAATCAACCCTGGGTCGCAGTATTAGTTAATCGTTATACAGAACCTCGCTCGTTCCATTAAACAACATATACGAAGTAATTCGGAATCAAGAAAAATACGTCTGCACCATCGGTCAACGATGGGTATTAAAAGACGAAAAATGAATTGAACAAAACGATTGTTCAAAGTGTTTTCTACCGTCATGATTTTCTCCAATTGAGTCATCATGCCGATGTCTGATCGATGAGGGCTGCTATACTCAGCTACTCTTGATGAGACTTCGCGCGTGTGCCGTTTCGTCAAGACAGTATGTCTTTCATACTGCCTCCCCATCCTGGTGCTAGCAGGATGGGGAACTCATGTGTTGCTCTGTTAGGACCAACATGCTTATTAAGACAACAAGCATTGTCTTGTATATTTCAAGTATCACTATTGATAACTATCTATTCAGATTCAGGCACTGTTGTAATTTATTCTGTGCACTTGATTTTATAAACAAGCTTATTTGATAAATAAGGTTGATCTTAATGATTAATGGTTCAATGCTCGACGCCATGAATATAAAAAACTCATCCATACATATTATGAGTAGAGATCATCGCTGTTATTTCGTTAATGATTTTTGGCGACATATACATAACCTCAATAAAAAGACGTCATTAGTCGAAGGCTTGCCTTATGATGCCATTCCCCATAAGGCGTTTTACTGTTGTTCTGATCAATTTAAAGCTCATGATGAAACCGTTTTTTGTTCCGGTGCCAGAATTACATCGCTTGAAATTCATGAATACGACTGTATTGGCGGGTGGCTAACGTTCTTATTAAATACGCAACCCATTGTAGATAACGGAAGAATTTCCGGACTTATCGGCGAGGCTACGCTCTTACCAAACTATCTGGCAACTTTTTATAATGACCTGGTGCATCAGATCATCCTCCCAACAGGTAAAAATACGGGTAGCAAACTGTTATTAAAAAAACCTGACGAGCTCTGTGAGGGTGAATTTAATACTGTTTATCTACTAATGCTTGGGCTCAAGCCCAAACAGATAGCCGATCACCGAAACGTGTCCATCAATACGGTTTACACGGTGCTAAATCATATTCGATTCAAACTGAAATTAGACAGCAACCAACAACTGGCCGAATATGCCATGACACATGGCTGGTATAACTGCAGCCACTCCCTATAAATACACGACGATGACAGGTCTATTTCAAAAACATACCCTTAACTTTAGAAGACAAAACTATACCTTTCAGCTAATAAGCTGACTTGGGAGTCAATCATCTACGCTGAAAACCGGCACTACCTTCCTGTTATGACGTGTCAGGTATCAGACTGCGAATATGAGTGATTGGCCTGTGTTTATTCTTTGATTTTATATAGGCAACCGCCTTGAGTAGCTCACACCATGTGTCTATGGCAAATCTATTAAAGTGGTTGCGAATGCATTCCCACAATTTTATTTTGGCACGGCACCCTTTCCATGCCTTGTTAAACAAAGGGCAGGATAACTGTTCTATCTGGTCAATCAGGAAAGCCAGGAACATTAAACACGCCAGATTACTGGCAAGATGTTCATCGCCATGGCCGTAATTGTGCTCAAGTTGGTAGCCTTGGGTTTTCAGCGTATTAAAGGTTTCATTTTCAATTTTCCATTTAGCTCGCCCTCCTCTCATGATAGACATGCAGCGCTTTCGACCTATGCGTAGGCTGGTGACCCAGCTGTTGTTGTAACATTTCTCACCTTTCTCGTTGTACTCAATGTACTCCAGAAAGTTAACCATCAAATCGTTATAGGTTTTGTTCAGTGGAACTTTGTTAACAAATCGGAACCAGTGCCGGTGCCCTTGGTCGTCTGTATACTCAAATCGAGTGACTTTATCCTGTTTGTCCAGTTCATCCACGGCTTCAAAAAGGGCAACATGGTCACTTTCCTTGGCAACGCTAATGTAGTGATGGTTATAAGACCGAATCAGTGTAATGGTGGGCCCCTTGGAATATAGGTCATCAAGATTCAATACCAATCTTAGCTTCGGGTGATCCTTGTGAATGTGTTCAAGCGCTCGCTTCAGGGCATTGACTTCGCAATCGTTTTTAGAGGCATCTACCTGTTGAATGATGGGTTCAGGCATCAGTGGCAAGACTTCCTTAATTCCAGGTTTAACGATGCAGATGCCCAACAGTTGGTGATAATACAGTGGGTTTTCGCTGTCGGGTTTCTTGATGCAGCACTCGCTACAACTGATCTTTCCAGAGCTGAAGTGCCCGGTGCCATCCATTGGAGCAAGATAACCCTCCTTAAAATATCTGAACTGTTTCAATCGTCCACTGCGCTGAACAAAATGGAATAAGGCGGTAAACAGCCGAGACAGTTCTCGAGTGGGCACTGGATCCAGCATGCAGCGAATATGAGTGTCACTGGGCACTTTTCCCACCCTGTATAGGGTGTTTAGGTTGTATTCGATGTCTGGTTCGCGCCTGTCTTCATCAAACTGGAGTAGGGACGAGAACTTCAGATGAAACATGGCCAGAGCAGACATAACGGCATCATGCAGTGGGATTTTGTCGTCGATCTGATTAGGACGAGGGTCAGGTATTTTAGCCGCTTGGTCAGAGACGACCTGAATCAGGTCATCGGCAAGGGCTTTCTTTTGGGAAGCAGGCATTGTGGTCTGACTGAGTTGTTAATACGAATGACTTCACGAGAGTTAAAAATAGCAGATACTCTGAAAGCCTTGCGAATTCTGTTCAGAATTAATCTTTGGGGAAGTGCTGGTATAACTGTATACCTCAAATGTTCAGATACGAAGAAACCACTTTACGTCTTCGTTGAGACTAGCGATTAAATTTATACAGTAGCCATACACGCTCTCCCTTCCTTTTGTTCCAGCCATTTGCCCAGAACGATGGCAATGATGACACTGGAACTCCAGATAACCATGGTTTGTACCAACCATCCATGAAACAGATGATCCATAAAAAGTGGGTTCTGATACGTCAGACCCAGCCACATGGACACTCGATCCAACACATTGGAATAGGCAATCCAGTAAAAAACAGCGCCACCGGTCATGGTCGCGACCAGGTTACTAAAAAGCATACGGACATAAGGTTTGGCACTGATAAAACGGACTCGTCGAAATACCAGAAGATCCATAAAACCGCCCAGGTTCACTGCAGCAAATGTTCCCAGGCAGATGCCTATCGGTAAACTGCCAGCAAGTGCAAACACCAGAGATATGAAAAATGAGCAGCCCATCAGTAAACAAAAAAGTTGTCGAGATCTTAGTCCGTAAAGTTCAGCATAGTGTTGAGCAAACGAACGACTGACGTCGACCAGTGGAACAATAGTCAGCGTTCCCAAAGGTATCCACCAACCCTCTCCCAAAAGAAAACTAAGATCAACCGGCGTCATGCAACCAAACTGACCTAACAATGAAAGCAACGAATATAGAAATAACCAGAGAAAGAACTTCTGCCTAGCCGGGCTGCCTTGCCTGAAATAATCAGGCATAGGAAAAACCATCTTTATTCACTGTTTTGGCCATCACCCCATATGCAATAGCCAGTTCAGCGGCAAGTTGGGCATTGTGAATCAACAACTGAATATTAGTACCCTGTGACTGCCCTTCAGTCAGTTCATTGACTTTGTCGAGCCGATACGTCGTTCGCTCTTGTCTGCTGACACTCTCATCATGCATATCGTTCAGAGCCCTGTGTATATTGATATTCATAGAGTTGGTATCGATGGCCGAAGCCATGGGTACAGGGTTAGCAATGACAACACCGCCATCCAAGCCTCCTGTCCACTTATTGTGAAGGACCGCTGCAACCTCTCTGACTTCATCCATCCTGTAATCCAGAACATAGCCGGTGTCTCTGACACAAAACTGTGGAAAGCTGCTGGTTCTATAACCAATCACAGGGACTCCCTGAGTTTCAAGATATTCCAGCGTCAATTCCGGGTCGATAATAGATTTCGATCCCGAGCAGACAATGGCAACATTGGTACGTGCCAGTTCCTGTAAGTCTGAAGAAATGTCAAACGTTTTATTGCCCTCAATATGAACGCCTCCTAAACCGCCAGCAGCAACAATTCGAAGACCTGCAAGTTCTGCCATGATCATGGCTGCCGCAACAGTCGTTAAGCCATTATGTTGTGAGTTCAATAAGAAGGGCAGATCTCGACGGCTAACCTTTCTAGGCCGACTTTCTGAAGAAGCAAGCATCTCAAGCTCATCATCATTCAAACCTATTTTCATTCGACCTTTTATAACGGCCGTTGTCGCAGGTATTGCACTAGCATGACGTACGGTTTGTTCACATAATTGCACTGTATCAAAACATTCAAGAGCGTTCTTTCCTCCATGGCGCAAAACATTCATGCTTTCTAACACAACAACCGGCTGCTGGTCGTAAATGGCCTGTTGCACTTCTTCTGAAATAGTCAGGAATGGATTAGATGAAAGAGACTCATTTTTATTGCACGACCTCACTGCATAACACCTTTTCATGACATCAAGTTTGAACAGCATAGTGTGTACAATAAAAAAATCACTCTCGATCAACAAATCATTAACTTTTTTTCATTTTTTCTGCTAAAACAATAATACCAGTATCAATAAGCTACTGTTTTATATAAGAATAAAATGCATATAGGTATTTACCACTAGCAATTAGATTTCTTTTTTTAAAACAATATTGTGCTTTAATCGTTCTGGAATTTTACTAACTGTGTTTGCTGCACCAAACCAGGTGGTTTTATCCGAACAACCAAGTCGATACGGCACACGCACAAACCTCTGTTAAATACCCGGCATTATTTATTTCCTGACAGAGCTTTGGCATGACCTTCCCTGAGGGATTTGATCATGGCGAAAATTCAAAATATAGATTGCACCCGTAAAATAATGCACATTACTTTCAGCAACTTGTTGCCCCCCTGATTGAATCAATCTCTGTAAATTTTTCGAAACCCATATTTAAAGTACTTCTACTTCTCTCTTAAATGTACATTTTCAGTGTCCTTTCTATGGAAATGGCGGAGCTTTTCTCATTTGATAACGTCGGATAATAACTTATTCCAGCGTATTGTTTGGTTACTGTGACTGAGTTTCTTAAATTCACAAAAGCATTAGAGGATTATCATGAACCCTCAAGAGACAAACCACGTCAATCAATCTCAAAATAGAACATCTGATTGCCACTCATCTGAAGCGATGGAGTTTGGTAGTATTATATCGGGTTGGTACTTAGTCAGAAGCAAAGCCAACTGTGAACACCAGGCCTTCACTCATCTTGTACACCATTCCATCTCCGTATATTGCCCTTACCTAAAGCAGTCCGGAAAAAAACATGTCATGTTTCCAGGGTATATTTTTGTTTACCTTTCCTCTCAGTCTCCAGAGCAGTATTACAGAGTCCGACACAGTCCCGGAGTTATAAACTTTGTCTGCTTTTCATCTTCCTCCGACCTGTCTCGAAGCCATTTACCAAAGCCAATCCCCAGAGGAGAGCGAGTGATTGCTGAAGTTCGGGAAATAGCTCGTCAGCATCAGATGTTTGAGAATCAAAAAGTTTCCGATACAGCGATAATGTCAGGAGATCAGTTGACTCTGAATGGCAAACTTTTTCGTGGACTACAGGCTACTTTCATTAAAAACACCAACGCTGATCGAGGCTTGGTTCTTCTTCGACATATCCAGAGAATAAGGCAACAGAATACAATAAAAGACTGCACGCTTTCGGAAAAATGTATTGAGTTGCCACTATCTCAAATGAGCAAAACAGAAGGCTCAGATTGATAAATTAAAATCCAGAATACATTCAGGAGAATTCTTTCATGGCAACGCACACTGAATCTCCCTATATTGAAATACCGATTACCTTAATGACTCACCGTGCACAGAGCATGCACCTTTGGCTTTCCAGTAGTCTGAGCGGAATGTTTTTTATGTTGGAAATCATCTATTCAAAACAGGATAGTATGCACCTAAAGATTCAGGACACCCTTGAAGCTATTAGCAAAATACTGAATGAGTTAGATACCGAAATTCAATGTGCAGTGGAAAATAGCAAACTTCAACTGCCTGATGACCATAAACAGAAACCTTCTGTTAATTACCATAATAAAAAACAGATTAATCTCAGTTGTACGACACCCCAAAACCAGTATTGCGCCCAACTACTCACTCACTTCGATCAACTGATTCAGCTTACCGATAGACTGTGGTTTTTAACGGTTATTACCCGGAAACAACACCAGGAAATAGTCCATCGATGGACGCTAACCGTCTCTCATCGCCTCAATGATTGTCAGAAAGTTTATAGGGAGCTTAAGGACATGATCACCGCTCACCAGCATCAAGGACCTACTTGATTTCTTGAAGACACATTTCGAAGATAATGAACGCCACTATTCTTCCATTATTGCTCTTGAGCTTCACGATACAGGCCAGTTCGTTGCAACAAGAACTGAACGCCATGCTTAATTCAATGTCATCTTTCAGTACCCCAGAAGTGTACCAAACCCAGCGCAGAGGCGTGATTTCAGGTGGAGCCTTTCATGCCAGAACCCGTATCAATGAATCCAATTTGACAGGGTTTGTGCCACCGGATTTCTCGGCAGGCTGTGGCGGCATTGATTTATACGGCGGTTCTTTTTCATTCATCAACAGCGAGCAATTCAACAAGCTGATTCGGGATATTGCCGGTAATGCTTCCGGTTATCTGCTGGGACTGGCCATCAGTGCCATGAACGAGAAAGCCTATCAGCATATCGAAGCCCTGCAGGAAAAGATCATGCATCTGAACAGTTTGTTCTCCAACTCCTGCAATATGGGACAAGGTCTGGCGAACAGTATGCCCATGCCGGCGGCCATGAAGAAATTTCAGACCGATGCCTCTTTGAACATCAGTCGAGCTAATGTGGCTGATACCTTTCAGTCGTTTACCGGTACCGGACTGGCGGGCAGTGATCCGGTGAAAACATGGCGGCAGTCAGCCAGCCCAGGTGATCAGAAAAAACTACTGGGGAATCTGGTTTGGAATGCTCTGCAAAAATCATCTGTGATTCTGGGGAATGGCTATAGAGAGGCGGTAATGAGTCTGACCGGAACCCTTGTGGTGTCCATGAATCCGGGAGAATCCCAACCCACGTTATTCAGCTATATTGGCAATCAGTTGAAAGTGGAAGAGCTGATTTACGGTTCAGAGAATGTCACCCTGTATCGCTGTAAAGATCACTCCCAATGCCTTGCTCTGTCTCTGGTCAAACAACAAAAACTGTCCGGATTATCCGAACATCTGGTGCAGTTGCTGAATACGCTGGCCGATCACTGGCATCACAACCGTAAAAGCTCGCTGCAAACCGTCAATGGTGTTTCAGCCACAGCACTGTTGCAGAATTTACCGGTAGGCACCGGAGCCATGATCCGTAACCTGACGGCCGCAGACGTTCAGTTAGCCAAACTGTTTATTGCACAGGCATCCCCTCATATCGCTTTTTATATGGTGCATCAGTTTATTGAAGATCTGCATCAGATCACTCAGTCTCTGGTGACCATGGAAGGCGATTATCACCCCTTTGCCCGACAACTGCAGGACACGCTTAAAAGCTCCAGAGTTCAGCTGCACCATGAACTGCACCGATTAGGTGAACGTTACGGTCGCTTTGGCGAGTTGATTCAGGATTATCGCCATATGCTGTCGGTGGCTGAGCAGAAGCGCTATCAGGCATTGCCACTGGAGCCAGACAAAACCGAGCATTATCACCCCACCACCAATCCCTTGCACTGATGTTGTCATAACACCTAAATGACTACTATTTGGCCTTTTCAGACGGCTTTAATCAGATAATCTCCATCACCGTCTGACTTCCTTATGATGATGTAAGTACTACTTCTCTACTATTTAGTAGTGCAAAACCATTTTTGCTGTCCCAAACGTAATGTGTAAACCCCATCAGAATGGGATGCTTTTTAACTACCAGACTGACTCATAGGATTAGGCTCTAACGCCCTACTGATGACATAGAAACAAGACGTACCTGTTCTGTTCCCTGCAAGCGATGACAATGTCACTACTATTTCAACGTCAGCAATTTGGTCAAATCAGGCTGATAGTAGGCAAATATAGTAGCACTACTATTTCTAATCCATTGTGCTGCATAGCTTAGCCCTAAGTTAGTAGCTTTATAGGAGCTACAAACAGTGGAGACCATTTACTCCATCGGAGATGCTCATTTTCTCTATACCGTATTGAACGGTTTAGTGATGATTGTGAGTGCTCCGGACTTCTTAATGACCATTAAGATTGGCTTTACCATCGGAACCTTTTATCTTGTTTTGCAGGGATTAATGGCGGGTAAGTTCCCGGCGTTTCAACATTTACTGTTGAGCCTCATCATATATTCGGCTCTGTTCGGGCTGCCCAGCAACGGGATGAAGTACAAAGGCATCGACGTGGATATTTATGACGTCTACACCGACACCAATCGCAAAGTGGACAATGTACCTTTTGGAATTGCTTTGACGGCCAGTATGCTCTCTACCCTGACCTGGAAACTGACCGAAACCTTCGAGCAAGCCTTTCATACCACCGATGCGTCAAAACTAACCCGCAATGGTTATCTATCGAGCCT
This sequence comes from Endozoicomonas sp., assembly GCA_965208385.1. Lineage (GTDB taxonomy): Bacteria > Pseudomonadota > Gammaproteobacteria > Pseudomonadales > Endozoicomonadaceae > Endozoicomonas. The sequence continues at coordinate 25,680 of CBDBOO010000074.1, forward strand.
GACCCGATTAATGGAAGCCCGCAGTACCGCCATGAAACAGTTTCAACAGAACCCAGCTCTGGCTCAATCATGGCGAAACTACATCAAGGAGTGCACCCTGATCGGGATTGATTTGAAGTTCAAGAGCGTCAACGATGTGTTCCATACCGGCGATATAATGACGGCCCTGGAATTCCCTTCAGAAGTATTCGGAACCCTTGTCTACCGAAATGGCCAGCCGGTATCTCTTACCTGCACAGAGGCGTTTACCTGGTTAAAGCCTCAACTCACCGCCTGGTTTGACCAGCAACTGCTGAAAGACAACACATCACCCCATAGAAATCTGACGCTGGGTTCCGCGCTGCAAGCATTGAGCCAGAGTGCAGAATCCAGCCGAAATTTCATGATGGCTTCGGCTCTGCTTCCTGTGTATCACGACGCCACCATTGAAAAATTGCAGGATATGCAACAACCCCAAGCGGCCATTATGACTCAACAAGCCATTCTACAACGCAACACTCAATGGGCAGGTGAACAGCACCTGTTTCTGAGCAGTATGCGGGCGATGATGGCGTACATTGAAGGGTTTGTTTTTGCCGTTACACCACTGATGGGTTTACTGGTTTGTGTGGGATTGTTCGGTGTACGACTGGCCTTTAAATATCTGATGTTGCTACTCTGGATTCAACTTTGGATGCCGGTACTGTCCATCAATAATCTCTATATAACACTGGTATCCAAAGGTGCCATGGCCAGTTTGTCTGCACCCATTACCAGCTTTACCGGCATTATCGAATCCGGCCCTATTCTGGAGTATTGGTTAGGCGTCGGAGGGTTGATGGCTGCATCTACGCCTGCACTGGTACTCATGCTGTTATACGGCAGTGCGATTACCGCCACCCATCTGGCGGGAAGAATGCAAAGCGGCGATTTTGTAAATGAGAAAGTCAGTGCTCCCGACATTATGATGCCCGGATCAGCCGTTAACCAGCAGGCCGGATGGAATATTGGACCTCAGCAGGGAGCGACACGGGGACAGATTGATCAGGTGGTTCCGGCGCTCTCTGCCAGCAATCAGCTTTCCAGTCTGGTTGCTTCAAAAGATAGCGCTCGCCAAAGTGCTGGAATGGCCTTCAGTCAGGCAACGAGTCACGCATTCCAGCAGCGTTATGGTGAATCTGTTGATGCCAAAGAGTTCAGTCAGTTCAGCAACAGTCTGAGTTCAGGACAGAGTCAGGTGACGCAGTTTCGAAATGATCTGGGGAGGGACTTGCAGAATCGATTTGGATTGAGTTCTCAGATATCGAAAGATCTAGCTTCTGAAAAAACACTGAATGTCGGAGCACATGGGAGTCAATCAATCAAAAGTACACCTCTTGGCATGGGCATCAATTATCGGAAAAGTGTATCGGGAACAAATAAAGAATCTCAATCAGATTCCATTGGAGAGGCACTCTCATACTTAAACAACGAGGGGCTCTCCAAAACATGGGATTCACAGCTACAAAAAGCCATGAAAATGGATGCAGGCAGTGGTCAATCCCATAGTTGGATGCAAGAACTTGGTGTCAATGATAATCAGCAGTATCAGCAATCCGCCCAGGAAGCCTTGAGTTCCGAAAAAAGCTTTGAACAAGCCAGCCAATTGCAACAGCTGCTGGGGCAGGCTTTAAGTTCGGGACCCGCAGTGTGGGCGCATAAACTGGCCGCTTCTCCAGAGTCCATGAAGACCTTACAAAACAAGCCTTTTGATTCTGATTACCAAAAAGACGTCAATGCGAACTACCAACGATTTGAAACGCAGTTTGCCAGCAGTGATGAAACTTTGGCGGCAGCAATGGTCACCTCTTCTTTAAAAACAGGTGACGATAAAGATATTACACGGTTAGGTGCAGCCCTTGATCAAGCAGGATTAATGACAACATCCAGTGAAGCAACACCCCGATCAAACCAGTCCCTTGAGCGCAGTAATACTGGTTCTGAATTACAAGAGTCTGTCACCGGAATCCTCAAACAGCCCCAGACACTTGATCAAAGCCAGGCTGAACAGAATATTCGCCGTATCAAAGGCAACACCGCTAATCAGCGCACTCTCAGTGCTTCCGATATCAGTCCAGAGGCCATGAGAAACCCTCCTGCGGCTTTACGATCCTTAGTTCAAGATCATGCTGATTCTTCAGACTCTGTAGCCGCCAGTTATCAACAATCCAGCCAGTACAAATCCTATGTTTCTGACCTCATGAAGAAAACTGCGTTTGGAAATACCCCATCTTCCACCGGGAAAGGGATACAGAAAACTTCCAGTCAAGCATTTACCCAGGCGAAAGAACAAGGGCTGACAGACACTCAAGCCATGATGTTCAGCTCGATGGTGAAAGATCGAGACCCCCGCTTTGAGCGCAGTGCTGATTCAGCCGATCGTGCACACCGGTTGGGACAAGCTATTTCTGAAGTCAGTCGCGGATGGGGAGAACAAGGTGCCACACTTGGCTGGCATGCGTTCAACCATCTCTCACACGCGGCTGATAATCCCCAATATACGGCAACGGGTTTAAAACTGGTTGGTGAAATGAACCGCCTTTATCAACCTGAACTCAAGCAATACGATCAATCTGTCTCCGAGATGCTGAACGGACAATCGCTGTACCCCATGGAAGGTAATTATCTGGATACCAGCATGAAGCCAGAGCATATCGGATCAAGCATCAGGAAAACACTGCAAACAAGAGAAGAGCAAAATAATGAATGGTTATTTCAGAATAAAAAAATAGGCCTCTATCAAGACAGTGAAAGTGATGTTGCTCGATTCACGAATGACATAAAAAATGGTTTGAAGGGTTTCATCAAACCCAATTAGTCATCGTCTTCATTTTCACCATTAAAGAACCCCATTACATCAACCATGCTATTTACCATTGGTAAGCCTGATGCATAGTTTATCCCGTAATAGATTTCATCAACTGCATCTTCACTATTATGTTGAAAATCGGTGTCTTTCGTCATAGTAAACAGCTTCAAAAAACAAGCCCCAGACACCAGTCCCCAAAACACTGGCGACATCAGCATTCTGAAGAAATAGCCCGGCACCAACACGCTGTGAACGACCTGTTCCAACACCAGACAACAGAGACATAGCACTAATAGACTGCTCATTGCCCGTTTTAAACGACCTGTTACGTTCATAATTCTGTACCGAAAGACAAATACTGTTCGACGGCTATGTTCCCGTCAATAGTTGGGAGCACTAAAGTCCTATAAAAACTTTATTTTCCTGCTCCACATATGGCTATTCATGAGATAGGAAGGTATCCCAGAACAAATCGCTGTTCTTTGGGCAATAAACAAATGCAATATACAAGATTTAGTCATATCTCTACTTTATAAGGCACGTCTGTAGCCCTGTAAACATAGGGAGTAAGCAATACAACTATTGGCGGGAACATAGCCCTGTTCGACCGTTATTTACTGCCTTCAATACCTGAAATTAGCACACGAAGGGGAAACTATGCATTTTAAGAACCCTTTTTTTACCAGCCCCTCAGACAAAGAGTTTACCAATCAGTTGTTGACTACCCGGGCGTTTCAACCCGAGGAGGCTTTGTTTCTATGCGACGACCAGCATCTGTTTTTCGGATTCCTCTGTATGACTCTGAACGGACTGGATAACGGTCTGGATGATCGACTGAATGGCCTGCTGAATCAGGATTGGCCGGACAACACGCTGGTGCAGTGTGGTCTGGTACTGAGCCCTGATCTGCAACAGACCATTCACCAGTTAATGTTGATGAAAGACCGTGCGCCTCCCCCGTTCAAAGTCATGTTAAAACATAACATCCAACAGCTGCAGGCGGGGATACACCAACCGCTCAGTCAGGGTCATAAACTTCGACGGGGGATTCTCTGGGTCACGGTAAAAATTGCGATTCAACAACGCTCACCTTCCGACGACGAGATGATTCTGGCCAGCCGTTTGAAGCAGACTTTTTCAGGGGGACTGGAAACAGCGGGATTAGCGTCGGTACCCATGAACCAACAGGATCGGCTGCGACTGAATATGATTCTGGTGAATCACCCTGAACAGGGTCGGTGGACCTTAAGCAAAATCGCCGTTGATCACGAACAGTCCTTGAATGAACAGGTCTTTGACCCGGATTCAAGCCTTGAAGTGCACCGGGATCATCTGGTAATTGGTACGGGCGACAAACAACGGTTTATCAAGGTATTGGTCGCCAAACAGTTACCCCAGTACGCGGCGTTGGGTACAGCGTTTAATTTTATGGGGGACAGTCAGAGTGGCCACAGAGGCATCAAGTGCTATGCACAGATTCATGTATTGCTGCGATTCCCACGCTGTCAACAGCTGCAGGCGACACTGAATAGCCGTCAACGGGTCGCTATTCAACAGGCGTCCAGTCCCATTACCCGTTTTGAACCCCGCCTTCTGGAGCGTAAAAAAGATTTTGATGTGTTGTCGAAAGCACTTAATAAAGGCGACGCCCCGCTTCATCTCTGCTTTGCCCTGGTGCTTTATTGCGACTCTCTGAAAGAAGCCAATACGTTGTCGTCCAATGCCTGCAGCTACTACCGCGAACTGGGTTTTATGCTCTATGAAGACGTATATTTTATGTTACCCATGTTCCTCAACACCTTGCCCGGCAATGCTCAAAAGGCCACCCAAACCATTGCCATGCATGAGAAGACCCTGGCAACCCGTCACGCCGTTCCATTGCTGCCCTTATTTGATGACTGGCCGGGACATCAGGAAGCTCTGCTGAACCTGGTGTCTCGCCGTGGCCAGTTAATGAACCTGTCGCTGTTTGAATCCAACAGCAATTACAACGGCATTATTGCCGCCACGTCCGGTGCCGGCAAAACCGTGCTGGTTAATGAAATTATCAGCAATGTGCTGATTCGCGGTGGTCAGTGTTGGGCGCTGGACATTGGTGAGGGCTACAAAAAACTCTGTCACCATTTTGATGGTCTGTTTCTGGACTTTGACCAGCACAGTCAACTGGGCATGAACCCTTTTGCCCTGGTACACGACTATGAAGAGGAAGGCGACATTCTGCTGGCATTGATCATTGCCATGGTGTCGCCCAGAGACCCCCTGTTGCCTTATCAGGAAGCCAGTCTTCGGGAGCAAATCCGTGAACTCTGGGAGCAGGAAGGCACCGGTAGCAGCGTTGATTTATTGCAGGACAAACTGAAACAGCACAGCGACAACCGCATGACTGATTTGGCCGTGCAACTCAGTGCATTTACATCGAAAGGCGAATACGGTCGATTTTTCAGCGGAGGGAACATGCTGGATATCAGTCAGTCATTTACAGTACTGGAGCTGCGTCATCTGGACAGCCGCAAGCATTTACAGCGCGTGGTGATTCTGGAACTGATCTACCTGATTCAGCAGATCATGTACTTTGGTGACGTCAGTCGCCGCAAATTGGTGGTAATTGACGAAGCCTGGAACCTGATGCGGGACACGCAAGGAGCCGCACTGTTTATCGAACACGGCTTTCGTCGTTTTCGCCGATTTAACGGAGCGAATCTGATGGCTGCCCAGCGCATTGAAGATTTTTACGAAACTGCAGCAGGCAGAGCAGCACTGGATAACAGCGCCACTCAATTTCTGCTAAAACAACAAATCAGCACCATCAATGAACTGGAAAAACAACAACGCCTGCCTTTATCACCAGAAGGCTACAAACTGCTGAAAACTGTTCACACCATTGAAGGCAAATACTCTGAAGCACTGGTGTTGACCGAGCAGGGTTCCGGTATTGGCCGACTAATTCTCAACCCGTTTAAAAAACTACTCTACTCCAGCCATCCCGAGGATGAAGGTGCCATTCGTCGCTATCGTGATATCGGGCTTTCACTCAGTGATGCCATTTTGCACGTCTTACAAGACAGGAACCCGCAATGACCGTTTATATTGATACCGAAACCTCCGGTTTGACACCACAGGACGAAGTTCTTGAAATTGCTATCATCAACGATCAAAGCGAGATTCTTCTTAATACGCTGGTAAAGCCGATTGATCACACGACCTGGTCTGATGCCCAACAAATCCATCATATCAGTCCAAAAATGGTGCGCCAGGCACCCACCTACGACCAGATTCGTGATCAGATAGAGTCATTGGTTCGGGATCAAGCCGTCGTGATTTATAACAAAGCGTACGACAGCCAATATCTCAATAAAGAACTGGCTTCAGCCGCTGCCGTTCATTGCTGCATGCTGGCCTTCGCCGAACACTACGGTCAATGGGACTGCTATCACGGCAACTACCGCTGGCAGAATTTGAAAGTGGCCAGTGACTATGTTCTGCATCAATGGCAAGGCGAAGCCCATCGGGCTTTAGCGGATACCCGTGCCACCAAAGCCGTATGGGAATATTTGACGATTTCTGAAGTCAGGCAGAGGATAGATGAAAAAAAGTTTGCATGAGCATTAAGCCTGAGACTATTTCGGGTACATTTTTCTATATATATCTTCAGAATAGTGACCTTTATGAAAATCTCTGATACTGGCTCCAGGATTAGCTCTTAGCCACTCTTCTATACCTTTGGGGTCAGCAGGGTGAAGTTTCAAGAGGGTTCTTCTTATTACTTCAGGTTCATTAATAACCCTAATGTTTCGATCTCTTAAACGACAGTGAGGACAGCTCGTTCTCTGTTTCATCCACATTTTCAAACAGTCGTCATGTATGGGTTGCAGACAACAACTGAGCGCCTTCACAGTCCTACCATCTTTTCCGAGGCAGATCAGACAATCCGAGTCAGAAACTGAAAAAGTCTCTAAATATCCACGTTGGTTGCTAACTACTCCAAAGGAAATATAGTCAGCTGAAAATGATTGATCCGAAGAGCAAGTACAGTAACTTGTATCTTTACCACAACTACAACAATAAAAATTCTCATGAGGTTCCCAGCATTTCAGGCAGTTACCTTTACCTGGTATTTCTCTGCGTATATCAGACATACTTTTCACAACACAATATTTACAAAGTGTGTGTCCACAGCTCATGCGACAGTCGTCTCTGACAAAGTGCCCTATGCATTTCTCGCAATTAACGATCTTGACATTTCTTAGACCACCCTGAGCGCTGGCTACTTGCTCTCTCGACCCAGTTGCACTATTCGCAATAGAGCTGACTGCAGCTGCTGCGCCATCCATCCTTGGTAACATAATTACCTCAATATTTTTTCTAACATCCTCTTTGAGAGCAGTACAGAGACATGGTTCAAAATTGGTTAGCTCTTCTTACACATCAGTTATCAGTTCTATTATTTGAGACCAGAAAATATAAAGCTGTCTGCTGGTTATTTTTTCTGTTCCCTTCTATTTCATTTGGAAATATTTCTACTCACATGACTTATACGATGTACCTGTCAGCCAGCATGGGACATCAACAAATTACAAATATACTGTCAATCGTAGATGGTCGGAAGATGATCACATTTAAGCTTCGTGGAATTGAATCAGGCACAAACCTGGATAGTTTAATAAAACTCTGGGGTCAAAGGTTGCACAATTTGCCACACACATCCGTGATTGAGATCGATCCTGTTTCTTTCAAAGAGAATGACATTGACGAAGTACCAGCGCTTTCATTAGAAATCAATGGAAGTGTTGTATTGACAACTTTTGGAGTTACTTCTACAGATTGGCTTATGCGGCAATATCATGCAGGAAAGAGAGGTAATATCGGAACTTATGGCACGACGTATCCAATCACTGAGCCGGATTTACTGGAGGTGTTGTTACAGCGATTAGAACAGCTGGACTGGCAGAAAATTAATGAAAAAGCACAGAAACAATTACAGACTAAAGTCTTTTCTTTCGGGATCTCATTACCAACCAGTCAACGAGCATCCAGCAAACTCCTGAAACTATCGGGTGATTGGCGCACTCCCATGATTGCACTTGATATAAATGATCATCAACAACAAAAAGCTGTAGCTTCATGGCTACAAAAACACCCGAACGCTTTAGTGTTGGTGTCAAAGGGCGCGCTACTACAGTTTCAAAAATTGTCGAAAAACTGGCAACAGCACCAGATATACCTTCTGCCAGGAGAGTTGATCCATCGCTTTAAACTGGACTCACTACCCGCATTACTTACACCTGAAGATCAAAATCACTGGCGAGTGACGACCGCGGTGGTGTCATCATTTTCAGCAAACAATATATTTTCATGGATAATTGCCTTGATTTCCAGTACGGCACAACCTGTCTATGCACTGGAAACCACGGAAACCCCAGCCAAAGCCTTATGCCAAAATGTGCCTGTTTTATCTGAAAAACTGATCACTTCGGTGCCCTGGAACGAACTGTTCCCAATTCGCATCGGCTTGGCCAAAATGGGTTCAGGAAAAGAACCGAATCACAGAGCTGCAACCCATACCGGACTCTGCGTCTGTGAAGACAGCGCCGGTCTGTTTCATCCTGGTGTGACGACCGGATTCTGGCGACCACAGCGATTAATTGAACTGACTCGAAGTCCGGGCTGTTTAATGGCGTTGGGTGGTCATCAGCTGCCCATGGTGGATAAACGTCGTTGGGGGACTTTAGGGTCAGCCAATATCCCCAAAGGACTGACGTATATGCACGCCCATGTGTACAGCCTGCCATTGATCGAGATGCTGAATATGGTCACCGGCATTGGCGGGTGTAACAGTGATTTGGTGGATTTTGATTTGATCAATCTGTCAGAAGTTGATCCGTCATGGAATCACCCGGAACTGGCTGCCTTGTTGTCCCCGGACCTTGCAGCCTATGCCAATAATGCAGCAATTAACGCCTGTGCGACGGATGGGTTTGCTGCTCTAGAATCGCAACCCATGGACAGTCTGCACTGGTGCGCTGGAAGCTGGGGCAATCTTTATCCACTCTCAGGGTTCACCAGTACTTATGGGCACTTTGCCGATAACACCAGCTTGTTAGCTACCCGCGCCTTAGCCAAAATTCATCGCATCGGACTGGGCCGAAAAACCATAGGAAAGGAAGCCCTGTGCCACAGTCGCATTACCCCCTGGCTCCCTAAAAGCCAGTACAAAATGAGCATGTTCTGGCCAGAGCCTGAAAAACAGAAAGCCCACTGGATCGGTGCTTCAGCAGCCACTTGGGGAATGCACAGGCATCCACTGGCCAAAGACGACGCCATGTATCTGGTTTGGCAGTACAGGGACTGTTGTCAAACTGCTGTAAGCCAGTGAAATATCAGCCACTCAAAAGACTGTTTAATTTGCTGTTTACCTTCTGCGTCATCACAGTTTCTGCAGAAACTAATGATGACAACATCAGAACTTTTGAAAGCCATACGCGCTCAAATTGGTTGAACCTAATCAACCAGCAATCAGAAGCTCTTACCAGACACCCAAACTCTATTACCTCCCAGACACCCGATCTGATCATGGAAAAACCGACAGACAGCCAACATCGCCAAAAGCTGGAAGACTTTTATCAAACCGAAGACTTTGATGGCTTGCAATCCTTCGGTGAACAGCGAGCACTGCAGTTGGACACCGAACAGTCTCCTGAAGGGGAAGCATGGCGACTTTTAAACCAGTCACCGGATCGTTATTACCCCAATGCCAATGAGCATCGAATTCTTGGAGCCATGGAACTGGGTGTTAAGGCATTGGAGCATCCCAATACCTGGTCCAAACAAAAAGACTGGCCTACGGATGCAAAGGGCCAACCCATCTATGATCAAAACAGCGAAATGAGCGCCACCATTGCCCGCATGCGTCAACATTTCAAGGGCTGCGACTATCAGCAAAGATTGATTCTTAAAAAAGATCGACAAGTACATAGTCCTGATATTAAGGAATGCACTCGCGCACTTGTGATGGACGACAGCGTTATTTTGCACCGCAAAATCACACTCTCTCCCTTTCTGGAATACCTGTCCGGTTCAGGGTTATCAGGTCTGAGTGCCTGCGAAAGCCGCTGCGCTTCAGAAGGATGCCTTCAGATTCGACTGGGAGAGGGTCCTCATGGAGATAATTATTACCACTGCGGTTGCTGCATTAAAGAAGAAAACCTGACGGTGAACCTGCTCAAACCTGAAGCTCTGACTCAAGCCGTTTTTCAGCAGGCACGCTGGGATGATCGAATGCAATTCTGGCTTAACGATAAAAAACTCTGGCAGAGTAATGATGACTTCCCTCCAGAAACCGGCAGTCGTTGTGAGCGGAACAAGAACGTTTATCTGGACTCACCTGTAATCATTGAACCGTCATTACTTCAGAAATCCCAAGATCCGATCACATTCAAAATCCGAACCTCCGTAGGCGATGAAGGTGAAGGTTATGCCTTGATCAAGCTGTTTTTTAATACCATCAATTTACTTCTGGAAGATCGATGGACACCAGGCTCAGCCTTGGAAAAACTGACCGCAATGCAGCAGTGGCATCAGGATGGTTTATGCCGGTTAACCTTTCACTGCCTTGAGACCTTCACTGAAGCCGAGCACTCTGTTCACGGTAAAGTCATTCCTCTGCAATCCACCCTGTCTCCGCAGTTATCAGCCGATTGCAAAACCGCTAGAGCAGAATCGGATTGTTTCTACTACAAGAGCAAGGGCAGGCACGATTCAACGGATTACTGTTCTCAATACGCCAATGACCCGAACTGTCAGTTTCTGGACAGCCGCTGCCTGGGGAGCTCACCTTCACGACATACCGGTATTTGCTATACCCGTGAAGAACGATACGACTGCGGTTATACAGGGAACATCAAACACATAGGTATAGAAGAGAGCATTCATTGTGAAGGTCAACCCATGCAGTGTATGTTGGGCGAGTGCAAAGCGGAGGTCACCGATACGGATAACAGTGATTTTGCCAGTGCCGTCAGCGGACTTCATGCTGCCAAACACATGGCCCATGATATGCAGTGTGGTGCTTCCGGGCAATCGTCAGAACACAACAGCGGCTGCCGGATTTTCAGTGGAACGGCTTGTACCTGTAAAAAGGGCATTTTTAATCTGGTGGATTGCTGCAATCTACCGACTCAGGTGAACTTTGGCAGCTATATGAATTTACTACTCATGGGGTATATGTTCGATAAGTCTTCGGTTCACCTTCAAAGCAATTACCCGAATCAACTCACCGGCCAGTATCGGAAGATGCGCGAGCCGTTGATACGTGGAATAAATACACTCAGTCAACCTGCCAAAAACCTCTGGTCTGACGGGACGTCCTCCATTGGGAAAAGCTGGGATAAACTGACCGAAAAACTCTGGCCAACCCCCGCTGAAGTACACGTTCAAACGGCTACCGCTAAGCCCATTGCCGGAGAGCTGTCACTAAAAGCTCAGACATCCATGCTGGGCAATATGCAACAACAACTCATGCGTAAAATGGCCGACGTCGTGCAAAAAGTGCTGGGAGAAGACGCTACTAATCTGTTATTCCGAACGGCGGGTAATACCCTGGCCTCCCAGGGAGGACAACTGAGTCAGCAAACCCTGATCATGAATCCGGCCATTACCTCAGCCATCAGCGCAGTTACCATGATCTATACCGCCTACACCATGACCAAACTCATCGTTCAGGTTGCTTATCAATGTGAGGATGATGAATTCGAATTGGCCGCCAAACGAGAAATGAAGACCTGTCAGAGAATCGGTAGTTACAGTGAATCAGAAGTACTGGGGCTGAGTAGTATAAAGTACAACAGTTACTGCTGCTTCAACTCACCCCTGTCCCGTATTTTACAAATGCAAATACGACAACAGTTAAACATGGGCTGGGGCTCGGCCAAACATCCAGACTGTTCTGGTATTACACCCGAAATCCTTCAAACCGTAGATTGGCATCGTATTGACCTTGGAGAATGGCTGGCACTGCTGAAACTGCAGAACAAATTGCCAGAGGTTAATGAAGTCACTTTGAAGCAGTTGAATATTGAATCTCTGACGGGTAAAGGGTCACGGCTGGATTTTGATCTACAGCGAGAGGACAGCAGGGAGCGGTTAGAATTGAGATTCGAAGGATTAAAATCTAAAAACTTAAACCATTATCAACAGCAAAAAACTCATGAATTACGAGAAAAACACCCTACCCAATAATGACGACCTTTATAGTGCCATTTTCATTATTTCCAGCCAGTTTACTGATTCGGGCAATCGCTGTTTTCTGAGCTTACCCAGATATTGATCAACGGACACCGGCGGCTTTCTTAAAGCTGCCCTGGCTGTTCGTATTACACCGATGACTGCCGCCGGATGTAAATCAATTAAATCGTGAATAAAACTGTCCGGATGAATCGCCTGGAGATCAAAAGGTGCCAAAGCATGATCAGGAAAGTCTTTCAGATTATACGTCACGATAAGATCCGCATTAGCAGCAATTGCAGCAGCGACAACGTGCCGGTCATCATTATCAGGAAGTTCAATAGAATCAATCAGATACTCATAATCTTCTACTAATGCGTCTCTCACATGAGCATTCATCAGCTCTCTTGTTTTTAACAAATAGGCCTCTTCTATGTCGGGACAGTTCTCTTTAAGATTACGAGTCCATTCATCGTGAATTCTTTCAGACCATTTCGCACGAAATGTATCAGTGAGCGCCAGACGTAACAGAACATCCCGTAGTGTCGATGGATAAAGGACACAGGCGTCATACACCACCGTAAATTGAGAGGCCATCAGTACTCCGGGTCGTACGTTTGGGTCAGTGAAGATAATTCATCCAATGCTGAGATTCGTTGGGTATCCACAGCAGATTTGTAATCCATCAAATCCTGATAACGAACTCTACGATGTCGCCCTACTTTGTGATGTGGAATCTCTCCCTGGTCCAACATTTTAACCAAATAAGGCCGGGAAACATTGAGTATATCCGCTGCTTCCTGCGTCGTAAGTTCTGCATGAATGGGAATGATTTTAACCGCATTGCCTTGACCCAATTGAGCCAATACATCAATAAGCAAGCTGAGGGCGCGTGTCGGGATAGACAGCTCATGCTTCTGCCCATCTCTGGAGCTGATATCAATTTTCTGGGATTCACTTCCCGTTTCCAGGTAAGCAGAAATCTCTCGACTGCATTCCTGCGCTATAGCGATCTCTTCTGCCGAAGGCAGAGCCTGTTTTGTTTCACTGATCATAAAATGTCCTTGGTTAATGTATTCCTGATTATTACCACTCTCTAAAGTGTAATCGAAATAAACGAAATATCAACAAACGCAATATTCGAAATCACTATTCTCAGGATAATCAATAGAGTATGGAAATCCCCCGAACCATCAACGACCCCATTCAGTTCCTGTTCTGGTCTCTGGATGAGATCTACCCCGTCGCAGTCGGACTGATCTGGGGTATCTGGTTTGATCAGCTGCTGCTCGGAATATTTCTGGGCATGTTGGCCATCAGGGTATACCGCCGCTTCCGGGATCGACATCCCGACGGTCATTTAAGTCATCGTTTATATTGGTTGGGCTTTTATTGCTCCGATGTCAAAACATTACCCAATCCCTATATCCGTGTTTTTTATCCCTGCCGAAAATGACCATCACCGATTACATCAACCGAATAAAGCAATGGCGACAGCGCTTGTATATGGATCGGGTCATTGTGCTGACTCTGGTGCTGACCAATACGCTGCTGGTTGTTCATTGCCTGAATCGATCTCCAACGGTGGAGCTAACCTTGCCCTTTATGAATGCAGAAGCCGGTGTCCATTCCGGTGAAGCGGCGGTTGTTTATCACGAATGGTGGGGGCTGGCTCTGGCAGAGTTATTGGGGAACCTGAATACACAAAATCTGGCGTTTGTGGAATCACGGTTACAATACCTCTGCTCTCCCAATCTTTACCAGCAAGTACACGACACTCTGGAAGCACAGTTTCGACAACTGAGAAACGACAAAGTCAGTCTCTCCTTTGAGCCCCTGAGTCTGGAATACCTGATCAATTCCAAAGAAGTTAAAGTCGCTGGCAATGCTTTCATGACCAGTGGCAACCAGCGTCTTGCAGGCACAAAGACATTTACCTTCCGGTTCACGATCATTCGTTATCGTCCGGTACTGGCGGCCATCAACATTGAATCCGATCTGAAATAATCATCCCCTTTCCCCTGGAAAACATCATGAACAAAATCCTGTTAGTTTTGGTATCACTCTATTGTGCTTTTACTTTAGCGGGTACGGCTCCTGCAAAAATGCAGGTATCACCTGGCCAACAGCACGCTGTGTCACTGAGCCGATTGCACCTGAATCGGATTGTTACCCCTTTTACATCCCCTCAAGTACGCACTATTGATCAGGCCGAGATTCGTATCGAAGGCTCGGTGCTTTATCTGTCGTCACAGAAAGAAGAACCTTTTGTCGTGTACGTCACGGAACACAACAACGAAAAGCTGGCTTTGTCTCTGCTGGTGACATTGCTGGACATTCCTCCCAAAGAAATACAACTTACGCTCTCAAAGCAGTGGCAGCGTCGATTATTCGCTCACCGGGAAACCGCTAAAACCTGGGAAGAAGCCAACGACTATGAACGAACGATCATCGAAGCACTGACATTATTGGTTAAAGGCCGAATACCGGCAGGCTATGAACTGATGCCCTTTCGGCAGCCGGGTTTTCAACCTTGCTTTCAGGAAGGCGTGACGTTTGATTTCTCTAAAGCCCAACTGATACAAGGCCATCACTTCAAAATCATCGTCGGCAAGTCCAGTAACGCCACTGGAAAAACACAGATGTTCCAGGAGCCGAAATGTCACGGCCTTAGCAATCCAGATGCCTCAGAGCTTCGGGCCGTTTCCCTCTGGCCGAACAATAGATTGCATCCGGGGCAAAATGGTGAACTCTTTTTGGTCTATCACGAACCGGATTTGACCGTGATACCAACCCTTCGTCCTTCTCTGCTGATGCCCTGAGCCATGAAAAAGTAATGAATAAGCCATGAATATTTCCGGACAGTCTTTGACACCTCGACTCAAACGCTATGGCATTTTATCAGGCAGTGCCGTGCTGTTGGTGAGTCTTGTTTTTATCACCAGCAAGCGTCCATCGACGGATAATACAGGGGGCGTGCAACCGGACCAATCTGTCGTGGACTTTACCGGCGTGCCACCCAAAGAATTAACCCTGAACCGGATCAGTGCCGAACTGGAGCAGCTTCATCAGCAACAGCACGTATTGCAGGAACAACATCAAAAAGAGATAGAACAACTGCAACAGGAAATACTGCAGTTTTCACGAAGTAAATCCGTTGATGCCGATAACGAGAAAATACCGGATCACATCCTGGAGACCGAACCTTTACCGCCTGATGTACTGGGCTGGAATCAATTCAATCAGCCAGCAATTGACCAGACAATCTCTGAATACGATGACACACCACCACAGACTCCCAAACCCATTCGTCTATTGGGCACCGCTTTCACACCCACAACACCAAAAGCTCCGGCGGACAACACACCTGAACTCTTACGACTGCCCGCAGGCAGCCTGCTTTCCGGCCAATTAATTACCGGGCTGGACGTGCCCACCGGTCAAGGCGCTCGGCGGGAACCCTATCCGGTACTTATTCGAATCAATGCGGCCGCCATTTTGCCCAATCGTTATAGAACCCAGGTGCGTGACTGTTTTGTACTGGCCTCTGGTTACGGTGATTTAAGTTCGGAACGGGCTTATCTGCGCAGTGAAACCTTGTCGTGCATTTTTAAGCTTCCTAGCCAAGAGCAGGGCAAGGAACAGGTGATTGAAAAACCGCTGGAAGGTTATCTGGCTGGCGAAGATGGCAAGGCCGGATTACGAGGCCGATTGGTGAGCAAACAGGGGCAGATTATGGCGAAAGCGGCCATGGCAGGCTTTTTAGGTGGCGTCAGCGAAGCCTTCGATATCAAACCGGTGCCAGTGTTTTCCATGGTGCCACAGAATCTCGACGGCGCGATCCAATCCCCTTTTCAAACCAGCTTGAAAGGGAAAGATGCTTTACAGAGTTCACTGGTTAAAGGCAGCAACAAAGCACTGGAAAAACTGGCGGACTTTTATCTGAAACTGGCGGATCAAATGGTACCGGTCATTGAGATCAGTGCTGAACGGCCTGTGGATTTGATTCTGACCCGAGGACTGAAACCATGAGTTTTATTTTGAAACCACAAAGACACAAAGGCACAAAGAAAAGAGTTGTTAAAACCTTCGTGTCTTTGTGCCTTTGTGGTGAAACGCTTTGTCTTTCAGGCTGCACGATGTTAGGCGTCGGCGAAAGTGAATACGCCTGTGATCAACCCGGCAAAGGTGTGTGTAAATCTGCACGACAGGTGTATCTGGATATCAGCGACAATGAATACAAGGTAACTGCCCCCGAAATTCAACCAACACTGCAGCCAACACTGCAGCCAAGACTTCCTCTCGATCAAAACAGGGTTTCAGAGGTTACGGCTCCCCAACGATTCCCGGCAAAAGTCCTCAGAATCTGGATAGCGCCCTGGGTCGATAAGCAAGGTCACTGGCACAGTGGCGGCGTTGTGATGTCTGACATTTACCCACGGGAATGGCAGCGCGCTACACCTGAAAGTGAACACCCCAACCAATAACTTTCTTCCTTCGCCCTGCAGTTTAAAAGGCATTCATCATGATGAGTCTATTAAATACTTCCAACCCTTTCCATTTCACAGGGCTCCTGTTGATCAGTCTGACCGTCGTCATCTCTACCTTATCCCCCGAACTCTGGGCAGCCGACCCTGTTGTCGTCTCCGGTTCCAAGGATTTCGCCGATATTTACGGGCGATTGGTGGGCTGGATCAAAGGGGATCTGGGTCGTACGTTGTCCATAGCGTTTGTGTTAATCGGACTGGCTTATGGCATGGCTCGACAATCTCTGCTGGGCTTTGCCACCGGTGTCGGCGCAGCGGTTGGGCTGCAAGTCGCCGAACGCCCACCATCATCAATTCCATCTTTGGGCTATGACCGTGGTGCCCGTTGAAAGCGCTTCACAGGCTTCATGGCTAACAGATCAAGGTTGCTGCGGCTATCCGGTAGGCGCTGGAGCCATTCTCCATCACCACGAAGCACTGATCGAACAGCTCCATGGCCAACTCAGGCTGCCTAAAAAGTTGCTCCCCCTGTTTAACGAGACTCTGGATCGACTGGTCAACTGGCTGCACCTGTTGCCGGCGCATCCCCAGCACCACTGCGAACCGGCAGGGGCACTTCGTCATTGCCTGGAAACGGCTCTTTGGTCAGTAGCGGCCACCGAACAGATTCATTTTGATTTCGACCTGTATCCCGATCAACAACGGGCACGACAACCTGTTTGGCGGTTGATGGCAGCCGTGGCGGGCTTACTGTATGACAGTGGTCGTATCGTGAGTGCCATTACAGTTGATCATTCTGATGCAGGGCAATGGTCAGCGCTGCAATACGGCTTGGGCGACTGGTTACAACGACACCGAATCCACTATTACACGCCCCATTGGCAACATTGTGATCAACACCCTGGGCAACCTTTGTCGTCTGAATACACCTGGATCAACCTGATATTACTGAATCACCTGATATCCGATTCGCTGCGAGATATCTTGAAACCCGACCATGACAAAGGCGTTCTTTGGCAAACTTTTATCAGTGGACTCACCGGACAGAGAAGTCCTCTGGCTGTGGCTCAACTGGTCAATGCAGTTGAAACATCCCGACAAAAAAGTATTCAACAACACTTTATGCAGGGCGAAGCGCTGATCCAAACGACGACTTTGCCAGAGCTCTCTAATAATCAAGAAAACTCGCTATCCATAGGCAATGAACTCGATGACCTTCAAAGCGTCATCACTCAGCTGAACCCGGAACACATCCGATGGTCAAAGGGTTGCCTGATTTTAAAATGGCCGGATGATCTGGAAACAGACACCCTGTCTGCAGAGCAACGGCTGGCTCAATGGCGACGCAAAGGCTGGGTTAAATCATCAGGCCGTCACCCCATTGTTTGCAGAAACGGTCAGCACTGTATTTTTCTGCAACCGGGTATTTCCGAAGAATGTAAGCAGTGGTTGAACGGCCATGATTCGTGACAAGCCTTACCTACAAAACTGGCGGCCTAATTACGAAAGCGCTTCTGCTCTGGTTTGGTTTTTCGCTATGGGCATTACGCTTGTGATGTCGTTTTATAGCACGCTTCCACTGATTGGATTTATGGGAACCGCCAGTCTTTGTGGCGTTCTTTGTCTGTATCGACTCTCTCGGGCACTGCCCATCTGGCAGAAACACCGCAACATTAAAGGTAAGCCTTTGTCGTTTCTGGCTTTGGATCAAAAACACTGTTTGAAACTGCGAGAAGAAAACTCCACTGAAGGGTTATGGCTCGGCTGGGGTTTTCAGTGGCAGAGGGAACACGGCCAGCGTGCCTGGGACTTATTGCGAAGCGATAATGTGCCGCTGAAAACCAAACAGACACTGGGGGCTCACTGGATACACGGCATGAGTCACCACGAACAACCGCTGTATCAACCCCTGGAACAGATCGAAATGCACACGTTGGTCATCGGTGTTCCCGGCAGTGGTAAAACACGACTATTTGATTTGCTGGTGACTCAGGCGGTTCTGCGCAATGAACCGGTCATTATTATCGATCCCAAAGGCGATCACGACCTGGCGCGTCATACCCGAAGAAGCTGTGAGCTGTCAGGTGAGCCCAATCGGTTTGTCAAATTCCATCCGGGCTTTCCCGGAGACTCCATCCGCATCAACCTGCTGCAGCATTTCAATCGCTCCAGTGAGCTAGCCAGCCGAATTGCCGGACTGATGCCTTCCGGTGGCGATAACGCTCCGTTTCAAGCATTTGCCCAGAAAGCGGTGGATGCTGTGGTTCAGGGGTATTTATTATGCGGTCAACGCCCGACACTGGTCTTAATCCGCCAGGGACTGGAAGCGGGTGTTGCCAAACTGCTGATCAAAGCACTCACCATTATCTGTATCCGACATTCACCTGATGCAGAAAAACAGATGAATCGACATGAAAAGAAAGAAGGCACGAAACCATCACTAAAACAAACAGACAACCCTGATGCCACTGCACGACGATGGATAATGCTCTATCGAAACACCGTTATGCCAGAGTCACCCTGTACCGATATCGAAGGTTTAATCAGCTTGTTCGAACACGACCGAGCTCACTACGGCAAAATGATCGCAACCCTGCTTCCGGCGTTGGGTATGTTAACAGGCGGTCCATTGGCAGCACTGTTATCGCCCGACCCTACTGATATCAATGACTCTAGACTCTGTTCTCACACAGCTGCTTTGATTGAACAACAAAAAGTCCTGTATTTTGGGCTCGATGCGCTCAGTGATCCTATGGTGGGTAAAGCCATTGGCCAGTTATTACTGGCAGACTTGGCTGCAGTAGCCGGAGACCGCTACAACTATGGTAATACTGAGAATGACAACAACATCAAACCCATCAACCTGTTTATTGACGAAGCCGCTGAAGTGCTTTGTCCACAACTGCTGTCATTATTGAATAAAGGTCGAGGCGCACAATTCCGATTGTACGTCGCTACTCAAACACTGGCCGATTTTGAAGCGCAACTGGGCTCTCGGGCAGCAGCACACCAGCTGATCGACAACTGCAATCACCTGATCTGTTTGAGAACCCAAAATCCCGATACCCAAAAGTTCATCACCGATAAGCTACCGCCGGTTCGTTATCGCTATTTTATAAGAAACCAGGGTATGAGCACGGATACCCACAAGCCTATGGAATTCACCGGCAACCTCAGTGAACAACAGTTGGAAGAAAGTGGTGATCTATTTCCACCTCAGTTACTGGGCGAACTGCCTAATTTGGAATACGTTGCACGACTGGGCGGTGGTCGTCTTTTGAAAGGACGGATTCCTATTCTCAAGGAACCTGGTTAATCCTATGGCGACAGAACATTCTTCCACTCATCCTATTTTAATCTGGTTTTACGGACTGATATTGGTATTGCTCTGGCTGCTGTTTTCAGGGCAATCATTGAATCAACACCTTCAACAAGAACACGCTCGTTATGCCAATACATTGGGTAGTGAAACCAGTCTCTGGATTATGCAAACCGGCCAACAATTTTATCAAGTCACCTTTATTGAAACCGGTATCAAATCCTTTCTACTGAAATACACAACATCGGACCGCAATATGGGAGAAGGCTTTACTCAAGCATTGAATTTTTTCGGAAGTGTTATCAACAATCTGCTCAACCTGATGCTTCAGCTGTATTTGCGCACAGCGCTGCTATTAGTCTGCTTGCCTTTTTGGGGCTTGATATTGATCACTGCCATTCTGGATGGCTTTTTAATCCGAAGGATTCGTTACCACGATTTCCATTACACCAGTCCTTTAAGAAATCTCTGGAGTCGAAGACTGTGCCGATGGATTCCGGGATTATTTTTATATCTGATTATTGCACCACTGCCGTTTCCAGTTTGGCTGATACCTTTTATGGCACTGGTGACGTCTCTATGCATGGGGTGGTGGGCAGCCAACTGGCAAAAGCGCGTCTGATGTTTGTTTTGATTCTGTTATTACTCATTTCAACCACAGTATCTGCCGAAACAGCCTGGTTTGACCGACACTCGGAAGGCTGGTTCTGGTATGAAACGATTCAGGAGCCCGAGCCTCTCGCGGATAAAGAGCTGGAACACTCTCAACCAAGTCCGACAAAAGAGCTTCCTCTTTCGACCCCATGGATCAGAAAAAATATTGGGCACTATCTGGATAAAGCCATTGATGAACCCAGTAAGAAAAACGTCAGCAATTATTTATATCTGGATAGGTTGGTTAAAGAGAAAGCGGAGCGTTTTGCACGAGTGGGAAAACAGGTGATTGAAAGCGACCCCATGCTGGATGAAAACGTCCGGCGCCCCATATCACCAGCAGCAGCAAAGATTAATGATAATCGAGCTCATCAAGCGAAAGAGGAAATATTAAGAAAAATAGCTAAAAAAGCAGGATTGGTTTTTTACTATCGAGGAAACTGCAAGCTCTGCCACCTGCAAGCCCAGGCCGTACGAATGATGAAAGAAATTTATGGGTTTGAACTCATTACGTTCTCAACAGATGGCGAATTCATTCCAAGTTTTCCGGACAGTCATATTGAACGAACGCCACACCCACGGCTGAATATACAAGCCTATCCAGCTCTGTACCTTATGCAACCACCTGGAAAAATTGTATTACTAAGACAGGGCGTTATGTCTTTCGCTGGACTTACTGAACGAATTCTAGACATTGCTTTTGAACAGGAATGGATTACCCATGATGATTTTAAAGGGACTCGAATCAATCATGAGAGCTGGAGTCATTCTATTAGCATTCAACGTTCACCTGCAGTATCCAATGCTCCAAATTTCTTACACACCAAGTAATCAAATAAACTGCATCATGCGAGTTATTATGAAAACTTCATTTTTACTGCTAGCTCAATATGAAAAACCTTTAATTCCTTTGAAAGATATATCTGAAGAATATTTTGGTTGTGCACCTGGTACGGCTCAAAAAAAAGCTTCATCAGGTAATCTTCCACTGCCTATTGTAAGGCTCAGCGAATCTCAAAAATCGCCTTTATTTGTTCACATCAATGATTTAGCTGAATTTATTGATAAACAAACAGAAAAAGCCAGAGAAGAATGGGAGTCGGTCAACCTGTGATTCGCTATTATTAGTAACCTGAAAAACACGAAGAATGAAGGTGCCCCTATAGTGCCCCTGGGTCAATATAAACCTTGCCGAACACCGCACCCCAGTAAGATATCAGTACGACACTCTACCCAATCCATCATGGGGGCGACAGAAAATCTTCGACTCACGGGTTTTGTGCTGTTTTCATTGCGATTACTGGCTGTATAAGCAGAATTCATGGTTTCCGGTCTAGCATTATTCGACATAGCTTGGCATGGAAATGCATCGTCTGCCTGTTACATTTGTAACAAGTTACACATTCCCGATCCTTTGTAACATCTGGATAAATTGTATGAGCATACTAAAGCGAAAGAACGGCGCGGGGAAGCTCCGCTACACCGCTATTGTCCGCAACATGATCATTCAGACATCCCAAGCTTCGGTTCGTTGCAAGCTGGAGCCATGCGGTAGCAAAAGGTAATGTCGTATCAGCAAGCGCAGCCCTTTTGCGACAACCTTCAATGATATAAAAATACTCCAGCGTTATGTCAATAACGCATCAGGGCAGGTGGCGTATTTCAAGACGTTCTACACTGAAAACATTTAACCCTAAACACGCCTGTCCAGGTTAATTGCCTGTAATCAGGCACCAGATCTCTATTTATAATTTTAAATATACCGATTTAGACAGAGTTACTAACCTCCCTGTCAGTATTTCCGGGATAAGTGGTACCTTCAGAGCGTCTAACCCGGTATGAATCGGTAAACTGGAATTGCCATGACCCCTATACCACTTTCTCCGCGATCGTCAATATTTTCTCAGCCCACTCCGCCCAGCGATGCGCCTCCGGAAACTGGGCTGACCAATCAAAGTTATCCCAGAACCGTCTCGGCCTTCGGTGCTGATCTGCTTTTTGTGCCGGGGCCGAGTAACCCGAGACAGGCCCAGTTAGATTTTATGCACACCAGCCTGATCAAAGCCCTAAAAGATAACAATTCAGGCAGTGTCTATAGGCTCATTGAGCTGCTGACAAAAGAAGGCAGATTGGATGAAGACACAATCATATCCATAATGAAATTCTTCAGTCACTGTCCATTAGACACGGCCTTGGCTATTATCGATTTACTGGTAATGAATCACGGCACTCTCCCCTCCATAGCCCCTTTCATGATGAGGAATGCCCCATCGAAACTATGGCAACGAGTCATAGATCTGGCCATCGATGGCAGTCATTCCGAAGAATATGCCGCAGAACATACACTGCTGTTTTTTATTAATTACAACTTCAATGAAGAAATAGTGGAGTACATATATAACAAAGGTATCTGTCTCGATTTAGCCATAGGCAATCACACTCTGACTCAACACATCATCACCAAGGGTGCAGGCTATAGCTGGCAATGGCTAAGCCAGAAAGGGGTCAATATCGAACAACAATTGAAGCAATCTGATCAGAATGGTTTTCCCCTGTTTTTCCATGTCCATCATCACTGGCTGCCACAACTTCGTGCACAGTCGGTGGATTTATTACACATCAGTCAAGCCGGTGACAGCTATTTCACCTTCCAGAATGGTCAGCATTGCGTTCATATGGAAGAAAGCCGGCTTTTTGAGCTGACCCGTCAGGGGTTACTCAATATTCTCCAGACCAACAATGCCGGAGAGAGTGTCGCCAGTCTGATACTCCTGGAGACCTTGAAGAACCGTAATACAATGACTGCAAGCAGCATGATGACTGTAAGGGCTCTTCATCAGCAACTGAAGTCGCTGACTTACTCTGACCCTCTGATTGAGAAAAGGCTGGAGGAACTGATAGCCGCTTCTAAGGCCAGGCTAATGGCAAGCTGTCCCAATACACCGCCTAGCCACGTCCTCTTTATTGAAGTCTGTGAAGAAGCAGAATTATCTTACTCATTGATGACTGAGATTCCGTTTCACAGTAGCCTTGTTCACCTAGACCCTGAAACACTCAACATAACACACAAAGCAGGGCCAAAAGACATCGCTTCAGGTGTATTACTCTTTATTCATGGTCATGGTAACCCGACAGGAATCGAAGGTATCCCCGGAGACAGACTGGCCGACGTTATCGCAAGGGATATGCCAGCGTTAGTCAGAGGCCTTCTCCCTCGTCAGGTCATGCTAGCAAGCTGCATGACCGCCACATCCATGTGGTCGATTTATGGCATCAGTTATATGAATTCAATACCCGCGGCTGAATCCTTTGCCCGCCACTGGCAGGTAATGACTGGAGCCGATATCGAAGTCAAGGCATTCGATGGCCTCCCCTCTAGATTTTCACTGTCCGGTTCTGATTGGCTGGAGCCTGCCAGCCATGAAAAAATCCTGCCACTGAGAGTATATGACCGTTGGTTTAACCCCAATCCGCAGGGCTATCTAGTCACAATTAATGTTGATGAATCTCAACGCATGAGAAAAGTGTGTCATGCTGCTCCTAATCCCAGAGTTCAGCATTTCCGCTGCCAATAACGTTCCTTACTGGAATCGGCTCTCCGTGAGTTTATGTAAAAGAAGCTAGTTTTTTGGCTCTTCAGGAATATCTGTGGGTAAAAAACAATAAAGTGGAGAAATAGAAGCATCGGCAGATGAGTTTTGATAGTTTTTAAGTTGCGAACAAAATAACAACAAAAGCCACTGCCGATGCTACTAAAAACTATCCTAAACAAATGCCATAAACTCAAGTCTTTTGTTTATCAACAGGTTGAATCTGCTCACTACAGAGGCACTGAAGTTTTCAATGTAACCGTTGTTCCCAGAAAGAACAGCCACGCACTGTGCTCCTGCTGCCATAAACCAGCGCCAGGTTATGACACGCTCAATGAGCGTCGATTCGAGCTTATCCCTCTCTGGGGTTATCCGGTTTTTCTGCTTTACTCTATGCGTCGGGTGCAGTGTTCCACTTGCGGAGTCAAAGTGGAAGAAGTGCCATGGGCAGACGGAAAGCGAGAACTCACCAAAGTCTATATGCAGTATCTAGCCTTCTGGGCAAAAAAACTGTCATGGGCTGAGATCGCCAGTGTTTTTCATACCTCATGGGAAAAGGTATTTTATTCCGTTGAATACATTGTGAATTGGGGGCTGAAACATCGATCTTTGGATAATATAAAAGCCATTGGTGTTGATGAAGTCGCCTGTCAGAAAGGCCATAAATATCTAACCGTGGCCTACCAGATAGACCGTGGTAATACCATTTCCGTTTTCTAACTACGATAATACAGCCCATTCACGGGAGCATAGGCTGGTTACCCGACCAGCCTCAGAAACAAGCTTGTTCCAACCACAACAACATGCATTTACAATGTCATCATAATTTTTAAAAGATCGGTTGGATAAATCATGCTCCCGAAGCCACTCCCAAATTTCTTCTGCACTATTTAGTTCCGGTGCATAAGGCGGTAACAGCAATTCCCCACGTTTCATTAAACCCCTTGGTATCACTAGCGTACGAAGTCGTATATATTTTGTATGCTCGTGATAAATAGTCGAGTTTTTGGGAAAAATTACATATCTCAACACGTAAGCAGCTGTAGCTGCGCCCTGCGTGTGATGCTTCTTATACGCTGTTACCGATGTCGTATAAGCATGGGGAATAGCTGAGGCGGTAAAGGAATCAATGTCAGGTTATCAAAAGTAGGCAAGTCTTTAGAATGATGATATCCCGCATTATCAATTATTACGGCAGCATGCCGTCCTTTATTGGTTAGCTTTGAGATTTCAGACAAATGTAGCGTCATCATTTCTGTATTGATCGTTGGGAGCACTAAAGCAGTTCCAATATCCCTTTCGGGGCAGACAGCAGCAAATACATAAGCATATGTAAATTGTCTCTGCCGAATTATTCCGGGTCTGCTTCCTTTAATAGCCCAAATCCTACTGACCGTGTTTTGTTGACCAAAACGACCTTCATCTTGAAACCAAACGTCAACATCTTTTAGGTTTACTTTATCTGGAAGCCTTTGCTGCACCTCTGTTTTGAAGTTTTTTTAAATGCTTCTTGCACTTCTAAATCCTGCTTTGGATGGTGTGTGCGACCAGATATCCACGAAAGACCGACTTTATGGAGTAACTTGTAAACAGGGGTGTAATTAAAAGTGTTCATTAGAAGTTTTTCTGCCCACAAAACCTCAATATGAACGATAATGTAAGAGTATTTCTCAACCCTAGTTAGTATTATGCCCTCACCTATTTCTCTTGCTGATAGACTTGCAGCCCACCCCGAGCTTGAGCTTAGAGTTTCTGCACTTCTGGATATTGTTGAAGCCGAGTCAGGTCTCCTGGATCGTGCTGATGATGCTGATGATGCTGAAGAAGCCGTCATTGCCCACCTGCGTGAAATGGGCAATGAACTGCTTACTGGCTGGGGTACCTACAAGGAAGATCAAAAATTTGGCGAGGCTTGCCTGAAGCACCCCGGAGCTAAAACTCAAAAAAAAACACTTATTGGCTGAGCACCTATGGGAAAATAGAAGTTCTTGAACGCTGCCAGACGGTAGACAAGCATCGGGTCAGACCTTTCAGTCATGCCGCTCATATTCACTGTCGCGACTACTCCCGCACAATTCAACGTAAAATTGTAGACTTTGGTGCAGATAGTTCTTTTCAGGCAGCTGCAAAAAAAATACATGAACATTATGGTATTGATGTGCCTGAGTCTTCTATTCGAGCCATAACTCTTGAGCACGCAAGCTGTATGCAAAATGATTCCATCAGTGCATCACAAAATCGTCAGGACTGCCTCGGTGAAGCTGCCCAGTTCATAGGAGAAATGGATGGAAGCATGATTCCTGTTGTCCTCATTGATGAAGAGGCAGAAGGTGACAAACGCAAAGCACGTAAAACTGAATGGCAGGAGGCTAAACTTTGCCAGGTCTATAAGCTGGGTAGTTCAGATAAACGTCATCAGGCCACAATGGGAGGGCCGGATGAAGCAGGTGACCAGTGGTTGAGTTGTGCAATAGAGCAGGGGCTCAACCGGCAATCCTCTATCCATTGCGTGAGCGATGGAGCCACCTGGATTGCCAACCAGACAAAGAGAGTGTTTGGAGAGCAAGGAAGTTTCCTCGTTGACTATTATCATCTCTCTGAGCACTTCGCTGATGCAGCAGAAGAGTGTGTCGGGTTTAACAAGGAAACACGTGTACAGTGGCGGCATATCCAGCAGGAACGCATGAAATCTGGCAATGTTAATGCCGTCATGGCAGAGCTTGATCCGCATAGAAACGGAAAGAAAGGCAAAGCAGCCAATAAACCAGAGGAGTGTCACCGATATATCCGAAACCGTCCAGGGCAATTCGAATATGCTGCAGCAGAAGCAGCCAATCTTCCCATTGGCTCTGGCGAAATAGAAAGTTCTAACAGTGCAGTAGTGCAGATGCGACTAAAAATACCGGGTGCTTGGTGGAAGCCTTCCATCGCAGGAGCAATGCTTTGCTTAAGAACATTGCGTTCTAACGGGGACTGGGGTCAGTACTGGCAGCAAGCAGGATAATGGGTAGATGGAACACTTTTAATTACACCCTGTAAACAGTAGAATTAACGCACTCAGTTCCGAAATCTTTTTTTAATACGTCTTTAACATCGCGACCAACGATTCTTCCACCTTCACGTTTCTCTTGAAGATCAAGAACTGTATTTTTAAAATCCTTTTCCTGTTCATTATTGAGTGTATTTTTTGGCTCTACCTCAGATTGTGTGGGTAAATTTCAGCGATTCACCCCTCTTGGATAAAGATCAAGGCCACCACAATGAAAGTAAATTGCAGTTTTGAACCTTTCTCTGTTTCTGTAGCCGTAGGCTCGACCCTTGAGTCGCTGTATCTTTCCATTCATGCCTTCTGCACGGCCATTGTCGGCTTTCAGAACTATTGCGTTAATAATTCCCCACAGGTGTTCTTTGATCATCTTGGCCACTTTACGAACAGGTTCAAGCCGACACCTCAGTGCCCAGCTCAGCCACCGTTTCCATGCCTTGATAGCCCAAGCTCGTGATGTGTAATTCCACAGTGTCATCGCCATCTCTTTGATGGCCCAGGCTCGTGCTGTTTTCAGCTTTGAATCACGCAACGGCTCGAACGCTTTCCACTTTTCATCGCTCATATTTTCAGGATTTGTTAGCCAGTCAAACCGGGTACCTTTGAGTAAGTCTGACCCTGTAGACATAAGCGCTTTATGCTCTTCTATGCGAACTTTATTGACCGCATTGCCTAAGTACTGGGCAACATGGAACTTGTCAAATGCTATTCGCTCCCTGGCTTCTGGCACATGCAATGTGACTGCCTTGATAAAGGGCTTCCACATATCCATGGTAACGCATTCAATACCGGCTTTCTGGTCTGGCGTCAGGGTCTCAAAGTACTCATTGAGGCTGTCAGCTTTATGGTTGTCGGCCAAATGTAAAACAATGCCTTTTTCATGATCTGTAACCACAGTGACCTACTCACGCCTCTTCTGGAATGAGGTTTCGTCAACGGCTAACCGTTTGGGATTGTCGTGTACTCTGCGTGCCAGACCTCTCGCTACTGCACGCTGTTGGATACCGTCGATGGCATTCCAGCTAAGCTTCATTTGTTGGGCAACTGCACTGGTTGTTGCCTCTTTCAGCCAGTCAATAACAAGTGCTTCAAACAAGGCCGTAGAACCAGAGTTCGGTTCAGCCCATGGAACCTGTATTGTTTTTACACCGTGATCGGAACATTGTGTACGCGGAACATCAGCAATAAGGATGGTTTGAAACTGGCAGGTATCCAGATGCCGCCACTTCTTCTGACGTCGATCGTAACCCGGAGAGGGTTTATCACAAACACTGCATTTAGAGGGCTTTTTGCCATCATGTTCGAGAAAGATTTCGACTTTTCCTTCAGTAATGGAGAGTTCCACGTGAGCGACATGCCACGGAGTTTCAACGCCAAGTATTTTAGAGTAGAGTTCTTTATCGCGCATGTCGGCATCCTTGCCTTGAAGTGTTCAATATAGATTAAATCACCCACTAAAATTAGGGAAGAGCCCAAAATTTAAGGACAGCCCTGTTGAATTTAATCAGCACTTGCTGTTTCCGACCAATATTTTTGATCTACTTCCCAAGCAGCATGACTGCTATGTCTATGAAACTATTTTTCAGTACATAGATACCTCTGAAGTTGAGAGCAAGTACCATCATCTCGGCCAACATGCCTATCCTCCCAAGCTGATCATTTCCATCCTGATCTACGCCTATAGCCATGGTGTGTTCAGCTCTCGTGAAATTGAAAAGCGATGCCGACAGGACCTGGCTTTCATGTACATCGCCCAAATGAACTGCCCTAATTTCAGGGTTCTGGGCGACTTCCGTAAAGATCACCTGACATTCTTCCATGATTGCTTTAAGCAAAGTGTCAAACTCGCTCTGGAGCTTAAAATGGCCTCTCTTGGCCATATCAGTCTTGACGGGTCTAAATTCAAAGCCAGTACGTCAAAGCACAAAGCCATGAGCTATGGTCGACTTAAGGCTAAAGAAGCAGAGCTGAGTGCTGAGATTGATGATCTGATCAATAAAGCCCGCCAGTGTGATCAGGAAGAAGACGACACTTATCAGGAGGCTAATGGCTACAGTATTCCTGAAGACTTGCAATTCAAACAAGAGCGTCTCGAGAAAATTAAGAAAGCCAAAAAGGCGCTTGAAGAGCGTGAAGAAACGCTTAATCCGGGCGAACTGATAGACGACAAAAAACAAATCAGCTTTTCAGATCATGACGCCCGGATCATGAGCAAAAAAGGACACTGTGAATAGGGTGTAATTAAAAGTGTTCATTAGAAGTTTTTCTGCCCACAAAACCTCAATATGAACGATAATGTAAGAGTATTTCTCAACCCTAGTTAGTATTATGCCCTCACCTATTTCTCTTGCTGATAGACTTGCAGCCCACCCCGAGCTTGAGCTTAGAGTTTCTGCACTTCTGGATATTGTTGAAGCCGAGTCAGGTCTCCTGGATCGTGCTGATGATGCTGAAGAAGCCGTCATTGCCCACCTGCGTGAAATGGGCAATGAACTGCTTACTGGCTGGGGTACCTACAAGGAAGATCAAAAATTTGGCGAGGCTTGCCTGAAGCACCCCGGAGCTAAAACTCAAAAAAAAACACTTATTGGCTGAGCACCTATGGGAAAATAGAAGTTCTTGAACGCTGCCAGACGGTAGACAAGCATCGGGTCAGACCTTTCAGTCATGCCGCTCATATTCACTGTCGCGACTACTCCCGCACAATTCAACGTAAAATTGTAGACTACAAGGAAGATTGGTGCAGATAGTTCTTTTCACTTTGGTGCAGATAGTTCTTTTCAGGCAGCTGCAAAAAAAATACATGAACATTATGGTATTGATGTGCCTGAGTCTTCTATTCGAGCCATAACTCTTGAGCACGCAAGCTGTATGCAAAATGATTCCATCAGTGCATCACAAAATCGTCAGGACTGCCTCGGTGAAGCTGCCCAGTTCATAGGAGAAATGGATGGAAGCATGATTCCTGTTGTCCTCATTGATGAAGAGGCAGAAGGTGACAAACGCAAAGCACGTAAAACTGAATGGCAGGAGGCTAAACTTTGCCAGGTCTATAAGCTGGGTAGTTCAGATAAACGTCATCAGGCCACAATGGGAGGGCCGGATGAAGCAGGTGACCAGTGGTTGAGTTGTGCAATAGAGCAGGGGCTCAACCGGCAATCCTCTATCCATTGCGTGAGCGATGGAGCCACCTGGATTGCCAACCAGACAAAGAGAGTGTTTGGAGAGCAAGGAAGTTTCCTCGTTGACTATTATCATCTCTCTGAGCACTTCGCTGATGCAGCAGAAGAGTGTGTCGGGTTTAACAAGGAAACACGTGTACAGTGGCGGCATATCCAGCAGGAACGCATGAAATCTGGCAATGTTAATGCCGTCATGGCAGAGCTTGATCCGCATAGAAACGGAAAGAAAGGCAAAGCAGCCAATAAACCAGAGGAGTGTCACCGATATATCCGAAACCGTCCAGGGCAATTCGAATATGCTGCAGCAGAAGCAGCCAATCTTCCCATTGGCTCTGGCGAAATAGAAAGTTCTAACAGTGCAGTAGTGCAGATGCGACTAAAAATACCGGGTGCTTGGTGGAAGCCTTCCATCGCAGGAGCAATGCTTTGCTTAAGAACATTGCGTTCTAACGGGGACTGGGATCAGTACTGGCAGCAAGCTGGATAATGGGTAGATGGAACACTTTTAATTACACCCCTGTGAATACAGCTACAACGCACAAATCAGCGTTGATAAAGATAACCAAATTATCGTTGGCCAACACGTCAGCCAGAGCGCGAATGATTTACAGGAAGTAGAGCCAGCCCTGGCGGCATTATCCGAGACCACCGAGGGTGAAACTGTGGATAAGATGAGCTTGGACAATGGCTACAATTCGGGCTCAAATCTACAGACCCTGGACGAGAGTGGTATTGATGCCTATGTCGCCACGGACTGTCAGGAAAAGGCCGCAGGGACAGGCCTTGAAAATTCTGACCGGAAGTTTGTCAAAGCCGATTTTACTTACGATGCCGACGCGGATGTATTTATCTGTCCCGCCAGAAAAAAGCTCGTCACCAAGCCCCAGAGCAAGGCCAAAAGGAAAGGTTATCGTGCAGATAAAGATATATGCACAGAGTGTCCCTATCGCTCAAGATGCAGCGGCTCAAAGAAAGAAGCTGGCCGGGTGATTCGTACAGACAAATTTGAAGTCGTGCGACAGGCCATGAATAAAAAGATGGAGACAAAAGAAGCGAAGGCGGTATACGTCCATCGCAAGGTAATTGCAGAGCCACCGTTTGGTCAGATTAAGAATTCCGGTTTCCGGGGCTTTAGCCTCAGAGGTAAAGAGAAAGTAGATGCGGAATTCTCACTGGTATGCGCGGCGCACAATATGAAAAAATGTGCGACAGCGGTATCCACGGGATCAATCCGTCTTGAAGATGTAAAAAGGTTGAGAAATGCAGCATAAAGGGTAAGAAAAGGCTTGAAATGGTTAAGTATGACTAAAACTCTTCCAAAATCGATCAAATATTGATCGATTTTGAATTCTAGCTTTTTACTTTGACAGTGCGGGTTAATTCTCGGTCTGGCTCCTAGGAGCCTGACCGAGAATTAACCGTGAACTGTGGAGGTCACGGAGGCTGCCTGGATGAACTGGCCTGGTATATGCACAACAGAGATATTATCTCAAACCTGTCGGGCGACCAGAATGTTGATACTTATACCATTGCAGGATTTGGTGGAGCGCCTCCGGCACTTATGACCAGCACAGCCAATCATGGTGGTGGTCAATATTACGCTGCCAACAATGCTTCCGAATTAAATGACGCATTGAATGACATTCTTCTACGAGTGAATACCGAGGACTCTACCTTTGCTTCACCGGCAACCACCACCAGCGCGTTTAATTCTCTGCAAACATCTGAAGATGTCTACTTCATTATGTTCAAGCCTGATGTCGGGCCGGGCTGGACAGGCAACCTGAAACGTTATCGATTAGGCTCAGATAATCAGATTTATGACGCCAATGGCGCACTGGCTATAGACCCTCTGACCGGTTTTTTTAAAGAAACAGCCAAGAGTTTCTGGAGCACCGTCGTTGATGGTAAAACGGTAGGACTGGGTGGTATGGCAGAAAAAATCACCCAATCGAGAAGTCTGTACAGCGACATTTCCGGAACCAGTAACGTAGCTCTCAATACCACCGGAAATCAATTGCATGAAGATAACACCTCTATTACCAGCCAGATGCTCGGACAATCCATCAATAGTTCTGAGCGTACCCTGATTCTAAAATGGGGCAGAGGTGTGGATGTTGACGATGAAGACAGCGACGGCAGCACCACCGACCATCGAACCAGTATTGGGGATCCCTTACATACTCAACCCCGGGTTATCACCTATTTCAAAAATGCCACGGGTTCCGTAGTCGACAAAACCATCTATTTTACGACGAATGATGGATTTCTCCATGCCGTTGATTCATCTGATGGATCGACTGAATTTGCCTATATACCAAAGTCATTATTAGAAAATCTGAAAAAATACCGTGATGGCTATATCAATGACAGTTCATTAAAAGAATATGGTCAGGATGGCCCAATGACTGTCTGGTTGAATGACCTGAACAGTGATGGCGATGTACTCCAGTCAGATAATGGCAATGTTGATATCGGTGAACATATTTATCTTTATACGACGATGCGCCGCGGTGGTAATAATATTCATGCGTTAGATGTTACAGACAGAGAAAACCCTGTTCTCAAATGGATTATTAAAGGGGATCTGGATAATAATCAACAGGCTGATTCAACCAGTAGCAACCCCGACTTCAATGAACTGGGTCAGACCTGGTCATCGGCAAAACTGGCCAGGGTTCAGTGGAATGGCAATCCGACCCGGGTTCTATTCTTTGGTGGAGGTTATGATTCCGATACGGATGATCAGACAACGATTCAGAATAATGATCTGGGCCGTGCAATCTATATGGTGAATGCCGAAACAGGCGCCAAATTATGGTCCGCTGGTAAGCAGAATCAGAATTTGAATCTCTCACAATTGAATTACAGTATTCCTGCAGATGTGACACTGGTGGATATTAATCAGGATGATCTGGTGGACTATCTGTTTGCTGTAGATGTCGGTGGTCAAATCATCCGTTTTGATATTAACCCGTCAAATACAGGAGCCAGTAATTTTGCCACCGGAGGCGTCATTGCAAAACTGTCCGGCACCAGCTCTGCAGATGCCCGCCGTTTTTTTGAGGCGCCGGATGTGATCATCGGTAAAGACAGTGAATACCTGAATATTGCCGTAGGAAGTGGCTTTCGTGCCAACCCCCTGAGTACAACTGTTGATGATCGGATGTATGTCATTCGTGATCCCAACGTGTTTGAGAGCCCAGCCAGTTACCACTATGCGTCGGGGAATATTATTACTGAATCATCCCTATACAACGCCACTGAAAACCTGATTCAGCAAGGCTCAAGCACTCAACAGCAGGTTGCACTGGCTAGCCTGGACAGCAGTCACGGCTGGATGATGGAACTGGAAGTTAATGGTGAAAAAGTGCTTAGCAAACCAAAGGTATTCAAGGGCGTTTTGCTGTTCAACAGTTTTGCACCAAGATCGTCATCTGCAGCAACCTGCGGACCACAGCCCGGTGAGAACTATTTTTACGCTGTGGATATTGAAGATGCATCTGCAACATTTAATCTGGATACTGCCAGTTCATCTCTTCAGAAAAGTGACCGAAATAAAATGCTGCAGCACAGTACTCTGGCTCCCGAATCGTCTATCCTGACCCGGAGTAATGAGGGTGCAGAAATCTGCGTCGGAACCGAATGTTTTCAGGATACATTGCAGAGCCTGGGGTCCGTTCCCGTCAACAGGAACTTCTGGAAAGAGAACCGGTAACGGTACCATACGGCTCCTGAATCATTCAGCTACCGGGTCTTGAGGTCACAAAGGTAAATCCCAATGTTTGATTGGATTCTGCGCCAGTACTGCCCAGGGTTGCAACACTGTCTATTTCAAACAGTAAACCAATAAACTTGCTCAGACTGTATCCCGCAGGTGGCGCTGTTTCACCAATATACCTCAGTGTCGCAGACTGGCAGACCGCCCCCGTTGTAGAGCATCCGGTGGGATTGATAATTACTGTAAGCGATTGATCAGCAGCAATGGCGTCGTTAAGGTCACCAGGATTATCTGCCAGGTAATCAATCTGGGCTTCCAACTCACTATAAGCTGTCTGATAAACCTGTAATGAACGCTGTTCATTACTCACCGTGATTTCTTCCAGAATGGCCATTTCCATGACCAGTAGACCGGCAAAGACAAAAACCAGCAAAATCATCATAGTCATGAGTAATACGGATCCGGATACCTTTTTGCGCTTGTTCATATCAGAATCCCGTATTATTAAGTTTTATTGCTGTGGTATAGACATATCTGGGAGTTCGGTCCGTAAAAGAAACAGCACCACTGCCCAATAGGTTGAAAGTCCGGGTTCTTGAGTCAAAAACACGACCTGTCTGACCGGAACTCACCAATATCCCTAACCGGACACTGCGGACATCACGCCAGTTTGTTACATTGGATGCGGTTACGTACTGATTGATGCTCTTGCCACCACTGGCAGACAATCCATACACCACCTGTAATTTCTCTACCCCCTGAACGAGAGGTACGGCCGGACCTCTTGCCGAGGCATTCGTCGGATTATAACCGCGACAAAACAGTGAGCTGACATTACTGTTTGTGGAATCCTGGGCAATATAATAAACATCCGCTGTCAATTCACCGGATGGGACCGTATTGCCGCCACAATCCATTCCGGACACGGGTTCAAACTGTACAGCCAGTTGATCATTATTATTGCTGCCTCCATCCCGGGTGCAGATGGTTACACCATTACAGCCCCCGCGATAAAATGGCAGAAGCACACCACTGTTAAAATCCGTTTTATATCCAGCCATACGAATTTCACGACTCAGTAAATAAAGACTATGGCGCCCATTTGCCTGGGCTGCGGCAAGGTCTTCATGAAAATGAGTGGAGCGACTGGCACCTACCATCAGTTGCAGAAAACTGACGCTTAATAACAAGCCCATAATCAGGGCAAGAAGTACCTCTATTAAAGAGAATCCGGTTTGCTTTTGTGTGTTCAACACGCTTTCCTGCTCCGATTCTTTATTACAACCTAACGTCTCATTGATAAGGATAATTGCTGTCTGGAAGAAAAAACGCCGGCTGTTGCGCCTCTGGAATCCCAGGAAACGGTAACCGTTACTGAGGCCCCTTCATTGCAGGCGGTGGTGGAACAGGCCACGGTAAGCTGTGGATTTATAATACCGGCGTTCTGGCAGAGTAATTCGTGAACATCAAACTCGGCCATCTGGTCAGTGGAACAGGCAAAATTAATACACTCAACAACCGGAGGACTGCCACAGTAGGACGTAAGATCTGATCTGGCAGTGGTTGCTGTAGACTGATAAGTGCCAGATTCCAGTCCTTCGACATTCACCTTCATTCTCTCTGTTGCTTCATGGGCCATCCAGACTGCCTGTGCCCTCTGAGTACTGTCGTGGGTAACCTTGATTGCCTGTCCCTGCATTCCGGCTACACCCAGCACACCCAGCAAAAAAACCAGCATGCTGACCAGCACTTCGATCAAACCATATCCCTGTTGATCCAGATGTTTCATAAACAGTCCCCAATGGCAGATGCTTTTCGAATCTGACCGGTAAGTGTGATTGTTACGGCACGGGTAGGTGCTGCAGTTCTTCCAGCCATGCACAGAGAAAAGGAAGCTGTTCCTCCAACCGGGTTCCCTCTGGGGGTGAACGTCAGATGATTACCGTTGGACCAGGTTATTTTCAGTGGACTGGAAATGACGTTATAGACACGAATGATGTCTTCACCCGTATCAATACTGGTGTTGTTGTTAGGGTTCTCGAATATGACCCAGCCTGAAGACCAGTCAGTACTTGTTGTATCGCATGCCAATCCTGTCACAGAACGGCAGATACTGACCTGCGAGCCTCTCTTTATCGCTTCACTGCGAGCCAGAAGAGCGCTGCCATAAATCCGGTGATTGACATAATCCAACTTAAAAGCATTGACCAGAGTGCCAAGAGGAGCCGCCAGACCAATAAGCAGACTGAGCAGTATCACCGAGATCATAACTTCAATCAGGGTGTATCCCATGTTGGCCGTCTGGCTGAAAAGCGACCCAGAAGATCTCTGGTGAAAGGCTGACACTGCATCATTCCCTATATGCATAGTTCTTTTTTCAATCTAGGTGCCGATATTTCCTGATGAAGGTATCAACGATAAGCGGCATAAAAATCAATCTGAAATGAGTTTTCCTATTATCAGATTATAAGAATTCCAGTGCTGTTATTTCATTGATTCATAAGCTTCAGATACGGATCTGAATTGATTGAAAAACAAAGGATTGTGACAGTATGAGGAAGGATTCAGCATCACCGCTCTGTGGGATAAACAGATTTCCCGGGTATTTATCCAGGTTCTATTTCTCTGCCCAACTGATTGTATCGGTCACCATACTGCTGATTTCCAATACAGCTTCTGGATCATTTCTCTGTAGACCCTATGAGCCTTTTCAAACAAATCCGTGTTCAGGGCTGGCAAATACCGAAAAAGATTCCGAAACACCGGAAACTGAAACCCGATCTGAAGGTGATTCTGTAGAAGAATCCCCTTCTACCACTACAACCGACTCCTGGCACATAATACTTGGCGTCGGGGCTGCAGGCATTCTAGCCATTGCAGCCGGTGGCAGTGGAGGTAGCTCTGACAGCGAAAGCGCTCCCCCCTCCTCCCCTCCGCCAGCACCTCCGGTCACACCTCCGGATACTGGCATTACTATTTTACCGAATCCAAAAAGCCCGGAGCATTTTAATACGCCCGAATACCGCGCAAGAGCTGACCTTGAAATTCTCAACGCCAAGGAAGCCTATTCCAATATCAGTGCAATAGCAGGTGCCGGGCAGGCAGGAGAAGGCATCACTATAGCGATTCTGGATACCGGCGTGCATGTAACACATTCTGATCTGGATGAAAGTATTGATGAACCCGGCTGCCTGGATACGCCAAGCTGTTCGGCGCTATACGGAGATAATGACCCGAACAGTCACGGTACCCATGTGGCCGGTATAGCCGCTGCCGACAAGGATGGTCAGGGTATTCATGGTGTTGCTTTCAATGCAGGCATTCTGGCCGGATGTGCATTTATTACGGGGGGCTGCTCAACCTTCTACAGCAGTACGGCAACCCTTCTGAAATGGGCTGCACAAGAAGGAGCGACTGTTGCCAATATGAGTTATGGCTTTACCATAAATGATGAATCCCGTTCAAAAGTCGCATCTGATATTTCCGGATTTTCTACCGGTAACATGGTGAACTATAACGCTCTTCCCTTAAAAAGTTATCTGTTCAATGCTCCTTCCAGTGCAACCAGCAGTGATTACCAAAGAGCGGCCTATGCATTAAAACAGGGACTTGTCGGGGTAGTTGCTGCTGGCAACTATCATTCTTTGAATGCCCAGAGCAACCCTGAAATACTGCAGGCTACCGTCACGGCAATGGCACCCTTAATCTATTCGGGCACCAGTCTGGAAGCAGATTTGAATCGCCAGTGGATTGCAGCCATCAATCTCACCTCAAACAACCTATTATCTTCCAGCTCCCATGCCTGTGGTGACAGTGCGCCTTTCTGTCTGGCAGCTCCAGGAACCGGCATTTATTCAACCGTACCTGGTGGCTACGCATACAAGTCGGGCACGTCCATGGCTGCTCCCCAGATCAGTGGAGCCATTGCTGTGGTTTCCTCGGCCTTTCCCACATTGGAACTGCCTGCCGGGGACAGCTATGCCTACCTTTGCAGTAGCACAGACAGTCGTCGTAATACCAAACAATGTCATAGTAAAGCAGTAGTCAATCGCCTTTTCGTGACAGCCCGGGATCTTGGCGCACCAGGTACAGATTCTATATACGGTCAGGGGCTGGTTGATCTTGAATCAGCCACGCAATTGATTGGTACGCCTCAATTACAAACCAATAATGGACAATCCATAACTATTGACGGGAATGGGTTAGAACTTTCCCCTCCCATAGGTGATGGTGTTAAACAGCAGCTGGGAAGTATTCATTTTCTGGCGCTGGATTCCTACGATAATGCCGGTTTTATGTTTAACGGTGAAATTCTTCTCAATAGCAGGAGATACAGTTCAGTTGAAAAGATTGATTCAAACCGATACTTCAATAACAGCGCCAATATTCACAAGAGTTCAGTACA
The DNA here is from genome assembly GCA_965208385.1 of Endozoicomonas sp. Classification (GTDB taxonomy): domain Bacteria; phylum Pseudomonadota; class Gammaproteobacteria; order Pseudomonadales; family Endozoicomonadaceae; genus Endozoicomonas. Next base: position 64,130 of record CBDBOO010000074.1, read on the forward strand.
ATTAACAAAGCATGTTTCCTTTGATGTAGTCTCCACTCATGAACAGAAGATTGCTAAATCAGTACTCGAATATTCCATTGATCACCTCGGCACTCTGTCTTTTAAAAATGGCTTTAATGCAGCCAAGGGCTTTGGAGTACTTGCCGATTCCGGCATAAACATCCATTCCCTTACATCAACCCAGGCCTTCAGCAATCCGTTTCAGAGTTTCAATAACAGCGCCCGGGGCATTAGTTATGAACTGGCGCTCTCTGAAAACATCCGGTTAAAAACAGGATTATTTCAGGGAAATGCACCGGTATACGATCAAAATAATGAAAGAAAAAACAACAGTATTGCCGTGGAATTAAATAGCTCAATCAGCCAGAATCTTCATGCCGGGCTGACCTTCGGTCGTTTGGATGAACGCAACACCCTGCTGGGAACATACAGTGGAGGATTTGATTCAATACGCCGTGGCAGTCAAACGGCCTTTAGCGGTGTTCATCTTAAATATTTCTTTGAAGATAAAACTACATTCCTTCTGAATTACAATCATGGCACATCGCAATCTTCAGATACATCAACAAACAAAAATGCCATTTTCAGAATAACTGATGAAGTGAATAGCGATAATTTCAGTGCTGGAATTATCAACCGGTTTGACAAAGAAACGACACTGGCTTTTTTCGTGACACAGCCGTTAGCCGTTACGAATGGAGATGCCATTTTAGAGTTGCCAACTAACTATGAAGGTAGCAAGTTAACCTATCAGACATTCAACATTGATCTGTCACCCAAACATAAACAAATGGATTATGAACTGGTGTTTAAGCGACATTTTCCTGATATAAATGCTGTAGGAAAAGTGAATATTCTGAGAATCGAAAACTATAATAACATTTCAAATAACGATGACACTCTGCTCATATTCAGTATGGACCTTCGCTTCTGATCACCAGCAGTTGGCAGGGGAACGTGCCCCGAGATGATTGATCGTGATGACTGTACAGCCTGAATCGTTGGTTTGAGCACCATCGCTCTTCGCCGTTGCAGTGAGAGTAAAGGTCGAATTCGTTGTTGCCACAGACAACGTATAATACTTCTCGGGCGAACTGCTTCCACCCAGATTTTCCAGCTCATCTGTATAAGTCTGGTTCACGGTGTACCACCGCTCCTGATCAGCAGCTGCTGCACTCAGGGTTACCCATGCATCAGACCGCCTCGTTTCCATCATATAACTGCTGTATGTCGGGTAAACAATTGAAACAAGAATGGCAATGATCGCCAGGACAATCATCAACTCTGGCAGCGTGTGACCTGCTTCTGTTTTTCTGATTAAAAAACTCATTCCTCATCCACCAGTCTGGTATTAAAGGGGATGCTGAATATCTGCCTCCAGCTTTGCCGTCCCTGGGAAGAAAACTCATAATTCAGTTCATCACTGGTAATACTGCCACCAGCCCCTTGAGTGACAGCAGTATGACGACCACCTTCCCCCTGATGTACCACCGGAGAAGACGCATAACCTGCCCCAAGACTGATTTTATTCAGGGAAAGATCCGCTTCAAGCTCTACCCCAAGATCTATAACTCCCAGTACCGTTTCTGCCGATGCCGTTCCCGTCTGATAATGAACCCCGTACAAAAAGCTATTACCATCCACTGAACAGGCATCTCCCGGAGGCAGATATTCCGTAAAAAGAATATGCGTGAATAAGCGTGTAGCGGTGTTTATATTTCGCCCGGAAGGCAAAACATTTCCGGCAGAGAGAGACCGCTTCCAGCCAGAGTGTTGCTGTATTGTCGCCTTCAGACTCTCAAAATTATCGATTGTGTCAGAACCTACTGAAAAACTGCTGATATTCTGATTTCCATTCCTGCGTACAATGCCGTTAGTCAGTACTTCGGCCTGGCTGGTATCCACCAGATCATCCGGGTTGACGGTGTCGTAACTCAATTGATTCAATGCATTAACGGGTTCCCGGATACCATAAAAGAAATTAGCCGACTGATTTCGGTTATCACTCAGTGTCAGTAACCTTCCTGTGCCAGAATAGATCCAGTAACTGTCCTTATCTGCTATGGTCAGAGGCTCTGCCATTATCGGCAAATCAGCATCCATCAATACGCCCAGCGTAGACTCACTGACAACAGTATTCAGTTTGAATCGCATGAGCATACCACCGAGATTGTCACCGCCGGTTTCAACAGTACCGAAATAAATCATGTCGTCTATGTAATCGTTGTCCCAGTCCGTCACTGTCATATCGCCAGCATAGCTTTCAGGATAACTGGTAGTAAGAGGATCAAGGCCTGATACGAAATTTCTGTTATTTAAATCGTAAACAAAAAGATGCAGGTTCTGCCCGGCCTTCCCCTCATCCAGCACTTCTCTCAATTGCTCCTGAGTCGACCCTTTTGGGCCCGAACCAAATACCAGATACCAGTCGTTTCTAATGGGTTCAGACCAGTCTTTTTCACCAGAATCCGTGACACCCGGTGCTCTCATTTTTGCCATAACCGGCTTTGATGTTGTGAACCCCAGGTCAGGATGCGTAATTTCGGCAATGAGTTCAGGTGGTTTTTCCGGATTGGTAATGTCGAGCACAACATATGCAGATCTCATGGTTTTTGTCGTGCCATTCACATCAACAGCAATCTCCCCGCCACCCAGTCGCATCCCCATAACCAGAACCGTTCCCCAGCCACCAGGATGATCCGGATTGTCTGGAAATATATTGGCATCAAAAACAAGAGGTTCACCATCCATGTAATACACATGGGGATAATCGCTTTCAGTTAACCAGCGCAAATGAGGAAGCAGGTTCATGGGAGCGTAAGCCCAGAGTTCTGATCCCAGCGGATGCAGTGCTTCACTTTTATCACCTGAACGTTCATAGGAAAAGTTTTGCTGATTCCAGAAGCCGCCATTAAATGCATGTATCAAACCATCATTTGCGCCAACATAAAGCACATGACGTCGCTTTAAATAAAAATCCCTGAACGTTTTATAACTTGAATCACTGAAACTCGCATCAAAACGACTATCCGGGGCAGACGACAACCGAGGGGTAGAATGAACAATATCACCCAAACGCCAGATGTTTTCCGATCCATTTTCATCGTAATCAATGGTACGTGACCGGGTGCCAGCCTGCTCCTGACCTCTTACGTAGTTAACGACCTTGTTTATCTCGGAAGCGGGTACACCCAGATAACCAGCCTGACCGGTAAAGGTATCTGCAGTAAATGCCAGCTGCTCATCGTGATCAACATAAAGGTCATTATTGAGATCCAGCCAGGTGAGAATATGCCGTCCACCGGAAGCCAGGGCTCCATAGGTGCGCTGAAGTGTAATATTGGTGACTAATGAAAGTTGTTCCCGGGCATCCCAGAGAGATTTTAAGGATGACAGTGGTTTTAATACCCCCTCAACGGAAGTTGTATCGCCTTCATCATCGGTTCTGAATCGCTGAACCATTGTCTGACCTGCATTGGGATCAAAAAACAGTTCAACGATCTTATCAGTGTCATAATCATCCAGTGCGTCATTGCTATTGGTGTCTTCTCTAAGGAAACCTTTGCTGTCAACAAAAAGGGCATGAAGAATACCGCCCCACCGAACAACGTTACCGTTCACTTCCTGCTCGGGTTGAAACAATGCCTGATAGAGAGCACCAACTCCGGTACTGCTGTTGGCAAATAACGCTGCATTGGTCGCTGAAGACACACGGCTCGATATATCAGAAAGAACCTGTCCAAGTTGAGCTTCGAGCAAGGAAGGGTTTCTTGAAAAATAATAGTTATCCGGAATACCATCTGCGCCCAGTGAACCATTATGATTATTACGATTATCCCATTCGCGGGAATCACTGGAGCCAGCATTGCCCGTTTCGTGGTGTGCAGGCGTTCCATCTCCGTCAAGATCGCTGTAGCCACCATACTTTGCTGCAAGAAAAAGAGGTTTTGGCAACACACCTGCAGCCTGCCCTGTGGCAAAGAAAGTGGTGGTTATAAAATTTGAAGAACCCTTGTAAACAAAACCACTCTGCAACCCGTCAGTACCTGCGCCAGAACCTGTAATGGTATAAGAAAACCGCATATTCAAACCGGCAAAGACACCATCGACCTGAACCGCTATTTTTACCTGATCGATACTCAGGGCACTCGAATGAAGGTCAGCATCTGCGGTCTGATTGCACTGCTGTCCTACACAGAATTTAATCCGGGAAGACGCATCATAGTCATAATCATTACCCCATAAGGAATCTTCCCAGGTAAACAACAATTGACCTTCAATAACCTGTCCACTGCTGTCTGTATTCAGTCGTTCAATCACTACATCCGTCAGTGTGCAATCACTGCCGCTGCCAGAAAAACTGCTACTGCCACTGGCAAAATTTGAACTGGTCTGACAAACAGGCTGAAAGGTCAGGGGCTTGCCATTCACGGTAAGAGTGAAGTTGGGTACACTTTCTGCCAGTTCAATGGCATAGGTTTTAACCTGTTGCTTCCCGCTGAGTTCAGGCCTCAAATCACTGCTATTCGCATGCCAGGAAAGACCTGCTATTTGATATCCCCCTTCCAATTGAGGTATTTCCGGACACAATCCTATCGCCTGGGACAACCCGGTCAGATATTTAGCCGTACAATGTCGGGTAGTTCCTGTTCCTCCGGTCAGATAATGGCCGGAAAATGATCCATTAAACTCAAGATTCCCTACAGCATCCGTCTTACTGTTCACCGAATTAATACCAGTTAATCCCGGAATATCGGCACTATTGCCCAGTTCATCGGTATCGAATGAATTTAATCCTGTGGATAACAGAATGATGGAACAACTGGCACAGGGGTTATCTGCGTTCATGGGCATTGCCCAGATCTGTTGACGGAGGTCATTGATAAACTGATGGTCAGAACTGGCATCAAATGCCGGTGTCGCAGAGTCTGTTCCAGAAAAATATCGGAGCGCTTCCATATAAAGTTCTGATAACGGGTTACCCCACATACTGCAATGACGATTTGAGGTTGCACTGCGATTATTTTTAAACGATGACACTGAAATACCATACGTATTACAGTCGATGTACTTATTTTGAGAGTAACTGTATTTGGCTATTCTTATCTGGTTGATGGTCTCAATAATGCCCTGAGTATCATTGAACTGACCATTTGCCAGATTAATTTCATCTTCCGAATCATTAGTGTTACCAGAAACTTTCCCAATATTTTTTCTCAGAACCCCACCAGAGATGTTCTTGTCATAAGAGCCACTCATCAGCCCAAACCTGATGTCACCCCCTTCACCGTACTGCTGTAATAAACCCGAAGGTTTACTGCTGCCGTTGGGATACTCTTTACAGCGGGTGGATGTATCCGCATCCTTTCCCTGAACACAGACTTCAATACGCACTCTGTTTTGCGATAACTGATATGAGCTATCTGGACTATTCAAGGCTCCCCATTGACACTGTTTTACCTCGGTTGAGGCCCATCTCGGCCAGACATCAGAGGCAACACGCACCTCGGGGTAGCCATTCTCAGAAGAAGAGACATTGCATAAACTGATTGACGTATCCAGGTAGGGTGTCAGATATTGCGCAGGAATACCGGTTGCAGTGCTGTCGTATACTTTAACAAATGAGTGAACATCCCTTGGGATATAAGATCTCTCTAAAACGGTCTGACTGCTGCTATCGGTAAATCGTTTTCCCCCGAAAAGAACCCTTCGCAGAATGTCGATTCTCGACATGGTGGCCCAATTCAGGAAATTACCACTCCAGGGTGCAGTGCTGGTTGTGCAAAAATGATTATTAGCGCCACCAGCCAACTGTTGCGGACGGTAATAGCCCAAGCCTGAATAGCTGTAACACCACTCACTGTCGAAATAACCAAGGTAATCAAAATTGTCATTATACGTTATATCAATTCGCCCATCGGCATCCAAATCGGTGTAATCACTGTATGCTTTCTTGAACAACTCATGATCCACCGATAACACCAGCATCACCAGGGGTTCAGACGTTTTGCTTAATAGCGGAGGTGTTGCAGCATAGTGACTGGACAGTGGCTCTGAACGAGCTGTGACACTTAACAATAATGAAAAGAAAATAATCCATTTGATAAACAGTGTACATCGATCCATGATCATCACCTGTTGCTGATATATTGACTCTCTTTTACTGCAGAGTTATCTCTTCGACTGAGTCTTTAAGGCACACTCATAACAATTTATACGATGACTGCAGCATCACTCGCGTGCTATCCGAGCCTCCTGTAGCCAAAGCTGTAACCCGGAAAAACATTGCCCATTCACCCTGATTTGCAGGGTCGGGCATAGGACCATCATTATTTTTCGGGATATAACAACGAAACTCGATTATATATTTCGCCTGTGAGGTAATACCGTCGATATCAAAGGTTGTGGTACGGTGCAAAGCTGAATTTTGCCAGGTACTGTCATTAGACCAGGGTGTAGAACTACCAAGGGAACAATTGCCCGCGTCCGATCTATCGTTGCCACTGAAACAGTAACCCTCTGTACAATCAGCATTAAATACATTCAGGGAAAACAGGTTCTTGTCAATATGATTTTCGGCTTCCAGTAGCGCCACTTCTGCCGCATGAAATGCCTTCTGCTGGTCGTAGAAGTTCCCTGTCATTTTTTCTTCCAAACCCGATAACCTTATTGAGGTAAGCCCGGCAACTGTCATTATCAGCAGTAATACCAGACTGACCAACAGAACACTTCCCTGTTCCCTGTAAATCATAAAACGCTCCAATAACGGCTGTTTTTTTCTAATATTGAGCACGGTTCCTTAAATCAATGGTTGCCACAAAATTACTTCGTAGAAAGTTGTCCGAAGGAATGATTCGATCTCCGGCAAAAAAGTACGCCTGAGGTTCAGGCGATACTTGAGTAAAACTTCGTATCAATAGCTCCAGTTTCACACTGACCACCTGTAACCAGGCCTCTGAAAAAAGCCCAAGATTACTGGCTGTCTGGTACTGGTTGACCACGCCATCCTGATCAGTATCAACACCATAGAGAATATTGATGTTCTCAACGCCCTCGACCAGAGCCTCGGCGGCGATAGAGGAACCACTGGTATATTCACCGGCTCTTTTTCGATAAAGAGTCGGAACACCATTGGATTCCCGGAGATAAAATGCAGTTGATTTCACAGGAACCAACTGAGATTCATTATGCTCAATTGTTTTAGCAATCAGGCTACTGGTATGACAGTTAAAATCCCCCTGTAACTGGCTTGAGCAATTGTACAAACTGCCACTGTTTGCTGCAGGGTGTGTGACGATAGAATTTTCAGTATTCAAACCTGCGCGAAAAATTGATACCTGCCTGCAATCCTTTGTCAGCACAGCTAACAGATCTCCCTGATCATATCCATGAGAGCTGCTGGTAGTAAGACGTGCTGTCCCGGTATTATGAGACACTATCTGTGTACTCTTTTCACGATCCAGAGAATAGACAATAACCGCTTCTGATATTGCATTGGAGTCAATACTGCCTCTTACTTCAGAGCCCGATGAAATTCCTGATATGCCTTTATCAAAATGAATCATCCACTGACGTAAGTTATTTTCAGAATAAAGTACATTGGCCAGATCAGTTTGTGACGGACACCCCGTATACGAAGCCATGCGAATATCCCGGGTCAGTATTTCCATCGCCAGCCTGGCATTCTCCTGTATCCTGGAGAGTTCATCCTGAAGAGCATAGGTTTTATTGGTTGCCATAAAAAGATGGCCAATACCCGTTAGCAATACCAGCCCAAGGACCAGTGCAATCAACATCTCCACCAGGGAGAAGCCGTTATGACCCGACTTCAAAGGGCACTCCTCAGCACCAGCTCGCCCATGGGTAATGAGCCACGGTCTTCAGTAAAGATAAGATGCACAGAGTACACCCTGCCTTCATCGGTATCCTGATAATTCACAACCCCTTCAGTTCCTGGTAACTGGCAACTCAACCGAAACTTCCACTGCTGTATATCCCAGGCAGCTAGCTGAACGGGTGAGCATGAATTACTTTCACAGTTCTCAGGGTAATTTTCTTCAGAACAGACAGTGAATACAGCATCTTCAGCAGACACCTGATAAGAATCAGATGTCTGTGCCAATGATCTATTCACCCGTATACGATCAAGCATATCAGTGGCCAGCACAGCAGCCTGAGAATGAAGATAGGCCACCTGATTATATTGCAGGCTTCGGCCCTGTAATCCTGCCATGCCAAGAACACCGATGGTTATGACCAGCAGGGAAACCAGTACTTCCATAAGCCCAACACCCTGTTGAAAATATCGCTTAGAACAACCCTGCATTGCTGTACTCCTATAACAACAGTCTATCCAAAACGGTTATCCACAACTGTTTCTTACTTCAATCCTGGCACGCCCCGTCATACTGATGACAATGGCTCTGGAAACCATACCGGTCACAGCATTTTCACAGACCTGAAAGGTACCTGCCTGTGAAGTCTGCCCCAGACTGTTAAAACCAAGACTGTCTCCACGATTCCAGTCGATGGTAATCAGATTTGATCTGGCCTCATAGATTTTCAGAATCTGATCACTCTCGTTTATCTCTCCATTTCCATTTTCATCACTGAACATAATCCAGCCATTCTGCCAACCACTATCATCGCCTTCACAACTCGTTCCATTAAGAGAACTACACATTGAGACAGTGCTTCGTCGTTTAACGGCTTCGGTTCGAGCCAATAGCAAACTGCCATACAGATCCTGTGCTATTGATGCTACACGACGGTCAGCCAGTATAGATTTCAAAACAGGTCCGGAAACACTAACCAGAATGGCAAAAACAGTTAATGCCACCAGCATCTCTGGTAATGAAAAACCGGCAGATGATATAGAAGAGAATATTTTCCGATCTCCGGATTCATACTTCATGGCCTGATCCCTGATATCTTCACTTATGAAGCCTTATTCATGACTTTAGCCAAGCAGTAAGTTAAAACGACCTAATACTCTGTATTTTTCTCCCAGTGGGTTTTCTTTTTTGATAGACGGTAAACAGATCAAATTTCAAAAAATTGCTAGTCAACAAACATCAAAAAATCAAGTTATAAATGTACAGCTTATCGCTATTGAAAACCGTTCATCTATCTGAATTAGACTCAATAATATTGGTGTGGCTAAATCGCGCTTGAGTTAATGGAAAGAAACTCACAAAGCAGTCTCAGAGCTGGAATAATAATGAGTAAAAGTGACTTCCATGGATATTACACGTACAGCGTCTGGTTTTACTCTTGTAGAGTTAATGGTGGTCATTACTCTATTAAGCATACTGGCTAGCATAGCGATTCCCAGCTTTGATGATAGCCTTCTGAACAGCCGTCTGACGTCCCAGAGTAACCGTATTCTCGCCGCATTACAGTTCGCCCGCAGTGAAGCAGCCACCAGAGGGTCTTCTATTACCATATGCGGTTCCAGAGGACCTAAAGGTCCAGCTGACCTCATTGATCCCAATGGACCTCCCACTTGTGACCAGCCTGACTGGAGCACAGGGTTCGTTGTTATGGATGGCAATGTCCTGCTTCATATCTTCGACCCACTCGAAGGCGGAAACTATATCCGGGGTACCGGTCAAATCATATTTGACCGGCAGGGAACAATAGTTAATGTGACTCAAATGAATATCTGTGATTCACGCGGAGTTGGATCAGCCCGGGGAATACGCATAAATGGTGCAGGCCAGGCACGTATCGGAGATCCTACAAATTGTTAAAACACCAAAATGGTTTCACCCTGATTGAAACCCTGATTGCAGTATTGATACTTAGCATTGGTCTACTGGGAATGGCCGGATTACAAGTCTTAAGTCTTCAATCATCAAACAGTTCATTGTCCAGAAGTCAGGCGACACTGATCGCTTATGATCTGATTGAACGGATTAGACGTAATCCAACTGCTGCAGCCAATGGCCGATACGACATAATAACTGCCGCAGTTAATGGTAATACCATTCTGGCACAAGACTGTATTACCAATGTCTGTAGCAATCGCCAGCTTGCATCTCAAGATATGAGAGAGTGGCTTGAGAATATACAGGATATCAACAATATCGGTCTTGATGGTGCCAACTGGCGTCCGGTTCTTCTCAATGCGTCGGCATCGATAACCAGAGTTCAGAATAACTTCACTCTGAACATTCTCTGGACCGAAAATGATTCCGGTGGAAGAAGAGCTCTGGCGCTGTCTTACGAAACAATATTTGAAATATGAAAAACAAACAGTTTTCACCTCATCAACAACATTACCAGCCTGGCCTGTCTCATCAGAATGGCATAAGCATCATTGAACTGATGATAGCCTTACTGCTCAGCTCAATGCTCATGCTTGGTGTCATGCGAATGTTCGTGGATAGTTTAGATGCTAACAGCACCGATAACGCACTTGCACAGGTACAAGACAGCGCGCGTATAGCAATGGAGATGATCAAGCGTGATGTAAGAATGGCTGGCTACAAAGGCACTTGTGCTGACACTAACGCGCAGTTTATAACTCAATCACTCTTTGATCTGAATGTTGAAGCAATCAGGGGTGTTGAAGGTGGCAATACCGTCAGCGATTCTCTCTCCATTCTGAGAGGAGAAGAACTGATCCGCCCAAATAATATTGCAGCACCTCAAGGGGACAGAGACGTTGTTCGTGTCATCAGCTATGACTCGGATATCACGGTTGATCGCAACATTTGCTATGACAGCAGCGACTTGCTGATGGTGACAGATTGTGAACAATTCACTGTTTTCAACCCACTGGATGATCAGAACCAATGCAACCCTGATCCCGCATTAATTGTACCCAGTAATATTATATCCAGAGGTGTCGGAGCATCCGGTGCTGCCCTCAAAGACTTTGTTATTTCAGGTAATTGTGACGCCGCCAATCTGGAAAACTGCCCTCTATTGATGAGTATCGGTTCTCCACTTGGTATCGGTTCCCCACCTGGTATTTTCTACGATATTCAAAATACCGGTCGAACGGCCTTTGATGGTCAATCCATAATGGCACTATTCAGAAATAATATTGAAATGGTTGAAGGCATCGACAACCTGCAGATCACCTATGGTATCAGAACAGCCAATGGTACCCAGTATACGGCAGGCTGCACTCAGAGTGTTTTCACCGCAGGTACTTGTAACCTCGGAGAAATATCACATATCCGCATCAGCATTCTGGTTTCTTCAAATAATAATGTCAGCTCCATTAATGCAGTGCAGGATTTCCCCATCGTTAATCTGGACCCTGCTGACCAGACCCTTCAATTTAATGATCGACGCTTGAGAAAAGGTTTTTCAACAACAATTCAAGTCAGGAATTAAAGTATGTTGAACAATAATCAAAAACAACATGGCGCTATCCTGTTTATCTCATTGATTATTCTGCTACTGATTACATTAGTGGCTATTGGCAGTACAAAATTATCAACTTCTGGTCAACGCATTGCTTTCAACTTTCAGCTTCAGAACACTACTTTCCAGGCCGCTGAAAGTGCTTTAGATGAGACAGTGAGATTACTGGAAGAAAGTGAGTTTGAAGTAAGGCAGGTTCTGGCATCACCCGCAGGCCGAACCCGTAATGCAACCTTTACGGATTCTAATGGTTTTGAAGTCCAAACAACAACACTCACTACATTTACAGAAAACCTGTATACCGGTGGAAGTATCGGCAAATCCAGATCACTCATTTTCAAAATTATAAGCACAGCCTCGGTAAACGGTTTCAATGCCGTAACTGAATTAGAGCATGGATTTCAAGTAAGAGTCGTAGAGGATTAATAATGCGCTCACTAACAGTTTTTTTAGGAACGGTACTTTACCTTCTTCTCTCTACACTCACCTGGGCCGATGATACCGACATATATCTTCACAACCCAAACCTGGATAGCAGTGTTAAGCCGAATGTTCTCTTTATTCTGGACAACTCTGGCTCTATGCAGTACTCAACAGGTGGTAGCTATTATCCCGGTGCAGATGATCAGTCCAGAATGACGGTCATGCAGGATGCATTTGCAGATATTATGAAAAATTCATCCAATCTTAATGTGGGTTTGATGAAGTTATGGGCACGAAATAATGAAACCAGCAGGTTAACCTTTCCCGTTACCGATATGGATCAGCCATTATCGGGCAACACGATTATTGATGGTAATCCTGAAATCGAGCAATCCAGTGATGATGCCTACGAACTGATTGGCTCAACAAGTAATGGTCTCATGTCCCTGGACTCCGTTACGCTTAATCTTGGCAGCAATAAATCTGTTGCAGATAGTCTGTATGCACAATCTTCTACAATCACAGCCAATAAAGACAATGCAGAAGGTCTGAATGCAGAAGGGGATTTCTGGTTCGATGGGGCACAAATGAATTTCGATAATGGCCAGCTAAATTCCCTGTATTTCAGAGGTTTGAACATACCTGAAAATGCCATCGTAGAAGCGGCCTATGTCACTTTTGTATCTATTAACAATGAAAACAATAATAGTGAAATCAGAATATCCGCTGAACTCAACAAAAACCCTCTGGAGTTTGATGCTGAAAATCACTCTGCCAGAACCAGAACCGGCATTGATATTACATGGGACCCCGAAAGATGGCAGAGCAATACTGAATACGAAACAATTGATATCAGTGCTCTGATTCAGGAAATCCTTGATGATTCAAACTTAAACTGGAGCAATGGCGAAACGCTGAATAACCTCTCTCTGTTTTTTCAAACCATTCGAGGTGAAAGACACGCCTACAAGATAAGAACCGATGGTTCACAGGCAGATCGAGCAGCACGAATTGATATCCAGTATCGGGTTGCCAGTGATTTTGACCTTAAATACTATACCGGTCTTCGATTCCAGCCTCTCGCTATCCCCCAGGGTGCATCTATTACTTCTGCATCGATTGAATTTACGGCTTCTGCGAACGAATCAAATGAAACCAATCTTGAGATATGGGCAGGGGTTCCCGGAAGCACACACAATAATGCCTTTACAACGACTGCCAATAATATTTCATCCAGGGCTAAGCTAGGACCACTTCTGTGGAATCCCGGCCCATGGAGTTTAGGTAATATTGAAGATCCAAACCGTTATTCCGTGAATGTAACTCCCCTGCTGCAACAGGTTGTTAGCCATAGTGACTGGTGTGGCAATAATGCTACAACCTTTCATATCAAGCCAATTGCAACAAACACAGGTTTCAGATCAGCTCACAGCTTTGATGGAAATCGGGCCTTAAGACCCAGACTCAGGGTTGAATATACTGGTGGTGCGGGTGGCTGTAAAAACACCATTATTGAAACCCGAATACAAGATACTGAAAGCGATTCCTTTGAAGGTTCCGGAGGAGGAGTCAAAGAGCTCTGGGAAAACCGGCTGAGAGGTAATGGCAATACATCACGTACCGTTCTATCACTGCATTATGCCGACCTACCAATAAAGAAGAACGCGCAGATACTTGAAGCAACCCTACAATTAACGGCTTATGGAGATTCTTCCCATGGACAATCAACCATAAAAATCCAGGCTCATGATATTGCCAATTCTTCTCCAGTTCCTGTAATAAATGGTGAGCTGAGACGAAGAGTAAAAACCAGCGAATACATAAATTGGGATCAGGGGGATTGGGAAGAAGGAAAAAGCTATAAATCCCCCGATTTCAAAGATGTCATTCAATATCTGATTAATAAAGATGACTGGACTCCCGGCAACAATCTGTCATTAATCCTCGAATCATTCAATGGCTGGCGAGCGGCCATCAGTTACGATAACAACCCGACGCTTTCACCTAAAATCCGACTCAAAATTGCAGACGGCGGCATTGACTATGCAGGTCTTTATCAAGTTAAGGATCATCTGACTTCCCTGGTAAGGGATATGGTGCCCGGTGGAGGTACACCGGTTACCAGCACTTACTACGAAGCTGCAGATTATTTCAAGAATGGCAAGGATGGAAATACCAGCCCCATTAATAATGTTTGTCAGAGCAATCATGTGGTGTTACTGACTGACGGTCAGGCTAACAACTACAGTTCAACCACCATCAGTGCTGTTAAATCCCTGACCGGAAATAATCAATGTGAATCTGATGCAACCAGTTCCGGGGAAAAGTGTTCCCGGAGTCTTGCCACATGGCTGGGAAACAGTGATTTAAGTGTTCTTGATGGTACTCAAAATGTAAAAACCCACACCATAGGGTTTGCCCTTGGTAACAATACTTCTATCAAGAATTTTCTTGAAGATGTAGCCGAAAACGGTGAAGGTAATTTTTATACCGCCGACAAAGCCAAAGATTTATCCAAAGCCTTCAACACCATCATTGCAACAATAATTGAAGATGAGGCAACCTTTGTCAGCCCTGGTGTCACTGCAAACCAGTTCAACAATACAAAACATCTGTCGCAAATCTATTACTCAGTATTTAAACCCTCTAAAAGCGATCGCTGGAAAGGTAATCTTAAACGTTATCAGTTGAACGGAGATCCAGTCGACATTTACGATAAGCGTGATCCTCCGGAGTTGGCTGTAGATCCTGAAACAGGTTTTTTCCATAAAGAATCAAGAAGTTTCTGGAACAGCAACAATAATAAGATCGATGGCCGCAGTGTTGATATTGGTGGTGTTGGCGATAATCTCCCCGCAGCCGGGGCGCGGAAAATTTTTACCTATATTGGTGATAACCCGTCTGGAGTATCCGTCAATCTGGATATTCCTGAACATCTGTTGCATAAGGACAACACACTGATCACAACAGAAACTCTGAATTTACCTTCCTCAGAAACTCAGAGAAGAGACGACCTGCTTGACTGGATTCGTAATCCAGCCACCTGGCTGGGCGACCCCCTTCACTCTGTACCGGGACTGGCCACTTATCGTTGCAACAATCAAAATGCTGATACACCCTACACCTGTCCGGAAAATAATCAGGAACTGGCTATATTCTTTGGCACCAACGATGGACTTTTTCATGCTGTTAACGCCAGCGATGGCGTAGAGAAGTTTGCTTTCATGCCACAGGATCTGCTTGGAAATCTGGATAAACTGAACGAAGGACAAGCAACTAACAGACTTGCTGGAGAGACCCGCCCCTATGGATTGGATGGAACCGTCACACTCTGGGTAAATGATGTCAATCAGAACAATGTCCTCTTCGGTGGTTACGACACTCTGGATGCAGATACAAGTAGTGATTTTCTCTCCGGGCTTAACCCTGATGAATTTATCCTGGCTTATATCGGTATGCGCAGAGGAGGTCGAAATTATTATGCTCTGGATGTGACCGATCTTGATTCCCCCAAACTCAAATGGTTTATTGAAGGTGGTTCTACAGGCTTCGAACGTTTGGGTCAAACCTGGTCATCGCCTGAAAAAACGAAAATTCGTCTGGGTGATACTGATCGTGATGTATTGATATTCAGTGGCGGTTACGATCCGGACCAGGATCAGGCAACACGTTATCAAGAGGACGCCATGGGTAACGCTGTCTATATGGTCGATGCCCTTACTGGAGAGCTTATCTGGTCAGCGGGCAGAGCTGCTCTTAATGGTCAGGCTTCTCCCAGCCTGACGTTAAACAAAATGAAATACAGCATACCCGGTGGTGTTAATGTCATTGATTTCGAAGGCGATGGCTATGCCGACCAGATGCTTTTTGCCGATGTCGGCGGACAGGTCTGGAGGCTTTATATTAATAACTGCCTGCTGAATGATCCTACAGAGTGCGCTGTCACAAGTTCATCCGATGTATCTCATCTGGTTTGGCCCATGGACAGTGATAACAATGGTGAGTGGGACAGTGACGATGGTGTATTCACCAGTGTTGGTCCGACATTGAGTCAACAGACTGGTGACCATACTGAATCTGAACAGTCTCGAAAGTTTTTTGTAAAACCGGATACATCATTGTTCCGGTTTAATGGCACTGTACATATGGCTGTCGCCATAGGCACGGGTAACAGACCTTCACCTCTGAATCTGGTGGTGCAGGATAGAGCCTATGTGATGGCTACTCCCGAATACAAAAATCCGGTTATTACAGGCTCAACTGTAACGGATAAAGCGGTGCCAAGACACAGCATGCTCACTCATCAGGGAGGGCAGCTGATCAATATCACAAACAGAGACAAGAGTGATGGAGCCGATACCGCCAACCCAGAGGATATTTTTGGTGATAGCACCTCCGATACACAAAAAGGCTGGTATCTGGATCTTAATAATGGTGAAAAGGTTATGACTGAGTCTTTAACCTTTAAAGACACCTTATATTTTAATACTTACTACCCCTCCAGTCAGGCTGTTCTTAACTGTAATCCGGTGCCTGGTGACGCCAGAGCCTATTCTGTTGACCTGCTAACAGGCAACTCAGTGAGTGATAGCCGGTATATAACTCTGAAAAACAGCGGAATACCGGCAAAAACAGTGGTTCTTTTCGTAGATTCAAGCGCAATCCCTCCGGGAAATGATGGTCCAGGAAGTGATCCGGATGATGGTTCAGGAAGTGATCCGGATGATGGAACCGGCGATGACGATCCTACTCCAGGTAGTTCATGCCAGATTATTCTCTACGCCGGTACAGAGAAAATATCCTATGTCGGTCAATGTGACGATCGTAAAACCAGCTACTGGCGCCAGATTCAATAGAATGGATGTAATAACCCTATGAAAGAACAAGAAGGATTCACACTCATCGAACTGATGATCGTGGTTGCGATTGTGGCTATTTTAGCCACAATCGCCATCCCGAGCTATTTCCAGCATGTAGAAACAGCCGCCATAGCAGACGCCCGAAGCTCTCTACTGGGTCTATCCAATTCCATGGAAAGACACAGGGCACAAAATGGTTCTTATCTTGGTGCTACGGATGCAGCTGGCGCACCGACTATTTTTCATACCCAAAGTCCTGAAGCCGGCACTGCCAGTTTCCAGTTGACTGCAGCGGTACCGGCTGGCGGTGCAAGCTACACATTAACCGCAACGGCAACAGCCGATTCGCCAGTCTGGAACGGTGCCGGTGCGGCACCAACCATTACCATGACATCCGTGGGTGTAAAGGCGGGTACTTTGAATAATGCCTGGTAAGTTCTCTGGAATAAAATAAGGACAATAGTCCTCAGAGGATATGCAATTTTCTGAAAGAAGGCTCGTACCGCCCCCGGGCCACTTGCAGGTATGCTTTATGTTGTAAGTCCAGAAATTTTTCAAAATCTGGCAGCATACCCTTTTCAAAATCCAGCATGTCATCATGACGATTTATTCCCAACGCCTTTTCTAACACATCAGAATCGCCGTCTACCAGGCTGGATCGTAACTCTACAAACTCCGCCTCAGAAATTCTTGTTTTTAGAACAGGCGCGTCTTTGCATATTTTTTCATAGACCGATTTCATGGAATCAGCGGACGGTGTTTTCTGACCGACAAGATCATCGAGGCGTTTGCAAACAGAAAAGAGTGATAGTCGTCTAGTGAAATTCAAACGAAATGCATTAAATTCATCAAGACGTATTTTCGGTTCAATATCAGGCAGAAAACTCTCAATACGTTTGAAAGTTTCTTTCATCTCTGTACACGCATTTTTATGTGTTCTTCCCATATAGGCCAGCATTTGGTTCAAATACTGTTTATTCTGTATGGAATAGCGTTTCCAGTAACAATTTTCATTTCCTGTTTTTCCCCCAACCCGCCAGCCATTATATTTGGTATAAACATACGTCAACGTATTATTACCTGGTCGTTCATACCAATTATTACTACCACTGACCTTAGCACCAAAATTAATTTTTAAATCACCTGCCGCTCCTGTAGGTATGGCAATATCCGGCGTCTTAAAACCTGAGTTTCGGTTGCCTTTAATTCGAACATATTGCAGATGCCAGATTCTCTCGTTTTTTTGTTCGTTGGTGTGATAGAGCTCCCTGTCTCGATGAACAAGACTCACTTCCAATCTGACATCGGACTCAGCGGTAAAATCAAGATCTTCCAGATTGAGTACATCGAGAGTAATTCAGGTCGAAAATCCGATGTTTTTTTACCATCCGGACCTTTTTGCTTCAGCCGCTCACCCACCAGATGAATTGCCCGGCCAAGATGGCTTCCGGCACCCAGGATAAAACTGAAATTCAAATATTCACCATCATTATCGGGATTTGTGCTTTTACCCACCTTCGAATATCCACAATGAATCGCGCCTTTGATGGATGTTCCCGGAATTTTTGCTGATACTTCAACCTCCACTCCCTGTCTGGTCATCCTGGCTTTTGACGGCACCATTAAATGAGCCCGAACATCTTTCTCATCACTCAAATGCACCTGTGGACGAGTTAGTGTGGGTTCAATCAGTTGTTCCAGAGGCAGGGCAAACAAAGCATCATCCACCAGCGGGTTCTCACCATCACTGAATGTCATCATATAGGTCATCCAAAGCCTGAAGTATGTGAAGGTATGAGCCTCAATATATTCGCCCCGGTTTTTCACATTGTATGTCTTTCTAAAACTGGCTTCCGACGCTGCAAGCCGATGACGATCAGTTTTAAGTCCAATTCTTCCATCCAGAGCATTAAGAGTGAAATAGTACAAATCACGCTCATTATATTGATCAATAATTGCACGCTTCATTTTTTCCCGGATGGTCCTTTTTTCCAGATCATCCAATGTATTACCCTGCAGCAGGGTTTGCTTCTCTTTGATCCAGGCAATAACAGCCTTGCCTTTCATTCTTTTTTGTACGAGACCATTGCTGTCTTTTTTATACTCTTCACCGCCAAAAAGCCTATCTTCAATTTCTTCCCGTTGAGATTCTGATATCTCACTGATCTGGCTAACCTGTGTATGCGAGTCTGCCTGATATTCACTATTCCAGAGGTCGCAGACAGCTTTTTCATATTCGCCTGTTTCCAGTGGCAACCAGTAAGATATAAAGGATTCTTTACGGGCACAGAACTTGTCAGGATTACTTTTTAATGTTTTTAACAGTTCGGTGCGGGTTCTGAAGCGAGTGACTGTATTCAGCGCTTTGGCAGAACCTTCAAACACTCCCTCCAGCGCTGAAACCGAAACCTTGACCCATTGGCCATCTTCCCAGAACCTTGCATAATTGGGTTTTCGATCAATCTCAACATGCACTTTTTCAGACGGCAACATAATCCCTTGCTCCTGTAGCCGCTGGCTCAGAAACTCGGCATTCGCCAGTACACTGTGTCGCAAAAACCGTTGTTCCCGGGAATGAGCAATACCTTTGATATTTCCAGGTAACCTATGCAGTTGTCCCAGTATTACAGGAATAAGGTCATTGGAATGAAAGCGGATAAAATCATCCAGATTACGGAACACCCGCCCTTTGGCATGATGGGTGCCAAAGGTTCCACTCAAACTGGCAAGATGGTCATTGCCTCCCGTCAGTTTGGTTGAAGCATTAGTGATATGGAACTCCCGAACCTTTGTGTCATCGCCGCCCTTTACCGCGTAAGTATATTCAAGCCCAAAAGTCAGGGAGCCCGCCTCAAGCCCCAATGCTGAAAGTCCGGCTCCAAGCCCCATGGAAATCGAAACTTTTCGATCACTACCACCTTTTTCCAGATCCCTCAGCTGTTCATGTAATTTTATTTCAAATTCTTCTCTCAGATTACTGAGAACCTTGTCAGTCAGATGTTCTGCGAATAACAGGAGAGTTTCCTGTAAATGATCATCCTCCGTATAATTTGCTGTTTCTCTCAAAGCCTGACAAACCTGACTGAGATCGTCATTCCCCCCTGACAGCTGCCACTGAGCAAGCGCCTTTTTCACACGCAACAATGCCAATGACTGCTTCTCTTTATTTTGTTCGCTTCTTTCAGCCAGTTGCTCAATTTTATTCTGTAGTTGACCATTCTGAAGAACTTCCTGAAAATCGCTTCCACGAAACGCTTCTGAAAGTTCCGGATTCTTATGCATTTCATCTTTCAAAACTCTCCAGCGGGAATGCTCAACCGCCAGGGCGATCTCATTTGGCACTAACTTTCTCTGTTTGGCTAATTATTCAGCACACAAAAGTACCAAAATAAGCCTAATTTCCTGTACTTCTCAAAAATTCAGTTTTTAAAGCTAGCTTTTTGAATATGCAACAGGATTGGTGTTTGTCAAATGAGATCGCCCTGGCTCAACCGCCTTTTCCCATCCAGTGTTCATTGCCTGATGTCGGGGATGTAATGAATCCTTTATCTGCCTTCTGGGTAACAGCACTTTTGCAAGATAGTCACCGGCGAACTTGCTTTCTTCTTTCAGAGAATACCAATACAGCGATTTTGCATCATTAGCCAAAGCCATTTGTTTTCCGGTAGTGGGTTAAACCTGTTAAATTGCATGAATATCAATCCCGAATTCCAATTTATTTATCAAAAGACCAATCACGATATCGTGCATTTCTCTGATTTTGAAAAGCAAATTGTTTTACGAGCTAAACGCTTAATTCTAGTCCTGAAGTTGAGGTTTTTTCTCTCAATTTTTTGTGTATTTGTTTTCCCTACAACATGCTCTGCTGGATTAAGATGCCGATCATATGCACCAATGGCACTGACTTAAGGAAGTATCCCCTGAAACACTAAGGCTTGCTCGAGAAGAAAAACGACTATAAAAGCCGGTGTAACTCAACCACCCGAGCAAGCCATGAACAAGTGTAGTTCAGAGTATCTTTCTGTTGCTGACGATTGCCTTCGCCAGTTTGCACAAACCGATAACGATGACCTTTCAGCCGTTCTCACTTCAGAGAATCTTATCGAATTTCAAGACAGCTATCCAAATTCGAGAGTACGAATTTTCCCTCCAATCAAGACGCTCACTCTTTTTATGAAGCAGGTGGCCAGCGATACCAAATCCTGTCGTCATGCTTTGATTGATGAAGCAAAGGATCAGGTAGCCGCAGGAAATAAACCTTCCAATACATAAACCAGCGCGTACTGTAAGGCTCGCAAAGAGGCCGCTACAGTTACCGCTTCTTCGGGAACCTTGAGGCTATCTTTGAGGATGCACTCAAAAGGCTCACGGTACTGTTCCCATTGTTCATTGAACTTTTTTGGAAGTCGGGTTAACGAGCTTTCCGACGGTGACATATTACCCATCAAATCGAGCAGAGTTTTGGCGATCCCCGGAGAGAGCTGAGCCACAACCCAGACCGCTTGCTTTGCGGCCCTTGGCGTCCAGTAACCCTCAACGATGCCTGCCCTGAGTTCCAGGGGGACAATGCAGTCATCCTTGCCGCTGCGGTATAGCGTGCGGGCAACTCGGATGGGACCAGCAGCTGACTGGTAAGTTTGGGAGCAACGCAATGCACGATGATAGCAGGTGCCGTTCACCTCAATAGCAGGAATATCTATATCGAGGCCGGACAAGTCTTCTGCCAGGGTCTCCCGCTCTGCTTGAACAAAGAGAGCGTGAAGCTCGTTTTCATAATCTTCAAAGTGTTTAATCGGGTCATGGTGCTTGCGAAGGGAGGCCAGTTTGTGCTCAAGCTGCTGGATAATACGGCAGGGATGATTGGCGGCTTCAGTCAGTTGCTGACATAATTCCATCGGGGCGGCCTCTCACTGAAAGATGTTGGTTTCCAGTTAGCATCATACCTGCGTTTGGTCGTTACCCTCCCTTGTCTGAGAAAAGTCGATGTCGTGTCGTTTATACTGGAGCCCATGCCCTGCAATGACGGTCAATATGAGACTTACACCCTTTCAGCCGTTCTCACTTCAGAGAATCTTATCGAATTTCAAGACAGCTATCCAAATTCGAGAGTACGAATTTTCCCTCCAATCAAGACGCTCACTCTTTTTATGAAGCAGGTGGCCAGCGATACCAAATCCTGTCGTCATGCTTTGATTGATGAAGCAAAGGATCAGGTAGCCGCAGGAAATAAACCTTCCAATACATAAACCAGCGCGTACTGTAAGGCTCGCCCGAGGTTAACTGAAGAGTCTGTTAAGTCGCTGTTTTGTACTTCAGGTGACAACCTTGACAAGGTCAGCCCTGAATCCTGGTTGTGGCACCAGAGACGCGTTCTGATAACCGACGGTTCAACACTTCTGATGCCAGACACAGAAAAAAATGAGGAAATTTATCCTCAACTCAACACCCAAAAAAAGAACTGGGCTTTCCAATACTGAGGATTCTCGTTCTGATGAGTTTGGGCAGTGGTGCTCTGTTAGATTATGCGGTAGCTCCTTATGAAGGCAAAGAAACAGGGGAGCAAGCATTACTCAGAAAGCTTTTGTTTGGGTGTAAGTCTCATATTGACCGTCATTGCAGGGCATGGGCTCCAGTATAAACGACACGACATCGACTTTTCTCAGACAAGGGAGGGTAACGACCAAACGCAGGTATGATGCTAACTGGAAACCAACATCTTTCAGTGAGAGGCCGCCCCGATGGAATTATGTCAGCAACTGACTGAAGCCGCCAATCATCCCTGCCGTATTATCCAGCAGCTTGAGCACAAACTGGCCTCCCTTCGCAAGCACCATGACCCGATTAAACACTTTGAAGATTATGAAAACGAGCTTCACGCTCTCTTTGTTCAAGCAGAGCGGGAGACCCTGGCAGAAGACTTGTCCGGCCTCGATATAGATATTCCTGCTATTGAAGTGAACGGCACCTGCTATCATCGTGCATTGCGTTGCTCCCAAACTTACCAGTCAGCTGCTGGTCCCATCCGAGTTGCCCGCACGCTATACCGCAGCGGCAAGGATGACTGCATTGTCCCCCTGGAACTCAGGGCAGGCATCGTTGAGGGTTACTGGACGCCAAGGGCCGCAAAGCAAGCGGTCTGGGTTGTGGCTCAGCTCTCTCCGGGGATCGCCAAAACTCTGCTCGATTTGATGGGTAATATGTCACCGTCGGAAAGCTCGTTAACCCGACTTCCAAAAAAGTTCAATGAACAATGGGAACAGTACCGTGAGCCTTTTGAGTGCATCCTCAAAGATAGCCTCAAGGTTCCCGAAGAAGCGGTAACTGTAGCGGCCTCTTTGGACGGTGTCATGCTGCCTATGAAAGACGGGAAACGTCAGGAAAAACGTGAACAAAGTACAGCTGAAGGCAAGCGTACTCGTGGCCCGGCAGGTTGCCAGGAAGCCAGTTGTGGAACTCTGTCGTTTTACGATGTTGAAGGTGAACGCCTGTCGACCATCAGGATTGGCCGAATGCCAGAGAGCAAGAAAGTAACTCTAAAGCAGTCGCTCTCCCGTTTCCTGAACGAAGCACTCAGGCAGAAGCCTCAACTGTCATTGGTCAAGGTGGCTGATGGCGCTAAAGACAACTGGACTTATCTTGCCAAAGAGCTTCCTCAAGGGCATGAAATCGTGGATTTTTATCATGCAGCAGAACATCTGAAGAAGGCGTTTGACCTGTCCTACGGTGAAAACAGTTCAAAACCCAAAGAGAAGTTCATCACCTACCGTCATATTTTGAAGGAAGAATCTGATGGGGTTGAGAAAGTCATCAAGGCTTTGGCCTATCAACACAGCCGACATCCTCGGCGATCGAAGTTAAAGACAGAGTTGGAATACTTCAGGAATAATCGTGACCGCATGAAGTATGCAGAACACCTGTCGTGCAACCTGCCTATAGGATCTGGCGTTATTGAGGCGACCTGTAAAACGTTAGTGACACAGCGGATGAAGTGTTCAGGTATGCGCTGGCGACACCCCGGAGGTCAAGGCATTCTGACTCTCAGGTCATTAATACAGAGTGGCTGGTTTGATAATGGCTGGAAGCTTTTGTCAGTAACTTACTGTGCCAAGGTCACAGAGGTAACCACGAGCAATGTGGTTCCATTCCCTGTTCAGTCTAACAATATGGAATGAGAGTTCCGGTCAATATGAGACTTTCACCCTTTTGTTTCGTCTTCAGGATGGAGACATTCTGTTGGGGGACGCTAATTTCGAGAACTACTTTCTGTTGGCTTTTTTGCTTCAAACCAAGGGTGACGTGGTCTTTGAGAAAAATGGTTCCCGTATTATTGATTTCAGAAAGTGCTTCAAAAAACTGACTAAAAACGATGGGCTGTTCAAACTTCACAGATCAGTTCGTCCAGAGTGGATGAGTCAGGAGCTGTACAATCAGATGCCTGAAGAGCTAATCATTAGGGCGGTTAAAAATAAACGTCGTATTATTGTCACTACCTTACTGGATGCCGAAGAGTATCCTCGAAGCGAGATTATTGCCTTGTATCTGAAGCGCTGGAACGTAGAAATTGATTTTCGTGTGATCAAAACCACGATGAAGATGGATATGCTTCGCTGCAAAAGTCCGGAAATGGTACGAAAAGAAATCTCTGTCAATTTATTGGTCTACAACCTGATTAGAGCACTGATGGCAAAAGCCGCACAAAGTATCGGAAAAGTGCCCAGAGAAGCCAGCTTTAAAGCGGCGCAAGAAACACTGGTTTCTTTTCACCAGACGTTGCTGCAAGCGATAGGAGACCAGCTTGAAGAAAAGGTTATCAGTATGTTGGAAATAATCACTCAACATCTTGTAGGCAATCGTCCGGGAAGGTCAGAGCCACGAGCAGTCAAAAGACGACCAAAGCCGCATAAAAAGCTTCAACACTCAAGAGCACAGGCTCGGAGGCTCAAGAAATACAGGGGGTGAGCTCTTAAGTCAGTGCCATTGTCATATGCACCCCAATTATCAGTATAAAATCTCTTTATATTAAATGGAGCGAGCAGCTCTTTTAGAGTCTTAAATACCTTGTCAGTTCGCTTTCCAAAGGCATAAGCAAGAACCGTATTGGTGGTATGGTCAACTGCGTGCCAAAGCCAGCGCTGGTTAAATTTACTATTAACAAATGACCATTGCTCATCAAGCTCTGCCTCTTCGCAGGCAGGCTCTAGATGTATATTACTCTCATCTCCAAGCTCCATTGTGCGGATATTAGGATTAACTTTGATTAAGCCTTTTTCTTTTTTTTTAAGGTGTTTATGACAGTCGTTTTACTAATACCCAACACCCTCCCTGTATCCCTTACGCCACTGCCATTAATTGCCATCTCAACGATTTTTTCCTTAACTCCAGGCTCGTAGGCTTTGTAACGATATTTGAGCATGAACGTTTTAACATGGCAGTCAATATTACAACACAGGTAGCGCGGTACATTATGGGCGCTAACACCGATGTATTTGATGTTTTGGCTGTCACAAATACTACAGCGTACTATTGAAGAACAAGTCATATTTAACTCGCTAGCAATACGTCTACTGTCGTATTATAGCTGACTTTTCGGAACCTACAGGTTTAACCCACTACCTGTTTTCCCAGTGATGAAATAATTTCTCCCGTTTTCCCGGACTCGGCTATGTCGATTTCAGCACTGTATGGCATATGCGCATCGACACCATCCTCACTGGTTACCGACCCCTGCCGGCCTGCATTAAAACGATCAAACAGATGATCAACCTGAGCCATCAGCGCGGCCTTTTCCATTGCGTTTAATGGCTCGGACTTCAGCATTTTATTAATAATGGGTTCGGCCTGCCATGATTTCATTAAGTCATGAATGACTTTCTGGCTGCCTCTGGTTAATTCTTCTATTGTCTGAATTAATGGATGACCACTTAATTGCTCGTAACGTTTTCGGGCAAATTCATCTCTTTCCGTCCACTTGATACCAATAGATTCAGTCAATTCCGAATTATCCTCCTCTTCAGAATCATAACCGGAATCAATCGATGTCGATGAATTCATACTCAATAATTGCCTATCCGCAATCCTTTTTAACTGAGTATCATCCGATGTGGTCTCTCTGAAAAAAACCTCAATCGCAGCCCTCTCTATTTTGGCCAGATCCTGTTTCGACAAGGTTTTAAGGACCCGACCTTTAAAGAAATGAGATTGTTTCAGAGTTTTAACAGTTCGATCACTATAAAGGCGGGACAGTTGATAGAACAAAACAGGAGGCTCTGAAGACAAAAACCGGCCAAATTCCTGCTCAGACACAGCTCGACCTGATTCGGTGACTCCAGAGGATTTGCCCAGCGGTTCGGGTACTCTTGCTTTAAGGGTTGGCTCAACGGAGACCGGCCCCTTGGCAGGAGGTAATGACATAAATAGGTTTCTTCCCTGAAAACCATTGAATATCTATTAGTATGGGATAAAAAACGTCAGGCTACTGCAGGAATGAGGCTTCATACCTGCATTATTTGATTTCAGGCTTCTATAGCCTTCAAACGAAGTTCTCTTGGCATAGAAAAGACAACATTCTCTTCCTGCCCATTGAGTTCTATCGGTTCTCCCGCACCCAGCTCCTGGAGGCGTTTGATAACACCCTGAATTAGTACATCCGGAGCAGAAGCCCCCGCTGTTATGCCAATAGAGTTTTTACCCTGAAGCCAGGAACTCTGGATATCTTCAGCGCCATCTATCAAAAAAGAAGGAACCCCTTTTCTAACGGAAAGCTCGCGTAAACGATTTGAATTGGAACTGTTCACCGACCCGACAACGAGCACCAGATCGCATTCTTCAGCCAGGTTTCGTACCGCATCCTGACGATTCTGGGTGGCGTAGCAGATATCGTCTTTCCGTGGGCCTTCAATAGCCGGGAATTTACTTCTCAGGGCTTCAATAACCTTGGCGGTATCATCCATGGAAAGTGTTGTCTGGGTAACAAATGCCAGTTTCTCAGCATCGGCGACCTCAAGATTACTGACATCGTCCTCACTTTCCACCAGGTACATATAGCCGCCATTGTCAGTATCGTACTGTCCCATGGTTCCTTCTACTTCCGGATGACCATGGTGACCAATAAGCACGCACTCAATACCATCACGCGCATATTTAACCACTTCCATATGGACTTTCTTGACCAGGGGACAGGAGGCATCAAATACTTTCAGCCCCCGCTCAGCGGCTTCTTCTTCAACAGCTCTTGAAACACCATGAGCACTGAAAATAACAATGACATCATCAGGTACCTGATTCAGTTCATCAACAAAAACAGCGCCTCTCTTCTTGAGATTTTCAACCACAAACTTGTTATGAACCACTTCATGCCGGACATAAATCGGTGGACCAAATACATCCAGAGCCCTGTTTACGATCTCAATAGCTCTATCGACTCCTGCACAGAAGCCTCGGGGGTTAGCCAGCCTGATCTGCATAATTGCCTCTGTCTGGGTTAAGTTTGTTCGACATCCAGTATCCGCACTTCAAAATGAAGATGCTCTCCTGCCAGCGGATGGTTAAAATCCACCTCAACACGCTGGTCGTCAAAGCTTCGGATTACACCGGGTAATTCTGAATTTGCGGCGTCAGCAAAGGACATTACCAATCCCTCCTGAAGCTCGACATCCTGTGCAAAGCTATCTCTTTTCATCCACTGAATATTATTGGGATTGGGCATCCCGAACGCCTTTTCTGGCAATATAATAGAAGTTTTTTCTTCACCCTGACACAATCCCATGAGGGTTTCTTCAAAACCCACCGGTAAATTACCATCACCTACTATCAAACTGGCAGGTTCTTTTTCAAACGTACTGTCTACCTGACTACCATCTGCCAGTTTAAGGGAAAAATGCAGAGTCACTCGACTGCCCCTGACAATGACTGCTTGTGACATTGTTATCGTTCTCCTGAACTCTTAAACCATTTCCGAATTCTAATTATGCTATTGCGCTGCCTTTTCAGACTCATAACGCCTATTAAAATCCGGCAATGGTATTACTATGGGAAATGCAGTCATTTTTAATACTTACGGGTAAACTGCATTTCCGGTTTGTGGCTGTTTGTCGCCCATAGATCAAGCCGGCATTATTCAGAATTTATACTCAAATGTCACCTGATTGACTCTTCTGCTCCCGAAACATATCAATAATCAGCATAAATGCGCCTATGGTGATGCCCACATCCGCAAGATTAAAGGCAGGAAAGTACCAGTTTTCATAGTAAAACAACAAGAAATCCGTCACATATCCATCTACGATCCGATCATAAAGATTTCCCAGTGCGCCACCGAGAATCAATGCCAGGGAGCATGCCTGCCAACCTTCGTTTTTCCTGAGCTGCTTGAGCCAGACCACCAGCATCAAACTGACGACAATAGCAATACCACTCAAAAACCAGCGTTGCCACCCGGCAGCGTCACTCAGAAAACTGAATGCCGCTCCAGTGTTATAGGCCAGGGTTAAAGAAAAAAATGGCAGCAACTGCCATTGCTCATACAGGTTAAACTCCTGAACCACCTGCCATTTCACCCCCTGATCAAGGATCAGAATCAATGCACTGAGCCACAACCAGTGCAGCATACCTGAGGCGTTACTCTTCATCGTTTCCGTCATCCTGCCATCCAAGTCCTTATTGCCTGTGAATCCGATATTTCTACTGCCTATACTATGCGCCCAGGACATACTTACGATATTGCGAAATACCGAAACATTAATCAAAAATTAACATTCGGTGAAGATCTTCCTTCCCACCAGCGTTGAAAAAGGTAATACAACACCAGATAAAATGTTGCCAACAATAATGATACGATCGTTCCAATATAAACACCCAGTAATGGATAGCTCCAATGTACGGAAAAAGCATAAAGCACGAGAGAGACCAATCCGAACGGATAGTGTTTTATCAGTGTTTTTACCGGATCCGGACCATAACTGTAATGCAGGATCAAAAGCAGAGGAAATACAGTCACCGGAAATGCCGATAACAGCCCTGACCAGGCTGGGCCTATGACTTCCGCCAGACCAGTTACTGTGATGACAATCATGGCAGCCAGCAAGGCTCTGGCCAGAATGACATTTCGTGTGCTCTTACGCCTTTTTCTAATCTTTATATTTCTGGTGCCTGAGAATACGCAACTCGCCACAAGAATCCATGTCAGTGGCACTATAATGGCGGTCCAGGGTGTAGCAGGGAAAAAACTGACCATCTTTGCCGTAATCAAGAAAACACCGGCAGAAACCAGACAGGTCAATAAGACATTACCAGCAGATTGGTTTTTGCAAAAGAAATAATAGGTTCCAGCCAGAGCCAGGGTTGCCACAAATCCAAGACAGGTATGAAATGCAGCTTCCGAAACAAACTCCGGCCCCTGCTCTACACCAATAAAAAAAAGAGTAATGGCCGTTCCCAGGGGATAGCCTGATAACACACCGGCCACTCTGGTACTTACGCGCTCAGCAATCGACGATAGTAGAAGAACCACTAATACAGAAACAACTATTTTAAGTAAAAGCAGTAATACCACCAGTCACCCCGATCATCTGCTGAATCAGCAAAGCAAGTATTTCAAGTAATGGAAATTGAAGATAAAAAATACCCGGCCTAAACCGGGTATTAATTTTGATTCAGGCAAACAGTCGCTGTTCACCACTCCCTTCGATGTTATCAATACAGCGACCACATAATGCCTTATGCGTTTCGCTGGCGCCGACATCTTCCCGACGATGCCAGCAACGATCACACTTCTCATGACCTGATTTCATAACAGCAAGTTTAAGGCCATTCAATTCGGTATCGGTTGCGTCCAGAGCCGCAGACAACGGCTCAATTCTGGCTGCTGATGTAATGAGAACAAAACGTAATTCATCACCCAGACGACTCAGTTTTTCTGCAAGATCATCACTGGCATACAGGGTCACTTCTGCCTCAAGTCCGCCACCAATGGTGCCGTCTGCCCGGGCATCTTCCAGCGCTTTGTTAACCGCTGTTTTAACGCCCATAATGGCATTCCAGTAGTCACGCCCAAGCTCTTCGCCTTCCAGATTTCTCAGGCCTTCATACCATGTTTCCAACAACACAGACGAGCTTCGCTTACCTGGAATCGCCTGCCAGATTTCGTCCGCAGTAAAGCTGGTAACTGGAGCCAACCAGCGGGAAAAGGCCTCAATAATATGATACATCGCCGTCTGACAACTACGACGGGCAAGACTGTCAGATGAGGTGGTGTACTGTCGATCCTTGATAATATCCAGATAGAATCCACCCAGATCAAGGGCACAGAAATTATGTACTTTCTGATACACCGACAGGAAACTATAGCTGTCGTAAGCTTCCTGCAGTTCCCCCTGAAGCTGCGAAGAACGATCAACAGCCCACTTATCGAGAGAGAGCATATCTTCCCAGGCCACAAGATCCGTTTCCGGATTAAAGCCAGTGAGGTTGGATAACAGGAATCTGGCTGTATTGCGGATACGACGATAGCTATCCGCTGTCCGCTTGAGGATTTCATCCGACACGGTCATTTCTGTGGTGTAATCCGTGGCAGAAACCCAGAGTCGTAAAATATCAGCACCCAGGGAATTGAACACTTTTTTAGGTTCAATCACGTTACCCAGGGATTTAGACATTTTATGCCCTTTGGCATCCACAGCAAAACCGTGAGTCAGTAATTCTTTATAAGGCGGTTCATTGTTAATCGCAATGCTGGTCTTCAGGGAGGACTGAAACCAGCCCCGATGCTGATCAGAACCTTCCAGATAAAGATCTGCAGGGAACTGCAGATCTTCACGACGCTTCAGTACAGAATGATGGGTAACACCGGAATCAAACCAGACATCCAGGGTATCGGTTACTTTGACATAATTGGCAGCATCAGCTTCTGACAATACGTCGGCAGGTTCAAGATCAAACCAGGCATCCATACCTTCCTGCTCAACCTTTAACGCCACCTTTTCTATCAGGGCAGAAGTATCCGGATGCAACTCTTCTGTTTCCTTGTGGATAAAGAGCGCAATAGGCACACCCCAGGTACGCTGACGGGATATACACCAGTCCGGACTTTGTCCCAGCATGGACTCCATGCGATTACGACCCCAGTCCGGAGTAAACTGGACATTACTCAAAGAACTGACCGCCTTATCCAGCAGCTTTTCCTTGTTCATACTCACAAACCACTGAGGCGTTGCACGGAAGATCAATGGGGTTTTGGTACGCCAGCAATGAGGGTAACTGTGGGTTAACTTTTCCTGAGCCAGTAACCGGTTCTTTTCAACCAACACGGCGACTACCTTTGGGTCCACTTTATAAACATGCTCACCGGCAAACAATTCAACATTGGAGCGATACAGCCCGCCATCATCCAGATAATTCAGCGTGCCAATACCGTAACGACGGCCCACATTGAAATCGTCTACGCCATGATCCGGTGCGGTATGTACACAACCTGTACCCGCATCAATGGTGACATGATCACCCAGAATTAATGGTATGACTCTTTCATAAAAAGGGTGAGCAACGGTTTTGTTCTCAAGATCAGCACCCTTCGCACGGGCAAGAATATGATAATCATCTATGCCATAACGCTGCATGGCACTTTCAACCAGGGCTTCAGCCAGAATCAACCGGGCCGGTACGCCATTCAGCTGACACTGCACCAGGGCATAATCAAGCCCTTCACCCAAAGTAACTGCCTGGGAAGAAGGCAGAGTCCATGGGGTAGTGGTCCATATCACAGCAGCGACTTCACCTTCACCCTGTTCAGCTTCAAAAGTGAAAGCACTCAGTAGAGAAGCTTCGTCTGTTGCCGCATATCGAACATCAACCTGTGTAGACGTTTTGTCCTGATATTCCACTTCCGCTTCAGCCAGGGCAGAACCGCCCACCACACTCCAGTAAACAGGCTTATACCCCTTAACCAGATGCCCGTTGTCGGCTACTTTTCCCAGGGCACGGATGATGTCAGCTTCAGTCTGGAAATTCATGGTCAGATAAGGATTATCCCATTCGCCCAAAATACCCATGCGTTTGAAACCTTCCCGCTGACCATCCACCTGTTTAGCGGCATATTCACGGCATTTTTTGCGGAAAGTCTTGAAATCCACCTTGTCGCCGGCTTTACCCAGCATACCTTCTACCTTGTGCTCAATAGGCAGGCCATGACAGTCCCAGCCAGGCACATAAGGTGCATCAAAACCACTCATGGTTTTGGCTTTGACAATAATATCTTTAAGAATTTTGTTAACGGCATGACCAATATGAATATCGCCATTGGCATACGGAGGGCCATCATGGAGAATAAATTTGTCCCGACCCTGACTGACCTTGCGAATTTCTTCGTAGAGATCCATTTCATACCAGCGCTTGAGCATTTCCGGCTCACGTTTGGCCAGATTGCCGCGCATGGGGAAATCAGTCTGCGGTAGATTCAATGTATGCTTGTAGTCGGACATAGTTGTTTCCGGAATCTCTATTTTTTCACATCGTTTTTCAAGGGAGGGTCTCCATCAGTCAATAAGACCAGTTCGCCACCCTGACCAGTACTCTTCATTGCTGGCCATTTGATGCCGGATTAAAACAGATTTCAATCCAGGCTGTTTTCATCTAATGCAAACATTCACATTCAATGATTCTTCAATATTTTTCGTGCTGTATCACTGTCTCTGGCAATAGCGTCCTGTAATGCTTCCAGTGAGTCAAACTTCAGTTCATCCCTGATTTTTTCTACAAACTCGACTTTTAATGTCTGATTGTAGAGGTCGCCTTTGAAATCCAGTAAATGAACTTCCAGTAAGGGTGAATTGCCTGCCACCGATGGGCGCGTACCCAGATTAGCAACACCATCATGACAACGACCATTAACCCAGGCATGCACAGCAAAAACGCCCTTTAGTGGCAGCTGTTTTCGATGAACCCGTATATTAGCCGTAGGAAAACCAAGCGTCCTGCCCAGTTGCCGACCTTTCACAACCCTGCCAATCATAGTAAACGGCCGCCCCAGCATTCGTTCTGCGTCGGCCATTTGATTCGCCACCAGAGCATCGCGAATTCGTGTACTGCTGATTCGACCATGGTCCAATAATACCGTTCGGGTATCGCAGACTTCAAAACCATGGCGTTCGCCCATTCTTTCCAGATGCTCGAAATCACCATCACGATCACAACCATACCGGAAGTCATCACCGACAATCAGATAACGAATACCAAGACCCTTCAGCAGTACCCTGGAAACAAAATCATCCGCGGCCAGTTTGCGTAACGGTTCATTAAAGGGCAGGCAGAGCACTTGATCAACATCATTCTCTCCCAGCAATAATAACTTTTCTCTAAGACTAGAGAGTCTGGCTGGCGCGCATTTTTTCTGGAAAAACTCTCTGGGCTGAGGTTCAAAAGTAATGACGCAGACAGGAACCCCCAGCTCAAAAGCTTTTTGCTTCAGAGCCTCAAGAATCTTCCTGTGGCCCAGATGAACACCATCAAAGTTGCCAATAGTGGCAACACATCCCCGATGTTCTGGCCTGATATTATGTAATCCGCGGATCAACTGCATTGAGAGGTGCAGACCCCCTTAATCCTGTTTCACTCGAAACCCGTCCAGGACAGACTTCACGGCAAAAGGCCGATTATATCGTAGTTGGCCTGTCCCTTGTATAGCCGTAGAGGGCAAATTAAGGGTATTTAATGCACGACAATAACTTAATGCCTGAAATCCCGGGGGCGAACACCGGTTAACAGCAACAACAGCCCATAAACACCCACACCAGAAAACACCAGAATACTGGTCTGCATAACCCGTTCAGAGAGCGACCATTCCAACCACTGTTGAATATCGGCTACCAGCCAGAGCAAAACGCCCACCATGGCCAGATTAGCGATCAGTAAACGCCCACCGTAAACCAACCAGCCTGCTCCAGGTTTAAAAACTCCGGTTCTATAAAGCCCATAAAACAGCAATCCGGCATTCAAAAACGCAGACAGTGTCGTTGCCAGCGCCAGACCGGCATGCTGCAAAGGAAAGACCAGAATTAAATTGAAGATCATATTGGCCACCATCGCCTTGATGGCAATACGTACCGGTGTTTTCGTATCCTGCCTGGCAAAGTACCCGGGAGCCAGAACCTTGATCAGCATAAAGGCTATCAGGCCAATTGAGTACGCTTTCAGACTCATGGCCGACATAAGCACGTCATGATCGCGCATTTCACCATAATCAAACAGCGTCGCAATCAATGGCCCCGCCAGAATAAACAATGCCAGGGCAGCAGGCACACCGATCAACAGTACCAGTTTTAACGCCCAATCCAGCGTTCTGGAAAAATGCCCCGAGGAATCCTCTGCATGTTTCCTGGAGAGACTGGGCAGAATAACCGTTGCAATGGCAATACCAAACACACCCAACGGCAGCTCTGAAAGCCGGTCAGAATAATACAGCCAGGACACACTGCCGGTCTGCAGGAAAGAGGCCAGCACAGTATCCAGTAATAAATTGATCTGACTGACGGAAACCCCAAACAGAGCAGGAATCATTAACGTCATGATTCGCTTCACTCCTTCATCATTTCTATCCCATTTTGGGGCAGGAAGCAGCCTTATCTGTAACAGAAAAGGAATCTGCAGCAATAACTGGGAGATACCGGCAATAGCCACTCCCCAGGCCAGAGCCATAATTGGCTGATCAAAATAAGGGGTCAGCAGGAGCGTAGCGCCAATTAAACTGAGATTCAGTAAGACAGGGGTAAATGCAGGCACTGCGAACCGGTTATAACTATTTAGAACAGAACCCGCCAAAGCCGTCAGAGAGATCAACAACAGATAGGGAAAGGTAATTCTCAACATTTCACCAGCCAGAGCCAGCTTTTCCGGCTCACCGGCAAAGCCCGGGGCAAACAGATGAACCAGAACGGGAGCAGCCAGTACACCCGCGACGGTCACCATTAATAACATGCCCGCTAATGTACCACTCACACGACTTACCAGATCCCGAACATCGTCATAGCCCCTTTGAGTCCGATATTCTGACAAAACCGGCACAAAAGCCTGGGAAAAAGCACCTTCCGCAAAGAGCCTGCGAAGAAAGTTAGGAATTTTAAACGCAACAAAAAAAGCATCTGCAGACGCTGTAGAGCCGAAATATCCGGCAATGACTACATCCCGAATCAGCCCCAGCACCCGGGAAAACATGGTCATCACCCCGACCAGGGCGCTAGAACGAAGCAATCCAGCGGGTTTATCCGGCTTGCCGGATGATATTTCTTGGGAAGGCTCTGGCATGAACAGGCTCTGCTAATTTAAAACATCAAAAAACTATCGATGATAACCAAGAGATCCGGCAACAACCAGACTTCTTATCCATTTATAGCTCCCCGACTCCATCGATCTACAGGGCTCCAGACAACGTTTACCACTTACCCCATCAGCCATACAATCATTACGCCTTATTGACAACCCCAGTGTAAATCGGCATAGTTCCGCGACTTAAATATGGGATATGGACTGTAAATGTCTTGCCCGGGGCCTTTACAGTAACTGCGGCAACACCATATTTCCATACAGGGTGCCCTAAGCCGCCCTGAAACAATGTTTATCGAATTCCAGGAGCACCACAATGGCTAACTCTCCTTCTGCGAAGAAGCGCGCCCGTCAGTCTGAAGTACGTCGTCAACACAACGCAAGCCTGCGTTCCATGGTTCGCACCACCATCAAAAAAGTGGTTCGCGCTGTAGAAGCTAAAGACGTTGAAGCAGCTCAGGCTGCATACAGCGCTGCCGTACCCGTGATTGACCGTATGGCTGACAAAGGCATTATCCACAAGAACAAGGCTGCTCGTCATAAGAGCCGTCTGAATGCCAGCGTTAAAGCAATCGCCAGCGTTTAAGCCGTTCTTCAAAGAATTGCTGTAATCGGGTAAGGGCTGGTTTTTCTCCAGCCCTCCCCACACCACCACGGCTTGCGGGTCCGCACCGGGCGGTTCACAGAAAGTTTTAACCTTCATTGAGTTCAGTAGCCTGTAACTGTCACCTTTATCCTCATTCTTGAGTCCAAGGTTTGGTTCCATGCACACTCAATGTTAACCAGAGCTGGTTTCATAAACTGTCGCCAATATCGAGTAAGAGCCGGTCGGCACATTCGCTATTGAGGGCAAATGACTCCTCTCTGCTTTCTATGTTCAGCCCTTCGTTGACGACTCCTGTCGAACAACTACTATGGCCTCTGCTGACTTCTGTCCAATCACCATGCAAAATTGCTCCTGCAGGCGCTATCGGTTGTCATCGGGTTTGCTCGAACAGGGTGATGAATCACTGCTCGCCGAGCCTGTTGTAACCAGTGGCTGAGAACTGGGATTGACCGATCGCATGTTGAGCAGATCTCCCCGGATAAGAACATGAACTGTCAGTGCACAACCGCCGCATTTACCGTATCTCTCAAACCAGAGGGCTTTGTGATCTTTGGCTCACTCGCCCACGAGAAGTCGGCCTTGTATGCGATTTCTGTCCGTCGGCTCGCACTTTTGCAGTCAGACTGCCTCCGCACAATCTCTCACGAGATTGCACTTGCCTTAAGCTAGTGGTTATCATCAGCAGGCGTCTTTACCGCCAGTCAGATGCTGGTTTACCCACAGGGGACTTGCACCCCATAAGTTCATGCCCATGCCGGGCGTACCAAAAAATAAAAAAACCGGCCTCAAAGCCGGTTTTTTTATACTTCACACTAAAAAAAAAGCCATCGCAAACTATATTGTCGCTGACCCTATGCCAACTTAATTTGGAGTAACATCATGCGGCTATATCTTAAGCTCTTTGGCTTATTGTTCGGTCTGATATCAACGCACTTATCCGCCAACTCAATCTTTATTAACTGCAGCAGTGATGATCCGGAAAACGGCGTTTACATTGTTGAAATGAATGATCCCGCCCCAATCGTATCTGAAGATTTACTCAACCACCTGGCTGCTTCGATAAATCAGGTTCTGGCTACCGCTAAAACACAACGACTGTCCTGCATGCTTCCGGCATCTGATCTCAGCGGCCTGATTGAAATCAGGCCCGAACAACGACTATCTGAAGATGAACAACAAACCCTGAACACCCTGACCTTACTACAAGCACAAGCAAAAAAGGTGGATACTACAGAATCTCTGCCTGCATATACCTATCACCACATTCCTCGCAGCGCTTTGTCACCAGTACTCTCCACAGAACCGGACACGGAAAGTCACTCAGGCACAGCCAGACTATCGGGCGCCCCACCCCTTCTGGCAGCCACTATGATCTCAGCTATTTTCTTCACATCCATGGGCAACCCTCATTATGCACTCAGCGTTTTAACCATCGGGGTAGGGGGCTTATATTTTCCGTACTCTGAAGTTACTTTCACAACCACACAGCGGCTAATTCACTGGCTACCTCTTCACGTTGCTGTGAACAAGATGTTTCAAGAGGAGTACAGCGAACACAAAACGGACTCATCCTACCACTACTCATTTAATCCAAGCAGCCTACCCCCTGAACTGAAGCCATTTGAAAAGCATGCCTCGGAAATATACGACAATCTGGTTGAAACAAATCCAACAGTTATTCCACTGACTTCCCAGGATATACTGTGGTCATTATTGACCGGCTATTCTCTTACAACTCAGATTCTCTCCATCCTGACAACCATCGGCGCTACCAGCCTGGCAAAAAAAGGGGTTGCTGTGATCCCTTTTTTCACACGTTATCTTGACCGGATACCCACTTACGATTTCATTTTTGTTCTGGCAGCCCAGAACATCGCAAATTCTATTTTCCAGAAAGTAACAGGCCACCCGATTGAAGCACTGAACCCATTCTCTTACCGTAAAGACAGCTGGTTCGCCAGCCCGATGCAAATCCCTTACTATGTCACCAGCTGGGTCATTCCTAACGCAATAACACTGAGGTATGTGGGCACTAAGCTTTATCAGGGAAGAGTGAAAACCAATTAACCCCATTGCGGGATCAGCGCAGAGTTAATATAAGGCAATGGCAGAACAATCGATTCCCCTGCCATTGCTGAAATGGATGATTCAGGAAGGCTTCAGATAATAACCATATTATCCCGATGTACGATCTCAGGCTCCCCTTGATATCCAAGGGTCACAGCCACCTGTTGACTGGGTTTACCGATAATCTGGCAAGCCTCACTGAAACTGTAATTAACCAACCCCCGGGCAATCTCCCTACCCGACTCATCTACACAGGCCACCATTTCACCGCGCTGAAACTCGCCCCGGATTTCACGCACACCAACGGGCAGCAGGCTTCGTCCTTTTTCACGCAGCACTCGCACAGCCCCTTCATCAAGAACCAGCTCTCCGGCCGTCTTCATATGACCCTGCAACCACTGTTTGCGAGCAGCCATGGGTTCCTTATCGGGCAGCAGCAAAGTACCCAGAGCATCCCCTTCGTATAGACGGGTAATTACATTGTCGATACGGCCACCAACAATGACTGTAGCCGCACCGGACGCTGCAGCCTGACGCGAAGCCCGCAGTTTAGTCTGCATACCTCCCCGCCCCAGTCGGCCACTTCCCGCCCCCGCCATAGCATCAAGAGATGAATCTCTTGCTCTCACTTCACTAATCAGTTTCGCACTCTTGTCCGATCTGGGGTCCGCTGTGAACAACCCCTCCTGGTCCGTCAGAATAACCAGCAAATCTGCTTCTACCTGATTAGTCACCAATGCGCCCAGAGTATCATTATCCCCAAACCGCAACTCATCATTGACCACGGTGTCGTTCTCATTGACCACAGGAACCACGCCCATACCCAATAGTGTACGAAGGGTTGTTCTGGCATTGAGGTAGCGCTGCCGGTTACTGTGATCTGCGTGAGTCAGCAACACCTGGGCAGGCTGGACACCCAGCCTGCGAAAACTGTTTTCCCAGGTTTGTACCAGCCGGGCCTGCCCCACAGCAGCCGCAGCCTGAAGCTCGTGAAGCGCCTTTGGCCTTTCGGACCAGCCCATACGCTCCATGCCCGCTGCAACGGCTCCTGAAGAGACCAACAGAACTTCTACGCCCTCATTGCGAAGACGACAGATCTGCTCAACCCAGTCATCAATACGACTGAGATCCAGACCTCGACCCTCATCAGTTAACAGGGCACTGCCAATTTTTATAACCCAGCGACGCGCCCCAGCAATACGATTTCGTTCAGCCATGTTTTACCCGTAAAACACTTCAACATCATGATCGTCATCATCATCTTCTTCAGAATCAGCCGCTTTTTTAGCCGCCCTTCTGGCCTTGCGCTCTTCAGCCAGCTCGCGCATACGCGCTCTTGCCTCAGACTCCATACGATTGCGCTGCTCTTCTTCGTATTCAGCAGCTTCTTCATTAATTTTTTCGACCTCAGCCTTTTCTTCAATAAAGGTCATGATATTCTGACAGAGGATATCCGTTCCTTCACCGGCAATGGCTGCCGTCTGATAAACCGGTCCCTGCCAGTCCAGCTCGTCCACAATTCTCTGGCAAACTTCTTCCCTTTGATCTTCCGGTAGCAGGTCTATCTTGTTCAGTACCAACCAGCGATCACGATTGGCCAGGGTTTCACTGAACTGACCCAGCTCCTTGATAATGGCTTTGGCACTTTCAACGGGATCAGTTTCGTCGTACGGAGCCACGTCCACAAGATGCAGAAGAATACGGCAACGCGCCAGGTGCTTCAGAAAGCGAATACCCAGACCAGCGCCTTCAGCAGCCCCTTCAATCAGCCCGGGAATATCCGCAATAACAAAGCTTCGGTGCTTATGAACACTGACCACACCAAGATTGGGCACCAGCGTAGTAAATGGATAATCTGCCACCTTCGGACGAGCATGCGATACAGAACGAATAAAGGTAGATTTTCCCGCATTGGGCATTCCCAAAAGGCCAACATCAGCGATGACTTTCAGCTCAAGACGCAGTGTTCTGGCTTCACCTTCAGACCCCGGGCTGGTCTGCCTCGGGGCTCTGTTGACACTGGATTTATAACGGGTATTTCCCAATCCATGAAAACCGCCCTGAGCCACCTTGATTCGTTGACCTATATGAGTCAGATCACCGATCACCTCTTCAGTCTCGTCATCCACAATGGTCGTACCCACCGGAACGACCAACTCAATATCAGAACCCTTGGCACCGGTGCAGTTACGACCCTTCCCCCCCTCACCACTCTGCGCCAGATACTGGCGCTGATAACGGTAATCAACCAGGGTATTCAGATCGTTATTGGCCACCACAAAGACACTGCCACCGTCACCACCATCTCCTCCGTCAGGACCACCTCGTTCAATGTATTTCTCCCGGCGAAAGCTAAGCGCGCCATTGCCTCCTTTCCCGGCCTGAACAGATATGGTCGCTTCATCAACAAACTTCATCACTAACTCCTGCAGCTACTGCTATTTCATACAGCAATGCCTGCACATAAATTCTACTAGCAGTCTAACCGGATCATACCGGCTATCTTCAAACTTCTGAGTAAAGCTTATCTGTAGACACTACTAAAACTCTATTTAACACTCTGTTTTACTGAAACTTTATCTCAGTGATTCTTGCGTATCCGCGCCATTATTCAAACAGCGGATAAAAGAAAGCCCCGCATAAAGCGGGGCTCCCTTTGAACCAGCTTCTCACGGAAGAGTCACCAGTCAAAACACAATTATGCAGCTTCTACACGAACATACTTGCGCTTCTGAGGACCTTTAACCTCAAATACCACCTTGCCGTCAGCTTTCGCAAACAAGGTATGATCCTTGCCGATGCCAACATTAGCACCAGCGTGGAAACGGGTTCCGCGCTGACGTACGATGATGTTACCAGCTTGAATAGCCTGACCACCGTAGATTTTTACGCCAAGGCGTTTACTTTCTGAATCGCGACCGTTACGGGTACTACCACCAGCTTTTTTATGAGCCATGCTGCTCTCCTTTTATCACGGTTCGGAAGCCGACTATCACATCAGCAACCATTCCTTAGAAGTCGTCAATGAGTTCAAAGAACCCATCAGTTCTTTAAAACGTCGGATTAGCCAGCGATGCTGGTGATCTTCAGTTCAGTGAACCACTGACGGTGGCCCATTTGCTTGCGGTGATGCTTACGACGCTTGAACTTGATGATCTTGATTTTTGGACCACGACCATGGCTTACCACTTCAGCAGTAACCTTGGCGCCTTCCAGTACAGGAGCACCCAATTTCAGTTCTTCGCCATCAGCAATCATCAGTACGTCGCTGATTTCTACATTTCCACCGGCTTCAACAACCAGCTTTTCAACTTTCAGGGTTTCCCCTTCAGTGACACGATACTGCTTACCACCAGTTCTGATAACTGCGTACATTATTCAATCTCCGAAAATCCTTAAGAGCCTCTTTGTCAAAGGCATCCATCCTGCTCCTGTTCTTTTGAAACAAGTGTACAGAATGGAATTTGTTCTCTATCTAAAAACCACAACAGCACTTGCATAAGCGCATGGGTTGGCGGCACCTCACGAGCCTGAAATAATCAACTCTCTCAGACACCTGACAAAATGGCACACCGCACCGTATTTTCAGACAGGGCGCAAATTTTAAGGAAATGCAAGCCTGCTGGCAAGTCTTATCAGCTATGCTGTGCTCATCCACGCAATCCTTTCGGTTTTCGAACCTTTCCATGAACGACTATCACCCCCGCAACTGGCAGGGCTACGCTGGCCAAATACCCGACTACCAGTGGCCTGATCAACAGCGCATTGCCATAAATCTGGTTATCAATTATGAAGAAGGTGCTGAGCGCAATGTACTTGACGGCGACTCTGAATCCGAAAATCTCTTCAGCGGCTTTCCTTGCCTTAAGAGTTTCAGGGGAGAAAGGCACTTTTCATCGGAAAGCCTGTTCGCATACGGAGCCAGAGCTGGCTGCTTGCGACTACTTAAAATACTGGATGAATTCGACATACCAGCAACACTCTTTGCCTGTGGCCAGGCTCTGGAAAGAAACCCGGCCCTGACAGAGAAACTAAAACACTCTTCTCATGAACTGGCCGGTCATGGCTATCGATGGATAGATTATCGATACATGTCTTCGGAAGAGGAAAACATCGACATCAGGCAATGTATTCAGACTATCCACCGGCTGACAGGCAAACCGGTTACAGGTTGGTATACCGGTCGTACCAGCCCAAATACACGCAAATTATTGATTGATGCAAACCTTCTCTATGACAGCGATGACTATTCTGACGACCTGCCTTTCTGGATATCAATAGACTCCAGGGAACACCTGATTATCCCCTACACCCTTATCAACAATGACATTCAATACTGCCTGCCAGCCGGCTGGAACTCCCCTGAAACCGCATTTCAGCACCTGAAAGCCACATTTGACGCACTCTACCGTGAAGGCACAAAAGGCCCTACCCTCATGTCCATTGGCTTACACAGCAGACTGTCCGGACATCCGGGACGAAGCGAAGCCATCCGGCTCTTTATCCGGTACGCGCTCTCTCACGATCACATCTGGTTTACCACAAGGGCCGATATTGCGAATTACCTTTTGAGATTGAACGCATGACCAATCACATAGAAATTCGGCCATTAACAGCCAATGAAGTTCAAATCATGTTTCAGTGGGTTTATCAGGAAGGCTGGAATCCCGGGCTGAATGATCATGTGACATTTCACAAAATGGCCCCCAAAGGGCTTCTGGGACTTTTTATCAGAGAAGAGTTAATAGCCACTGCAGGCGTATTTCTTCACAATTCTCACCAGGCATTTTTTGGTCTCTACATTGTAAAACCTGCATTCAGGGGACAGGGTTTCGGGTTGCAACTGACTCGCCACAGGCTGCATATGGCCGGACAAAGAAACATCGGTCTGGATGGAGTTATAGCGCAAATACATGCTTACCGAAAAGCCGGTTTCAGACTCTCTTCCCATAGCATCCGATTTGAACTTCCTTCACACAGTGAACCATACGCACCAGGAAAAACTGTTCTGGATATTCAATCTGTACCCGGATCTGCACTGAAAAAATACATCCAACCCATGATGCCAGATGAAAAACCCCTGTATTTTCCGGAATGGTTTTATCAAAAAAATGCCGTAGGTCTGCTCTCTATAGACAACCAGCGGATAACCGGCTGTCTGTTAATGCGCCCATGCCACAAAGGCCACAAGGTCGGCCCCTTGTTTGCTGATTCACAAAAGATTGCCATGGAGCTTATTCAAACCGCTTTTTCTTACAGTCAGGGCTCGCCTGTGTATCTG
Organism: Endozoicomonas sp.; assembly: GCA_965208385.1. Taxonomy (GTDB): domain Bacteria; phylum Pseudomonadota; class Gammaproteobacteria; order Pseudomonadales; family Endozoicomonadaceae; genus Endozoicomonas. Next base: position 107,055 of record CBDBOO010000074.1, read on the forward strand.
GATGTTTCAGACAACAATCAACTGGCACTGAATCTGGTTGGAAAATTTGATGCCCGGGAAGTTTTCGAAACAGTCCGGATGTATAAAGGTTACAAACCGGAAACAGACGACAATCGTATATACGGTATTTGTTCAATGGAGGCCGGATAACCGGTAGTGACAAATAGACAATATCCAGATGAAGCAGAAAACAAATATTTGAAAATAATGTGTGTAACAGAACAAACCATCATCAGAATAACAATGATGATTTGTTCATGGTGAATTTAACTACGCCACCTGAAAACTATCAACGTTCCGTCGCTTCCGTTGACGCTGGGAAACAACCACCAATACCAACAGAAATAATGCCGGAATGTAAAACCATTGAGCAGCAACTCTCGGATTGGCAACCTGAACAGAAACAATCTGCTGATCAAAATCAAGCCTCTGCTTCGCTGCTTCACTACCAAAAGCAACCCTATCAATCAGTGTTTTGCCATCAATTTCATAAAGCGTTAATCCGACGTCTGCCACAGGGTCAGTGCCGATTGTCGACTCATCTAAAGGTAAAAGGACAACACGCTCAACCCATTTCCCCTCAAAATTCTCACTACCAATGATCAATCGCAGGGGTTCATCATCCGGAAGTGCCTTTGCGATCTGTGATATTTCTGAACCACCAAAGGATTCATACGGAGCTTCTACCTGATCAAGCCAGAAATCAGGTCTTACCAGGGTAAAAGCAATCAGAATCAAAAAGACCGATTCCAGTTTGGTATTGCGCGTAGTGAAATACCCTTGCATGGCAGCCGCAAACAAACACATCGCCGTGAGAGTTACCAGAAAAATACCTGCGCCCTGCCAAAAACTGTCAACCCCCACAAGAATAATATCCGTATTGAAAATAAACATCAGTGGCAGTACAGCAGTGAGCATGGCGTAGCGAAACGCCTGCACTCCGGTTTTAATCGGATCGGCACCGGAAATGGCTGAAGCCGCAAAAGCCGCAAGTCCCACAGGAGGGGTTATATCGGCCATAATCCCGAAGTAAAAAACATACAGGTGAACGGCAATCAAAGGTACCACCAACCCATTCTGGGCACCCAGTTCAATAACAACCGGCGCCATCAGACTGGACACAACAATATAGTTGGCGGTTGTCGGCAGACCCATTCCAAGAATAAGACTGATAACGGCAATAAGTAGCAAGATTGCTATAAGATTGCCACCCGCCAGCCATTCAACGAAAGATGTCATCACAGGCCCTAACCCTGTTAGCGTCACAGCACCAACAACAACGCCCGCAGCCGCAGTGGCAACGCCAATACCGATCATATTGCGGGCACCGGTTTCCAGCCCTGCGATCAAATCGGACAACCCTTCCCTGAAGCCATCCAAAAGCCGTTCTGATTTACGAAAGAAAGCAAACAGCGTTTTCTGGGTGATCAGAATAAACATCATGAATGCGGTGGCATAAAAAGCAGATAAGCCGGGAGACAGTCGTTCAACCATCAGGCACCAGATAAGAATGGCCACAGGCAATAAAAAATGCAGCCCGGACTTAACCGTTGGCCCTAATTCAGGCAGCGTCTGAACCGGGCTATCAGGGTCGTCTATTTCCAGATCAGGGTATCTGGCTGAGTATGCAACCAGGCCAACATAAGCAATCAGCACGCAAACACCAACCACTGCACTGGCCGCATCACCTGCAATAGCTTTAACAAAGCTCAACGCATAATAGACGACACCGGCAATAACCAGAAGACTGGAAATTATAATACCACTGCGCAAAATCCGTGCTTTCCAGGAAGGCAGCTCACCCGTTCGGGGCAATCCCTGTAAATCAGCTTTCAACGCTTCCAGATGAATGATGTACAAAAATGTCATGTAGGCAGCCACTGCAGGAACAAAGGCATGCTTGATGACATCGATATAGGAAATACCCACATATTCAACCATCAGAAACGCAGCAGCCCCCATAATGGGTGGCATAATCTGCCCATAACAACTGGAGGCTACTTCTACCGCTCCGGCTTTGTGAGCTGGAAACCCCATTCGCTTCATCAATGGAATAGTAAAAGTGCCCGTTGTTACAACATTGGCAATGGAAGAACCCGAAATAAGCCCTGTCATACCTGAAGCCAGTACAGCCGCCTTCGCAGGTCCACCGCGATAATGCCCCAGCATGGCAAAAGCCATTTTAATGAAATAATTGCCCGCTCCGGCACGCTCAAGCAAAGCACCAAAAAGAACGAATAGAAATACAAAACTGGTGGATACACCCAGAGCAATGCCAAACACGCCTTCGGTGGTCAGCCATAGATGACTGGCTGCCTTGGTCACTGAAGCTCCGCGATGGGAAATCACTTCCGGCATATAAGAACCGGCAAAAATATAGACCAGAAAAATACCTGCAACGATCATCAGAGGAGGCCCAAGCGCACGACGAGTGCCTTCCAGAAGTAACAGCATGCCAACACACGCGGTCACTACATCGAACATAATTGGCGCTCCGGGCCTTGTAACCAGCGCACTGTAAAACGTATAAAGATAGCTGGCAGAAAAAGCAGCAAGACCCGCCAGTAACCAGTCTGCAGCTGGAATAGAGTGACGGGATGAAGATTTAAAGGCAGGAAACGCAGTAAATGCGAGAAAAACAGCAAAAGCCAGATGTATGGCCCTAGCCTGAGTGTCGTTCAATATGCCGAAATTCAGAATAAAAGGCAGTGGTGAGGCATACCATAACTGAAACAATGACCAGATAATTGCAATTCCAGCAATCAGCTTCCCGGTTATGCCTGTGGGATGGCGTGCTCCCGAGTCAGCATCCAGAGCCAAACCCTGCATTGATTCCTGATCAATTTTTGGAGATTGGTCCGTCTTTGAATGATTATTTTGCATTAACTAAAATACTCTTCTGCGTTAAATCGTATGCTGAATACCTGTTGAATATGAAACAGCCTGAAACACATAGTTGACGTGCATTTCTGATTTTTTGTACCTGATGAGAAAAATGAAACATGAGCGTATTGAGTGGTTTAACATCCCAACACCCTCATGAAGCAATTTTTTATAACAATGCAGCCACTCCCGTATCCTGAAGGGAAATGCCTATCCGACTTATGGCTGTTTGAGGCTAATTATTTCAGAAGACTCACTTCACGGAAGTAGCGGGCAGCACCTGGATGCAGCGGTGCGGTATTACCGTCAGACACCATATCTTCTTTTTTGAGGGTTGAGAAAGCAGGGTGCAAACGACTGAAGCGATCAAAGTTTTCGAAAACAGCCTTGGTTAACTGATAAATACTTTCTTCATCGGTATTCACCGAGGTTACAAAAGTAGCCTTGGCTCCAAGGGTTGTGGTGCTCGATTTATTACCCTTGTACATTCCCGCCGGAACGTCATAGGACACCATGTAAGATTTCTCGGAGACCATCTGTTGAGCGTCCTTATCGTTCACTGCAACAATATTGGCATCACAGGACGTCGTTGCTTCCTGAATGGCGCCATTGGGATGACCAACAAAATAAACCATGGCATCAATTTTGTTATCACACAGGGCTTGAGCCTGCTCGGCAGCCTTCAGTTCTGAAACCAGTTTAAAGCTGTCCATTGTCCAGCCCTTTTCATCCATGATGGCCTCTATGGTAGCGCGCTGACCAGAACCCGGGTTACCAATATTGACCCGTTTGCCTTTCAGGTCATCAAAATTATTGATATTAGCGTCTTTACGGGCAACAACCGTAAAGGCTTCCGTGTAGACCGAGAAAATAGATCGCAGATCTTTGTAGGCCCCTGCTTTTTCAAAAGCGCCAATTCCGTTCCAGGCATTAAATTGCTGATCAGACTGGGCAACCCCCAGATCCAGCTCACCGGCACGAATGGTATTAATGTTGTATACAGAACCGCCAGTAGCTTCAACTGAACAACGAATGCCGTGCTTCTTGGTATTCCTGTTGACCAGAGTACACATTGCACTACCGGTGGGATAATAAACACCCGTCACTCCGCCGGTACCTATTGATACATGGGTAATGTCAGGCGCTGCCTGAGCGGCAACAGAAAAAGTAAGGGCAGTTGCAACAGAAAAAGCTGCGCACAAAGGTGTCATAAGCTTACGCATACAGCATGGCTCCAATATTGTGTTTTTATGTTTTCATTCGAAATTTACAGACCTGACACAGAGACCTTAATCTGATACAGATTCTTGATCTCAGATTACGGCCCGCAGAACTCAATATGAAGTCATCAGGAAGTATCAAAACAAAACAATCTGTTTTTTATCCTGTGACTTGCCATATCCAACGCTTTACATATTTTTTCGAAAAGCAGGTGCATTGGCGCAGCCACTATATTGAATGTACCTATAGATGTCGAACCACACCCGTATTAATACAGCCTGTATATAGACTTAGATCAAAGAAAACGGACTTTGGTTGTTGTAAGTACTGCTTCGACATACTGCAGATTAATCATCAGGAAATTAACAAAAACACCCAATCCCTTATTCAATCAGTCGATGACTCAGGGCATTTTTATACCACCAGATTACAGACTCTTACGCCTTGACTATTGACAGATCAGCACCCACTAAATACGATGCCTGATTTTGCGCATTAAGCAGCCCAATGTCGGATAGCAAACAAGCTTCTTTTCAAACCGTTGTTCATGAAGATTTCCAGCTGGTCAACCAGTGTATTCAGGAACAATTACACTCGGATGTACCAATGGTCAGCAAAGTTGGCCACTACATCATCAAGTCCGGTGGAAAACGCCTGCGCCCCCTGCTTGTCCTGTTGACAGCCAGGGCTTGCGGTTATAGGGATGAATGTCATATTCCCCTGGCTGCAATCATTGAATTTCTCCACACTGCGACTCTGCTCCATGATGATGTGGTCGACCAGTCTGATCTGCGCCGTGGCCGCGATACAGCGAACGCTCTCTGGGGCAATGCTCCCAGCGTATTAGTCGGAGATTTCCTGTACTCCCGGGCATTTCAGATGATGGTAAAACTGGAAAATTTCAGGCTACTGGATATTCTGGCCGATGCCACCAATGTCATCGCTGAAGGCGAAGTCATGCAATTGATGAACATTAATGACGTCAATGTAAGCGAAAAACGTTACATGGAAGTCATTCGCTGCAAAACAGCCATGCTGTTTCAAGCTTCCAGCCAGACTGCCGCAGTGCTGTCCAAGGTGGATCAGAAAACAGAAGACGCTCTTGCTCAATATGGTAATTGCCTGGGTATCGCATTCCAGCTGATTGATGATCTCCTGGATTACGACGGTGACAGTCAGGCCATGGGTAAAAACCTGGGTGATGATCTGGCTGAAGGAAAGCCCACACTTCCGTTAATCTACACCCTGCAAAAGGGTACATCAGAACAAAAAGATCTGGTCAGGGATGCTATTGAACAAGGTGGTCTTGAGAAGATAGATGAAATTGCTCTGGCCGTGCGTCAATGTGGTGCTTTGGATTACACCGCTCAGCTGGCCCGTGAATATTCAGAAAAAGCCATCAACAGCTTAAATGTATTACCGGATAGTACCTATCGTGACGCGATGATAGATCTGGCTCGCTTTGCCGTGGCAAGAAGCAATTAAACGCAATTTTTCACCTTACCCTGGTATCCGTTGGAAACCGGGGTTTATGTGACATTTTAAAAACACTCTGCCCCACGCGTTTTTTCCCGGTTTTGGTTTTATATCCCTGTATATTAATATTTTTCTGCTGTAACTCCAGATTACCCGTTTCCATCAGGAACTGCTGGGAGAGTACTTTCTCCTCTTGTGTGACGGGTGCCCTGGGATCAGGCACGTAACCAAGCACTTTAATCTGGGTAGCCAGTCGCTTGATTCCCACATCGGCCTCTCCGGTTCTGTCTTTGCCACTTTTGCAATTGAAATGCCCCTTGGCTCCCACTCGATAGTTCAACAGCTGCAACCGCTCTACCAGTTTATAGGCATCGTCCCCTTCTGACCGGTAATCTTTCGTGGTATAGAGGTCACGACTTTGTTCAACCAACTCAATAACAATTCGTTTATCTTCAGCACTGGCCTTTCCTGCCAGAAACTTACCTGCCCAACCTCCAATCTTATCTCCGGGTGCGGTACTCCCCATGATCTTTTTCAAACCCGGAAGATTATATTTTTCAGCTTCTGCCCAGGGTCTTAGCAGTAGTTTTCCAACACCCGACAAAGACACCGAATTAACTCCGACACTGGTGGTAGACACATCAAGATTGACTGGTATTTTCCTGACTCTCCCCTGACTGTCTACAATCTCCAGCGGCGTATTTTTAAGTTCATGCTCCAGATCATGCAGAGCCTGATCCTGCTCTGCCTGCATTTTCAATTCATCATCATGGATATGCGTGTAATGACGGAATTTATCCGGTGACAGCATCGATGTGGAGGCAAACATCAGATCGACCGGCACACCTTTGGCGGCATCATCCAGCAATTCAGGATTCTCCTCCAGTTTCTGTCTTAACACCGCCGTAATCAACTCTTTGGCCCTTGCAGCAGTCGCCAGTTGACGCTCATCCTTGTCCTTTATTCCGTAGGCACTCAGGGTACCGGATCGAATCCCTGTATAGACTTCTACCCCATCAACTTCCATACGGGTTTCATTGAGATTCACTGCGTGCTCTGTTTCTTTGGTCCCTGTGGAAGGTACGCCTTTATTCAAATAATGTTTCGGAAAAATATCCACACTGCCTTCAGTATTACCGCCGCTTTTTAACTGCAAACAGCTCGCCGGAATTATTTGACTGGTGCATGAATACGGTTTGCCGGCAACCCGCACCTCCAGTTTCTTGACAATCGGCTCCCAGTTTTCTGAAGACATTCGAAAATGACGGGCAGCTTTCATTCTCTTTTTGATCTGACCACTTTTTATACCACTGACCGACATCCATCTTTCAACCTTTTTTCTGAATGTCTTGGCATCACGGGGATGATCAGGGTCATAGACTTGAAATCTGGTATCCGGGAAATCGTCGTCTATGCCTTTTTTCAGTTCCACTATCTGCTCATCAAGTTCATCAATCATTTTTTCAACAGCACTGAGCCTGAGCAAATCTTTTACAGACGCTTTCCCGGATTCCTCCCTTGCCATTAACCCACTCATTTCATGGGTTAAAACATCGATAGCCGCCAGCAATTCATTTCTCTTGATAGTTCGCCAGTTGTCATTATTCAGCGGGTCTTGCTTCGCATTCACTTCCAGCTGTTTGCCATGACGGGTAACGCTCTGCAGCTGACCTTTCAAGTCCTCTATCATTGCATCCTTAAGAGCAGGGTCCAGATTTTCTCCAAACGCTTCTATTTCCTTCGCCGTTTTAACCAGATTCAGGCCATGTTTTCTCACCAGCTGAACCTGCTGCTTATAATCAGCCTCCTTCAGATCATCAAAATGAGAGGAAGAAAGCAACCCTGAGGTATTATTCGCCAAATATTGGAAGTTTCTTACCAGACGCACATCCTTGTCCGTCAACCCTTCGGAAACTCTATTTTGATGATTCTGCTCGGCCCATGCACTGAAATGCCCGGATAGCAGCGGTGGCCCTTCATCAAACATCTCCGTAAGTAACTCGCTGGTCGCCGGGCAATTGCTTACGAAATGAGATTGATGATTCTGAAGATATTGCCCGGCAATATAGGAAGCATGCTCACGAGTGAGCTTTTCCCTGCTGCCTGCCAGCAGGGTTCGGACTTCATCAACCATCAGCCTGCGCTCCTGAGTGCTGACGCTGGACCATTGGTAGCCCGTTTCCAGTTCAAATTGTTCTGCCACCAACCCGGCTTTGCTTTCATCTGTTATCCACTTATCAATCTGCCTGCGATTTTTGTCATGGATATCATGAAGCAGTGAATGGGCCTTCCCGTTTAAAGAAGCGACCTTTCGACTGTCCAACTGTTTAGCTGGATCAATATTTCCGGCCACCTTCCTCTCAACGTACGCACCGTACTGCTCACGAAGCTGACTCTGACATTCTTGCCCCGTTGTTTTTCTGGGACCATGCAGAGCCCGTTCCAGAGAAGGCTGCGATTTGACCTTTCTGCCTTTCCAACACTGTGCCTCATCCAAAGAATCTCTACTTTCATCACTGTCTGCCAAAGGATGGTAGACAGGTTTGGTAGAATTCGCACCACTTCTGAAGCGATCAAACATTCGCGGGATGCTCCCCAATAAATTACCCCGATTACTAGTGTGTCGGGAGATTTCTCTCAGGGTTTATTCAAAAATTCGTCTCATGATACAAACTAAAGAGCCCCTGCCTGAGCTTTACCCCTGTAGACTCCCGACGTTTAGGGTATAATCCTGCGTTTTTTTACCGAACCAGGCAGATATCAATGAGTGAACTAGCACCGGAAGTGGCAAGGCGTCGCACATTCGCCATTATCTCGCATCCAGACCTTTGCTTATAAGCCAACCCCCCTTCAACCTCAAACAGAAAATCATCTTTATCTCCTCTATTTCAAAGTTTAAGCTCGAATATCCTGTTAAGGTTGCTGAAAAACCATGACAAGAAAATGTGAGCTGATAGTAATTTGTATATACCAAAGAAATAGATCCGATGCTTGGCTGAGCACTCATACCGACAAGAACAGGAACATGACTCTGGAAAGATTAGATCACAGGGGCTGATTCTCAGAGTGTCACCGACAGGAAAGTACACTTCTAGCTTCGTTACTGATACGAAAAAAAGGCCAGTCACCTAAATCTGACGGTCATCCAGCTCTGATGAGCTTTAGAATCCACCGAAACCTATCTGCCAGCATACGAATGCGTTCGTGCTGGTCTGATTCAGAGAGTTGAACAATTCGATGTGCTGTTGTCACATTGCCCATTCCTGTTGATATCTGCCGAAAGCCATAAACGAAAAAGCCCGGTAACTGGGCTCATGCCTGGAGGATGAGTCAGGTTGCCGGGCTTCAAACGCCTTTTTGGTAGATATCAGAATCTCAGGATTCTGGCGACAATGGGAGAGGATTAGGTGTCGTCTGATATATAAAAACAGTTAGTAGGCTCTGACTTATACGTTAATATACGAATGTACCAACTATCACAAGGAAGTAGTTTTGTATAAGTACACCAAAGGGCATGGACACTGGAGAGCTGAACGCCGACAAAAAGTGAGAACCAAGAAAAACCTTGGTAGACAGGGTAAAGCTTATAACCCACTTAAAGTGGTCACATACAAAAGAACTATTGGTTTAGATTTATTTAATGCCCCAGCATCTAGAAATGGGCTGTTTTCTTCTTCCTCACATGCCGACCTCTGTATATGGCTTGATGGCATTGAGAAACACGCTCAAGACAACAATATTGTCATAAAATTTAGTAAAGACTCCCGTCTCATGGCTCATATTGCAGTACTGTTATACGCCAAACTTGAGCAAATTTTACGAAAGGTTCCCAAAAGAAAGTTTTTCCTTAATCTCTCTAATGCAAATTATTTGGTTAAAAAAATGATCTATAAATCTGGAATAGCAGATCTTGTAGGCCATCCAGTGGCAAGTTCAGGTTTTGAGAATATTATTCAGATAGTTTCTGGTGACTGTTCACACGAAAATATTCAAGCATGGGAGGGAGTCGTAGATAAGATAATAGAATTGGAAAACTTCGATGCCGAGCAAGAATCTAGAATTGGAAGTTCTCTTTCCGAGACTGTTACAAATGTCAACTACCATGCTTACCCTAAGGAAGGGATTGTAAGCGAGAAAAAGTGGTGGCTGTATTTTGAAATAACCGACGAGCAATTATATTTGGTTATTTATGATGCTGGGGTTGGAATCCCGAAAACCCTACAACATCAAGAATGGTTTCGCGAGATGGCAAAAGAAAGACCGTCTCTTATGAAATCAGTAATCTTAGCTATATCTAGAGCAGAAGATGCTTCTGTTATAAAGGCATCTATGATCCAAGGTACAACACGTCTGAAGAAAAAGAAGCACGGATTAGGCAGTGAGAGCATACTTGAGCTAGTAGATTCGAATTCAAATGGCACATTATGGATATGCTCAAACCATGGAATTTACGAGAAATCTAGCAAGTCTAGGCCAAAACTGAGAAACTCTAAGGAATCCATCCATGGTACACTTGTGCAATGGAATATTAGGTTGAGTGATGAGTGAAATGATCAGTGTAGTAAAGGATTTCAATCCTAGACCCTTTGGACGGTACCCAGAAGATGGCCCTGCAAACGGCCAAGTCTTTCGTGAAAAGTACCTTATACCAGCCTTGGATAGAAACAAGGATGGAAGCGTCCTCGTTGATCTAACCGGTTATAACCGATACGGACCAAGTTTTCTGGATGAGGCTTTTGGTGGGTTGATTCGTGAAGGGTATAAACTTGAAGATTTAAAAATGCGGTTAAAAATAAAACATGATTTCCTCGAGATAGCGGTGAAACAAGCTTGGACTCGAATTAGGGAATCGGCAAGTCAGCAATGACTTTCCTTGAATTTATTATCGTTACATGCCTTGCCATCTCTGGATGGATCTATTCTTCATACGTTTCATCCAGCGCCTCTAAACGATCCGAAATTCGAACATTATGCGATCAGATCGAAACATTAATGAAAGACTTATTCCTTTTAGGATGTAGACTTTGGGATAAAGAAGATATAGATCCAGCTATGGCAGAAGCACAATGCAACCAATTATTTCACTTACTTGAAATGAAGCTTATTTCACTAAAAAAACATACTGGTACAGATTTTTCCGATATAGATAGAATTGTAAAGTTACAATACAAGCTAACAAATAGAGAGGACAAAACCAGTTCATCTCAGCATCTGCTCTCTATTTGGGATGATTGTGCTGACATTATAGGTTCGACTGAACAATGTTATACAAACATCTACACATCTAAATTTAAACTGCACGATTTTTACTCCGACCATTGCGATATAATATCAGGCGCAATGGTTTCTGGAGCCATCCTTCTTATATACGGTTTAGCATTTAGTATTATCTGAACCGCAGTACTATCCTTTATTTCTGATAACCAACCAAACGCTCCGCCACAACCAGAGCTTCTTCCCTAGGGTCTGAAAATGAAAACTCTCCATGGGCAAACGAATTGATTTCATTTGAAAAATTCACTCTATCTGCCTTACTTCCAAATACCTGTATTACCCATGCGACACCTGCAAATAGTGCTTTCTTTTTGCTTGGGTGATTTTTGATTACTTTCATCTCATCAATTATGGGGGCTAGTTTGAATTTTTCAGTCAGAGCTTTAAGATTGGTTTTACCCATCAGGATACTATGTAAAAGACAACTATCGATCACACTCCAAGCAGAAAGAATCACAGCAAGCTCTCTAGCCTCATAATCTGCAACACTAAATAATAACGCCAGTCGTTGAGCTGCTTTCTCTATTTGTCTCAAGCTCATACTGTAGTACTCTGCGATAGCGCATAATTGCATTACAACTGAATTTGAATCACGAATATTACTTTCAAACTCATGATCTTTGGTCAGCTGTAAGCAAAAATTCATATATGGACTATTTTTTCCTTTGCCGTTGGAATCAGACTTTGGGAGATAGAAACTTAAGGTTATGAATTTTTGCAAATACAAACCTGCATTAATGGACTCCCCATAAACTGACCTTATAGAACATTCAAGCTGCTCATTATTAGTAACCAAAAGGAAAGTAACATTCTCCACAGAGAACAGATGCTTGATTTTTTCGAGCATTTCTATTGCAAAAGTGGGTCTACACCGATCAAGTTCATCGATGATAATCAAGAGAGGGAAGTTCTGATATTCTCGAACTGCTTTGCCTAAAGTTTGTAGTTGATCTCTAAACTGCTTTATAACTTCTTTTTCTGAATCATTTTCAAATTTATTGCGGAGATACTTTTCAACAGCACTACCAGACTTCTTTGAAATATCTTTGGATACAGCCTCAAAATCTTCTCCGTCCAGGGCTCCTGATGTTGCAACCCGAACGGCTAAACCTGCTCCAAATGTCATCACCTTTTTACCTGCAGATATAGCTTTATTTTTGAAGCTTTCTACTTCGTTAACCAGACCCTCCTGTTCAGGGAAATTCTCTTTTATTTGTGAATATACAGATGTGACTACAGCAACAAACGGATCATCCATATAATCATGAGCAAACGCATCAATGTAAATTGATTCAAATCCTTCTGCTTTATCACTCTGCTTTCCTGCAAGCTTTAGGTGTGCCTGCCACATTTGTACAAACGTACTCTTACCTTCACCCCATTGTCCATCAAGATTAATCACTAATGGGTCAGTAATGTTTTGAACCAAGTTTGTTAGCTCTACGCATTTTGGTTCACGGTTCAATCTGTCGTTTTCAAATGGACGTTCTTGATCAATTTTTAATTCTGGTCGAATTATGCGCATATACTGACTCCTTGTTTATAGTCAGTACAGTTATAAAGAAAAAAATCGTACTATGGAACTACCATCAATAAGGAATATACCCCACCGGCACAGTTACCCACTCCATACACCGGCACAGCGCCACTCCTTCATGCACTACACACAGCGGGATCGAACCCTTCACCGTCATGAATTTTGTGCCCACACGGGCAGGTAACTGTCTCAATGGGCTTGATGTTCTGCTTTGCGCTGGAGGGAGCTGAATCGGTCATCAAAGGTAATCCTCATACTTGTGTTTGATCTCCTTCCAAGGACGTTCGATATCGTTCTCTGTCAACAGACCTTCCTGCAGAGCCTGTGTTTTTTTCTGACTGCCGAGCACTTGATATTGTACCGAATAAGGCTCTTTATTGAGCCAGTTTATTTTGCTTTGTTTTCCAGCCCTATCTTCGTTTGTTACTTCATCAGCAAAAACCACTTCTTCATAACTGAGAGTGTTCGATACCATGAGTTTTCATTCCCCATGTCATCCTGTTGCAGCTGGCCCTGCTGGATGCCCTGATCCACCTGAATTTTCTGAGTCATATTGAGATCACCCAGGGTCAGGTTGTTTTTACTCATCAGCTCAAAGAGCGGCTTGAGCAGAGGGTGAGCCTTGATCTCTTCCAGAGTTTGAGTATTTCGGGCTACATCAACGTAACGGGCCATGTGAAAACCGCCGTCTTTATCAAAGCTATGAACCGGATTTTTCAGGGAGACACCGTCGCCAACAATGGATTGCATCATGTCATCGAACAGGGCTGACAGGTTGGCCTGCTGGATGGCATGCATTTCCTTGAGGTATTCGGGGTTGCCAGTTTGCACTGCAATCAGATGCCGCATGGTGAGTTCAGTCTTTTTTATGCAGGCTGGTTGTGTACGGCAGTAGTCGTGATCAACATCACAGTTGTTGCACTGGGGGTATTTACCCGGGCTGGCTGGAAAGAACAGGGCTGTTTTGGCAGATGCCCCGTGTTTCAAAGCATTGAAACGGGTAATTGATGCTTCCTGTGGCGTGGGATGCCCGACGATATTGGCAGCAGAACGGGCTTTCCCTTCAGGCGTCTTTGGTCCGGTGGCAGCCAGATTAGCGTTGAAGACACCCACTTGCCAGGGCACTTGCGACACTTCTTCACCGCAGCTCGAACAGTTGGCAAAGTAGCGATAAGGATGCGCTCTGACCGGTTCGCCTTCAATCCGGTCAGGGGCAGCATCAAAAGTATTTTTGCAGGCGTTACAACGGAAGGTCACCGTCGCCGCATGATCAACAGACGCACTATTCATGCTCCCATGATTTCAGGAGTCTGGCGACATTGGGAGGGGATTTGGCGTCGCTGGGTTTAGCCAAAATGTATATCCAAGACAGAACCGGATATATACATGTTCAATGTTTTGTAAATTCTGGTATCTCTGAGCCGGAATCTATCACGTCCTTTTCATTGATAAATTTCCCAAGACTGCAAATGAAATTATTTTCAGCTTCATGACCGTAATAAGGATATATACCTAAATGTGCTCTGAGAAAACTTTCATACCCTTCAGCAAAATCTTCCCGCCAATCCTTTTCTTCACTTTCAACTGTAACAACTTTTCGAAGAATTAGGTCATGGCAGTAGTTGTAGATCGTCGTTATATCTATACAATAACCAGCTCTAGTAGAATGCTTTATAGCTTTTCTGGACATATGGTTTTTCAGCCTTTTTCTCTCTTCTGCACTCAGACCTGATTCACCATAATACTCACACCAGCGCAGAACCCAGCCAACAACCTTATTTATTATCTGCTCCCTAGCCAGGGCGATCTCATTTGGCACTAACTTTCTCTGTTTGGCTAATTATTCAGCACACAAAAGTACCAAAATAAGCCTAATTTCCTGTACTTCTCAAAAATTCAGTTTTTAAAGCTAGCTTTTTGAATATGCAACAGGATTGGTGTTTGTCAAATGAGATCGCCCTGGCTCCCTAGCAAAGTCCACAGGGTTTTCAATTTCGGTTTCACTCTTCAGAAACATTTCTACCTTTACTTTACTGAACCCGTCCGTTATAGCTTTAAATTCTTCAAAAGCTGCATGGATTTCAAAAAAAACAGAACTAAAACCATCTGCCTTTGAATCCTCATGATTTTTTAACCGTTCTAGCAAGTAGGTAAATATGCTTTCAAATTTATTTTTTCCAACTAAGTCACCACCTACAATCGTTTTATATATTCTGGCCATTGATACAAATGGATCTACAGGCTTCCCTTCGGTATTAAACAGAGCCCAAAGCGGCAACATTGAGGCGTTCAGTGTGAGAAATAAAAAACATTCAACAGGAGCCTGTCTGTTTATAACAGGTACAGGGTTTTCAGCATCTCCTAGTCTTCTAACGTACATCTCATTATGAAAAATATTTAATTCATCTGTAAAGTAGACAGTATCTCCATACTTTGAACGCATTTCCTTAGCCTCCGACTCACACTTTTGAAGTTCTATACAGATTCTCTGGAGGTATCTTTTTTTCATTTGTTTTTTTATTTCCGTCATTGAATTGATAATCAGATGAGTCAGCTCTTCTGGAAGAGATGCTTTTAAAATCTCTGCAGAATAATAATTTCTCCGTGAGTTGGACAAGCCCAACTCGCTGCAAAAC
>CBDBOO010000075.1:0-63885 GCA_965208385.1 Endozoicomonas sp.
CGTTGAAGAAAACGGAAAATCTCCGGTATTTCCCAGCTGTCAGAATTGATAACAGCACGACAGCCTTCTGGAATTACTCTTGGCAGGTTCTCTGGCAAACCACCACCGGTAATGTGTGCCATGGCATGAACAGGAATTTCTTTCAGTAGCTGCAGCAGTGATTGTACATAGATGCGTGTGGGCGCCATAAGGTGTTCTGACAGAGGTTTATCACCTAGAGTCTGTGCCAGATCTGCACCGGAAACCTCAAGCACCTTACGAATTAATGAGTATCCGTTGGAATGGGGCCCGCTGGATTTCAGACCAATAAGCGTATCACCGGCGGCTACTTTCTTGCCGTCGATTATGTCGGCTTTTTCAACAATACCTACACAGAAACCGGCCAGATCGTAATCATCGCCCTGATACATACCTGGCATTTCAGCGGTTTCGCCACCAATCAGTGAACAGGCTGACAGCTGGCAACCTTTGCCTATACCACTGACTACACGTTCTGCTACATCAACGTTCAGCTTGCCTGTTGCATAATAATCGAGGAAAAATAGTGGTTCAGCGCCACACACCAATAGATCGTTTACACACATAGCCACCAGATCAATGCCGATATTATCGTGCATACCGAGATCCATGGCTAATTTCAGTTTTGTACCAACTCCGTCTGTGCCGGATACCAAAACAGGCTCTTTGTAGCCAGCTGGAATCTGGCAGAGCGCGCCAAAACCACCTAATCCACCCATGACTTCTGGACGGGAAGTGGCTTTAGCAACCTGCTTGATACGCTCGACCAACGCGTTGCCTGCATCAATATCAACACCGGCATCTTTGTAACTCAGGGAGTTCCTGGAATCAGGTTTATTCATTGAGGTGAATCCGCACCAATGGGAAAATGGATAATCAGAGCGCGCCATTCTAGCTTGAATAGAGAGAAAAAATCATACTTTACTGTGTAAAAACCGATTATTTGTCGGGTTTTTACTATAAGGGGGTACCAGAGTTGTACGGTTTGATATGCCCGGCAAGCCGAAAATTCAGAGTCATTACTGAATCTGTATACATAACTCCGGAAACTCGATAAAAGATGTGGCAGAATATCCTGCTATCAATTATTGACTCACAGGTTTTTTGGCATGGCTGTCAGGCAAAAAGGTTTTTTTGTAACGCTTATTCTGGCTGTGCTTTTAGCATTACCCCAATGGACTGTTGCCGCAAAGGTTGAAGGTCTCTATCGGGATGAAATCCCCGTCAGTGGTCAGGGGGAGAGAGAGCGTGAGCAGGCCGTCAGTCGGGCACTGGGTGACGTTATTGTCAAGGTGGCCGGGCAGAGGCAACCATTATCTAATCCAAAAATCCGGGCAGCGATGGATAGCCCTTCCAGTTATATTCAGGGTTTTGGTTATCAAAAACAAAGCAGTGAGTCAGGCAGTCAACAAGTGCTTCAGGTGGCTTTTAACGAACAGGCTGTGAATAACCTGCTCCGTCAGGCGGGTGTGGCTATCTGGGGCGTCAGCAGACCGACAACGTTAATGTGGCTGGCTGTTGATGACGGCATTGGTCGAGACATCCTCAAAAGTGGTGCTGAGCTGCCTTCTGTTATGGAAGTACAATTTAGAAATCGTGGGCTGCCAATGACGCTTCCTCTCATGGATTTTGAAGACAGTACCGCGGTTTCAACTGTCGATGTCTGGGGCTTATTCACCTCAAGACTGGTTGACGCCTCCAGACGCTATGGTGCAGAAGCCGTTATTGCAGCCCGACTGAATCAGTCTGGAGAACGTTATAATGGCCGGATTACATTGATTTTCCGCGGAGAACGTTCAGATATCAGTATTGAGAATATGGTGGCCGCCGGGGTTTCACAAAAAACGGCTGATCTTCTGGGTAATGCCCTGTCCAGTCACTATGCGGTTTTTGAAGGTGAGGTTAACAGCAAACCGGTATTGGTTGTGGAGGGTATTTCAAATGTTAACGATTACGCAGCCCTGACAGACTATCTTGAAGGGCTGACAGCCGTTCGAGATTTGTCGGTTCGCAAGGTAAAGGGCTCCACCGTTGAGCTGGAATTGTCCATAGATGGGTCTGTTGATCAATTGTCTGATTCACTGGCACTTGGCAGAAAACTGGTGACTGATTCGGAGGGTGGCTTTAACAGAAGTGCCGGAACACAATTGTCCGGACAGACTGGTTTTGGCAAAGGAGCCGTTCTCAAGTATCGTTGGGTTAGATTCTAGAGGTTGTTGTGAAGTGTCTGCATCATGTGTTGAATGATGGCTGACAAAAATAAAAACGGATTTGATTTATGAGGGTTCTATGACCATCAATCAGCGTTGGATGCTGGCCGCTATAGGGCTGACGATCATTGTATCAGTGCACTTTCTGGGGCCGGTGTTAACGCCGTTTGTTATCAGTATGGTGCTGGCCTATCTGGGCGATCCTCTGGCGGATAGGCTGGAAGCATGGGGGTTGTCCCGTGCGCTTTCTGTTTCGGTTGTGTTTCTTACCTTGTTCAGTCTGCTGGCGATCATGTCTCTGGTGATTATTCCCATGTTGATTCATCAGTTGAAGGTGTTAATTAATCTGTTACCTGTCTGGGAAGAGTGGTTAAGATCAAATGTCGTACCCCAGTTAATACTCTACGCTGATGTCGATCCAGCCCTGTTTGATCTGAGTGAACTGGCAAAAAAAATGGCGGGCCAATGGCAGCAGGCAGGTGGATTCCTTGCCAGCATCGGGCTGTCTGTTTCTCGTTCGTCTATGGTGCTGGCGGGCGTTGTAGCAAATCTGGTGCTGGTGCCCGTTGTGACTTTTTACCTGTTGCGGGACTGGGACAAGATGATGTTTCATCTGCGCATGATGATGCCTAGAAATGTCGAGCCACTTATTATGGGGCTGGTTCGTGAATGCGACGAGGTTCTTGGAGCTTTCCTGAAAGGCCAGTTCATGGTCATGATTGCTCTGGGTATCATCTATAGTGTGGGGCTGGCACTGACCGGTTTGGAGTTTGCTATTCTTATAGGGATGATTGCCGGGTTGGCCAGTATTGTCCCTTATATGGGTTTTGTCCTGGGATTTTCGGCAGCCATAGTGGTTGCATTCTTTCAGTTTGACAGTAATTTCGGCCTGATTATGGTGGTGGCCGTTTTCATGATAGGTCAGGCGCTGGAAAGCTGGATACTGACTCCATGGCTGGTTGGCGACAAGATAGGCCTTCACCCGGTAGCGGTTATTTTCGCTTTAATGGCTGGTGGCCAGTTATCCGGGTTTATTGGAATGCTTATGGCCTTGCCAATGGCAGCAATAATTATGGTACTCTTGCGTCATCTGCATCGAAATTACAAAGCCAGTGACCTCTATCATGCAGGTATGACTGATGAGTGATTTTTCTGTTGCAGGTAAGTAAAGTTGAGTCAGGAAATTAGCTAGCTTATTGATTTTAATCAAAAATTATGTTTATTTTTACGATAGTGCCCAGTTAAGATTTGCAATTAATACCAGATAGGTATTAATAAGCTATCTGAAAATGAAAAACGAGAGTGCATTATCGTGTTTTTCATACCTGGTGGGACATTTTACAACAGAAGGTCTTTATTGAGGCGGTCTGATAAACCAGGTTTGCACATCCATGTACCCTTGAAATCTTGGGTGAGAGAGATTTCTTTACGGATCAGATGTCTGATATGAG
Organism: Endozoicomonas sp.; assembly: GCA_965208385.1. GTDB lineage: Bacteria > Pseudomonadota > Gammaproteobacteria > Pseudomonadales > Endozoicomonadaceae > Endozoicomonas. Next base: position 3,680 of record CBDBOO010000075.1, read on the forward strand.
TCTGCCTGTGCAATTGCCGCTTGGCGTCCAGTTAAGGGACGATACAACATTCGCCAATTTTTATAACGGGCGGAATGAAACGCTGGTTAATCTATTGAATATGGAGAGGCAGGTTCCGGGAATGGAATCTGAGCAATTCATCTTTCTTTACGGTGCCAGGGGTGTGGGTTGCAGTCATTTGCTGCAGGCTGCCTGCCATCAAATAGATAGTCAGAATGGTCGCAGTATTTATCTGCCCATGAGAGAGCTTGTTCATTATCCGCCAGCGATGCTGGAAGGAATGGAACAGCTTCAGTTGGTCTGTGTTGACAATATAGGTCTGGTAGCTGGTATTCCTGAGTGGGAAGAAGCGCTTTTTGACCTGTTTAACCGTCTGCGTGAATCTGAAACCCGTTTTTTTGTAGCCGCTGATAATCCGCCGAAAGCGCTGAACATAGATCTGCAGGATCTTGTATCGCGTCTTGGTTGGGGGATGGTTTTTGAGGTGCACCCTTTAAACGATAAAGATAAGGTCTCTGCCTTTCAGCTGCGTGCTCATCTTCGGGGACTGGATATCAGTGAAGAGGTCGCACGTTTTATTATCCATCGAAGCAGTAGCGATATGGATTACCTTTTCCGGATGCTGCAAAAACTTGATAGCGCTTCTCTGCGAGCGAAGCGAAAATTAACCATTCCTTTTGTTAAAGAAGTTATGAGCTGGTAATCAGCCTTTTCTTCGGTCACACAATATGGGTAGGTGAGTCATTGCTTTCGCATTTTTTTGATGGCGTCTTTTTCCATCCTTGCATCAATGCAACGCTGGTCGCATAGCTGGCTATGTGTCTGATGTTGTTTGTTGCAGGGTGAAATGGTTTCTCGTCAAGTTATCAAAAACAAACGTCCTCCTACTTAACTCTTTCAGTCGCAATGCTCAAAAGAGATTTTTCCATGAAGTCCAAAGTGGTTAACCGAGGTTGGCGGTCCTCTGTGCTCTGGTGTTTATCCGTACTGTCTCTATCTGCCTTTCTGGTTGTCTATTTTTTCGGCTCTGAGGTTCTTGCAAACAAAGTCCTGGCTTCCATCAGTAATGCTGATGGAGTAGAAGTTTCAGTTGCTGGGTCAGAATTTGATCCGGTATCGGTTAGCTTTATCTTTAAAGGTGTGAGGGTAGTCTATGGAGACGTTCTGATCCAATCAAAAGAGATGATGGTCAGATTGAGCGTATCTTCATTGTTTAGAGCCTATTTTAACAATGAGGTGATGGCGTTTTCCCATCTTGTTTTCTTGGATTCGACGTTGAAAGTAAATACTGACTCTTTGCTTCAGGCTGGCTTGCCTGTGTTCCTCAGGTCGATGTCTGATGCCGTCAAGTTCGCCAGAGGTTTAATTGTTCTTGAAGGTAGAGATTTACCCTTGGGTAAAACAATCGCGTTCAATGATCTGGAAATCTTGGATAAGGGCGAACATATTCAGATTGAAGCTGACAGTAACATTGGAAGTTTCAATTGGCGTTTTTTTGGGCGCTTATTATCCACAGATAACGTGTTATCCGGACAGTTGGAGCTTGAAGATATACCGGTTTCTTCTCTCATGCAGGCAGACGATATTGAAGGAAAGGTTGATGCCTCTTTGTCAGTAACATGGAGTGCCGAAGAAGGGGTATCTGCGGAAGGAGCGCTGATGGGAAAGGCGGGAAGCTATCGCAGTGATGGTCTGACCGTAAGCTGGGCAGAATGGACTGTCACTGATTTCAATATAAAGCCGTCAGGGAAACCCAAAGGTCGTCTGGAAATACGCTCAGCTGACATTAATATGGCCTCTATGGATCATTGGCAAGAGGTGCTATTAAACGTTTATTCTGCCTTGCCAGTGACGTTATCCGATCTGACCATTCAGGATGGAACTGTTAATGTGCCAGGTGTTCATTCACCCTGGAAGCTCACGAATCTGCTGGCGACGATCATGATCGGGCAGGATGCTTTTGTTGAATATAAAGGCAATGGGAAGGTGAAAGGTAGAGGGCTTATTTCGCTATCAGGGTATGGACGGTTGTTTGACAATCAAGTAACTGAAAATTACAGGCTTTCATTTTCTGACATTCCACTGAGCGCTATCTCTCCTCAGTATTTAAATCTGATAGATTTAAATACTGATCAGGGAAGACTGAATCTGACGTATAAAAGTGACGCAGCTAAAGGACTGATAGAGATTGCCGGTCTGAATGATAATTCTGGTAGGAATAAGCGAACAAAAAGTCGGCTTGAGGTTCTGCTGACATCCAGAAAAAATAGAATGAGCCTGCCGTTATACTTCAATGAATCAGCCTCCCAGCTCCCTTTTTTTGATTCACTGTATTCTCAATTACGACAGAAACTGGAGGGGATTACAAATGATCCATTTCAATACCTTTCTGAATTGTTGCCGGCTGGGGAAAAGCTGTCACCAATAATTGAATATCAACCAGGTAAAGTGTCTATCAAACCGGGATCTTTGAGCAATTTCAAAAATGCGGCTCAAGTTCTCCATGAGAGGCCTCTACTAAAGCTGGATATCAGTGTTGCGGTTGACAGGGAGCGTGATTGGCCTGTTCTGGCAAAGGCTGAGCTGGAGAAGAATCTCGCCGAGCTGTATGCAGTACTGAAGCCACTGTCAGTTGAGAATAAAGTACCGATGCCTCAACGAGTTCGTGAGCAGTTGCTGGAGCAGATGTATCTTGCTGTTCAGAAGCGGAAGTTGCCAGAAATTGATGGTTTGTCTCATGCGCGGAGGCTTGAGAATGCAGAGCTTTGGCTAATCAATAACTGGCCTGAGAATTCGGAATTATTAGTGGATCTTCAAAGGAGAAGAATGGAAGAGGTTCGTGACATATTTCAGCAGTTTGGGGTTGATGAAAAACGCTTTACTATCCGAAAATCAGGATCAAACGGGAATCAAACAGAGAGTCAAATGATTCCCGTTAACTGATCAAATTCTTGTTTCAATGGCCATGTTCATGGCTTTTCCCTGCCAGCGAATAAACATCATCGCAGTAATAAACAGGGTGAAGCTGAAGGCTGTAATCAACCATCCATGAATCAAATGCGGCATGAACCAGGCGTCCAGAACGCCACTGATAAAATAGAAACATAAAATGAAACAAAGCCAGGCTGCAGCCCGGGTGCCTTTTCGAATAAGTCCGGGGAACGGAATTAATAATGGAAAAAGCTGAACCATCGAAATAATGGGCAGTGAGGCATCGGGCGGATTAATCCACCAGGTTTCGATCAGCAGCGAAATAATCAATCCTGCATAGAGAAACAGGTTGATATAGAAAGTAATATTGGCCTTGTAGAGAAGGTTGTCCTGCTCGGTCATTATGTTGAATCCTTAGATAATAGCCAGTACTGATTCCGGGGGGCGGCCTAATCTGGCCTTGTCACCTGCCACAACAATGGGGCGCTCAATCAGTTTTGGATACCGGGTCATGGCAGAAATTAACTGTTCTTCATTCAGGGTCAGGTCTGACAGGTTGTTATCTTTGTATTCCTGTTCGCCCTTTCGTAATAACTCTCTGGCATTCATGTTTAATTTTTTAAGCAGACCTGCAATGGTTTCTGCATCGGGGGGTGTTTCCAGATAGAGAATAACCTCTGGGGTAATCCCTTGTTCTTCCAATAGTGCCAAGGTCTGGCGTGATTTTGAACAGCGGGGATTATGATAAATAGAAATGCTCATAGTGACATACCTGACAAAAGTATTGATTGTTATGAGGCGAAGACTATCAACCGTGAAGGATAGTCTGCAAATATTTTGTAATGGCCATCGGATTTAACATTAAAAAATGGCATTATCCAACCGTTACTGCTTCCGTTATATATGAAACAAAGAAATTGTCACTGCAAAGGTTGGGAACTTGTCTATTGTTTCACCAAAGTCAGTTTGCAATATTTCACAATGTCCACAAAAATTGGAAACGGTAAAATGCACTCTTTCAAACAGCTGTCTATTGTATTGATTGCTTTGGTTCTGGCGGGATGTGCCAGTCAGAAGGTGGATTGGGATTATGATCCTGGCCGTTCACTTGCGGGCTTGAAAACGTATGCCTGGCTGGAAACTAGCGAGGATGTCAAAAAGAAAGGGTATCAGCTTGATGCTTTGATGGATCAACGGGTGCAGGACGCCGTTGACCGTGGGTTGCAAGCCAAAGGGTTGCGACGGGTAAAGGGTTCAGCCAGTAATACGGCCCAGGTAGATTTTCTGGTTAATTATATGACCACGGTTAAAACTCGCAGGGATGAGCAGCAGATAACCACCAGTTTTGGTTATGGATATAGTCCCTGGGGTGTGGGCATGAATACGGAAACCCGAATCAAGGATTATGAAGAGGGTACGCTGATTGTTGACATGATTGATCCACAAACAAAGAAGCTGATATGGCGCGGGCAGTACCGTTCGCGTTTGAAAGAGAAGATGACCCCTCAGGAAAGAACTGACAGGATTAATCAATCGATTAATGCCATTCTCAGTGGTTTCCCAAGACCTCTTGATAAATAAGGAGTTGATCAAAAGAGGATGGTCAAAAGGGGTAATCAAAAACCGGTAACTTGCCTTGTTATCGGTTTTTTTTGTTAGACTGCTATTTCTGTTATTCAGGGATAGGGAAATGGAGAGTCTGATACAGGGTATTAAGCTTTTTGGCCGATTTGTCAGCACGGTTATTGCCCGCTTTATTGATCACCGAGGGTTGGAAAACGCTGCCGCCTTAACCTACACCACATTATTTGCAGTTGTACCAATGATGACAGTTACTTACAGTATGCTGTCTGCTATCCCCAGTCTCAGCGGTGTCAGTGATACCGTACAGAATTTTATCTTTGCCAATTTCGTTCCTGCCACTGGCGAAGTCGTGCAATCTTATCTCAGCGACTTTTCTCAGCAAGCCAGAAAACTGACCGTCTTTGGTATTGGTTTTCTGCTGGTGACTTCCTTTCTAATGCTCAAAACTATTGATAAGGCATTAAATCAGATCTGGCAGGTTGATCAGGTGCGTCGCGGTGTTTCTGGTTTTTTGCTGTACTGGGCGATTTTAAGTCTGGGTCCGCTGTTGCTTGGAGCAGGTTTTCTTCTGACGTCTTATCTTGCATCGCTTAAATTTATATCAGACACCACGGCCCTGTTTGGAGGGGAGAAGTGGTTGTTAAGATTAATGCCAGTGATGCTAAGTACCCTGGTGTTTACATTGCTTTATTGTGCAGTTCCCAATCGAAAGGTGCCTGTTTACCATGCACTTGCAGGTGCTGTATTTGTGGCGCTCATGATAGAGCTGTCAAAAGCCGGATTTGCATTGTTTATTACTTTGTCACCCTCCTATGAATTGATTTATGGTGCCTTTGCTGCAGTGCCCCTCTTTCTGTTATGGATTTACCTGAGCTGGCTGCTGGTGCTTCTTGGGGCTGTGGTTGTACGCTCAATGGCGTTTTTCGGAAGCCTGTATTCCGGAAATACCTGGCCTCCGTTAATCTCGATGCTGATTATTGTTGAAGCGTTAAGAAGTCAGTTTGAAAAAGGTCAGGGGCTGGACTTTCGTTTTTTTAACCATCAGACATTGAATGTCACCCTGGGAGACTGGGAGATTCATACTCTGCAGCTTTCTGAGATGGGGTTAATTGTTAAAAACGACACAGGTGACTGGATGCTGTCTAAAGATTTGAGGCAAATGACATTGTTTGGATTCTGTGCCAGTCTTCCATGGCCGCTACCATCAGATGAACAGCTTATGGCGTTGCCTGAAAGTGACTGCTGGTTAGGTGATTTGAAGAAAAAATTGATGCTTGTGAATGATGCGAAAATGTCGGCGTTTAATGGCAGTTTAGATGCACTTTATTCGCGTCGGGTTTAATTGAATATATGATGTCGTATTGTCAGGGTGAAGCTTTGGTGTGAATCCTGATATATGCTCTGGAGGTAGTATGAAAATAAGAAAACTCTATTCCATTATCATTTGTTGTTTGTTCTTTGTTCTGGTGGGGTGCAGCAAGTCGACATTCACCGATCTGCAGGGGAATTCAGTGGAATTGTCTAGCAGTAAGGGGCAATGGCTGGCGGTGAATTTCTGGGCTGAATGGTGTGAGCCCTGCAGAGAGGAAGTTCCTGAGCTGAATAAGTTAGCCGACGCGGGAAAGATACGAGTTCTTGGTCTGGATTTTGATGGAAGCCAGGGAGATGAGCTGGTAAAGAAGGCAGAAGCTCTGAGTATTCGTTTTCCGGTATTGAGGCAATCACCATTGGCAGAGCTTAAGGCTAAAACGCCACAGGTGTTACCCGCAACATTTATTGTAAATCCTGATGGTGAGTTGGTTGAAACACTATATGGACCGCAAACCCGGCAAACGATTGAAGCTAAGGTAAAGGAGCTTCAGGAGAAGCAAAAAAATGGCTAATATTTGCAAAAGAGCATTGGTTGAAGGGCGTGTGCAGGGAGTTTGGTTCCGCGGCTCAACGCAGCAGTATGCTCGTAAGCTGGGTGTGACAGGCTGGGCCAAGAATCTGCCTGATGGCCGGGTTGAAGTGTTGATGTGTGGTTCTGAAGAGGTTGTGAACTCATTGGAAAGCTGGTTGCACAAAGGCCCTCCCCTGGCAAAAGTCACCAGGGTAAACGTTCAGGTTGAGCTGTTTGCTGAATTTTCCGGGTTCACAACGGGATGACAGTTATTGAATGTTCATTATTGAAAGGCATTTGATCAATAGGAAAAATTGCAGTAACTAATGGATTTGCCAGTATGCTTCCAGGTTGAGTAACACTTTCTCAGGATACCAGTTTTCCCCCAGGCTTCCGTTGTAGCCGGCCAGAGCTCTGCTCAGATCACCATTTTCTTTTTTTAAATAGTAACTGAGAATCGTGCAGCCATATCTTAGATTTGTATCGATCATAGTCAGGTTGTCTTCTGGACGACCAATCACTTCTTTCCAGAAAGGCATAATCTGCATTAACCCCTGGGCGCCAGTCCTTGAAATGGCAAAGCGATCAAATGATGATTCTGTCTGAATGAGGGCGAGTACCAGTTCAGGATTCAATCCTGATCTGGTAGCTTCTCTATGAATCCGTTTGAGGATGGAAATACGACGTTCAGGGTTTGCTATGAACTGCGTCAGTCTTGCTGACATGTCGGTCAACCAGACATCAGCTTCAAACTGATCATTAAAACTACTGTTTTGAATGACTGATCTCTGCAATGCGGCTTCAAGAACAGGGTCAACCCACTGCGCCCGGGTTACCGGGGGCAGTGTCAGTAATGATAATAATATCAGGCCAGTTATTCCGGCAGGCTTAGCAAGCCACTCGCTCTTTAAGAAGGGCAATGATATCACTCAGGTTTACGTCTTCTTTTTCTGCTGCAGTACGATGTTTGTATTCAACCATTGCGTTTTGCAGCCCCCGATCACTCAATACCACCCTGTGCGGTATTCCTATCAGTTCCATATCGGCGAATTTAACGCCCGGGCTAGCTTTGCGATCATCCAGCAGAACTTCATAACCGGCTTCAGTGAGTTCCTGATAGAGCTCTTCGGCTGCTTTTCGTACGGTCTCGGATTTTTCTATCTTCAGTGCGACAATGGCAATTTGAAAAGGAGCAATTGCATCAGGCCAGATAATTCCGCGGCTATCGTGGTTTTGTTCTACAGCTGCAGCAACGGTTCTGGAAACGCCAATGCCATAGCAGCCCATGGATAGAGAGGTGCTTTTGCCATTTTGATCCAATACTGTGGCATTCATGGCTTCACTGTATTTTCTGCCCAACTGGAAAATATGGCCCACTTCAATACCACGTTTTATGAATAGTGTGCCACTACCGCATGGGCTGGGATCGCCTTCGATGATATTTCTCAAGTCTTCAACCCGGTTGAAAGAGGCATCCCTTTGCCAGTTAATGCCGAAAAAATGCTTATCTTCAATATTGGCACCTGCACCAAAATCAGACATAACGGCCACTGTTCGATCCACAATAACGGGTATTGGGCTGTTTACCGGGCCGAGTGAACCGGGACCTGCACCCATAACCGTGTTGATTTCCTGTTCCGTGGCAAATTGAAAAGGTGAAGATACTTCAGGAAGGTTCTCGGCTTTAACGTCATTGAGTTCGTGATCACCGCGAATCAACAGGGCAATGTAATCTGAATCAGATTCTTCTGAGGCGACAACGATTAGGGTTTTTACTGTTCTCTCAATGGGAAGGTCAAACTGCTGTACCAGCTGATCAATGGTTTTAGCATCCGGTGTATCAACCAGGGTCATCTCTTGAACAGGCGCTGCACAGTGTTCTGCCGGCGCCAGCGCCTCGGCCTTTTCAATGTTGGCGGCATAGTTACTTTGATCGCTGAATGCTATGGCATCTTCGCCGGACTCTGCCAGTACATGAAACTCTTTTGAACCGCTGCCTCCAATGGCACCACTGTCGGCTTCTACAGGGCGATAATCCAGTCCCAGGCGGTCAAAGATACGACAATAAGTGTCGTGCATATTCAGAAATTCGGTCTTAAGGCAGTCTTCACTGGTATGAAAGGAATAGGCGTCTTTCATCAGAAACTCACGGCCGCGCATCAGGCCGAAGCGGGGGCGGCGCTCATCACGGAATTTATTTTGGATCTGATATAGGTTCAGCGGTAGTTGCTTGTAACTGTTTATATCATTCCGGACAATATCAGTGATGACTTCTTCATGGGTTGGGCCAATAACGAATTCGCGGTTATGGCGATCTTTCAGTCTTAATAATTCAGGTCCAAATTGTTCCCAGCGACCACTTTCCTTCCAGAGTTCTGCGGGCTGGACTGCAGGCATCAGGGTTTCCAGAGCCCCAGAGCGATTCATCTCTTCCCTGACAATATTTTCTACTTTTTTAAGAACCTTTAAGCCCAGTGGCAGCCAGGTATACAGGCCTGAAGCCAGTTTGCGTATCATGCCGGCCCGAAGCATCAGCTGGTGGCTGATGACCACTGCGTCTGCAGGCGTTTCCTTTAGAGTGGGAATCAGGTACTGACTGGTTCTCATGTGTATAAATACCGGTATTCAATCGAAAATAGAATGGTATTTTACGGGGAAGTGATTTTTATTGCATTACTAATTCCGGATTGCCAATCGGGATATATTCGATATAGTGTGCGGTTTTAATCTGATTATGGAGATCGGGTGGACAATTTTCAACTGGATGCTCGCTTGGTCGAGGATTGTATTCTGATCGGGGATTTTCCCATGACCCGATTGTTATTAATGAATGACTCGAACTACCCCTGGTTTATTCTTGTTCCCAGAATAAATGGGGTTGAAGAAGTGCATGAATTAAACGAACGGCAGCAACTGCAACTGAGCAGAGAAACCACGCACCTGGGGGAAAGACTTAAAGAGTTGTTTCAAGGTGAAAAAATGAATGTGGCTACGCTGGGAAATATTGTCAGACAGCTTCATATACATATTATTGTGCGATACAGCACCGATCCGGCGTGGCCTGCTCCAGTGTGGGGACGGCTACCGACAATAGCCTATTCACCGGAAGAAATAGAGCGTATTGTGATGCAGTTGAAGTCAGTGCTTGCTGCACCGTTTGAGTTTTCCCGTCACTGATCGTTGCTTGCACTGGGTAATGTTTATTGATGCATTGTGTGAGGTTGGCAATGAGAGAAGAACTGGTTGAATTACAGACTCAGATGAGCTTTCAGGAAGATACCGTTGCTCAGTTGAATGAGGTTGTGACGAGGCAGCAGAGAGAAATTGAACGGTTGACCGAGGTTATGGAGCAGCTGAAAGGGCAGGTCGAGTCATTGGCAGCTGGTGAGCTTGAAGGGCAGGAAGATGAGCCGCCACCGCATTACTAAACTCCTTTTTAGCCGCTGGCTGTGAGGGAGTGATTAACGACGTCTTCGGGGATTATTTAGTACGATAAAAAAAGACGTCTGGTATAAGTAGACGCTTTTTTTATCGTAGTACCTTTTGATCATAATAACAGGCGGAATAATAGTATTATCTTCCTCTGGCGGCAGCTATTACATCTTCGGCCTGCAGACCTTTATCTTTGTCAACCACTACAAATTCTACTCTCTGCCCTTCGCTTAGGGTTCTGTGTCCTTCGCCTCGAATCGCTCTGTAATGCACAAAAATGTCATCACCAAGATCTCGGGTGATAAAACCAAATCCCTTGGTAATATTGAACCATTTAACGGTGCCTGTTTCTCTGCCTGAATCATCATATACTGCAGGGCTTGTATAAACAGAGGCTGAAGCGTTGAGTATGAAATGGATGATGCTGCCTGAAACCAGCAGAGCTAAAGCAGTCTGCTCGATGGAGATGCCAGTCAGCAAGCTGGCACTGCTATGAAGGCTCCAAATGGCGGAAATCGCCCCGGTAATGATCATCAGGGTTGCCAGGCCTTGAATCAAAGATCTTCTCCCTCGGGCTGCCGAGATATAGCTTGCGAGGCAAAGGTTGATCATGGCTGAGGAGATGAGAACTAAAATTGATGCACTGCTGAAGTTGAGTGGAGAGTCAGAAATTGAAAAGACTCCGGACACTTCCGTCAGGGCAAGGGCTAATGAGATAAGCCCGAGTAAAGAGTGAATAAGTTTAAGGTGTTTCAAGACATGTTCCCTTTATTTGTTATCAGAATCTGCTGAAAATTTATCGAATGACACAAGCTGACTTTTGGGTGGAATTAATTATTCAAACACCAGAATATTATATTTACCATCGACTCAGGAAGTTTGAGTCCAGTCAGTGAACAGTACAACTGCATGATATGTCTTATGTTATAAGAGCATTAATGTAACCTTATCCGGCTCTCACCTCAAACTTTTCAGTTGAACTTGAACTATCTTGCAGCCCTTATTGTATAAGGGGGCATGATCTGTGAAAAAATGCTCGACGTGGAAAAATGCTGATATTATAGTGGTCTTAGCGCCTCGTTAGTATGAGGTTCTGGTTTTTACCAACTTTTTGTGAATCTCGCTTTAAAGAAGCATGACCAAAAGCAGTAAAAACTGTCAAAGGATGTGGTATACGGAAGTACCTGTATCCGCCTGATGTAGTGGCAGAGAGTAATCCGCAGCGCAGTATTAGTCGTTAACGACAACAAGCTGCAGGCTTACAGGATAAAAGTTAGCCCTATTAAATGGATTTTTCATCAGGAGAAAAACAGCATGGCAGCTAAAAAAGCACCAGCTATCAAGGATAAATACAGTAAAACTCAAATGATGGCTGAAATAGCTGAAAATACGGAACTTACTCGTAAGCAGGTCGGTGCAGTTCTGGACGAGTTGGGTGACCTTATTGAACGGCATTTAAAAAAGCGGGGCTGTGGAGAGTTTACTTTGCCAGGTTTGTTAAAAATTGTTACTAAAAAGAAACCAGCGTCCAAGGCTCGTAAAGGGGTACCCAATCCTTTTAAACCAGGGGAGTTAATGGATGTGCCTGCAAAACCAGCATCGACACAGGTAAAAGTTCGACCACTAAAGAAACTGAAAGAGTTTGCCACTTCATAGAATAAACTCTTATAGTTTTGATACGTGCATAAAAGGGAGGCTGATCCAGCTTCCCTTTTTTATGGATCTCAATATTTGTTTTTGCGATATTTTCTTCACCTGAATTCATTGGGTTCTTTGTTAACTTTGTATTGGAATTTTATTGGCTGTTTCATGAATGTGTTTTTGCAAAAAAAACTGGGATTGAATTTACCGGGTTTCTAACTTCAATTGTTAACTCTCAAGTTGTTGCTTTTTTAGTCGTGCTGTAGAACAATAGTTGACCATTACGGTAGGGAAGTATCCATCAAGGGGACTTGCGTAGGCATGTGGTGGTCACCGTAACAATAAAAACACACAATACAATGGAGTGAACCTCGAATGAAAATGCTTGCCAAGAGTGCTCTCGGCGTTGCCGTTGCGGCTGTTATCGCTACTACTTCTGTACAGGCCGGTGAGTCTGTAACAATGGATCCAAGTCTGGATCTGTCCTACAAAAACTATTACTGGATTGAAGATGATAAAGGTAATGGTGGCTATGAGCGTAACGAATGGGTTCATGCTCTGATTGCTGATTTTGATTCCGGTTATGTTAATGACATGATTGGTGCCGTGGTAACTGCTGGTTATGCAGGACCACTGAGTGTCGAAAGTAATTCTTCAATCTCAAACGTAGCTAAAGGTTCTGACGGTAAGGGAAGTTCTGTTACCGGTTTTCAACAGGCTTATGTAAAAGCTAAATTTGGTGATGACAGTTTTAAACTGGGTCTCACAGCCGGTGTTAAAAAGCGTGGTACTGCTCTCTATGGAGATTCAGGTTCACGCTTATTGGCTGCCAGTTCAAATGGTGTAGATTTAACAGCCAGTTTTTCCGGACTTGATCTGTATGCTTCAAGAATCCAGGGAGCCAGTGCCCGTAATGCTTCTGCTTTCTCAAGAGACCTTACTTTTAAGGGTGGAAAAGTTGATTCAGTCACTATAGTCGGCGCTAATGTTGACGTTGCTGGTGTGAAATTATCCGGTGAATATGGAAAATCAGACAAAGTTGCTGTTAGAACTTTCCTGAAAGCTGCTTATACCTTTGATCTGGGTAACGGTACTTCACTTGATTTGGATGCACGTTACGGTACAGCCAAAGAAGACGGACGTCTTGGTGCAGCAGTACTGGGAGAAGGTTACAAGTCTAAGTACGCTAATGCCAATGGTACGTTCAGTTTTGGAAATGCGTATGTAGGCTTGGGTTATAACGCAACAGGTGATGGTGATTACCTGAACCGTTTCGTTGATGGCAATAACGACAAATTCAATTCAAGTCTTTCTCAGTGGGAAGCTTATGCTGAAGCTGGCGAAAGAGCCTATCTGATCAATGGTGGTTATAACTTCGCTGATCAGGGACTGGCTGGTTTGAACTGGGATCTGTGGTACGCAAACGGTTCCGATGCAGACGGCATTGATGACTTCAAGCGTCGTGAATACGGAAGCAGTGTAGGTTACTCTTTCGATGGTGATCTGAAAGGTTTGTCTGTTAAATGGTTGCATATCAATTATCGTGCATCAGGCGGTACTGCAGCTCAGCAAGCTGGTATCACGCACGGTCTGTATAACGAAAATATCAACCGTTTCTACATGACCTATAAAGTTTCTGCATTTTAAGATTCTTTAAAAAAGCTGTAAAAAAACGCCAGTAATTATACTGGCGTTTTTGTTCTTATTGAAAAAAGCGCTATCAGAAAACACTTACCGTGTAGTCTACATACACTCTTAAATCAGTTCGTCCTTCGTCTTCATAACCCATTCTGTCAGCGTATTTGATTTGACTGAGTTCCTTGTCTGCTTTGTAATGTGCGAATTGAAGTTTAAAGCTCAATCCTTTTAACTGTTCCTGCGGGAAGTTATAACCAAGCTGTACATTATGCTCTGATTCATTGTACTTGTTGTTAAAGCTTGTCATATTGGTTGGTTCTATATCACTGCCCTTTGTATAGGTGTAACCGAGAGATAATCCTGGAGCACCCAATCGGTCAAAGGCATAGGATGCACCGGCCTGCCATACTTTTTCACCGTTATGATTGAAATCAGAAATCTGACGTTTGGTGGCATAACCAAGATCGTCATAATCGCTGCCAGCATCGTAGGCGAGGTGGTAATCGAAAACCCCAAGCTTTTGCTGCTTCTCTGCATCAACCTGACTATATGAGGCCTGGAAAGTCATCATATCAACGATCAATCTGGCGTTCAGGTTATACAGGCTGGCATCATCATCGAAGCCGCCGTAAGTCCCTTTTGAATCCTGCCAGTTACTGCCATTGTTTTTGCCTTTGTAGTATTGCCCTTCAAGCATCAGAGATGTCTCTTCAGCAAGCTGAAAGGTATAGTTAAGATTGGCATGATAGAGTTTCAGGTAATCCTGACTTTCTGCGTAGGCAAGTTCTGTTCCCAGTCCTGATTCATGATTGTAAGAACCACCCAGGGTGTAAGCGTAATCAATTTCGTGATTATTATTGAGTCTTCCCTCTTTGCCCGGTTTTTTGCTGGTCAAGGATTCAAAATGATCGTGGTTGTATCTGGATACTTTGTTGTACCAGGAGCCGTAAAGATCGAAGTCATTCAATTCGGCATCGACAGAAACACCCTGGAAAGTTGTTGGTGTCAGCCTGTGATAGGTTTTCATCAGAGATCGTTCGATTTGATGCCACCCGGCTTTTGCTTCGAGTTTCTGGCCTGATTCTCCAAGAAAACCTTTGGCGAAAAGTTGTCCCGCCTTACCGTAACTGTCCTGGTCGGCAAGATATTTTCCTTTAGCGCCATCGAAACGAGGTGAGTCTTCCTTGAGGATTGTGGTGCCGTAACGATCATTCTCACCAATCAGTTTCAAGCCGCCATAGAGAGAGAAATCAAGACCCACACCAGCACGTTGAGAACCCAGCCAGGCAGATTCGAAGTTGATCTCCAGACCCTGCCCCCAGGCTTTTTGCTTGTCATGGGTTTTAACGGTTTTGCCTGTGTCACGTTCGATATAGCTGTTGCTGGCATCGATCTGACGGCGATCCTGATAATAGTTTCTGAGCTTGAGAGACAGCTGAGAGCTATCACTGATGGTCTGATCAGTGTATTGATTGCCAGTAGCCAGTACGGAGGTCGAAATAAGGACTGAAAGAGCCATTATTGAGCAATTATTTATTGAGCAACTATTTATTGATAGTGTCCCTGCTAGGGGCGTCCTTACAGCGGCAAACTTCATCTTGTAAAACTCCTGTGTATCGTTGTTTCCGGGGGATTTCATGATTGTTAGACCCAGAATAAGTATGTTGTCTTTGTTAGTTGGACGAATTGAAATAAAGCAGTCTTTTGAGAATTTGCAAATTAGAATAATAAAATGACATTTATAAGAGGTGATAGTAGATACGAGAAGAGCTTTGTTGCGATCAGGCAGTGCAATTTATTATAAAGGTTATAATGGAACTAATGACTGCTTTCTTATTACCCCATGGAAGAGGGTTCTGATTAGATGCAAACTGAAAATAACTCTGTCCATTTGACTGATAATTCTGACAATAATCACTGGCTTTCGTTTCTGGCCAGAGGTGGGACTGTGAGGGATGGTCGTCATATTGACCAGACAGTGCTGGACGCCATATATAAAGTAGCCTTTGGTCGATTCCAGTCCGGAGTATTTCAGGATGCCTTGTTAATGTTTCGTTATCTCTGTTTGCTGGATCACAGGCGTTATGATTATTTTCTAGGTTTGGGGGGCGCGCAGGCAAAGCTTGGGTTTTATGACCAGGCGGCAGCAACTCTGGCGTATGCAGAGCAGTTGTCAGATGGTGATCCGAGAGCGTCGTTGGAGATGGGGCATTGTTTTGTCGAAATGAAACAGCTGAATCTGGCTGAGCAGGCGCTCGATGAAACGATTCGCCGATCCATACTTTCAAAACAATGGTTCAATGAGTTAGATCGAGCCAGACAGTTAATGAATTATGTTCAGGCGGGATCGAGGAGGGAGGACAATGGTTGATTCTATAAACCAAGGGCCATCACTGCCAGTTAGTTCATCCAATGCTTCCCAGGCGGCTGGTCCTGCAGTTGCTGCCAGCAGTGTTGCGGGTGGTTTCAGTACGACTAATTCAGTCTCATACGCTCAGGGCAGCTCATCGAGCAACCCGATTGGTAGTTTATCCCTCACCCCACCTACCGCCAATTCAGTGTCCGGTAGTGATTTTCTTCAAAAGGCATTTGATGCACGACTGGAGGGTTTTCGAGCGATTGTTTCGGATTTTAATGACAGGTTTAATGCGGCTGATATTGATTTGTCGGATACCCAGACATTACTGATGGTGGTTAAGGGGATGGTAAGTGATACCAGGGCATTGGTGAGTGCCGAGACAATCAATCAAGTGGCCTCGTCCCGATCTATTCTTCAGGGGCGCCGTCAAAGTGGTGCAAGGGATCAACAGCGATTGCAGGTTGAAATTCAGAACCGGCAAAGACAGATCGATCAAAAGAGTCAGTATCAGAATGATGGGGCGCTGGAATTAGCTCAGAAAAATGTCAGTCGGTTATCAAAAGAGCATCAGTTGGCTGATGCCAGAGTTCACGGTGGACCAGGTGATGTGGCTCAGCTTGAAGGTGAGTTATCTCAGCTGCAGACGGACATTACGGCATTGGAGCAACAGGCTGTTACTCTTGGGCAGGCGTTACAGCAATTAGAGTCACAGAACGCTATCAGCAAGGTTAATCTGGCCATATCACAGCAGTTGATAGCATTGATTACAGTGGATTTTGTTAGTGTCAGGGCGTTAATGGGCCGAATAAAAGAGCGGTTTGATCCTGCGGCTCTGGATACCGGTGAAGATGAACTGGATGAATCTAAAATAGAGGAACATGAAGTTCGTGTTGGCATAAATAGAGAGAGTCAGAGGTTAAGAAACATAAAGCAGGATCTAAAAAGCAGGCATCAGGAAGTGATTGCTGTCGATTCTCAGACAGAACAGAATGTTTCTACTGAGAATGCCGCTTTTCCGATTAATGGCGTGATCAGTCCCGTGCAATTGCAAACGCTGGCTAGATTATTCCCTGTTGATCCTCAGGAAGCAGCAGGTCGTGACGGAGGAGTAGATGAATCGCCGCCATCAATAGAGCAATTGCAGAATACCTCTGATGCGCTGGCACTGGTAATACAGGCAGAGCCACCTCAAGTGGTTAACTCAGTAGAGGAAGACCCTGTTTCCCAGAGCGTTCTCGGGGATAGTTATACTCTGGAAGGGGCTAATAATCCTCAGGCATTTTCCCGATTGCTGCTAATGGAACGTATCAATGAGGTTCAGAGTTCATCGGATGATAATGAATTTCTGGCGAATAAAGAGGCTCAGGAAATCAGTCAGATATCTGAAATGTTATCTGAGGTTGCAGAGATAGAAGAAAAAGTGGCCATAGCATTGGTAGAAGCTGAGCAGGCCGATGCGGTGATTAAACGAAGCCCTGTTTGATTTTCTATTCCTGAATTCAGTGTGAAAAGACCGCAAACGGTAATGTTGCGGTTTTTTTGTGCCTAATCAGGCTGACTAAGTGTTTCATTACGGTATAATGCGCCTTTTTTAATATGAATATTTACTGTGAATGAGTCGCCTGTGAAAGGTTACCTGTAAAAAAGTTGCGCCTTCGCCTCAGGGGGGAGATGCTTCCGGGTCATTGCTTAATAATGACTGATGGCGGAAAAAAGGAAGTGTTGGGTTAATGCCAATTTACGAATATCAGTGTGAAAAATGTACTGAAGTCACCGAAGCCATTCAAAAATTCAGTGACGATCCTTTGAAGACCTGTCCGGTCTGTGGTGAAGAGGGTCTCAACAAATTATTGAGTGCTCCTTCTTTCAGATTGAAAGGAGAGGGATGGTACGAAACTGATTTTAAGGGAAGCAAAAAGAAAAATCTTGCTTCCAGCGACAGTCATTGCCAAGCCAAATCCGGTAAATAGAAATTCTGCCTGCAAGGGTAAAAGTTTTAGAGTATCTGTAACGTCTTTCCTTTTGGAGAGTGTTACAACATGAACTTCATACCTCGCCCTGTGCGAGGTTGTTGAATATTTGAATTCCCTGATTCGAGGTATGTTATGCGCAGCCATTATTGCGGCGAACTGAATCTTTCCCATGATGGGCAGGAAGTTACCCTGTGCGGTTGGGTGCATCGCCGTCGTGACCACGGTGGCGTGATTTTTCTGGACCTGCGTGACCGAGAAGGGTTGACCCAGGTTGTTGTGGATCCTGATACAGAAGAAGCCTTTGCTCTTGCTGATAAGGTTCGCAGCGAATACGTCCTGAAAATCACCGGTTTTGTTCGTCCACGACCTGAGGGTACAGTGAACGTCAATATGCCAACGGGTGAAATTGAAATGCTGGGCAAGCATGTGGAAATCCTTAATTCAGCCCAGACTCCTCCTTTCCAGATAGAGGGATATACCGATGTGGGGGAAGATGTTCGTCTTCGTCACCGCGTTGTGGATCTGCGTCGTCCTGAAATGCAGGAAAAAATGATTGTTCGCAGTAAGGCGACCAGCGTTGTTCGACGTTTTCTGGAAGAAAATGGTTTTCTTGATATAGAAACGCCTATGCTGACCCGTGCAACACCGGAAGGTGCCCGTGATTATCTGGTACCCAGTCGAGTGCATCCGGGACATTTCTACGCGTTGCCTCAGTCTCCGCAACTGTTCAAACAGATGCTGATGGTGTCTGGTTTTGATCGTTATTATCAAATAGTAAAATGTTTCCGCGATGAAGATCTGCGAGCCGACCGTCAACCAGAATTCACCCAGATTGATATCGAAACATCCTTTATGGATGAAGAAAAAATCATGGGAACTACTGAAGCCCTGGCCAGAACACTGTTCAAAGAAGTGAAGAACATTGATCTGGGCGACGCGTTCCCGCGTATGACTTACGCTGACGCCATGAGCCGTTTTGGTTCTGACAAACCGGATATGCGTATTCCGCTGGAACTGGTTGACGTGGCTGATCTGATGGAAGGTGTTGAGTTCAAGGTCTTCAAAGGTCCGGCTGAAGATCCCAAAGGCCGTGTTGCTGCAATGAAAGTAACCGGTGGTGCCGAACTGAGCCGTAAGAAGATCGACGAATACACCAAATTCGTCAGCATCTACGGCGCTAAGGGTCTGGCGTGGATCAAGGTTAATGCCATTGAAAATGGCGCCAACGGATTGCAGTCTCCCATCATCAAGTTCCTGGGTGATGACGTAACCATGAAGATCATGGAACGTCTGGGTGCTCAGAACGGCGACATCGTCTTCTTCGGTGCAGATACGACCAAGATCGTCAATGAAGCACTGGGTGCACTGCGTTGCAAGGTCGGTGAAGATCTGAACCTGTACACCTGTGACTGGGCTCCGTTGTGGATTGTGGATTTCCCGATGTTTGAGGAATCCGGTTCTTCAGGCGAGAATAGTTCGCTGACGGCTCTGCATCATCCGTTTACAGCACCAACCTGTACACCAGAAGAGCTGCAAGCTAATCCTGCTGATGCCCTGTCCCGTGCTTATGATATGATCATCAACGGTTATGAAGTGGGTGGAGGTTCGATTCGTATTCACCGTTCTGACATGCAGGAAGCGGTATTCCGTGTCCTGGATATTCAGGAAGAAGAACAGCGTGAGAAGTTTGGCTTCCTGCTGGATGCCCTGAAGTACGGTGCACCACCTCACGGTGGACTGGCCTTTGGTCTGGATCGTCTTGTCATGCTGTTGTGTGGTACCAGTAACATCCGTGACGTTATTGCCTTCCCTAAAACCCAGTCTGCATCCTGTCTGCTGACTCAGGCGCCGGGTGAAGTTGAAGGTCCTCAGTTGCGGGAGCTGAATTTACGTATTCGTCGTGATCCGGCTTCAGCTACAAGCCATTAATCATTGACCGCAGGTCGGTTTTCCTTTCGGGTGAATCGACCTGTTCAGAAAGAATTATTAAGATAGAGGTTATCCATGGCAGGTCATAGTAAATGGGCCAATATCAAGCACCGTAAGGCGGCTCAGGACGCCAAGCGTGGCAAGATTTTTACCAAGATCATTCGTGAACTGGTGGTAGCCGCCAAGCAGGGTGGCGGTAATATCGAAGATAACCCCAAGCTGCGAGCCGTGGTGGATAAGGCGCTGGGCGCTAACATGACCCGTGATACCATCAACCGTGCTATCGCTCGTGGTGCTGGTGGTGATGATGATTCCAACATGGAAGAAATCACCTATGAGGGTTACGGTGCAGGCGGTATTGCGGTACTGGTGGAATGCCTGACTGACAACCGTAACCGGACGGTTGCCGAAGTGCGCCATGCCTTTAACAAGCATGGTGGCAATCTGGGAACAGATGGTTCAGTTGCTTACCTGTTTGAACGCAAGGGACAGATTTTTTTCGAACCCGGCATTGAAGAAGATGAGTTGATGGAAGCTGCACTGGAAGCCGGTGCTGAAGATGTCGTTGTTCACGATGATGGCTCTGCAGAAGTCGTGACCGAGTGGACTGAGTTTATGGCTGTCAAAGACGCTCTGGAAACGGCAGGCATGGCCTCTGCGGGTGGAGAAGTTGCCATGATTGCTGAAGTTCAGACAGAGCTGGATGTATCCGGTGCTGAAAAGATCATGAAACTGGTTGATCGATTGGAAGATCTGGATGATGTCCAGAATGTTTACTCCAATGCTGATATTTCTGCAGAGGTGATGGAGCAGCTTGGATAACCTGGTAGTCGATTCTGTTTTGCCAGTAGCTGTTTCTGTTATTAAAATCCCGGTCTGATGCCGGGATTTTATTATTAGCGCTCGAGGTACAGCCAGTAATCGATGTGATCGGCTTTATCCTGGAATTCTGTCTTATTGGCTTTTTTATTCGATAAATAAACAACAGATATCTTATAGCTAGGGTTTAAATAAGCAATATGTGCCCCGGTACCCAGTTGTTAGCTGGCATGAAACAAAGGAGGGGATAATCACAAGGCTTCCCTGTGTCTGGCTGTAAAAACCTGCAGCCTCATCAATATTAGATTGGGCATGCATCATATAGGATAACTCTCTGAACTTACTTTCCTGACTCTCATCTTCTGACGAAGTTTCTTCAGCTTGTACTCCCTGTGGTGCTGGGTGATGACTAAAGATCTCGGCCAGAACCTGATAGCCTTTCGATCCGATGCGCGCTTCCATTTTTTTTCTTAACAGCCATAACTGTTCTGTTGATGAATAAATGTCATTGAACAGCTGCCTCGGATGACTGCTGAAATGTCTGGATCGTTGAATCCCTGCGGCCGTAATGGGGATTTCTTGTTGGTATGCATACTCTAACCCTCTTCTTTCCGAATTCGAGTGAACAAATTTGAGAGCATCAGCGAACGGATTGTTTTCCAGATCTGAGCCGGAGTAAGAATAGGTGTGTTGAAGGCATTGGTTGTTGGATAGATCTGAAGGTATACCCGAATGTGTGATGCCGGTAAGCCAGTCCTGATCTCGAAGAGCATCAATCAGCCAGATGAGTATTTCCGGATTAGCGTCTTTATCCATGTTGATGATGAGATGTGTATTTTCTAACAGTTGGGAGATCAGATCAGCGTTATTTGTAGAGGATTCGGAGTTTGTATCAATACCAATTATCGTATCCGGGGCTGCCACAGCGTTCATGGTGATAAGAGTCAATGAAAGAAGAACTGGCTTTATCAATGTTATCTTCATGGTGATTAACAATTGCTGTTAAAGGATTCCGCTTTGACCCAGGAGAAAGAGCATAGATCCCTGGTTATAGATTGAGACTTAAGACAATGGCAAACAAAAAAAATGTAATAACAGTGATTGTCAGTAAAGTTCTGGTTAAGTCATTCATGCGCTGGCAGCTTCATTTACAATAATCAGCTTTAAGCATATGCAGTGTGGCTTCGTACTCGTAGCAGATTTAAGTAATCCCCTGTTTGGTCTTTGTAAGTTGGAGTACATTAAGTACGGTGACAGGTGTATGGATATACAGTATCCTGTGATAGATTAGTAGTTAATTAATTGAGAGAAAGAAGCTGGATGGCCATTCTGCTGGGCATTGATCCGGGATCCCGGATTACAGGTTACGGAATCATAGAAGAGATCGGAACACGGTGCATTTATGTTGCTTCGGGCTGTATTCGTATAAAAGATGCACCACTGCCTGAGAAGTTATTGCAAATCAGTCAGGGCGTTCATGAAGTTATTGAACTGTACAGTCCGCAGAGTATGGGAATTGAGCAGGTTTTCATGTCAAAGAATGCCGATTCTGCCTTGAAGCTCGGGCAGGCCAGGGGGGCGGCCATTGTTGCTGCTATGAATCAGGGAGTTGATGTTTCTGAGTATTCAGCCAGGCAGGTAAAACAGGCCGTTGTTGGTAAAGGTTCAGCAGAGAAGACGCAGGTTCAGCATATGGTGAAATCCATTCTTAAACTGGATAAAACCCCTCAGGCTGATGCGGCTGATGCACTTGCTGTAGCGCTCTGTCACTCACATACCCGGGCCAGTCTGATTAGAATGGCAGGTGTTACAGGTCGTAGAAACCGAAGGCTTCAGTCTCGTTGAACAAGCCTTTACCCATCGGGATGCACGCAAAGATGAAAGGCAGCACTGCAGAGAACCAGATCAAAAACCTGACCTGAATGGTAAATACCTGAAAGTTCTTTCCAGAGTTTTGAGTGTATAAACTGGCTGCGGAAAATTTCGTCGGTGACTTTTATCAACAGCAGCTCCCTGCGACTCCAGCCAGGGGCAAACCGACCCTGGCAGATCAACTGGATATCACTATTACGCAGTCCATGATCCAGAGCCATTGATATAATAGCGGGCATCAGATGACGAGCCTTGCACAAATGGGCACTGCGCAGGCAGATAAGGGCGCGATCATTCAGTGGCAGGCTGCTGTAACCCTGCATGTATGCGCTGAAACTTCTTTTAGGCTGTTCCAGTATCGGGCGAGCCAGTGTTTGATTCTGAGAACCATTGATTAGTGCGTCGAGCAGAACTTTTTGCGCCTGTATAAATGGAACCGGTATAACACCACCTTCGGTAGAGGGGTGATACTCGTTAGCTAATCCTGCCAGAGGCAGGAAGTTCCAGAGGTCACGGAGGAATCCTCTAAATTGTTCCATAATGGTTCCAGATTGTTGAATACAGGTAGTTAGAATGCTTCATGGGCATCTGGTTCAACGGGCAACTGAAAATTGACAGCCATACTGACAGACTGGTCAGTTGGAACTAACAAGAGCGAAAACAATGATTGGACGAATCCGCGGACTATTAATTGAAAAACAGCCGCCCCATCTCCTGGTGGAAACAGGTGGATTGGGATATGAAATTGAAGCACCCATGTCGGTATTCTATAAACTTCCTGAAGCCGGAGTTGAGGTAACGCTGCATACGCATTTTGTGGTTCGCGAAGATGCCCAGCTACTTTACGGTTTTAGTGATTCAAGGGAGCGGGAGTTGTTCAGAACATTAATCAAAATTAATGGCGTAGGCCCCAAACTGGGACTGACCATTCTTTCCGGTATAGACGCCAGTGATTTTGTTCGCTGTGTCCACGATGGCGACAGTGCCACCCTGGTAAAATTACCCGGGGTTGGCAAGAAAACAGCAGAGCGACTGATTATTGAAATGAAAGACAAACTGGATCAATTTCTAACTTCAACCCCCTTCAATAATGGTCTGTCAGGTACACCTCTCGGACAAATGGCGGCCAAACAGGCAGCGGATATTGAGCAGGAAGCCGTGAGTGCGCTGGTGGCTTTAGGTTATAAGCCCCAGGATGCCAGTAAGGTGGTGGCTAAGGTTTATACGGAAGGAGCAACCAGTGAAGAGCTTATTCGCCAGGCACTGAAGAGTATGATCTGAATTCTTTCTGAGCCAGAAGCGGTAATGAAACTATTCCTTTTTTCCTTTTTTCCTTTTTTCGTTTTTTTGCAACACAGTTCCTTCTCTGTGATGTTCGATAGACGGTATTATCATTTGGCCATGACCCATGGATGTCGTGATCTTACTGGTAAGGAAAGGAATCGAATTTGAAGTCTCATCTTAAATCTCTAATTATTGCTGTCTCGATGATTGCAACAATGGCGGTCACAATAAGCTGTACAACCATCGAGCAGAACACCAACGCTCTCCATCATAAAAACAAAGCACTCACTCCAGTTCATCCGGAACTTGTGGAAGGCGTTCTTGAAAACGGTCTTAAGTACGCCATTCTGCCCAATCAGTTTCCCGAAAATACCGTTGAACTCCGTCTTATTGTAAATGCCGGCTCTTTCTCTGACCCGGAGAATAAGGAAGGGCTGGCCCACTATCTTGAACATATGGCCTTTAATGGCAGTAAGAATTTTCCGGGTAACTCAGTCATTGATGAGTTGGAAAAAATCGGGATCAGCTGGGGGCAACACAATAATGCCTGGACCAGTTTTGATCATACCGGTTACCAGCTTTCCTCTCCTGCAGACGACGACAGTCTTAAGCTGAGCTTTACTGTGCTGAGAGATGTTGCAGATGGCCTGAATCTGAATGCGGATCAATGGCAGGGAGAAAAAGGAGTTATTCAGGGTGAGAGACGTGCAAGAAGCCTCACCCAGGGGCAGAGGTTATGGCAGCAGTCGCTCAATCACGAATACCCTGAAAGCCAGGGCGATCTCATTTGACAAACACCAATCCTGTTGCATATTCAAAAAGCTAGCTTTAAAAACTGAATTTTTGAGAAATACAGGAAATTAGGCTTATTTTGGTACTTTTGTGTGCTGAATAATTAGCCAAACAGAGAAAGTTAGTGCCAAATGAGATCGCCCTGCCCTGAAAGCCCGTATACCCGATCGGTTGTGGGAACGGAAGAAAGTATTGACAGTCTCACCGTAGAAGATGCCAGACTCTTTTATAAACAGTGGTATCAGCCAGACAATATGTTGTTGCTGGTTTCAGGCTCAAGATCGGTAGAAGATATTTCCCGATTCCTTCAACAGTATTTTTCCGACCTGAGTGGCGTGTCAGAACAACAGGTTGTCCATGAAACAGTCTATCAACCGGCTACTCGCTTGAATGTTCTTACGGATATTGAACCGCTTGGTGATGTCAGTGGTATTTATTTCCGACTCAGGGATCAGAAATTGAAAACCCGAAGCCTGAATAGTCTAAAACAGTCCTGGCTGGAATCCTTCGCTTTGTCCATGTTCAATAAACGTTTGGCGAAGTTAAAAGAAGCGCATCCGCTGGTGTTTAAACGTGTCTGGGGTGCGAAAGATTATCGTCGGGTGTAAGTCTCATATTGACCGTCATTGCAGGGCATGGGCTCCAGTATAAACGACACGACATCGACTTTTCTCAGACAAGGGAGGGTAACGACCAAACGCAGGTATGATGCTAACTGGAAACCAACATCTTTCAGTGAGAGGCCGCCCCGATGGAATTATGTCAGCAACTGACTGAAGCCGCCAATCATCCCTGCCGTATTATCCAGCAGCTTGAGCACAAACTGGCCTCCCTTCGCAAGCACCATGACCCGATTAAACACTTTGAAGATTATGAAAACGAGCTTCACGCTCTCTTTGTTCAAGCAGAGCGGGAGACCCTGGCAGAAGACTTGTCCGGCCTCGATATAGATATTCCTGCTATTGAGGTGAACGGCACCTGCTATCATCGTGCATTGCGTTGCTCCCAAACTTACCAGTCAGCTGCTGGTCCCATCCGAGTTGCCCGCACGCTATACCGCAGCGGCAAGGATGACTGCATTGTCCCCCTGGAACTCAGGGCAGGCATCGTTGAGGGTTACTGGACGCCAAGGGCCGCAAAGCAAGCGGTCTGGGTTGTGGCTCAGCTCTCTCCGGGGATCGCCAAAACTCTGCTCGATTTGATGGGTAATATGTCACCGTCGGAAAGCTCGTTAACCCGACTTCCAAAAAAGTTCAATGAACAATGGGAACAGTACCGTGAGCCTTTTGAGTGCATCCTCAAAGATAGCCTCAAGGTTCCCGAAGAAGCGGTAACTGTAGCGGCCTCTTTGGACGGTGTCATGCTGCCTATGAAAGACGGGAAACGTCAGGAAAAACGTGAACAAAGTACAGCTGAAGGCAAGCGTACTCGTGGCCCGGCAGGTTGCCAGGAAGCCAGTTGTGGAACTCTGTCGTTTTACGATGTTGAAGGTGAACGCCTGTCGACCATCAGGATTGGCCGAATGCCAGAGAGCAAGAAAGTAACTCTAAAGCAGTCGCTCTCCCGTTTCCTGAACGAAGCACTCAGGCAGAAGCCTCAACTGTCATTGGTCAAGGTGGCTGATGGCGCTAAAGACAACTGGACTTATCTTGCCAAAGAGCTTCCTCAAGGGCATGAAATCGTGGATTTTTATCATGCAGCAGAACATCTGAAGAAGGCGTTTGACCTGTCCTACGGTGAAAACAGTTCAAAACCCAAAGAGAAGTTCATCACCTACCGTCATATTTTGAAGGAAGAATCTGATGGGGTTGAGAAAGTCATCAAGGCTTTGGCCTATCAACACAGCCGACATCCTCGGCGATCGAAGTTAAAGACAGAGTTGGAATACTTCAGGAATAATCGTGACCGCATGAAGTATGCAGAACACCTGTCGTGCAACCTGCCTATAGGATCTGGCGTTATTGAGGCGACCTGTAAAACGTTAGTGACACAGCGGATGAAGTGTTCAGGTATGCGCTGGCGACACCCCGGAGGTCAAGGCATTCTGACTCTCAGGTCATTAATACAGAGTGGCTGGTTTGATAATGGCTGGAAGCTTTTGTCAGTAACTTACTGTGCCAAGGTCACAGAGGTAACCACGAGCAATGTGGTTCCATTCCCTGTTCAGTCTAACAATATGGAATGAGAGTTCCGGTCAATATGAGACTTTCACCCATTATCGTCTGGATGGATCGGAAAATATTTTGTTCAGGGTAGAGTCCTTTAATAATCAGCTGGTTAGGGGAGCTGAGTTAACCTATAGCAGTTATTTACAGGCTGTGAAATTCGGTTTTACCGTAGATGAGTTGGAGATAAAAGCGCAGGGAATCTCTATCTGGAGTGGAAAGCTATTTGCAGGGTAAAGAGCGGATTAAATCCTCCAGATGGGTGAAGAGTATGATAAGTTTTTATCAAAATGACTATGCTCTGCTTTCCCCTGAACAATACGCTTTGCAATACCGTCGTTTCCTGACTGAAATAAGCCTGGAAGACGTCAATACACTTCTGTCTGACCAGTTAAACCCTGGCAATAGTCGTCCTTACATCAAGGCGACGAATGACTCTCAAGTTGATGATGCTGGTAATAAGAGGGTGGCTCAGAAGATTGATCAGACGATTCTGGCTATTGATGGTGATTCATTGTCTCCCTGGAAGCAGAGCAGTAATGTGGAACAGATTTTTGATTTTGAGCTTTCCGGACAGGGAAAAATCATCAGTGAAGCGGTAAACGAAAAACTGGAAACTACTCTGTGGACTCTGGATAACGGCATAAGGGTTTATCTGCGGCCGGATACATTGAATCCCGGTAACATTTCGGTGACGGGCATGAGAACAGGTGGGCTTGGTCAGCTGAATGAAGAGGGCTCGATTAATGCTAACAATATGCTGTGGGTTAAATGGCGATCCCCCATTGCGGGTATTCCGGCATCGGACTTTAAAGCCTTTCTCAATAAAGAGAACATCAGCATTAATCAGAAAATTGGTACTGATTACACCATGATCAATGGAGTGGCGACGAAGAAAAAGCTGGATTTAATCTTAAAATCTTTCCATTTGTTATTCACCGAGGGTGATTTTACTGAAGATCAGGTTGAAGCGGGCCGCAGATGGATTCTGGAAAATGAAGAAAAAAATAAACAGAGGCCCAATAAGGTTTTTAACGTCGAGTTGAACCGGCTTCTGTACCAGAATCATTGGAGATACCTGCCCTGGGATAAGGGAAGTGTGGCTCTGCTCAATGCTGATATCATGGAAAATCAGTACCGGCGGTTTTTTCAGAATGGCTCAGACTACCAGTTTTTTGTGACCGGTGATTTCAATATCGAAGATGTCAGGGAGCAGCTGGTCAAGAGTCTGACTGCTCTTCCGGTAGGGAACTATGATGGGGGGCGAGTGGATTCGGGTGTTCGCCATATTAAGGGGCGCAATCAGCTGATTCGGGAAACCGGTCTGGAAAACACTGCAAGGGTTAGTCTGCGGTTTTATTCTGAAAATTATGATGTGGATTTGAAGCAACAGAGAGTCTGGGGGCAAATGATGAATTTGCTGAAAACCCGCCTGGAGCGGCGAATCCGGGAAGAGCTTGCAGCCAGTTATACGGTTTCTGTTTCCGGAAGTAGTAATGATTTGGGGCAGCCTTACCTGGTGACGAATATAGTTATTGAGTCAGACCCTGAGCGGGTGAAAGAAGTAGAGCAGGCTGTTTTGGCAGAAGTGGCACGATTGAAATCAGAGCTATCTGATTCAGAGGAAATCGATACTCTCCGTGAGAAAGGGCTAAGGTTTCTTGCAGAAACAAAACAGAATACCTGGTATGGCTATGAGCTGATAACTGATCACTACTTCTGGCAACTGGATCAGGATGAGCTTTTGGCTCGAGATCAATTCCTCAATAATTTTACAGCTGAAGAGTTACAACAGGCTGCCAACGACTGGCTTCAAACTGAGCATCTGACAACCGCTGTTTTTATGCCAAAGCAGGAAGTCCGGCTGGCAGTGGAAGAAAAACCCATCGATGAAAAAACAGGGGTTCCCAGAGGCTGATGCGCTGAATGCTTCTGTCATGTTAGGCTTGGGTTATCAGCAAACAGGCTTGAAGATGATAGAAGCAGATCGATTGGTTTCCGGGCAGGAAAGGCCCGTGGAAGAAGTACAGGACAGGGCCATTCGTCCTGTGCAACTGGCTGACTATGTAGGGCAGCCGAAAGTACGCGAGCAGATGGAGATTTTTATCCAGGCTGCCCGCAATCGCAAGGAAGCCCTGGATCATACCCTGATCTTTGGTCCACCAGGTCTGGGTAAAACGACTCTTTCCTATATTCTTGCCAATGAAATGGGCAGTGATATCCGCACCACGTCAGGCCCGGTTCTGGAAAAAGCCGGTGATCTGGCCGCATTACTCACCAACCTTGAACCCAACGATATCCTCTTTATTGATGAAATTCATCGTCTGAGTCCGGTGGTGGAAGAGGTACTTTATCCTGCGATGGAAGACTACCAGCTTGATATTATGATTGGTGAAGGGCCTGCGGCCCGTTCCATTAAGCTGGACCTTCCACCCTTTACTCTGGTCGGTGCAACCACTCGAGCCGGTCTTTTGACTTCGCCACTGCGTGATCGTTTTGGCATTGTCCAGCGACTGGAGTTTTATTCAGTAGAAGATTTAACGTCCATCGTGACTCGCTCTGCCAGGATTCTGGGTGTTCCTATCGAAGAAAAAGGCGCCCATGAAATTGCCCGTCGATCAAGGGGAACGCCACGTATAGCCAACAGGTTGTTACGGAGGGTACGGGATTACAGTGAAGTGAAAGGTGATGGGCTTATCAGTAAAACCATTGCCGACTCTGCCTTGAATATGCTGGATGTGGATGCCCGTGGTTTTGACCATATGGACAGACGGCTGCTACTGGCAATGATCGAGAAGTTTGATGGGGGTCCTGTTGGCGTGGAAAGTCTGGCGGCTGCCATCAGCGAAGAGCGGGATACCATAGAAGATGTACTGGAGCCTTTTCTGATACAACAGGGTTATATCATGAGAACGCCCAGAGGCAGGGTGTTAACGAATAATGCTTATTTGCACTTTGGTATAGAAAAAAACGAAGGTTAACTGTTTACGGCCAGGAAACCTTCTGGCCTTATTTTTCAATGTAGAACTGATTATATTCTTTTCAAATTCTCACCACCCCTTTCCAGAGTCTATGATTACCGCTGATAGCATCTGAAGGCAACAGGCAGGTGAGCCATTGTTCCGTATACTCCTGACGGTGATTTTTTCAGGCCTTGCTTCATTACCATTCAGGTTTCATAACCTGATTGGTTCAGCTATGAGAATTCTTGTTTTTTGCGTATCAATGACGATTTTGGCTTGTTGCACTTCTGCTTATGCCGGTCTTGATGGGTTTCCAAAACTGTACCAGAAAATTCTGGAATGCTTAAAAGAACCGGAATTTTGTGAATTCCTGCAGGCATTAAATAACCTGCCGAATTCAAACCTGGATGATGAACATCTTGTTTTTTACATTGCAGGTATTCCGAATCATGGTGCACTGGTAATAAGTTGCATCCCTGATGACTCTGTTACAATTGAGGCAACACCCGCTCAAACACCCACAGATGAACATAAAATACTGGGCAATCAAAAATCCTTTCTAAGGACAGGCTGGTCACACAGAAAAACATGGGAACAGCGGCGACTGGATTCTTCATTTGAATCCCGAACCTACCCTGGTTGGTTGTATGCCAAGGGTGAATCGAATTTTTTGGGAACCCCCCATTGCAAGAAATATACCGTGACCTCTCGAGACCTGTATGAGCCCGGGTTTCTGGCAAGAGGAGGCAGTCGCAGCTATCCGGTATGTTATCTGCGCCTCAGAGTTGATAAGAAGGATGGGGTGAGAATACTACGGGGGCAATTTGAACCTGAGGATTGTTATTTAAGTATTTCAAAACCATTTGATGAGTTCGCCGTAGAGTTTCTTATTTTTATCGGCACAGGCGAGCTGGATACTCTGGAAGATATTGTAAACCAGAATCAGGAGTATCCGCTTCAGCTGGAAACCATGCTGGATGGTAATCAAGATGAATCGTCTCAGGATGTTATTGATACAGAGCAGGCGTTAACAGATTATATTGAAGCATTTGAGCAATTTTATGATCCGGATAACCCGCTCTCCCATCCTATGCTGGATCAATTTTGTGGAAATGGAATATCTTCTCAGGTTTTCTATCCTATTCATCGATATCGAAGTCTGGTATTTAAACGATTTCACAAACCATGTGCTGATCTTTCAGAAGCGAAGCAGGTGGTGAATACCTGTCTGGTCAATAATCTCCTGGTTAAATTAATTGGTATTCCATTTTATCCAATTGCATTTCTTATTGTTAAAAATCATGCAACGGGAGAATTCGTCATCTATGGGGTTCAGAGAAGAATACCGGTTGAAAACCTGACCAGTACAATTCTGGGCGATCCGGATGCTGATATGGAAGCTAAAAAACTGATCATTGACGAAATCATAAAAATACTGCAGGAGTGTGACGTTTTCAATAGGGAGCAGGCTAAATACGCTGCAGAAAAAATAGCAGGTTTTCAAATTAGCCTGGACCCCAATGTCAGCAATTTTGCCCTGATTGATGGTCAGCTCTGGGTGCTGGATTTACAGCCTTCGTTCTGGGCGATTGATGAAACCATGGCACCGGGTAACCAGTATCTGCTCAGTCTTTTTGAAGGGTTCGAAGAACACCTCAGGGCATTGTGTCTGGTACCTACTTACCGCTTTGACTTTATGTTAACCATGATTAAGAGAATCATGGATCAGCATGAATTGAAAGTGACCGTCTGCCAGAGTCGGCAGATAGACTGTAGCCACTCAGAACGCCTTGCTGAAAACTGGAGAAATGTATACCAGTATGCCCTGAGTGCTGTTATGAACATACCACATGTGGCCATGGAGTTGAGCTATACACCGCTACCGGATGGAGTGAATTCCTTTCAAGAACTCAGATTTGCCACGGAAAAAAGATTGGATATTGCCAAGAATCAACTGACCAGAACCCTGAGTACTGATGGAATCATGGATACGACTCTCTATCTGGCAACTGCCATCGAACAACTGGTCTCGGCTTTTCCCCAGGAAGCAGCAGCGCAGGAATTAGGCGTTGAAACGCATGAAAGGAAAAAAAGTGCACCGGCTTTTTTAATGGAAGACCGCAATACTGTCCTTTCACACCATATTGATAGCATTAAAGAGAACAGGAAAAAATTAAAGCCTAACTCTTCTCAGGGAAAAGCAGGGCATAAGAAAGAAGGCAGTCACATCAGTGGCAGAATAAAACCTGCTTCAATTGTTTTAAATGACCGGGAAATGGAGCAGTACTTAAAAATAAAATTAAATTTGAGATATATACCCAGCTCGAGAGTAAGTAACAGATGTTTCTGGGAAGCACTGGAAAGTGGCCTTAATCACTGGTTTGGGCATGTACAAGATTGGGATTCTGAAGATATTCAAAGAAGGCTTGAGGCTGAAAAAAAATCATTGGTTTTTCATGAGAAAAAGATATTTCAGGTAATGATGTCGTTGTATTCAGAGAATGCCCGATTGGAAAATACCTGGATTGAATACGATGACATACCAATAATTCTTCGAATACTGAAGTCGGTTTATAAAATAGACGTTAGAATCCTGTTGATCATGTTAAATGAAGACATGAATCCTGTCGGGTATTTCCAATACCTTGGCGTGGATGGTGAAACAGTGATTTTTGCTGACCCGATACATGATCCTGCGGCGATTGCTCAAATTGGCAGTCAGCAGGGTGTGATAACCATTGTCAGTCATCTGACGGGTACTTACGACAGCTTCTCTGATCAGCATTGGGGAGGGGCCATTCCTCTGGATGAATCAGGCGTACTCCCCAGAGTAATTCCGGAAACCGGGTCTCGGAGCCACCCCATAATAATCGACAGCAGCGCTTCACACTCTACTACTGCATCAAGGAGCAACTCCATTGAATTCCAAGAAGCGGACACAACAATATATTCACCGGATATCCTTACACAGGTTAACATCGAGCCAGAGTCATCATCACCATCGAAAGAGCAATCTGGTGTTGTTGCGGGCAGCAAATCTTATAAAAGGAGAAGGGCTGATACTGTTTCTTCAACAACCGGCAGCCCTGATGAATCATGGCTGGATAATGAAGATGAAGAGGAGCCCAGATCAAAACTCCCCAGAGTAGAATATAGCGGGGGAGGGAGTACAGCGTTGTTAGATTGGCTGGGGCAGCATATAAAGCTGCATCCGGCTGTAACAGTTGCTTTGAAAATTGGCAGAACGCCCCTGTCACTCTATCAGGAGCTGTTTACAATTGCCCTTGATCAGCTCATGCGACAGCTGGCTGAAGCGTATACTGTTTCCTATAATCAGGCTTTTTTCAACCCTTATTCTGAACTGAAAACTTTGCTTCCAAGGATGATGTTAAAACAGTTCAAACAGGTTGTTTTGGGTGATATGACGGCTTTTCATGAGCACCTGTATGCCGTTCTGGACTGGATTGTTAAAAGTCTGCCTGACAGTAATGCCTTTATGCCCGGGGCTTGTCCTTCCCTGCTGATCGTGCAACCGACTGTCGGATCATCAGAAACTGAACCCAGGTTTTCGGTAATTATCATTTCCAGGCGTTGTGTGGATCTCGATAAACCGGGTTCGTCGAAGAATTCGATCCATACAACCCAGAAGGTTTTCCGGTATAACCTGAGTGTTGAAGACATTATTGAATTAATGAATCAACCCAATCATTTCTCTCTGGTAACCAATACCTTATCAATGCCTTCGGGGCATTATATTGAGCCTGTAGAAGGGATGGGGGCGGCGAACTGGTGGTGGGTTACAAGGGATTCACAAATAATTACCGGCAAAGATGATCAGGGCACAGAGCTGGTGAAGCGTATGCCACCACCGGCTACGCCTCCTCCCAAGGTTATCTTGAGAAATCCATTTCAGTTTGGTGTTTACGCTTCGGGGGTTCATGGGAGCACGCCGGGCAACGGAGCCCAGGGAACTGAATCGTCATCAGGAGGTGCCTCGGGTATGCAGACCAGTACAACCCAGGGCAATGACTCTGATATGGGTGATAATCCCGGTTTTGTCGTTGAAGGCAGCGCGGTTTTGTTTCAGGATCTCATTGGTAATTATGAGCCTGATGAGATTGACTCAATTCTTGCTGCAGGATTATGGCTGCTTCCACTCGAAACAATAGTACTTCTTAAAAGAGCAAGGGAAGGGTTTTAAGGACCCCCTGTGCCTTGCGCCACAGTTTGAAAGTATTGTTGGCATTTTATCTGTGTAATTAGACTATGCTGCTTCAGGTCACTATTGATCTGGCATGGTTTTTCCGGTGATAGAAATCAGGAACTAAGGTTTAAAGTACTGGAGTGCTTGGTCGGCAGTATGTAGGTCTCTGCTGGCCTGGTAGATATGACAACATCCATCAGGCAGAAAATAACACTTTTCACACTGGTACCCGCAGTGATTTTCTACAGCGTGGTCACTGTTGTCGATCTCTATTTTTCATTTCGTTCGGCATCTGCAGAAATCAGCCGAAGGCACTTGCATCAGAGCCTTCAGTATTCTGCGGTAGTGGCCGGAAATTTGGAGAAAATCCATGTCGCCGGAAAAGCAATAAGACTCTTTATCGAAAATATTGATGGCAGCTATCCGGGAATGAGCAATTATCTCGGCAAGTTACTGGATGATAATGACCTGATTACCGGCGTAGGCGTTGTTGACTCAACATATACAGATAACAAGCGGATACAGGTCGAAAAGGAGTGGTACTGGGAAAAAACAACCGGTGATTACAGTGTCATAGAAAAGCACCATCCTCCGTTTCAGATTTCTGACGAAAGACTGGAAAGCCTGCTCCATGAGAGCTCATTGTCTAACCAGTGGTATGTTGATCCCAGCAGTGAAAATATAAAGATATTCAGAAGTAGTCTGTTGATCCCTGTGAAGAAAACGGATGATCACCTGCGCTTTATCAGGGTTGATGTTGATGGAGCCAGACTTATTGAACCACTGTCATGGATTGAGCTCCGAACCCGTTTGATCATTCTTAATCAACAGGGCATTGTCATTTACGCAAACGGTATTTCATTGCCGAGGTTGAGAAATCTTGAACAGTTCATTACAGCCGGTCCCTGTGATGGCTACAGTAAAATCAACGTGACATCCGAAACTGCAGACCCGCTTAACCAGTTTATTGCCAGCCCAATCCATGCGCGATCTGAGACCGAGCCCTGCGGTGTGTACCGGGAAGCATTATACAGGGTGACGAAAGAACTGCAGTCGATAAACTTCAGGGTTTCGATTCGAAATGACCGGAAGTGGGTTACGGCCACTCCGGTGCCTTCCACAGGCTGGTATTTAAGTGTCAGTATTCTTGAAGATGATATCATGGGGCCAATGGTTAACCAGGCAATGCTGAGTGTCAGTCTGATCGCCCTGGCCATGATTCTTACTCTGATTTGCTTATGGGTCGTTTCCGGGCGGATTACCCGTCCGTTGAATAAATTAAAAGAACAGATGAATGCCTTTGCCAGCCCCTTTTCTGATGTTGATTTCGGATTGGCTTCACCGGATGAAGCCGTCAGCCTGACACGCAGTTTCAGCGAGTTGAAACTGCGTCTGGTCGATAGGGAACTTGCTCTTCAGCATGCGCGCTCAAACAACATGGGTCACCTGGTGCAGCAATTGCGCGGTGGGTATTTTTACTTCAATCTGAAAAAAGATGGAACCATCATCTATGTCAGTCCATCTTTATCCGCTGTACTGGGTTATGAACTTTGGGAGTTTTCAGGGAAAATACAGAATTTCTTAACAGATTCACCCATCAACAGAAATTTTAAGAAAACTCTTTTAGCTCTGGTTAAAGGTCTGTGGCAGGAAGCATTCGAAGTTGATATGCGGCATCAGAACGGATCGGTTCGTCGAATTGAGATGTTTTGTACAGTGCATTCGAATTTCTCTAATTCGCATTCATTTAATCAGACCGTAGAGGGGCTTTCTGAAGGAAATGCTATTGAGGGAATGGCAAATGATATTACGCTGAGAATCAAGGATACCCAGAAGTTTAAGTCGCTGCTTGCGTCTTCGCCGGATGCCGCAGTGATAACCAATGAGGATGGCATTATCAGTCTGGTCAATCGTAAAGTAATGGAGCTGTTTCATTTTTCGGAAGATGAATTAAGTAACATGCCCCTTGCCCTGTTAATTGCATACGAATCAAGGAGTGAACTGCCTCTGCTCAAACCCATTGATCAAAATAATGTACACAACTATTGTCTCGAGACTTATCTTTCCCAAGGCCAGAATCGGTCTGGGCAGCAGTTCCCCATAGAAATATCAAGTAATGTACTGGATACCAGTGATGGTGTGTTGATTTCAATTGTCTTCAGGGATATTAGTGAGCGGAAGAAAATCGAGTCTGAATTAGTCAGTGCCAAAGAGCAGGCTGAAAAAGCCAGTCAGGCTAAATCCATGTTTCTTTCCAATATTACCCATGAATTGAGAACGCCGTTGAATGGCGTTCTTGGTTATGCCCAGCTACTGCTGGCAGATCGTGATATTCCAGTAAAATGCCGATCCACTCTTTCATCGCTGGAGGATTGTGGTCGGCATTTATTGATATTGATAAATGATATTCTGGATATAACAAAAATTGAAAGCAGTGGTATACATATTGATCCTCATTCTTTTGACCTGCGAATAACATTAAATACAGTACTGGCCAATGTTAAGGAAACGGCGCGTAGAAAATCCCTGATTCTAAATCTGGATATCGATGAGCGAATTAATAAAGAAATTATCGGTGATAATGTCAAGTTACGACAGGTGCTGATTAATCTGATGGGTAACGCGGTCAAGTTTACAGATAATGGAAGTGTCTCATTGTTTGTGAGGCAAAAAGATGGGCGGCTTTTCTTTGAGGTTAGGGACACGGGCGTTGGTATTTCAGAATCTGAGTTTAATAAGTTGTTCAAGCCATTCAGTCAGCTCCAATCCGGAAAAAGTAAAGGTGGAACCGGTTTAGGGCTGGCAATCAGCTCCAGACTGGTCCATGCCATGGACGGGGATCTGACGGTAAGCAGTATTGTAAATGAAGGGAGCAGTTTCAAATTTTCCATTCCGGATCAACCCTCCCCTGAGCAGGCTTTGAAACCGGATGAACAGTCGCTGACACTTAATGATCATATTCAGTATGAACTGAATGTATTAGTTGTAGATGATTGCCCCAATAGTAGGGATGTCTTGTTCAATGCCGTTCAGGGTAGAGGGTTTAAGGCTTTTTCGGCAGCCAGCGGTCAAGAGGCTATAGAGTGTTGTAAACAAACAAGGGTGGATTTGATTTTAATGGATATCCGCATGCCAGATCTGGATGGTATTGAAACAGCCAGAATTATCCAGAACATTTCAGGTGTGAACAAAAAAGTGATTATCGCGGTATCGGCCAGTGATTCAGAATTCAGCCAGCAGGAAATGGATGAAACAGGTTTTTCAGGATTCGTTAGAAAACCCGTGGAGTTTGATGAACTCTTCGGAAAAATAGCTCGAGAAATAGACCTTAACCAAAAAACGAGTATCTGTAGTTCAAAAAAAACGCCTGTAGAGTTAAGCTGCAGAATAGATTGTTTAAATGAAATGATCACTGTACTGACGCTCAATCTGGAGATGGGCGATATTGAATCATTACAGAAAAAAGCCAATGACTGGCAGGGGGGAAGTGGTTTTGGGGATTATCCGATCCGTATTCTTAATTATTGCTCCTGTCTGGATTTGCAAAATGTTGAGAGATTGCGTCTGGAATTGATTGAAAAGAAAATCAATTTGAATGGCGTTTGATGCAGACAATGAGAGACCTTGCTATATAGCTATCGAACAAAGGTGACAGCATCGCTGTCAGTGTTTATGGCATTTTTGAATTCTATTATGCTATTTGCGCGGCCTTTTCAGGCTCGGATTTAGTGTGGAATTTCTCATCATTACTACGGCTATGGCTCGTCGCTTGGTCTTGTCTCTGAGCCTGAAAGCCACTCATAAAACTATTAGAGACCGGTAATGGTATTGCTTCTCTAAGTACTATTGATCTGGATGGTGATCATTGTAAAGAAACTTCCAGTGACCAGTGCTACCTCTATATGAATGTTGTTACTGTCTTTACTGCGATTAATTCTGGCTCAAAAACCATGGCCGTGTAATTATGGTGTTTCTATGTTGCTTCAGATGGATGAATCTGTTTTGCCAGACACTTCTGCTCCCTTTCAGATACCCGTGCGAGTTTATTACGAAGATACCGATGCCGGAGGCATTGTTTATTATGTGAATTATTTAAAATTCATGGAGCGGGCGCGCACAGAATATTTAAGAAGTCTGGGTTATGAGCAGCAACGGATGATGGATGATCAGAGAATATTTGTAGTTTCCAGTGCCTCAGTAAAATATAAGTCTCCTGCAAGGTTGGATGATTTGCTGCACGTGACTGCAGAACGGGTTTCCGTAGGTAAAGTAAAGATTGAATTCAAACAGCAAATTTTCTGTAAAGAAAAACTCCTCTGTGAAGGGCTGTTTGTCATTGGTTGTGTGGACAGTATTAGCTTGAAGCCGGCTATTATTTCCGAAAACCTGAGAAAGAAATGTTATTAGTCACGAAATTGTCTGATTTTTGATGTTATGATCAAAAATATTTTCTCTTACACTAATTAAACGCGAGGTGATCAGTGGCGGATAGCATGTCCATGTGGTCGCTGATAGGCAATGCCAGCTGGATAGTTTTGCTGGTATTGTTCATGTTGGTGACAGTATCTGTAGTTTCCTGGGTGATGATAATTCAGAGAAGCTTTCTTATTCGAAATGCCCAGCAGGCCATGCTCGGCTTTGAAGATCGCTTCTGGTCAGGTATGGATCTTATTCAGCTGTTCAGGGAAGTGAAAGACGAGAATAATCCTGACTCCGGACTGGAGCAGATTTTCAAGGCAGGCTTCCGCGAGTTTACCCGATTGCGTAACCAGGGAACTTCAGACCCTGATGCTGTAATGGAAGGTGCCCAGCGAGCCATGCGTGTAGCCATTTCCCGTGAACAGGAAAAATTGGAGTCGCATCTACCCTTTCTTGCCAGTGTAGGATCAACCTGTCCTTATGTAGGGCTCTTTGGCACGGTCGTTGGTATTATGAATTCATTCCGGGGACTGGCGGTGGTGCAGCAGGCCACTATCTCCACAGTGGCACCGGGGATTGCCGAGGCGCTGATGACGACCGCCGTAGGGCTGGTAGCCGCTATTCCTGCAGTGGTCGCCTATAACCGTTATTCATCGAAAGTAGATGCTCTGCTATCCAATTATGAAACCTTTGCAGACGAGTTCTCCAGCATTCTTCATCGCAAAGTTCACAGTCGCAATTAATCGGGTGGAGTCCAGGAAATGGCACAAGTGAGAACCCGACGAAAACCCATGTCAGAAATAAACATGGTTCCGTTCATTGATATCATGATGGTGTTGCTGGTGGCCTTCATGGTGACTGCTCCAATGTTAACCCAGGGAGTGAAGGTTGATCTCCCTAAAACCAGCAGTGAGATTCTTCCGTTACCGGATGATAAGGAAGTGCTTGTTATCTCTGTGGTAGCCAATGGTGATTATTTTATTGATCTTGGTTCTGCGCGGGAAAAGGCTGTAAGTTTGCCTGCACTGGTAGAAAAAGTGAAAAAGGTTGTTTCAGCACAGGCAGGTATCCAGGTTTTGATCAAAGGGGATGCCAGTGTCGCTTATGGTTCTGTTATTCAGCTAATGGCTGGTATTCAGAAAGCCGGAGTGGAAAATGTGGGTCTGATCACAGACCCGGCAGCACTGGATGAACAGTAAATGAAGTCACTGTCTCACCGGCTTTGGGCATCCATGGTTAGAGGTTATGGATTACCCCTGGTGCTTTCACTGTTGTTTCATATGATACTTGGCCTTTTATTGTTTTACAGTTGGCCTCAGTCCAGTGAAAAACGGTTTGTAGCACCTGCGCATATTAAAGCGGCATTGGTCGAACTGCCAACAGTTAAAAAATCGGAACCTGTCCGCAGACCAGCCGTGGATAAGCGTGCTGAGCAAGCCAAAGCCCTGGCGGACAAAAAACGCAGGGACGATGAGCGAAGAAGGCGTGAAGCTCTTGAAAAAGAAGCTCTTGAAAAAGAAGCTCTTGAAAAAGAAGCTTTGAAAAAAGAAGCTCTTAAAAAAGAAGAGCAGAGAAAAAAAGCATTGGCAATAAAGCGTGAAAAGGAAAAGAAGGATAAAGCGAAAAGAGACAAGGCGCGCAAAGATGAGCTTGCCCGCAGGGAAAAAGAAAAGCTGAGAAAGAAAGAGCTGGAAGACAAACAGCGTAAGCGGCAGGATGAGTTGTTGTTATCTCTCGAACGTGAACAGAAAGCCAGAGAGGCTGCCGAAGTGGCAGAGCAGGATCAAATAGAGGTTACAAAATACAGTAGTCTGATCCGGTCACTTGTATCACAATACTGGAACCGACCGCCCAGTGCTCGCAACGGGATGAAAGCAGAAGTCAGAATCAGTCTTTCTCCTTTCGGTGATATCCTTGATATTGCTGTAGTTAAAAGTAGTGGCAGCGAAGAGTTTGACCGGTCTGTTATTCAGGCTATCAAGCGTTCTGCACCCTATTCGGAATTAAAAAACCTTGATCGGAGGATATTCAATGAAGAGTTCCGTCGGTTTACCTTCGAATTCAGTCCAGAGGACCTGGTAAGATGAGGCAATATCTGAAGTATTCGATCTTCTGTGTACTGACATTAGTGGTTCAACTGACTCATGCTGAGCTGGTTATTAAAATTACCCAGGGAAATGACAAGGCTGTTGTTGTCGCTACCTCCCCGTTTAACTGGAATGGCCAAAAAATACTGCCGGAAGATCCTGGTGCTATTGTCGATAATGATCTGCGATTGAGTGGTCTTTTTTCACCTCTGCCCAGAAAAAACATGCTCAGTTACCCGGTTAAGGAGTCTGAAGTCTATTACCGGGACTGGAATGTGCTTGGTGCTTCTTATCTTGTAACCGGAAATGTGACCAAAACCGGGCAGGTCTTTACCATGAACTACCAGCTGTACGACGTCGTTCGTCAGACAAAAATAAGCAGTGGTGGCTTTACCGGTGTAGACAGTCAATTAAGAAGTATGGCGCACAGGGTGAGTGATGCCGTTTATGAGAAAATCACAGGTATAAAAGGTGATTTTTCCACAAGAATTCTTTATGTCACAGCTCAGCGACACACTGTAAATCGAACAGATTATCAGTTGAATTACGCGGATGCTGATGGAAAACGGGATCGAAAGGTTTTCAGTTCTAAAGAGCCTATTCTTTCGCCAAGCTGGTCACCGGATGGAATGAAAGTGACGTATGTTTCTTT
This sequence comes from Endozoicomonas sp., assembly GCA_965208385.1. GTDB lineage: Bacteria > Pseudomonadota > Gammaproteobacteria > Pseudomonadales > Endozoicomonadaceae > Endozoicomonas. The sequence goes on from CBDBOO010000075.1 coordinate 44,306, forward strand.
TGAATCAGGCCGTCCGGCGATTTATTTACAGGAATTGTCTACAGGAAAGCGGGAAAAGCTCACTGGCTTTAAAGGTCTGAACAGTTCACCGGTCTGGTCACCGGATGGAAAATCAATTGCGTTAGTGCTTTCCAAGGATGGCAACCCTGACGTTTATGTTCTGGATATCGCTTCCCGTAAATTGAGCAAGATAACAACGCATTTTTCTATCGATACAGAACCCGACTGGATGCCTGATGGCAAGAGTCTGATCTTTACCTCAAACCGGGGTGGCAGTGCTCAGATCTATCAGCAGAAGGTAAGACAGTCGTCTGGCGGTGTGATGATGGCTGAAGGCAAGGCAAAACGCTTGACGTTCGAAGGAAAGTTTAATGCCCGGGCCAAGGTGTTTCCAGATGGAAAATCCATTGCTATGGTGCATAAGGGTAAAGGCGCAGCTGATTTCAATATTGCTGTTTTTGACCTGGATACCGGACGTTTGAGAGCGCTTACCTCGGCCAGCCTGGAAGACTCACCCAGTATAGCTCCGGGTGGTCGCCGACTTATTTATTCCGTCCAGGGTGGCGAGAATGGCGAGTTAGGTATAGTGTCTGCCGATGGACGGGTGAAGTACCGGTTGCCTTCAGCAACTGGTGATGTCCGTGAGCCGGTTTGGGGTCCCAGTGTAAGTTTAAAGCGCTGAACTTCTTTTGGAATTGTGGAAGCCCTTCCAACTCTATGTTTCTGGACTGGTCTGGGCGTCCCGCTTCTGGTAGTGTACAGCAAAAATCAATGAAATCCTCTTCAGAATAATTGGAGTTTTGATATGCAATTTGCCAACATGGTTAAGGCGGCTGCCCTTGCTGCAACAGCTCTCTGGCTGGCCGGGTGTGCCTCTACTGGCGGTACTGGCAGTTCTGATACAACCACAGCCCCTGAGACCGTTGTAGAAACGGTTGAACAAGTTATTGAAGTTCAGCCTGTCCTTGATCCTGCGGTTCAGGCGGTAGTAGACAGTGGTGAAGTTAATGCTACCCCAGAGCAAATTGAAGCTCTGTTGGATCAGCGGATGTTTAATTTCCCCTTCGACAGCTCAAAGCTGAATGAAAATGATTACAAGGCGTTGGACGTGCAGGCTGCATTCCTGAACTCAAGTGCTGGTGTTTCTAAAAAGATCGTTATTCAGGGTCATACTGATGAGCGTGGAACCCGTACCTACAACCTGGCTCTTGGTGAACGCAGAGCTAATGCGGTTAAAAATTACCTGGTGGCCAAAGGTGTTTCCGCCGGTCGTGTTGAAGTGATCAGCTTTGGTTTTGAAAAGCCAATGGATCCTGCGCACAACGAAATGGCCTGGGCCAAGAATCGTCGTGCAGCTATCGTAATGAACTAAACGTTATACAGTATGACAATACTGTTTTTACCACAAACCGGTAAAAACAGTATTTTTGCAAGGATAAATGGACAGGAACTGCATGAAAGCTGAAAGGCAAAAAAGAGAATCCGGGCATTGCAGGCAATCTGTCCTGATAGCCGCTATGACCTCAATCCTTTTTGTTGGGTCTGCTATTTCAGCAGTTCCTGTTGTTGAGTCGACACCGCTGGAGTCAGATCAAACGACACCGGAAGATGTTCTCGGACAGCCTGAAAGGGCCGAAGCCTCGACCACGGTCGTGAAGAGCAATGTGACCACGGCAGAACCGGGTAATACTGATTCTTCCGGCGGTAGTGGTACTGCTTATTTGCTCAATATGATAGAGCAAATGCGCCAGCAAATGATGGATTTGCAGGGGCAGGTGGAGCAGCAGGCGTTTCAGATCAGGCAATTACAGCAGGATAGCCGTGATCGATACCTTGATCTGGATGAAAGAATTTCGAGATTAAACGGTAAGTCTGCTGTTAATAATGATACTGTGAAATCCTCAAATGTTCAGGATTCTGGTGTTAACAGTGATCTCGCTACTGAGTCGTTGAATCTTCCGATATCAACGGTTGTTGAAGTAGCTGATGCGGCCGAAGAGAAGGCTTATAAAGATGCTTTCCAGCTCATTAGAGATAAAAGTTTTGATCAGGCTCAAACAGCGTTAAAGCAACAGCTTAAGCTGTACCCTGAAGGCCTGTTTGCAGATAATGCACAATACTGGCTGGGCGAAATACAGATGGCTCAGGGGCAGTATCCTGATGCAAGGGACAGTTTTCAGACTGTTCTTAAAGTTTACCCGGACAGTCAGAAGGCTGCTGATGCTAACTACAAGTTAGGCAGAATTTATGATCTGTTGGGAAATAAATCCGAAGCAAAAAAATATCTTGAGCGGGTGCTTAAGCAATATCCTGATAGTGCCGCAGCTCGCCTGTCTGATACCTACCTGAGAACCATGTCGGGATCCTGATATCTGAGCAGGCGGATGGATGCTGGTTCAATCGCCTGTCAGCTAATCACTCAAAAATTTTGTCTCTATCTTTTTCCTGTTTAATGATCTTGTTCTTACTTTAAAAATGCCGCTGCAGGCGTAGAGCCATTTTAGTGTCCGAATTGAGTGGTACTTTCGATCCATGGCTGCTTGACGGTGTCCTCTGACTTCCCTGATTGAGTGTCCTAACCTTTCTGAGCTTATTTCAAAGGATTGATCTTTGCCTTATTTTGTGGGGTTAGCTAGTATGCGCCGATAATTGGTAAAAAGACGTACTATGGCTTCTGAATCTCTGAGAATTACAGAAATTTTCCACTCCCTTCAGGGTGAAACAAGAACAGCTGGTCTACCCACTGTTTTTATCCGTCTAACTGGCTGCCCATTACGTTGTTCCTGGTGTGATACGGAGTATTCGTTTCAGGGAGGGGAACAGATCCATCTGGACGAAATTGTTGCCCGGACCGTTGGTTATGACGCCGGCTACGTTACAGTAACGGGCGGTGAGCCGCTGGCTCAGCCGAATTGTTTGCCGTTGTTGACCAGGCTGGCAGATAAAGGCTTTGAAGTCTCCCTTGAAACCAGTGGTGCCATGGATTTGTCGGCTGTGGATTCCAGGATTGTTAAGGTGATGGATTTGAAACCGCCTGCGTCCGGAGAATCTCACAGAAATCTATATGACAATATCCAGTATTTGAGTGCCCGTGATCAACTGAAATTTGTTATTGCTGACAGAGCTGACTACGACTGGTCTGTATCAAAAATGATTGAATATAATCTGGTTGATAGAGTGTCTGATGTTTTGTTTTCTCCAGTGAACGATGAGTTATCAGCGGCTGATCTGGCGGGATGGATTTTACAGGATCGTCTAAGGGTTCGTTTTCAGGTGCAGTTGCACAGGGTTATCTGGGGCGATAAGCCCGGTGTTTAGTCATTTAGCAGGATAAAATATGAGTAAAAAAGCAGTTATTCTCCTGTCTGGAGGACTGGATTCTTCAACGGTTCTGGCTATGGCAAAAAATCAGGGCTTTGAATGTTATACGGTCAGTTTTGATTACGGGCAGAGACACCGTTCCGAACTGGAGGCATCAAAGCGTATTGCTGAATCCCTGGGTTCGGTTTCTCATAAGGTTCTGACGTTGGATTTACGTGAAATCGGCGGTTCAGCTCTAACAGATGATGATATAGATGTTCCCGAGTTTGGTGGCGATGGAATACCGGCTACTTATGTTCCGGCCAGAAATACCGTTTTTCTTTCTCTGGCTCTTGGTTGGGCGGAAGTTATTGGTGCCCGGGATATTTTCATAGGCGCCAATGATGTTGACTATTCGGGTTATCCGGACTGTCGACCTGAATATCTTCAGGCTTTTGAAGTCATGGCAAATCTGGCAACCAAGGCTGGAGTGGAAGGTGATCTGTTTCGAATACAGGCACCTCTTTTGAAGTTGACCAAGGCGGCCATTATTCAGGAAGGGGATCGTCTGGGGGTAGATTATGGTATCACCATTTCCTGTTATCTGGCTGATGATAATGGCGCGGCTTGTGGTACCTGTGATAGCTGTGTCTATCGGAAGAAAGGCTTTAAGGAGGCTGGAATACCTGATCCTACTCTTTATCAGGTGTAATACTTTACATGGTTTTCAGAGGCTTTGATCGATAGGGAGTGTCAGGTGTTTTCTTACAGGCAGATCTGTCTGTGAGTAAAAAATAGCTTGTAAATTCTGAGCCTCTGAGTATAATTTCTGCGCATCGGGTCGTTAGCTCAGTTGGTAGAGCAGTTGGCTTTTAACCAATTGGTCGAAGGTTCGAATCCTTCACGACCCACCAGCAGCAATTCCCCACGTTTCATTAAACCCCTTGGTATCACTAGCGTACGAAGTCGTATATATTTTGTATGCTCGTGATAAATAGTCGAGTTTTTGGGAAAAATTACATATCTCAACACGTAAGCAGCTGTAGCTGCGCCCTGCGTGTGATGCTTCTTATACGCTGTTACCGATGTCGTATAAGCATGGGGAATAGCTGACCCACCAGTTCCTTCACTTCTCTATTTCCTGATTCTTTATCTTCAAAACTGTACCTCACTACTGATGCTTTTTCTGATGTGTGTTAGAATGGCGCGCTGTCGAATTGAGGATATTGCAGACACACTGCTACCGGCCGAATCTGCTAATGAAGCTGAGGTGTTGTTCGCACCAGATCATATGAGTGCTGTTATACAAAGAGAGTTTGTCCAGGATTATCTGCAGACTAACCATGCTGTAACGTCGGATCCTATTCAGGACGAAACAAAAAAAAATAGAATCAAAGAGTTGCTTGAGCAGAAGAATGCCGTTCTGATTGCACATTATTATACTGACCCTGTTGTTCAGTCTCTGGCTGAAGAGACGGGCGGTTTCATCTCGGATTCCCTGGAAATGGCTCGCTTTGGTAGTCGACATGACGCTGAGACTCTTGTTGTAGCGGGTGTTCGTTTTATGGGTGAGACGGCTAAAATACTGAGCCCTGAAAAGCGGGTTTTAATGCCGACCAAAGAAGCGGAGTGTTCGTTAGATCTGGGTTGTCCGGTCGATAAGTTTTCTGCCTTTTGTGATCAATACCCGGATAGGGTTGTGGTTGTCTATGCCAATACATCTGCAGCAGTCAAAGCCCGTGCGGACTGGGTGGTTACTTCCAGTTGTGCCCTGGATATTATTGAACAGCTGGACTCTGAAGGAAAAAAAATAATCTGGGGGCCTGACAAGCATCTGGGGGGGTATATACAAAAACAAACCGGTGCGGATATGTTGCTCTGGGATAGTAGTTGTATTGTTCATGAAGAGTTTAAGGCGCAGGGTATAGAGGATCTCAAAAAAGTATACCCGGATGCCATTGTGCTGGTGCATCCTGAATCTCCGGATTTTATTGTGGAAATGGCTGATGTAGTTGGCTCAACCAGTCAGCTTTTGAAAGCCTCTCATGAGTTGCCTAATGAAACGTTTATTGTGGCAACGGATCGAGGGATTTTTTACAAAATGCAGCAGGCGTCCCCTGAGAAGAGTTTTCTTGAGGCGCCCACAGCAGGAGAAAGTGCCACTTGTAAAAGCTGTGCCCATTGCCCCTGGATGGCGATGAATTCTCTGGATATGTTGTTGCAATGCCTGGAAATGCCGACAGATTTGAATGAGATTTTTGTCGATGACGCGTTGAGAAAAGCCGCTTTGAAGCCGTTGGATAGGATGCTTGAATTTACAGCGTCAGTGGGAAAGTAATTAAATTATTTCCTGATACTGAGTCAGCAATAAAAAAACCCGCTTATGCGGGTTTTTTTATTGCTGTTCCTGACTCTAAATGGGATGTATGTATGTACGTATATGAATGTGCTGGAGTATCGCAGAAAATCTAGAGAATACCGGCCATTTCGATGATCTGATTATTGTTATTATCAGGCTATGGTCAGTTTACTGTCTGTGTATGAATGCAAAAAGAAAAGTGTTTTCTTTTCAGACATGATCCTGGAAAATGAGTGCGAATTAAATGTTGTTAAAAATAAAAACAATGATTGTTGCAGCAATTATAATTGCCGGCATACTGGCGTGGATTACACCTCTTTAAAAAATGATCTGATGTTTTGTGCGGGGAAAAAACGGCTGCCCAGTGGATGAGACAGGCCGTTTTAGAAGGCGAGTGTTTACTGCCTTTTCTTAAACTGTTGTCGATAACCGTATAAATCGGCCAGCTTTTTATCCAGCTTTGCTTTCAGTGAAAAATTATCTTCCACCATTTTCCGGGCGTACTGTAAATGTTTGATGGCATCATCAATATTGCCATTCAGGAAAAAGTATTCAGCTCTTGACTGATGAAGTCCCAGAATGTCTTTAGTCAGACCCTGAATTTCGGCAAGTTCATACCAGATGTCAGGATCCTCCGGTCGTTGGCGGCTAAGTTCAATCAGCTGATTTCGAGCTCCGGCATAATCTTGTATTTTGATCAGTATTTCGGCTTTTGTTGCTTTAAGAGGGTAGCTTCCCGGGGTCAGCTTCAATAGCTTATCGATTCTTTCCAGTCCCTTGTGGGAATTATTTGTTTCGGTATCGAGCAGGGCCTTGGTCATGTTGAAATTGAGATCGTCGGGTAACTTTTCGAGAAGCGTATTAATTTCTTTTGTTGCACTGACGAAATCCCTGGTTTTCAGGTAAGCCAGTGTCAGGCCGTAGCGAGTGATGAGTGGCGACCCTGTATGTCCGGTGGTTAATTCTTTACGAAACTGCAGGGCTAGAGCCTTTGGGTTTTCCGCATTGAATACCAGGGCCCGCATGCGCATGAATTGGTAATTCAGTGAGCCGGTATTACCACTGTTGCTCTGCTGTGACATCTGGTCTGCCCGGGCACGGGAATCGGCTATACGGTTTTCTGTCACAGGGTGAGTCAGCAAAAATTCTGGAGGACGACTGCCGTAGCGGCTTGATCGATTCATGGCTTCAAAGATTTCAGGCATGGACTGGGGGTCAAAACCTGCGCGTGCCAGGGTCAAAATACCCAGGTTATCGGCTTCCCGTTCAAACTGACGGCTAAAGCGTAATTTTGCACTTTGAAGACCTGCTACCGTAGAGGTAAGTGCGGCAGCACCGGCGTCGGCACCGGCGGTTGCCATCAGTATTATAGAGCCCAAAATAGCTGCAGCAGTGGGTATGGCTTTATTTCTCTGTTCTTCGACATTACGGGCGTAATGTCGCTGGCTCAGATGGGCGAGTTCGTGTGCCAGTACAGCAGCGAACTGCGCCTCGTTTTCAGCATTCAGAAAGAGTCCTGTATTAACACCAACGATACCTCCGGGTGCAGCGAAAGCGTTGAGCACAGAGCTGTCAATTATCACTGGAGCCAGTCTATGATCCTGCAGTTCACTGGATTCGGCCAGACGATAAATCAGTCGTTCAAGATAATCTTTCAGCTGGGGGTCGCTGACCATTGGGGTCTGGCTTCGCAGCACTTTCAGCCAGGTTCTTCCCAGCTCATGTTCCTGCTGAGGTGATATGATGCCGGAAGTCGTGTCACCGAGGCTGGGAAGCTCATTAGAAGCAGCCAGACTCAATACAGGCGACAGCGTCAGCACGGAGCCTAAAAATATTGCTGACAGAAAACCGGGTTGTTTCATAGAATATCCATACTCAGGTAGTCAATGGTACACTGTAACCTTATCCTATTATGGGCTCAAATCGGGATATCATTTTTACTGTTTGCAGACAAACAAGCGCCTGAATAAGCCGGTAGGTGGATGTTTTTTGATTTTCAGACGTGAGTCTTTTTTCATCTTTTAAAGGACGGTGCTTCAAAGAGCCGTGTTTAAAAGGACGGTGTTTAAAAGGGCGGTGTCGGGCGCATCGCAAACCATGTGATCAGAATTGTGATGAAGCAAAGATAAATGCATCGCTAAAAAGAAGCGAAAATAACTCTTCGGCTGGATGTAAGCTGCAGCCCTATAGATGTATGCTGCAGCTCTCTAATTGCATTGATAAGATGTACTGTGGCAAAACCGGGTTGTAGATTTTTACAATCTCCTTAAGTTAAGACGTAAGAATTTCCATGCTGGGGATCGGATATAAAAATGATCGAAGTTGATCTGGAGCTTGATCTGAAAGGTTTGAGTTGCCCGCTACCGTTATTGAGAGCCAAACAGGCCATGAGCAAAATGAAATCTGATGAGGTTTTACTGGTCAGGTCAACGGATTCTGGTTCGGTGAGGGATTTTGCCAGCTTTGCCAGAATCAGTGGTCATAAATTGATTGATTCTGCTGAGCATGATGGCGTGTACACACATACCTTGCAGCATAAATAAGGAACTCAGTATGTTGAATGTCATCAAGGGACTGTTTCATCGCTATCTGTCAGATCAGGAAGCGGTTATTCTGCTGGTTCTGTTGACCGTTGGTTTTTTTGTAATTCTGACCATGGGGAATATGCTGGCACCGGCTTTTGCTTCGCTGGTGCTGGCATTCCTGATGCAGGGTATGGTGAATTCACTGGAACGGCGTAGAGTCCCACATATGCTGGCTGTGAATCTGGTGTTTGCCGGCTTTATCGCTACTCTGCTCCTGTTAATTTTTGTTGTGGTACCTCTGGTGTGGGATCAGGTGACTCATCTGTTGAACTCACTTCCCGGTATGGTCAGAGAAGGTCAGGCTCTGTTGAAAAGTCTGCCAGATTTATATCCTGGATTTGTTTCAGTGAAACAAGTGTCTCTGTTAGCGGAAACCATCAGTTCCCGTCTTGCCGGTTTTGGGCAGTGGGCGCTCTCTTTCTCCCTATCCAAGTTGCCTGGTGCGGTTGCTTTGCTGGTTTATTTGATCCTGGTTCCAATTCTTGTATTTTTCTTCTTGAAGGATAAAAAGCTGTTGTTGGGCTGGATAGGCGCAAAATTACCTGCTAAACGCCGTATGATTGATCAGGTAACAGATGAAATGAATGATCAAATTGCCAATTACATTAGAGGCAAAGCAATAGAAATAGTGATTGTAGGTGGCGTCAGTTATATTGCATTTGTTGTGCTTGGGTTGAATTACGCGGCATTGCTGGCGCTGATGGTGGGCTTATCTGTTGTGGTTCCTTATATTGGAGCCACGGTGGTAACTATTCCCATTGCCGTTATTGCATTTTTTCAATGGGGGCTCTCCGATGAATTTGCCATGCTTATGCTGGTCTATGCAATTATTCAGGCGCTGGATGGAAACGTGCTGGTGCCCCTGTTATTTTCTGAAGCAGTGAATCTACATCCTGTTGCAATCATCGTTGCTGTTCTGGTGTTCGGTGGAATGTGGGGGTTCTGGGGTGTTTTCTTTGCGATTCCCCTTGCCACCTTATTTAAGGCTGTTATGAATGCCTGGCCAGTGGTCACGGAGAGTTAAAGCTAAAATGCAGTTTTCATGAATAAAATCAGGCAAACTGCATTCGATTTGAACACACCGCAAAAAGAAAAGTGATGAAGCCAGTTTAACTCTTGCTGGTTTCCTGATTTTCTTTTGTTTGCACACCTTCTTCAACAACGGCCACGGTATCCAGGTTTTCTGCAGCCTGTAGCACGTCTTCCACATGATTTTTGATGCGTACCTTTCTCCACTCATGCTGCAGAATACCATCGCGATCAATCAGGAATGTGCTTCTTTCAATGCCCATGTACTCTTTTCCATACATGTTTTTCAGTTTGATGACATCGAAGAGGCGGCATAGCTCTTCGTCAGGGTCAGAAATCAATTCAAAGGGGAATTCATGTTTTCCTTTAAAATTTTCATGGACTTTAAGGCTGTCCCTGGATATTCCGAATACAACAGTATCCGAGTTCTGAAATTCCGTGAAAAGATCACGGAATGACTGACTCTCACTGGTGCAGCCCGGAGTATTGTCTTTGGGATAGAAATACAGAACAACTTTGCGACCAATAAAGTCAGAAAGTTTAACGGTGGTTTTGTTCGTTGCTTCGGCAGTGAAGTCTGGAACTGGTTGACCCAGAGAAAAGCTCATTATTGATCCTTCGCTTCTTTATGATCAGATTGTTTTGATTACAGCTCTGAATTTCTCAAAATTATCGGCAATGGTAGCAAAAGCTGGATTAATAGTAGTGTAATTTGTCTACAGAGTGAGGATTTGATGTTTTTGGTAAGTGAAAATGGCCAGAAACACATAAAATCAGTCCCTGATTTTATGTCACTGAAACATTGGTTAGCCTCATCCCCTTGTGAACCATTGGGGTGCTTAGTAGTATTACGCAAGTTTTAGACTTAACAGCCCTTTGGAGTGCTCTGATGATTACCGGTAGCCTGGTGGCTCTTGTCACCCCCATGCAAGATAATGGTGAAGTTGATTGGGAAAGCCTAAGTGCCCTTGTTGAACATCATATTGAACAGGGAACTGATGGTATAGTTGCCGTTGGCACCACAGGCGAATCTGGAACATTGACGGTTCATGAGCACTGTGAGGTTATTAAACGGGTTGTTGATCAGGTTAATGGTCGTATTCCGGTCATTGCGGGAACGGGTGCCAATTCTACCCAGGAGGCGGTTCATCTTACAGCGGAGGCGAAAGCCCAGGGTGTGGATGCCTGTCTTTTGGTATCACCGTACTATAACAAACCCACTCAAGAAGGGTTGTATCTTCATCATAAAGCGATAGCCAACGCTGTGGCCATACCTCAGATACTCTACAATGTTCCTGGTCGTACAGCGGTTGACATGCTGCCTGAAACGGTGGCCAGATTGTCCACTGTGGGGAATATTGTTGGCGTCAAAGAGGCAACGGGTCTGCTTGAAAGAGGTGTTCAGATACGTGAGCTGACTGGCAGTGAATTTGCTATTTATTCCGGTGATGATGCTACTGGTATGGAATTGATGTTGCAGGGTGCTAATGGGGTTATTTCGGTAACAAATAACCTGGCTCCCCGCCTGATGCATGAAATGTGCATTGCAGCTTTGGCTGGAGACAGGCAGGAAGCAGAGCGTCTGAATAAAAAGATGGCCGCCTTGCATCAAACGTTATTTGTTGAATCCAACCCAATTACAGTGAAGTGGGCTTTGCATGAAATGGGTATGATTGGCGGAGGGATAAGATTGCCTCTTACTCCTTTGTCTGAAGAGCACTATGACGCGGTTCGTGTTGCTCTAAAACAGGCTGATCTGATCTAGAAGCCTGACCGGGAGCAGTCTGTTCTACTGTGGTCGTAGTAAAGTGGTCTGAAGATTTTTTACGATCATCGCTACGGACGCTATCTTCGTTCAGGCTCTTGGGGAAACGGGTAGAGAATAATGATATTACGCTCTACCTGGCGGAAATCAGGGTAATTTTATTTTCCAAAATAGAATACTGACAAAAATGAAGGGATGTGCAAACAACAGTCCCGAATAGAAAAATAGCAGGGAGTTATTTTTCGAACATTGAGGAGCAAAGAAAGTATGAGGCGCAATCTGTTAAACCTGCTGGTTCTGTTTTTTGTAGTTACACTGGCAGGCTGTGCCAACCCTTTCGGGCAGGATGGGTATATTCGAGATAAGGGTGGAGATTATGTTGATGCTCGTCCCACTGCGCCCATTGTTATCCCTGAAGATCTGAATCCCAGGGATAATGGGGATATTCTGGCTATACCTGAGGTCGCCGGTGCTAATAATACGTTACCCAGGGAATTTGAAGTTCCAAGACCAACTCAGCGTTTATCTCTCAAGGAAGGTGAAAGTTACAGTCTTGAGCGGGATGGCCTGAGTCGTTGGTTAGTGGCCGAAAAGACACCTGCGGAAGTCTGGCCTGATCTGCTGTCATTTTTAGACAATCATGATGTTGATATTGACTCCCGTGATCCGAAAGCTGGCATTGTTGAAACAAGCTGGGTGGATCTTGGTGAAGACAAGGATCATGGTGTTTTTTACCGAACAATGGGTAATCTGCTGGGCGCTGAAGATCTGGACTCCATGGAAGATCGTTTTCGTTTTGAGATTCGCAGTGGGATCAAACAGGGAACCACAGAGGTTCGTGTAAAGCACAAAGGACGTCCACTGGGTGAGGTTGGCGGGGTTGAGCCACAGCAGTGGAATAATTTAGAGGAACGCAGTAAAAGGCTGGGTAACGGCGTTCTGGGTGAAATGATGGTTTATCTTGCCCGAACTGACATGGATCGTTCAGTATCCAAGGTTGCTCAGGATCTGAACCCTGAAGCACTGACAGAATTAACAAAAGACGGAAATGGTAATCCCATTCTGATTGTCAGAGATCTGTCTTATGCCAGAACCTGGGCTTCTGTTTCTAGGGCGCTTGATGTTTCTGGTTTGGACGTTGTGGATAAAAACCGCTCCACAGGTATGTTCTATCTGTCTTCTGATCCGGCTAAAATTGACGAGCCTAAAAAAGAACCTGGTTTCTTTTCCGGCTGGTTTGGTAGTGATGACAAAAAGTCCGAGAATCGTGAAGAAACCTTGACGGTTCGTGTCAGTAATTATCCTGAGACCGTTCAGATTTCCGTTGAGAAAAATCTGAATACTTCTGCGCCTGAAGACGTCAGTGAGAAATTGCTGAAGCGTATTCGTGAGAATATGAAATAGTTCGAGCTGGGAAGACATAAAAAAAAGCAGGCTAATGCCTGCTTTTTTTATGTCTATATGCGTGTCAGTCAATTAGCCCGTATTTGTTTTTCAGAACATGGATTATCTCGGCTTTGGGATTATCGGAAAGAGGCAGTGCTTTCCCGGTTATTTTTTCAGCAATATCCTGGTAGGTCTTTCCCAGGTCCAATAGAGCAGCTTCAGGCAGCGCATTCTCTCTGGCAAGGTTTGCTCGTTCGGCCATTCGGTCTTTATTGATCAAAATATCGGAATCAGGGAAATGTTCGAGCAGTTGCTGGCGGAAGCCTTCCTTGGAATTTTCTACAACCTTGCCGATGCGGTAGCTGGCAGTGTCCCAGATACGTGAAGAATCTGGTGTACCGACTTCATCCATATAAATGAGTTTGTCATTACCTGCTGAATCAGTCACGTAACCAAATTCGAATTTGGTATCTACAAAAATCTGATCCAGATTGCCCAGGGCGGCACTGATTACATCAAAGCCTTCTTTGAGCAGGGTTTCATACAGGTTAATGTCATCCAGATTTTTGAAATTGAACGCAGCGAAATTATCTTCAATGTTTTTCCGGGTGATGTTGGCATCATCTGCTTCGGACACACCCGGAATACCAGTGAGTATTCCCTTGGTTGACGGTGTAATTAAAAGCTCAGGCAGCTTCTGATCTTTTTCCAGGCCTTCAGGCAGTTCAATGCCACAAAAATCCCTCTCGCCTTTTGTATAGGCACGCCACATGGAACCGGTAATATACTGACGACAAATGGCTTCTATCATAACGGGTCTGGCTTTTTGAACAATCCATACCAATGGGTGGGGAATATCAACGATATGGCTATCAGCCAGTCCCTTTTCCCTGAACAGTTTGAACCAGTGGTTAGAGATCGCATTTAATGCAGCGCCTTTTCCCGGTACGCCATTGAGTCCACCCTCTGCGTGCCAGATGCAATCAAAGGCACTGATTCGATCAGAGATGACCATGATAGCCAGTGGTGCATCCGCGGCTACATCATAGTTGTTTTCTGTTATCAAACGACGACTGTCAGATTCTGTGAGCCAATAGACAGAGCGCACTTTACCTGAGTGAATGGGCTGGTGAGTACGTATTGGGAGGTCATCATTAACGGTGAGTACTTTATCAGCAAGGCTCATTGTAGCTATCCTGTTCGAGTTAGTATTTATGCCGGGTGAAGGATCGATATCGGGATTATTTTTAATGTATTGTTGGTATAAAGGGTTCTTGCGGAGGGCATCATAGCAAAAGATAGAATGACTCTCATGGGATTTTGAATATCGGATTCCGATGGTGTGCAGAGCTCTGCTCCAGGAGTCAGGAATAAGATTGTAAAGGCGAGTTGTTGTGGTAGCTTTCTTTGATATCTGGCTTAAACAGCATGATGTTTGCTAATAACCTCTGGTTATTAGTAAAATCCGGCATCAATGTGAGAAATAACGTACATTTTATCGATTGACAAAGGCGCTGAATTTTTTTATGCACAAATGTCAAGCTATTGACGTCTATCTGACAAATTAATTCTAACTGATTGAATTTGAGCGTTAATGATATAAGTTGTTGAATTATAAAGCCTTTTTTTTGGTTAAAAAATGATCAATTTATGCTGATGGCAGAAGCTGCGGGTCTCTCTGGTGTATCCTGATAAGTCTTCCACAAACTTATCCACAGAATCTGTGGGTAATTCGAAAATAGAAAGCTTGTGAGAGATCAGGTTTAATATTATCCCGCTAATTCCAACTATGTATTAAAGTTTTCCCGCGTGACGAATTGGAAAGAAAATTGTGAGTGCAATGATGAATGATCCAGCCAATATGATTGATGTCACAGAAGCAAATATTCAGGATGTTCTGAAACAATCTGAAGAAAAGCCGGTATTGCTTTTTATCGGTATGAGCAGTGACCAGGCCAGCAACGCACAGCTGGGTATTCTCGAATCCCTGGCAAGCGCCTATCAGGGAAAATTTATACTGGCCAGACTGGATGCAGAATCCCAGCAGATGTTAGCTCAGCAGCTGGTCAACCAGCTTAGGGCTACGGCTTTACCCGCTCAGGTCATACTGCATGAAGGGAGGCCGGTGGATGTTTTGTCCGGTCCACAGACTGAGGAAGTTCTCAGGGAGAAACTGGATCCTCTGACCATGAGCCCGGCAGAGCAGATTCGCCAACAGGTGGATGCGCTGATTGAGGAGGGCGCTATAGAACAGGCTCTGTTGATGGTGCAGCATATATTGGCAGAGGAGCCTGAAAATCATGGATTGCAGGTTCTGCAGGTTAATCTGTTGCTTGAACTGGGCCGTATTGATGATGCCAGGCAGCTGATCGCTGCTTTGCCGGCAGATGCAGAAGGGATTGCCCAGCCAAAAGCAAAACTATCTTTTTATGAAATGGTGGCAGAAGCACCAGGCAGGGTTGAGCTGGAAAGTCGTCTGAAGAAAGATGACGGTGATTACGAGGCTCGCTATCAGTTGAGTATTCGTCAGGTTATTGCTGACGAAACCGAAGATGCACTCGAAAACCTGTTGAGCATTGTCCGCAGAGATCGTCAGTTCAGGGAAGATGGTGCCCGACTGCTTATGCTGAAAGTATTTGAGCAGCTTGGAACAGGTAATGCACTCGTCAAGCGGTATCGTGGAAAACTGTTTGGTTTAATGCACTGACGCAAAGAGCGTCAGCCATTGATCATGGTTAACCACATTCACTGGGAATGTGGTTAACGGTTTAGGCGGATTCTTCGCTCAGGCCACCCAATGCATCCACTAATTCCTTGATGAATTTTTGAAGCGTCAGTGTCATTACCGAGAAATCGGCATCAAACTGTTCAGCCACTGAATCAGCTTCGATATCATCCAGCTGATCTTGAATCACATCGGTGAATTTCAGTTTACGGATAACAGTGTCATCCCCCAATACAAAAGTAAGTGCATCGTCCCAGATCAATGCCAGCTTGCTCACCTGTTTTCCAGCAGCGAGATGTACATCCATTTCTTCGGACAGCAGTTCCTGCTTGCTGACTTTTACCTGGCCACCTTCATCTCCGGGCTCTCGCAGTTCGCATTCGTCACCCAGTTCGAACGACGTTGGCAGTGGCGCTTTTTGAGACAACCAGTGTGTCATGTTGTGGGCGGGCATATTTTTCAGCGGTGGATTGGCTATGGGAAGGCTGCCCAGACACTCACGAAGACAACTGGTTAACTCTTCCGCTTTTTTAAAAGAGGAGGCATCCACAATCATCCAGCCATCGGCAGGATCTATATAGGCGAAAATATTCTGACTGCGCGTAAAAGCCTTAGGCAACAACTCCATCATAATGTCGTCTTTAAGCGCTTTTTTCTCTTTGCTGAATATCTGGCGGTCTTGTTCCTGTTCGATCAATTCTACTTTTTCTTCCAGTGCATCTTTAATGACGCTGGCAGGGAGTAGTTTTTCCTCTTTGCGGGCAGTGATCATGATAAAGCCATTCGCTGAATGGGTCAGTATATCGCCATGTTTGCCCAGAGGCGGTACCCAGCCATAGGTACTGATATCCTGACTACCGCAGCTTCTGAAGCGCTTTTCTTTCAGCTTCTCTTCCAGCTCCTCTACTTTCATATCAAAAGGCTGGGTAAAGCGATAAAAGATGAGATTTTTAAACCACATGGTCGTACCTGAATCATGATTTTGACGGAGTATATTAGCAGAGAGCGTTTACAAACGGGTACGAGAGTTAAATTTCAACGTGATCAAAATCAGTCGACTGAAATAGTCTTATAAAAAAAGTATCTAAAGATGGTTGCGTATCAACGGCTTAGCTGATTATAATTCGCCGCGTTGTTGAGCAGGGTGCCTGTCCTCAACGACACTGTCTTTAACGATATTTGGGTGATTAGCTCAGCTGGGAGAGCAGCTGCCTTACAAGCAGCGGGTCGGCGGTTCGATCCCGTCATCACCCACCATTTATTGATTAGCTTTTTTGTTAGCATTTGTCGATTAGCATTTGTTGAGTTGAAAGCTACACGCCGGAGGTCTACGAGTTGAAAGAGTTGAAAGCTACAGATTTGAAAGCTACAGATTTGAAAGCTACAGATTTGAAAGCTACAGATTTGAAAGCTACAGATTTGAAAGCTACAGATTTGAAAGCTACAGATTTGAAAGCTACAGATTTGAAAGCTACAGAGTTGGAAGCGTATCGTTTGTAGAAAATGATGCGTAGAAGCAGCGGACCGGTAGTTCAGTTGGTTAGAATGCCGGCCTGTCACGCCGGAGGTCGCGGGTTCGAGTCCCGTCCGGTCCGCCATTTTTTGAAAGCTTTGAAAATTTTGAAAGTTTTCGGAAATATAATTAATCAGTATAAGACGCAGATTGATTAGATGAATGCTTCTGGTAAAGTCTCCTTTCTCTGAGATTCAGGTGAAAGCCTGAAATAGTTAGAAGTTGATTGTTGTATAATAATCAGCTTGTTGCGGGCCGGTAGTTCAGCTGGTTAGAATGCCGGCCTGTCACGCCGGAGGTCGCGGGTTCGAGTCCCGTCCGGCCCGCCATTTATTTAAAGTAATATTACTTGACGTTGTATTGCTTGAAGTTAGATTGGGTGATTAGCTCAGCTGGGAGAGCAGCTGCCTTACAAGCAGCGGGTCGGCGGTTCGATCCCGTCATCACCCACCATTTTATCTGTTAGAAGTTTCTGATAGGTTACGTGACCATACAATGGTGCAGTCTTGTTCCATGTATGCAGCAGTGCAGCGGGCCGGTAGTTCAGCTGGTTAGAATGCCGGCCTGTCACGCCGGAGGTCGCGGGTTCGAGTCCCGTCCGGCCCGCCATTTATTTTAAATTATATCGCTTGAAGCTGTATTGCTCGAAGTTGTATTACTTGAAGTTAGATTGGGTGATTAGCTCAGCTGGGAGAGCAGCTGCCTTACAAGCAGCGGGTCGGCGGTTCGATCCCGTCATCACCCACCATTTTATCTATTAGAAGTTTCTGATAGGTTATGTGACCATACAATGGTGCAGTCTTGTTCCATGTATGCAGCAGTACAGCGGGCCGGTAGTTCAGCTGGTTAGAATGCCGGCCTGTCACGCCGGAGGTCGCGGGTTCGAGTCCCGTCCGGCCCGCCATTTATTTAAAGTAATATTACTTGACGTTGTATTGCTTGAAGTTAGATTGGGTGATTAGCTCAGCTGGGAGAGCAGCTGCCTTACAAGCAGCGGGTCGGCGGTTCGATCCCGTCATCACCCACCATTTTATCTATTAGAAGTTTCTGATAGGTTATGTGACCATACAATGGTGCAGTCTTGTTCCATGTATGCAGCAGTGCAGCGGGCCGGTAGTTCAGCTGGTTAGAATGCCGGCCTGTCACGCCGGAGGTCGCGGGTTCGAGTCCCGTCCGGCCCGCCATTTTTTACTCCAAAAATAAAAAACCCGATGATTTTCTCTGTCGGTTGATAGATCTTCCAGCTTTCTAATTTTGTGTTTTTAATATTGAATTCAGCCAAATTACTGCAATTTCTGATGCAGATTGGTTATCCGGAATTCATTCTCTTCAATTTGTTATTAATCACTGTAAATTCACAGTAAATACCCATTGTCAGCAGTGAGTAGTGAGATATAATAGTTGCACGTTAAAAGTGTGATTTCTTCTTTATGTACAGATTTAGATGTTCCGAGTGTAGTAGCTCATCCTGTTCTACATAAGAAATAACAAAACTTCTAGCTCTATTGCCTTATTGCAAGGCTACTATTAAATTTCAGATTTAGGATATGATTATGTCTACTACTACCGGTACAGTTAAGTGGTTCAACGAAGAGAAAGGTTTTGGTTTTATCGCTCAGGAAAACGGTCCTGACGTATTTGCCCATTTCCGTCAGATCGTTGGTGATGGCTTCAAAACTCTGGCTGAAGGCCAGCGCGTTGAATTCACAGTAACTCAGGGCCAGAAAGGTCCTCAGGCTGAGAACATTGTAGCTCTCTAATTTATTGTAGCTCTCTGATTTAGAGGTCTGCAAAACCTGTAATCTATGGTTGCAGGTAGAATTATCACCTCCGGGTGAAGAAAAAGGGTGACTCTTCAGGGAGTTGCCCTTTTTTGTTTTGGTTGAGCCAGTAAATCCATAATCATTGAACTAATTCCATTTAATGCACTCTAGATTAATATTAAATAAATATGGATGAATGGTGTGTTTCGGTTCTGGTCTGTTCAATTGTCTTTTATTTGTGTTCTTTTCTTCTCCTGTCAGCTGTTTTCAGACGAGCTTCCAGGGCATAAATTATGGCGTATCATCGATGCTGGCAATGAGCATAGGGGGTATTTGCTGGGGTCGGTGCACCTTCCAGTTTCGGCAGAGAGGTTATTCAGCAGTCTCCCAGACTTGAGAGTAGCGCTTGATGAAGTAAATACTGTCGTCTTTGAAAAAACTTCTGTTTTAATGCCATCCCCGGAAGGAGAGCATGAGCAGGTTGATTTCGATTGCAATAAAGGCCTGGGACAGGGCTAAGTTGCAGGGCAATAGTTTCAGGAGCACGATAGTTTAGAATTTTTCTAATATTAGCTCTGTTCGATAATTATCATCCATTCCTGCCAGCTTTAACCGTCGAGCCATGCTTTTTGTCTCATAGCGACAACTGAGTTTGTGTACATTGAAACAACACCTCCTAATGGTTGCCACATTCTTTGTTGCTGTACGTTCATGAATTTTACTGGCGTCTTCGCCGAAGCTGACATCTAAAGTACGATGCTGGCCATTCTCAATGCTCCAGTGGTGCCTCACCGATGACAGCATGCTTTGAGCTGACAGCACTCTGCTGCTTATATAAAAGTGGATCCCTGTCGTTTGTTTGGTGCCTATTAGTCTATCCCTCTGGATCGCGGCACACTGTTTCAGCCCTGACCACAAATCTTCAGGATCAATTCTGTGATAAATATCGTTGAATACCCAGCAACGCCCATGCTCATAGCGACCCCTGTTTTTTTTCCATGGTTTCTGCAAAACATAAACTCTTATCGGAGTCCACAGGCGTATTTTCGATGTGCTCAGTAAATACTGACTCTATATTGGCGTGCAACGAAGGCTGATTATTTTTAACGCACAACAAATAGTCAGCTTTTTTATCAATGATCTTCTGGCAAATGT
>CBDBOO010000076.1:0-21427 GCA_965208385.1 Endozoicomonas sp.
ATAGATATTTTCCAGATGCTTGGAGACGGCCGGAACACCCACACCAAACAGCTCAGCCATACGTTTCTGGGTCAGCCAGATAGTCTCATTGCTGAGCAGCACCTCAACTTTGATCGCCCCATTGGGGGCGGTATAAAGTAGGAATTCTGTGGTTTGCTCTTGCACGGTCAGTTTTTTATTGGTCATCTCATGCCTCCTGCTTCCAGAATCCATATTCACTAGCCAAGAAATTCACGAGATTTTCTAGCTTTTCTTTATCATTTGCTTCGACTTCGCCAGTTTCTTCACCTGCATGCGCAGAATGGCTAGAAAGGTTAAGAATTCTATTTGCAAATGGGTCTGGGTTACCATTATCTGCCTTAGGGAGAAGATTTTCCCAACTGTCATGCCCTAAAAAGGTTGCTGTTTTTTCAAGGATGTTTCTCAGAAAGCTAAAGTGATATTTTTTAATTTGCTCACTGCCAATGGCTTCTCTAATCTCACGCAGCAATAAAAGGTGATATGAGAACGGTGTTTTTCGGTCTAGTTCAGTAAAATCAAGCGTTCCATCAGCTTTTTTATCCAAACGGAATTTCACAGATTCTCTAGGTTTATATATCCACTCAATTGGTTCAGCGTTTGGAACTTTAGCTAGCTTATTATTGAACTCATTTGAAAGAACGTTATAAAAAAGTGGGCTATGAGTTGAGATGACAAACTTTAGACCGGACGTACTCGACTTGATCAAACCTGCCAAATCAACAGCTAGTTCAATTAAATGGCTATCATCTAAAGAACTCACTGGGTCATCAATAAACACGTATTCTAGATCATCAAATTTATCCGTGATTCTATCTGTGATATCGGGCTCATTAAGGGTGGAAATTACTTGCTGCAACAGAGTGTACATAACACTCCAAACAAAGTTGCTTTCCTCGCCTTTTGAAATTTTTATTACTTCGTATTTACCCTGAACAACATTGTTCTCACTACTATCTTCTGCAGTAGGAGTTTCATAATCAACAGGCTCATTTGCGGCTACTTGAAAAGTAACCTCAGAAAAAGCAGGTATCGTTACTTCAGACTCATTCTTATCGTTATCTTTAGTCTTGTATTTTTCATTGAAAATTGGTGTTGCTTTACTACCTGTGTAACGTTGAAAGTTTGTAGCTATATTGCCGTCTTCACCTAATTCTTTCAGCAATTCTATAAGCCAGCCAGTAAAAGTATTTGGTTGAATTTTTAACTTCGGCCTTGTGTCATCTTTTAAATCGTTATCCCAATAAAATAAGTCTTCTGTAAATGCGTTGTAGTAGAGGATTTTGCTACGGGAAAGCTCCGCTTCTTCACCGTTTTCAGTATCAGCGTTTTGAGGTGCGATAAGCTGCTTAAACTCCCTCGATAGGCGAGTCTTACCCATGCCATTAAATGCATAGATAAGTGTTACTTTTTTCTCGTTCTCATAGAGTTCTAAAGCGAGCTCTGCCAGTGTTTTACTCATATCAAGCCTCTACCTCTTCCGGCTTGGGAAAACTCAGCAGAAGGTCACGGTAGTACTCGTATTGCCTCTGGCGTAATTCGATTTCGCGGGGTAGGCCTTCGTTGATAGACGTGGTTAAAATATCGAATTTATCGAGTATGGCAACGATGCGCGCTTGTTCTGCGAGTGACTTATCAGGATCGTTTGCGAATGGGACAGGGATTGAGATTTTCTTGACCGTTGGAACCGTAAGTTGAGGTATTCCACCTTTATCACCTCCTATAGGAGTCATATCTAGTGCGTAATCTAAATACCTTGTTAGGATTTTACTTTTGTCGGTTACCAGAGTAATCAAACGAATAATAGGGGTGAACTTCCCATCTCTGACGGTGTGGTACCCAATCTTTGCGCCTCGCGCTGAAATGGTTACGGCATCACTTTCAACTTTGTATTCATCAGTGTAACCGTATAGCGCTTTTCGTCAGTCGCATTTGCAAAGATTGGATAGGGAAATTCATCTGTTGGATGAGTTTGACCTTTTGCACAATTTTTAGGCACATCACCACCAGCAGAAATTGAGGAACATAGCACCCCCAACGCTTTCCACTCCAAATCCCCGTCTTCAAAACTCAACAAATGGTCGCGGTAGTAGTTGTATTGTTTTTTACGGGCATTTAGCTCGGTGGTCAGCTTGGTGGTCAGCTCGGTGAAGGTGTCCAGTATGCGGACGATTTCGGTCTGGATAACCAGTGATTTTTCTGGGTTTTCTGGGCAGGGGATAGGGATTTTTATGCTATTTAAGTTCTTCTGGTTTAATTTAGGTTGCGCAGCGCCTGAGATATATGGGGTTAAATCAATACTGTTCAGGTAAATTTCAACAAGCCTACGTTCAACATAAGTTTTGAATTTCAATATATGAGCATGATTGTTAACCCAGCTCTTACCGCTAACGCTAAATGCAATGGGCGTATTTCGAGCGACTAAATTTGCGCCATCTTCTGAAATAAGTAAAAAATCACCATCAAAAATATAATCTTTTACATAATCAACAATGCCTGATGCTCCGTAGTATGGGATTTTTCCTGACTCTCTAAGTCCGCTCGTTATTGGTTTTCGCATTGAGTCAAGATTTTCAGCCAGTTCTCCTAATGGCCTCCACTCAACTTCAACCCCATCCAACAACTTTTCCATGAAGCTCAAATCGCTCATACCTCAATCTCCGCCACAATTGCATCAATATCACTGCGCAGCTGGTCAATGCTGGCCACGGAGATTTTCAATCTCGGTATTCAGCTTTGTAAAATATCAATCACTTTACGGTCAACCCACTAGTTATCTTTGTTGCTACCCATCATCTTGTCGCGTTGATTCACACGCTGTTTTATTTCTTGCTTAACAGGTAGATGGCCAGCCCAACCAGCCCAACGGCTACAAGAGATTTCTACCGTATTATCCTTCTGTCTGCTGACTCAACAAAATAACGGCTGTGGGTGCGTTTTAAATCTTCAATCGAGTCGGCCTCGAACACCACGACTTCCATTTCGTTTTGATGGCTTGCAAAGTACTGCTGTTCTTTTTGCAGAGAGGCCGCCTGGGCTGTTGGGTAATCACTGTACTCAGCGTATTGGGTGTGCTTGGTGGTGCGATTGTGCTCAATGAGATAATACATGACGAATCGCATCCTCTATTTGTTGCTGGTAAACAGGAAAAGTGGTCTGGTGGGCATCCTGATCAATGTTAGCAAAGCGTTCCGCAAGCTCTTTTAGCTTATTCATAAGCGGTTGCTCTTGCTCACTACCGCCGTATTTCAGAGTGTTCTTTTCATCGGACAAGCTCTCAACCAGGTTGGCCCAGACATCCTGCGCATAGGTTCGCAACTGGATCTCATAAAATTTTTTATCTTCCTTAGCGACAATGTGAATGGCACGATAACCATCGGCATGCCTGTTCTTGCTAACTATTTGCCATTGATTCTGGCCAAACGCGTCCATTAATAAGGTGTTCATATCTTCAGCGTGTTGGCTGCCACCTTGTATGACAATACGGCAACCCGCAATATCCTGCATTTGGGGTAACCGAAGCTTGGGCTGTCGACGTAGTTTATCCACTATGGACTGCTGTGTTTTGCGTTTGCGTTTGGTGCTTGTCCATGTTCGCTCGTTATAGGTCAACAGCGTGTTCTGAATGATTGTGTAGGCGTGTTCATCCACTTCACTGTAGGTTTGGCGGAATTCATCGAGCATGGTTAAATCGTTGTCACTAATATTGCTGTCACGCAGCCGGTCGCCCAGTTTTGAGGCCTGACTATTGCTGATAGTCATTTAATTAGCCTCGATATCGGTGTTTTCTATTTCCATGACAATGCTGTCGATATCCGTTCGCAGTTGGTCAATCTTCGATACGGTGGTTTTCAGTTCGGCATTGAGTTGAGTGATATCAATCACTTCACGGGTATCTTCGGCTTCCACATAACTGCTGACCGACAGGTTGTAGTCATTACCGGCGATATCTTCCAACAGCTTGGACTTGGCGAAATGATCGACATTCTCCTTGCTATCAAACACCTCCATAATCTGCTTGATATGCTCATCCAGCAGCAGGTTGTTATTGGTGCCTTTCTTAAATAGCCCACTGGCATCAATAAACTGGGTGCTGGTTTCGGTTTTGTGTTTGGAAAGCACCAGAATATTCACAGCGATGGTGGTGCCAAAAAACAGGTTAGGCGCAAGGGAAATCACCGTTTCCACATAGTTGTTATCCACCAGATATTTACGGATTTTCTGCTCGGCACCACCGCGATAAAAAATACCGGGGAAGCAGACAATCGCCGCACGGCCTTTGCTGGAGAGGTAATTCAGCGCATGCAATACAAAGGCAAAGTCGGCCTTGGATTTGGGCGCCAGCACACCTGCTGGAGCAAAGCGGTCATCGTTAATCAGGGTTGGATCACCTGAGCCTATCCACTTCACCGAGTAAGGGGGGTTGGAGACGATGGCATCAAAGGGTTTGTCATCCAGAAAGTGAGGCTCGGTCAGGGTGTTGCCCAGTTTCATATTGAACTTGTCGTAGTTGATGTTATGCAGAAACATATTCATCCGCGACAGGTTGTAGGTGGTGTGGTTGATCTCCTGACCGAAGAAGCCTTCTTCAATAATATGGGCATCAAAATGCTTTTTGGCTTGCAGCAGCAATGAGCCGGAACCCGCAGCCGGATCATAAATTTTATTAACGCTGGTTTGTTTGTGCATAGCCAGCTGGGCAATCAGTTTGGAGACATGCTGCGGGGTAAAGAACTCACCACCGGATTTACCGGCATTGGCAGCATAGTTTGAGATCAGAAACTCGTAGGCATCGCCAAACAAATCGATATGGTTATCTTCAAAATCACCAAAGTTAAGGCCTGCTACGCCTTTGATCACCGCAGCCAAACGGCTGTTCTTATCTTTGACGGTATTACCCAGGCGGTTGCTGGTGGTGTCGAAGTCGGCAAACAGGCCTTTGATATCCTGTTCTGACTCATGACCATTGGCTGAGGCTTCAATGTGTCGGAATATATCGGCCAGATCGGTGTTCAGATCTTTGTTGCTATTCGCACCGGCGGCAATGTTTTCAAACAGCTCACTGGGGTAGATAAAGTAACCCTTGGTGTTAATGGCGTCTTCTCTGGCTGCGGCAATGCCTTCATCCTCATCATTCATGGCCGCATAGTCCACACTCTCATCACCGCCGGTGATGTAGTTGGTGAAGTTTTCGCTGATAAAGCGATAGAACAGAGTTCCCAGAACGTACTGTTTAAAGTCCCAACCGTCTACAGAGCCGCGCACATCGTTGGCGATGGCCCATATCTGGCGTTGTAGTTCGGCACGTTGTTGGGCGCTGGTCATGATACTAATCCTGTTTCCATAAGCTATTACAATCTGATTTCAATCTGGGTGGACTTTATGCTTTTTAAGCACAATCTGTTTTTGGAGTTTTAACGTAAAGTCACTGAAAATTAAACGATTAACATCTCCTGGTACTATGATAACGTTTATCAAACAGAAGGAGAAACATGAGGCATGAGGCATGAGCATGTGAGGACATCCACATATTTAACCTTATAAAATAGATAGGTGTTCAAAAGTTCGTTCAAAAGTTTCTCAATGAAATAATCATCATGAGAACAAGTTATGACATTTTAAAAATCTGCATACCCATATTCCTCACAGATTTCGCGTAACTGCTCAGAAAATGCAGCACCTGGCATATCGGCCTTCACCTGACACCACGGTTTAAATGCCTCATCACCCTGTCTTTCCAAAGTAAGGCAGGTACAGGCAGGGTGAATATGACTCATGCGACCTGTCAGGCCAAGCTGCTGTTTCACCTCGCTGGCAGCGTGTATAAATCGGTTGGCTGTTTCAGAAAAGCGGTCTTTAGACGGATTAATCAATGCTTCTCTGTAAGCCTGGAGGATTTTTCCTGGCTTTCTGGAAAACATTCCATATTCTGAAGAATCTATATTGTATTGCTCTTTGATATCTGCGCCAAAGATAATAGCCAGCGCAAAATTTTGAACCATATGACGACTTTGAAAGTTATTATTAATAATTTCAAAAATAGTCTCAAACAATTGATTTCCTGACGAAGGATAGGCTTCATTGGGGTTAGCTCCCTGAATCAACAAATCAGCAAGCTGGTTAAATCCCACCGGTTTATTCAGGGTTAATACACGGCTCTTATTCACAAGAGCCAATATTTCACTACCAATCTGGTAACTTTTTTCCTGATACCCATCGCACAGGGATGAGCTAAAGAATTGATCAAGAGGAGACTGTTCAGAGGGGTAGTACTGACGAACCCAGTCCAGCATCCCTTTCTGACCTGCATACTGCAAAGCACTGGTGCCACTGCTACAGGATTCTTCGATACCGGAAAAGTTATAAATCGTTGCCCTGTGCCTGGAGCGCCATGGCCAGAAATCGTACACCGGAATCCAGAACATTTGCAGTACAGACACTGTTTCCAGGGAGTTTCGCTCCAGTGCATGTCTAATCAGCCCTGAATAAAGCCCGCCGGTGTTTGGCCAATCTGCATTGTGTGTATGCAACAACCAGCGAAACAACAATTCAGGCTGGTTATTCTCGATAAGATAGTGCCCGATGGTTTTGCCATTATGATCCGGTATAGATAATCCTTCCCAGGAAAGGCTGACCAGCGAATCCAGTATTGCCCTGAACTGGGATGCTTTTTCCGGGCTATGACTCAACATGGCAGAAACATGCAGAGGCGTCATACCAAAGAGTACGGGGGCAGTGAATTCAGCCAGGGAATTCTGGTCCAGTTCACTTTTTATGTCCTCCACTGAGCTATTCTCCATGCAAACCTTGTGCATAAGTTCTGACGTAGATCCTCTTTGCTCATACAATGGGCAGGGAGTGCCAGCCATTAACATTCTGGCAGGTTCCTGCTGATGGTTAGCAATCAGATTTTGGGCCAGATACGTCAACCGTTCCTTTGCAGAATCGTTGGCGTAACGTGAGAATGCCAGGCGAAGTCGTACTGCCAAATCAATATCCCGAGCAGCCTGTGTAAGTGCAGCCAGAAAAGTTTCATTATCAAGCTGGACAAGCTGACTGCTCGGTACAAAATCCAGCAGATACGACAACATACTGGAAGAACCTTCTCGGGTGGCTATATCAATAAGGCTTTCGTTTTCAGTATTAACTGCCAGGAGCGGTATTCTCAGTTCCATAGCTCGCCTGGCAAGCAGATGATTATTACTTTGCACAGCAAGGTGCAATAATGTCTCCTGCTTATCATTTATCCATTGTTTCTGATAGTAATCCACCAACCAATTCACCAGTTTCTCTTCATCTCTTCCACCACTTTTCAGATGGGCTGAAAGGAAGTTACTGCCATCAAGATTGACTGCTGCAGGGTCAAAGTCAGCCCCATTATTCAGCATGTGCATGGCTACTTCAGTACTCCCCTTTTTCAATGCATGAAATACAGGAGTTTCTCCCAGACTATTAACAACATTGAGTCTGAATCTGTTTATTTCATGACATTTAGCATCAGATGTGGTGTTGCACATCATGGCTATTTTGAATAACTCAAGATTGTTTTTTTCTGCTGCGTCATACATCAAACTGTTATCAATGTGCTCAACGTTGTACAAGGCACTCAAATCAAATTCTTTCCAGTCAGTCAGTTTCGGTTGATACTTGATCCAGGACTTCAAGATATCAATGAGCCTTGAGGGTGCTCTCTGCTGCATTGCAAGTGCTACGTGCAAGTAGCACTCTTTTTTCTCCGAACTCCTGATTGCTTCTTCCAACAAGTTATCAAACAGTTTTTCTCTACGCTGATGATAGAAATCTATAAAGCCGGTATTGTCATTGTGCTGTGCAGGTAACATTTTCAGGCTTAACTCATCCACCATTGATACAAAATCAACGCCACGGGTTCCTTTCAGGGTTAGCAAGTGGCAGGCATTCCAATCGATGATCAGTTCAAATAAGTTGTTAAATGACGTCCTTTGTTCTACAAAGCGTGCCAAAGCTGATAAGGGCTTCTGCAATTTCTGAATTAATTCAGTGTTATCATTCAAGGAGAAATACAGCATGCCTCCTTCAGCAACAAAAGCCTCATAGGCGCCCATTACCTTTTTATCATGAAGGCCGTGCAGTCCTATTGAGGAGCTGACGTAGCCAAATACAGGGAGATACTCCGGGTAATTCTTTTTTTCATGGGAGGGGAAATAAGCAAAAAATTCATGACGAAGATCGGGGTTGGTTTTCATTATTTCCCGAACCTCAGAAGCATTCCCCTGAAGGATACTCTCCAGCAACAGGTGTAACTGGTATTCGATTTCCAGCAACCGTCCCCAGTCATCCATGTAATCTTCTACATTAGGGAGGGTTCCGGGAATGTTGTCAGAGCGGGCACACTCCTCAAGCCAATGATCTTGCAACTCTCTTTGCAACTCTCTGGCCAGGTTGCATTTGTCTTTATCATATTTTGACCCTGGATTTGAAAACCTGTTCATCACCCTGGTTTCAAGCCCATGTATTACAGCAGCCTCCATTCCTTCCTGCACATTCAACTTCAGCTTCAACTTCAATTGCATCATTGCTTCTATGGATAACTCTCTCACCACCTGATCAATGGGAGACGAGCTGCCTATGCGCGTTCTAACGGCATTAACAACCTGTATCTCGGCGTCATGAAATTGTGGGTACGTTAATCTATTAGAACCACCAGGAAATGCTGTTGCTGATGTGCCAGCCAGACACAGTAGAGATGCTGCAACTAGATAATTCCTGAAATGAGCCAGAAAATGGAGTTGCTTAAATTCTGCAAGGAAGTTAACCATCGCGGGTAATCCAGGGAAAAACGGGGATAAGCCATAGACTGGTTCAACTGGGTATAGTTCCCGTTTTCTGCTATATCCCTATTCAGCTGAACCTGCTCAACCCTGAAAACATAGATGCTGTATTGTGATAGCCACTCATTTGTCACATTCTGCACCGTTTCGATTTCAAAAATAGAAATGGAAAGACCTGGATCAGCTTCCCCATAATTATGATGCTTTCAATAAAAGCAGCATAAACCGGTGGGAAGCATACAGACGAAAGCTATTAACTCGATCATTCCGAATGTAAGGCGCCTCCGGTTATTACTGCACGACTAAGTGCAAATAGAGGTGGGATTCAAAATACCGGAGAAGGACATGAGCTTAGGTCTACACTGTAGAATCCTGTTTTTTCCTGAAGGTCCTCGTTATAACAGTCACCAAAGCCCGTGTGATTATGATTACCAAAAGCCGTCATCTTCAAATAGCCGGTTTCACACAGGGAGAGCGGTGGGCCAACAATATTGCAAGCCTGGTACAGATAATCGAATATACCAATAAAGGCCGGAACCCCATTGGCTGTCGTTCTGCCAGACTGGTAAATCAACGAGGTTCCATCTGCGCCGGCAGGGCCATATCCAAATCCGGGGTTTGTCACCAGCAGCCCCTTACTTCCATAGACAATAACAGGGTATTTGGCACTTCGGGCAGTTAACCGGAATAATGATTTACTCTCTGGAGAGAGTTGAAATGTATTGATATTCAGATAAGTCCCAGCACCATTATTAGCAAGCACCATGGTGGCATTCAGAGGCGGATAGATACCTATGGGTTGGTTCTGATATTCCTCCGGTAACTCAGATATATACTTACCTTCTCGTAGTGAATACATCATAGTGAAAGCAACAAAATAATTATGCTCTGTCCTTACCGTCACCTGGATCACTCTGGCATCGGGAGAAATCTGGGAGATCGCACTGATATAAAAACCTGCAGGTACGGATAATTTTTGATGACTTAGATATTGTTGACTGATGCTGTCGTATTTCCACACGACAACTTCAGGCTGCACATAATGACCTTCAATATTCGCTGTTTTTCCAATCAGCCATTCTGGAGCTTGCTGGGCAAAGCTTTCCGGAATGGCAGAAATATTATCAGGGAGGTCAAAGTTGGAAATTTCCAGAAACTGCCACGCTCCATCACTCCAGATGGCCGGCGCAAAGAAATCCGGATCACAATGATTTTTTTCTTCATTCCATTCCGTGGCAACGGCTGCTATCAGGTCATTGGAAGAACCCGATATGGCGGTTGAGACAGCCGTGACACAGCCTGGAATACCGTGGGGAAACAAATTTGCTGCTGATAATTCAGTTCCGGGCGAACCATCAAGATTAGCTTGATAGACAACGTTGTATTTTTTGTTCAGGTTCAGAACAAGACTTTTGTCGTTGCGCATAGTGCCAGCCACCAGTTTCAAACCATCAACACGAACACTGGTCGATAATAGTGGCTCGTAGCCGTCTGGCAGATCGTACCACTGTGCAGGCTGATCCAGAGAGGTTGGCAATGCCAGGGACAGCCTGGCTAAAAATACCCCAGTAAAAACGAGTGCTGCTTTCATAAAGAAATCTATATCAATATTTATAAAATATCTGATAAGTGTATGAAACAATCTTTCTCGAACTAGATTTATTCAGATTCAAAGTAGATGTTCTTATTTGATTTGTATCTTTGTTAGCTGAGGCTCATCCCGAAATAATTGAACAGATATGATCCGCCCCACCTGGCAAGTTCTGTTAATCATTCCTCTGGCGATGTAATGGCTACCATATATTCGGCCTGTTAATGAGCAGTTAAGCTCTGGCCATGATAGGTATTCTCGCAACCTGTCCTATACAGCCACTCGACTTCAAAAGCCTCGTCCTATTTTCAGGTTTTTACCTGCCAACAATCAGATCAACACAGACCTCGCAATCGGTTCAGACGTTTACTAAATTTTTCAATCTAACAATTAAACAAGAGGGAAAATAAGAGCAACAGCCACATATTTTCTGCTTTCGATTGAATGAAAGACTGTGGTTATTTATCAGAGTAAAATCTTTGACTAGAACACCCTGAAAACCCTCATTCGCGGCTATGTTCCCGCCAATAGTTGTATTGCTTACTCCCTATGTTTACAGGGCTACAGACGTGCCTTATAAAGTAGAGATATGACTAAATCTTGTATATTGCATTTGTTTATTGCCCAAAGAACAGCGATTTGTTCTGGGATACCTTCCTATCTCATGAATAGCCATATGTGGAGCAGGAAAATAAAGTTTTTATAGGACTTTAGTGCTCCCAACTATTGACGGGAACATAGCCCTCATTCGCAGTTACTGTAGAGTGATTCACAAAATAGAATAATTGATGCTATCAGATAGATGGACGCCCTGACATTCACATCATTATATACCTGTATTGCTATACTGCCTCATCTTCAAAAGCGAAGAATGACGCAATGATCAGAACCGTTATATTGTTTATCTTTTTTTCGTTATTTTCATATAAAACCATTCCAAACGACACTTGCCTTATTTGTGCAAAAATGCTGAACGAAGATGACTATAAATTGAGCTGTGGCCATATATACCATGTTCTCTGTCTTTATGATGCATATAGCAGAGGCTTTATTGGTTGTGCTCTGTGCGATAAGCAGATCACTGGTAATGAATTGAAAGTCGCACACGCGAAGATATTACAAAAAATCATAGTGTTATTGACGCTATTGTCCAAACCAATGGAGGCATTAGAGGGTAGAGAAAGGCTCAGAAGCATTATCGAAATTCAACAACAGTTTTTGCAGCTAGCAATCGAACAAGAAAAATCGCAACTGCTTTTTGGTAGATTTTCAGGCATGACGCCTGCACACCCAGCACAAATATAAGCACATCAATACCCGGAACAGTCATACATTCTGCGCCACATAAATCTAAAAAATTAGAAATGGGAAGGTCTGAATCAACCTTCCCATGGTTAAGCTGGCGAACAACATCAGTGAGAAGCGTAAACCGCTGTTTTTCCATTCAGGGTATAGCTGACTGTGTTGTAAGCCTGCTTCTGGTCACCAAAATCCATGCCCGGTGATCCCATGGGCATTCCTGGTACGGCGATACCGCGGATAGCCGGTGTTTCTGTCAGCATCTTCTTGATATCTGCTGCAGGTACATGGCCTTCAATGGCATAGCCATCCACAAAGGCGGTATGGCAGGATTGCAGTTTGCCAGGCACATTGGCCTTTTGTTTGTACTTATGAATATCCTGAACATTCTGATATTCAACCTTGAATCCATTTTCTTCAAGATGCTTGATCCAGCCACCGCAGCAGCCACAACTGGCTGACTTGAACACCTTGATGGTAGAAAACTGTTCCACCGCGAAAGCATTCACTGATGACAGCATGATGGCTGTCCCTAAAAAAGCGGTCTTGATCAGATTCATATTGAATCTCCGAAGAAAGTTAAACTCAACGATAAAGAAGCCTCAAGGTAATAACAACAACCCGATACCTGAAAGCCAATGATGATTCTGTGGATATTGATCAGAATCAATGTAAGTTCGCGATGAGCCGTATTTTTCAGGGTTCTTCATAATTCTAATACCATTTCCGTTTTCTAACTACGATAATACAGCCCATTCACGGGAGCATAGGCTGGTTACCCGACCAGCCTCAGAAACAAGCTTGTTCCAACCACAACAACATGCATTTACAATGTCATCATGATTTTTAAAAGATCGGTTGGATAAATCATGCTCCCGAAGCCACTCCCAAATTTCTTCTGCACTATTTAGTTCCGGTGCATAAGGCGGTAAAGGAATCAATGTCAGGTTATCAAAAGTAGGCAAGTCTTTAGAATGATGATATCCCGCATTATCAATTATTACGGCAGCATGCCGTCCTTTATTGGTTAGCTTTGAGATTTCAGACAAATGTAGCGTCATCATTTCTGTATTGATCGTTGGGAGCACTAAAGCAGTTCCAATAGGGTGTAATTAAAAGTGTTCCATCTACCCATTATCCTGCTTGCTGCCAGTACTGATCCCAGTCCCCGTTAGAACGCAATGTTCTTAAGCAAAGCATTGCTCCTGCGATGGAAGGCTTCCACCAAGCACCCGGTATTTTTAGTCGCATCTGCACTACTGCACTGTTAGAACTTTCTATTTCGCCAGAGCCAATGGGAAGATTGGCTGCTTCTGCTGCAGCATATTCGAATTGCCCTGGACGGTTTCGGATATATCGGTGACACTCCTCTGGTTTATTGGCTGCTTTGCCTTTCTTTCCGTTTCTATGCGGATCAAGCTCTGCCATGACGGCATTAACATTGCCAGATTTCATGCGTTCCTGCTGGATATGCCGCCACTGTACACGTGTTTCCTTGTTAAACCCGACACACTCTTCTGCTGCATCAGCGAAGTGCTCAGAGAGATGATAATAGTCAACGAGGAAACTTCCTTGCTCTCCAAACACTCTCTTTGTCTGGTTGGCAATCCAGGTGGCTCCATCGCTCACGCAATGGATAGAGGATTGCCGGTTGAGCCCCTGCTCTATTGCACAACTCAACCACTGGTCACCTGCTTCATCCGGCCCTCCCATTGTGGCCTGATGACGTTTATCTGAACTACCCAGCTTATAGACCTGGCAAAGTTTAGCCTCCTGCCATTCAGTTTTACGTGCTTTGCGTTTGTCACCTTCTGCCTCTTCATCAATGAGGACAACAGGAATCATGCTTCCATCCATTTCTCCTATGAACTGGGCAGCTTCACCGAGGCAGTCCTGACGATTTTGTGATGCACTGATGGAATCATTTTGCATACAGCTTGCGTGCTCAAGAGTTATGGCTCGAATAGAAGACTCAGGCACATCAATACCATAATGTTCATGTATTTTTTTTGCAGCTGCCTGAAAAGAACTATCTGCACCAAAGTCTACAATTTTACGTTGAATTGTGCGGGAGTAGTCGCGACAGTGAATATGAGCGGCATGACTGAAAGGTCTGACCCGATGCTTGTCTACCGTCTGGCAGCGTTCAAGAACTTCTATTTTCCCATAGGTGCTCAGCCAATAAGTGTTTTTTTTTGAGTTTTAGCTCCGGGGTGCTTCAGGCAAGCCTCGCCAAATTTTTGATCTTCCTTGTAGGTACCCCAGCCAGTAAGCAGTTCATTGCCCATTTCACGCAGGTGGGCAATGACGGCTTCTTCAGCATCATCAGCACGATCCAGGAGACCTGACTCGGCTTCAACAATATCCAGAAGTGCAGAAACTCTAAGCTCAAGCTCGGGGTGGGCTGCAAGTCTATCAGCAAGAGAAATAGGTGAGGGCATAATACTAACTAGGGTTGAGAAATACTCTTACATTATCGTTCATATTGAGGTTTTGTGGGCAGAAAAACTTCTAATGAACACTTTTAATTACACCCGTTCCAATATCCCTTTCGGGGCAGACAGCAGCAAATACATAAGCATATGTAAATTGTCTCTGCCGAATTATTCCGGGTCTGCTTCCTTTAATAGCCCAAATCCTACTGACCGTGTTTTGTTGACCAAAACGACCTTCATCTTGAAACCAAACGTCAACATCTTTTAGGTTTACTTTATCTGGAAGCCTTTGCTGCACCTCTGTTTTGAAGTTTTTTTAAATGCTTCTTGCACTTCTAAATCCTGCTTTGGATGGTGTGTGCGACCAGATATCCACGAAAGACCGACTTTATGGAGTAACTTGTAAACAGTAGAATTAACGCACTCAGTTCCGAAATCTTTTTTTAATACGTCTTTAACATCGCGACCAACGATTCTTCCACCTTCACGTTTCTCTTGAAGATCAAGAACTGTATTTTTAAAATCCTTTTCCTGTTCATTATTGAGTGTATTTTTTCTACCTCGTCCACCTTGATCTTTGAGGGCTTCAGCACCTCCTTGTTTATAGCGCTGCAACCAATCAAACACAGATCGAGGGTTAACCTTTAAAAGGTTTGCCACCTCTTTTTCTGATAAACCTTTTTGAATGAATGCCAGACCAAGCAATCTAATGCGTTCTTTGTTATCTGATGCACAGCTATTCCCCATGCTTATACGACATCGGTAACAGCGTATAAGAAGCATCACACGCAGGGCGCAGCTACAGCTGCTTACGTGTTGAGATATGTAATTTTTCCCAAAAACTCGACTATTTATCACGAGCATACAAAATATATACGACTTCGTACGCTAGTGATACCAAGGGGTTTAATGAAACGTGGGGAATTGCTGTCTGATGCATGACGAGCTTTATCTTGAAAATCTTCGTCATGAAAGCCATTTGGAAGTTCAGGAGTACGAGACATTTGGTAAAAACACACAAGAAAACCTACTTACAGGATAGTTCTGGACAGGCTGATTGTGTGTGTTTTTTTTCCGTATTTAAAAAATGAAATTGGTATAACAGGGCTCCGGCAGAACCATTTGCGCACTGCTTCCATTCCATACTCCGCACCCTACGCCGTCATTCCGGGCTCCGACCCGGAATCCATCTGCCAGTTATGAATAATGTTCCGGCTTCACATCCCTGTGTTGTGGATTCCGTGGTCCCACACGGAATGACGGCGGTAGGGGCGGTAAATTCTGCATCCTCACGGCGTCTCAGAGAACCCTATGTCTGAAATAAAAAAAAGTGAAAAATACCTTTACCTTACCGTTAGGGTAAGGGTTATTCTTATTCTGCACTTCAGCCGAAACGGAAATCTTCAATATGTCTGCATCAACCGATAAAATCCAATCCAGCGGGCAAAGCAGTTGCCACCCGTCAGGTATGAAAGGTATGAAGCAGGGAGATAATCAGAAAGACAGTCACACGGCTCTACAGAAGCCTGAAAAAACTCACAGCGATTTTCAGGCCTGATAGCAATAATTATTCGGGAGTAGATTATGAGCGACATCCAGATTCATCTGTCACTGACCGGAGTGAGTTGTGCCAGCTGTGTCAGCAAAATAGAACAAGCGTTACTATTGGTACCTGGTGTATCTCAAGCCAGTGTCAACCTTGCAGACAAGACCGTCACAGTGGAAGGCACCCCTGTACCAGGCACTCTGATTTCAGCCGTTGAATCTGCAGGTTATGGTGCCCGCCTGATCGCTACCAGTGATACATTACAGTTTGCTGTCAGCTCCATGAACTGTGCATCCTGCGTTAACAAAATAGAAACAGCCCTTGAAAACTTGCCTGATGTTACCGCTGCCACTGTGAATCTGGCGGACAAGACAGTAACCGTTGAAGGCTCCCTGGAAGCAGCGGTTATTATTGAACAACTGGAGCAGGCTGGTTATCCGGGCATTCCGGTTGATCCGGAAGCCGATAACCAGCTACGTCAGGAACAGGAAGATAAAGCCCGGTATCAATATCTGCTCAAACACGCCTTCATTGCCCTTGGACTGGGTATTCCTCTGATGATCTGGGGACTCGTTACAGGAGAAATGAATGTTAGCTCACCCACTGAGCAGATAGTCTGGGGGGCCGTAGGCATAGCCACATTCCTGATTCTGTTTATTTCTGGCAGGCATTTTTTCACTGGCATGTGGCAAGCGCTGAAACATCGTAATGCCAATATGGACACTCTTATAGCCCTGGGAACCGGCGTTGCCTGGCTGTACTCCATGGCTGTCGTCCTGTATCCGGCTTTTTTGCCTGCCAGTGCCCGCCATGTTTATTTTGAAGCCAGCGCCATGATCATTGGCCTCATCAATCTCGGTCACGCACTGGAACTTCGCGCCAAAGGTAAAACCAGTGAAGCCGTAAAACGCCTTTTGGGCCTGCAGGCAAAAACGGCTCGCGTCGTGCGTGACGGACAGGAAATAGATATTCCCGTTGCACAGGTCAGAAGAGGGGATATTGTAAGGGTACGTCCCGGTGAAAAAATTCCGGTAGACGGCTTTGTACTGGAAGGTTCCAGTCTGCTGGATGAATCCATGCTCACTGGCGAACCTATGCCCGTCAGCAAAACAAAGAATGACTCGGTATCTGCTGGCACGCTGAACAAAAATGGCAGTATTCTGTTTCAGGCCGAAAAAGTAGGCGGTGAAACAGTTCTGGCACAGATTATTGCCCTGGTAAAAAAAGCCCAGAGTACAAAAATGCCCATTGCCCGACTGGCGGATAAAATATCGTCGATATTCGTGCCCATTGTGATATTAATCGCTATTGCCGCCGCTCTGATCTGGTTCCTTGTGGGCCCCGAGCCCAGAATTGCTCACATGCTGGTTGTTGCAACCACGGTGTTAATTATTGCCTGCCCCTGCGCACTGGGTCTGGCAACACCAATGTCGGTAATGGCCGGAGTCGGTAAAGCAGCAGAGCTGGGTATATTAATTCGCAAAGGTGATGCCCTGCAGCAAGCCAGTAAAATCACCACACTGGTCATGGATAAAACTGGCACCATTACAGAAGGTGCACCAAAAGTCACTGAAGTCATCGCCACAAATTACTTTACAGAAAGCTCATTACTAAGTCTTGCTGCCAGCCTGGAAGCCGCCTCTGAACACCCTCTGGCTGAAGCCATAATGACGTCGGCAAAAGCACAGGTTCTGCCATTAATACCTGTGACTGACTTTCTTGCAATTCCCGGACACGGTGTATCCGGACTGGTAGAAGATAAACAACTGCTCTTTGGCAACCTTAAACTGATGAACGACCGTGGTATTTCCTGTGAAGCACTGACTGCACAGGCTGAAGATCTGGCAAAGAAAGGTCGTACACCCATGTACCTTTCTGTAGATAATCAACTGGCAGGGCTGGTGGCCGTTGCCGACCCTGTTCGTGAAGATTCTATTGCCGCTATCAACCGACTGCATGATCTTGGCATCAAAGTCGTCATGCTCACCGGTGATAATCGTCTGACAGCAAAAGCCGTGGCAGAACAGGTTGGAATCGATGAATTCCAGGCTGAAGTATTGCCGCAGGATAAGGATGAACATATACAGAGATTACAGCAGCAGGGAGAGCAGGTAGGTATGACCGGTGATGGCATCAATGATGCCCCTGCATTGGCCCGGGCCAATGTTGGTTTTGCCATTGGTGCCGGAACCGATGTGGCCATTGAGTCAGCCGATATCACCCTTATGCGCTCATCATTGCACGGTCTGGCTGATACGGTGGAACTGTCACGGGCGACGCTACTCAATATCAAACAAAACCTGTTTGGCGCATTTATCTACAATACACTGGGTATTCCGGTAGCTGCCGGCATTCTTTATCCATTTACGGGCTTGCTCCTGAATCCTGTCATAGCCGGTGCTGCCATGGCGTTATCATCTGTGACTGTAGTCACCAATGCTAACCGCCTGAGGCTCTTTAAATCTTCATTCCATCTATCATCAATCCGGACAGGTCAATAACAATATGAACATATCAAAGGCCGCTGAAGCCACTGGGCTAACATCAAAAGCTATTCGCTATTACGAAGAAATGGGGCTGATTACTCCAGCAATGCGCAAGGACAATGGCTACAGAGATTACAATGATACACATCTTCGCGAATTGTTGTTTATCAGTCAGTCCAGAGAGCTGGGATTTACCCTGAAAGAATGTGCTGACCTCATCAATCTCTATAAAGACCAGGGCCGTAAAAGTGCCGATGTAAAAAAACTGGCATTACAAAAAATAGACGATGTGGAAAATAAAATTTCTCAGTTACACATCATTCGTAAAAGTCTCAAAGAAATGACTGAATGCTGTCATGGCGATGAGATGCCAGACTGTCCGATTCTGGATAAACTGGCCAGTGATAAAAACAGGAATTCCAACAGCTAACCGATGCATTGAAATATCTCAAACCAGTACAATCCGGCATAATGCTGATGCAACTGATCAGAATTAATATCGATCGGCATTGAAGATGAATCTGACGACGCTCATAATTTTTTTATCTATACTCATCGGATTAATCAGCAGGAATTTGAAAGTGGATTCAACCCTCTACAAATTCACAAACTAAAGATAACCGTATTACTGACTGATATAACTCACAATGACTATACGCAAACTCGCCAACATCTTTATTGCTTTCGTCCTGATCACAGGACAGGCAATGGCGAGCGTCGATTTTGTATCACAAATGGATATGATCGAGAGCGGTGTTGATATCAATGTTGAAATAAATGTTGAAATCAGCCATATCTCCTCATCGGATTGTGATCAGGATTGCTCTGAGGATAGTCCCTGTACAAAACCGGGTTGCAGTGATAGTGGCGCAATGAATTGCACTATGACCATGGGCAGTGCACGTTGCGCTCCCAGCGTATTCACTGCACTGACTGGAACACAATCACTGGTAGCACCTGATTCTGATCGGTCCGGTTTAATGGGTTACCAGATTCCTATTTACCACAATATCGCTCTTGGCATTCTTCCCCGCCCCCCAAAACCTGTCGTTTAACCGCTCAGTGTTCGCTGACCTGTACATAATTTAGCGTCCGGCGCTATCAACGCCATTAGGTATTGATGGGCTCTATACGACTATTTAGATCTAGATTCAATCTAGATTCAATCTAGATTCAATGTACCTCAACGAAACCTGTTTCTCGCGGTTCACCCGGCGTGCACAGAGCAAGCGTTCTTCTGTGACCATCGCCCAGCACTCTTTTCAATTCTTTTTATTAAAACTGATTGCTATACAACTGACAGGTAAAACCAATGAACATCTCTCTCAAAAAAGCGGCCAAAAAAGCAGCCAAAAAAGTGGCTATCACATCCATTTTTCTTACCGGAATAGCCAGCACGTTTGCTCTTCAGGCTCATGAAAGCACTGATTCCATAAACAGGGATTCCATGAACATGGATTCAGCGTCAAAAGAAAAGACAGCCATGTCCATGTCCATGGATATGGATATGGACAATATGAAAAACATGATGGGCATGATGAAGATGGGATCAAAAGAGCAAATGGAGGACATGATGACTGCCTGCACCAGGATGATGCAAATGACCTCAAGCCATCATTCACAAAAAGAAGGTGAAGCGAAGAAGTAATTAATCGTGATTCTGGCCAAACAAAACCCTGACCAGTCCATATTGGATTATCAACCATGGCTTTCCATGTTGCGACGCTATCTGGGGTTTATCTACCGTCAAGGATGCATAAATGAAGAATTCTGAAAGTTTATCCCAGCCTCAGGAAAAAACGGTGAACTCCGAAATCAACAACCATGAATTCGGAATGCGTGATTTGAAAGTCATTCTATTCGGGGGTAAGCGGTGGATGTTGACAGCGGGGCTACTGGCTTCAGTGGCGATGTTTATGAACTGGGGTTTCTGGTTTCCATCGGTGCCGCATCTCTGATTCTGGCTCTGGCTCCTTGTCTCGTTATGTGTGGACTGGGCCTTTGCATGAATAAGTCGGGTTGTAAGAAGAATGAATCAACCGGCAATACTGATCAGTGAATGTAGAACCCGGCTGGCACGCCAGGAATAACACAACAAATTAAGGTGATTAGCATGAAACTCAAACACATTGGCAAAAAGATAACCCTGTCATCCTCCATTATTTTAATGACACTGTTAGGCCCAAATTTACAGGCAGATGAGCTCAAAAAAGCAACCATGTACAAACCATTACGCTGTGGCTGCTGCGATGAATATGCAAAATATTTGGAAAAAAATGGCTTTGACGTAGAGATCAAATCCCTGAGTTCCCTCTCCCGAATCAAAGAGACAGCAGGAATACCAAAGGGCTACGAGGGTTGTCATACCCTCATGGTGGATGGATATGCCATTGATGGTCTGGTTCCGGTTAATACCGTCAATAAACTGTTGACCGAGCGTCCCGCCATCAAAGGCATCACATTACCGGGAATGCCCTGGGGAGCCCCGGGTATGGACAGCCGGCCCAAGACATCGCCTCTGGTCACCTATGCCTTCAAGGCTGGTTCATCCCGGACCCGGGTTTATGCAGAGGATTAATACCCGGAGCTATTTCATGACTGATTGATGGTGATACCAGAAGGTTACGAAGCGCAATCAGTCCACATTACATAAAACGAAGAGAGCAGTCTCTTTCAGACGACGAAAATCAGACGACGAGAATCAGACGATATGGCATCAAGGCAATTTAAACAATTTCTCTGTGGATACACGACCATTGTGTTTTTAATGGGGCTCCTGTTCTTATACGGCAGCTCATTGGTCAGTGCTGATACCCTGCCCGATGGCAAGATAGTTTCACTGAGCCAGAGTCCTGACAGCAATTATCTTTTTGCGATCAGATCTGAAAAAGTCTACCGACTGAATACTGATACCGGTCAAAGGACGTCTATTCCAGTACCTGCTCCGGTAGAAAGTATTACCTCGGTGGTTGTGCGATCAAAAGATGCCAACGTTATATATCTGGCGGCACCCGGTAATGGTATTTTACGCAGCCTCGACGGTGGAAAAACATGGGAACAACCGTAATAAAGGCCTGTCCAATAAGAACGTTACTGCCCTGATTCCACATGCAAATCAGCCTGACACCCTATATGCCATCATTCCAGGAGCGGGCATATACAGAAGCGAAAATGCCGGAGGCGACTGGCTATTAATGGACGGTGGTCCCGACGATATGTCCAATATCATTATCCATTCCGAT
>CBDBOO010000077.1:0-60117 GCA_965208385.1 Endozoicomonas sp.
TTCATGCGTGCACCAGCATTAATACGGGCAATCCACAAAGCACGGAACTGACGCTTACGCTGACGACGGTCACGGTATGCGTACTGACCTGCTTTAGTTACAGCCTGTTTAGCTACACGGAAGATGCGTGAACGCGCTCCATAGTAACCTTTAGCCTGCTTAAGAACCTTTTTATGACGACGGCGTGCAATGACGCCACGTTTTACACGTGCCATGAGTTAAATCTCCGAAAAATGATCAAAAAAGCGATTAGTCGCGCAGCATACGCTTAACGTGACCAATGTCGGCCGGGGATACCATGGAGGTACCACGCAGCTGACGCTTACGCTTGGTGGTCATCTTGGTCAGGATGTGACTCTTGAAAGCACCTTTACGCTTGTAACCGGAAGCCGTTTTCTTAAAACGCTTCGCGGCTCCACTATTGGTTTTCATCTTTGGCATGAAAAACACTCCGCATTCGCAACTACTGCTTCAACCAGAAGACAGTGTCGGGATAATTAAAAATACAGCAATTCATGAAAAACGAACTCAGTGCGACGCTCATGGCGACCCC
Source organism: Endozoicomonas sp. (assembly GCA_965208385.1). Classification (GTDB taxonomy): domain Bacteria; phylum Pseudomonadota; class Gammaproteobacteria; order Pseudomonadales; family Endozoicomonadaceae; genus Endozoicomonas. The sequence goes on from CBDBOO010000077.1 coordinate 554, forward strand.
ACAAAATTCGTTTAATCCAATAAATCACTTCTTCTTTTTAGGGGCAATGACCATGATCAATTGACGGCCTTCCATTTTTGGATACTGCTCGACAGTACCGAGTTCTTCAAGGTCAATTTCGACCCGTTTCATCAGTTCCATGCCCAGCTGCTGGTGAGCCATCTCACGACCACGAAAGCGAAGTGATACCTTCGCCTTGTTACCCTCAGTCAGGAAACGTACCAGGTTGCGCAGTTTTACCTGGTAATCCCCCTCTTCAGTGCCCGGGCGAAACTTAACTTCTTTCACCTGGATCTGAATCTGCTTTTTCTTGGCCGCAGCTTTCTGCTTCTTCGTCTCGTACTGGTGCTTACCGTAATCCAGGATCTTACAGACTGGCGGTTCGCTGGTTGCATTGATCTCAACCAGATCCAGCCCTGCTTCCTGGGCCATGTTCAAAGCGTCACGTAATTCTACAACGCCAACCTGTTCGCCGTCGGCAGCAATGAGTCGGACTTCTTTTGCACGGATATTTTCATTAATCGGAGCCTTTTGGGGGCGACGATCACGGAAGCTGTTGCGTCTGATAGTTATATCTCCTGTGTAAGCAACCAGATACGTGTCCAGTTATTTGATAAGAATGGCGCTTCAGGCACATTATCATCAAGCAGTACGGCCACGCTTGTTAACATCGCTTGCCAGACGTTCTGCAAAGGTTTCGATCGACATTATGCCAAGATCTTCACCAGAACGCGTTCTAACGGCAACGGTGTTATTTTCCATTTCCTTATCGCCGATAACCAGCAGATAAGGTACCTTCATTAAGGTGTGCTCGCGGATTTTAAAGCCGATCTTCTCGTTTCTCAAGTCCGCTTTTACCCTGATACCCTTTTCTGACAGGTTTTTTTCCAGATTTCGAGCATATTCTGTCTGTCGATCAGTGATATTGAGGATAGCAGCCTGCGTTGGAGCCAGCCAAACGGGCATAGCACCTTCATAGTGTTCAATCAGTATGCCAATGAAGCGTTCAAAAGACCCAAGAGTCGCTCTGTGCAGCATAACCGGTGTCTTTCGACCGCCAGTTTCATCGACATATTCCGCACCTAAACGACCAGGCATGGAAAAATCGACCTGTACAGTACCACATTGCCACACCCGACCTATACAATCTTTAAGAGAAAATTCTATTTTAGGTCCGTAAAACGCCCCTTCACCGGGTAATTTCTCCCAGGGTAACTCTTTAGCATCCAGCGCTTCTGCCAGAGCTTCTTCGGCTTTATCCCAGATTTCATCGGACCCTACACGTTTTTCAGGACGGGTAGAAAGTTTATAAATGAGGTTATTTTTGTCAAAACCAAAATCATCGTAAATATCGTGTAGAAAATCGATAAATTCGCACACTTCTTCCTGAATCTGATTTTCTGTGACAAAAATATGAGCATCATCCTGAACAAAACCACGTACTCGCATGATTCCATGGAGTGCGCCAGAAGGTTCATTACGATGACATGAACCAAACTCTGCCAAACGCAGGGGCAAGTCACGGTAACTCTTCAACCCCTGATTAAACACCTGAACATGACAAGGACAGTTCATGGGTTTGATGGCCATATCCTTGTTTTCTGAGTTGGTTGTAAACATGTCATCCGAGTACTTATCCCAGTGACCCGACTTTTCCCAGAGAGATTTATCTACCAGTAACGGTGTTTTTATCTCCTGATAGCCAGCCAGTCGCTGCTTAGTACGCATATACTGTTCCAGCTCCTGATAGATAGCCCAGCCATTGGGATGCCAGAAAACCATGCCCGGAGCTTCTTCCTGCATATGAAACAGGTTAAATTTTTTACCCAGCTTCCTGTGATCACGCTTTTCAGCTTCTTCCAGACGCACAAGATAAGCTTTAAGTGCTTTTTTATCTTCCCAGGCAGTGCCATAAATACGGGTAAGCATTTCATTGCTGGCATCACCACGCCAGTAGGCACCGGCAACCCGCATCAATTTAAACGCTTTCAGTTTACCGGTGGAAGGCACGTGGGGACCACGACAGAGATCCATCCATTCGCCCTGACGATAGGCAGAAATTTCCTCGCTATCAGGCAAACCGTTGATGATCTCGACTTTGTATTCTTCGCCCATTGCCTTGAAGGCACTGATCGCTTCCGAACGGGACATAACAACCCGTTCAATATTCATATCCTGTTTGGCTAATTCATCCATCCGTTTCTCAATTCTGGCCAGGTCTTCCATATTGAAAGCCCGCTCGTATGAGAAATCGTAGTAAAAACCATTGTCGATAACCGGACCAATAGTGACCTGGGCTCCAGGAAAAAGATCCTGGGTGGCCATAGCCAGAAGGTGCGCGGTAGAGTGACGAATGACATCAACACCCTCTTCATCGCGGGATGTGATAATCGAAAGTGCTGAATCTTCAGTAATCAGAGCGTTAGCGTCAACCAGATCACCATTAACACGGCCAGCCAGGGTCGCTTTAGCAAGGCCAGGGCCAATGTCCTGAGCAACTTCCATTACAGAAACTGCATCAGCAAATTCTCGCTTGCTGCCATCGGGAAGCGTAATTACAGGCATCAGGAAATATCCTTTAGTTTGAGTTTAATTTCAGTGGCAACCCGTACCGGAGGCTGCTTGTTATATGTCCATTGCAATCCATACCAGGGACTGCGGACATTCAGACCAGTGGCAACCCATACCAGGGGCTGCATGGATTTTCTCACTACTCACTACACTAGAAGTATCGTTATTGAGAGAAAATCTTAGGCATGAAAGATGCTATTTTCATGAGTACATACCTGAACTGTCAAGGGATTCATTGAATTGCCTTGAATACAGGAGAAAGAATGTAATTCAGAACAGTTCTTTGTCCAGTCAGGATATCCACAACCGCCATCATTCCAGGGAGTAAAGGCAAGTTCTCATCTTCCTGGGGAATCAGTATTTTCACCCGGTAGTAAGCCTGCCCTCTTTCATCGTCCAGAGTGTCGGCGCTGATTGTGCTCACTTCACCTTTTACACCGCCATAGGATGCAAACTCATAGGCAGTCAATTTGACTTGTGCAGATTGCCCTGGTCGTAAAAAGGCTATATCTGCGGGCTGAATCCGTGCTTCAAGCACAAGATTATCAGCAGAAGGGACTATTTCTACCAAATCAGTACCAGGCTGGACAACACTGCCAGGGGTGTTTATATGAACCACTTTCACCAATCCTTCCACAGGAGCTGTTACAGTGGTTTTTTCCACACGATCCTGTAACCCTATCTGCCCTTCAGTGAGTTTGGTGAAACGCTCACGACTCACCTGTAAGTCTTTTTGAACATCGGAGTGATATCGTATGGCAAGATCTCTGTACCGATAGTTAAATTCAGCCAATGCCGTGTGCAATCGAGTTTCTGACAACTGGGCATTTTTCAACTCCCCTCTAAGCTCATTTTCTTTTCGCTCAAGATTGAGAATATCAATTTTTGTCACAATTCCCTCTGCTGCCAGCGGTGTTTTCAGTCTTAGCTCATCACGGATCAACTTAACACTTCTTGAGATCGTGTCTATTTTCTGTTGATGCTCAATCAGTTCCTGTTCTTTTTGTTTTAACTGCTTTTCAAGAATGCTCTGTTGATTCAAAAAAGACGCCAGCTTTTTTTCAAACAGTGACTGCTGCTCTTTCACTAAGCCGGGATGTTCTGAAATAAAGCTATCCGAAAAGCGTACCTGTTGATCTTCAATGCTCCAATGATTATCTTCATTCCTGTGTGCCAGAAAATCCATTTCGGATTCCAGCCGGGCGATTTCCCCTGATACACTTTTCAATTCAGTTTCATTCACCATCAAGTTTGAAAGATATCGGGTTTCATCAACCTGTAATAATGTCTCTCCCAACCTGACATGATCTCCTTCCCTGACCTGGATGAACTTCAATATGCCTCCATCCAGACTTTGTACTACATGAACCTTGCTGAGTGGAATAATTCGACCACTGCCTGATACCACTTCGTCAAGTTGCGTGAGAGAGGCCCATGAAATAACACTGAATACAAAAACAATCAGACTCCATACGAACCATCGATGGACCTGATTCACATCCATCAATCTGGATTGCTCAGTGCTGGAAGCCGTATCCAACAACCACCTCTGCCATCTGGAATCAGTCATCAAAACCTCCAAGAATTTCTTTGACCGCCTTGTCTGACACCGCCTTCCCCTCATCAAGAACAATGACCCGGTCCACAGCAGAGAGCAGGCTTCTCTTATGGGTCATCAGTAATAATGTGATACCGGCCGGGAGATTCAATAAAGTCTGCCTCACCCGCTCTTCCAGAAAACTGTCCATATGAACGGTAGGTTCATCCAGAATCAATATCTTCGGCTGCCTCAGCAATGCTCTGGCCAGAGCCACTGATCTCTTTTGTCCGCCGGAAAGTTTGCGACCACCTTCACCAACCGGGTAGTCCAGTGAAGCCAGCGATTCACCCGTGAAGGTAGTCACTCCCGCAGACCTTGCTACGTCCATCAGAATACCTTCATCCACCTCTGCTGATCCCAATGTGATATTTTCCCTGACCGTGCCGTGGAACAACCAGGGTTCCTGGGAAAGAAAACCAATGTTTTGCCGTAAAAATGATGGATGTATATCCCCCTGCTCAATACCATCAAACAGAACCAGTCCCCTATCAGGAAAGCAGAGAGCGGCAAGAATTTTTGCTAGCGTCGATTTCCCTGATCCCGAACGCCCGACAATGGCCAGCTTTTCCCCTGATTCAACACCAACGGAAAACTCATTAATTGCAGCGAATGATGCTCCGGGATACGTATACGACAATTGATTACAATCAATGACACCGGAAAGTGAATCCAGTTTCCTATAGGGGTGATTTTTTTTCTGCTCATCAGGAGCACTCATCAATCGATCGATGACATGATAAGACGTTTTGGCCTGGTGATAACGAGTTGATAGCAGTGCCAGCTGCATGAAGGGGGCAATTGCCCTTCCGGCCAGCATCATCACAGCAATCAACGCTCCGAGGTTGATGGCTGAGGAACTGATTGCCAGAACACCGAAATAAACAACAGCAATGGTAGTAACCTGTTGAACCCAGATGGCCATGACAGAAATCCCACCCGTAATACGTCGAGTTTTCAAATTCCAGGTAGCCATATGGCCAATTGCCTGTTCCCAGCGCTTTTGAAAGTGCCACTGCGCACCGGCCAATCTGAGACTTTCCATTCCCGTGAGGCTTTCAACGAGATCCCCATTCTTTCTGGCAGAAAGCTTTTCGCTTTCTTCAATGGTTCTTCTGAGTGCAGGCTGAATAAGAAGACTGATCAGCACTACAAAAACAATGGTAATAATCGGTATCCAGACCAGCTCGCCCCCCATCAGACCAATAACCAATAAAAATATCAGGGCAAAGGGCAAATCCACCAGTGAAGTCAACGTCGTGGATGTCAGGAATTCACGGATTGTTTCAAAATCCTGAACCTGCCGGGCGAATGCTCCTACGGCCTCGGGCCTGGATTCCATTCTCATTGACATTACCTTGGCAAAAATACGCCCGGATACCAGCAGATCCGCTTTCTTCGCAGCCAGATCAATGAAGCGGGTTCGTAGCTGACGGCAGATCAATTCAAAACCAATAACCAGAAAAATCCCAAGGGTCAGCGTATTCAATGTGGTCATTGCCATACCTGGAATAACCCGGTCATAAATCAAACGGACAAACAACGGGACAGCAAGCGCAAACATATTAATCAGCAATGAGACCAATACAATTTCACGATAAACATTTTTTGCTTCCAGCAAAGAACCCCATAACCAGTGTTGATGCCAGTATGGTTTAAAATCCGGATCCCGATCATCATCAGCTAACTCAGAACTGAGTAGATAAACATATTGTCTTGATCGACTCTGAAACTGGTCAGCTGAAAGGACGTTCTTTTCAGCTTCATCAGCAAATGATACATACTCCACCCGCTCTGCTGATATCTGTATCAAAATTACAGGTTGATCATCAAGCCAGGCCAGACAGGGCAAACAGGTAGCAGGGATCGACTGAAAAAGACCCGTGTCGGATAGTTGTTTTTTATACGAATGCAGTCCGGCATTATCTATCGCTCTTTCAAGCAGAGATTCATTCAATAATCCCCGTTCCAGAGGTAAGCCACCTAGAATCATTTCAGAATGCACTCTCAGATTGTGTTTTTCTGCCAGCCAGAGAATACAAGCCAATAATGGATCCTGAATCATTCCATACCCTATTAATTATTTCCAAGATCGAAAACTTAGAGCATGAAGGAAGAATTCGCCATCTATGAAAATCTCACCGACAGTAATTCATGATCTATTCTATATTTTCATTCATTCTCATGCCCATATAACTGGCTGATTCATATGACACAGATTCTCTGTACCGTACGTACCAGATTGCTAGCTGATGTCATGACACTCTGTGTGTTTGCCATCACAACACAGACAGCCTATGGACAAAGTCTTGAGGAAGCGGTGTCTGCAGCACTGCTGCAATATCCAAAATTAAATCAGTCTATTCACAGGGTACAAGCGAGACAGCACGAAGAAACGGTTGCCCGATCAGGATACTTTCCAACCCTGAACCTGCAGGGAGCCATTGGTCATGAACGATCGAACAGCCCTACCACAAGAGCTGGAGGCCCCGCTTCCGAAGAGCATTCACAACGTTCAGAATCTTCCATAGTTCTGCGTCAGGTGATCTTTGAAGGTTTCATTACAGTACACGACGATAGAAGAACAAAGGCTGCTACGCTGTCAGAACAATATCAACTGCTTAATGTCGCATCGGAAACAACGCTGGAAGTAACACGATCCTATCTTACATACATTATGAGAGAGAGAGTTTTGTCATTGGCTCGACGAAACCTCGACGCTCATGAAGAAATTTACTACAACATATTTAAACGGTCAGAATCAGGTGTCCAGTCAATAGCTGATTTGAGTCAGATAAAAGGACGTCTTGCCAGGGCACAGTCCAATGTCATCGCTACTGAGAACAACCTGAAAGATGCCAGGATTCACTTTCTGAAACTCGTAGGTCAGTTACCAGAGAACCTCAGTGAACCACTATCTGATGAAAAGTTTCTGCCCATATCCGTCGAACAGGCGCTGGATAGATCAAAAAACAATTACCCTTTATTACTTTCCTCCAGGTTTGCCAATGAAGCGGCTGAGAATGAATACAACGGCAGTAAAGGCTCCTACCTCCCTGAATTTTCTATCGAGGCAGCCCAGAGCTGGAACCATAACCTGAACGGTGTAAAAGGTCGTGATGATGATTTTACAATCATGTTTCATGCTCGCTATAACCTGCTTAATGGAGGCAGAGATTCTGGTCGCAGGCAGGCTTCCATGAGTCGATGGCAGGAATCGGTAGACATTTATCACCATGTTCTATTGGAAACTGAAGAAGAGGTTCGCTTGAGCTGGGAAGCCAGAAACCAGCTGGATAAACAGCTGCCAAAACTCAGGGAGCACGTAGAAGCCAGCAAGGACACTGTAAAGGGATACCGTCGTCAATTTATTCTGGAAGACCGAACCCTTCTGGACGTTCTGAACGCAGAAAACGAACAACTGGAAGCAGGCATTGCCTGGAACAGGGCACAAACCAGTCGTCTCGAAGCAGATTATCGTCTGTTACACATTACCGGCCAACTGCTGGATACATTCAAGCTGACACTTCCATCAGAAGGTAAACCCCACAGAAAACCAACAAACACCAAAGACCCTCTGTTAGCCGATTCTTTTTAATCAAAAATACAAATGTGTCCAATATACCCAATTACCAATTACCAATTACCAATTACCAATTAAAAGCACAGGCAGACGACAATACGTAAAAATCTCCGAAAACAAAGCCCAATCCACTTAATGATCCGGATATTGGGATAAACGAATACAAACAACAACAGCCCTTCATCTCCATGAACAAGGGTTTTCATCCAGCACTCATGTAATGCATCTATGAAAAAAATCACTGTTCCGGACACCGGCGCCGTCATTCGCCAGATAAAAGGAAAGGTTTGGAAGATCCTTCCTGATGGTTCACGACAGTTGCTAACGCCAGCTGATGAAGGTTCCTTAGTTGAGGCACGTTCAACTCTGGAGTCTGAAGATGATTCCGTAATAATTCTGGCAACCGATGGACAGAGTATTATTCCTCAACCAACGGCACCGGATGACCCGATAGAATCAATAGAACCGGATTCAGATAAAATCCGGGGAAGCGTCCTGAAAAATCATGAACCTGTAGCCCAAAGTATTTCCCAACCTTATGTTGTGCCATTGCGTCCGGATCAGGTGCGTCCGGAAGCGGGGTTTCAAACGTTAAACCCTCAGACCAGTTATTCGATACTCCGGGATTTTTCAGGGTATTTTGATGATCATCAAAGCTCTGATGTTTTTGCAGAAATAGTCATTCACTTTCCAATCACCGCGGACAACATAGTTAACCAGAGAGAGTCATTCAATCTGTTAATTTCGGGGACTGTTTCCGATGTTGAATCAGGTCAGCCCGTCAGGGTTACTCTGACTGATATTCAGGGAAAATCCGTAGAGGTTGTCACTACTGTTGAGGGAACAGCCTGGCACTGTCTATTTCAGGCTCTGGATACCGACATTGCTACTCTGGTTGATGGCAGTATTTCTGTTCGTGCAGATACTGAAGACCGGATGGGCAACAAAACGTCAGATCATATCCAGTTTCTTTTAGATACCGTAACAACGGTGACCATTGATCTTGCTGCAGAAAGTGATACTGGAAAAAGTAATCATGATGATATAACCCATAAAAAAATACTGCATCTTGAAGGCCTCGGTGAACCGGGAGCCCAACTTACGTTAGTCGACAACGAGCACTCAGGATCATGGCAGACTTCCGTCAACAACCAGGGCGTCTGGTCATTTTCAAACACCACCCCGTTCAGCGATGGTATACACAGGTTTCAAGTTGAAGCCATTGATGTTGCCGGAAATGTAGCTTATGCAGAATTGGCAATAACCATTGATTCACTGGCTACCATTTATATTCACGATATCAATACTTTTAGAGCCTTTAGCTCAATTAGAGCCTTTAGCCCAATAACAACCATTAATGGCATCACAGACAGTGTTGAGAATGGACAGGATGTTAATACACAGATCCGTTTTAACTCAGCCCTTCCTTTTCAAACCTGGATTCCAGTAAACGAAGGAAGCTGGCATTCCAATCTGCCGTCTACCGTTATTCTACCCAATGGTTTGGCCAGTTTTGTTTATTCATCGGTCACTGACATTGCCGGTAATCTGGCAGAAGACAAATTGCCCCCGCTGGGTAACCCTGAACTCCAAAAAATCAGAGAACATACCGATCTGGGGAGCTGGAAAACCTTTGACGCTGTTTCTGAAAACGGTACTGATTTATCGTTCGATCCGGAGACCATCAGTGTATTACCCTCGACACTGGAAATATTGAGTCACGGACAGACTTATTCTCTTTTCTGGCAATTCAGCAATAATTTCACAGTACTCTCCGGGCTTTATTCCGATGACACCGGTGACCATGCGGCCTTCCAGTTCAAACTATCCGGGTATGATTCCGGAACAGCTGAAATTATTACTTATACAGCATTTAGACACCCGGATAATTATGGCTCCAACAGTATCAGTTTTCAGGTCCCTTATCTGAAAACAAACGAGTTGGGTCATAAATCTTTGGCAGGACTCCATGTTCTGGTGGAAAACGACCTTCCTGCAGCCATTGATCGCCCGATCGTTCAGTTGATTGAAGGCACAACAACCAGTTCAGTTTCGAATGGCAATCTTTTTTCAGACAGCGATACGGGAGCTGATGGCGCTCGCATCACCGCCATTGATGGCATTGAAACCGATCATTTCATCAGGGAAAGCTCTGGCAGTTACTCTGGCTATTACTCTGGCTATTACAAAATTTCTGCAAGCTATGGCGATTTCTATTTCCTCACCAATGGAGAATGGGGATTCAGTGCTTTTAATGATCAGGAAAATCCCAACGGTGCTGCGTTAGAACAGCGTTTCCACTTTACACTCACAGATTACGATCAGGATTCGTCCATCGCCAGTATCACATTTCAGATACTGGATGGTGATCCGGTGACATCAGAAAACATCCATTTAACCGTTAATCAGGAGTGTCAGGGGACACCAACTCCTGACAGCCAGACAATTATCTACGTTAAGGGAAGTGACACCATTGTCGAAGATAGTCTGCAGTTTTTGCCTCAAGAAACGCTTAATGAATTCAAAATCCTGTTTCAGGAACGAGTGGTAACAAGCAGTGGCGACGCTCTGGATATGGTCAGTCTCTACCCAGATTCGCACAATCGTACTCTGTCGTTGAAAACCATTAATGGTGATACGGTCATTCGGTTCTGGCTGGATAATATTTCCACCGCGGGCAATGGCGATGTGAGTGCCAGTATTGTTGTTCTGCAAAAAGCCAACTTATCCGTGCTCAGTGAGCCTGGAAAATCCGACAATATAGTTCTCCCGGTGCTGACCCTGGCCACTGAAATGAATGATGATCAGGCAATAAGCACAGCCCTGGTGACCATGATAGATGGTTTATTAGAAGCCATTAATGATACCGGCTCGGTGGTAGAAGGAAGCCATATTTCGGGCAATCTGATTACAGATATTCCCGGTGCAGATACTCTCTGCTCTCACTCAGTAAAACTCAGTAGAATCAGCATAGATGGCGAGTATCTGTTATCAGGCTCCGATTTCCACCAATTTACAGTTCCATCAAATATAAGTACCAGTAAAGGCCTGCTTACCGTGCAGGAAAATGGTGACTGGTTATTCTCTTCTGTCGACGGACTGAATCATCAGCACACTCAACAACTTGACTATGGGTATACCATCACCGCTATTGATGGCCATCAAAGCAGTGCCCTGGCTAGTTTCAGAATCACTGATGGCAATGCCCCTTCCGGTGGTTTCTCTGGCAGTGTTGACATCACAGAAGGAAACCTCACAGGCTTTACCCAGTATCCGATCACATCCAGCAGCGCGTTGATCCTCGTAGCCGGAAATGGTTCTGATCCCATTGCAGAATCAAGTCTTGAATTTTCAACAGGAATCGACGTCCTGTTACAGGGAAAACTCATTGCCAGTGGAACACCTGTCGTTTTTTCCTCTGCCGGGAAAATCCTGACAGGAATGGCTGCAGAGAAGGAAGTTATTCGTATTGAGCTGGTGACCGACGTCCAGACTGATAAGGATTTACCATTCCAGACGGTGGTAACACTCTTCAGCCCTGTCGACCATTTCGCCAGTAGAACCAATCAACTACAGCTGAACCTGCCTGTCACAGCAACCGACATAGACGGCAGCGCCATTTTAACTGACGGTATGATTTCCCTGAGGATAAACGATGGCAACAGTCCGCAATTTCAAGCTGCTTCAGATATTACCGTTTATGAATCCGGATTAATTCAGAACGCTTACCTGAATGAAAGAGGCTCAATTCAGCTCGTTCCAGGGTCTGATAGCATCTCCACCACCAGCTGGCAATTTTCCGATCAACAAGCATCACTGATAAATCTGACATCATTAGGCCAGCCTGTCTCATTCACTATCAGTCCCGACGCTCAAACCATTGAATGTCGAAATACCATCTCCAATGAATTGGTCTTAGCTCTTCATCTTGACAATGCGCCCCTGCCTCTCAGTGAATCCAGTCTTGAATGGTCTGCCATTCTTTATCAGCCAATGGACCAGAATACAGGTATCTGGCCCTTAAGATTACATGTCGGAGTGAGAGATTTCGATGATGACAGCAATTCGACAGAGCTGTATCTGAACATAATCAATGACGCACCTATAGCGGTCGATCATTCAACGGTCAGCGTCATTGAAGGACAAACAGGTTCCTCCGAACAGTCAGGAAAACTGTTTAATGCCATTCAGGCAGGAGCAGATCAAGCCATAGTTTCAGCGGTAAACCATCAGGCACTGGATAATAATAACCTGATGACATCAGGCGCTTTCAACGCCTATCACTTGATTCCCGGAACCTATGGATCATTCTATGTAAAACCACCGGGTGAATGGATTTACCAGGCCACTGAAAACCTCATTCATATCGGTGGAACCCCCTTCAATGACATCTTTACTTTTACACTGACAGATTCTGATAGTGATCCATCTCAGGCAGATATAGCCTTTTCCGTAGAAGACGGTCAGCCACCAGCATTTAATCCTGCCAGCGCACCTGTAGGCGCACAAACCATATCCCCAACGCCCGAATCCGGGGTGCTTATGTCAATCAATATTGATCAGGAGTGTGACCCGCCACCCACGCCAGACAGTGGCCTGATTATTGTTGACAGGGGATCTGATGATCTACTGGGCGACCAGTTACAATTCGACATCATAAAAACCCGTGAACAACTGAAATCCGCCCTCTTCGCCAGATCGCCGGTCAGTAATGGGGAAGCAATTGATCTTGATGATCTGTACCCGGGTATCAATGATCAAAGTTTTCAATTGAAGACGGTTTCCGGACTCCCTGTACTCACAGTAACCCTCGTGAATATCAGTCATGATTCCGCCGGAAACCTTAATGCCGCCATAGAGATCAACCAGAGTACATCATTCGACAGTTCCGGAACCGAGCCAGTCATCCTTCCCATAAAACTGAACGTGTCCGATCATGACGACGATACAATTTACACCACTATTAACCTGATCATGATTGACGGTAAACCCCAGGCTGTAGACGACCACAATGACATCATTGAAGGTACTTCGGTCTCTGGAAACCTGCTCAGTAATGACCGAGTGTGCATGGATCCGCTGGTCATCAAAGAATTCAAATTAAACGCCTCAGACACTTTAGTGTCTGGAAGTGGTGCCCAAAAAACCTACATGCCCGGACACTGGATTAATACGCTACAAGGGCAATTACTGATTGAAAAGAATGGCGACTGGCAGTTCAATTCAATGGATTCCCTGCACAACAATCCCAGTCCCATTACCTTCCAGTTCGTTTATGTTTCCCGTGATACCAGTGGCGATGAGAGCTCCGCTGCACAGTCCATTATTATTCGTGATGGCGCAGCCCCACAGGGCAATAATCCAGGACCGTTGACGATTAGCGAAGGCAATCTGGTCAGCAAACCAGGCTACCCTGTGCATACAGTATCAGGCTCTCTGATTATTACCGGTGATGGTTCTGATCCCATAGATCCACTGTCGATTCATTTCTCTTCATCAGCCGACCTGAACAACAAACTGACCTCTTCCGGTGAGAAGGTTATTTTCACTATCAATGGAGCAATACTGACCGGAGAGACATCATCAGGTCACGAAATTCTTCGGATACAATTGACGCCGGATGTCCGACAAATCGGTAAAGATCTTTCCCTTGAAGCCTCTATTGATCTCTTCCGGCCACTGGATCATATGGCCGCCGGGCACACATCAGGCAATATCCATGTAAATTCAAATCAGATTTCGTTAACACTCCCCGTTGTCGTTACCGACAGCGATGGTACACCGACATTAAATGAGAACCTGTTTACCGTATTCATCATGGATGGTCATAATGCAGAACTGATTAACCTTTCAAGAATCACCATTCCGGAAACGCATCTGCCTGTCACCGTTACCAGTGAACTTCAGGCAATGCCAGGGGCTGACACGATCATTCCCGATAGTTGGCAGTTTTCTATTCATCAAAGTGGACTCACGGGATTAAGTTCAGCGGATACTCTACTACGGCCTGTTATAACAAATGGAACATATTTAAATTTGGTAGAAGTGTCCCCGTCAGCCAATACCGTGTTAGCGATATCCTTGATTGACAGACCTCTCGCCACTCAGGAATCGACCATTCACTGGCAGATACAATTAAGTAAGCCTATGGATCAGGATAAGGGTTCCTGGCCACTGATGATTAATACAGAAATATCAGACTACGATGGCGATATAACAAGCGCCAGACTGGTTCTGAATATAAAAGATGACAGCACTGATTTATCGATTGATATAGAAACACCGTTACTTTCTTTAAAAGAGCCAGAGCTGCTGTCTACCGACTTTATCAGTGCTGTCTCGACAGTCAGGATACAGGCAGGATCAGATGATGTTATTCAGGCACGTTTTTTAAAACCTTCTGAAGATCATTTAAACCATGCCATAGATGCTTCGGGTATCCCGCTGAAACACGATAATCTGTTTATTCGCTACGTTGATCGACCTGATAACACCATCGACGCCTGGTCACTCGACAGTTTCGATGCTCCGGCCGAAAAGATTTTCACTCTGACCAGTATTCCACCCGACGGTACCGCACTTCACATTCCCACTGGCCAGCACCTTGAAACATCGCTGGCAATTCAATGGCACCGTTTTCTCGATCATCTCGATCATATTGATGCGCTGGGTAATAGTCAGGATATACTGACCCTTCCCGTGAACGTTGAAGTCGTTGATACTGATGGCAGTCGAAAACAGGACTCCCTCACAATCACCTTTCGGGATGGTTCGATACCAAAAATCGAAACAGTCACACCGCCATTACCGGTTAATGATGTGAACCTCGGTGATGAAAACAGCGTCAATGCCCATTTAACGTATACTTCTGGTTCTGACAGGGTTTTTCCTGTTTTTGACCGGCACACACTTGCAACCCGCTGCCAGAATATAAATTCTGATGGGTATTCACTGGACTCACTGAGTGGTGACCCCCAAAGCAGCATGACGGTTTCAAGGCATGATGGGAAAGATGTTTTTACATTCTCGCTTATCAATACCACTGATAATTCCATCGCATTACGCTTTCAGCAATTCGACAATATTGACCATATTTCTACTGCTTCAGAACCTGGCAATGCCTTTGCCTATACATTAAACGTTCCTGTTTTACTGAAAGATTCCGATGGCGATGTATCATTAAAAGCAGCCGAGATACCCTTTCAGATAATAGACACTACCCCAACCTCTTTTACACATCATTTCAATCAGGGTACCGCTATCACCTCCGAAGGAAATGCCATTGGCTTTTCTCAACGGCGCGCTTTAATGACCCATGATCTTCCAGGGGCAGATGAAGATAATGCCAGGCTCATTGAAATTGAATACAACAGTATTCACTACCCATTCACGGGCAATCCGGAAGTTGGGATTGATACAGAATTTGGTTTATTGTCCATCCGGGAAAACAGTCGATGGCGTTTAAACACCAATGAGCATATTGATCACAGCAACGGAGAGCCACGCACTATCTCTGCCCGATATTCTGAAACGGATGGTGATGGTGATATCACTTCCTCAACCTTCACCATCACCATCGGTGACCAGAAAGCCAAATTCCAGAACGTAGCAACAGCCAGAGGCGAAGAGGACTCAGGTCAGCCTATTCCCATACATTTTCAAATCAATCTGGGGGATTTTGATCGATTCGAACACATTGAATCGCTGACAATAAAAGAAGACAGTCTGCAGGGAGGCGCGCTCTACTGGAAAAACATTCCACTGGCGATCTCCAATGGATCCGTTCTGGTTCCCGGTCACATTCTTGCTTTGGATGAAATTGATGGAAACCTTGTTTACCAACCTGTGGACTTGGTTTTCCAACCTGCAGAAGACAGCTCTGATGTCAGTTTCCACAATAACAGAATTCAACTCCGCCTCAGTGCGGCCATCGCCACAACACCAGGTTCAGATCAGAACATATCAGAAAAACTCACCATTCACGTTGAAGGTGTTGCAGACCTGCCCGTCTGGAAGACCGGTTCCAATATTGATCAATTCACGGCTCCGGAAGAAAGCATTGTATCGCTGGTTCAGGCTGGCGCAGATCTCAAGGATAAGGATGGATCCGAGAGTATCGAATTTCAGGTAACATCCATTCCCAATCATATGTTATTACAACTCAATAACAATGAAGTACATCAGGATGACCTGATTTCAAAAAATCAATTCCACAATCTGATTGTTATTCCCGAACCAGACTGGAGCGGCAGACTGACAATCGGTTTCGATGCCATTGCCACGGAAAGCGCTCCCTTTTCCATTAAAACGGCCCGTGCAGCACACAGCATTTCAGTCGAACTACAGCCAGTAGCTGACACTCCAACTCTGGCAGTCACGCCTACAGGTGTGTCACAAGACACAACACTGTTGTCGGGTAAAGAAGATCAGAGAATCCAATTACATCATCACATTGATGCCAGGCTGACGGATTCTGATGGATCCGAACAGCTTTTTTTACAATTAACACCAATGGTAAACCCTGGTGAAGATCCGGGCTCATTCTGGATTCGACAAGCGGGTCAATGGTCAGAGCTGACTCATATACAACCACAACAGGGGATAACCCATACAGACGAAGGAGGGATTGAACTGCCAGAAGCGCTGCTGTCAGAGATGGCTTATCTACCCGCACCCGATCGCAGTTCAGCCAATTTCCCGGATGTTCGTTTGAAGATTGTGGCTATTAGCAAAGAAACGTCTCAGCAGGGTGTTGCACCTGCACCGGGTCAGGAAATGGCTCAGTCAGTGGAGCAGTATTTACAGATCCATCTGGAAGGAATGCCGGATTTCCCCGAGATCAGCGGTAACCATCTCTGGCAATCCGATCCGGTTGATTCCCGGCAACTCATTGGAACTGGAGAGGAAGACCAACCCCTGCCACTGAATTTTCAAATAGATTCCGGAGATCGGGATGGTTCTGAACATCTGAATTCTATATTGAACATCGCCCTGACACACTCGGAATTCAGAATTCTCGATAATAATCTGAAGCAGCCACCTGTTGCCAATGTAGTCAATGGTCAACCGGTTTATCAGGTTACCCCCTCCGACATACAATCAGGAAAATACTCTATTTATCCTCCCGTCGACTTTGCCGGCGAAAAAACAATGGATCTGAGTGTTTTTGTCACTGAATTGGATGGTGCCAGTTCCGAAACTGTTTTTCATTTAACAGCACAATTCAACCCCGTGTTAGATACTGTCGATGATTCTGTCACCATCACCGGCAGAGAAGTAACCCCTGACAGTAGCCAGCAGTTTATTTCTGGCGGAGCACCACTGACTCTGAACGGATTCCAAATCGGCGATACCGACGGCAGTGAAAGCCTGATCGATATATCCAGAGTGAATATGCCAGCGGGTTTCCGCCTTTTCTATAGCAATACATTTCTCAACGAAAGCCAATCATTAGCCGCACAGCTGGGAGGTGCACAGCAGCTCAATGCAGCCCTGGAAAATAACAGAATTCTTATAGTGCCGATTGACAACGGCACAATAGATTTTGACTACCCGAGCCATTCAAACCATTCAACCAGCTTCAGCTTCTTCCCGATAATCCAGGATCAGCAAAATGGATTAACGGCCACCAGAGAAGTAAAAGTCGATGCTCTGATAACATGGCATGGTGAAGTCGATGGCAGCATTTCAGGGAATAATTTCAGTAGCGAGAATACGAGGATCGAATTTCCAGGAAGTTTCTCCAATAGTGGTGACAACTTCAAACTGAAAGATCTTCAATTTGAATCGACGGATCGTGATCGAAGTGAAAACATCCATCATGAAAGTTCAACCAATCCTGCCTTCAAACTAAGTCTCTATGATCATCATGACAATCCGATCAATGGTGACTGGCATCTCTATTCCCTGAAAGGGCAGAACCTGATTTTTAATGGTGCAGAATGGCTGATCGATAACAGTTCACTGGATGGAATCTACCTCCATCTGGGTAAGTCAGGCACTTACACCCTTGAAGCAAAGGTTCTTATCGACGACCTGGGTGATCTGGAAGCCCGTTCGGCAACACATACCATCACCAGTTTGTCTGACCAGCCGGATCAGACTGAACCGTCTTTACCAGGTGATGTTCTGATATGCCCTGACGGAATAAGAGGTATCGAAGATAATGCCCTTCCTCTGACGGGTTGTGTCGATCCCTCACTGGCGAGCAATAACACAGAGCAAACAATTTTCAAGCTACTCTCTGCTGATTTACCGGCTGGTTGGTCTATAGCGGGGGAATTCGTCACGTCCTGGGACGACCATGGCCAACCATTTGAGTATCTGATACATCCGGACGATTTCGAACAGCTTGTCATTTCACCAGCAAAAGATTTTTCCGATCAGCAAGGGATATCATTTCATATTATCAAAAGAAAAATCAGCAGCGATAAAACCAGTGACACTGTTCAAGAGTTGATTTTCAAGCTCAGTCCCCTGGTTGAAAATTCAATCGACGTCAAAACCAATCCCCCGGCAGAGGCGGATGAATGGCATGGTTCGGATAATAGCTGGTCGTTAAACCTGCAAATTATACCTGTTGACCATGACGGCTCTGAATCGATTCAAAACGTAAAAATAAATCCACCAGCCGGAATTACCCTTTCGGGTGATCAACTGGTTTTCCGTCCTCCTGGCACCTATTACATGACGCCACTTGTGGGAGAATCTGAACAGGCCTTTGAACAACGACTGTCCGATATTAAATTTACACCCGCAACAGGTATCTCAGGTTCTCAGACAATAGAACTGGAAGTGATGATTATGGACGTTGCACCGTCTGTTGGGTTCACCGATATAAGAACCTTCTCCTCTTCCGTAGATCTGACAATCAATCCAGTGAATAACTGTGCAACTCTCCTTGCGCCGGCAGTAACGGGTTCTGAAGATCAGGATATACTGCTTCAGGGAATGAGCATTCAGTTGAATGATCAGGATGGCTCCGAAATCCTTTCGGCCATTATTTCAGGCGTTCCCGAAGGCAGCCTTCTGAAAGACTCAGCGGGTAATACACTGCCTTATAATGGCAGAGGCCAGTGGCAAATCCCGAACGGTTTGATTGATCATGCCGGAAAAATTCAAACAATACTGCTGCATCCGGTCACTGATTTCAGCGGCACGCTGAATCTTGAACTTATCACTTTCAGCCACGAGCAAAGCCTCACAGATATCTGCACTAATACAGCTTCTTTTGCCGTAAGCGTTCTGCCTGTTGCGGATGATATTACGATTGATCGGCTGTCTATTGTCAATGGCGTTGAAAATGATGTAATCGATCTTCCTCTGAATATTAAAACCACCGATTCCTACACTGATACCAGTGATTATCCTGAAAGAGTAAAGGTTGAAATGAGCCTGCTTAACAGCAGCGATGATTCAGTTTTTCCCGACGAACCCGGTGCTGTCACTCCCTGGCTGGAAACAGCAGGCGGCAATACAGTCTTGTTCCAGCAGCAGGCTGATCATCACACAGCGTCCATACAGTCCTCTGGAAACACGTTATCCAATCTTCAGTTTCACCCTGGAGATGGACACGGACAATATCAGGCAGTCATTTCAGTACAGGCACTGGATGAAACCAATGGATTTCCCGTTCATTATGGTTCCGCTGTCAGCTTTGACATGACACTGAATGTGTCGCCCAAGGCGGACAGACCAACATTACTGGTTGAACGGGACAGCATCATTACAACGAAAGCTGTCCCCATCCCCTTGAATCTTCATGTTTCTGTGATTAACCCTGCAAACACTCTCAACGCTCCCACCAGTAACCCGGTCAATACTGAGCTTTATATACTGATTCAGGGATTACCTGCCAATGCTCTTCTGGTTAATAGCACGGGAACACCCATAGGCGTTTACTCAAGTAAACCGTCTGGCTGGGCGGTAGCAGAATTCAATGATCTGTTTATTATCAATGTTGACCCCGGCCAGTATTTACTTCAAGTGACGTCTGTTTCCGATGTGGGCGATGGAGCACCTGAAACAACAGGTCCTTTGCCCATTAATCTGAACATCATTGAAACTTCAGATGACATCGTTGCCACACCAGGGGATGATCTGATTATTGCAGATGGATTGTCCGGTAAAATCAACGCCCTGGCTGGTGATGACACACTAGTGGCGGGCGACGGTGAGAACATCATCATTCCTGGGCCGGGTACGGATACAGTCTGGGGTGGAGACAGGGATGGTTCAGGAGACGCAAAAAAGGATCTTTTCATCTGGCAGGCGGGGGATGAGGGCACTGGAACCTGTGATTACCTGAAAGATTTTGAACCCGGAATCGATCAGCTTGATTTCTCAGACATGCTGGGTCTTGCAAATGTCTGGGTTTCCACTCAGCTGGCAGAGAGTCTCATCATTACCGAAACCGCTTCAGGCCAAACTTTCATTTACTGGTCAGATTCATCAGCAGTTCCAGCCACTCATCAATTTCCCAACGGTGATACAGCGTCAGTTTCAGGCATTGTAAAACAGGGTGTCTATCTGGAGAATATTCCACTGGACAGTCTGATCCCAAACAGCAGCACACTGGACTCTGCAGCCAAACTCAGATACCTCGTTGACAACAAAACCATCACTATTTCAGAACAGTACGGCCATGAATACGCCGACGAAATTCATGCTACCACGGGTGGACTGACCATTGATGGAGGGCTGGGAAATGACCGGTTATTTGCCCACCCCGATGGCAATCGATTGAGAGGAAATCAGGGTAACGACACCTGTGAATTTAATACCGGTCAGGACAGTGCTATCTGGATGAAAGGCGACGAAGGTACAATCACCAATCCTGCCTGGGATCATGTAAAGAGCTTTTCTCTGGCAAACGACGATACCATTGATATTGCACAACTGCTTCCCACTGATGCTCATTCAACACCAGGGGATTATCTGCAACTAGTTGATCAAATTGATGGATCCTATTTAAAAATTGCCACTGAATCGCCTCAGCAGTGGACACAATATATTCAGCTCGACAACCTTGACCTTATTTCCGATGGTCAATCAGAAACCGATGCCCTGAAATTCATGATGGAACAGGGGCATCTGAACCCTTCTCTGGTTATTTGATTACTGCTCTTCTATGGCACGGATCAGGGAATACACATCCGGCCTGTTCTTGCGAACCTGCTCATACACGACTTTGGTTTTTTCAGTGAAAGCACTTCTTTGTGTTTCAATAAATTTTATCCCTGCTTTTTTTGCAGCTTCCATATTCCCCGCTGAAACTCTTTGCCAAATGTGACGCATTTCGAGCGTGGATTCCCGTGCCGCCTGTTTAATAATGGATTGCTGACGTTCATTTAATTTGTTCCATGATTTTGAACTGATGAGCAGAACATCCGGAATCGAGGTGTGGTACGACAAACTGAAATATCGGGCAACGTCGCTATGGCGGCTTGCCATAAAGGAATTGATATTATTCTCTGCGCCATCCACAACGCCCTGTTGCAACGCTGTATATAGTTCACCAAAATCAATGGGAGCTGGGGAGGCCCCAAGCGCCAACAACATTCTGACTGAAGACTGACCTGGCTGAACCCTTATTTTTAATCCATTAAGATCCCCTGGTTTTCGAATGGGCTTATTGGCATAGAAATGACGACTACCAGCATCATAGAACGTTAGTCCAAAGAAGCCTTTCTCTACAGATGATTCAAGGATTTTCTTGCCAACAATGCCCGTGATTACACGATAGTAATGATCCCTGTCTCGAAAAATATAAGGCATATTCAGAGCACCATAAGATGCATCAAATACCTCCATTTCATTTGCACTGCTTTTTGCCATATCCAGAGCACCTGATTTCAATAGCTCAATGGATTCACGCTGGCTGCCGAGCATACCATTGGGATATATTTTGATAATCAGGTCGTTATTGCTCAAAAAAGCGACTCTGGCAGCCATATACTTCAGAGCTTCATGGACCGGATGACTGAGAGTCTGATTATGGCTGACCCTCAGAAGAGTGGCCGCTGCCAGATCAACCTTCAATATCCAGATCAGAACCAGCAGAACGCCTGTAGTACATCGCATCAGCATTATTCCTGTGAAATCTCCATTCTCTTCTAAAATAGAACTGATTCATGAGTATGAACATGTTTATTGATTAACTTATTTTATTCGGGAGATGTGGTGCCGGTGGTGAATAGTGATATAAATGGAACATTAGTACAGATATTAAACAGAATACTATCATTTGTTATTACCGCACTCTTTGCTGGCATGCTCAGTTGCGTTATCTGGCAGGTTTGCAGCCGCTATATCATCAATATTCCCAGCACCTCCACCGATGAACTGGCTCGCCTGATATTCATCTGGCTTGGCCTTCTGGGAGCGGCATACGCCTATGGCAAAAACAAACACCTCACCATTGATTTGTTGCCCGATAGCCTCTCTCCCCGTAAAAAAATCTATTTACACCTGACTACGAGGATAATTACGGGTGTATTTGCACTGACGGTTCTTATTTACTCTGGCAGCAAACTGGCCTGGGAGGTACACGCTATGGAGCAGGTGACGCCTGTTCTCAACCTTTCGGCTGCATTGATGTACCTCCCTATCCCATTCAGCGGTGTATTTATTCTTCTTTACGCAATCACCGACTTACTGACTCTTACCAACAAATCCAGTCCGGAGGACAGCAGGCATGTCTGAAGAATGGCTGGTCATCACCCTCCTCTTTCTGGTTTTTCCTTTTCTGATGATTCTGGGATTGCCGATTGCTTTTGCCATTGCCCTGGCATCGCTGGCGGCTCTGATGACTGTGATTCCCGCAGACGCGGCTCTATTACTGATATCCCAGAAACTGGCAACAGGTATGGACAGCTTTACCCTATTGGCCATCCCTTTTTTTATTCTTGCCGGCAATATTATGAGTACCGGGGGTGTTGCCCGGCGGATGATCGATTTTGCCGAGCTTCTGACGGGGCGATTGCCCGGTTCACTGACACATTGCAATATTTTGGCCAATATGATGTTTGGTGCCCTTTCAGGCTCTGCCGTGGCGTCTGCTGCTGCAGTTGGAGGTGTCGTTGCTCCCATCCAGAAGAAACAGGGTTATGATCCCTCATTCTGTGCAGCCGCCAATATATCATCCTGTACCAGTGGACTTTTAATTCCTCCCAGCAACACGCTGATCATCTATTCGCTGGTCAGTGGCGGTACCTCCATTACGGCCCTGTTTCTCGCTGGATACCTTCCCGGATTGTTAATGGGGCTATCCATCATGCTGGTCAGTGGGATAATCGGATATCTTCGACAATATCCAAAAGCGGCAAAACCTGACAAACAGCAAATCATAGAAACAATTTTCCGGGCAGCACCCAGTCTGCTTCTGATTCTTTGTATTATGGGCGGCATTCTCTGTGGAATATTCACTCCAACAGAAGCTTCAGCAATAGCCGTTATTTACACTCTTATTCTGTCCATTGGCATTTACAGGGAATTGTCTATCCGGCAATTACCGGCCATTTTTCTTCAATCCGCAATAACCACTTCTATTATCATGCTACTTATAGGCGCATCCATGGGAATGTCATGGGTCATGACACTGATTGACATCCCCAACATCACAGCGGACTTTCTTACTGGAATTTCAAGTAACCCAATCATCATTCTTCTGTTAATCAACCTGATTCTGCTCATTATGGGTATTTTCATGGATATGACACCGGCATTGCTGATTTTCACACCGGTATTTTTACCCATAGTGACTGAAATGGGCATGAATCCCATCCATTTTGGCGTGATGATTACCTTTAATCTCTGTATCGGAATCTGTACACCACCCGTGGGCAGCGCATTATTTATTGGCAGTAGTGTGGCGAATGTCCCCGTCCATCAAATCCTTAAAAATATAATGCCCTTTTATGTGGTGTTGATCGGTGTTCTGCTGGCGGTCACATTTATCCCATCGCTCAGTCTCTATATTCCTGCCAGATTTGGCTATTGATAAAGGAGTCAATGTTGGAGAATAACCGAAGCTACCTTTTAACTCACCGTGCGGCCGTTATTGTTCATATTGGTCCGGGAGCCTTCCATCGGGCACATCAGGCACTCTATACATCTGAACTCATGAGGCAGACTCAATCCGGGGGCTGGAGTATTATTGCCGCCAGCCTTTTTCATGGTCAGGATCTGGCTCAAAACCTGAAGCGGCAGGAAGGTTGTTTTACTGTTCTGGAAATAGCACCAGACGGAAGCCAGCAGTTAAAAAAGGTGGATGCTATTCGTAATATGCTGGCTGTGAAGGATAACCGAACACCTTTACTGGACATAATGGCCAGCCAACAAACAAAAATTGTCTCACTAACCATCACTGAAAAAGGTTACTGCCTTCATCCTGTTTCATTGCAATTGAACCTTGATGACCCATTAATCATACATGACATTGAGAATCCTCATCATCCAAAAACGGCTATGGGTCTTATGGTTGCAGCACTGTCTCAACGCAGAAAAAATAATATCACGCCTTTTACGATTCTCAGTTGCGATAACATGATCCAGAACGGCACCAAAACCCGGCTCGCCGTTATTCAGCTGGCTGAACAAATTGATATAGAGTTGGCTCGATGGATTTCAAACATCGTCCATTTCCCCTCTTCCGTCGTTGATCGAATTGTCCCGGCCATGACCAGCCAATCATTTTTTGACGTCCGAAGGCATCTGGGGCGGAACGATCCCTGCGCAGTAGTTACCGAAAAGTATCGCCAGTGGATCATCGAAGATCGTTTTTCCATGGGCAGGCCGGACTGGAATAAAATAGACGGTGCATTGTTCGTGGACGATGCCACGCCCTATGAAAACCTAAAACTCCGCTTGCTCAATGGCAGTCATTCGATGCTGGCTTATCTGGGTTGTCTGGCAGGTTATCCGCTTATTTCTGATGCCATGGATGATCCTTTAATTCTGGGCGTAGTTGAACAATATATGTTTAACGAAATCATTCCATTATTGGACATCCCAGACGGAATGAATGCAAAAAATTATGCCCGATCAGTACTGGAACGATTCAAAAATACGGCCCTGCACCATTCAACAGAACAGGTGGCAGCGGATGGTTCTCAGAAATTAGTACAACGCTGGTCTGACGGACTGGAAGATCTTCTGCTCGCAAAAAAAGACTTCAACGCCATTGCACTGGGCATTGCGGCCTGGATCAAATACCTTGAAGGACTGGATGACCATAACAAAACCATAAACGTGCAGGATCCTAAGCTATCCAGATTCAGGCGCATCATATCCGGCTGTAACAACCGTTCAGAAGTCGCTGGTACGATGCTTCAGCAATCGGGAGTCTTTCCGGACTCTATTGCACAATCCCCCTTCGTTATGACCAGGGTTCACCATTATTATCACCTGTTATTAACATCTGGCGTCAGGAATACCCTTGCGACAATGCAAAAATCAGAACCCAAACAGGGAATCTACCCATAAGCCTTCTGACAATCGAGCTTGCACAAGATAGCTCATAACACCAAACTATGGTGTTTTCACAGCCAGTACCCAGCAGCCTACATGAGCCAAAACCCAGTAAACAGCGACGACTTTCTTCCTCTTTTTTTGAATGACACACCTCTGATGGATGTGAGAGCTCCTGTTGAGTTCAATAAAGGCAGCTTTCCTTCCACCACAAACATCCCCATTCTGGATGATCAGCAACGGGAAACCATTGGCACCTGCTACAAGGAACAGGGACCTGAAGAAGCTGTGGCCCTGGGGTATCAGTTGGCCAATGATGATATCAAACAACAACGGTTAGCCCTGTGGAGTGATTTTGTAAAAGCAAACCCGGAAGGGTATCTGTTCTGCTTTCGGGGCGGTCAGCGTTCCCATATCACCCAGCAGTGGCTTTCTGAATCAGGGCACCCTTACCCTTTGATTGAAGGTGGTTATAAAGCCATGCGCCGCTTTCTCATAGATGAACTTGAACGTTCAATCGAAGAATGTAATCTGATTATTTTGAGCGGTAAAACCGGTACCGGTAAAACCCGGCTGATACACCAGATCACCGACAGCATTGATCTGGAAGGGCTGGCTAATCATCGGGGCTCCAGTTTCGGGCGCAGGCACGGTGGACAACCCGGTCAGATTGATTTTGAGAATCGATTATCTATTGATTTTTTAAAGCACCGTCACAGAGTACCAGGCCGAGCTGCACTGCTCGAAGATGAAAGTAAACTTATTGGTCGCTGCAGCCTTCCGCAAGCCATGCGGGATAAAATGCAACAGGCTCCCTTGATACTGCTTGAAGAATCCATGGAAGAACGTGTAGAGATCGGTCTTCAAGAATACGTGACCGATAACCTGAATGATTTTGTCGGTGCATATGGTCAAGACGAGGGCTTTGAAAAGCTCTCAGAAGGACTGTCTAGCAGTCTATACAGAATTCGTCGCCGATTAGGTGGAGAGCGTTATCAGCATTTAAACAATCTATTAAATAATGCCTTGATGAATCATAAATCTCAGGGAGATATAAACGGCTATCGCATTTTAATTAGTGAATTGCTCAGCAGTTATTATGATCCCATGTATGACTACCAGCTCAGTCAGAAACAGGGAGAAGTTTTGTTTAAAGGCAGTAAAGAAGAGATTCTTGAAAACTATCAAAACCTGACGCAGTTATAAACAGGCTATATTGAATTGCCAGAATTCTAATCTGGCAATTCCCTTATTCACTGCTAGCTTATCTGCAGATCAATTCTCTTGCAGATGATATCCCATGCGAAATTTTATTTTACATGCAGCATTCATTCTATCCTCTCTCATTATTGCATCATCCGTTTTTGCCGAACAACCCCGCTCTGAAGAATACTCGTTTGAACAGTTTGTGGTATTCGGAGGCCAGTTAAATGATAACGGGAATCAATTAAGACTCTCCAGAGAACTGCAGGGAAGCCTTAAGCCGGAACTGCTGAATGATTTGCTGGAAGGTTATTCAATCATGGCGGGTGAGCTACTGGACTTAATCTCGGCGCTCATTGTTTTTACCTCTCTGAATTATACCAGCTACCTGAATTCTCACCCTTATATCCAGAAAGTACCACCGATTGCTGTCGCGTTTGCTACCTATTTTTTGAGTTATTGGCTGGGCTATACCCGCAGGATAGCCAAAACCCTTTCACCTTATCTTGCGAATATACTTGCAGGCAGAATTCATATTGAATTGCTGCCCCAGATGCCTCCGCCTGCACTCTACGGTTACGATGGTAGAAGCACCAATGCGGTCAGAGTATGGTCTGAGCTTCTGGCCAGAGACAATAACATTGATCCAGACAACCCGCTGAAATATAGAAATTATGCTTTTACGGGCAGTCATACCAATGAGCGATTATCACCTGAAAATATAAAAGACAGGCTTCAGTTTTTCCGCTTTGTGTTTGGGCTTACTGAATCAGTGACCACTCAAATAATTGAAGGTGATTACACCTCTATCACAGAAGTATTCGAGACACTGGAAAGCAGCAAAGAACAGATGATCGTAAAAGGTTTTCCTCCCAGTCTATCTGCCCAGGTTGATTTATATCTTACGAATACCCGTCAGAACCTCCCTTCTGCTCAGGTCGTTGATAGCAATACTCTTTATATTATCAGCTATCAGAGCAATCAGATGATTGAAAATAATAATGATGATAGTCAAAGCCCTGCCCATGATATCGTTAATCAAGTAAGAAGACTCTACAGTGAAGCGAATGCACGTCACTTTCTCTTATACGAGAGCACCCTTGAACACACTCCCGCAGCTCAATCCCTGAGTGCACCACACTTATCCCAATTTAAAAAACAGATTGAAGCATTTAATCAGAACCTCCATACAGGAATAACCAGGTTCCAATACGAAGAAGGTGTAAGCATTAATGTGACTTTTCATGGAGGAGAAGGGTTAATGGCGTCTATTCCTGCAGAACTGGAAACATCCGGATCCTGTTTGAAAGAAAGATCTGAGATACCTGAAACTTCCCGGGACAGCTATATTCAATTAATTGTTTCGAGCGTAACCCAGGAACGGGTCAGAAAACTCGAAGAGGAAAGGAGTGTCAGGGGTATCGGTCTGTCGCATGAAATGATGGACGATAGCGAAGCTCTTTCTCACTCCTATGATCTTCTAGTTAAAGCTGTGGCAGGTGATCTATTTCAGTGCAGAAAAAACAGCCACCTCTACTATGATTCTTTTGCCTTCACTGCCGCCGGTCACGAGTTGATCAGGCAAAATGCCTGTCTCAGACTGAAAGAAAATGGTTATTCAATAACTTGCCCGTAAATATCAGGTTAAGAGTCTTTGCCTGTAGAATTGAATAAAACCCAGAATGAAACAAACCAGAGCTATCAGTTGTTTTCCATCCGGAACCCAGCCAGAGAGAAGACTGAAATAGATTCCTGCAAAAGCAGGCGCTGCAAGAATAAAACAGTTGCGCCTGTGTCCTGTCATTTTCCCCATGGCCCCTTTCCAGAGTAAACGGGCAACAAAGGTACTCAGCAGACCTATGCCCCCCGTCATCAGCCAGAACATTAACCAGCGATCATTCGAGCGATGAAGATCAAAAAGGCTGAAAACCTCACTCTCAACGAACATAAGAGGCAACATCAACAAAAGCAAAGGTAAAGAACCGATTCCTGTCAGAAGAAAATGGTCAGAACTATCAAATCCGGGTTTATTTTTTATCAGCCTGATTTGATCAGAAATTGAAAAACACCAGACAACGCCTGCCATCAGCAACGTTATGATACCCAGCGTCATGCCCTCATCCGCATCGACAGGCATCTGATCTCCAACACTGGAAATCACTAGAAAAATAGCCATAAACATTAATGTTATTGAAAACAGCTGATCATGATTCGTCCCAAAATTCCAGCCAGCATCAATATATCTGGATGATAAAACTGGCAATATTGCTATCAATAAGCACGCTGGAATTATTCCGATAGCTTGAATTGAAATGACTAATAGAAAATAGAAAAGGATATTTCCCAGAAACGATAAACGAACAAAATTCAAAATATCACGAAAGGACAAACGAGACAGTTGTTCAGTTCTATTGATTAATACTGCCAAAACCAGCATTCCAGCATATAAATTTCGACCAAAAACTATTTCGACGGGCGTAAAATCCGCCAGCCACTCGGGAATTACCAGTAATAAGCCCCACAAGGCACTGGCACACAACGCCTGAAGAAATCCTTTCGACATATTTAGTTGTTCTACTCCGCTGACCTGTTGATTAATAATCATCCCCGGGATTCAATAATATTACTTCCCGAAAGGGTCCAAAATAGATTTAAAGTTCTCTAAAGATAGCATTTCCAATACAGCTTGCCTGACAGACTGGTTGAAAATTAATCTCACGTCTATTTCTACTGAATTATTTTCGATAAACACTACTACTATCAGTAAGCCATTGTGTCTGGCATAGTCGGTCAAACATTCAGAGAATATTCATTACAACGGTTAAATTACCGGTTAACATCACCGGTATTACAACAACCACAAGCAGGAAAAGGATTCTATCCGTGCCAGTAGACTTTGACGAAATCATAGACCGCAGTGGTACTTCCAGCCTGAAATGGGAGCGATTTTCAAAAGACGTTCTGCCTCTATGGGTTGCGGATATGGACTTTCGAACCGCTCCGGAAATCATTGAATCCCTTCACCGGCGAATAGATCATGGAGTCTTCGGATATACCGTGCCAGATACTGAACTGGAACAACTCGTCGTAGAGCGATGTCGCAATCTGTATAACTGGGATATCGAACCTGAGTGGATCGTCTGGTTACCCGGTCTGGTGACAGCACTGAACATTGCTGTCCGAGCTTATACTGCCAAAGGTGAAGGCGTCATTTCACCCATTCCAGTTTACTACCCGTTTCTAATGGCTCCCAAGCTGGGTGGAAGAGAATTGGTAGGATTGGAGTGGACTAAAGATGATGGTCGCTGGGGACTGGACCTGAAAGGTCTTGAAGCCAAAATAACTGACAGTAGTCGTCTTCTCCTGCTATGTAATCCACAAAACCCCAATGGTCGTGTACTTACCAGGGAAGAACTGAATACTCTGGAACAGTTCTGCAAAAAGCATAATCTGCTCGTCTGCTCTGATGAAGTTCACTGCGATATTCTTCTGGACAGAGACTGTGAACATATTCCAATTGCCTCTCTCAGTGACTATATGAGGGATCACTCCGTCACACTGATGTCTCCCTCCAAAACCTTCAATTTAGCTGGTTTTGGTTGTGCATTCGCCATCATTCCTGATAGCGAATTACGCCATAAGTTCAACCGAACCCGAAAAGGCATAGTACCGGATCCTGATAATATGCTGGTTGGTTTCACCGCCACCAAAGCCGCCTATCAACATGGTGAGCCCTGGCGTCAGGCTATGCTGGATTACCTTCGCCAGAATCACGCTTACCTTCTGGAAGCAATCAATGCCATTCCGGGATTGAAAATGGAATCTCTGGAAGCCACCTATCTGGCATGGATTGATGTCAGCGAACTGGGGCTTGATGACCCACATAGTTTTTTTGCCGAGGCCGGTGTGGGTTTATCTCCAGGCCAGCAATTTGGGGATGCATGCTACTTACGCCTTAACTTTGGCTGCACCCGTAAATTACTGGAAGAAGCTGTCAGACGGATGAAAAATGCTGTGGCTTCCCTGGAGGTAGCTGCAGTTCAGTAACCTGCAGTTGTCAATTCATCTCTGGCCGGTCATTATGATCGGCTTTTCACCATAAGCCATTGATCGTGACTCAACATAAACGTTCCAGTTTTCAGTTTGAACAAGTGGGCATTATTCATTCCTGCTATCGTCAGAAATTCGGTATTCCCAGACAACCTGGTATTGTCACTGCTGCCGAAGCTGAACTGGAATTGCTTCCACCTTTCAATCAGGAAAATATGATCCGCGGATTGGAAGGTTTTTCTCATATATGGGTTCACTTTATCTTCCATCAAACCATGGAGGAAGGGTGGAGACCCACCATTCGTCCACCCCGATTGGGTGGACGCAAACGGGTAGGAGTCTTTGCAACGCGGTCAACCCATCGCCCTAATCCCATGGGCATGTCCGTTGTGGAATTAAAAGAAATCCGCTCCGGTAATGGTAAATTAATTCTGCAACTGGGCGCAGCAGATCTACTGGATGGTACCCCGGTCATTGATATAAAACCTTATCTCCCTTATGCCGATGCACTGCCTGAAGCCAAAGGAGGGTTTGCCCCTCTACCTGTTGCCATATCAGAAGTTCGTTTTTCAGAACATGCTTTGAATCTTTGCCAGAGATACGAGAAAAAAACAGGTCGACAATTGATCACGCTTGTTGAACAAATTCTGGGACAGGATCCAAGACCTGCTTATCTGAAAGAAACCCAAAACCGCCGTCATGGAACTGCGCTCTGGGATATTAACGTCGTCTGGGAATCAACAGGGGAATACTTTCTGGTGACTGATATTGAGAATATACAAAAGAAAGATGTGGAATGAACTCAATCATCCCTCTCCTGTAATCTATGGTGCAGTACAATCCGGGCATCCTGATAGAACCAGTGCTGAATACCCGGTGCATAATCAAGCGAAGCCAGCAAAAGCTCATCATTCACCGATCGCATCAAAAACGCCATCATTCCAGGGCCAAAGCTGCGCACCATAAATCCCATGGCGATGCCTTTGGCCAGCCTGCCCTGATTGATCATCTGAAAATCTCTTGTAGCCAATCCGTAGAACAGGATCGTCATGGTCAACCCGACTAAATAATCTCCCATGACACGAAGAGACATTTCAGCATAGGATGTTTCAGGATGGTGATTATACATGTCACAATAACTTTCATGGGTCATCTGGGTCATCTGATAAAAGCTATGGTAAGCCAGCTGCTTTTGATATTCATCAAGATAAGTCAGCTGTAAACTTCCGCTTTCTCCTTCTGCTCCCAAACTGATCGCATAAAGCAGACTCCCTCCCCATTCCTCAATTCTGACCGGTAGCACACCAAAGGTTTTTCCGGCCATCTCAAACAGCATTCTCTGCTCTGTAGCCCCTTTCATAGCCAGTTTATTCAGAAAAAAATCATGCACAGGACAAGTAGACGTTTTGAAGAGATTCAGAAAGTCCGGTTTCAGAAATTGTACCTTCAATATCTGGCTGATCAGTTGACTGACAGGACTTCGCTCTGATCCTTCAGAGTCATAAATATATTCAGCCACTGGTATGGCAATCACACTGTCAAATGAGTTAGCCGTGGCAGAACTGAGGCCTGAAAAAAGAAAACCAACCTCAGCCTTATCAACAGTAAGCTCACTGAAATCGAGAGGTTTTTTATAAATCAGAAAACAGAGCCCGCCATACAACAGCATTAATAGAACATTACCTTCAGCAGGACTGTACTCATGATATACCTCCAGATATTCACTGAAATCATTCAACATACGCACATTACTATCCAGCATGGCATAAGCCTGAATTCCCGCATGATAACCACCGTTCTTAAAATCATTAAATGATCCACCGGTCAGCTGACTGAACATCAAAACAATAATGAATTCTGCGACAGGTGTTGCCAGTCTTTCAAAGCTTGATTTAAGCGGTTTGATATTAAAATTGTTATCAAAAAAAAGCACTTGCCCCTGGTACTCAGGTAACGGCAGCGCTATATCATGTAACCCGGCCGTGGTTATTTTTATATAGTGATTTTGCTGCCTTCCATTTTGAAAGCCGGGGATATTGACGTACAGATTTTTAAACGGAAATGCCGACATTTCATCCAGCTCAGGCACGTCCAGTTGAAATCGAGCAACCCCATCAGGATCCACCCGAAGACCAGAATCAGTAGAAATCTCTCCCTGTGAATTCAGCTTTATCGTCGGCACCAGACTGCCAAAACTGCTATTTGCACAGAATCCTGTAGCGGTAAAGTGAGCTATAGCACATAATGCAACGACACACACCGTCTTCATAATTCTGCACTATTTAGTTAAGACATTTCAGGATAGATGGTTATTTGAATCTGACTAAAAAAATCGGGTAGAAATATGATCATCCCTTTTGAAATGATCGAAAAAGAAACATTACAAAACCTGATTGAGGAATTTGTCAGCAGGGATGGAACCGATAACGGCTATGACCAAAGTTTGAACGATAAGGTAGAACGGGTATATGGCCGGCTGAAATCAGGTGAAGTGGTTGTGGTTTTTGATCATACCAGCGAGAGCGTCAATATCCTTTCTAAAGAAGACGCTACTCGCTTTGCCGATAATGAAGAGTATTCCTGACAGGTTATAAACGGCAGCGCCTCAATTGCTCGCCATAATTACTGGCACGCTGCTTTACTTTTCCCGCAGTACCCAGCAACCACTTCTTTTTCTTATGAGTCCCTTTCCGATAGCCATACCAGCCTTCGTGATAGTTCAGATATTGCAAATCCGCCGCCCAGAGTGACGTTCCGTTGAGCTTGCGGGATTTATTGGTATACCAGCCAATGAAATCTATGGCATCTTCAAAATCTTCACGATCAGAGAACAAGCCTCCGGCTTCAGTGACATACTGGTCCCAGGTACCGTTTTGTGCCTGGGCATAGCCATAGGCGGAGGATCGTCTTGGCAGAGGAATGAATAGAAACCAGGGTCTGGGTGGCTGGGCATCATGTTTGTAGCTGGATTCCTGGTACATTATGGCCATCATCACCTGTATAGGCGTTCCCCATTTATTATTAGAATCTTTTGCGTGCCCATACCAGCTGCGCTTTTCCTTAAACACATTGCAAAGATTATGAGGTTTTGTTGGTGGTCTGGTGCTGGCACAACCTGCCAGCACCGTAGTAATAACCAGTAAGATTATTATTCGAACGTTGTAAACATTCATGAGCTTCCCCACTCCTCAAGTAGTTGAGTGAATTCATCCTCGGTTACAACCCGAATGCCGAGCTTTTCAGCTTTTGCAAGCTTGGAACCGGCCTTTTCACCGGCCAGAACCGCCGATGTTTTTACCGAAACAGAGCCGGTAACCTTTGCTCCCAGTTTCTGCAATTTTTCTTTACCAAGATCCCTGGACATGGTCTGCAGGGTTCCGGTCAAAACCCAGACTTCCCCTGCCAGTGGCTGCTTAGCCGTAGAATTTTCAGACATCGTGACAGGCCACTGTATACCTTTCTCCAGTAAAGCCCCGATGACCTCCATGTTGTGTTCCTGACGAAAAAATCGCTCAATATGAGCGGCTACAACAGGGCCAACATCATCTACATTCTGTAGATCATCGGCTGTGGCACTCATTATCTTCTCAAGATCATGATAATGATTCGCCAGACTCCTTGCTGTAGCTTCTCCCACCTCTCGAATTCCCATGGCATAGATAAATCGCGGCAAGGTAGTTATTCGGCTCTGATCAAGAGCTGATAGTAGATTTTCTGCTGATTTTGCTCCCATTCTTTCCAGACCGGAAAGCTGCATCCGGTTCAGGGAAAACAGATCGGCCGGATTGGCTATCAGTTGGCGGTCAACCAACTGCTCCACCAGTTTGTCTCCCAGACCATCTACATCCAGGGCTTTTCTTGAAGCAAAATGTTTAATGGCTTCTTTACGCTGAGCGGAACAATAAAGGCCTCCCGTACATCGAACAGCCGCTTCACCCTCGTCTCTCTCAACTTCAGATTCACAGACAGGACATTGTTCAGGCATTTCAATCAACCGGGCTGTTTCCGGTCTTCTCGAATGTATGACACGGTCAACTTTGAGAATAACATCTGGATGTCACGCCCACTTTGTATTATCACATAGAGTAACCATCTAGCATACCTTGCATTGTTAGGGAAAACTTATAAGCTCATTTCTACTTGATACGTTCAATCAGGAATCCATGGTCTTACAAACGATCAAAATTCAAACATTTATCCACCTTCATTAAGGATGAAGGCGGATAAATAATTGACTATCATGTGAGTAAATACACTAAGTACAAATCTTGTGCACATTCACAAGGGGCCAGTATTAAGAGACTGCTTTTGAATGTGTAGTTGGACGACCGCTTACATATCTCTGACAATCAGGTCTTAATTTGATCCTATATATTCTAGATATGTTACCTCTGCCAACACTCTAACTCCCTTCTCTTTAGCAGCACTTATTTTATTATCTCCAACATTTTTACCTGTCACCAATAACGTAGTTTTACCTGTAACGGACTTCCCAACTTTGGCTCCAAGAAATTTTGCTTCCGTTTCC
This sequence comes from Endozoicomonas sp., assembly GCA_965208385.1. Taxonomy (GTDB): domain Bacteria; phylum Pseudomonadota; class Gammaproteobacteria; order Pseudomonadales; family Endozoicomonadaceae; genus Endozoicomonas. The sequence continues at coordinate 35,555 of CBDBOO010000077.1, forward strand.
ATATCTGACCGTTTCCCATGCTCCATGGACCCAGTGAAGACTATCAACTCTCTATCTAGCAAAAGGGGCTGTGTATTTGTTGATCTAATAGTTTCTTTAATATTGAAACCTAGCTCATAGATTCTTTGAAATTCGGCCTGAATACTACTTAGTCCCTCATAGATACTCGACGCACTAACTTCGGCAAACCCATCTAGTTCAATCAAATCGGAAATACTGAGCCGGAATATTTCTTCTAGCCTATGATGCTCCAATAATTTCTCACAATTACCCTCTCCCAATCTTGGTACACCAAATGCCGCTAAAAACCTCCAATCTTCAATTTCGATACTTCTACTAGCTTGTAGTTGATTCACTAGATTTTCAGAAGTCTTCTCACCGAATCCAATCTCCACCAGCTGATCAACTCCAAGAGAATAAATATCATGAATCGATTCAACTCCAGATTTATAGAGACTTGATATCACTTTCGGACCGAAGCCATCAATATTTCTTAAAGTTTTAAAAAAGTGTATCAATGTATTTTCTGCTTGCGATGGGCAATCAGTTGTATTAGGACAGAATAAGTTATCTCCATCCCAAACCACATGGGAGCCACAACTGGGACAGTTTTGAGGAATATCTGGCTCTACACTCTCAATCACACTCTCTATTTTCGGTATGACTTGCCCACTTCTAACCAGCTCAACTAAAGCGTTTGCACCAACTCCTTTCGACCTCACCATTCCATAGTGATGAACGGTTGCTCGACGAATTGTAGCTCCGCTTAACTTAGTAGGTTTTAACAGGGCTACCGGTGTTAACTTTCCAGTTCTTGAAGTTTGAGGTATTACTTCTAGTACTCTTACCTTGGCAATTTCGGCATTTACCTTATATGCGATTTGCCATCTGTGATGCTTCCGAGTTGACCCCATGTATTCTTTTAGTGCTTCATTTGTGGCCTCTGCGATTATTCCATCTATTTCGTAGTCAACTAAATCCCAGATTTCTTCAATAATGCTGTTAAAATCCTTTGAAAAAACTTCATAATCACCTACCCAATCATCTAAGAGTTTGAAAGGATAAAATACACACGCTTCACTATCGATAGCCTCTTGAACTCTCTCATCGACTTTTTTTTCAGCTATTATCGATGCCTGAATATTTCTTGCATTTTCAAAATATCCACTTAATTTATCATCAAAGTAGCTTTTCTTAATGACGATTTCTCCAGCACCTGAACCTCTTTCTCCTCCTTTAGCAACTTTAAGGCCTCTATCAAAAGCTCTAGAAATATCCTGACCTTTTGTACCATCCCCTCTCGTATATAGTTTTTTCCCATCATCGTATGCTGCATAGCCATCAAGTTTGGGGGTGACTCTAATATTTAGAGCTGAAGTATCTAGGTCTAGTTCATTGGCTGCCTTAATAAGCCGATCCATCCACTTTTTGACTTCTTCATAACTATAAGCTTTATCTGTAGATAACATCTTTACAGGTAGCAATACAGTCTTGGATTCTGGTATGGGTTCAGGCTCCAAAGAAGTAAGAAATTCACTGTCAGGGTCTTGAACTTCAAGTTCTTTCACATATAAGGAGTCATACTTACTATCGGGCATTACTGGAACACCTGCCCTGTATGTAGCATTTGCGATCTGAAGAGTTAAGGTTAAGTCTCCAGATGAAAACGCCCACAATGATGCATCATTACTCAATAATTTTTGGGCTCGTATCTTTTTTATATCTATGCCTGCATCTTTAATTGCGGCCATCTGAGCATCTGTCAACTTTACTTCCATCTTAGATATCCACCTGAATAGAATTGAAAAAATCTCCCCTATTTGAATCTTTCCGATATGATTTCGAAAAGGTAACACCTACATCCCCGGCCCGAAGAATCACCACACTGTCTCCCACTCTGATATCCAGTCGGGTGATTTCATCCATATTATGCAAAGTGGCGTTACTCACGGTGACTCCGCCTACAAACACAGGTTCCAGACGGGCCACTGGAGTTATTGCGCCTGTGCGGCCCACCTGAAATTCAACGTCTTTTAGTTGAGTAACAGCCTCCTGAGCCGGAAATTTGCGGGCTATAGCCCATCTGGGTGCCCGGGCAACAAAACCAAGCTGCTGCTGCTGGCTGATTGTATTTACCTTGTAGACAATGCTATCAATTTCATACGGAAGCCGCTCTCGCTTTTCAGACAGAACATCATAATAAGTTTCGCAGGCTTTTATACCCTGAACCACTTTCAACTCAGGGTTTATCCTTAACCCCCAGGTTTTGAATTTCTCCAGGATCTCGCTGTGTTTATCGGGAAGCTCACCGCCTTCAACTATACCGGCACTGTAACAATACATTGTGAGAGGTCGTCTGGCGGTAATACGAGAGTCTAACTGTCGTAAACTGCCTGCTGCCGCATTTCTTGGATTAACAAATGCTTTTTCTTCCCGGGCCCTGGCCCGAACGTTCAACTGTTCAAAGCCCTCTTTCGGTATGTAAATCTCGCCACGAACTTCCAGTCTGTCTGGCCAGCCTTTGCCACGAAGCTTCAATGGAATGGAATCAATAGTACGGACATTGCCGGTTATATCTTCACCTGTAGTGCCATCACCACGGGTTCCGCCCCGAATCAACAAACCGTTTTCATAAAGAAGACTGACAGCAACGCCATCCAGTTTCGGCTCACAGGCGTATTCAACGTCATTATCCAGATTCAAACGCTCTTTCACCCTGCGATTAAAATCAGCCTGATCATCTGGATTAAATGAATTATCCAGTGACAACATAGGCATTTCATGAACAACCTGGCCAAAACCTTTCAGGGGTTTACCACCAACACGCTGGGTGGGTGATTCAGCAGTGATCAAATCCGGGAATGCTTTTTCAAGGGTATTTAAGCGTTTGAGTAAGCTGTCGTATTCATTATCAGGCACTTCCGGATCATCCAGAACATGATATCGATGATTATGATAATCAAGTTGTTCCCGCAATGACTGGATTTCTTGTTCTGCCTGGATTAAAGATGGTTTTTCAGAAGACATAAATGAGTTGAACCGGAGAAGGAAAGCCATTACCTGAGGCAAACTCAGGTAATGGTCAAAAAAAATTAACTGGTTACTTTATGAGCAAGCTGTTTACGTTCATATTCGAGGATGCGCTGACGACAATGCTCCAGTGTTTGCTGAGTCATCACACTGAACTGTTCGTCTTTCAACTCCCCACCAAGGTCAAGTGCCAGTTGACGGGCAGTCTCTTCCATTAGTGTGAAGGCCTGCATGGGGCGTTCAGGCCCTGGCAATCCCAAAAAGAAACTGACGGCGGTAGTTTCTGTTGTTTCAAGTTTATCAATCTGAAAGGTACCCGGCTCAATTCCATTAGCCATACTGAACAGAATTTTTCCCGAGCCGTTTACATTGGAGAACCGATGAAATACAGCCATATCGCCAAAACGCATGTTTGAGGCCAGCAGGCATTGCAGCAAGCGGGCTCCGTCAAATGCAGTGTCACCTCTGGCCAGTACATTGATGACAATCACTTCTGAGGTTGGTGCGCGATCACTGAGTTTTTCAACTGACTGGCCTGGTACCGCTGTATCATCCATGTCTGAATTTAACTCCATAGAATCGATAACTGGTTGTTCAATATTTTTTTCAGGATAGCTACTATTCGTTACATCTTCGATACTGCTATGACTTTCCAGTTCTGTCAGCACCGGCAAGGGATCATCCAGATCCAGCATGGACTGAACCTCTTCTAGAGGTTTCTGTACAGATTCTTCACTTACTGAAGGTCTGCCAACTTCATCGCTACGAGCAGATATCACCTCTTCATCCTGAATAAAGCGCAATTCAGAGTCTTCTCTTTGATAATCAGATTCCAGGTCTGAAGACGAACTGGAATGCGTATGTCCCGCTACCGAATACTCCATGGAAGATATATCTGGCTCAAGGCGCTCTTCAGAACGCCCAGACATATCATTCTGGAAACGGGAGCGACGTGCACCACCATTAGGTAATTCACTGGAAAAATGGTCTTCATTTCCCTTGACCTTTTCCAGACCAAAGTTCAACTCAGAGGTTCTTTTTCTCGCCAGATGCATCCGACGATATCCATCAATCAGCACAACTAAAATAATAATAATGCCGACGACTATTAATCCGAATCGTAAATCTATGTCCATGGTGTTTTGTATACCCTTAAACGACCTCAGTGATGATAATGTGTCGTATTGTCCGGTGGATCGAAAAAAAGAAAAAGAAAATGATCCAGCCTATCAACATTCTAATATTACAACCAAAGCTAATACAACGATCTTCTCTTAATGAACGCTATATCTACATTTCTGCCAGCGCTGCCGCCTGCTCAACATCCACAGAAACCGGCCTTGATACCCCAGGCTCATGCATAGTAACCCCGATCAACTGACTGGCTGCCTGCATGGCTATTTTGTTGTGTGTGATATATACAAACTGAACCTTTTCGCTCATCTCCGCTACCATGCTGGCATATCGGCCAACATTGGCATCATCCAATGGTGCATCCACCTCATCCAGCATACAGAAAGGTGAAGGGTTCAGCTGAAAGATAGCAAAGACTAGAGCAATTGCCGTTAGAGCTTTCTCGCCACCTGACAGAAGATGAATAGTACTGTTCTTTTTACCCGGCGGCTGCGCCATAATTGCAACACCAGTGTCCAGTAAATCATCACCTGTCAATTCCAGATAGGCACGCCCGCCACCAAATACCCGGGGGAAAAGTTCCTGAATGCCTGAATTTACTTTATCAAAAGTAGTCTTGAATCGCTGACGTGTTTCACGATCTATTTTTCGAATAGCATTTTCCAGTGTATTCAGTGCTGATTCCAGATCCTGGTTCTGTTCATCAAGATATCGTTTGCGCTCCGACTGAGTATCATACTCTTCGATGGCGGCTAAATTGATGGCACCCAGACGATCAATTCGGGCATTCAATCGTTCAAGATCCTGCTCCCACTGATCCTCACTGGCTTCTGACGGAAGGTTTTCCAGTACTGTATCCAGATCAAACTGATTTTCCAGAAGCTGTTCTGCCAAAGTCGTACGACGAACCTGCATGCCCTGCCAATCCATTTTCAGCTTTTCCAGCTGATCACGAACTTTCTGGGCCTGCTGTTCTGCCCGATGACGAGTTTTTTCCCCTTCCCGAATCCTTTGTTCTACTTCTTCCAGAGCCATTCTGGCAGCCTGCATGGCTTCTTCTTCACCAAGGCGACGTCCAAGCATCTCTTCCAGTTGCTCTTTCAAATCACCTTCGGGTGCTGAACTTTCGCTCAGTGATTCCTCCAGAAACTCTTTCCTCTCCCTGAGTTTTGTAGATTGCTGGCTAAGACGTTCAATGGCGGCCTTGATCGAGTTTAGCTGGGTATTAATGGACTGTACCCGCAAGGCCAACTGATGTGACCGGTCTTTATCAAATCGAGCCTGGTGGCGTATTGTATCTAATTGACTCTGACATTTTTCACGCCGCTCGAGAAATTCTTCCTTACGAATACTGTCTTCTTCCATCAGATCGAGCGCTTCCTGTAGTTTAAGCCTCGATTCAGACACTACTTCCTGTTCGGTCTTATGCTGCCCACCAATTTCTACAAGCTCCTGCTCCAGCCTTCGGCGACGTTCCGAGAACTGTTCAAGCCGAACTTTTCGTGCGCCCAAATCTGCACGCACAGTACCCTGATTTCGATTCAGCTCAGACAATTGCCTCTGAAACTGTCCTCGCAGGGCTTCCTGATCTTCCAGACACTTGCGGCTGGCAAACAGCTCTGCTTTGACTGTTTCACTGATCTTTTCCAGAGAGGTCAGTTTTTCAGCCAGTGCTTCCATCTCTTTCTGTCGTTCAAGTACACCCGCTGTTTCATCCATATCACGACTGACACGCAACCATCCGGCTGAAAGCCAGATTCCATCACGAGTAACAATGGACTCACCTTCGGATAAATGAATGCGTGCAGTTAGCGCCTGATCCAGATTTTCAGCAGCATAGACACCGGTCAGAAGGCTACCTGCCTCAGGACAGGTTTGCAGTTTTTCGGTGAGTAACGGTAAATCGTTTAAGCGAGCCCGGGTAGTTGCAGCATAGCCGGACTCCAGTAAAACCAGCCCGCCCTGCTCCAGGCTTTCGAGCATATCAGCAACAGGATCAAGAGAATCAACACAAACCGCCTGCAAGCTGTCGCCTAACACGGTTTCAACGGCATTTTCCCAGCCAGAATCCACCTGAAGCCGCTCTGCCAGTCTGGGATTTTCCGTGAGACGATGCTGTTCCATCCAGCTCAAAGTGCCCGTATCCTGCCCCATGGAAGCCTGATGCAGAGCCTCCAGAGAAGCATGTCGTCCTCTGACCATACTCAGGTCATCACGGGTTTTGTCCAATAGATCTGACTTATCCTGAATCTTTGTTCGCTCTTCCTCGATTTCCAGGGAACAATCTTCCAGTCGTGTTTCAATCGTTTCAGCGGTCAGCTCAAGCTCTGTCAGTTTTTCAGAGAGAGATTCCAACTCGATCTGATCATCACCGCCAGCCAGGGCATCAAACTCTTCCCGAAGCCGGACCTCTCGTTCATGAAGCCGCTCAAGCACCTGTTCAGCATGCTGAATTCGTGACTGCTCTACCTCAGCATTACGCTTGGGTTCATGGGATTTCTGATTGAATTGATCCCACTCCTGCTGAAGCCTGTGCATTGCTTCTTCAACACTGACCAGCGATTCACCGGATCCATCTTCCTGATCTCTGAGCATCTCCATTTCAGGTTCCAGCTCAATCAGCTCTTCCTGTAAGGCTTCCCGCTGTAATTGATCATCGGCCAATTGTTCTTTGGCTTCTTGCCATGACTGCTGCACCTGTGCGAGATCATGATTCAGCTCTTCAGCCCGTTCTTCCCGGTGACGCAGAGTTTGTTCAATCTTGGTTACTTCGTTACCTGTCGCATAATACCGCGACTGGGTTTCATGGAACTGGTCACCCAACTCCATTTGTTTAGTCCGATCTTTTTCCATGGCGGCATCAGTGGAACGCTGCTCACTCACCGCTGCTTCAAACTGGACTTCAAACTCACGGATAGCCTGTTCCTGAGACTGAGCTCCAACATCAATCGTTTTCCATTTCAGAGCCTGAAGCTGAGCTTTTTTTAATCGCTCTTCGGCCTTGTATTCTTTGTATTTTTCAGCCGCCTCGGCCTGTCTTTGCAAGTGCCCGAGCTGACGGCCCAACTCTTCACGAAGGTCCGTCAATCGTTCAAGGTTTTCGTTGGTGCGACGAATCCGGTTCTCTGTTTCCCTGCGTCTTTCCTTATATTTGGAAATACCTGCCGCTTCTTCAATAAATACCCTGAGTTCTTCCGGCTTCGATTCGATCAAATTAGAGATGATGCCCTGAGAGATAATGGCGTAACTTCTTGGACCCAATCCGGTTCCCAGAAATATATCCATGATATCCCGACGACGACATTTACTGCTGTTCAGAAAATAGGAGTTTTTAGCATCCGTGGTCAGTTTTCGCTGTACAGATATTTCGGTGTAAGCGGCATATTCACCCGTTACCCGTCCGTCATTATTCTCAAAAATCAATTCTACAGTGGCTTTGTTGGCCGGTTTTCGGCCATGGGAACCCTTGAAAATAACATCCGTCATGGATTCGCCACGCAGATGTTTGGCAGAGGATTCCCCCATCACCCAGCGTACAGCATCAATGATGTTGGATTTTCCACAACCATTGGGCCCGACAACACCACACATATTTGAGGGGAAATGAACCACAGTCGGATCCACAAAAGATTTGAATCCTGCGAGTTTGATGGATTTTAAACGCATCGTTTCCTTTAGCTCATCACTTTCGGGGTCACTCTCCAACGGTTGCGAAGACCATGCACCCTGTAAAAATCCGGTTCATGACTAATCACACTTGGCCCCGGTTCCCTGTCATGCTCTCAATGTGCCATTCAGAGCGAATCAATCCTTTGAAGGGAATGTTTATAAAAATGCAGTACCGAATCCAGATTTCCAACCTGACCCTGACACAGAATAAACATTCCCGAATAACCAGAGTGTACACAGAATCATAGGGCATAGAAAAGCCGCCTTTTCCGAAATATGAAAAAAGCGGCTGGTAATAACCCTTATGAATAGACCTGTTGAGCGTAAATTAGTTCAGCTGGCAGGCATGATAACCAGTTGAACATCTTTGTTTTCAGAGATTTTCACACCGACTGCCCTGGCCTGATAATCTGCCTTCATAACATCACCGGATAAACTGATTCTGGCGACAATATCCAGCTCTGCCAGTGATGATAGAGCAACGCCACCCATCATAATGGACGATGAATCATCCAGAACAACCTCTCTCGGCAAATCACCAACAGTCAATGGAACGGCTGCCACCGGAGGCTGACCTCCCCCTGCAGCTCTGGCAAAAACAATCACTCTTGTTTCATCAGGTAGCGACTTCAGTTCAGGTGATAAGGACACCTGCACCTTCACCTGCACCCGTTTTTCACCCAGAAAATCTCTGGCTCGATTGATACCTGCTGTCAGGGACTGCCTTGCAACAGGATCTCTCTCATAATTCAGGGCGGTCTGCCAGGATTTAATCGCTACGCTGAAGTTACTTTCATTAAAGGCATCAATACCCTGAAGACCCAGTGCCGTCGTATTTTCCGGCTCACGGGATAAAGTATTTTCGAACAACATCCGAATCTCAGGCGTTATGACATTATCATTCGCCAAAAACAGGGCCTGTGCCAATTCAGCACCCACCTGGGGATGACCACTGCTGAGCTGAAACAGCTTACGATAGGTCGATACCGCTTCGTCCAGCTTACCCATGCCCATATAACGACTGGCAAGCAGAAACAATGCATGCTTGTTTTCCGGCTTGGCTGCAACCCAACTCTCGATGGATTTCAGCATCTCCTCAGGCGTCTGGTTCGATTCCATCATTGCCGAGGTTACGGCCAGTTCTGTAGATGCACCCAGCTTGAAATAAAGGGGGACTGAAACCAATGGAATGATAAGAACCTTTGCCAGGGCAAGACCTTTACTTTTCAAAATGGTATAGGATGTTTTTTCAACCTGCTGACCCAGTTCGTCTGCCAGCTTTTTCTCCAGCTCCAGCTTAAGCCGATCTCCATCAACCTGAGAGACCTGTCCATTTATTACCTGCTGTTCAAGATCGGTTATCTGATCCCGGAAGGTCTGTATATTGGTGCCCTCCTCAGAAATACCGGAATCCAATTCTGCTCTTTTGCCCATTAGCAAAGGCCAGATTGCTATAGCAACTGCAATGGCTATAAGCAATCCTGCTACTATCCAGAATTCCATCATTCGCGTTCACCATCCAGTGCTTTGTTCAATTTTGCCCGCTGTTCGTCTGAAAGATCATCACTGCCATCAGACAACCCGGTTACAGCCGTTGGGCGATGTTTACGTACCATACTTACCAGAATAAAGACGCCTAACAATAGCAACAGAAAAGGCCCAAGCCAGAGGATCAGGGTCTTAGCCTCAAGCTTTGGTTTGTAGAGAACGAATTCCCCATAACGATCCAGCATAAAATCTATAACGGTTTGATTATCTGCCCCGTCACTGACAAGACGATGCACTTCCCGGCGAAGATCTTTGGCAATAGGGGCATTTGAATCAGCAATTGACTGGTTCTGACATTTAGGACAGCGCAATTCATTGGTCAGATCAAAAAAACGCTGTTCCTGCTCAACGGAATCAAATTTATAGGATTCTATTGTTGCATAGGCAGAGGAAAAGAACAGGACAGAAAGAGCAACAATCAACCATCGTTTCATTGTCCAGCCTCCCGTGCACTGAGCTTAAGTTTGTCATAGAGAGGTTTGATATCCTGCTTCCAGACATTATCGTCAACAACACCCACATGCTTGTAACGAATAATGCCCTTGTGATCAATCAGGTAAGTTTCAGGGGCACCATAAACACCCAGATCTATGCCGAGCTTGCCAATTTGGTCATTGATATTGAATTGATAAGGATTGCCAAGATTCTTCAGCCAGAGTCTGGCTTCTTCCTGATCATCTTTATAGTCAATACCATAGATAAGCACCCCTTCATCCGCGAGCTTCATCAAATAGGGATGTTCAGCACGACAGGACGGGCACCAGGTAGCCCAGACATTGATCAAAGCGACATCGCCCTGCAAATCTTTTTCCGTAACGATCCGCTTAGGATCCTCTACGGTGGATAAATTGAAAGACGGCAGTGGCTTATCCAGCAAGGCAGATGGCAGTTCATCAGAACGCTCCCTGAACAGCCCGACATATAACATCAGGCATAATCCAAGGAACATAATCAGAGGAATAAACTGTTTTTTCTTACTCATACTGCACTCCCTGCAACATCAGTAGAATCTGATTTACCGGATTGACCTTTCGCTGTTTTAGACTCTACTTTTTTACTGACTTTTTTACGGATTTTCAAACGGTAACGCCTGTCAGAAATGGCCAGTAAGCCGCCAAATGCCATAAACAGTGAGCCCATCCAGATCCAGCGAACAAAAGGTTTCACATGGATACGAATAGCCCAGTTACCTTTATCGTCCAGAGCTTCGCCTAACGCCACATAGAGATCACGAGTAAACCCGGCATCAATGGCGGCTTCCGTCATTGGCATACCCTGGACTTTGTAAATTCGCTTTTCAGGCGCCATCTGATTGATCAGTCGACCGTCTTTGTAGACAGTCACAGACCCCATATCAGCAATAAAATTCGGTCCTTCTATCCCACGAACACCATTGAATTGAAACTCATAGCCAGCCACTTCAACCTTGTCCCCCGGCGACATCCGCAAGTCACGCTGGACACTGTAGATACTACTGATTGAGACGCCTATGATCATGACTGCAAGCCCGATATGAGCCAACTGCATGCCATAATAAGCTGGCTTCAGCTTTTTAAGCCCTTTAATCAATCCGGTATTTCGTGTCTTGTTCTGGATATCTTTACCAATAACCAAAACAATCCAGAGTACCAGGGCAACAGCAATAATTTCGCCGATCACCAGGCTGTCGCCAAATGACAAACTGAAGATTAAACCGCCCAGTATGCTGGTAAGAAAAATCCACTTTGTCTGATTGATCAACCAGCTGACTTTTCCGTTCTTCCAGTTCACCAGAACACCAAAACCCATTGTGAAGGCAAGCAGACCGGATAAGGGAACAAAGAGCATATTAAAATAGGGAGGGCCTACAGAAATCATACCCATATCGAGAGATTCAAGCAGCAGCGGGAAAAGTGTTCCCAGCAATACCGTAGCGCAACTGGCTGTCAGCAACACATTATTGGCCATCAGCAGAGTTTCTCTGGATACCAGAGAAAAGCTGATTTTACTGCGAACTTCCGGTGCTTTATAGGCAAACAACGTCAGTGAAGCACCTACCACCACCAGTAAATAAATCAGAATAAATACACCGCGTTCAGGGTCATTGGCGAAAGCATGAACGGATGTCAGAACACCGGAGCGAACCAGAAATGTTCCTAAAAGGCTGAGAGAGAATGTAAAAATAGCCAGAAGTACTGTCCAGCTCTTAAACAGCCCTCGTTTTTCAGTCACAGCAAGGGAATGAATCAGAGCCGTTCCCGCCAGCCATGGCATCAGTGAAGCATTTTCCACCGGATCCCAAAACCACCAGCCGCCCCAGCCAAGCTCATAATAGGCCCACCAGCTTCCCAGTGCGATGCCCACTGTCAGGAAAACCCAGGCGATAGTCGTCCATGGACGTGCCCATCGTGCCCAGGCACTGTCAAGCTGACCACCCAGCAGTGCCGCAATAGCAAAGGCAAAGGCAACAGCAAAACCAACATACCCCATGTACAACATCGGAGGATGAATAATCAGACCAAAATCCTGCAACAGAGGATTCAAATCTGCACCGTCCGCTGGCGGGAATGGCAATATACGGATAAAAGGGCTGGAGGTCAGTAATGTGAACAGCAGGAAACCAACGGCAATCATACCCATCACAGATAACACCCGTGCTGAAAGCTCCGCTGGTAACCTATGACTTTTTAACGCAACCGCTGCCATCCAGCCGGTCAGAATCAGCACCCATAACAAAAGGGAACCTTCATGTCCGCCCCAGGTCGCACTGACCTTATATTGCATAGGTAATAAACTGTTTGAATGTTTGGCCACATAATCTACTGAAAAATCATCCGTTACAAACGCCCAGACCAGACAGAGAAAAGAAACAAGAATAAAGCCGAACACTCCATACGACAGTGCACGCGCCTGGTTCATCCAGCGGATGTTGCCATTGTAACTTCCTGCCATAGGCACAATGCTGAGAATAATGCTCAGACAAAGTGCCAATACAAGAGAAAGTAGACCCGCTTCTGCAATCATTTCCCTTTCTCCATGGGTTCAGTCTTGCCGGGATGTGCTTTATCTATGGCTTTCTGAACTTCAGGGGGCATATAGTTTTCGTCATGCTTCGCCAATACTTCGGAAGCTTCGAAAACGCCGTCTTTCTGCAACCGGCCAAGAGCAACAACCCCTGAACCTTCTTTGAATAAATCTGGCAATATACCTTCGTAACGGACATTGACTATGCCTTCGCCATCAGTAATCTGAAATTTTACGATCAGGCTGTCCGGTTCTCTTTTGACAGAACCCTCAATAACCAGTCCACCACCACGTATCTGTTGTCCAACCGGTGCCTCGCCATTGGCCATTTGCGCTGGTGAAAAGTAATGATTAATATTCTCGCGGAGTGCAAACAATGCCAATGCAGCCGCTATAGCCACCCCCCCCACCAGGAGTAACACAAGAATCAGTCTTTGTTTTCGGACTGCATTCATTGACCACCTCTACTAAAATCTAAAGACTGCGAATTCATCTGTCTGGAGCGATTCTGTTTTTTATTGCGCTCAAGGTTTGCCTGTCGCCTCACCTGGGCAAACACCCGTTTTCTTGTTCGAAGGGGGGCCATGATGTTGTAAACAATGACGAGCAGTGCGAGACCATAACAAATCCACACATAAAGGCCATGCCCACCCATTTCAAAAAAGCTTGTCCAATTGTCAAAATACACTTTTCTATACCCCGAATTATCCGACCAGTTCACGAACCCAACGGGTTTTGTGTTCACGATGCAATATTTCGTTTCTCATTCTCAGCACCATGACAAAAGTGAAAAACAGATAAAAGCCCAGAATTGACAGTAGCAGAGGCCAGAGCATTTCAGGTGCCATAGAAGGCTTTTCAGTCAGCTTCAAGGTGGCCCCCTGATGGAGAGTGTTCCACCAGTTCACTGAGAACTTGATAATAGGAATATTAACGACACCCACCAGACTTAATATTGCCGTTGCCCGCGCCGCAGTACTGGTACTTCTGATGGAACTTCTCAGGGCGATAATACCGATATACAGAAACAGCAGAATAAGCATTGATGTCAGACGGGCATCCCACACCCACCAGGTTCCCCAGGTCGGCTTACCCCATACAGCTCCGGTGACCAGAGAAAGTATACAAAAAGATGCGCCAATAGGGGCCATGACCGCCAGCCCTACATCGGCCATTTTTATTTTCCAGATCAGAGCTATGGCACCCGCTGTGGCCATCATCATGTAAATGGCCTGTGCCAGAAATGAAGCAGGAACATGAACAAATATTATTCGATAGCTATTACCCTGCAGATAATCAGGCGGTGTGAATGCCAACCCCCAGGCGAGAGAAACCATCAGCGACAGCAACGAAGAAATCAGCAGCCATGGAACCCATTTACCACTGATATTGAAAAACCATCTGGGTGAACCCAGTTTGTGAATAAACGTCCAGTTCATGAATCTGTATAGCTTCCAAAAGCTCAATATGAGCGTGGTACACAATGCAGAAATCAATTCTGCTTTTCAAGTCAAGAACATGTAGAAACCTTCGTTCTTACAAATTCTTTTCGAACCGCTCTGTCATCCGTAAAATACGACGCAGAACAGTGTTATCCATCATTTACAACCCGCAAGGCACCGGCGATAGCCAGTGGTGCCAAGCAAAGCCCCAACACCAGAAAAACACCAAGCCAAAGTAGATGACCTGTGTAAGGTAACTGTAAGACAGCTGCCCTGACCGCTCCTGTGCCAAAAATTAATACAGGTATATAAAGCGGTAATGACAACAATGTTAACAACACGCCACCTCTTCGAATTCTGACCGTTAATGCCGCACCGATAGCACCCGCCAGACTCAACATTGGTGTTCCCAGCAACAGGCTTATAATAAGCGCTGGCATGGCATTGACGGGCATATGCAGCATTAAAGCCAGAACAGGTGCCATCAATGTCAAACAAAGCCCAGTGGTCAGCCAGTGACTGAATACTTTTGCCAGAATTAACAGCGGCAAAGGGTGCGGAGACAATAGCAGCTGATCCAGAGAACCGTCATCCTGATCACTCTTGAACAAACTGTCCAACGATAACAGCACCGCCAGTAATGCACCAATCCAGATAACCCCTCCGGACATCTCGGAAAGTACGGCCTTATCCGGGGTAACCCCTAAAGGAAACAGGGAAGCCATCATCAAAAAAAATGCCATAGGGTTGATGGTATGGCCTGGCGTTCTGAAGGCGAGGGTCAAATCCCGGCGAATAAGCGCAATGCAGGCTGCCGTGCCATTCATTGACGTTCTTGAGTTAATGGCGTCAGTCATCATTCACTCCCTCAGGATCAATTATTCCGGGGTAATCTTCCAAACGTATTTTCCTCAATTTCCCCGAACGATCTGAGAGTTTCTGATGACTGGTAATAATGACCATTCCGCCACTTTCAACGTGCTCATGAAGTAAAACTTCCAACCAGGCAACACCATCAACATCGATTGCAGTAAAGGGTTCATCCAGAATCCATAACCTGGCTTTACTGGCCAACAGGCCTGCAAGTGCAACTCGTCGCAACTGCCCGGCAGAGAGATGTTCACAGGGAACATCTTCATAACCACCCAGCTGAACCCGCTCAAGCGCTTCATGCAATACATCACTGGATGGAGACTGATTGGCGATCTGCATGCGCCACACCAGATTTTCCAAAGGAGTCAGTTCCAGCTTCAGACCGGGACGATGTCCAAGAAAATAACAGGCCAGACGAAAATCGGCGTAAACCTTGGCCAGTGGTTGTGAATTCCAGTAGATATCACCTCGATACTCATTGGAGAGGCCAGATAGAATTCTGATCAACGTTGTTTTACCAGCACCATTACGTCCTTCAATCTGTAAAAGCTCACCGGACTCCAGACAGAATGAGAGGTCATCAAATAATGATCGGTCGTCACGATCACAACCTAGCTGTTTTACTTCTAGCAAATGCAGTACCCATGCTGTAGGGAGAATCTGGTTGTACTTTATTAATCGTTTTTATGGAAGATTGAACAAAGTCTGAGGAATTATATCTAAAACACATCAAAACCAAAGTCCTAATAGACCATTTTTTGATTTGTCTCTTTCAATACTTCGGACACTTTTTATAAAAAGGTATGCCATGAGGAAAAACAGCGATAATAGTGGAATCTAAAACCTCTACATGCTGATAATTTTCCTCATGGAATCCATAGTAAAGACCGCGCTGGACGCTATGTCCACTGTTAAAAAACCTCAGAAGACCTTCATCGTATTACTTTTCTCTGCCCTTGTCGTATTTCAGGGGAAAGCCAATTTCCGTAACTTGAGCCGCTACTCTTCAATGAGCGAGAAACGGATCAGTCGCTGGTACAGGAGGTCTTTCGACTTTTTCCATTTCGATTGCCTGATGCTATCTGAAGTATTTTCAACGACAAGCGAGCTGATTGCTGCCCTTGATGCCAGCTTTATGACCAAAAGCGGCAAAAATACAGACGGGCTTGGCATGTTTTGGCGTGGCTGTACTGGTAAAGCTGAGCGTGGGCTGGAGCTCTCATTGCTCAGTGTGGTTGATCTTCAATCCAATACGGCTTACCCGCTTGATGCCCAACAAACACTGGATCAGAAAAAGAAAACCCGCGTTGATCTCTATGCAGGGCACGTGATGGGGCTGATTGAAAAACTCATCGGACTGGGGATTAAATATCTGGCTGTTGACGCTTACTATTTCAAACAGAAATTCGTTTCTCCTGTGGTCGGAGCGGGTCTGCACATGTTGGCAAGTTAATGTTGGCAAGTTAATGTTGGCAAGTTAAGAAGTGATGCTGATCTCCTGTGGCCTTACGATGGTCCCTATTCTGGTTGCGGCCGTCCCAAGGTGTACGGAGGCAAGGTGAATCCCGAAAGGGATCTGATGCGATTTGAACATGCAGGGAAGCTAGAGACAGGTGAAGAGGTATACACTGCCAGAGTGTACTCCAAGTGTCTGAAATGCTGGATACGAGTTGTCATGCTGCGGGTGCAGAGAAAAAAGAAAACAGGTTTTGCGTTGCTGTATTCAACCGATGCAGAGCTGGAAGCCATGATACTTATCAAGTATTACAAGGCCAGATTTCAGATTGAATTCGCATTCCGTGATGCCAAGCAATATACAGGTCTGCTGGACTGTCAGTCTTGCCGAAAAGAATCAATACACACTCAGATAAGTGCCTATTTTTCAGCTCTTAATCTGTTAAAACTGGAGGACTTAAGAGAGAAAAATACCCAAGGCCAGAGCGTCATCTCGATTGCCAGTTGGAAAAGGCTGAAGTTCAACCAGCACTTGATGTGCAGAGTTTTTGACTACTTAGGGTTATCCCTGAGTAGCGATAAAGTCATGGACACCTACGAGCAGCTCAGTGGGTATGGGGCTATCGCTGCCTAAAAGTGTCCGAAGTATTGCTCTATGTTCAGCATGATAAAGAGGAAGTTACTTAGACGAAAGAAAAACAATCCCTGCAGAATTAGGCAATCTGCAGGGAACTGAAGAGGTGTGATTAACTGTCTGTATCAGACAAAGGTTTTTGTCGGCTGGTAATTTGGGGAGTGCTTTCTGTATCAGACTTCAGAGTGACTGGGTAATCAAGGGCTAACCAGGAATAATAACCATCCCGCAGATAAAATACGCTCTGATAACCCCAGAGTGCTGCAAGATAGCTACCGATGGCACCCCGCATGTGATAAGTACTATTTCCATATATAACAATGGGTGTTTCTTTTTCTAGTGTTCCAGGTACAAATAACTGTCTGAAACCGGCGCGCAGATCAAGATTATGAGAATTATCTACATGCCCAACCTGCCATTGCTTATAGGGCCTTACATCAATGAAGAGCGCACCAACATCGTGGAGTTTTTTTGCCTGCTGACTATTGACTGTGACAACACCTTTTATTTGAACCGGTGCTTCCTGGGAGAATAATAGTGCACTTGAAAGAGTGAGAAACACTCCCATGACGTAAGAAATCCATTTCATATTAAACAGGTCCGTTATTAGGTAGCTTTATAAAGTATATGGAGCTACGACCTGCCTACTTGGAACAATACGAAGCAAAAAACAAAGTGCTCAAAGCGATGCAGCATATAACAGACAAAGAAATGTCTGTAATAACAACTAATAAGCCCACTCTCTACAGAACGGTACACATCAATCAACTTACAGCTTTCTGGTCTTCCAACAGACCAATGAAATAATACGGTTCTGCTTAATGAGTAGTAACGGCGTTATCGTATAAGTTGCTTAAACTGACCATTATTTCAGCCATGGCTGAAGTTTGGATCTTAATCTCAAAGCAGCCTGGGAATGTATCTGACTAACTCTTGATTCACTGACACCTAGTACCTTGCCGATTTCTTTCAGATTCATCTCTTCATCGTAATACAACATCAAAACCAGTTTTTCCCGTTCAGGCAGTTTGTCAATTGCTTCTATTAACGCCGTTTTAAACTTCTCTTCCTGTATATCGGCGGAAGGTCCCCGGTCTCCAGAACGAGCCTGCATTCTTGATTCTTCGCTATCAAACAACTCTTCAAAGCTGAACAGTCGACATCCGCGCAAATCACTGAGAATGGTATAATACTCATCAATTTTTACATCCAGTTCCTTTGCCACTTCAAAATCACGGGCATCACGACCCAGTTTTGCTTCCACAACCTGTTGTGCTTCAGTTATACGACGACTATTGCGATATACAGATCTTGGTCCCCAGTCGCCTTTCCGAATTTCGTCCAGCATGGCCCCACGTATCCGAATACCGGCAAACGTCTCGAAACTTGCGCCTTTAGTGGCATCGTATTTTCCTGCCGCTTCCAGCAGCCCGATCATACCGGACTGAACCAGGTCATCTATCTGAACACTGGCAGGCATTCTCGCCGCAAGGTGATTAGCAATTCGCTTGACCAGCGATCGATGATTTAAGACAAGCTCTTCAACGTGAGCCGCTTTTTTCTGAGCCGCCTGCACTTCTTTACTTTGCACTTCCTGTGCTGTTACTGACATGGTTATACCCTCTCACTGGTTCTTGTAGGCAAAAAGAATTCGATGCGCCCTCTGGGTTCAGGCACAGGTAATGCTGAAACAAGTTGTCCAAGTCTCTGAAATGCTCTTGCTGCACGACATTCGGGGTACAGCTTTAGAAGTGCCACCTGCTGAGTCAGCGATTCCGGAACGGCCTTGTCTAATGGAATGCTACCCAGATAGCTGAGAACTACCTGCTTTTCATCACTTAAATCTTTTTGCAGTTTTTCAAATTGCTGTGCTCCACTTCTACGACTACTGACTGAATTCACCAGGATGCAAAACCGGAATACTCCAAAAACTCTATAAAGTAGTCGTATTAGTTTCGCTCCGTCTATCAGTGACATCATTTCCTGATTAATAACAATCACTACTTCCGATGCTGCCTGAATCATTGTCACGTTATCAGGCGCCAAACCGGGTGCAGTATCAATAATTAATGTATCAAGAGATGTCGCAAGAACTTCCAGCCTGTCTATCAGCCTGACTGTGTCTCCTGTCTCTATACACTCCCGCCATTCATAATCCAACGCTGGCGTTAAGATCTTTATACCTGACGGACCTGAGAGCAAAAGCCCTGTGTCACTTTCGCAATCTAACGACCATTCATTAATATCCAGCTTACTGTCCAATCCTAATGCAATACCAACGTCAGGTACTGCCAGATTACCATCCATTAATACAACCCTTTCACCCTGCTCGGCCAAAGCAAGAGCAAGATTCACTGCTACCAGTGTTTTTCCAACGCCTCCTTTACTACTTGCAACAGCAATCACACGTTTTGATGTTGAAGTCATGGTGCTCACAGTTAGTGGTTTACTACAGCAATTTATTTAAAACGACAATATATACTCATCAATGAACGTGCCAACTTTCAATTCCACCAAAAAACACCTTATTTAACAGGGTATTGACGCGACAAGCATTTGACAGAATTCACATAAAAACACATAACTATCTGTTTTTATTAGAAATAGACAGTTATTGGCATTCTGTCGTAATGATGTTTTTTTGACATTAATTTAATTTCGGTAGAAATAAATATTTCTTGAACGCTTTTTTGAATCAAATTAAAGATATTTAATTGACACTGTCACTATATCGTGACGATTTTATGTCACTCTTTTCCAATTCAGTTAATGAAAATAAACAAAACGCCGCCATTTAAGTGACATAAATTTTGTTTAATTCACCAGAATATCGATAACTGGCACACTACCAGAAAATAAAAAACACCGAATAAATAAAATCAGAAATTAATAACCGGGCATTTAGCAAGAAATAAAAAAAAGACTGCAAACATTCGTTTGCAGCCATCAGGAGGAGAAAATTTGTAACTATTCAGCACCCCCACAAAAAAGGTGAACTTTGTGAAGAGCCTGTCCCGCAAGGGATAAAAAAATCCGACCAGAAAAGCAGATTCAAGAAAATAGCCTTTTATCGTTGAAATAGAGCAAATAAACGACATCTGACCCTTGGCAAGGTGCTCAAAGCTCCAATCTTAGATAACAGTACAACAATGAGAGTGTCCTGAAGCCAAGAAAAGAGAAGGCTTATAACTAAAACCACATATTACTCAATTATTGCAGGGGGTGCTGAATAGTTACGAAAATTTTCAGTACATCATCAGTTTCAATGTTTCATGGTTTCTTCATAACGATGCAAGCCATACTTCCGCATTTTTTCAACTAACGTTGTTCTTCGAATCTGTAACTTATCTGCAGCACGGGCAACAACACTATTACAATCACTCAATGCCTGCTGAATCAGACTTTTTTCCAATCGCGTCAGATAATCCTTCAGATTCAAACCACCTACAGGAAGCACAGCCAGATCTTCTGTCAGATTTGAACAGGCAGGTTGAATACTATCCGGAAATAAATCAGTAAGACCATCATCATCCTGATTCAGGCTGTCCAGATAGCGAAAGTTTTCCGGTAAGTCCTGAACACCTATCACACCATAAGGAAACATAATGGCCAGCCGTTCCAGTAAATTAGCCATTTCACGGACATTCCCAGGCCATTCATGCCGGCAAAGTGACAAAATAGCGGCGGAACTTAATCTTATTGAACCTCTGGACTGCTTTTCCATATTATTGACCAGTTCATTGATCATTAATGGAATATCATCCGGACGTTCTTTCAATGAAGGCATTTCTATAGGGAATACGTTCAATCGATAATACAGATCTTCTCTGAACGTACCAGCCTCAATCATATCTTCAAGGTGTTTGTGCGTTGCTGCAATAATCCTGACATCCACTTCAATGGATTCTGAACCACCCACCCGCTCAATGGTTCTTTCTTGAAGAACCCTCAGTAATTTAACCTGCATATGCAATGGCATATCGCCTATTTCGTCAAGAAACAGTGTGCCACCATGCGCCAGTTCGAATCGGCCTTTCCTGGAAGATATTGCTCCGGTAAAGGAACCCTTTTCATGACCGAACAACTCACTTTCAAGTAAGTCTGTCGGTATGGCACCGCAGTTAACCGGTACGAAAGGTTGCCTGTTTCTATGAGAATGTTCGTGTAGATTTCTAGCCACCACTTCCTTACCGGTACCAGACTCCCCGGTAACCAGTACATTGACATCTCTGTCAACGACCTGTCCCATCGCGGCACGAACCTTTCGGATTTTATCACTCTTGCCAACCAGACCCCGGAATAGCTCAACCTGATTCTGAAAGCCTGTTTGATGCGCCTGGCGCCACTGCTCCCTGTAGACTTGACCATAATGCAGGCAAGAGAGCAATTGCGGCTTGCTGCAAGGCCAATCCACGCGGGCAATAATCTGGCGACTCAGGGATGTGGGGAGATTATCAGGCAAAGGTTCTGAGATTCGAACAACAGGAACACCTGCACTCCATTGTTGGATTCTTGATAATATTCCCTGGAGAGAACTTTCAGCCTGAATATAATCCCCTAGAAATAAAACACAGAATTCATCAGAGGACAGGTTGCTGACCGCATCTTCCCAGTCGGCAGCACCTGTAGCCACCGTTCGGTAGCCCATAAATTGTAAGATCGTACTGAGATCATGACGACGCTGTTGTGCGTCTTCAATAATTAGTACCTGCTCAGCTATTTCCATGACGACGGTCCTTGTCATCAAATAAATAAGTACAGCAAAGATACAAACAGTAGCAATTAAATTACTTCTTATAATTCAGTAAAGGCATAAAAATGCGATTCGTCAAATTTTTGTTTGTTTTTTATTTCGAATAACGATAAATAACGTTCTATCTAGATAAAACTGTTCACTACTTTTCATTGCTATTTAATCTTTTTCAGTCTCAGAAATCAATATTTTCAAAGCCAGCTGTAAGCAATACAATCGATTCTTAATATCTCTCGTCGCAAAAACAGGGCGTAAAACCATTGCCGGATTTTAATATGCGCTACAAAAATTATTTTTCAAGCACAGAAACAAGCCGGAATGACCAATCATAGCCGTAGAGTTATGGCGAGGAACTCCAACACAGGACCTGAATCTTAATCTAAACCTGAAAAGTCAGCGTAATAGCCTAATTAGACAGCTATTCCCGACGAATTGATTCCGATACCTTAGAGACAACTTAATACAGACTTAAAAATAAGAGCAAAAGAAAGGCCTGCACTCCTATTGAGGCAGCAGAATGGAATTTAATATAACCCTGAAAACCTGGCTATCTTTCGATTTTATGAAGTGTCTAGCTTTATTTTTTCCGGCTTGAATCCATTTGTGATTGCACTAAATAAATCCTCCCAGCTATCAACCATCCAACTGATAAATAAACACGTCATTCTCTTCCAAAGATATTTTCGTGTTCCTCTTGATCGCTTCTTTAATGCTTTTTGAAATTCCGGGCTGGACATCTCCTGGATTTGATCCACCAGAAATGCCAGAAATGTAAGGTAGGCAAAATTCGTCGCCAGATGCTCTTTGCCATGACCGTAATTGTGTTCCAGATGATAACCTTGGTTTTTCAGGGTGTTAAACGTTTGATTTTCAATATGCCATCTGCATCGTCCTCCTCTCATGACACTGTGTACTGTCTCTTCATTTAATTCAATATCTGTTACCCAGCACCAATTATGTTGGTGACCTTTCTTGTCGATTTCAATGTAATCAAGAACATTGACTTTCTCAACCTGATCTTGCAAATTCAGTGAGACGTTATTAGCGAATCGAAAGTTGTGCTTTACTCCATTTTTTTTATCATTGATTTTATGGTGATGGACTTCTCCCTCATCATATAGTGCATTCATCGCCTCAATAAGCGATACATGATTACCATCCTTAGCCACAATGATATAGTGCCAGCCATACTTCTTAATCAGCTCGATAGTAGGGTTGTCAGCGTATAGACCATCCAGAAGGATGATCAGTTTCAGCAGAGGATGTACTTGTTTTACGTGCGCAAAAAAACGTTTGGGTGAAAGTCTCATATTGACCGGAACTCTCATTCCATATTGTTAGACTGAACAGGGAATGGAACCACATTGCTCGTGGTTACCTCTGTGACCTTGGCACAGTAAGTTACTGACAAAAGCTTCCAGCCATTATCAAACCAGCCACTCTGTATTAATGACCTGAGAGTCAGAATGCCTTGACCTCCGGGGTGTCGCCAGCGCATACCTGAACACTTCATCCGCTGTGTCACTAACGTTTTACAGGTCGCCTCAATAACGCCAGATCCTATAGGCAGGTTGCACGACAG
The DNA here is from genome assembly GCA_965208385.1 of Endozoicomonas sp. Taxonomy (GTDB): domain Bacteria; phylum Pseudomonadota; class Gammaproteobacteria; order Pseudomonadales; family Endozoicomonadaceae; genus Endozoicomonas. Next base: position 58,678 of record CBDBOO010000077.1, read on the forward strand.
GTGTTCTGCATACTTCATGCGGTCACGATTATTCCTGAAGTATTCCAACTCTGTCTTTAACTTCGATCGCCGAGGATGTCGGCTGTGTTGATAGGCCAAAGCCTTGATGACTTTCTCAACCCCATCAGATTCTTCCTTCAAAATATGACGGTAGGTGATGAACTTCTCTTTGGGTTTTGAACTGTTTTCACCGTAGGACAGGTCAAACGCCTTCTTCAGATGTTCTGCTGCATGATAAAAATCCACGATTTCATGCCCTTGAGGAAGCTCTTTGGCAAGATAAGTCCAGTTGTCTTTAGCGCCATCAGCCACCTTGACCAATGACAGTTGAGGCTTCTGCCTGAGTGCTTCGTTCAGGAAACGGGAGAGCGACTGCTTTAGAGTTACTTTCTTGCTCTCTGGCATTCGGCCAATCCTGATGGTCGACAGGCGTTCACCTTCAACATCGTAAAACGACAGAGTTCCACAACTGGCTTCCTGGCAACCTGCCGGGCCACGAGTACGCTTGCCTTCAGCTGTACTTTGTTCACGTTTTTCCTGACGTTTCCCGTCTTTCATAGGCAGCATGACACCGTCCAAAGAGGCCGCTACAGTTACCGCTTCTTCGGGAACCTTGAGGCTATCTTTGAGGATGCACTCAAAAGGCTCACGGTACTGTTCCCATTGTTCATTGAACTTTTTTGGAAGTCGGGTTAACGAGCTTTCCGACGGTGACATATTACCCATCAAATCGAGCAGAGTTTTGGCGATCCCCGGAGAGAGCTGAGCCACAACCCAGACCGCTTGCTTTGCGGCCCTTGGCGTCCAGTAACCCTCAACGATGCCTGCCCTGAGTTCCAGGGGGACAATGCAGTCATCCTTGCCGCTGCGGTATAGCGTGCGGGCAACTCGGATGGGACCAGCAGCTGACTGGTAAGTTTGGGAGCAACGCAATGCACGATGATAGCAGGTGCCGTTCACCTCAATAGCAGGAATATCTATATCGAGGCCGGACAAGTCTTCTGCCAGGGTCTCCCGCTCTGCTTGAACAAAGAGAGCGTGAAGCTCGTTTTCATAATCTTCAAAGTGTTTAATCGGGTCATGGTGCTTGCGAAGGGAGGCCAGTTTGTGCTCAAGCTGCTGGATAATACGGCAGGGATGATTGGCGGCTTCAGTCAGTTGCTGACATAATTCCATCGGGGCGGCCTCTCACTGAAAGATGTTGGTTTCCAGTTAGCATCATACCTGCGTTTGGTCGTTACCCTCCCTTGTCTGAGAAAAGTCGATGTCGTGTCGTTTATACTGGAGCCCATGCCCTGCAATGACGGTCAATATGAGACTTACACCCAAACGTTTTATTGCATTTTTTTCGCAGTCATTTTTGGTGCACCCATCCTGACGAATAATAGCTTCTGGTTCAAGAGTATAACTGTTTTCTGATCAGGGTGAGCAATGCAGCCT
>CBDBOO010000078.1:0-16888 GCA_965208385.1 Endozoicomonas sp.
CAGTTACGGGAACGTTTTACTGCCTGTTGTGACATTGAAGTCGGTAAAGGCGGAGTCACCGATTTTACCCCTAAAGATAAAGACAGAAGCTGCAAACCCCGTAACTGAAATATTTTTTGAAAAAACTGCGTCCTTTTTGAACCTGCGGCGTCTCTATAACTACAAACGAATTACACCATCAGCTTCGGCTGACCGTACACACTATAGAGACACCATCATGTTAAAAGTTATCAGTTTTAAAATCTGCCCTTTTGTTCAACGCATCACCGGCATGCTGGAAGAGAAGAAGATTCCTTATGAAATTGAATACATCAGTCTGAGCGATAAGCCCCAGTGGTTTCTGGACATTTCCCCGAACGGTCAGGTGCCTGTGCTGGTAACAGACAATGGGACGGCCCTGTTTGAATCCGATGCCATTGCCGAATACCTGGAAGAAGCCTACCCGGCACTGCAGGAAGGCCTGAATGCTGAACAAAAAGCTCTGAACCGGGCCTGGAGCTACCTGGGTAGCAAGCAGTATCTGGTTCAATGTCCGGCCCAGAGAAGTAAAGATGCCGACACGCTGAAAGAGCGTACTGAAAAACTGGGAACGGCTTTTACTAAAGTTGAAAAAATACTGGGTGAACATCGCTTCTTCAACAGCGATACGCTGAGCATGGTCGATCTGGCATGGCTGCCAGTACTGCATCGAGCTCATATTGTTCGTGAAAATACCGGCTACGATTTTCTGGCTGGGTATCCAAAAGTGCAGGCATGGCAGGCTGCTCTGATGGAAACGGGCCTGGCAGAAAAAACAGTGTCTGAAGACTTTTTAGAAAAGTTCAGTGATTACTACCTGTCCGGAGATACATTTCTGGCTCGCTGTAACAACGACTGCGAATGCAACGCCGATAATCTGAAAGAGACCTGTGTAACAACAGCATGCTGTGACCCGGAAGAAAAACCAGCCGACCGTTCAAAAGGTGGCTGCGGATGCTAACGCTCTAGTGAACAAGAGGTGAGTGAGAGCTGAATAAAAGGAAGTAACTGTTCATTGCCGGGATACAGTCCATCCCTGGACATGCCCCTGCAATTGCTCCTGCATTGCCGGGATACAGTCCATCCCTGGACATGCCCCTGCAATTGCTCCTGCATTGCCGGGATACAGTCCATCCCTGGACATGCCCCTGCAATTGCTCCTGCATTGCCGGGATACAGTCCATCCCTGGACATGCCCCTGCAATTGCTCCTGCATTGCCGGGATACAGTCCATCCCTGGACATAAAAAAGCCAGCGGGAAACCGCTGGCTCATAATAATCAAATGGTGTCAGCAATAGCTGATCATTGATTACTTGTTCAGACGAGGCTGAACCAGGTTGAACTTATTTGGAATGTTGCCATCCAGCATAGACAGGAAGTTGGCGAAGAAGTCACCTTTACCATCAACCTTGATCTGACCAGCCTTTTCAGCCTGCTCCAGAGTCATTTTGCCACCAATAACAGCAAACAACGGGATGTTGGTGGTAGTAACTGTACCCAGAGAACCTTTTGGTTCGTAGTCTTTAGCGGAATTCAGAACACCGTTTTCAACTTCAACACCGAACTTTTCACCGTTCAGGTCAAATACGAACGCAATGCGACCCAGTTCAACGGATTTTTCAGGAACGATACGGGTAGCAAAGAAGTCCATCATCAGGTCAGATGGAATAGCTTTCAGTACGTCCGGACCGGCGGTGTTGATTGGTTGTGGCAGCATGCCCTCAGAACGCAGTTCCAGTGCTGCGGTCAGGTACCAGTTACGGGACAGAGTAGATTCTTCCTGATAACCCAGCTGTTCGAAAGCATCTGCCATCAGCAGGTTAGCTTTTTCGTTATTTTTGGTGTAAACAACAACGTTGTTCAGCAGCTGAACAGTAAATTTGTAGTCACCTTTGTCAAAATAAGTCAGGGCTTTTTCGATAACGATTTTTTCACCACCGAAAGACTCAACATAACGTTTACCGGTTTCAGCATCAGTATGACGCGCCAGTTCAGTCGGGTTGGCGTTGAACCAGCCCAGGTTTCTCACGTAGGTGGCGATCACGTTGTTTTCAAACTGGCCGTAGTAATCACGGTTGCGGAACTTGTTCATGATCGCATCGGGGATCTGAATGTTGTCTGCGATATCACGAGGACGATAGCCGTAGTTAGCCAGACGGTTGGTCTGGTCATTAATCGCCTTGTAGATGTCACGCTGATCTTTCAGAGAGTTGACAACATCTTCCTGACCCCACTCAGGCCAGGTGTGTGGCCCAAACAATACCTTGGCATCGTCGCCCCAACGTACCACAGCTTTATGTATGTCTTTACCCCACTTGCCAGCATCACGGATCTTGGCACCGCGCATGGAATAGACGTTGTGCTGCAGGCTATTAACGTTTTCGCCCATGGTGATCGCACCCCATTCCGGAATCATGAAGGCCATTTCGGAAGGCGCTTCAGTTTCTGGAGTCAGGCGGAAGTCGAAGTTGATACCGTCGATATTGATCAGCTTGCCTTCATCTTCGGAAGTCACTTCACGTACCGCTGTTGGCAGACCGTTGTCACCGGCAACTACCAATGGGCCGAGTGCTGCGGTAACAAAGCCTTTATCGTTCTTTGGCAGAACGAAGCCATACTGGTAAATTGAACGACGGCTCATGATGTTACCGTACAGAACGTTTTCGCCAACGGACTCTTTAACAAAACCTTCTGGCACATAGATAGGCAACTTGCCGGTTGCTATATCTTCCTTGCTTGCCAGACCTGCGTCGACCACCCCTTCAATACCACCGTAGTGGTCAGTGTGGGAGTGGGAAATAATGATCGCCTTCAGCTTCTTCTCGCCACGATGCTTGGCGTAGAGTTCATAAGCCTGCTTCAGGGCAACCGGAGAATATTCCAGATCGTAAAAGATAATGCCGTCATCGGTTTCGATAATGGTCAGGTTAGACAGATCGTTACCACGCACCTGGTAAATTTTGCCTGGCAGAACTTCATACAGACCACCACGGTTTACCAGCTGGGCATGACGCCACAGGCTTGGGTTAACGCTATCAGTAGCTTCTTTGTTCTGCATGAATTGCATTGCAGGTACATCTGCGCGCCCTTCAATGAAACCACCATTTTCCAGAGGGGCAATAAAACCACGGTCAGCGTTGGTGAAAGCGGATTTGTCAGAAAAGTCCAACTGGTCGTATACCGCTTTGTTAGCTTCAGCGGTGTAACTGCTTGCAGATTTAGCCGTATTGTTGAATGCATAGCTGTCGATATTGGCAGCATAAACAGCCTGTGCCAGCAGCAGAGTTGCAGGCAGTACAGCCAGCTTTTTCATGGTTTGAATCATAGCAATTTCCTGAAATAGGATTGATTCTGAGGGAAGTCTAAAAATCCGAATGATTTGGAGTGTACATAGCGCCAAAAGAGAAGAGTAGGCATAATGCTTTTCCGAAAACTGGAAAAAGGTGTCTGTTATGGCGTCAGGCTTAAACCTGCTCCCTATCCTGGTAGCGATTCTAGAAGAGAAAAATATGGGCAGGGCCGCAGCTCGTCTTGGCATGTCGCAACCCGCTATCAGCCGGGCTTTGGCAGCGCTGCGTGAAGAGTATGGCGATCAGATGGTTATACGCACTGCCAGAGGTGTTGAACCTACCCATTTTGCCATGGAGATTTACCCGGTAATAAAACAGGCCATCGATACACTCAATGAAACATACAGCCTGAAAAAAGTCTTTGATCCCGGAGCAATGGAAAAAAACTTTACAATTGCCTGTACCTCAAAAACCAGCTTCTCTCTGATGGCTCCACTGATAAAAAAAATACGGGATATATCCACTAAAACGCATTTAAATATCCGCCAGCTGCAGTCAGAAGATATAATGTCTGACCTCAGAACAATGCGACTGGATGGGATTATTGATGCTGATAAATTAACCTACCATGGCTTAAGAAAGAAACTGCTGTATAAAGACCGCCTGGTGTTGGCATGCAGACAAACACATCCGAGAATTGTTGGCGATAAAATATCCTTACAACAGTTTCTGGCTGAACAACACATTGTTGTATCGCAAAGTGCTTCTCAAAGCCCTTATCTGACGGCGGAAGATGTTAAAGAACTGGCAGACAGGAAAGTAGCTATGAGTTCAGGTGGCGTTATGGAAGTGTTTCCTATTGTGGGTGAAACCGATCTTGTAGGCTTGGCGTCTGAACGCAATATTGAACGCTTTGGCGATATTTTTGGCGTCAAAAAAGTAGAGCTGCCTTTTGAAAAAACAGAGTTTGATATTTGTTTTTTCTGGCACCCCCAGCGTAAGGATGATCAGGCGCATCGTTGGTTAAGAGAGACAATTGTCGAATATTGTCAATAAGTACGACAGACGTCTGGACTCTACTTAAACCGTATTATCCACAGTGTTTCCGTGCTGATTTATAGAGATACTTTGTATCTTTTCGGGCGTCTTGTCGGGCGTGTTACCGTCTGTATATAATTTGAAGCCGTTTAAGTGACGGCCTGATTGGAAACAAGGAACTTAATGAGTCAATTTCACCGGCCTTCAGTGTCGTTAAAAGCAGTAGCCTCAGTTGTTTTATCCACAGCTATTCTTCAAGCACCCTCTGCTTTCAGTGCTGAAGATAAGGAAGAAAAAAAACACTACCTTGATCCAACCAAAATTGTCACCAAAGTGGGCGTTGGCTACAACGACAGTTTCTCGCTTTCAGGCTCCATGCAGATGGACAGCGTACGTAAAATCAATGCCCGTATTAATGATGATGCCAGCGAATGGCGACTGGGCGGCTCATGGTTGTTTGATGTTGGCATCATCAACTTCAATTTCAGTCGCTCATCCTACGATGATGGTGGCAATAAAAAAGACTACAGTATCGGCAGTTATGCGCCATTGAGTCGTTATGATTTTACGCCCTGGGGCTGGCAGCCATTTATTCAGGGCGGTTATAGCTACAAGACCGGAGAAATACGACAGAAATCTTTAGAGATTAATCCGGGGGCTGATCAGATGTTTGTTGATAGCACCAGTAATTCCGGTTACCTGGGATTTTTTGCCTTTAAACCTCTCAATAAACAATGGAGCCTCATGTCATTTGCTGGTGGTTCTGCAGGTTCTGATGATTACCGGGGTCACTGGTTTGGTATCGGTGCAGGTTATAAACCGGTTGAAGGACATTCTTTCAATAGCTATGCCTATGTGTCGGACAATAACTTCGGACGTAATGAAAAAATTGGTTTCTCTTACACGTACGAATTTAAATAGACCTTTATTAAAATCAATTGATTCCCCGCTCCTGCGAGGTTTTCGAAAAAGGTTGTGATTACAGCCCTTTTGCGACAGTTTCCTATTCGAGAACATGGGAGCAAGGCTCAATTCCTGACCCGATCAATACTGAAAACTTCAGGACAAAGCTCAGCTCCTTCACCGAGAATAAAGTCTGTATTGACTTTGCAGATGATCAGCACAGGAAATAACGACAACCGGAGTGTAAACATTATCGCTTTGCCCGTTTCCGAATTCCTTTCAATCGGCGGCGGTACACAAAGGGGATGAACGCACTACCAATAATGATCGATACCCCGGTTACAGCCACACTGTCGGGAATTTCTGCAAACAGGAAATACCCCAGAATCAATGAGTAGATCATCTTGGCATACTCGACGTTGGCGATTACATTCGCTTCTCCCAGTTTATAAGCCGTGACACCTATCCACTGGGCAACGGAAGAGATCACGCCCACAATAATTAGCAAAAACAATTCAGTCATCGTCGGCCATTGCCAGACAAATATGCTGGGGATAAGAGCCATAAGCCCAACAAACACAGCTTGATAGGCCAGCAATGTCACTCTGGATTCCACTTGAGCAATGCGCCTGACACACACGACAGCAACGGCAGCACCCAGTGCCGCCCCTAATCCTGCAAGAATATAAACAACGGATGGGTCTGCAAACTCCGGACGAACAACCAGTATGACTCCGCAGAAGCCGGTCGAAATAGTGATCATTCGAACTCTGCCCACAGATTCCGAAAGAAACAGCCGGGAGATAAACGCCACCAGCAACACCTGGGTAAACCCCAGAGCGGTTGCATCGGCCAGCGGAATATTGCTCACAGTAATAAAGCCCAGATACAGGGCGGCGAAAGCTCCTGAGATACGGAGCAGGTGAAACTTAATCATGCGGGGCTTTAGCAGGGTATCCAGGGACCGGACAATCGATGGCATCAGGATAATGACAAATACCAGTTGGCGAAAAAACAGAATCTGAAAAACATCAATTCGTTCGTTCAGTACCCGAACCAATGCACCAACCAGTACAAACAGGGCTGTTGAAATGAGTGCCAGAAGAACACCCTGTAGCGGAGCTGGCAATGTATGGAATAAAAATGATCTGGAATGAGTAAAAAAAGATGTGTTGCTGGACTGTTTATTGAACATTGCCTACCTCGTATTTGCTGAGGGGCAATTCTCAAGCCTGTACCTGTAGACGGGTCAAGAAGTGGATAATGGTCTGTAATAATGAGCATCAATAATTTATTAAAATTCTGGTGCGCAGATCTTTTAATAACTTAGTCTGCGCTGGAGTTCATCGCCATAAGTTTTCTTGCACCGATAGTTTGAAAAAATGGTGCCTGATATTCACCAGGAATTTCTGGAATCCCTGAGAAAAGAGGACATCAGTGAAATCCGTTCGTGGTCCAGAAACTGAATATCACCGGAAGTGAATCTGCTAGGAGCCAGACCGAGAATTAACCCGCACTGTCAAAGTAAAAAGCTAGAATTCAAAATCGATCAACATTTGATCGATTTTGGAAGAGTTTTAGTCATACTTAACCATTTCAAGCCTTTTCTTACCCTTTATGCTGCATTTCTCAACCTTTTTACATCTTCAAGACGGATTGATCCCGTGGATACCGCTGTCGCACATTTTTTCATATTGTGCGCCGCGCATACCAGTGAGAATTCCGCATCTACTTTCTCTTTACCTCTGAGGCTAAAGCCCCGGAAACCGGAATTCTTAATCTGACCAAACGGTGGCTCTGCAATTACCTTGCGATGGACGTATACCGCCTTCGCTTCTTTTGTCTCCATCTTTTTATTCATGGCCTGTCGCACGACTTCAAATTTGTCTGTACGAATCACCCGGCCAGCTTCTTTCTTTGAGCCGCTGCATCTTGAGCGATAGGGACACTCTGTGCATATATCTTTATCTGCACGATAACCTTTCCTTTTGGCCTTGCTCTAGGGCTTGGTGACGAGCTTTTTTCTGGCGGGACAGATAAATACATCCGCGTCGGCATCGTAAGTAAAATCCGCTTTGACAAACTTCCGGTCAGAATTTTCAAGGCCTGTCCCTGCGGCCTTTTCCTGACGGTCCGTGGCGACATAGGCATCAATACCACTCTCGTCCAGGGTCTGTAGATTTGAGCCCGAATTGTAGCCATTGTCCAAGCTCATCTTATCCACAGTTTCACCCTCGGTGGTCTCGGATAATGCCGCCAGGGCTGGCTCTACTTCCTGTAAATCATTCGCGCTCTGGCTGACGTGTTGGCCAACGATAATCTGGTTATCTTTATCAACGCTGATTTGTGCGTTGTAGCTGTATTCACAGTGTCCTTTTTTGCTCATGATCCGGGCGTCATGATCTGAAAAGCTGATTTGTTTTTTGTCGTCTATCAGTTCGCCCGGATTAAGCGTTTCTTCACGCTCTTCAAGCGCCTTTTTGGCTTTCTTAATTTTCTCGAGACGCTCTTGTTTGAATTGCAAGTCTTCAGGAATACTGTAGCCATTAGCCTCCTGATAAGTGTCGTCTTCTTCCTGATCACACTGGCGGGCTTTATTGATCAGATCATCAATCTCAGCACTCAGTTCTGCTTCTTTAGCCTTAAGTCGACCATAGCTCATGGCTTTGTGCTTTGACGTACTGGCTTTGAATTTAGACCCGTCAAGACTGATATGGCCAAGAGAGGCCATTTTAAGCTCCAGAGCGAGTTTGACACTTTGCTTAAAGCAATCATGGAAGAATGTCAGGTGATCTTTACGGAAGTCGCCCAGAACCCTGAAATTAGGGCAGTTCATTTGGGCGATGTACATGAAAGCCAGGTCCTGTCGGCATCGCTTTTCAATTTCACGAGAGCTGAACACACCATGGCTATAGGCGTAGATCAGGATGGAAATGATCAGCTTGGGAGGATAGGCATGTTGGCCGAGATGATGGTACTTGCTCTCAACTTCAGAGGTATCTATGTACTGAAAAATAGTTTCATAAACATAGCAGTCATGCTGCTTGGGAAGTAGATCAAAAATATTGGTCGGAAACAGCAAGTGCTGATTAAATTCAACAGGGCTGTCCTTAAATTTTGGTGGTGGCAACATTTGGCATTATTAGAATCAAGATTTGAGGCCTATCTTAACAGATAAGCCTGTTCTCGGTCAGGCTCCTAGGCCCACCCAGCTAATCGGTGACAGGAGAATTTCAGTTTTTTGTATTAGGGATTAATACCAATTTCATTTTTTAAATACGGAAAAAAACACACACAACCAGCCTGTCCAGAACTATCCTGTAAGTAGGTTTTCTTGTGTGTTTTTAACAAATGTCTCGTACTCCTGAACTTCCAAATGGCTTTCATGACGAAGATTTTCAAGATAAAGCTCGTCATGCATCAGATAACAAAGAATGCATTAGATTGCTTGGTCTCAGCAATTCCCCACGTTTCATTAAACCCCTTGGTATCACTAGCGTACGAAGTCGTATATATTTTGTATGCTCGTGATAAATAGTCGAGTTTTTGGGAAAAATTACATATCTCAACACGTAAGCAGCTGTAGCTGCGCCCTGCGTGTGATGCTTCTTATACGCTGTTACCGATGTCGTATAAGCATGGGGAATAGCTGTGCATCAGATAACAAAGAATGCATTAGATTGCTTGGTCTGGCATTCATTCAAAAAGGTTTATCAGAAAAAGAGGTGGCAAACCTTTTAAAGGTTAACCCTCGATCTGTGTTTGATTGGTTGCAGCGCTATAAACAAGGAGGTGCTGAAGCCCTCAAAGATCAAGGTGGACGAGGTAGAAAAAATACACTCAATAATGAACAGGAAAAGGATTTTAAAAATACAGTTCTTGATCTTCAAGAGAAACGTGAAGGTGGAAGAATCGTTGGTCGCGATGTTAAAGACGTATTAAAAAAAGATTTCGGAACTGAGTGCGTTAATTCTACTGTTTACAAGTTACTCCATAAAGTCGGTCTTTCGTGGATATCTGGTCGCACACACCATCCAAAGCAGGATTTAGAAGTGCAAGAAGCATTTAAAAAAACTTCAAAACAGAGGTGCAGCAAAGGCTTCCAGATAAAGTAAACCTAAAAGATGTTGACGTTTGGTTTCAAGATGAAGGTCGTTTTGGTCAACAAAACACGGTCAGTAGGATTTGGGCTATTAAAGGAAGCAGACCCGGAATAATTCGGCAGAGACAATTTACATATGCTTATGTATTTGCTGCTGTCTGCCCCGAAAGGGATATTGGAACTGCTTTAGTGCTCCCAACGATCAATACAGAAATGATGACGCTACATTTGTCTGAAATCTCAAAGCTAACCAATAAAGGACGGCATGCTGCCGTAATAATTGATAATGCGGGATATCATCATTCTAAAGACTTGCCTACTTTTGATAACCTGACATTGATTCCTTTACCGCCTTATGCACCGGAACTAAATAGTGCAGAAGAAATTTGGGAGTGGCTTCGGGAGTATGATTTATCCAACCGATCTTTTAAAAATTATGATGACATTGTAAATGCATGTTGTTGTGGTTGGAACAAGCTTGTTTCTGAGGCTGGTCGGGTAACCAGCCTATGCTCCCGTGAATGGGCTGTATTATCGTAGTTAGAAAACGGAAATGGTATAACTGACGTACAAGCAATTCCAGCTGATCAAATCGCTTATCCACTGAGTCAAAGCGCTGATCCACTGAGTCAAAGCGTTTATCGATTGAGTCAAACTGCTTATCATAGACATTAAACCGTTCACGGGTTTCCTGTTTGAAATCATTGAGTTGCTCGTCAGCTCGCTGAAAACCTGCACAGGTAGCTTCAGCCAGTGCTGCAACACAGGATTTGAGACCGGTGACATCAGATTTAACATAGGTGACGTCAGATTTAACATAGGTGACGTCTGATTTAACACTGCTGATATCTTTTTTAACACCTGCAACATCTATCTTCAGACCTGCTATATCATGTTGATTGGTCAGTACAATATTTTTGATATCCGCTATTACACGGGCAAGGCTGTGAACATCCGCATCCAGATTCTTATGGCTCTCTTCGAGCACCCCTATCCGGGTTTCAATATTCATACCGCATGCCTTTTTTTTGTTTCACTGCAGGAGAACAGAATATAGCAGAGAACCACAGAACTACTTTTCCATGCCATATTACATTTTCTGATAGTCGTTAAGCGAATAAATCCCGTACCTGTTCAGCAAACACTTTGGGCCGAACCGCGAAGGCTTAAGAGAGGGATTCTTCAAAAAAGCAGCCCATGCAGTCATGTCGGAACCCGTCGACAAAACCCCTTAGCATATTGACCTGTGGCCGATACAGGCAGGAGATGCATTCACTTTTCGGGCTAGAGTATGAAGCTGCCAACGGGTTCCATAGGACAACTGCTCAACTATCGGGTGAGGGATAATCAGGCAGGGCTGACCAGGGCAATAAACACGGTTAAACCCTCTGCACCGGATGGACACTACAAAGCACGTAAAACCAGCGCCATTAAGGGGAGAAAATTCTTACCTTCAGGACGTCAACGGCTGAACATTTTTAAGCATCTGAAAGCCTTTAAAATAAGAGCACAACCAGCAAATCAGGTTCAGAAAAAACTGCATCAGGCCAGAAGTACAGACACCACGACATTGTCGGGCATTGTGCGAGGCAGTAACCATCAGACGTATAAAAGAGAGAATGTTCTGTTACATGGGATTCCTCATATTCAGCAGGGCACTCCTAACGGCTGTCTGGATGCCTGTCAGGAAATGCTGTTGCAGCATTTTAACTGCAAAAATGAAGACTCAGTCCCCGGTACCCGACACAAATCAACCGGAGTGCTGGTGATGGCTGATACCAAAAGAAAGCTGCTGACCGGTCTTGATAACGAGACCTTTCGACGCTCAATGGCAGATAATAAGCTGGAACTGCAGGCCGTTAACGCACATGATGCTGACTCAATACAGAACAAGCTTGAGCAGGGACCTTTACTGGCCAACATCCGGTTTGCCAGAGGATTATCCCAACACTCTGTCATTGTTGTCGGAAGGGTAGGCAATAAGGTCGTCATTAATGACCCCTGGCATGGAGGCCATCAGTTGAAGAGCATTCAATGGCTGCAAAAAAATCTGGTCAAAAGCCCCGATGCTTTGAGCCTTGTGGTCAAACCTGAAAATCAATCTCTGAAAAACGAAGCTTTGCCAGACAATATCAGTAGCAAGGCCCGTAAATTACTCTGACCCGATTGTGGTAATACCATTCGGAGCAACCGACCACCTTCGTATATCTTTGATAAATATCGATATTGAAATTTAGTTAGCCTTTGTGACTGCTCCCCGCCCTAAAGGCCGAGGCTTCCAACTTCTCAGGCAGCAACTAACAGTGCGCTAGATTTACGCTTGCCTCTATTGGCAGAAAAGGGCTGGCAGAAACGGACAGCCCTTCCGCTTTTAACTTCAATATGCCTTGCTTCTTGATATTGCAGGCGGCATTCACATCACGATCAATACCGATTATCTTGCAGTTAGGGCAGTCCCAGCTGCGAACAGACAATGGCATTTCATCCACTTTATGACCACAACAAGAGCAAGTTTTAGAGGATGCAAACCACTGGTCTATCTTCACCAGATACTTACCTTCCTGCTTCGCTTTGTAGTCGAGCTTGGTTATGAGGGAATGCCAGCCAGCATCGGCAATGGATCGGGCAAGGCAATGATTCTTGAGCATGTTTTTGACCTTGAAGCAGCCTACCGAGAAAACACACATCCAAACCAGGAGAGTAAACTGGCTATAGCAGAAGATTAAGGTATTCGAGTCGACCAAGTGTGTCACTGGTTTCAGAACCGTCGGGTGAGAAGTAAAAGAAGTGAACAGAAGAAGCCGAAATTGCTTGATAAGGAATCAGAAACAGGCACCTCTGCTGAAGAAGAAGGACGTGACAGCAAGCATGAGACAGACTGAGAAAGTGACATGCGAATTCGATTACGCATGTTTACATACTTATAAATATGGCAATCTAGTGTTCCGATGTCATTTCTTCTTCTGCAGTTCCAGGGGATACATACAGTTTGTTTAAGACAGCACTGCTTTCTAGCATCTGATGGGTGGTAATACGGACGACAGCTTCTGTAGCTAGCTGGTGGGTTTTATGGTTAATAATGGCTGTTAATACATACCCACCAATGGCTATAGCTGCAGTGGCAACGACGACGCCTGAAAAAATAACCGGAACAGTAAAATACTCTGATTCACTTTCAGGTAAATCAGCATCTGGCGATTCCTGGTTTAATCGTTTTTTGTCTTCGGCAATTTGATTAATTCGGTTATAAGTGCTGTTAAGCGTTGCATTAACCAGTTCGATTCTTTGTTGCACTTCATTCAGAATCAGCTGTATTGTTGTTGTCTGTCTTTCCAAATAAGTCACATGATTTGATGCAATATTCATTACTATTAACCGGTTATTTCGTAGCTGGGCAATCTGTAAGTGAATAGCCTCAATCTGAGCATTAAGCGAAGAGAGTACTTGGCTTTCTGAATTTTCCTGATTCTGTGAAACGAGTAACGTTTGCTCAAGCTCGTGGAGATCGGCTTCTATGTGCGTAACATTTGTTCTGCAAACATTCAAAAGCATGGATGAGCCCTGGAAATCAGCAGGAATCAATCGATAAACCGAGAGGCCGTTTGAACTCATGAAATAAAATCTTAATCCCAATCGACTGACCAGCATTCCTCCGCTATTTTCCAGATTAAACAAGTGATTATAATCATAGTAAGTGTACAGCTGTTGCAGGTCTCCATTATTGTTTTGCGCATAAATGTGCATAGTATCAGTCAGGGGCTGATTTGATATACATATAGTAACGTCCTGTATCGCTATAGCTTCGCAATGCAGCATAGGGTTGATACAGAGTCATGTTATAAAATTCAGAGAGAGGTTGATCTATCGAGTGAATTGATTGAAGTGTTATGGGTCCATAGGTGTTTTCAAGGCGATAAATTGAGAGGGTATTATTTCCATCCGCAAGCACACGAAGAGTGCGCTCATCAGCAGACAGTGAAATATCTGAAACACCCGAAAGTGCCTGCTCGGTACTATTCAGAATTTCACCATTACAATAGGTATTTCGTAGTTGTGTAAGGCCACTGTATTTCCTATCGTAGACAAGAAAGCAATTACTGGTACGGGCGGTGAAATACAGGACACTCTCATCAGCACTGTAAATGACATCCGTCACTCCTTTAAGAGGTTCTACACCACTGTCATAATGAATAACAGGATGTGAAAGTACGCTGCCTTCTACAGCATAAACAGTCCAGGCAGCACTGTCAGAGGCGGTAATATAGAGAGACCTTCCATCCAGACTGAACTCCAATGCATTAGCACCTCTCAGTCTTTGCGCAACCTCGTTAAGATATTCTCCATCGTGGTATATTTGTTGTAGCTCCAGATTACCATTATCGGATACCATAAAAACAAGAATTGCGTTATTGGTATAGGACGTAATAAATAAAAACTTATCATCATGGCTCAGTCGTCCATTAACAATACCACTCAAATCCAACTCGCTCCCATTAACAGTTTGTTGATTATTATAAGCCCTTAGAAAAGCAAGCGATCCATTAATTAATACGTTGTAAACAGAAATAGAAGCATGCTCAAAAGATATTTCAAAAATCAGATCACCCTTTCTGTTCGCGATTAAACCACCTTGTCCATGTCGGTGATCTCCCCCGTCAGGGCTTTCAATGAACTGTATTCTGTCAAAAACTGTGCCGGGCTCTGTTTGTGCAAAAGCAGATATACAAGGAAAAAAAATAACAAGTATAAGGCTTGAAATAGGCATTAATAGTGAAAATGAAAAATATTTTTTTGCTAACATAGCATGACTCCATTAATGTAAAATAATAAAAATAACAGGAGCGCAGCTGAATTGAAGAATTGAAAGCAGGGTAGGAATAATATGATTACTCCGTGATCTAGCATCATTCTCAATTTTGTTTTGTGTTATTTTAAAATCAATCAGCTCTAACTCCTGAGTTTTTTGAGCATCAGCAAGTTCAGATTCATGTGCAAACAATACCTTCTTCGCTTGTCCAAAAGCTTCAATAATTTCTTCAAATCTATCATGCCTGTCATCAAGATCTCGTGTAATATTTGTCTCTAGAGAGTCAGTAGTATTTATCTCAATGGCTAACTGTTGTCTATACTGGTTTAGATCAGTCTCTCGGTCTCGTTGACGTTGACCATAAAGATTTATTGTGTTGTTAGTGCTTTCAATTAAAGTTAAAACATCAAAATGCTCCCCATTAACTCTCTCCAATCTGTTTTTACATGTTAGCTCTTCAGAAAAAAAGTCATAATCTTCTGGAGGTGTTGTTCGATAAACTGACAGTTCCTGAAAACTACTAATATATGTAATAGAGTCATCAGGGCTAAAAGCAATTGAAATAGGAAATAGTAAAAAGTAATGACCAGTTAAATAAGGGTCTCCATCTGAATACTGAACATACTGACCCGGAATACCTTCATTCAATTCGTAGATTCGTACCCAATGATGACCATAATTAACAACATAAAGGTAACGGTTGTCAAAGCTGAGGAATAAAGTTGTTACTGAAGAATTGCTAGTATATTCAGGAAAAAAAATGACAGTCACTTCCGAAAAAAGCCCATCGCTATTTATTTTATAAATCAATAATGAATTATTAAAATAATCGGCCAGATAAAGAAGGTTGTATAAAACATTGACAACACCATCAGCAGGAAGATTAATACTTTGACTTACTCCATTTAGACTTTCACCGTTGCTATAAACCTTAAGTAGAGATAACTGAAGATCAGGGGAAACCGATAGAACAAAAATTCTATTTCTTTCCACTACATATAAGTTTTTTCCGTTAGGGTGGAAAAACCCTCGTCTTCCAGAAATAATATGTTCTCCACTACCATCAGGAAGGACAAAATTCCGATAAATATTAGGATTAATTAATCCGTTACTACTAACATCAAAAGCAATAATTACATTACTTGTGATTGTAAAAGCAAACAATTTTTCCCCAGATATATGAAATCTGGAATCTCTTAAACCAAGCAGTTCCAAACGAATTGTGCCTCCGTTACCATCAGAAACAAAATCACCATGAGAATAGGTTTGAGGGTGAGATAACAAGCCGTCTGCATCAATTTGATAAATACTTAATGTATTGGTTTCTCTGGCGATGACAGAAAGATATCTTCCATTGGGACTGATCACAATAGGTTTTGGCCCATCTAATTTCTGAACAACGCCATCGAGAACCTCTCCATTATGATACGTTCGAAGATTGAAGAGCATTCCTCCTTTTTTTACATCATAAACAGATACACTGTCATAGATATAGCAAGCGCTGTATAGGTGTCGTCCACCGATACCCAGCTCAAAATATATGGGGCTTAATAACTCATGATATATTCCATTTTCTGATTCGGTATTGTGATGTAATACCTGAAATCTAAAGTCCAAACTCCTGTTATATTGTTGAGCAACTAAAGAAGATGAATGTATTAAGGTTAAATTCATTAATATAAGAAAACTAACTAACAGCAGTTTTGATGAGATAAAACTGTTTTGATTCAGAAAAAAGTCGTCAGTTTTATCTCTGCTTGCATTGTTCCAATTTATCTTAATCTCATACATAATTAAAGTATTCTGAAAAATAGATGCAAACCTGACGGTAGTGATGACTCTTATGGTAGACATTAAGCCCACACGCCAGCAATTCCCCACGTTTCATTAAACCCCTTGGTATCACTAGCGTACGAAGTCGTATATATTTTGTATGCTCGTGATAAATAGTCGAGTTTTTGGGAAAAATTACATATCTCAACACGTAAGCAGCTGTAGCTGCGCCCTGCGTGTGATGCTTCTTATACGCTGTTACCGATGTCGTATAAGCATGGGGAATAGCTGCCCACACGCATTGCCAATATTTAATCTAAAGCTCATCTCAAATAGCCAAACTTGTTTTGAGAAGCAAGTTATGGTGACTACCCGAGATGAACTCCTCCCAGATTAGTACCATTGAGCGCACCTTACCGAATTGTTTTTCTGCATCTGAGCTGACACTTGAAGCTGAAAAACTGGCTTTACCCAGCGACACAGGGACGTAGAGTTTTTTCCCCTGATCATTTCCCTGATCATTTCTCTGATCTCCTGTCTTGGAGGGAGGGGGGGATCGCTGTGCCACAACACTGGCTGACCGTAACCATTCTACAAGCTACTACAAAGCAGCCCAAAGTAGTCTATTTTTAGAGCATGCAAAGTGCTCATATTTCTGTATCAAGCACAGCTTCTGCATTAACACCTGCCCCCTTTATCACCTCGCAGGTTGTCTTGACTAAGCAGGAGCATATCCAGCTTAAGCAACAGGCTAACCAGTGGCGTGCCATGTGGAAGGCTGCTTGTGACCGAGAGCAAAAAGCACTAACTAAACATTCCGAGCTCAAGTCAAAGTATAAAATCGATACAGCAGCGTTGAATACCCAGATTGATCAGCTGAAGTCAGAGCTGGCACACATGAAACGGGTGTGTGATTTAAACAATGTCAAGAAAAACGACTACACTAGTATGGTCGT
>CBDBOO010000079.1:0-12748 GCA_965208385.1 Endozoicomonas sp.
TGGTGACGGGAACAAAGAAGATCATCTATTTTATCGCACTAAGTTAGCAGGGGTGAAAAATGACCTTGCTATGGATTTGTCAGGTTTTGACTACAGTGAGTGGCATAGCTTTGTAGGTATTATATATCAGGACTCTGGTGAGCTGAGAGCCTGGGTCGATGGCGAGGCTGTTGATCCAGCTTCTGGTGAATATGATAACGCATTTTTGGCCGGCGCCATGGATACTGCTGATCCGATTAAAGTAATGCAAAGTGCAGGCAGTAATCTCGATAGCAGTTACCTGATCAATGATTTGCGTTATTACAAACGTGCTTTAACGGACGACGAAGTTCAGACATTTATCAGACCGAACAATCGGTCACCCAGAGCGGATTTAACCGTTACTGATAATGGCGATCGGACCTATACCTTATCTGCAGCAGAGTCTAAAGACCCTGAAAAAGAAGATCTGGAATATATCTGGGATCTGGGTAATGGCAATATCCAGTTTGGTCCTGAGATTCAACAGACTTATCAATGGGGTGGAGATTACACCGTTAAGCTGATGGTCGTTGACCCCTGGCATAAGACCGATGTCCTCACAGAAGTAATTACCATTGAAGGTGAACCCAACCCATTCAGTAATAATGTCGTTTATGCCAGCCCCAGTGAGGGTTATGCGCGCTTCCGCATTCCAACCATTGTTACAGCAGGAAATGGTGACCTGTTAGCTTTTGCTGAAGCTCGCAAAAACGGCAGTTCAGATCATGGTGATATCGATGTTGTACTAAAGCGAAGCACTGACTCCGGTACAACCTGGAGTCCATTAGAGGTTATCGCTGATTTTGGCACTGAAGCCGCGCAGAATATGTCGGCAGTTTATGATGAAACCTATCCTCAGGTTGATGCCGGTGGTAATCCGATCCTGGACAGTGACGGAGACCAGAAACTGGGTCGCATGCTGGTTATGTGGAATAACGCCAATGCTGGTGAAGCGGCGGTTTCTGCCAACCATACCGGTAATTGTGAAACGGCCGGTCGTAGCGCTCTGTATAAAACCAGTCTTGATCATGGCGTGACCTGGAGTGAAGCCACTGATATTACTGATCAGGTGCGCATACCCGGTCAATGCATGCAGGTTCCTCCTACAGGACATGCTATTCAATTAAATACCGATGCTGCAAAAGCGGAAGGTCGGGATGGTCGTCTGTTTTTTTCTGGTCAGTACAACCCAACCACAGAAGGCAGTAACAACGGAACGTATAATGAAAACTATGCGTACTGGAGTGATGATCACGGTGAAACCTGGACCATTGGTGGCAAAATTGAAGGTCACAAGCTCAATGAAGTTCAGGCGGTAGAGCTGGTCAACGGCGACATTATGTTTAACAGTCGTAACTATCGGCCAACCGCCAGTAAGCACCGCGCAGTCACCATTTCTACCGATGGTGGTTTGACCTTTGGTGATCCGGTGGATGATCAAGAGTTGATAGAACCTACGGTTGCGTCGTCTATTATCCGTTACACCCGCAAGGACCGCTCCAACAGAAACCGCTTGTTGTTCTCTCACCCTGATAGTCAGAGTTCCCGGACTGATCTGACGGTTAAGATGAGCTATGACGAAGGTGAAACCTGGACCGTCAGTAAACTGGTGAATGCCGGTAATTCTGCTTACTCCGATATGGTGATTCAGGAAGATCAGAGAATTGGGGTGCTGTACGAAAAAGGCAGTGACATCTATTACTCTAACTTCACTCTGGATTGGCTGACCGACGGTAATGACAGCATTACTGATCCGGTTGGTCCTATCGATCCTGTTGATCCACCAGTGCAGCCAGTAGTTGGCCCTCAGGATTTTGTCAGTCAGTGGCAGTCCAGTGCACTGGGTACAGAGAATGGTTACTTGGTACCTGATGATACCAAATATGATCTGGCTTCCGGTGAGTCTCAAAGTATCTCTTACTGGTTCCGTATTCCTAATGCCAACAGTGTTTATCACCTGGTGAAAAAAGGAAACCAATCCAGTGGTTCTGCTGGTTGGACCAACTTCACAGTGAGGTGGAACAACACACCTTACCTGTTTTACCGTGCCAATATGAATGGCACTAAGCTTGATTTGGCAGCCAACCTGTATGGTGTTGATTTCAATGAATGGCAACACTTTGTTGCTGTTATTGATCAGGACTCTGCTGGAGGATTGAAAGCCTGGCTTAACGGAGAAGCGGTTGATCCTGCCAGTGGTGAGTATGATTACGCCTTCCAGCAGGGTGCTTTGAATACATCTGATCCGATTCAGATTGCACAAAGAGCCGGAGTTAATCTGGACAGCAGTTATCTGCTCAGCGATGTTCGTTACTACGATCGAGCTTTATCAGGTGATGATGTTCAGAGCTTTGCGAAAGCATCCAATCAGGTGCCTGTTGCCAATATCAGCGCAGCATACGAAGGTGGTCGTATTGTTACTCTGTCAGCTGCTGGTTCAACTGATCCTGAAAACGAGGCATTGCAGTACATCTGGGATCTGGGTGATGGCACCATTCAATATGGAAGACAGATTGAAAAGACCTATATAAATGATGGCAGCTACACCGTCAAACTGATGGTAGTTGATCCATGGCATAAGAAAGATGTTGTTGAAGGTTCTCTGATGGTTCCAACCAACCCAAGTGAACCATTTGATCCAACGGTGCCCGTTGATCCTGTCGATCCGGTTAATCCAGTTCCTCAGCCAACCGACTTTGAAGGAGAGTGGAATTCCAGTGATTTTGGTTCAAGCGGCACTTATGAGATTGCGGACGATGTGAAGTTTGACCTGGGTAGTAATGAGTCTCAGACTATTTCTTACTGGTTCCGCATTCCAGCGGCTGATTCAGTTTACCAAATGATTAATAAAGGTAATCTGTCCAGTGGCAATGCTGGTTGGAGTACTTTTACTGCCTCTTTTGATGTGAATGGTGATGGTTCCAAAGAGCCTTCTCTGTTCTATCGCACAAATATTGCCGGTACCAAGTCAGATCTGGCCTTTGACTTATCTGATCTGGACTTCAATGAATGGCATAACTTTGTTGGCATTATTGACCAAACTAATGGAGCGTTGAGGGCCTGGATTGACGGTAATCCTGCTGATCCAAACAGCGGTGAGTATGACTATGCGTTTGTGACTGGAGATCTGAACACTTCCGATCCAGTTCGCATTGCTCAGAGTGTTGGTTCTGATATCAACAGCAGCTATCTGTTCAGTGACTTCAAATTCTATAAGCGCGCGCTTTCTGATGCTGAAGCACTTTCTTTCATTAAGTCAGATAATCTGGCGCCTTCCGGTGATGTTGTTGTAAGCAACGACGGAAGTCGTACGTTTACTCTGTCTGGAGCTGGCTCAACTGATCCAGAAGGAGAGGCGCTTCAGTATATTTGGGATCTGGGTGATGGAACGCTGAAGTTTGGTCGTGAAGTACAGCAAAACTATCCGTGGGGCGGGGATTACAACGTCAAACTGATGGTCATTGATCCTTGGTTCAAGATGGAAATTGTGGACGAAGTCATCACCATTGTTGAACCAAGCCGCTACGCGGCGAAAACAAGCACCGTTCCGAATGTCCAATACTTCCTGATTCCACAACAACCCGTTGTGGCATATTCCGGAAGTCCATTCAATGAACAGTACCGAACAAAAACGATTTGAACAACTGTACCAAAATCACCTGCAAGCCTTGGTACTTCAAGGAAACAGCAAGTCCACTATTGATCTTTATAGCCGACCACTGCGGCGTCTGGCCACCTTCTTTGACCGCTGTCCCGACACCCTCACTCCTGATGATCTTAAAACCTATTTTGCTGCTCTGGTGAAATCTCATTCATGGAGCACCGTCAAAACCGACCGTAACGGAATTCAGTTTTTCTGGAAACATGTCCTTAAAATACACTGGGATTTCGTGGAGATCATCAAGCCGCCATCGGTCAAACGGCTTCCCGTTATTCTCACCGCATCAGAAATAGAACGCCTGCTCAATAAAGCCAGAAAGCTACGGTATTACACCATTCTGCTCACGCTTTACAGTATGGGGTTGAGGTTGAGTGAAGGCCTTAACCTGACCACAACTGACATCGATTCCGAACGAATGAAGGTTCATTTACGAGGTTGTAAAGGCGGTAAAGATCGCTATGTCGACCTTCCCCTTCGTACGCTCAAAGCCCTACGACGCTATTGGGCGACTCATCAGAATCCTCGATTTCTGTTTCCTGAAGGACAAACCGCCAAACAACGACATAAAGCCACTCAACCCATGAGCTTGTCCTGTACCCAGAAAGCCATGAAGCAATTGGTCAAAGACGCCAGAATCAATAAAAAAGTCAGTCCTCACAACTTACGACACAGTTTTGCTACCCACCTGCTGGAGCAAGGTCTGAGCCTTAGAGCTATTCAGACGTTGCTCGGACACATGTGCCCTAAAACAACGGCTATCTACACCCAGCTCACTGAAACAGTTCAACTGAATACTCAGAAAACAATGAATCATATGATCGACGCTCTCAACCTAAAAGGAGACGATCAATGAATCTCGCTGACATTGCTGATCAATACAGTGATCGCTTTCTGAAAAAATACGAGCATTGTTTATTACCGAGTCATCGCAAAGCACTTCAAGCGATCCAACTCTGTCGAACTCCAGGTTCAGGCATGACATTACTGGAATGCAATGGCTGTGGCAGTCGGGATCAAAAGCCTATGTCTTGCGGACACCGTGACTGCAATCGTTGCCAGAACACCGACACCAGCCAGTGGCTGGCACGGCAAAGTCAAAAGCTGCTGCCGGTGGAATACTTTATGGTGACGTTTACCTTACCCGCTCAGCTTCGAACGCTGGCATGGCAGAACCAGCGAACGGTTTATGACCTCTTATTCAAAATCGCTTCAGAAACCCTGAAAGAGTTTGGCGCGAATCCTAAAAACATGGACGCAGATCTGGGCATGACCGGTGTATTGCATACCCACAGTCGTCGGTTGGATTACCATCCCCATGTACACTTTGTCATACCCGGCGGAGGCATCAACACTCGAAAAAATGAGTGGCGAAAATTTAAGGGCAAATACCTGTTCAATGGCAAGAATCTGGCCAAAGTGTTTCGAGCCAAACTTCTGAAAGCACTGGATGAACACAAACTTTTATCACCAAAGCTAAAGGTCACAGTCCCGAAAGAATGGGTCGTTAACTGCAAACACGTCGGTAAAGGATTGACTGCCCTAAAGTATCTCTCTCGCTACCTTTATAGAGGCGTGATCAGCGATAAAAACATTCTGTCCAGTCGACAAGGACAAGTCACCTTTGCCTACATCAACAGCGAAACCGGCAAAAAAGACACCCGTACATTGCCCGGAGAGGATTTTTTATGGCTGGTGTTGAAACACGTTCTACCGAAACGATTCCGGCGATCTCGGGATTACGGATTTTTGCACAACAACGCAAAGAAACGACTGCGACAGGTTCAACTGATTCTCAACGTCATTATCAGCCCTATAAAAGCCATCATTCGACCGGTATTTAAATGCAGGAAGTGTGGCGAATCGATGAAGCACATCGCATTCCGTTTTATGAAACCGACCTGAGTTAACAAACAGAAATACTCACCGCCATTCACAAGAACGGAGGGAATAGCAGACCGTCTTACAGAATAACAAAGCATCAGACTACTATAATGCAGTGGTCGGATGGCCTACATCTTGAATAAAGAGCGTTCAGAAAAAGCGCTCTGATTTAATACCCGCCAGAAAAGATATCTTCAATAGACGACCTTCACCATAAGTCAAACCGGGCTTGTGCAACAACCGGATAAGATTGCGGCTGGGCGCAATCTATCCTTATTCGTTATACCATTGGGTAAAACCATGCACCCAGTTGCGTGCTGATTCAAGATCAGAAAACGCACGGCGTGGGTAACCTGGACGGTACTTCAAGGTTCTGAATATTGCCTCAGAGTATGGGTTGTCATCACTGACCCGAGGCCGACTAAACGACGTCACTACACCAAGACGCTGCAGGGTCGATAGCATGGTGCCGCCTTTCATAGGGCTGCCGTTATCGGAATGTAAAACCAGTGGTGCACTTAAGGCGCCGATACCATGCTTTATGCACGCTTTAGTAATCATCTCTGACGCATGCTCAGCCGATTCGGTTTCATGAATTTCCCAAGCTACAATCATACGACTGTAGATGTCTTCGACCAGATACAAATAGAAAAACTGCCCCCGTACTGGAGACTTTAAATAAGTGATGTCCCACGACCACACCTGATTCGGCCCGGTGGCACAGTAAGACGTTGGCTTATGCCTGTTTGGCTTGGCTGCACGCCCGCGATGATGCTGTTGTCCTGCCTCATTTAATACCCGGTAAAATGTTCTTTCCGAACCAATATACTGACCTTCATCTGCCAGTGTTGGCACGATCTGGCTGGGCGGCAGACTCTTGAAACGGGTACTGTTACAAACATCGACAATCGCTTGCCGCTCAGCCTCTGACAGCTTGTTAACTGGCTCTGGTCTGTCGGCATTTTTACGATCATCTGATACCACTTCGTCTCCTCGCATCCAGCGTTGAACGGTTCTTTCTGACAGGCCAAGGGCTTTACAGGCTTTCGACTGTCGAGCCCCGTCCTTGGTCGCCTGTTTAATCAGGCTGATAGCGTTGCGTCGATCTGGAAGAGAGACTAAGCGTCCCCTGGTTCCCCCCAGATCTCGCGGGCCTTTTTTGTGAGTACCAGCAGGGCAGCAGTTTCTGCTAATGCCTTGTCCTTGCGGTTCAGTTCACGTTCCAGTTTCTTGATCTGTTGTTTGTCTCTTTTGTGGTCATCAGACAAGGATTTGCGCGTACTGGCATGGCTCTCAATCAGTGTAGAACGGCTGTTAATAAAGGCGTTTTTCCATTGCTGTATTTGTTCAGCAAACAGACCTTTTTTACGACAGTATTCAGCCAACTCTGTTTCATTGAGTGCAGCCGTTTCGATAATAACGGCCAACTGGCTTTCAGGGTTCCACTGGTCTGGATTCTTGCCATTTCCGGGCACAGGCACTCCTTGGTTTCTGGCTTGTTTGCGCCAAGTGTACAGGGTGGTTTCCGTTATACCAGTATCACGGGCAATCTGGGCAACAGTCATGTTGTTGGGAGGCATCATTTTCTGAATAGCAGACGCCTTCATTTCGGCTGAATATCGAGCCATTGTTTTCTCATCCTGCCGCCCCTAAACATTGAAGTTTTATAAATCAGGAGAGGCGACAACTATGCTGACACAGGGGGCAGGTGCTTTTCTACCTAAAATCCACTTGATTTACCCACAGTTATCCCTGAAGAGCCCTTTTTTTTGGCTTTAAGAAAAGGACATCGGATGGCTACTACCAACATCTGGCAACAGTTCAAAGCTCTCATTCCAGAGGGAACCCGAACCGTCGTAACTATCATAGCCAACAACGGCAATGGAACCAGTCAGGCACAGTTAAGAGATGGCTCTGTGGTAACGGTAATAGGAGAGATGGTTGCGGAAGGAAAAAAGGCGTTTGTGCGGAATGGAGAAGTGCAGAGTACTGCACCAGATCTGGCACAGTATGAGGTGGAAGTGTAATCTGGCAGTTAGCTTTCTATATCTTTCAAAGTTTGATTATCCTTTGTTACCCAGGCAGTAAGTCCATTCACACTCCCTCCCTGAATAAAACCAGCCGCAGCGCTTGGGCTACTGAACTCATGATCTTCAATAAAAGCATAGGCATTGCCAGACAAAACAATAACCCCTTTTTCCAATAAGCGCTCTCTACTTTTAATGGTACCTGCAGGACATGCCTTTACGGGCGTTTTTACAGTCTCCTGAATCCGTGATTTCTTAATTCAGGAGACGTATTTCCATCCTTATTAACTCAATCCCGACATAAGGAATCGTTATTTCCTTAACCTTCACAAAAAAAGAGACCGTATTGCTTAAAAAAACAACAGAAATCTAAGCGTTAGAGAGTATTTTGTAATTCCTATGCAAACAAAATCCTACCGACTCAACGGCATTTTTGATTCAGTTTAATAATGAGAACGTATTGGCTAGCAGAGCATCTTTTCAGGGAAAAGCTTCATAAAGGCGCGTAAACCAGGACTATGACGGCCAAACCGTAGAATAAACTGATGCCCTTTTTCCATAAATCGTGCAGCCTGATAAATCAGCTCCTGCATGACCGTTTTGATTCTACGGCGGCTGGCTTTGTGACGGACGGGTGATTCCGGTCCAAGCAAGCAGGTTTGACCCATGTAACGTAAGATATTGTAAGTTAGGGCACCAAGGCACATGACAAGGTCATTTGTGTCAAATTTTCCAGATGGAAGTCTTTCAAGATCCATATCGGTCTTGAATTCACTGTGGAACTGTTCGCTGGTCGCATGATCTTCATAAAGCAATATAACGTCATCATTGCTGTACCCGTCCTCATCCAGTGTCGTCCACCAACCATCAAGTTCATAGTCTGGGGTTAAAAAATACTGCCCCACTGAATCCGTGGTTCGCCTAATAATACGGATGATAAGGCGCTGCTTTCCGTAGACAGTTTCATGGATGACGGTGTGTGTCGCATAGTGCTTTCCGGGGCGAAGCTCATCCCACTCCACGCCAGCTGTTTCAAGTGTTGGAAGCCAGGATGTAGCCGTGTATTGTTGGCGGGGATTGAGTTTGGTGATGTGATCAACGTTCTTATAGCGAGCGACGTCTTTGCGTGTGTCCTCGGCATCATGAGCACTGTCGAGACGTAGCAATATCGGTTGCTGAGTAAGACGACGAACTCTGTGTAATATGCGGTTGAGGAATGGTAAAAAATCGTTCTGAGAATGCTGTGAACCGGGACGAAGCTCAGCCCCCATACACCATCCCTCCTGCCCGAGGTAAGCCATAATGGGGGCATAACCAAAGAACTTCTTGTAAGTATATTGAGAGCCCTCTTTTTTGGTCTTACTGTTATCCTGAGGAGTAACATCTATATCGAGCGGAATATGCTCAAAGTTATCGAGTTTTTTGGGAAGAGGAGTGACCGGTGCATTGAGTTCAACCAATAACTCGGCAAGGGCTTCTTCAATTAGCGGTATCAGTTCTGTGGCATCTTCATTAAAGCGCTGCCGTAGCCGACTGGAAGACGGCATCTGTTTAATACCCATGCTGCGCTTGAACCAGTCATCGTGACGATAGTTGTCAATAGAATCAAAATTGGTTTTACCTAAGGCGAGTAAGCCGATAAAAGCACGCACCAGTTCAATGTTGGGAATCCCATGGCGCTTCTTAATAGAACGGAGTGAACGTTTTAAAGATGTGTTTTTGTTTAGGGCACGGCCTACGAAACAGAGCCCTGCTGCCGGGGTATAGAATTCGCTCTTCGATTGCTCAAATTTGAGTTCCACAGAATTTCACTTATTGGGTGAGATTTTGAATAAGTGAATTCTAGCCTACAGCTACTGGCAGGGCTGGGGTTTTGTGATTTTTTTATCACCTGAACTCACGGATTCAGGAGTCTGAGAACCTTTAAAGACAGTGAAGCCTTCTTCAGAGCGCCTACCAGTCGCTGTTACCCCTTTTGCGTTGAAATAGAATGTGTGCGCCGAACTCTGTGAGAGAGAGGCTTTTTCTTTTTCAGAGGGTTTTGATACTACAGGGGAAGTAAAATGATGAATCCCAAGAACTGGTAGGAGCTGAACCATTTTCTCGATAAATACATCCATTTCAGCCCGATCAGCCTCGGGTAAAGAAGATCCACTGGAGGCGCTGTTCATAACAACCACCCGTTTGCTGGCGTGTGCCTGCAAAATTAACTTACCTTCAATGTACTTTATGTGGGCTTTGGTGAGGTTATCATCTTTACTGACGAACGCCGACGTGTGAACCCAATAATCCTTGCTTTCCGTTTGGGCGTGCTGCTTCAGTCGTTTCGAGACATTCTCGGCTTCACCAATATAAATCATCGGTTTGCTCGATTCTGCGTCAATGCCCGATAATAAATAAACACCGGGAGTCTTCAGTTCCGGACGACTGAGGAAATCTTCAAGATCACTACGTGGACCAGCAATAGCCTTGCCGGTCCAGTTAGAAATCTCAGCAGTTCGAAGCCCAGTAGGACTGCCTTTAACAAGAAATAGTTTGATAGTTGCGGCTTGCATATAAGTTAAAATAGTAGAGTGTGAGTGATTGCAAACCAACATAGTAATACTGTTGAAGTATCAGTGAATAGTGGCGTTGGTGAAATTGTTCATGTCAGATTTAAGATTTCCTTTGTGAAGGTCATATTTTCGGCGGGTTTAGATGCTCTATAGCAAGACCCTCGAAGTGTTCTTGTATGTTTCCTCAGTTGTTTTCAAAGAGTGATTTAATATTAAGTGCTTCAAGTGCCCTTTGCATTTCTGCTGAAGGGATAAACAATGTGTCATACTCCCATTTTCTGCCGACACAAGCATACCACCCCTGAGGAAAACCATTTTTTGCGGTATTACTGTTTACCGGAAAAGATTCGAAACCGGTAAAGCAACCGCTCGCCCTCGCAACTATTTGATGTCCAGATTGACCTGTCTGAATAAGATGTAGCGTGCATGTCTCATTATGCTTTTCTCCCGTCATGCGGTCAGTGATCTCTGCTGTAACAGCTACTTCTTTAACATTCATACAAAGTACTCCTGCTTTGGTATCCATGATTCTAATTCAAATCCACCAGTGTTTTCATGGAAGCAGGTATCCACAGCCTAAAAAGAGCATTAATTTTCAGGCTCTTGGTAACTTTTTCGGGTATGGATTTGTACCTATCTAAAGTTCTTCCTCCTGTCAAATCCGGTCAAATCAGGCTAAATTATATCTATTTAGAACACACCTTACCTGATGCTTAGGATATACTTTTGATCATTTCCCCAACGGAAGAACACTTAATGTCAGAGCGCTGGTTGTCAGTCGAACAGATGGCAGACTATCTCGGTGTCAGCAAAGACACTGTTTATGCCTGGATAGGAAAGAAAAGCATGCCCGCACACCGAATTGGACGCTTCTGGAAATTCAAGATGGAAGAAGTGGATCAATGGGTTCGTTCAGGTGGTGCAGCGGAATCGGAGGCTGGACGTGTCCAAAGTAAGTAACCTTGAAGAGCTTGGCTTCAGTGCAGGCAATAGCGGTGCCCACTTGTCTCGCACGATGATGCTGCCAGAGCTGACAGAACTTCTCCATTATTTGCCCGACGATAATGCCAGCCGTGAACAATATTTCTCAGTGATTACTGAGGAAAACTGCCTGGCAAAGCGATCTGGTAGAACCCGTTTACTAACAGCCCGTCACTTGGCTGATTTGTATACGCTCGATGACAATTTTCTCCTGTTTCGAGGGCTGAAATATTTTTGGGCACGAGATGAAGCTGCAAGACCCTTCTTGGCATTGCTGCTGTCTTATACCCGGGACGCCATACTGAGGCAAAGTGCACCTCTGATTCTTAAAGCAGAACCCGGCATTCAAGTGACACGTCAGAGCCTTGAAGCATTGATCGAAGAGACCTTTCCTGATCGCTTTAGTGAGGCAACTCTAAGATCAGCAGCTCAGAACATCAATTCAACCTGGACTCATGCGGGTTATTTGAAGGGGAGAACAAAGAAAATCCGTATTCAGCCAGAGCCTTCTGCAGGAGCAGTTGCATACGCACTGTTGCTTGGTTACATAACGGGTGTTCGAGGAGAGGAACTCTTTGCCACAGATTACATCAAATTACTTGATTGTTCCCAAGTTAAAGCAATAGAACTGGCTGAAGAAGCTTCTCGTAAAGGTTGGATGGTTTTCAAGCGTGTCGATCGTGTTATCGAAGTTGCTTTTCGAACATTAATAAATGACCAAGAAATGGAGTTACTTCGTGAGCAAGCTTGATTCTCTCATCGAACGTTACAGGCAAAGAATATCATTACCCTGGTCTGACGAAGCAGCCGCTCAGAGAGTCATCTTCTGCGTATATGATGAAGGCGAAGAACGTCGCTTGCGTGCACGGCTGGATGAGTTTGATCTGGTAACAAAAGGCAGTGGTCATGACTGGGCTTTGTTTGATCTTACTGAGACATTCGCAAACTGGATGGCAACTCAGAAATATGCAAAAGGCTATTTCAACAAACCACTACTTCTCAATACGCTCTTGCCAAGATATCTGGAGTGGTTAGTCAGTGAGTTTGAAACCTTTATTTCAGACCAGAATGTCAACAACAATACGGTTGTTGCATTGTCCGGTGTCGGAAGTATTTTTGGCTTTATGACCGTGAAAGATATGGTGGACAAACTGGCTCCTCGTGTGAAGGGGCGTTTGTTGGTGTTATTACCCGGTAGTTACGAAAATAACAACTATCACCTGTTAGGTGGTTACGATGGTTGGAACTATCTGGCGGTACCCATCACCGCTGACAAAGATTACTAAATAAAGGAAGGCAGTTGATGTTAAATCAGGATATTTACCTCAAAAACCCAGTACGAAGTAAACTAGTCAATGAAGGGGTTGCCAGTGTTAACGATGACAAAACGCAAGAAGCACTGGACACCTTGCGTTATGAACTTGAAACCTTTGTGTGCGATGGTCAATACGAAAAAGGGATTGACCATATTCTCCGTACCTATCTGAATAATATTGATCAGGCTCAGCAAGCAGCGGTATGGATTAGTGGCTTCTATGGATCTGGTAAATCACATTTGGCAAAGATGTTAAGAGCCTTATGGAGTAATACGGAATTTCCTGATGGCGCAACAGCGCAAGGCA
>CBDBOO010000080.1:0-9155 GCA_965208385.1 Endozoicomonas sp.
CGTAAACAAATCCTCGCCCTCCTGAGTTGCCAGAGGAATACCGGAAGGGGTTTTGATACAGGAAAATTCACAACGGTCTTTAGTGATGTTCCTGGCGCGTGCAGTGAAACAACGTGCGGAATAGGCCAGAGGCAGATAGCCGTAGCTGAATACCTCTGTTTCCAGGTCAGAGAGCCCAAGCTGCGCCGTTTCTTCAAGGATTTTGCGCAATTGATCACAGGACAGTTCTACGGGCATAACCCAGCGTTTCAGCCCTGATTTGTGCAGTGATTTCAATGCATAAGCGTTATATAAATTAACCGACGGCCCTGTGACAAACGGTACACCTTTTTTCGAAAGAGCCTGAACGGCTGCCATATCATTCGCTTCAATTAAGAAGCGTTCATTCTGGCAAATGCGATTTACCTGGGCCAGTTCAGACTCGGATTCCACCAGTGTTAATGTCGACAGTACCACCTCCTTTCCCTTCGCCTGCAACTGTCTGTTTTATCTATCAAAGCGATGGTCAACCAATCATCCAGTTTCAGTTCCCGACGCTTCGAGCAAACCACTTCACCCAGATAGACCCGGTCAATCACAGAGTTCGAAACTTTCTCATAAAATGAGAAAACATCATTTTTTGGCCAGAAAAACAGTTGTGGCCCCAGAGTAATTTCCATTGTCATTCCTTCAATTATTGCCAGGGCCTGCTGTAGGCACCCAAAGTTGTCTGGCTGCCTTCTGACAGTTTTGCCAGTCCCGACATCCATGATTGACGGGACTGGAAAGACGATGGGTTCGCTTTATAGCTGTCCAGCGCTTCTCGCCAGATGCGTACAACTTCGGCAACATAGGCCGGACTTCTTTGCCTTCCTTCAATCTTCACAGCAGAGAGCCCAATCCGATGAAGATCCGGTATCAAATCCAGAGTGTTCAAACTGGTCGGTTCTTCAATGGCATGATGAACCTTACCCTCTACATCAAAACGCCCTTTACACAGGGTGGGGTAACCTGCCTGCTCATCAGCACCAAAACGATCGATCAGCTTTCCCCCTAAACGGGTTTCCATGCCTTTATCGGTTTCCTGCCATCGAACTGCGGAAGCCGGTGAACAGGCTCCAGCCGTGTTGGGGGATTCTCCGGTAATATAAGACGACAACAGACAACGACCTTCGGCCATAATGCAAAGACTGCCAAAGGCGAAAACTTCCAGATCAACCGGACTCTTCAGAGCCAGCCGCTCAACCTGCTTCAAAGAGAGAACCCGGGGAAGTACCGCTCGTTTGATATCAAAATTATCTTTGTAGAATGACAGGCTGCCATGATTGGTTGCCGAAGCCTGAACAGAAAGATGAAGGTTTAGATCCGGGTATTTTTCTGCGGCATGATCCAATACCGCAATATCAGCAGCAATTAAGGCATCCACTCCCAGATCTGAACAGGCCGCTACGGCATTCTGCCAGCGATCCCATGAACCGGCCTGCCCAAAAGTATTCACTGCAACAAAAAGCCGAACATTTTTGTTGCGAGCATAATCCAACGCTTTTATTGCCCGTTTATCAGAGAAATTTAACCCGGCAAAATGGCGGGCATTAGTTTCATCTCTAAATCCGATATAGACAGCATCTGCACCATTATCAACAGCCGCCTTGAGGGAAGGGTAATTTCCTGCGGGACAGACTAGTTCCATTGAGTAATCCGATTGTGTAATTTTTGACAAACTAACACGTGATCTCAAAAAGGCTATTGATTCCTATCAAAGAATCAGTTTTTAGATCATCTGATTTTCGGATCGACTATCGGGCTTCCATGCCAATAGCCACAGAGGTGAGTTCAGGCGCTGATAGCCAGGGGCTGAAGAGGAATAACGTGCATTGTCTTATATCGGGTGCCTTCGGAAGTCCGTTCACTCTTCATCAGCAAAATCTCATGGACGGTCATCTTGAAACTGGACATATTGAAAAAATGGCTGTGAGTCACATGACTGTGCTTTTTAAACCGTCCAAGGGTCACATGGGGTCTGAAATTTCGACCTTCGCGCTTGAAACCACAATCAACCGCAATGGATTCACACATTCTGGCCAGTTTTTTCAGTTCCTGTCCTGAATGCATATCAAGAGCTAACACCCTGGGTCGACTCGCGTCAGGAAAAAAATCAAAACAACCTGTCATACTGTCAAAAACGGTAGTGCCTGTCAGCTGTACTTCCAAAAGCCGGATCAGTTCCTCTAGCTGCTCTGAAGTACTTTCCCCCAGATATCTGAGCGTAAGATGTTGCTTCTGAGGAACCACCCATCGCAAATCATCACTCAAAGATTCTCCAGCACGATGAATTGCCTTTTTATGCAAGGTGGCCGCTAAATCCAGAGGAAGTTTTATTGCTATAAATGCCCGATCTGGCCGGTCACAAGCTTCATCTGTACTGGCTATACTGGAGCTATGCTCTGATTTATTCATAGTTGTATTCTAACTTCAACGCTCTTACTGCAAAACTCGGAAATCCAGAAGCCTTCAAAGAATAATACTTCCCAGCCATTGCTTTCAGTAAATACTCTTATTCTGTTTCGAGAGAGTTAAAAAAATGGCGATTGACTTTGATTCCGGAACTAACCACACCTTCGGGAAAAATCAGGATACGATCCGGTATTTTAAACCGAGCTATCTTGCCTGTTAGTCTCTTTTTTGTAAATGTTTCATCAAGCTGACCATTCGTTGTCTGCACATAAGCCACTGGACGATATCCAAATTCATTATCCGCTTTTGAAACAACGACTGCCTGAATGATTTCCGGGAATGTCAGCAGAGCCTGCTCCACTTCCTCAGGGTGAATATTCTCACCGCCTGAAACGAACATATTATCCATTCGACCGACAACCTGTAACTGATCATGCTGCCATCGACCTATATCGCCTGTATGGAACCAGCCTTGTGCGTCAGTTATTGACTGCAGGCAGCCATTGCTGAAATATCCACGAGCCAGGGTATTACCCTTCACCAGTATTTCGTTATGCTCATTTAATACAACGTCCCGATGCGGCAGTACCTTACCCGACGTAATACCATCGTCTGTAAACTGTGGTTCCCCGGTACAGACCTGGGAAGTCATCTCCGTCATTCCATACGTACTCAGAACTTGAACCCCCATCGTCTGAACGTTCCTGACCAAAGTGGGTGACGCTATACCACCACCTATAAGAATATGCCTGACCCCCAACTTTGATAGATCTTTTTCTTCTTCCAACAACCTGTAAAGTTGGGTATTCACCAAGGATAAATGGCTGATTGAGTTCAGCCTCAGTACCTTGTTCAATTCTGTTTTAACCGGACACACGACAACGGATGAACCCGAAATCAGCGCCCTGATAACAATGGCAAAACCACCAACATGGAACACCGGAAGACTCAGATAACAGATATCGTTCTCCGTCAGGGGTAATACTGTTTGTGATCCTGCTGCACTATACCAGTAGTTACTATAACTATGAGCAACCGCTTTGGGGGTGCCTGAAGTACCCGATGTAGCAATCAGATCCATAATGGCCTGGGGATCAAGCTCAATCGATTCTGAAGGCTGTGCATCCACATTCAGCGTTTCCCAGCGTTCCAGTAATGAATCTATGACTAACATTGAACCAATACGATCACAGTAACGGTCAAGCTGTGTTTGCGGGAAGGCAGGATTGACCGGACAAAAAACCAAACGATCTCTCAAGCATGCAAGAGCAATTACAATGGTATTCAGTGGCTGATGAGTTACAACAACAA
The DNA here is from genome assembly GCA_965208385.1 of Endozoicomonas sp. Taxonomy (GTDB): domain Bacteria; phylum Pseudomonadota; class Gammaproteobacteria; order Pseudomonadales; family Endozoicomonadaceae; genus Endozoicomonas. Next base: position 3,745 of record CBDBOO010000080.1, read on the forward strand.
CCCGGTCTCCGGGCTTTAAATCTCTGGCTGCCAACAGAGACCGGCAATGTTCAATCCAGCCATCCAACCGGGCAAAACTGATATTTTTCTTTCCATAGGAAATCACTGTTTTATCCGGTTTATCTAAAGCCCATTCTCGAACAGGGCATCTGTTTATATTTGCCATAACAACGTCATTTTATCACGGGTTGATTGCGAGAGTGGTTGTCCGGCTGGCACCACGGTATTCATCAGTTTGTCAGAAAAAACTGACTGGGTATCAAAACCCGGTTTTTCCCCGGGCGTCCAGCAGGCACTTAATTGCTGTAATAAATGGATACCCAGATCCGATTCAAAGGAAGAACTCATTACCACCCGGACGCCCTTTCTGGTCGCACTGTGTACTAATTCGGAACATCGCCGGAGACCGCCCACCAGAGTTGGCTTCAAGACGAGCGCGATCAATCCTTTCAGTGCATTAAACTCATAGGCACTGTTCTGAATGGATTCATCCAAAGCGAAATACAGCCCCGTGATCTCATGAAAAACTTCAAACTCCTGAGCATTCAGCGTGGGTTCTTCAACATAGGCTATACGAAATGGATCCATACTAACCCCAAATTCTATTGCCTCGTGCAATGTCCATCGCTGATTGGCATCCAATCTCAGTTTGCAGTTGTCAGGCAGATACTTCAGGACTGACTGTACCCTGCTGATATCTTCTTCAACAGAATGCCGCCCCACCTTGAATTTAAATTCCGATGGACACTGACCACTCCATCGTGAAAGACGTTCTTGAATCCGGTCTATTTCTCCAAGCAACAACGGCGCCTCAACCGGCTTGGGCAACCAGTCGTCTATCTGCAAACTCCACAACGCCAGGTCAAAAGCAATGTCGGCGGACGGGACGTTCATCTGTCGCATGTCTGAAGAACTATTTCTGCATCGATGTTTCAGTTCTAAAAAAGCATCCCCAAGATTTTCAGCACTGAAATCTGGCAAAGGTGCAGCTTCTCCATAGCCGTAGCGTCCGGTTGTTGATACCAATTCAACAATCAGTCCTTCACGACTATGCAGAACACTGCCCTTCAACGGCAACGCTTGATTCAAAGGTAACTCATAATGGTAGATACGAGCCTGCCTGATCTCTGACATGTTCAGTCCATTTCACTAAATCGTTTTCACAATTTTTTCACTAAACCTTTTTAAGGATTACGACCAAATCGGGAAAAATCAGGACTGCGTTTTTCCAGAAATGCATCCCGACCTTCCTGAGCTTCTTCACTCATATAGAACAGCAAGGTTGCATTTCCGGCCAGCTCCTGCAGGCCGGTTTGCCCGTCACAATCTGCATTCAGGGCTGATTTCAGACATCTCAATGCCAGGGGGGAATTCTGCAGAATTTCACGACACCACTGCACCGTTTCACGCTCCAGTTCAGCCAATGGTACAACTGTATTGATAAGCCCCATTGCTTCAGCCTGTTTTGCATCATACTGTCGACAAAGGAACCATATTTCCCGTGCCTTTTTCTGACCCACGGCTCGGGCAAGATAACTGGCTCCATAGCCTCCATCAAATGATCCCACTTTAGGTCCGGTCTGACCAAAGCGGGCATTATCAGCAGCAATGGTCAAATCACAGACCAGATGTAACACATGTCCGCCACCAATGGCGTATCCTGCCACCATGGCAATAACCGGTTTGGGACAGGTTCGGATTTGACGCTGAAGATCAAGAACATTGAGATGATGTGTTCCTTTGTCATCCTTGTAGCCGGAATTGCCTCTAACACTCTGATCTCCACCGGAACAAAATGCCAGATCACCGGCTCCGGTAAGAATAACCACTCCAACCTCTTCATCAAACCTTGCGCTCTCCAGGGCTTTCTGAATTTCGACGATAGTCTGTGGTCTAAACGCATTTCGTTTTTCTGGACGGTTTATCGTTATTTTCGCTATCCCTTCTGCCTTGTGATAAAGGATATCTGTGTATTCAGCCGTCAGGTTTTCCCAGATAATGCCTGGATCCAGTTGTTCGCTCATATCATACTCCGTAAATAAATTTGATCAGTTCAGCTACTTTTTGTGGCTGCTCTCTGTGAATATTGTGTCCCGCATCAGAAATTTCGTGCAGATTCGTTACACAGCCATGGGCATGCAAATATTGCCCCACAAGCCTGAATTTTGTGTCTCTCTCACCAAACAGGTAGTGAACAGGGAAGGGTTGTAAAGCAAGCTGAGAACTGTAATCAGGCTGCTGTGACAAACTACAGTGCTCCAGCACTCTGGACAGTTGTTCACCGTCCTGTCGTGATCGAATCATTACCAGGTCCGATCTTTCAGTTTCAGTTAAATCTTTAAATACCGGTTGTTGATACCAGTCCTGCAACACTGCAGGTAGTGACTCATTACTGAATCGTCTTGACCAGTTTAGATCAGACGTCAATCGACTCGCTTTTTCCAAAGGGTTTGATAGCCCCGGATGAGCCCCTTCCAGTATTAAATTCTGCACTCTGTCCGGGTTGTGCAGAGCATAGTGAATGGCTATTCGTCCACCCAGGGAATAACCCAGCATTCCAAAGGAATCCAGTTCCAACTCAATCAATATCTGGCTTATTTGTCGGGTAATGCGGGTGAATGCAGAATCACCACGGAGTTCAAGCCCTTCACTTGCGCCATGTCCGGGTAAATCGACAGTGACTATGAAGAAATGACTACGTAACAACCCAACGATTCTATTCCAGTCCTCTTTACTACCAAGAAATCCATGTAAAAGTATCAGGGCAGGAAGATTTCTCTGTCCGTATGTGGCATAGGCAAGACTCACGGGGTGACCTCACACAGTCTTTCTGAAATTCTCACGCTGGCCTTGATATCTCTTGCCCCAGCTCCGGGTTCCGTTTTAACCTCAATGATGGAACATCCCTGAATGCTTATTGCTTCGGCAAAATCCCGATTAAATGTCTGAACTGTCTCTGGTGCAAAATACCCTGTTCCAAACATCCTTGCAGAATGTTCAGCGTCAAGCCCATGGGGAAGTTGAAAGTATTCAGCGGCCTTATCTTGATCATCCGACATGGGCAACATGCTGAATATGCCACCACCGTCATTATTTATCAGGAGAATAACAAAGGTCGTTTTAACCTTCTTTGCCAATTGCAGCGAATTCAGATCATGAAGAAATGACAAATCACCCAGCAATACAACCATTGCATTCTCACTCTCAACAGCACAGCCTGATGCGGTGGCCAGCAACCCATCAATGCCACTGGCTCCCCGGTTTGTATAGACTCTGGATAAAGGTTTGGAAGAAAAAAGTTCTAATAGCCTGATGGGTAAACTGTTGCCAATAAACACACCTGCCGAATCTGGGATCATCCCACTCAAATTTGCACCCAGCCATTGCTCCGTAACACTGCAGGAACCCATGAATTCGGTTAACTTCCCGGTTAGAGTCCTTCCCAGCTCAAACAGCTTCTGCGTCCAATCTTCATAGTTACTTTTTTGAACACTGTTTTTTTCATATACGTTTTCCAAAAGAGTCTGGCAGGAAGCCTGAACAGAACCTACCAGTCTCGTCGTCTGGCAATGTCCTGCATCCATTCTGCGGGCTTCACTTCCCAACATAATAAAGTGCTGCCAACTGTGGGAACCGAGAAACTGTTCCAGTCGTTTGGAGATTAAGTGTCCACCAATCTGAAACACCCGATCGGCCTGCTGAAATAACGCCTTTCCCTTTTCATTAGCCAGCAATAAGTCCACGTGAGGAATGACCTCGGGATGCCCATGGAGCTGGGATTGAATATCAGCCACCAACGGCCAATTCAACTTTCTTGCCAGTTCAATAATGACACTGACATTCTCTGTTGCATGCATACGTCCAACAACAATAACCCCCTGCCCAGAAACAAAATCCTGCCAGCAATCAGGAATAGACGACACACACTGACTGGGCAATTGATACACAGTATGAGGCTGCCCTCTTTCCAGCCAGAGACTGATTTTTTTCAGATAATGGCTGTAATTGATGACGTTATTCTGAGGATAGAGGGGTTCACGAAACATACAGTTTATATGCAGGGGTAAACCTTGCAGACAAGATCGAGCAAAAGCCTGATCAACACTGGTCAGTATCCAGTTTGCTGAAATGGAAAGAGTGGGCGTTGGCAGGTTCAGCGTTGCCCCTGGATAACCTGCATAGATGTCCTGCTGCTCAATTGCCTGATTGGCACCACAATCGATAAGTTCAGGTGGACGATCGGCAGTAATAATAACCAGCGGCACAGCTGATTGTCTGGCCTCGATAATAGCAGGATACAGGTTTGCAACGGCGGTGCCCGAGGTGGTGATAATCGCAACAGGGCTGAGACTCGATTTCGCCAGTCCCAGGGCAAAAAAGCCCAGCCCCCGTTCATCAAAATGAACATGCGTTGTTATGGCATGGTGCTCTGCACTAACCAGAGTCAATGGTGCTGATCGTGACCCAGGTGCAATGCAGCAATGCCTGACCCCGAGCCTCCATAATTCTTCAATCAACAAAGACGACCAGAGTGCATTTATATTCGGATACTGAAGAGAAAACGTCATTATTCGTCTACGCAGGTTAAATAGGAACAGGTCAATATTGATGTATTCTTTTTGTAGATACAGGCCGCTGCCCAGGAATACAGTGACTGGTAAAAACATCCGGCGACTGTAATTCCTGAAGAATATTTCGGAGAGTCGTTACTTTGTTATCCAGTTCCTGCCATTCATCTTCACTGCAGGACCCCTTCACAATACCCGCCCCTGCATAGAGATAAGCTGCCTCTGTTGTGAGTTTCATGCTTCTGATAGAAACAGTCAGTTCAGTCTGATCCAGACCGATGACCCCACAGGCTCCAGCATATAGTCCACGAGCGTAGGGTTCATGCTGTTCGATAAACTGTCTTGCATCATCTCTTGGGCTTCCACCGACGGCTGGGGTCGGATGCAGTGTCGATATCAGATCCTCATCACTGACATCGCTTTGTAACACACCACGAATCTGGTAACGAAGATGTTGTACCGTTTTCAATTTCAATACTGAGTGAGAGCGGTCAGATTCCAGAGACGAACACAATGACTGCAGGCGCTGGCAGATATCACTTAATACCAGTCTGTTCTCATGGAGATTTTTACTGTCATTCATCAACAGAATTTCCAGTTTACGATCTTCTTTTCTGTTTTCACCACGTTTTGAGGTACCCGCCAGAGCTTCGGTATAAATAGCCCTTCCCTGTCGCTTTATCAACCGCTCTGGTGAACAGCCAGCAAAAACCTGATGATCATCGCCTTCAAAAATAAAGCTATAAGAACGTGCATTCATCTGTTGCCAGCGCCTGACCAGAAACCAGGGTGACAATTGTCCCAGAATGGGTAACTTTAATTCTCTTGAGAGCACCACCTTAT
>CBDBOO010000081.1:0-76481 GCA_965208385.1 Endozoicomonas sp.
CTGCCAGGCAGTAGTCTTCCCTGCCTGCGGTCAGGCATTCAAAAGGCGTTAGTTTCTCTTTCAGTTTGTGGAATTGTTCTTCATGTTTGATGCCTGTCAGCACTTCTTGGAGGATGGCTCCAATCATTACCGCTCTGCGTTGTTTAATGAGTTGCTGTAATAATTGAGTTTCTTCGGGTGTGGCTTGAGTCGATGTTCTGCGCCGTAATGCCGCAGACCAGACGCAAGTATCAACCAGTACCATTATTTACGTCGTCCTTTTTTGTAATCGTATTCGTCGTCATATTCAATGGTGCCAAAGTCATCGATCAGTTCCAGCTGCTTGCGGTGCCGTATGTATTCAGCCAGGGCTTCGTTAACGGCATCTTTTTTTGTTTTGAACCCACCTATTGCCTGAACCTGGGCAATCAGATTGTCGTCAATCGCTAAATTGGTCGGCATGCTCGATCCTTACACAACGAGTTACACTCAATGAGTTACACATGATGAGTGTAGGATGAGCCGATAAGATAATCCAGTGACACAATACTATTGTGTTGCACCCTTTAAGGAAGTCGGTATGTTCTGCATTGCGGCTTCTCTTAGGAATAGTCTCAAAATAAGTGTCGTATTTTCATCGTACAGATCGACTTGTAGGGTAGGTTGGGCTGAGGGACGAAGCCCAACAATTCTGTCAGCACGTTCTGCTGCCAATGTTGGGCTTCACTTCGTTCTGCACCAACCAACGATAGTCTCAATACGATAGTCTCAAAATAAGTGTCGTATTTTCATCGTACAGATCGACTTGTAGGGTAGGTTGGGCTGAGGGACGAAGCCCAACAATTCTGTCAGCACGTTCTGCTGCCAATGTTGGGCTTCACTTCGTTCTGCACCAACCTACGATAGTCTCAATACGATAGTCTCAAAATAAGTGTCGTATTTTCATCGTACAGATCGACTTGTAGGGTAGGTTGGGCTGAGGGACGAAGCCCAACAATTCTGTCAGCACGTTCTGCTTGCTAATGTTGGGCTTCACTTCGTTCTGCACCAACCTACGATAGTCTCAAAATAATTGTCGTATTTTCATCCTACAGATCGACTTGTCAGCGTACGTCAGTGCGGTGGCAGCAATTTGTTTATCTATAGCGTTTTCATGATGGGGCACTCTGAGTTTTCCCCATATGTTAGCTTCGGTGTTGCCAAATTCAAGCATTTGCTCACTGTAATCTTTGATAAGATTGTTCAGCCAGCGCTCTAGCTGATCTGCCTGTGCGAGATCATTTCGATAACGAATTTTTTCTATCCCCCGGCGTAACTCACCCACAGTAATGACACTCAAGTAGAGTTGTGAGGTTTGTTGTTCTGCGTTTCTGAAGAATATCTGAACCCCAGGGTTCGCATTCTTTTTTTTACGTAATTCACTGATGACATTGGTATCAATTTAATACATCATGGTCACTGCTGTCGTCACTGCTGTCGTCACTGCTGTCGTCACTGCGTTCAAAGTCTATATCCGTGCCTGCATCCGGTATGCTTTGCAGTGCCTCTGAAAATTTCTTTTTTCTGGGGTGTAACAAAACGGATTCCAGAATTCTGCGATGCTCCGCTTCAGCGCTCCGCCCATATTTGCCTGCACGGGCTTTAAGTGCGTCTACTATTTTTTCATCAATATTTCGTACGATTAGATTGGCCATGGTTATTTCCCTCATTTTGTTGCGCTGTTAAAATGCTAGGTGCCTGACCGAGAACAGCGTCCGTAGCGAGGATCGTAGAAAATTGAGGATGAAAATTTGGTTTTGAGAGGCGAGTAGTGAGCTATTTAACGAACCAAAGCGAATTTTCAGACCAATTTGCTACGACCGCACGACTGCATGGATGCGGGAGCTAGTGCAACGCAGGAGCAGTTGCCGCGTAGGACAGTCTGTTCTCGGTCAGACTCTTGGATAACTTCAGAAAGCTCACTGGTTTTGACTGGCCTGGGTTTAATAAGCCAATGAAGCTGATGCAGCAGGGCAAAGGTCAGAAAAATTGTCTACCGCGTTTATTCAATCTATTCAGCTAGGTAATCCTGCACCCATTCCGTTTGAAGGAGTGATGGAAGTGGCGCGTGTTTCTATTGAAGTGGCAGAATCGCTGCGATCATTCTTTGTGAGTAGGTGCCTGCTTTCCTATTCTGATAAAGCTTGGGGATTGTGGGTTCACTCAAGGCCAGAAATCAGTATCCATCGATTGGTCAAATGTCCAGGGGCATAACTCAGGGTACTGATCTTCGGCGATGCCAGTTTCTTTATAGGCTGAAATTTTGGCTACGGCATAGGCTTCCGTGAGCATTGCCGGAATTTCAGGTTTGATCCCGGGGTTTGCCTTGAGCAAGCGTTTAAGGCGGTATCTCTGCTCTTTAATCGAGCCTTCCCAGCTTGTGCTTCTGTGTGCAGGCTGAAATTGCCACTTTAGCAGGTGCATCAGCAGAATATCTAATCGGTGGCTAAATTGCCGATATTCGCTTTTACCCATGCTGTCCAGTTCCTCAAGAATATTGTCCAAGTCCAATGCCTCCAGGTTGCCTGATCGGATAAGTTTTACCTGCTGCTGAGTCCAGCTGTAGAAATCTGTATTGTATAAATCCTGCATTGCGTTTTCCTTTTTGTCACTTTATGACTGAAAACTTTAGAGGCTTTCTATCTTAGAGGCAAATTTTCTGATTGTTGAGATTTGTTGGGGTTGTATGAGGGGTGAGCATCAATATATCCACCGTCTTTGATAGTGCAGAGTTGTTAAACAGGGGCATTCAAATCTGGAAGATGGATTCCGGGTCGGAGCCCGGAATGACTGCGCTCTTCGTCCGGACTCACTGCTCCCTCCGCCGTCTTTCCGTGTGGGACCACGGAATCCATAACACAGGGATGTGAAGCCCTGGCATTGCTCAAGACTGGAAGATGGATTCCGGGTCGGAGCCCGGAATGACGGCGCATTTCGTCCGGACTCACTGCTCCCTCCGCCGTCTTTCCGTGTGGACCACGGAATCCATAACACAGGGATGTGAAGCCCTGGCATTGTTCAAGACTGGAAGATGGATTCCGGGTCGGAGCCCGGAATGACGGCGCTCTTCGTCCGGACTCACTGCACCCTCCGCCGTCATGACCTGTGGACCACGGAATCCATAACACAGGGATGTGAAGCCCTGGCATTGTTCAAGACTGGAAGATGGATTCCGGGTCGGAGCCCGGAATGACGGTGCTCTTCGCCCGGACTCACTGCTCCCTCTGCCGTCATGACCTGTGGACCACGGAATCCATAACACAGGGATGTGAAGCCCTGGCATTGCTCAAGACTGGAAGATGGATTCCGGGTCGGAGCCCGGAATGACGGCGTGGGAGGGTGACGATGTGAGGGTTTAGAGTGACGGCGCTTTTCGTCCGGATTGATTTCTCCCACCGCCGTCTTTCCGTGAGGACCACGGAATCCATAACACAGGGATGTGAAGCCTTGGCATTGCTCAAGACTGGTAGATGGATTCCGGGTCGGAGCCCGGAATGACGGGGAATGATGGTGTAGGAATGCGGATTGACGGAGAGAGGATTCCGAATTTATGTCATTGCCCTCCGACCCAATATCTAAACCGTACAGACTGCCTCTTACTATGGTTATGATGTTGTCTTAATAAACTCCATCCTTAGATAAATAGGTGCACGCAGGTTTCCTCCTGCTTATATCTTTAATGGAAACGGATTACCACATTTCAGGGTTTCAGTTTATCTGTTACTTTATAATGCAGGTTAATTATTTCTGTCAGGCAAATATTATTCATGTTTGAAACGGTAGATCAACTCAAAAAAAAGCTGGATGATTTAAGACCGTTACCAAAACACAGTGTTCAGTCGCTGCACGATGCTTTGATTCTGGAGTGGACGTATCATTCCAATGCTATTGAAGGCAATACCCTTACCCTTAAGGAAACCAAGGTGGTGCTGGAAGGCATTACAGTGGGAGGGAAATCTATAAGGGAGCATTTTGAAGCCATCAATCATAAAGAAGCAATTGATTGGGTTGAGTCTGTTGTTGCCCGTCAGGAACCCTTCAGCGAACGCCTGATCAAATCCGTTCATCAGCTGGTGTTGAAGCACATTGACAACAACCATGCCGGAATGTATCGGCAGGAAAATGTCATCATCGCGGGTGCGGAACATACACCACCCGATCATCTTCACCTGACACAGATGATGGCCGATCTGGTTGAAGAATATCAGAAACAATCGACTCATCCGGTGGAAAGAGCGGCAAGATTGCATGTGGATTTTGTTGGTATTCATCCTTTCGTTGATGGCAATGGAAGAACAGCTCGCTTACTAATGAACTTCGATTTAATGAGCAGTGGTTATTTACCTGTCATTATCAAAGCTGAAAATAGATTGTCGTACTATGAGGCATTAGACAAAGCACATACACGTCATGATTATCAGGATTTTATTGCCCTGGTGGCTTATGAACAGGAAACTGTTTTAAGGCGTTATTTAGCCATTGTTGGTTGATTGTCTGAGGTTAGTTATTAACGTTGGTTTGAATCAGTTAAGGCTGCACCAACAGGAAATGAATTTTTTTCTTTCTCTGAAGGCAATTCCACTGCTCCCTTCGCCGTCATGACCTGTGGACCACGGAATCCATAACACAGGGATGTGAAACCCAGACATTATTCAAGACTGGAAGATGGATTCCGGGTCGGAGCCCGGAATGACGGCGCGAGAGTTCGGAGTGTTGGCATAGAGTTCCGGATTCACTGCTCCCTCCGCCGTCATTCCGTGTGGGACCACGGAATCCATAACACAGGGATGTGAAGCCCTGGCATTACTCAAGACTGGAAGATGGATTCCGGGTCGGAGCCCGGAATGACGGCGCGAGAGTTCGGAGTGTTGGCATAGAGTTCCGGATTCACTGCTCCCTCCGCCGTCATTCCGTGTGGGACCACGGAATCCATAACACAGGGATGTGAAGCCCTGGCATTGTTCAAGTCTGGAAGATGGATTCCGGGTCGGAGCTTTGGCATCCTGTTTCGCTTTTATACCTTGAGGGTATTTATTCTGTTCGATTTTTTTTACTCGTGTCTGGTACTATGTTGTTATCGACGAGTAAGTGAAACTGAATGTATGAGGTTAACTCCCTTTCAAGTTGAAGTTATAAAAAACAAACTGAAGTCCTGCTTTGGGAAAGATACCGAGGTATGGCTGTTTGGATCCAGGGTCGACCCAAACAAGCGCGGTGGAGATATTGATCTTTATCTGGAAACAGATCTTCAGGAGCCGGGCGCACTGGTAGATGCAAAACTTAAGGCTTTGTCCGCTATCAAGTACAAGCTAGGCGATCAGAAAATAGATCTGGTTATATACAGACGCGGGCAGCTTAAAGAACCTATCCATAATGAAGCCCTGAACACAGGTATTCAACTATGAGCCAGACGCGATGACACACAATCAGCTTCCACCACAATCCCCACAACAGCAATCCCCACAACAGCAATCCCCACAACAAATTGTTGGCCGTACACTCTGGATTTGTGACCGGCATGCCATGCGCCTGCGCTGGGTTATGGAAGAAACAGAAAGTCTTTACCCATTAAGCGGCGACCAGTTCGACCAGCTTGGCCCTGAAAAAGTGGCTTATCTGGATCAGTTTTCAACACGATTTGGTAAATTGCAGGACGCTATGGGCGCTAAACTGTTTCCGCAAATTCTGGAACTGGTTCAGGAGCAGGGCAATTTGTCTGCGTTCATCGATAAAGTGAATCGGCTGGAAAAAATTGGTGCAATAGACAGTGCAGAACAATGGTTGCTATTGCGTGAGCTGAGAAATGCTTTCGCCCATGATTATCCGGAAGACAGCGAAATTAATGCAGCCACGTTGAACCGTGCTATGCCTCTGGCGGAAGAATTGCTTGAAGTCTATGAAAAAGTAAAAGTTTTTTCCCTGAAATACGGTGCGACTCTATAAATGGCTGCTCTTTAAATAGCAGCTTTTCAATTTGAATTATTTTATAACAGTTTTTTTCTTTGCATCCTGTATGAATTATCCCGAAGGGGCAATCCCATCGTATTTGAAGGTTCATGGAAGTGAAGCCCTGGCATTGCTCAAGACTGGAAGATGGATTCCGGGTCGGAGCCCGGAATGACGGCACTCTTCGTCCGGAATGACGGCACTCTTCGTCCGGAATGACGGCACTCTTCGTCCGGAATGACGGCACTCTTCGTCCGGAATGACGGCACTCTTCGTCCGGAATGACGGTGTGTGGTTGCGGGAGCATTCCGAATTTATCGCACCCTCCGCCGTCATTCCGTGTGGGACCACGGAATCCATAACACAGGGATGTGAAGCCCTGGCATTGCTCAAGACTGGAAGATAGATTCCGGGTCGGAGCCCGGAATGACGGCGCGAGAGTTCGGAGTGTTGGCATAGAGTTCCGGATTCACTGCTCCCTCCGCCGTCATTCCGTGTGGGACCACGGAATCCATAACACAGGGATGTGAAGCCCTGGCATTGCTCAAGACTGGAAGATAGATTCCGGGTCGGAGCCCGGAATGACGGCGCGAGAGTTCGGAGTGTTGGCATAGAGTTCCGGATTCACTGCTCCCTCCGCCGTCATTCCGTGAGGACCACGGAATCCATAACACAGGGATGTGAAGCCCTGGCATTGCTCGAGACTGGAAGATAGATTCCGGGTCTGAGCCCGGAATGACGGCGCTCTTTGTCCGGAATGACGGTGTGGCATGCGGGAATATTCCGGATTTATCGCACTCTCCGCCGTCATTCCGTGTGGACCACGGAATCCATAACACAGGGATGTGAAGCCCTGGCATTACTCAAGACTGGAAGATGGATTCCGGGTCTGAGCCCGGAATGACGGCGCTCTTTGTCCGGAATGACGGTGTGGCATGCGGGAATATTCCGGATTTATCGCACTCTCCGCCGTCATTCCGTGTGGACCACGGAATCCATAACACAGGGATGTGAAGCCCTGGCATTACTCAAGACTGGAAGATGGATTCCGGGTCGGAGCCCGGAATGACGGCGTTCTTCGTCCGGAATGACGTCGCTCTTAGTCCGGAAAGACGGCACTCAGAGGATAATAAAAAAATGTCGATTATTCCTGTAATTCTTTCTGGTGGCACGGGTAGTCGCCTTTGGCCACAGTCCCGTTCTTTGTATCCAAAACAGTTTCTGCCTTTGGTGAATGACCAGACGATGTTTCAAAACACAGTTTCCAGGTTGGATGGTTTGGAAGGTGTTTCTGCGCCATTGGTGATCGCTAATGAAGCGCATCGTTTTCTGGTGGCAGAGCAATTTCGTCAAATGGGTCAGCAGGCTTCAGCGATTATTCTGGAGCCTGTTGGTCGCAATACGGCACCGGCTGTTGCGTTGGCGGCTTTAAAAGCTTTGAACCATAAAGGGGCAGTGAATGCTCCATTCAACACCGACACTTCCGCCATCCCTGGCGGTCGCACTGAGGCACAAAGTTTTTTTTGTGATGAAGAGCCTGTTTTGTTAGTGCTTGCGGCTGATCATGTTATTAGGGATGAAGCTGCTTTTCATCGAGCTGTTGAAGCGGCTCTGCCCGCTGCTTGTGATGGGAAACTGGTGACCTTTGGTATAGTGCCTGCTCATGCTGAAACGGGTTATGGGTACATTAAAGCTTTGAATCACAAAGGGGCAGTGAATGCTCCATTCAACACTGACACTTCCGCCATCCTTGGCGGTTGCACAGAGGCACAAAGTTTTTTTGGTGTTGAAGAGTTTGTTGAAAAGCCTGATTTAGAGACGGCCAAAGAGTATCTGGCTTCCGGTGAGTATTATTGGAATTCCGGGATGTTTATGTTTAAGGCTTCACGTTATCTTGAAGAGCTGGATAGATTCCAGCCAGAAATATTAACAGCCTGCAAAAAAGCTATCGCCGTTGAACAGCCTGATCTTGATTTTGTTCGTCTGGATGAAGACGCTTTCAAAGCCTGCCCCGATAATTCCATTGATTATGCCGTAATGGAAAAGACCACCGATGCCGTAGTGGTGCCTCTGGATGCCGGTTGGTCTGATGTGGGTGCCTGGTCTTCTTTATGGGATATTTCCGAGAAAGATCAACAGGGTAATGTGAGTCAGGGTGATGTGCTACTACACGATACCCGCAATACTTATGTTCGCAGTGAGAAAAAACTGATTGCTACCCTGGGTGTTGAAAATCTGGTGATTACAGAAAGCGACGATGCGATTTTAGTATCCTCCCGTGATCGGGTGCAGGATGTTAAAAAGATCGTTGATCAGCTAAAAGCAGAAAATCGTACTGAAGCTAAGTTGCATCGTAAAGTTTACCGCCCCTGGGGAGCGTATGACTCCATTGATCAAGGAGAGCGTTTTCAGGTTAAGCACATTACAGTGAAACCGGGAGCCCGACTTTCTTTGCAAAAGCACTATCACCGGGCAGAACACTGGATTGTGGTGAAAGGTACCGCTCTGGTTACCAATGGTGATCAAAAGATTCTATTGAGTGAAAACCAGTCAACGTATATTCCCATTGGTGCAGTGCACAGGCTTGAAAATCCGGGGGAATTCGATCTGGAGCTGATTGAAGTGCAGAGCGGTGGCTACCTGGGTGAGGATGATATTGTCCGACTTGAAGATACTCACGGTCGTTCTTGAATTCTTGCTTGAACCCTTTGTGTTGTGGATTCCGTGGTCCACAGATCATGATCGCGGAGTAGTGATAAATCGGGACATTTATGCCGTCATTCCGAATTCCCACCGCTGTCATTCCGGGTGAGAAACGCCGTCATTCCGGACGAGAAACACCGTCATTCCGGGCTTGAACCGGAATCCATCTTGCAGTTTTGAATAATGCCAGGGTTTCACATCCCTGTGTTTTGGATTCCGTGGTCCCACACGGAATGACGGCGGTGAGAGTAGTGCCTCATAAATAACGTTATCCCGGACGAAAAGTGCCGTTATTCCGGATGAGAAACACCGTCATTCCGAATTTTCTCCGCCGTCATTCCGGGCTCGATCCGGAATCCATCTTGCAGTTTTGAAGAATGCGAGGGCTTCACATCCCTGTGTTTTGGATTCCGTGGTCCCACACGGAATGACGGCGGTGAGAGTAGTGCCTCATAAATAACGTTATCCCGGACGAGAAGTGCCGTCATTCCGGATGAGAAACACCGTCATTCCGAATTTTCTCCGCCGTCATTCCGGGCTTGAACCGGAATCCATCTTGCAGTTTTGAATAATGCCAGGGTTTCACATCCCTGTGTTTTGGATTCCGTGGTCCCACACGGAATGACGGCGGTGAGAGTAGTGCCTCATAAATAACGTTATCCCGGACGAGAAGTGCCGTCATTTCGGATGAGAAACACCGTCATTCCGAATTTTCTTCGCCGTCATTCCGGGCTCGATCCGGAATCCATCTTGCAGTTTTGAATAATGCCAGGGTTTCACATCCCTGTGTTTTGGATTCCGTGGTCCCACACGGAATGACGGCGGTGAGAGTAGTGCCTCATAAATAACGTTATCCCGGACGAAAAGTGCCGTTATTCCGGATGAGAAACACCGTCATTCCGAATTTTCTCCGCCGTCATTCCGGGCTTGAACCGGAATCCATCTTGCAGTTTTGAATAATGCCAGGGTTTCACATCCCTGTGTTTTGGATTCCGTGGTCCCACACGGAATGACGGCGGTGAGAGTAGTGCCTCATAAATAACGTTATCCCGGACGAGAAGTGCCGTCATTCCGGATGAGAAACACCGTCATTCCGAATTTTCTCCGCCGTCATTCCGGGCTTGAACCGGAATCCATCTTGCAGTTTTGAATAATGCGAGGGCTTCACATCCCTGTGTTTTGGATTCCGTGGTCCCACACGGAATGACGGCGGTGAGAGTAGTGCCTCATAAATAACGTTATCCCGGACGAGCAGTGCCGTCAGTCCGGATGAGAAACACCGTCATTCCGAATTTTCTCCGCAGTCATTCCGGGCTCGATCCGGAATCCATCTTGCAGTTTTGAAGAATGCGAGGGTTTCACATCCCTGTGTTTTGGATTCCGTGGTCCCACACGGAATGACGGCGGTGAGAGTAGTGCCTCATAAATAACGTTATCCCGGACGAAAAGTGCCGTTATTCCGGATGAGAAACACCGTCATTCCGAATTTTCTCCGCCGTCATTCCGGGCTTGAACCGGAATCCATCTTGCAGTTTTGAATAATGCCAGGGTTTCACATCCCTGTGTTTTGGATTCCGTGGTCCCACACGGAATGACGGCGGAGGGAGCAGTGAGTCCGGACGAAAAGCGCCGTCATTCCGGGCTCGATCCGGAATCCATCTTGCAGTTTTGAATAATGCCAGGGTTTCACATCCCTGTGTTTTGGATTCCGTGGTCCCACACGGAATGACGGCGGAGGGAGCAGTGAGTCCGGACGAAAAGCGCCGTCATTCCGGGCTCGATCCGGAATCCATCTTCCAGTCTTGAATAATGCTTAGGCTTAACATCCATGTCTTATAGATTCCGTCGTCCACAGGTCATGACGGTGAAAGAATGGTAAATGACGTTGCTCCAAGCTAATACTATCTAATAAATATCTGTTATCAGGATTAACTCAGTGAGCTATCAGGTAAAATCTGCGCGTTGTCTGCTATTAATATCACTACTTGCGGTTGTCTGGATGGCGACACTCTCCTCATGGCAACCCCTTAATCATATCAGTGATAAACTTCGCCATGGTGTTGCTTTTTTATTGCTGGCAGGATTGATTTTTCAGTCATTCCAAACACTCTCAACTGTGAAAAGACTGTGGCTGATAGCGATTCTGGCGCTGTCTATTGAGTGCCTCCAGTTGTTAACGCCGAACCGTGAATTCCACTGGGATGATTTTGCTGCCAGTTTTGCCGGAGGCGTTACTTTGGAGTTAATTCTGTTTAGTATTGGTTACTTTCAGGCCAATCAAAAGAATAAGAAATAAATGCAGACTACTCGATACAACCAGTTCTTATTCTATGGCCTGTTGTTTGTTTTTATCTGGTTGCCGTTGCCGTTTGGCAGTAAACCGGAATGGGCTATGGGCCTGTTGCAGCTGCTTGTCTTTACTCTTGCTGCATGCTGGTTATTGGGTTTTGCCTGCGGTGTTGCATCGATCACCGTCCCTTTTCGAAAGGGGATAATTGTTTCTATCCCCCTGGTGCTTATTGCTTGCTGGCAGCAATATCAAGCTGTCCGGATTTCTCCGGACCCTTTTGCTACTTATATTCATTCCATGCTGGCATTGAGTTACTCCCTGCTGTTTATGCTGGTTCTGTTGCTGATTACCAATAAACAACGAGTAACGCTTCTGGCCTGGACACTGATTCTCAGTGGTGGATTTCAAGCGCTTTATGGCACGCTGAGCACGTTATCAGGGTTGGAATGGGGTTTTTTTCTTGAAAAAGATGTAGGTCGTGGTGTTGCTACGGGGACTTTTGTTAACAGAAACAATTACGCCGGTTTTCTGGGAATGACCTCGGCCATTGGTACGGGGCTGCTACTGTCACAGTTACAGGAAGGAAAGACTGGCAGGGGAATGGAATGGTTGCGACATGCTCTGAACACCCTGTTGAGTAACAAGGTGTTATTACGATCCATTCTTGCCGCCATGGTAATCGGAATAGTCATGTCACGTTCACGTATGGGAAACACTGCATTTTTTTCCAGTTTACTGATAAGCGGCCTGCTCTATGGTGTGATAAGGAAAGCAATGTCCAGGGGCATGATTATTCTATTGGTCAGCCTTATTGCTATCGATACTATGATCGTCAGTCAGTGGTTTGGCCTTGAAAAGGTCGTTGAGCGTATTGAACAGACCCGGCTGGAGAAAGAAGGACGTACTGATGTTAATCCTGTCTCCATGACTATAATTGCTGATCAACCTGTTACCGGCTCTGGTGCTGGCGCATTTTACACGGTGCTTCCTGCGTTTCACGATGGCAGCTGGCGTGGCTTTTACGATCTGGCCCATAATGATTTTCTTCAGTTTCCCCTGGAGTTTGGCCTTCCGGCATTCATTCTTTTGGTGATCATGGTTTTAACGGCGTTCTGGCAGGCTATTCAGGCCATGAGAACCCGGCGTAACCGGTTGATGATTGGTATGGGATTCTCATCAGTGATGGGGATGCTGGCCATAATGATTCATTCGGCAACGGATTTTAATTTGCAAATACCGGCCAATGCAGCTTATTTTATTTGTTTAATGGCTTTGGCGTTTATTGCCCGACACTTGCCTGGCGATACGCAAAAGCGCAAGAAAGTTCACTGTTAGCTCCATCAACTTAAACTCAATAACTGTTAAGTATTTATGATTAAAAAATGTCTTTTCCCGGCAGCAGGTTATGGAACCCGCTTTTTGCCAGCCACTAAGTCCATGCCGAAAGAAATGATGCCTGTGGTGAGCAAGCCGCTCATTGAATACGGCGTTGAAGAAGCCATGGCGGCAGGTATGACAGAAATCTCCATAGTAACCGGACGTGGTAAGCGGGCTCTGGAAGATCATTTTGATGCCAACTATGAACTGGAGCATCAAATTGCCGGTACATCGAAAGAAGTACTGCTGAGCGATATTCGTCGTGTTATTGGTGAATGCCGGTTTTCTTATACACGTCAGCGTGAAATGAAAGGGCTTGGTCATGCAATTTTATCAGGACAGACATTGATTGGAGATCAGCCTTTTGGTGTGGTTCTGGCCGATGATCTTTGCATTAATCAGGATGGACCCGGTGTGCTGGAGCAAATGGCTGCACTGTATAAACAGTTCCGCTGCAGTATTGTTGCCGTTCAGGAAGTTCCCGAAGATGAAGTGCATAAGTATGGGGTTATTTCTGGTCAGGCTATTTCAGACGATATTATTCGTGTAGATCATATGGTTGAAAAGCCTGCAGCCAAAGATGCCCCGAGTAATCTGGCTATTATTGGCCGCTATATTCTGACACCGGATATCTTTGATCTGATTGGTGAAGTAGAACCCGGTAAAGGCGGAGAAATCCAGATTACCGATGCATTAATGAAACAGGCCCAGCAAGGGTGTGTTCTGGCCTATAAATTTAAAGGCCGCCGCTTCGACTGTGGCAGTATCGAAGGCTTTATTGAAGCAACCAATTATTGCTATGAGAATTTATTTAAAAAATAATTAATGGTTTGTCATGGCGTTGTATTGCTTCGTCATGGCAACTTTCTTGTTTTCAGTTCTCGCCGTCATTGCTCTCACTATGCTGTCATTCCGGGCTTGACCCGGAATCCATCTTTCCCCGCCGTTATTCCGGGCTTGATCCGGAATCCATCTTCCAGTCTTGAATAATGCTCTGGCTTCACATTCCTGTGTTTTGGATTCCGTGGTCCCACACGGAATGACGGTGTGGGTGTGGCAAGTTCGGATTCATTTTTGCTGTCATGCTAAAGATCCACGTCATCATTCCTAATCCCTCCGCCGTCATTCTCAATTCCCGCCGCTGTCATTCCGGGCTCCACCGCCGTCATTCCGGGCTCCACCGCTGTCATTCCGGGCTCCACCGCCGTCATTCCGGGCTCCGACCCGGAATCCATCTTCCAGTCTTGAACAATGCTCAGGCTTCACATCCCTGTGTAGTGGATTCCGTGGTCCCACACGGAATGACGGCGGTGAGAGCGGCAAGTCTGGAATACTCTCGCATAACCCTCTGTCATTCCTGAATTCCCGCCGTCATTCCGGGCTTGATCCGGAACCCATCTTTCCCCGCCGTCATTCCGGGCTTGACCCGGAATCCATCTTTCAGGCTTGAGTAACACCCTGATTCAGTGCGGTGCTTATTTCCCTTCGTATCAATAATCTGTAATCTTGTTCTCAAATAAAAATAAGGTTTCTTGGCTTCAGATGATCGACATCCATAACCATATTATTCCGGGAATAGACGATGGCGCCAGTACGTTGGAAGATTCCATTGCACTTCTGAGGCTTGCCGTGTCGGATGGAATTCAGCGATTGGTGTGTACGCCTCATATGCATCCCGGGCGTTATAATAATGATACGGATACTATTCGCCCTGCATTTGATCGCCTTGTTAAACATATTAATAACATTGATTTGCCAATAGAGCTGGCTATGGCGGCGGAAGTGCGTATCAGTGATGAGTTTATGTTCCAGTTGAAGAAAAATAAGGTGCCCAGATTAGGTCAATGGGAAGGCAGTGATGTGGTGCTTCTGGAAATGCCTCATCAACAGATTCCGGTGGGAATTGAAAACCTCCTGGGCTGGTTGGAAAAGCAGAATGTTCGAGCCGTTATTGCGCACCCTGAAAGAAATAAAGAGGTCATGCGTTATCCGGAAAGGGCTTTAAAACTGGCAGAAAGAGGTGCCTTGTTTCAGTTAACTGCTGGTTCGATAGCAGGACACTTTGGCCATTCGGCACAGACTTCTGCTCGATGGTTACTGGATCATGAACTGGTGCGGTTTGTGGCTTCCGATGCTCATAATATAAAACATCGCCCTCCTGCAATGAGGGCTGCGTCGGCCGTGCTGGATGAGTGGTTTGATGCGAGTTTACGAAAACAGCTGACTGACAACTACCCTCATCAGTTAACCGCCTGTTTATTTGGCCGTGTTTGTATGGAGAAAACAGGTGAATAAAACCATAAATGGACGTTTTCTGGTTAAATTATCGGTGGTTTTAGCGATATTGGTGCTGCTGTTTTTTGCAGGACGAAGTGCTTTTAATCTGGCTCTGGCGGGAGTCTATAACCACCAGACAAAAGAGTTTTTATCATTCTGGAAGGCAGAAAAGAATAAAAAACCGGATGATTTTAAACTGAACCCTGTTAACTACCGTGCGGCACTGAGGGGGGCAGAAAAAGGAATTACACTGTTGCCTGATTCTCCCGAACAGTGGGTGTTAAAAGCCAGGGTGCAGTTATGGGGATTGCAGCATAATTTACTGGGTGGTGATAAGGGCGCAGATTCCCCTCTGCTGATAACCTGGCAGCAGGCCATTGCTCTAAGACCTGCCTGGCCCTATGCCTGGTCAGATTATGCCATGGCTCGTGCACAGTTATCATTGATTGATGACGCGTTTGAATCTGCATTGTTTAAAGCTAACCAGTTAGGGCCATGGGAAAAACGTGTGCTTATTAATTCTGCGACCCTGGGGCTTCATTATAAAGGCTGGTTAAGTGAGGCATTGCAGAATGAATTAACCGACAGTCTTCGTCGCCTATCAACACTCTATCCGCGCAATGCCCTGACACTTGCCCGGAAATATGACAGTGTACTTCTGGTTTGCAGCTGGCTGGATAAACCTGAGAAGGTTAAAGATTGCCGAGATGGCTGATTCGGTTTTATCTCGCTGTTATGTCGGGGCTCTGCCGTCATTTAGAGCCCCCGCCGTCATTCCGGGCTTGATCCGGAACCCATCTTTCCCCACCGTCATTCCGGGCTCCGACCCGGAATCCATCTTCCGGTCTTGAACAATGCTCAGGCTTCACATCCCTGTGTAGTGGATTCCGTGGTCCCACACGGAATGACGGCGGTGAGAGCGGCAAGTCTGGAATACTCTCGCATAACCTTCTGTCATTCCTGAATTGCCGTCGTCATTCCTGAATTCCCGTCGTCATTCTTAAATTCCCGTCGTCATTCCGGGCTTGATCCGGAATCCATCTTTTCCCGCCGTCATTCCGGGCTCCGACCCGGAATCCATCTTCCAATCTTGAATAATGCTTAGGCTTCACATCCCCGTGTAGTGGGTTCCGTGATCCACACGAAATAACGGCGTTAAAAATCATTCATCAAAAAAGCAGAGCTATTTAATACAGAACCTGAATGTCTTCCATGACGGAATCGCGGCCAGCAGAGAGCCCAGAATCAGTACCATCAAAACCCAGATAAACTCATCGAGCAGTAATTGTTCACTGGTTACCATGTTTTGCAGGTTTTCCGGAAACCAGGACGGTAGATTGCTCATCAACAAAAAGTAAACCAAACCACCGGTAATCAGTGCGGCCAGAATAAGCAGCAGTGGTTCGAGAATACCCAGCAATACAACCTGCCATGGTCGTGCGCCCAGCAGGTGAAGCAGTTCAATTTCTTCCTGTTGCTCGTTCAGGTTGGCAGTAACTGTAAAAAACACGGTGATCAATGCCATAAAGAAACTCATAACCGCCATTGAAAGCATCAGATGTCCGAACATCACTGTATATTTATGAAGCTTTTCAAGCTCCTTGGCAGGGATGGCTACAGAAACCATATCCATTTCTGTTGAAAACATATTTTCCATGGCAAACAGCGCCTGTCGGTGACGCAGACGTGTCAGAACGAGATTGATGGTTTCAGGCGGAGACCATTTTGGCGGTGGATTTTCAAGGCGGGAAGAACGCGCCTGATAAAGTCCTTTCAGAGGGACAATGATTGAGCTATCAAGCGTGCTGTCAGTAACGGCCAGTATTCCGGTGATGGTAAATACCGTGGGGTATTCATCACTGGCGCGGGGTTCAAAACCTGCCGCAATGGTGAGCTGTTCTCCAACCCGGTAGCCACGTTCTGCGGCAACTGTGGCTCCGAGTACGGCTTCCATAGGAGCTGTGAAGGTTGCACCGACATCAAACTCCAGGGGTTCTGCTTTTTCGCCGTTGTATGATTTAAACAGATGACTGTTGCTGCCTATGACGGTAATTCCCCGGTGACTTTCACCAAAAGCCATGGGGATGGCACTGGCCACTTCCGGGTTGTTAATGAGTTTTTTATAGAGTTTGTCGCTGATGGCCGGGGGAGGCGAACCAATTTGTAGCAGTCCAAAGGCCACCAGGTGAGAAGGGTTTGATGGTCCTCCGATAATCAGGTCTGCCTGGGATGCGATTCGTCCCATGGAAGACTGCAACTGCCATCTCAAGTTGGACACCATGAGTAACAGCAGGATGCCCACAGACAAGGCAATAAAGGATACCCAGGTTGTTGAGCCACGGTGCGCCAGGCTTTTAAGGGCAAGAGGCAGAATTACCATATAGGGTTGGCCTCCAGGACCGGGTTGATATCAGCCATGGAAAGTACCCGGTCGAATCCCGGGTATTCGTCCTGTGTGATGCAGACAAGTGTTGTGCCGGTTTCCCTGGCGGTGGACAGTAGCAGGTCGTAAACGGTTTTACTGCTGAGTCTATCCAGGGAGGCTGCAGGTTCATCGGCAAGAATCAAGTCCGGAGCGCCAATCAGGCCTCTGGCTATGGCGACCCTCTGTTGCAATCCGGTACTGAGAAATCGGGTGCAGAGTCGAAGCCTGGTTGGGTCTTCCAGTTTCAGTTTCGCCATGAGGGAAAACGCTTCATATTCCTCTGTAGTGCCACTGTCTTTGAGATGAAGGCTGCGCACTGCTGAAAAACGACAGGGCAATAGTATGTTTTCGATCGCCGGAAGATAAGGAAGCAGCCTGGGATTCTGAAAGATAAAACCAATGTGGTCAGCACGAAACTGGTCGCGCTGGGTTAAGGACATCTCCCGGAGGTTTTGCTGTAAAACCATCAGTTGCCCGGAATCCGGTTTTAACAAGCCCGACAAGAGTTTCAACAGCAGGGTTTTTCCCGAGCCATTGGTTCCCCTTATTAGCACCCTTTCTCCCTGCTGAATCTTCAGCTCGGGCACTTCCAGACACGTCCTGCCTTTAACCAGAAGCCGTAGCTCTCTGGCATCAACGGCCCATTTTCCCATCCATTTCCACCTGGTTCTGAAGTTTTATATGAGGCTTGCTGGTGCTGAGCATTTGCTTGTCCTGCCAGTACTCACTGGATACCCATGCGTTAATTTCCAGCAACCCCGGAATAGCGTCCATAAAATACAGTTCAACCGTTTTCAAGTGTTCAGGCTTCTGGCACTGATAATGTAGGTAACCATGGATTTCCGGGGATGATACGTCGGTGTTGGAAAATTCATCGGTATTGGCTGTATCAGATTGTTGGAAAAAACGCTGACTTATCAGCTGACATTCGGCACGGCTGTCAGGTTTGGCCAGTCGTTTTGCCGTACGCAGGGATTCCAATAGCTGAGCATGATTATTTCCCCGGGAAACATGGGATATGGCAATGGCGGGCAGGTTGAAAAACAGACTGAGTGACTTGTTATCCATACTCAGGTCAATGGTGGCTGCGGCAGGTTCAAAGGCTCTGTGAAGAATGGGTTTGGCCTCTGTTTCCACTGCTGCCATGAGTGGGGGATTGGCCAGTAAAATGGCAATGGCCAGTGCGGGTAATTTCATTCTTTGTCAGCCTTTGATTGAAGATAGGTTCTGGCAGAGTCAACCAGAACGGTGTCGGAAAGAAAGTTACGCCCTATCAACAGCTGTTGTGGAAAGTTGCTGCGATTGATCAGAGAGGTTTCAACAAACTGAAGTTGTTTACCCACCTTTATGGTATTGCCTACCACGGGTCGTTCCGCAGGCGGCCCCTTGTGGGTTATGACCCGTATTACCCGGTTCACCGGTTGATGCATGGAAACCCGGGTACCACTTTCTCTGTGAATAAAATCATAATAAACCCAGCGCTTTCCCTGACGGTTCATATACATGCGGATTTCGCTGGCATCCAGAGCGGTGGTGGTGGCTCCGGTATCGATCAGGGCTTTGACTTTGAGGTTTTTGAGATTAACCAGACTGGCTTCTTCATAAATGCCGAAAATGGTTTTTTTTGGTATCACACAGGCAGTCGGTGTTGGACACCGGATTTGAATAAACCGCATCTGAATAAACCGCATCTGAATTAAAGAACGGCATAAACAGGATGCCGAATGCCAGGAGAGTCTGCTGCTTCACTAAGCTCAAAGTGATCGATTCCGGTGATGGCTTACTTCAGATATCGGGCTTTGAGCTTAAACATTGAAAGATATGCATTGCCGGTAAACAGGGACTTTCTTGGAATACCCGGCAATGCATTGGCTTCAGTTATTGATAATCTGTGGACGGTTGCCCACAAGGCCTTTTAAAGTGACTTTTTTGCCATCGCGTAAAATCTGCATGGATAATGTCTGCCCCGGCGAAATCTGGGCAACCATATTCATAACCTTACGACCATCACTGGTACTTTGACCATTAATACCGGTTAGAATATCGCCCCTCTGTAATCCTGCGAGATCGGCAGGCCCTCCTTTATACACACCGGAAATAAGAATGCCCACATCGGGTGTTACATTAAATGCCTTGGCCAGAGGTGTACTCAGCGGTTGTGATTCAATGCCAAGCCAGCCTCGAACCACCCGGCCGTATTTAATAATGGATGACATGACAAAGTTGGCCATGTTGGAAGGAATGGCAAATCCCACGCCTTCGTTACCACCGCCCCGGGAAAAAAGCAGGGTGCTTATACCAATCAGATCACCGTAGGCATTAACCAGGGCGCCACCGGAATTACCAATATTGATGGCCGCATCGGTCTGGATAAAATCTTCGTAGGTGTTCAGGGCAAGATCATTTCTACCGGTGGCACTGATAATCCCCATGGTGACTGTCTGACCCAGACCAAAGGGGTTGCCTATGGCCAGAACCACATCGCCAATCTCTGCTTTGCTGGAATCCACCAGGGTGATATGGGGCAGGTTTTTCAGATTAATCCGCAGCACGGCCAGATCGGTTTCAGGATCAACCCCCACAATGGAGGCGGCGATTTCCCGACCATCGCGCAAGGCAATAATAATACGGTCGGCTCCCTGGATAACATGGTTGTTGGTTAGAATATAACCGTCAGGGCTGACGATGACACCGGAACCCAGGCTGGTTTCCACTCTGCCATTACGATTACTGTTGTCAGAAAGAGGGGATTGTTCGGACGAACTGCCTTGTCTCTGGATCAGTGTTTTGGTGGAAATATTCACCACTGCGGGTGTCGCCTTTTTTACCGCAGAGCTATAGGATACCTGACCGCTCAGGTTGAATACCCTGCCGCTTTTTTCCAATAGTCGATTCCGGCTATCTTCCGATATGCCTGCCAGTTCCGGCTGAAACAGTAAAATTAAAAGACCTGCCAGAACCCCGAATAGAATGGGCAGGCCGACTGTCTTCAGCAGTTTTCTCATTGTGTATCCTTTTTCAGCAAGATCGTTTCAGCAAGATCGTTTTACCAAGATCGTTATAGCAGGACCGTTTTTAGCAGAATCGTTTGGTATTCAGGTTATAATCCTATCCTATTTGCTTAAAGGCAGTCACCATTTCCGACTTAACAGGAGAGCCATATGGGTTTGACGCTGAATGAATTAATGACGCTTCTTGATCAGGAATTGCAGCCAGGCTTGTTTAAGGATTATTGCCCCAATGGCCTGCAGGTGGAAGGGCGCGCCCGAATACAGAAAATGGTTACCGGTGTGACAGCCTGTCAAAGCCTGATTGATGCGGCCATTGAACGTGAGGCTGACGCGGTACTGGTTCACCATGGCTATTTCTGGCGGGGTGAGAATTCAGCGATTACCGGGATGAAACGAAAGCGAATCGCATCTCTGCTGAAACATGATATCAGCCTGATTGCTTATCATCTGCCTTTGGATGCCCATACGACGCTGGGTAATAATGCTCAGCTGGCAGAGCTTATGGGCTGGCAAACCCGGGGCGGCATGGAACCTGGTAACAAGCTATCGGTGGGTAACTGGGGGAATACCTCAAAAGCGATCTCCCTGGATGAATTGGGTGCGGATATTGCCAGCAAACTGGGCAGGGAGCCACTGATGATTTCTGGTGGCAATGATAAAATCAATTCCCTGGCCTGGTGCACAGGTGGAGCCCAGGGCATGATTGACCAGGCTCTGGCTTTGGGCGTTGATGCGTTTGTCAGCGGTGAAATTTCCGAATCCACTGTGCATTTTGCCAGGGAAAACGGTATTCATTATATCAGCGCCGGGCATCATGCCACTGAACGCTATGGTGTTCAGGCTCTGGCAGGATGGCTGGAACAGAAAACGGGTATTACGCATGAATTTGTAGATATTGATTCGCCGGTGTAATTCTACCGGCAAACGTGTTTACTATTTTTGCGTCCCCGAAAAAGTCTGCCGGAGAAAACCAGCATATTTATATAAATAAACGGTATAGAGTTTAAATTTATTATTCTATTTAGGCTGCTAGTATTCGAATCATATAAACCTCTATAGTTTCGGATCAGAAGGCATGTCGGATAATCACTTCAATCATTTAAAACAGTTGGAAGCAGAAAGCATCCACATCATTCGTGAAGTGGCCGCTGAATTCGAAAACCCGGTGATGCTCTATTCCATTGGTAAGGATTCAGCGGTCATGCTGCATTTGGCCATGAAAGCATTCTTTCCCGGCAAGTTACCTTTCCCCCTGCTTCATGTGGATACCACCTGGAAATTCAAGGAAATGATCGAGTTTCGGGATCGGCATGTGAATGATCTCGGGCTGGAATTACTGGTGCATGTGAATGAGGAAGGTGTTGAACAGGGCGTTGGTCCTTTTTCCCATGGCAGTGCCAAACATACTGACGTGATGAAAACCCAGGCCTTAAAGCAGGCTTTGAATAAATACGGTTTTGATGCGGCTTTCGGCGGTGCCCGTCGAGATGAAGAGCGTTCCAGGGCAAAAGAAAGAGTTTACTCATTCCGTGATAAAAACCATCGTTGGGACCCTAAACATCAGCGTCCTGAACTCTGGAATATCTATAACAGTGAAGTAGAAAAAGGTGAAAGTATTCGGGTGTTCCCTCTTTCTAACTGGACCGAGCTGGATATCTGGCAATACATTCATCTTGAAAGCATACCGATTGTTCCTCTCTACCTGGCCAAGAAGCGTCCGGTGGTAGAGCGGGATGGTAATCTGATCATGGTGGACGATGAGCGGATGCCTCTGGAACCCGGAGAGACACCGGAAATGCGTATGGTTCGATTCAGGACACTGGGATGTTATCCCTTAACCGGCGCAGTGGAATCCGAAGCAGACAGTTTGACGGAAGTGATACAGGAAATGTTGCTCACCAGAACCTCGGAACGACAGGGGCGGGTGATTGATCACGACAGTGCCGGTTCCATGGAAAAGAAAAAACAGGAAGGGTACTTCTGATGTCTCATCAATCTGACTTAATTGCCACTGATATTGAAGAATACCTGAACCGTCATGAACAGAAGGAAATGCTTCGTTTTCTGACCTGTGGCAGCGTGGATGACGGCAAGAGTACACTGATCGGACGTCTGCTGTATGACACCAGTATGATTTATGAAGATCAGTTATCCGTAGTGGAAAACGACAGTAAGCGGGTTGGAACCCAGGGCGACAAGCTGGATCTGGCGTTGCTGGTGGATGGACTGCAGGCAGAGCGAGAGCAGGGCATTACCATAGATGTAGCCTACCGCTATTTTTCCACAGAAAAGCGCAAGTACATTATTGCCGACACACCAGGGCATGAGCAGTACACCCGAAATATGGCCACAGGGGCTTCCACCTGTGATCTTGCCATTATTCTCATTGATGCCCGTCAGGGTGTTCTGACCCAGACACGACGACATACGTATATTGCCAGCCTGCTGGGTATTAAACATCTGGTGGTGGCCGTTAATAAAATGGATCTGGTGGATTTCAGCCAAGAACGCTTTGAGGAAATTCGTAATCAGTATCTGGATTTTGCTGAACCCTTATCCCTGAAGAATGTGCAGTTTGTGCCTATGTCTGCACTGGATGGCGATAACGTTGTTAATCGGAGCAGTAAAGCATCCTGGTACAAAGGTTACACATTGATGGAGGCGCTGGAGCAGGTTGAAATTAGCCGTGACGTTAATCTCGATGATTTCAGGTTCCCCGTTCAATATGTTAATCGTCCCAATCTGGATTTCAGGGGTTTCTCCGGAACCATTGCATCGGGAGAAATCAAGCCGGGCGACAATGTTCAGGTGTTGCCGTCAGGTCAGAGCAGTACCGTAAAACGTATCGTGACCTATGATGGTGATCTGGCCAATGCCAGGGCCGGTCAGGCAGTGACCATTACCCTGAATGATGAAATTGATATCAGCCGTGGCGATTTACTGGTTCTCGCTGATAATCCTTCCGCCGTTGCCAGCCATCTGGATGTGGATCTGGTATGGATGGCAGAGCAGCCGCTGGCTCTGGGTAAACAGTATTCGATCAAGTTTTCTTCCGGAAAAGTGTCCGGCAGTTTTGCCGGTATTGACCATCGTGTTGATATTAATTCCCTGGAGAAAAGGCAGACAGAGCAGCTTGAGCTGAACGAGATCGGGCTTTGCAATCTGGTGTTGACTAAACCGGTTCCTTTCGATGCTTATGAGCAGAATCGTCAGACAGGCGCTTTCATTGTTATTGATCGATTAACCAATGCCACTGTTGCAGCGGGTATGATCAGGGAAGCCTCTGCCAGAAATGAAAACAGAGGTGTCGTCAGCAGCCGTGACCGCAGCAACAGACTGGGTCAGAAAGGTGCATTGATTTCAGTGGATAGCAGCGTTGAAGTGGCAGTTAATATTGAAAGAAAGCTCTTCGACCGGGGTTATTTTCCGATCATTGTCAGTACCGATAATGAAGGCTGGAAACAGCAGGTTTCAACGTTGCAGTCTGCAGAAATTATTGTATTGATTAGCGGTGAACAGGCGCAGACTTCAGATAGCCAGTTACAACTGAATTCGGATACGGATGCGGAAATTGAGCGGATAATTCAGGCCGTTACATTGTAAAACTCACTGTGGTTATTCCGCATGGGTAGCAGAGCCCCGTTGAAAATGAATCCCGGATCATGTTCGGGATTCATGCTTTTGGATATTTATTCTCAAGGATATGACGTCAGGAAACGTTCAGAGATGCTAAGTTGAGTGTTTGGTAGGTAGTCCCAGATGCTAGATAATCCCAGGTGTTAGATGGTCACAGAAAGGTTGCATGGAATATTCTAATATTCAGATGATTGCCCCTGCTGCATTAATGCTGGCGATGTTAAGTTTCTGGTGGCCGCGCTCCCATCGGGTTACATTAATCCTCATCATTATGACACTGGTACTGGGGTTAGTGACCCGTGTTATTAATCTCTTTGCACTGACTGCCCTGGTCATTCTGGCTGCTTCCTTTTGGTGGTTTGTTCAACATAATGGCCACAGGCTTGGGTTATGGCTGGCAGGTCTGCTATTTATTATCTTATCGATTGCTCTTGCAGGACACCTTGTTCCCGGTTTTTCCAATGTATTGGTGTGGGATGCAGCACCCGTAAAGAATGGATCATCAGCATTTACCCTTTTTTATAATTTTGATAAACCCTGGATTGCGGTAGTTATACTGGCCAGCTGTTCCACCTTGCTGAAAACCGCACGAGAGTGGCGTCAGGCCTTTAAAAAGGCCCGGTTACCCATAGCGATTATGTTACTGGTTATTTTTTCAGCAGGTTTGATTTCCGGGGCTGTGCGCTGGCAGCCGGCCTGGCCGGAGCTGGTCTGGTTATTTCTTCTTAATAACCTGTTATTTACCTCTCTGGCCGAGGAAGCTTTCTTCAGGGGATTTATACAACAATCGCTTATGGAGAGATTGTCGAATGTCCAAATGGGGCAGTGGCATATGGGAAAGCACATGGGAAAGCACATGGGAAAGCACATGGGAAAGCACATGGAAAAGTGGCTGGCACTTTTCATTACCTCGGTACTTTTTGGTTTGGCACATTTTGCTGGTGGCCCGGTTTATATGCTTTTAGCTGCTGTGGCCGGTGCTTTTTATGGTTGGATTTATATGAGAACAGCAAGCCTTGAAATGGCAATATTAAGTCATTGGCTGCTGAATACTGTACACTTTTTATTGTTCAGTTATCCTGCCGCTGTTTGATAAATTTAAGTCATTCTTTGAAAATTAAGTTGTATTTTCGGCCACTGTGAACCAGTTAATTGATTAACGTCAAATCAATTGCGCATAATAAGTACAACTACAGGTACAGTGAATTTCAAGAGTGATTCACTATTGCTGCCTTCTTCTACAATGATGAACATGCTTCCTCATTGAATCACATTTATATCCAATATCAGGAGTTACAATGAAGGCCGATTTTTACGCTGGGCTTCGTAATCAGCTTGAAGAACTTAAGCTGGAAGGTTTGTACAAAAGTGAACGAATCATCACCTCCCAGCAGAAAGCAAGCATCAGTGTAACCACTGGAGAAGAAGTTCTGAACTTCTGTGCCAATAACTATCTGGGTCTGGCCAATGCACCTGAGCTTATAGAAGCGGGTAAGAAGGCACTGGATGAGTATGGCTATGGTATGGCGTCGGTGCGCTTTATCTGCGGTACCCACACTATCCACAAGACGTTGGAACAGCGTATTTCCGATTTTCTGGGAATGGAAGACACAATTCTTTACTCTTCCTGCTTTGACGCCAACGCCGGACTGTTTGAAACTCTGCTGGGCCCAGAAGATGCCATTATCAGTGATTCCCTGAATCACGCCAGTATTATTGATGGTGTGCGCCTTTGTAAGGCTAAGCGTTTCCGTTATGCCAATAATGATATGGCAGATCTGGAAGCCAAATTGAAAGAAGCCGAAGCGGCGGGTGTAAAAACCAAGCTGATTGCCACCGATGGTGTTTTCTCCATGGATGGTGTTATTGCCAATCTGAAAGGCGTTTGTGATCTGGCCGACCAATACGGCGCACTGGTGATGGTGGATGATTCTCACGCCGTGGGCTTTATCGGTGAAACCGGAGCCGGTACACCGGAATTCTGTGGTGTCAGTGATCGTGTCGATATCATTACCGGCACCCTGGGCAAGGCATTGGGTGGTGCATCCGGTGGTTATACGTCGGCGAAAAAAGAAGTGATTGACTGGTTGAGAAATCGCTCACGTCCTTATCTCTTCTCCAATACACTGGCGCCAACCATTGCCTCGGCCTCGGTCAAGGTTTTGGATATGCTTAAGGCGGGCGGTGAACTGAGAGACAAGGTTCGCAGTAATGCTGAGTACTTCCGGTCTCAGATGACCGAACTGGGCTTTACCATGGCCGGAGCTGATCATCCGATAGTGCCTGTAATGCTGGGTGATGCGACACTGGCCGGGAAGTTTGCCGACCGGATGCTGGAAGAAGGTATTTACGTGGTAGGCTTCTCATTCCCTGTGGTACCAAAAGGGCAGGCGCGTATCCGTACACAAATGTCTGCCGCTCACAGTAAAGAGCATCTGGACCTCGCTATTGCTGCATTTGCCAAGGTCGGTCGGGAACTGGGTGTTATTGCATAACACCTGCAAGGAGTTGAATTGATGAAAGCATTAGCCAAAACGAAAGAAGAGAAAGGCATCTGGATGGTCGACCGGCCAATGCCGGAAGTCGGTCATAACGATGTATTGATTAAAATCCGCAAAACAGCCATTTGCGGAACCGACATGCATATCTACAACTGGGATGAATGGTCACAGAAGACTATTCCGGTTGGCATGCATGTGGGGCATGAATTCATTGGCGAAATCGTTGAAATAGGTGAAGGTGTTCGCGGTTTTGAGATGGGCCAGCGGGTGTCCGGTGAAGGGCATATTACCTGTGGTCATTGTCGTAACTGTCGTGCAGGGCGTCGTCATCTGTGTAACTTTACAGTGGGTGTTGGTGTCAACCGTGATGGTGCTTTTGCCGAGTATCTGAGCATTCCTGCGGTAAATGCATTCCCTATCCCGGATGATATCAGTGATGATATGGCCTCTATCTTCGATCCTTTTGGCAATGCTGTTCACACCGCGTTGTCATTTGATCTGGTGGGCGAAGATGTACTGATTACCGGTGCTGGTCCCATTGGTATTATGGCAGCAGCCATCTGTCGTCATGTGGGTGCTCGTAATGTAGTGATTACCGACGTCAATGATTACCGTCTGCAACTGGCAGAAAAAATGGGTGCTACCCGTGCTGTCAATGTGGCCAAGAGTGATCTGCAGGAAGTGATGGATGACCTTGGCATGGTAGAAGGTTTTGATATCGGTCTTGAAATGTCAGGTAATGGTCGTGCTTTTCAGCAAATGCTGGAAAAAATGAACTATGGCGGCAAGGTGTCCCTTCTGGGTATTCCCTCCAGCGATACCACAATTGACTGGAATCAGGTGATTTTCAAAGGTCTCGTTATCAAAGGAATCTATGGCCGCGAAATGTTTGAAACCTGGTATAAAATGAGCAGTATGCTGCAATCCGGACTGGATATCTCTCCGGTTATCACCCACCGGATGTCTGTGGATGAGTTCCAGAGCGGTTTTGAAATTATGGATTCCGGCCAGTCAGGGAAAGTTATTCTGGACTGGAACTGATTTCAGGTTCACCCTTGCTGGAATTTGAATCAGGGGCAGTTTTGCCCCTGACTCGTATGATATTTCCTGTCTCAGGGAGTTTACTCAATGCACTTCAAGGCAGTCCTTTTCGATATGGACGGTGTTATCGTTGATAATAACGATTACCACCGTCGTGCCTGGCAGGCATTTATGTTGCGTCACGGTATTGAACTCTCCGTTGAAGACTATAATCGTCGTGTTTCTGGGCGGGTAAATTCAGAGCTGTTGCGGATGTTGTTTGGTAATCATCTGAGTGACCAGGAAGTGACCCTGTTGGGGGAAGAAAAGGAACTGATATTCAGGGAATTGTATGAAGCCCATCTGCACCCCATAGATGGACTGCATGATTTTCTTAAAACATTAAAACGGATTGGTTTCAAACTGGCGGTGGGTACCTCAGCACCGGTGTCTAATATGGATTTTATTCTGGATGGACTGGGCATTCGATCTTATTTTGATGCACTGGTACATCAGGAAATGATTGAACGGGGTAAACCTGATCCTGAAATCTATCAATTCTGTATGAAATCTATTGGAATGCAGCCTGAAGAATGCCTGGTTTTCGAAGATTCATTGTCGGGTATACAAGCCGGAATAGCTTCGGGCGCCTCGGTCATAGGCGTGACCACAACCCATGGCAATAACGAATTAAAGGGTACTCTAATCAATATTGCCAATTATCGGGATGAACGTCTGGGAACGATATTTTGCTGTGATTTCTGTGACCGGTCAGTCGGAATAGTCGGAATAGTCAGAATAATAGTGGCTACAAGAAAAAACAGATGGTTTTGAGTATTCCATAAGCAACACCATACGCCACTTTATGTTTTAATGAGGCCTGTTAATTCCAACAATAAAAAGGTTTCAAATGAAAAGGATGTGGCAAATTGCTCTTCTTATTGGAGCATCTCTGCTGACTGCGTCAGTGGCTTTCGCCAGTACCGTGCAAAATGACCCATACCTCTGGCTGGAGGAAGTGGATAGCGAAAAAGCACTCAATTGGGCTAAACAGCAAAACAAACGATCCACAGGTTTGATTGAAGCAGATCCGCTGTTTAAACAATTAGAAAAGAAGAATTTGGAAGTCTACCAATCCAAAGACAAAATCCCTTACATTGTTCAGCGTGGCGACGTCTACTATAACTTCTGGCGTGACAAAGAACATGTCAGGGGAATTTATCGCCGCACGACATTGGATGAGTACCGTAAAGATAACCCGGATTGGGAAACCGTTCTCGATTTTGATGCTCTGGCTAAATCAGAGAATGAAAACTGGGTTTATAAAGGGATGTCATGTTTTTACCCGAAAGAAGAGCTTTGTCTGATTAAACTCTCAAGAGGCGGGGCAGATGCCACGGTGGTTCGTGAGTTTAATATGCTCGGAAAAACGTTCGTTAATGGTGGTTTCAAACTGCCTGAGGCTAAAAGCAGTGTTTCCTGGATTGATGAAAACACCCTCTTTGTAGGCACTGATTTTGGGGAAGGTAGCCTGACCGAGAGTGGTTACCCCAGAATTGCCAAACGCTGGAAACGAGGAACCGCCCTGAGCAGTGCTGAAACAGTATTTGAAGGGAGTAAAACATCGGTTTCTGCAGGTGCTTACCGTTCTTTCGATAAAGACGGTTTTGTGGATATCGCCTATGAATCAACCACATTTTATACCAATAAAACCTATTTCTGGCATAAAAACAATTGGCAGGAAATAGCAAAACCCGATACCGCTACTCTACATGGTTACCTTAATAATCAGCTGTTCATCGAGTTAAAAGATGCATGGGAGAATGACGGTAAGCAGTATGAAACGTCATCAATACTCTATGCGCCAATCAATGATGTGCTGGAAAACAAAGCGGATTACCGGGTGTTGGTGAAAAATACGCCATCGAAAACAGTATCCAGTCTATCGTTTAGTAAATCAGCGATACTGGTTAACTGGCTTGAAGATGTGAACAGTGTTCTCGAGCGATTTGTACCTGAAACTGATGGGAGTTTTAAGGTGCAGCGGGTACCCCTGACTGAAAACGGTTCCATAAGCGTCTGGGAAACCAGTGAAGAAACGGATGATTTCTTTGTGCAGTATGAGAGCTTTCTACAGCCTGATGCCTTTTATCTGGTTGATGGCAATACCCTGAAACCGGAAAACCTTAAACAATTACCCGCTTTTTTTGATGCTACAAAATTTAAGACAACACAGTATTTTGTTGAATCAAAAGATGGCACAAAAATACCCTATTTTGTCATCATGCCAAAAAATATGACGTTAAACGGCAAGAACCCAACCCTGCTTTATGGCTATGGTGGTTTTGAAATATCACTGACGCCTTTTTACAGTGCCACTGTTGGCATGGACTGGCTATCTCAGGGTGGGGTTTATGTGTTGGCGAACATTCGGGGTGGTGGTGAATATGGTCCGGACTGGCATCAGGCCGCTCTGAAAAAGAACCGTCATAAAGCGTATGAAGACTTTGAAGCCGTAGCGGAAGATCTCATTGCCCGGAAAATAACCTCACCCAGACATCTGGGAGCCCGGGGTGGCAGTAATGGCGGATTACTGATGGGAGCCATGTTGACCCGGCGCCCGGATTTGTTTAATGCCATTGTTTCCCAGGTGCCTCTGCTGGATATGCTGCGTTTTAATAAACTGCTGGCAGGTGCCAGTTGGGTCGGTGAATACGGCAGCCCTGATATTAAAGATGAGCGGGATTATCTGGCTTCTTATTCCCCATATCATAACGTGAAGAAAAATGTTCAATACCCCAGGGCATTATTCACCACGTCCACCAGGGATGATCGAGTACACCCTGGACATGCCCGGAAAATGGTGGCCCTGATGAGAGCGCAGGGACATGATGTTCTTTACTATGAAAATATGGAAGGTGGTCACGGTGGAGCGGCAAATTTGAAGCAGAGTGCTTATTCCGAAGCGCTGGTCTATACCTATCTGAAAATACAGCTGCAATAGAGTGTATTTCCTGTGCTGGATACTGGTCGTCTCTCTTTGTCTGTACCAGTACCTCGCGCAGAAAACCCCAAAAAACTTTGTGCTGCCAATGTTGGGCTTCACTTCGTTCTGCACCAACCTGCGATCGTCTCAAAATAAGTGTCGTATTTTCATCGTACAGATCGACTTGTTAGCGTAGGTTGGGCTGAGGGACGAAGCCCAACAATTCTGCCAGCACGTTCTGCTGCCAATGTTGGGCTTCACTTCGTTCTGCACCAACCTACAATAGTCTCAAAATAAGTGTCGTATTTTTATCATACAGATCGACTTGTTAGCGTAGGTTGGGCTGAGGGACGAAGCCCAACAATTCTGTCAACACGCTCTGCTACCAATGTTGGGCTTCACTTCGTTCTGCACCAACCTACGATAGTCTCAAAATAAGTGTCGTATTTTTATCGTACAGATCGACTTGGGAGCGTAGGTTGGGCTGAGGGATGAAGCCCAACAATTCTGTCAGCACGTTCTGCTGCCAATGTTGGGCTTCACTTCGTTCTGCACCAACCTACGATAGTGGTATGTTTTATGACACCCTAAAGCAAATCAGGACGTTATTATTAGGCACGAAGGAAATACTTCTTTTATGTGTCAGCACTTCGCGCAGAAAAACCAAAAAACTTTGTGTCTTTGTGCCTTTGTGGTTCAAAAAACACCCCCTATGCCGGTAGTGGCTATTTCTCTTTCGTCCTCGTCGATAGTTAATAAACAGCGACGATAACTTTCTGGCACAGGGGCAGGCGCAATGGTTAGCCGAAAGATGCAGCCTTCTGAAAAGCGGGTCTTTGTTGAATACGTTGCAAATAAGCTTGAGTGTGTTTGTGCTCACTCAGAATACCTTGTGTGTGAGCAAACAGCAGAACGGTTGTCATCATAATGTCAGCCGCTGAAAACTCTGAACCTGCAAAGTAGGCCGAGGTTGATAAGCTGTCATTAATGTAATCAAAATCAAGGGTCTGTTCTTTTTGTGCATATCTGAATACAGGCGCGTTACTGACATCCATGCCACTGAGAAACATATTCAGTAACACGGGTAACATGGCCGAACCTTCCGCAAAGTGCATCCACTGTAAATACAGAGGATGTTCTTTAGAGCTCTTTAAGGGGCGCAGTTGATCAGGTGCGTATTGATCCAGCATGTATTCTATAATAGCGGCTGATTCCACCAGAATAAGTCCGTTGTCTTCTACTATCGGAGCTTTTCCAAGAGGGTGAACGTCTCTCAATGAATCTGGAGCCAAGCGAGTGTCTGGGTCTCGATCGTATTCAACCAGTTGATAGTCCAGATTCAGTTCTTCGAATAACCAGATTATGCGAGTAGAGCGTGACTGTTTAAGATGATGAATTGTAATCATTTCCGGATCCGGCAGGGTATTGGAGTCAGAAGGAGATTTATGTATCTCCTTCTCCATGGCTTCAAGCGGACTTTTTCAACAATGCCAGTACTGCATTGGCCACTGCTTCTGAAGAAGCGGGATTCTGTCCGGTAATCAACAGTCCATCTTCCACCACATGAGGTGTCCAGTCTGCACCCTGGCTGTATAATCCGCCCAGGTTTTTCAGTTCGTCTTCCAATAGAAAGGGAACGACCTCTGTCAGGCCAACAGCAGCTTCTTCAGTATTGGTAAATCCAGTAACTGCTTTGCCATTTACCAGGGGCTGGCCCTGTTGATCCTTAATGCCCAGCAAAACACTGGGGGCATGACAGACAGCGGAAACAGGTTTGTTCTGTTGAATGAAGGCTTCAATAAGCTTGATGGATTCCTTATCGTTAGTGAGATCCCACATAGGGCCGTGTCCACCCGGATAAAAAACGGCGTCATAATCATCCGCAGAAACACTATTCAGTGTCTTGCTATCGGCCAGTCTGGCCTGCAGATCCGAATCATTATCAAAACGTCGGGTTGCGTCAGTCTGGAAATCGGGCAGTGCACTCTTCGGGTCAACAGGTGGTTGTCCACCCTTTGGGGAAGCAAGTGTTATCCGGGCACCAGCATCCGCAAAGGTGTAATACGGAGCCGCAAATTCTTCTATCCAGAAACCTGTTTTTTCACCAGTATTTCCCAGGGTAGAATGCGATGTCAGTACAAAAAGAATGTTCAATGCTTTGTCCTTTACAGAGATTTTGTCAGTATGGCTGATGCGACTTCCAGGGTGATGTTCTGGTTTTCACCCAATGCCGTCATGCCATGTCTTTTTAATTGTTCAATCAATTCGGGAAGGGCTTCCTCGCTGATGTCATAATCTGACAAGCGGGTTTTTACACCCATTTTTTCAAAAAATGCCCTAGTCTCGCTGATTGCTGCATCGATTCTTTTGGTATCGGAACCTTCAGTTATGTTCCATACGCGCTCTGCGTATTGCAGTAGTTTCGGTGCTTTTTGTTCTCTCATGACATCCATTAGAGAAGGTAAAACAATGGCCAGTGTCTGAGCGTGATCCAGTCCATGAAGTGCGGTGATTTCATGTCCAATCATATGGGTAGCCCAGTCATGTGGCACACCCTGACCGATCAAACCGTTCAAAGCCTGATTGGCCGTCCACATAATGGTTGATCGTACGCCATAGTCGTCAGGATGACTCAATACCCTGGGGCCTTCTTCTAAAAGGGTGAGCAGTAGTCCTTCTGCGTAGCGGTCCTGAACAGGTGCATCGTTGCGCACTGTCAAATACTGCTCCATTACATGGGCGAAGGCATCAACGACTCCGTTTGCGGATTGTCCAACAGGCAGGCTATAGGTTGTTTCTGGATCCAATACCGTAAATTGCGGATAAACCAATGGATTCATAAACGACAGCTTGTCATTGGTTGCCCGGCGAGTGACAACCGCTGCCGAATTACTTTCTGAGCCGGTTGCAGGTAAGGTCAGCACATTCCCGGCGGGAATGGCTTCAGCAATTTGAGCTCTTTCACTGAGAATAGTCCAGGGATCGCCAGTAAACGGAATGGCCGCTGCAATGAATTTGGTGCCATCAATAACGGAACCACCACCCACGGCAAGAAGAAAATCAATGTTTTCTTCCCGAGCCAGTGTTACCGCTTCCATTAATGTTTCAAAAGACGGGTTTGGCTCAATGCCACCGAACTGAATAACGGTATAACCCTGTAAGGCTGTTAGAACCTGATCAAGCGTTCCGTTTTTCTTAATGCTTCCGCCACCATAGGTAAGAAGGACTCTGGCATTAGCGGGTATCTCCTTACTGATAGCCGTAATCTGTCCTTTACCAAAATGGACTCTGGTTGGATTATGGAAACTGAAATTTTTCATTAGTCAGATCTCAAGCTAGTTTAACAAGCATTTTGCCAGTGTTTTTACCGGTAAACAGACCAATAAATGCCTCGGGTGCTTCTGCGATACCGTTGTAAACTGTCTCTTTCCAGCTCACTTTGCCTTCCTGAATCCACTGTCCCATCTGCTGCACAAAAGCGGGGTAACCATCCCAGTGTTCAAACACAATGAATCCTTCAATTTTCAGTTTTTTGATGATGATTTGAGCAAGATTGGATGGCCCCGGCTTAGGCTTAGTGTCATTGTATTGATCAATCATGCCGCAAACCGCTATACGTCCATGATCATTCATAAGATTGAGGGCCGCTTCGAGATGTTCACCACCGACGTTTTCAAAGTAGACATCGATGCCATTCGGGCAAGCTTTAGCCATATCATCTAATAGGTTATCAGAGGTTTTGTAATTAACCACTGCATCAACACCCAGTTCATCTTGAAGATAGCGGGCTTTGGCGTCAGAACCGACACTGCCGGCAACATGGCATCCTTTCAGCTTGGCAATCTGACAAACTATTGCGCCAACTGCCCCTGATGCAGCAGATACAAATACATTGTCACCTTCTTTTAACTCGCCAATTTTAAGCAGACCTGTATAGGCTGTCATGCCGGGCATACCCAGTACGCCAAGAAAAGCCTGCTCTGGAATCGGAGTATCCGGAAGTGGCTGTAGCTCTTCGCCTGTGGTGATGAAGTATTCTCTCCAGGCACTCATATTGGCGACTTTGGTGCCTACTGCAAATTCCGGATTTCTTGATTCAATGACTTCACCAATGGCGCCGCCATCCATCACCTGGCCTATGGCAAAGGGTTCAACATAACTTTTTCGATCAACCATTCGACCACGCATGTAGGGATCAACCGACATCCACAAATTCCTGATCAATACCTCGCCATCCTTAAGCTCCGCTACAGGCGTTGAAACGAGGCTGAAGTCTTCTGAAACGGGCATTCCTTCCGGACGATGTTTCAGGTGTATTTCTTTATTGCTTTCGATGTACATAGTAGATTGTCTCAATGAATTTCAGTTTGATGTAATCTACCAGTGATATGGTTATGCAACTAATGCATTGTATGTATAAATAAAATAACTGTTGGTAATAATTCTTGTTTTTTGAACGATAACCCTTGTTGCGATAACTCTCATTAAATGACGTTGTTCTTTTTGGTTTTTTTGCACGATTATTGATCGTGGTGTTACTTACCCGGACTTCAGTAATGCCTTTTTTTGAGAATCAAATTCTTCCTGACTGAGAACGCCCTTTAATTTCAGCTCGTGAAGTTTCTCGAGTTCATCAGCTATACCAGATTTGAAACGAACAGGGATGTTTTCAGCCTTGGTTAAACTCCAGATCAGGGATATTATCCAACCAAATCCAAAGAAAAGAGTACCGAATATATTGACAAGGGCAATTGTAGATAGGTGTGTGTGGCGTTTTCTATAGGCAATAATCGTTGGTAATAAATAAATACATAATATTGAAGTCAGGGTTAACAGATTCATCAGGTTAGAGAGGGTTTCATTAGCTGCTATCGAATTAATATCCATGAATAATTGACTCAATTGTTTAGGTGATATGATTTTATGTTGAGGATTTTTCTGAACAAAACGATTAAATATGTCACCGTTTAATCGTCTGTCAGAATGGCCGAGAGCTTTACTTTGTACCTTTAATCAGGGGGATTCCATTAGTTCCGACGGGTATGTAAACGGTTGTATGGTTTGGTGATTCGGCCATTTTTAGCT
This sequence comes from Endozoicomonas sp., assembly GCA_965208385.1. Lineage (GTDB taxonomy): Bacteria > Pseudomonadota > Gammaproteobacteria > Pseudomonadales > Endozoicomonadaceae > Endozoicomonas. Next base: position 35,276 of record CBDBOO010000081.1, read on the forward strand.
GGGCATTTATAGCCTCATGTTGAAGATAATTTGAAGTAAGGGTGGTATTGATTATTTTTTGTGCCTCCGCAATGCCTTTGGCTTCTTCGACTCGTATTTCAGCGTCTTTCTGTGCGATCTCTTTTTGTGTTGCCTTTTCAGAGAGCAGCTGCTGTGCGGCGAGTTTTTTCTCTACGGCAGTAGCCACAATTTCAGGGTAGTTAATATTACCTACAACTACATTTGTAGTACTGAACGGCGTTGTTTCGAGATAACCCTGAAGTTTCTGGGTTACTTCAGAAGCAATGTTTTCTCGATTTGTTTTTAGCAAAATCGTCGTAAACCCTCGCCCAATCGGGCGGGGATATAAGACGGGAATGCGGCGAGCATTCCGGTTGCGTGTCTGTATGCAGTCAGTCAGGTGTGCTCTGACTATTTACATACTCCTTCAGTGTTTCAATGGTCGCACCTCCTGCACTACAAGCAAAGTAAGAGCGTGACCATAATCTACCTGATTTACTCTGTGTCATAAGGTGCGTATTTAAAATCCTTAATCGTCTGGATGATGTGGATTTCAGATTATTAACCATAACGCTGATAGCCAGTTTTGGCGGGTAAGCGATGAGCAAGTGTACATGATCTTGTTCGCCATCCATTTCCAGTAAATCGCATTCAAGCTTTTCACAAGAGCTTTCAAAGGCTTCTTTTAATTGCAGGATCATATAGCCATCAAATAGCCTTTAGCCATCAAATAGCCTTCGTCGGTACTTTGTGGTGAACACCAAATGAACCACTAGCTTTGTAACACTATGCCGTTTGCATAGATAATCATGCAGTAAATCTTTATCACGCACACTCACTTGAAACAACCTGAAATAAGTATATTATTGCAGGGATTATGGCAATGAGCACTCACTTGTAAATAGCCATGTTAAAAGCCACCAGGATACGTATATATCCAACACCAGAGCAGGCGGAGTTTTTAAACCGTCAGTTTGGTGCTGTGCGTATGGTCTGGAACAAAGCATTGGCCAGCAAGGCCCACTACTACAAGGTTCGAAAGCAAAACCTTTCACCCAGAAAAGACCTGAAACCACTGCTGGCCACTGCTAAGAGAAGCCGCAAGTACTCGTGGCTGAAAGACTCTGATTCTATTGCCTTGCAGCAATCCGTCATTAATCTGGACAAGGCATTTCAGAATTTTTTCAATCCTAAGCTTGCGACTCACTTTCCTCGTTTCAAATCAAAACATGGCAAACAAAGCAGCTACCATTGCATGTCGGTGGCTGTAGGCGAAAACTGGATCAAGATTCCCAAGTGCAAGCCCATCCGGGCAAAGGTTCACAGAGAGATAACCGGAAAAATAAAGTCCATCACCCTAAGTCGAACGCCAACAGGTAAATGTTATGCGTCTGTTCTGGCTGAAGACGATATGCCTGAAGCAAAACCAGTAGTAGACATTAAAGAAAGCGGCGTTATTGGTGTGGATGTTGGCTTGACTGACACTGCTATCACCAGTACCGGAGTTAAAACCGGCAACCCTCGATTTATAAAAAATGCACAGCGCAATCTGAAGCGAAAGCAAAAGAAATTATCCCGATGTAGAAAAGGCTCGAAGGGCAGAGGCAAAGCCCGATTACTCGTAGCAAAGGCGCATGAGGGCTATGTTCCCGCCAATAGTTGTATTGCTTACTCCCTATGTTTACAGGGCTACAGACGTGCCTTATAAAGTAGAGATATGACTAAATCTTGTATATTGCATTTGTTTATTGCCCAAAGAACAGCGATTTGTTCTGGGATACCTTCCTATCTCATGAATAGCCATATGTGGAGCAGGAAAATAAAGTTTTTATAGGACTTGAGTGCTCCCAGCTATTGACGGGAACATAGCCGCGCATGAGCGTGTAGCTTTTGCCCGTAATGACTTCCAGCACAAACTATCCAGGCAACTCGTTGACGAAACCCAAGCGGCAATTTGTGTGGAAACACTGAAGGTCAAAAACATGCTCAAGAATCATTGCCTTGCCCGATCTATTGCCGATGCTGGCTGGCATTCCCTCATAACCAAACTCGACTACAAAGCGAAGCAGGAAGGTAAGTATCTGGTGAAGATAGACCAGTGGTTTGCATCCTCTAAAACTTGCTCTTGTTGTGGTCATAAAGTGGATGAAATGCCATTGTCTGTTCGCAGCTGGGACTGCCCTAACTGCAGGATAATCGGTATTGATCGTGATGTGAATGCCGCCTGCAATATCAAGAAGCAAGGCATATTGAAGTTAAAAGCGGAAGGGCTGTCCGTTTCTGCCAGTCCGTTTCTGCCAATGGAGGCAAGCGTAAATCTAGCGCACTGCTAGTTGCTGCCTGAGAAGTTGGAAGCCTCGCCCTTTAGGGCGGGGAGCAGTCACAGAGCGACTATCGTATCTCTGGACAGCATCACGAACATAAGTTCTAAAGGTTTCTCTAACATAACGAGTATACCAATCTTCACCACCAAATTTTTCAATTACTTCTTTAATTGTTCCCTGCTTAATTTCAATAACTGCATGAAAATTGAAGGTTATATTCAAATCATCGTTGGCAAGAATTTTAAAATTTTCAGTATATGTGTTTAGCCGCATGTCAATATTGATAATTTGGTTTCGCCAAAGTGAAACGCCATAATTACCCGGACCTGTTAAGGTTGCTCTGTACCCGCCGGAGCCAAATATTCTTGGTTTTTCGAATACATAACCCTCATGGCCGGCGGGTGTATTTGGGTTTGTACAGGCTGTTAATGACAGTACAGCAAAAACACAGACTATTAGAAATGCAGACAGACTGCCTAATATCGAAGATTTTTTATGAATCATATATTTTTCCTTGAAATGTTTAAATGCTTTTTTTTGTTTGAATTAAAATTATAATATTTTTAATTGTTCTGGGTTCGTATGATAATCGTTGTGGTCAGTTGACAGCTAAGCATTTTTTATAAATCAATATGCAGAGGTATTTTTAACCTGGCGCTATGATTTGGAAATAGCCAGCCACATGATTGCCAGAACGGAAGTTGGGATAGTAAGTAATGCAATATTTGTAAACGTTGTGTGGTAGAACTTAATGTAAAATTGCTCCCTGCTTGTAAGTTTTAAATATAAGTTACGTTTGTTAATTATTTTTTGTATTTTCCAATTGCCAAGCCATACATCAATAACCTCCAGAGGTATTATGATCAGTATAACTATTGCAAGTTTATATTGTAGCCATTGAAGACCCAATAAATTATATGTGTGTGCAAGAAGAAAACCAAAAGATAGTAAAGAAACGAACGCTATGTGCTCTACAGTAATGGTGAAAAAGAAAACCTTGTAGATAAGTTTCGTTGTGTCTGAAAGTTCACCTGTTTTCTTTTGAGAGTATCGCAGCACTAGCCACGAACCCAGTGCTGGACCCAACCATAATATAATGGAACCTAAATGTATCAGTTTTAACAGATTATATGTGATCATATTTAAATAATGTATGAGCGATTAGAAGCATCCAGAATGTACTTAAGGACATGCTTAAGGCTGTCAGAATTTCTGACCAGGACATTGATTGAACCAGAATTGACACCGATAGCCCTATACCTAGACACCAGGCAACACCCCCAATCACGGCTACAGGCTTTGAAATTTGATTCTGTTGAATTAAAAGAACCGTTAATATCAAACCGCCCAGATTATACAATCCGTTACCAAGAAATCCAGTCAGATGGATAGCGGTCTGTTCAAATAAGATTAAAGTTTCTACTGTGAATGATGAGTTAAATCCAATTGGTAGTATAAATGCGTAGATTACTTCAGCAATAAGGTCTGGTGCAATTCCGAGTGCTATTAATCCAAGGCCAAATGTTCTGAAGGCGCTGTTTTCAATATATGTTGACATAAATGTGGCGAACATGAAAAGGCTTAACGCAGAAGTCATCCATAAAAGCCAGCCAGTACGCCAGATAGTAATGTTTTCGTCTATGTAGGTAAGGCGCTCGATAATGGCCCCGCCAACAGGTAACCCATTTCTCATTGGTCCAATCATTAAAAGACATGCAGTAAAAATAACCAGCACGATTAAATGTGTAAAAATAAAGTGAGAGTTGTACTTTTTGGCTCTACCTCAGATTGTGTGGGTAAATTTCAGCGATTCACCCCTCTTGGATAAAGATCAAGGCCACCACAATGAAAGTAAATTGCAGTTTTGAACCTTTCTCTGTTTCTGTAGCCGTAGGCTCGACCCTTGAGTCGCTGTATCTTTCCATTCATGCCTTCTGCACGGCCATTGTCGGCTTTCAGAACTATTGCGTTAACAGGGCGATCTCATTTGGCACTAACTTTCTCTGTTTGGCTAATTATTCAGCACACAAAAGTACCAAAATAAGCCTAATTTCCTGTACTTCTCAAAAATTCAGTTTTTAAAGCTAGCTTTTTGAATATGCAACAGGATTGGTGTTTGTCAAATGAGATCGCCCTGATTGCGTTAATAATTCCCCACAGGTGTTCTTTGATCATCTTGGCCACTTTACGAACAGGTTCAAGCCGACACCTCAGTGCCCAGCTCAGCCACCGTTTCCATGCCTTGATAGCCCAAGCTCGTGATGTGTAATTCCACAGTGTCATCGCCATCTCTTTGATGGCCCAGGCTCGTGCTGTTTTCAGCTTTGAATCACGCAACGGCTCGAACGCTTCCCACTTTTCATCGCTCATATTTTCAGGATTTGTTAGCCAGTCAAACCGGGTACCTTTGAGTAAGTCTGACCCTGTAGACATAAGCGCTTTATGCTCTTCTATGCGAACTTTATTGACCGCATTGCCTAAGTACTGGGCAACATGGAACTTGTCAAATGCTATTCGCTCCCTGGCTTCTGGCACATGCAATGTGACTGCCTTGATAAAGGGCTTCCACATATCCATGGTAACGCATTCAATACCGGCTTTCTGGTCTGGCGTCAGGGTCTCAAAGTACTCATTGAGGCTGTCAGCTTTATGGTTGTCGGCCAAATGTAAAACAATGCCTTTTTCATGATCTGTAACCACAGTGACGTACTCACGCCTCTTCTGGAATGAGGTTTCGTCAACGGCTAACCGTTTGGGATTGTCGTGTACTCTGCGTGCCAGACCTCTCGCTACTGCACGCTGTTGGATACCGTCGATGGCATTCCAGCTAAGCTTCATTTGTTGGGCAACTGCACTGGTTGTTGCCTCTTTCAGCCAGTCAATAACAAGTGCTTCAAACAAGGCCGTAGAACCAGAGTTCGGTTCAGCCCATGGAACCTGTATTGTTTTTACACCGTGATCGGAACATTGTGTACGCGGAACATCAGCAATAAGGATGGTTTGAAACTGGCAGGTATCCAGATGCCGCCACTTCTTCTGACGTCGATCGTAACCCGGAGAGGGTTTATCACAAACACTGCATTTAGAGGGCTTTTTGCCATCATGTTCGAGAAAGATTTCGACTTTTCCTTCAGTAATGGAGAGTTCCACGTGAGCGACATGCCACGGAGTTTCAACGCCAAGTATTTTAGAGTAGAGTTCTTTATCGCGCATGTCGGCATCCTTGCCTTGAAGTGTTCAATATAGATTAAATCACCCACTAAAATTAGGGAAGAGCCTACTTTTTATTCACGGCTGACTCTGAAAGATGATAGGTTAATTGATTCAAGAAAAGCCACAGTTAAACGCGTCCTTTCTTGCTCTATTTATAATCTGAATTAGATGAACTTCTATGCCTGTTTCAAGCAGGAATCAATGGCAGGAATCTGATCCAGGTTGTTCTGTATAAGTTAAATGGTATGTACTCAAAAACCGGTACATAAGGAAAAAACTCAGATTGTCGTCTAACCTTCAATGTCATGATCACCCTTCCTGCCAACGACCTGTCACCAAGCCTGCTTGAGTTCATTACTCAACAACAGGAACTGATCGCCCGACAGCAGGAGCAGATTGCCCAGCAACAGGAGCAGATTGCCCAGCAACAGGAGCAGATTGTTCAGCTTCAGGAGCGGGAGGTTCAGCAACAGATTCGGATTGAGGCGTTGGAAGCCGAGATCACTCGACTGAAAAAGCTCAACCCAAAACCCAATATCAAACCCAACACCAACACCAAGCCTCCCGATGACGATGATCCAGGCAGATTGCCACCTGATTCCGACCATAACGGCAAACCGGAAGCTTCTGAAGATGGCGATTCCCTCAGTCGCAAATCAGAGGTGGAAAAGCCTGATGAGACTACTCGCCGTCAACGATCAAAACCTCCCGACCCACCCGTCTCTGAAGAGCACAGTATTACACCTGAGGCGATTCCGGAAGGCTCGGTTCGCCATGGTCGGGAGTCGTTCACTGTCCAGGAACTGGAGGTTAAAGCCAAGACTGTCCGTTACTGGCTTGAGCAATGGTTGACGCCTGAAGGTAAAACCATCAGTGGCCGACCGCCGGATAATCTGAACGGACACCACTTTGGTCCTCAGCTACAGGCTTTTGCTTTACTCCAGCATTACGGCTGCGCTGTCACCCAGCCTCAGTTACTGGAGCTGCTTTGGGATGCGGGTATCTCAATTTCATCTGGGCAACTCAGCAATCTGCTTACCAAGGGGCATGATGGGTTCCATGCAGAGAAAGATGAGTTACTGGCAACGGGCATACGCTGTTCACATTATCTCCAGACCGATGATACAGGAGCCCGGCATCAGGGACAGAATGGCTATTGCACAGTGATCGTTAATGACCTGTTTACCTGGTTTGGTACCACAGGCAGCAAGAGCCGGGAAAACTTCCTGACATTACTGCACCGTCCCTGGCACACCTACATTCTTAACAGTCATGCGCTGGATTACCTTCAGAGGCAAGACTTTACCAAGAAGTGGCAGCGAGTCCTTGAAAGCTACCCCGAAACTCACTTCCCAAACCGAAAGGCGTGGGAAGACTTTATGGACGACATTGGTCTTGAAGAACATCCCAAGCTTCGGCAGACAATCAGCGCAGCGATGCTATACAGCAGCCTGGTACATCATGGGTTTGACCGTCATATGGTTACCTTCAGTGATGGTGCCAGGCAGTTTGACGTGTTTGACCATGCTCAATGCTGGCTTCACGCAGAGAGACCACTGGATAAAGTCATTCCGGTGAATGAACATCAGGCCAATGCCCAATACTGGTGCCTGAACTGGTTCTGGGATATCTACCGTGACTTGAAGGCTTTCAAGGTGGCTCCCTCAGAGGAAATGGCCAACAAGATACGACAGGGTTTCGACAGTCTGGTGCATACGCAAACGAATTGTTCAGAGCTGCAGGCGGCCCTGGGAGGCCTCGAAGTCGTCAAGGAAGAATTACTGCGGGTATTGGATGACCCGACATTGCCATTGCACAACAACCTCAGCGAGAGCCAGATCAGAGAGCATGTTAAACGGCGCAAGATCAGTGGCGGGACGCGCAGCGAAGCAGGACGGCAATGTCGCGACACCTTTGCCAGCCTGAAGAAAACGTGTCGCCAGCATGGTCTTTCATTTTGGGACTATCTGACAGACAGGATAAACGGCACCGGTTCGTTTCCGAGACTGGCGGATGTCATTGAATACGTTTCATGCTGGCTGCCTTGTGGTCAATGTAGGGGTTTTTGAGGTCTTACGAATAATCGTATGTTCTCAAAAAGTGCTGGATGTGAACGATTAAATGTCAGCTTCTATCAAATATCTCACAACCTCATCAGGCAGGCCGAGAAGGAGCGGGTCTCGTTTCAAATACCCATCTCTTTTCTCACCCAGAAACAGCCTCAACTTATCGAGACTGTCGGTTTCCATACCAATATCAGCTCTCTCGAGAATACTAACGATCTGCTCCATAGTCATATGTTCCTTATAATCCGCCAGTAACTCCAAGTCCGCAACCACTAACAGTTCTTTGTGCGACAGGTCTTTCCACAGCCTCTGAAATTGTTCTTCCTCGCTCAGTGTTTCCCCAACCATAAAAGGTGGTGTGCTCGTCGGTGCTTCCATTTCATTTTGTGGCAATGTTTCTTCTGGCAGCCTTCTGGCCTCAAGATAGTCTTTTAACGATACCGGGATGTTTTCATGTGTCGATTTTTCAATTTCATTCAGTAGCCGGCTATAAGCCGCCCTGGGCAACCTGTCTTTGTGGTGATCAAATGATTTCCATACAGTGGGTTTGATGGGAATATTGTGTTTTAACAATCCCATCAGCGCTGGTATTGAAATCGGCTGGAAAGCAATGGTTTCAGGCGCTGTTCTTTGCCTTTGATGGCAAGCTGCCATCCTGCGCTGGAAATAGCTGGGTACCTCAGAGCTGCAGTGCTGCTGCCAGGCGTCTTCCGACAAATAATAGTGCTCCGGAAACTCCGTCACGTCTAAAAAATCCTTGAACACTTTATCTGACCAGTTACTGATTTCAATGCCGTCATCGCGTATTTCCAGTTCGGGTATCGGGAAGGGGTACGTCTCTCCTCCGTATTGCTCAATCTTCAGCCTGTTCGCTCCATAATGATAAAACATGTCACTGAGCACTCCCATGACTGCGGCAACGAAATGCAGCGCAAGTGCCTCCGTTGTCTGGACCGGGGGGGAGACCGGGATAAGGATAGCGGAATCTCCAAGCGCCATGTATCCAGACAAAAAATAGTCAGGTATGTCGCCGTGATCGAACAGGGGGTGTTGCGTCTCAAGCAGTGCAGTAAAAAGCTGTTTAATGTTCTCTCTTGAAGGCGTTCCCTGCCCGTGCTGGAGGCAGGCTTCAAGTAGCTCTTTCAGCCATTGCCGCGAATGTCTGTTTGCCAGCTTTTTCAGGGCATTCAGGGAGGGAAATATCTTTGTGACAGAGGCTGCACTGGTTTCATCCAGAAAAAAAGCCCGGTCAGATGGCGCGAGACTCCAGACCACCTCCAGATAGAGTCTTTGTGCATGTGGGGTTTTCAGCACGCTCGCCAGCCTGTCCAGTTGTAGACTGATGCCGTTCCATTGATCCTTGCTTGGGGGGGCTTTCAAGTTTCTGTTGAAAAAGAGATACTGCTTTCTCTCCTGTGGTGAAAAATCATTGATCGCTTTTATCGCCAGCGGCAAGGGTATATGTGATGTGCTGGTGCTTAGTAAAGCCTTTCTATCGCTAGCGTTCAGTGATAGGTAGCGGGTGACACCCCTTCCTCCATAGGATATTAATAGTTTTAATAATTTTTCCAGCTTACGACCCGCATCACCGGCCTCCTCCTGTTGATGAAAGCACCACACATTCTCGAAGTTCACAACATACTGGGGCATTCTGGAGGACAAAAAGAGGGCTGTCTGTTTAATCAAGCAGGACTGTTCGTCTTCATCATCGCTGTCCAGATCGGTAACCGTATTGGCAAACAATAAAGTCAGCTTCTGCTCATAATGTATCAGCTGTTTGATATCAGGCATGCCTTTTGATGCATGAAGTCGGATCATAAGCTGAAAGTGTGAACCACTTTGTGTCTCCTCACATCTTAACCAGCCCAGCACCTTTTTCACCTCATCCTGTTTGGGCAAGCCTTTGCCATGATTCATGGACGAAAAGGCGCGGAACCGCTCCATACTGAACTGGCCATCCTCGTCTTTCCATTCCGGCCAGCCCAGCACCTTTTTCACCTCATCCTGTTTGGGCAAGCCTTTGCCATTATTCATGGACGAAAAGGCGCGGAACCGCTCCATACTGAACTGGCCATCCTCGTCTTTCCATTCCGGCCAGCCCAGCACCTTTTTCATCTCATCCTGTTTGGGCAAGCCTTTGCCATTATTCATGGACGAAAAGGCGCGGAACCGCTCCATACTGAACTGGCCATCCTCGTCTTTCCATTCCGGCCAGCCCAGCACCTTTTTCACCTCATCCTGTTTGGGCAAGCCTTTGCCATTATTCATGGACGAAAAGGCGCGGAACCGCTCCATACTGAACTGGCCATCCTCGTCTTTCCATTCCGGCCAGCCCAGCACCTTTTTCACCTCATCCTGTTTGGGCAAGCCTTTGCCATTATTCATGGACGAAAAGGCGCGGAACCGCTCCATACTGAACTGGCCATCCTCGTCTTTCCATTCCGGCCAGCCCAGCACCTTTTTCACCTCATCCTGTTTGGGCAAGCCTTTGCCATTATTCATGGACGAAAAGGCGCGGAACCGCTCCATACTGAACTGGCCATCCTCGTCTTTCCATTCCGGCCAGCCCAGCACCTTTTTCACCTCATCCTGTTTGGGCAAGCCTTTGCCATTATTCATGGACGAAAAGGCGCGGAACCGCTTCATACTGAACTGGCCATCCTCGTCTTTCCATTCCGGCCAGCCCAGCACCTTTTTCACCTCATCCTGTTTGGGCAAGCCTTTGCCATTATTCATGGACGAAAAGGCGCGGAACCGCTCCATACTGAACTGGCCATCCTCGTCTTTCCATTCCGGCCAGCCCAGCACCTTTTTCACCTCATCCTGTTTGGGCAAGCCTTTGCCATGATTCATGGACGAAAAGGCGCGGAACCGCTCCATACTGAACTGGCCATCCTCGTCTTTCCATTCCGGCCAGCCCAGCACCTTTTTCACCTCATCCTGTTTGGGCAAGCCTTTGCCATGATTCATGGACGAAAAGGCGCGGAACCGCTCCATACTGAACTGGCCATCCTCGTCTTTCCATTCCGGCCAGCCCAGCACCTTTTTCACCTCATCCTGTTTGGGCAAGCCTTTGCCATTATTCATGGACGAAAAGGCGCGGAACCGCTCCATACTGAACTGGCCATCCTCGTCTTTCCATTCCGGCCAGCCCAGCACCTTTTTCACCTCATCCTGTTTGGGCAAGCCTTTGCCATTATTCATGGACGAAAAGGCGCGGAACCGCTCCATACTGAACTGGCCATCCTCGTCTTTCCATTCCGGCCAGCCCAGCACCTTTTTCACCTCATCCTGTTTGGGCAAGCCTTTGCCATTATTCATGGACGAAAAGGCGCGGAGTGTATCTAGGCCTGCAAGGTACTCAAGCTCCGAACTCTCTCTCCCTGCAAAATCCCGGATATGTGTTTTAGTTTGGAGCATACTGGTCAGGCAACCGGTATCCTGTATGGAGGCAGTAAGGGAACCAAAGAATACAGAGGCCTTGGTACAGAGTGTGGGAAAATCGTCTCGATTCACCTTGGTCAGTAGCTTATACAATGACGTTTTTATCCTGATTTTTCTTCTTTTTAAATGCTCGAAAAACTGTTTTGCCGCCTCACTTTCCTGTTCATTCATCTCGAAGGTAAGCTGTACTCGTAACGCTTCCAGCTCCTCGACGGTGTCTGGGGTGGATTGCGCCTCCACCTCCGGATTTTCCAACCTGACTCTTCTCGCCGCTGGCTTGCGTTGACGGCTGCTGCTCTGTTTCCTTTTTTCAGTCTGACTTTTGCTCCGTTTGGATTCAGGGGCTGCCAGGTCAGATTGGGCTCTCTTTCTTGCGGCCTTCCTCTTGCCGGAGGTTCCCTGTGGAAGGGAGAGCAAACAGGCATCACAGACAACAGGCTCTGCCGTGCTTTGAAGGACTCGTGCCACCTCTTGTTCATTAAGTGTTTTTTGACACAGGCTACAGGTTACAGAGGCGGCTGGCTCCATCCGGGCCTTTTTTGCTGGCGGGGGAGTACCGTCTCCTTCTTCTCTTTCGTCTCCATTGTCACTCGAAACGGCAGGAGGCAGGTGATGAAACGTTTCGCCATCTGGCTGTGCACTGCTTCCGGCTTGACCTTTTGACGCTGCGCCTGAACCCGAAGCGGCTTCACCAGTGCCCGCCTGACGCCCCCTTCTGGCCCAAAAAAAGTCACCGGGTATTTTGCAGTCTCTGCCGTTGACGGCCTGATCGTAGTACCGTATTTCCAGACTGTCCCTTAACAGCCATTCATACACCAGTGACGGACATGACGAGGTTAAATGCGATGTTTGTTGCTGGAGGAGGTCCCTGTCAATTTCGATGAGCATGATTCTATCGCGCAATATGAGGCCAAGATCCCTGTTGCCACAGGCCTGTGCCCACTGCATTTTCTTACGCAGAATCGTCAATAGCCGCTTTTTTTGTTTCAGGCAGCACTGAGTGAAAGCATCAGGAGCCCAGGTAAAAAACTCTGCCTGCGGCTCCCGTTCAAATTTGTCAGTGTGTGAATGATCGTCACCGTCATCATCATCACCGCCACCTGCAGTACCCAGACCTGCGGCCAACATGACAAGTGTAGTGGGTGGCCAGTCAAATAAAGCCTGCAGGGATTGGTAGGCTTTCTGCACAAAGGCCAGTCCGACCATGGATATTGCTTCGGAGCTTTCTTCATTGCGATCATGGTGACTCATCATGCCAATTGACGTTTTGGCAACGGGCGGTGGCAATATCGCACCAGCCTGTGGTAGCTGGCTTTGGAGGTAGATCTGAAGCGGTGAAACAGGGTTCTGCTTTCTGTAAGCCGTCAGCTTAATGCCCCACCCTTCAGCAGTAACAATTGAAGAGCGCGCGGCTGAGGGGGCACCCTGAAGATTAAAGTTTATGGCGCTGATCGTACCCGCATGAAGGGGATACACCAAAGACGACAGTAGAAGACTCCATACAATAAACGACAGAGAACGCTGCAACAGACTAAGCAATGGTTTCAACCCTTTGTCCCTCCCTGGCTTTCATTTACCTGTTAATACCGCGCCCACAGGGCATGAGTGGTGACATTTTTATTATCAGTAACTATTCAGCACCCAGCAAAGGATGGTTGTTGTAATTCTTAAGAGCTATAAGCAGAGCCTCAAATACATGATGACCCTGCTTTCTCGCCGATGATATATAACTTCGTATCCGACTGTACCACTTGGCACCTTTTTCACTTCTGAAGCTGCCGGATATTTTTTGCTTCACCTTGCCGTTTCGAACATCTTGCTCACTTCCGTTATTATCGAAGGGGACGGCAAAATCAATCATGAACCTTAAGGTTTCCTCCTGAAAATTCACCAATCGTTTGAAGAGGTTGAACGCTTTGGTGTTTTTTACTTTGTCGAGTCCAAGCTTCTCACGACTCAGCTCCATAGATTCTGCTTCTTTGTCCTTAGCCTTTTTAGCTGTCCGTTCGAAGACGGCTTCGATACGCTTGTAAATAACTTCCGGCATACTCTGCATGCCTGCTTTTCGAAACCCCTTGGTTAAATGCCAAGCCAACCTCAATAAGCGCTGAAGACGGGCAGCAAGATAATTGCCATCTCTGTCTATGACACCCTGAAGCTCTCTTAAATGGCAATGGCACTGACTTAAGAGCTCACCCCCTGTATTTCTTGAGCCTCCGAGCCTGTGCTCTTGAGTGTTGAAGCTTTTTATACGGCTTTGGTCGTCTTTTGACTGCTCGTGGCTCTGACCTTCCCGGACGATTGCCTACAAGATGTTGAGCGATTATTTCCAACATACTGATAACCTTTTCTTCAAGCTGGTCTCCTATCGCTTGCAGCAACGTCTGGTGAAAAGAAACCAGTGTTTCTTGCGCCGCTTTAAAGCTGGCTTCTCTGGGCACTTTTCCGATACTTTGTGCGGCTTTTGCCATCAGTGCTCTAATCAGGTTGTAGACCAATAAATTGACAGAGATTTCTTTTCGTACCATTTCCGGACTTTTGCAGCGAAGCATATCCATCTTCATCGTGGTTTTGATCACACGAAAATCAATTTCTACGTTCCAGCGCTTCAGATACAAGGCAATAATCTCGCTTCGAGGATACTCTTCGGCATCCAGTAAGGTAGTGACAATAATACGACGTTTATTTTTAACCGCCCTAATGATTAGCTCTTCAGGCATCTGATTGTACAGCTCCTGACTCATCCACTCTGGACGAACTGATCTGTGAAGTTTGAACAGCCCATCGTTTTTAGTCAGTTTTTTGAAGCACTTTCTGAAATCAATAATACGGGAACCATTTTTCTCAAAGACCACGTCACCCTTGGTTTGAAGCAAAAAAGCCAACAGAAAGTAGTTCTCGAAATTAGCGTCCCCCAACAGAATGTCTCCATCCTGAAGACGAAACAAAAGCTTTCTGAGTAATGCTTGCTCCCCTGTTTCTTTGCCTTCATAAGGAGCTACCGCATAATCTAACAGAGCACCACTGCCCAAACTCATCAGAACGAGAATCCTCAGTATTGGAAAGCCCAGTTCTTTTTTTGGGTGTTGAGTTGAGGATAAATTTCCTCATTTTTTTCTGTGTCTGGCATCAGAAGTGTTGAACCGTCGGTTATCAGAACGCATCTCTGGTGCCACAACCAGGATTCAGGGCTGACCTTGTCAAGGTTGTCACCTGAAGTACAAAACAGCGACTTAACAGACTCTTCGGTTAACCTCGGGCGAGCCTTACAGTACGCGCTGGTTTGTGTATTGGAAGGTTTATTTCCTGCGGCTACCTGATCCTTTGCTTCATCAATCAAAGCATGACGACAGGATTTGGTATCGCTGGCCACCTGCTTCATAAAAAGAGTGAGCGTCTTGATTGGAGGGAAAATTCGTACTCTCGAATTTGGATAGCTGTCTTGAAATTCGATAAGATTCTCTGAAGTGAGAACGGCTGAAAGGTCATCGTTATCGGTTTGTGCAAACTGGCGAAGGCAATCGTCAGCAACAGAAAGATACTCTGAACTACACTTGTTCATGGCTTGCTCGGGTGGTTGAGTTACACCGGCTTTTATAGTCGTTTTTCTTCTCGAGCAAGCCTTAGTGTTTCAGGGGATACTTCCTTAAGTCAGTGCCATTGCTCTTAAATGGTGAGCATTACACAACGCGTGGGCGGCAGCGTAACGAAAATAAGCTTTGTAATGGTCGTGTACCAGAACTCCGCAGAACAACAACAAAACGTAACTATTCAGCACCCCCTGCAATAATTGAGTAATATGTGGTTTTAGTTATAAGCCTTCTCTTTTCTTGGCTTCAGGACACTCTCATTGTTGTACTGTTATCTAAGATTGGAGCTTTGAGCACCTTGCCAAGGGTCAGATGTCGTTTATTTGCTCTATTTCAACGATAAAAGGCTATTTTCTTGAATCTGCTTTTTTGGTCGGATTTTTTTATCCCTTGCGGGACAAGCTCTTCACAAAGTTCACCTTTTTTGTGGGGGTGCTGAATAGTTACAACAAAACACCCATTTTCTCCATGGCTGAGTGTCCTTTACTGGGATCGAGGTGATACAGCGTCCATTGATCAGTGCGCATGACGTGCATCCACCAAAGTGTTCCACAGACCCTCATACCAGTCTCATCAGCACCGGCGACGGGTTCGTTGATGAGTGCATCAATGATGACTTGTTCTGTGGAAGCCAGCTGGGTGTACGCAACGTCCTGAAACGCGCAAATTGAGCCGGGACTAACCTCAAGACCGAAGATATCCCAGAAAAATTCTGACACACGCTTGTAAGGAATAAGCTGAAATTGACACAGGTAGACTGCAAATGCCTGAGTTTTCGGGCCGTACTGCACATGAGCATTCACACCCTCAGGAAACCGGGCCTGGTTTGTGTGCCCGCAGGTGCATTCTTTAACTTCAGCCACATGAGCTGTCACTTCGAAACAATCAAAACAACCCGGTTCAAACACTTGCCGCTCTACACATCGAATGGGTTCGACAGAAAGGAGCGACCGCTGGCAAATTTCACAATCTTTTATCGGATAACAGTGAGTATGGTCGGGGGCAGCGACCTGCTTAAGTGTGCAGCCCTTGTGACCAGGTTGTCCGCCAACGTTACGGTTTGACGACTGCCGTAGACTTTTTGGGTTTGGTTTGTCGTCATTTGCTTTTTGATCAGGATTATTATCGGCTGCTGCATCCGCATCGCTCTTGTTTGAGCTTCCGGGGGACGGTGGTTTGGCGTAACCGTCGGTAGATGGCGGCTTGCTGCTGTTTCGACTGTTTAATTTCAACCTGCCTTCAAGCTCTTTGCAGTGCTCTTCAAGTTTTGCAAACTCCGCTTGTTGCTTGGCAATAATGGCAAGCAGCATCGCGATGGTTTGAAAATCTGGAGCAGATTGGTTCATGGCAGCGCAGGAAAAAAAACTTACCTCTACTAATTTGGTACAAATTCTTAAAAATGCCAGTTTATTTTTAGGGGGGCTGAATAGTTACTATTATCAATCTGTCGAGTTTTGGGAATTGTCCACTGCCCGTTAGCCGATCCATCAAATAGTGTCAGAAAGACAATCCGTAGAGGCGACACGTTTTCTTTAGACTGGCAAAGGTGTCGCGACTTTGCCGACCTGCTTCGCTTCGCGTACCGCCGCTGATCTTTCGTCGCTTGACGTATTCCCGTATCAGGCTTTCACTCAGGTTGTTGTGCAACGGAAGGCTCGGATCTTTCAGTACCAGCAATAGCTCTTCTTCTACGACAGCAAGGCTTGAGAGTGCTTCCTGGAGGGCGCTACAGCCTGTGCGTGTCTGGATTAGAGCGAAAAAACCAAGCCGTACCTTCATGGCATTCTCTTCGGAAGGCTCAGCCTTGAAGGCTTTCAGGTCATCATAAATCGCCCAGAGCCATGTCCGGCACCATTTCTGAGCCTTAGCCTGCTGCTCATCGACAGGGTGAATCTTAGCCAGCAGTCGCTCTGCATGCACCCAGCACTGGGCGTGCTTGAACACATTGAACTGCTGTGCACCATCGCTGAAGGTCGTCAAATGTCCTAAGCCATGCTCTATCAAACTGGCATAAATCAAGGCTTCGCTGGCTTGCTGTAGACGATTCTTTCCGGTCAGACCATCATCTTTCATGCAGGTCTTCCAGGTGTCATGGCTTAAAAAAGTCACTCCTACGTACTGCTGGAGTATACGCAGCCATTTTTGGGGATATTTAAGTGCTCTCAGGTAGTCCAGGGTATCCTCTGTCAGCGCGTACGTCCGAAAGGGTCGATGCAGAAGGCTCAGAAAATTTTCCCGGCTTTTGCTGCCCGTGGTGGCGTACCAGGCAAACGACTCATTACAGATAATGGTGCAAACCCCATTTTGCCCTTGGTGCCTTGCTCCTGTGTCGTCTGTCTGAATGCAGTTTGAGCAGCGAAGGCCTGTGGAAAGGATCGCATTTTTCTCGCTGTGAAACTGGTCATGCCCCTTTGTGATCAGGTTGCTGAGTTCTCCCGCTGAGATAGAAAGACCAATATCCCATAGCCATTCCAACAGCTGGGGCTGGGTAACAGCACAGCCAAAATGCTGGTGAAGAATGTAGGCTTGCAATGTAGGCCCATAGTGATGTCCGTGAAAGCTGGCTGGAAGCTTGGCAGTGATCGTTTTCCCGTCCGACGTTATCCATTGCTCAAGTAGGTATTCGATACTGGTTGCCTTGAGCTCCAGGTCCTGGACATGGAAAGGGGTGAAACCGTTCCGGGTAGAACCCGGAGGAATATCACAGGCCGAGACTGGTATGCTCTTTTCAGGAGGCGGCTTTGGTGGCTCCTTGCGCTGATTACGAGTTCTTTCATCCGGCTTGCCGACCTTATGCTTTGGAACGCCATCCGGGTCAGCTTCATCAATTTGATCAGCTGCCGGTGGATCACCGGGTGAATCGTCTGAGTCATCAGGGGGCTTGGTGTTTGGTTTGATATCTGGCTTGGGAGGCAGCTTTTTCAGCCGACGGATCTCGGCTTCCAGGGCTTCGACTTTCTCTTGCAGCTGAACAATCTGCTCCTGCTGCTGGGTGATCTGCTTTTGTTGCTGAGTATGTTGTGCCTGAAGCTTGGTAATCAACTCCTGCTGAAGAGCATTCTCTCTCTGTGACAAAGCAAGCGATTCCTTAAGCAAGGCATTTTGCTGCTGAAGCTGAGCAAGGTGCGCCAGAACTTTTTGGCCTGAATGGCCGTGCCGGTCACTGATCACAGAAGAAGGTGGTTTCATGGTGTGGAAGGATAGACTGCAGGGCTGTATCTTGCCTCAAACCAGCACTTTTTGAGAACTTAGAGTGCCGAGATAAATCGGCAAGATGTTAAGGGTGGAAGTCCCTGTGGGGTAAGACTAGCGAATCGCCCCAGCCCCGAGTCATGCGCCTGTTATCGTAAGGTATCCGGTGAAGCGTTGACAGGGGTGTCTGTAGGCTAAGTATTGAGCTGCGAAATCAAATAGTCCGAGGTGCTGATGTTGTTAAGTGATGCAGAAAGCAAAACCATAAGTTGCGCTAAGTCGCAAGCAGCTTACGGGCCTCGCGCAGTCGTAGACCTTGTGCATGCAGGTACGCATTTTGTGCGGAACTCGGGAGATCCTGTCGATTTCTCCTGTTTTAGTCACAGGAGACGCAATGGGGAAGGCTAATAACCACACGCCTGTTGTCGTTGGCAGGAAGTCGGACAAGCTAATAGTACCTGAGAAGCAGCCGAACAAAGCAGAGTTATCTGTGGCGGAGGTCGTGGAGGAAAGTGGCTTGGCCAAGAGGAATATTCAGCAGGATGTCGGTGACCGGACTCAGAGCCGGAAGAACACTTCGTCCAATCTGTTGGGTATACGTCAGGCAGCGGCAAAGGACAGTCGTTTGCAGTTCACTGCTTTGTTTCATCATCTTACCCTGAGTTTACTGAGAGACAGTTTCTTTCAACTGAAACGGAATTCAGCGGCGGGTGCCGATGGAGTTACATGGCAGTCCTATCAGCAGGATTTGGAAATCCGGTTGAAATCCTTGCATGAACGAGTGCACAAAGGGAGCTATCGCCCTCGCCCTGCCCGAAGGGTTTTCATCCCAAAGGCAGATGGCAGCGAACGGCCTCTTAGCATTCTCTGTCTGGAAGATAAAATCATCCAGCAGGCAGTGGTCAAGGTATTGGAAGGGATTTATGAGGAAGATTTCCTTGGTTTCTCATATGGATTTCGTCCCATGAGAGGCCAGCACGATGCATTGGATGCACTGACGGTGGGAATCAAACGCAGTCCCGTGAACTGGGTGCTGGATCTGGATATTCGGAAATTCTTCGATCAGGTCGACCATGATTGGCTAATCAGGTTTTTAGAGCACAGGGTAAAGGACAAACGCATTATCCGCTTGGTAAAACAGTGGGTAAAAGTCAATGGCACTGACTTAAGAGCTCACCCCCTGTATTTCTTGAGCCTCCGAGCCTGTGCTCTTGAGTGTTGAAGCTTTTTATGCGGCTTTGGTCGTCTTTTGACTGCTCGTGGCTCTGACCTTCCCGGACGATTGCCTACAAGATGTTGAGCGATTATTTCCAACATACTGATAACCTTTTCTTCAAGCTGGTCTCCTATCGCTTGCAGCAACGTCTGGTGAAAAGAAACCAGTGTTTCTTGCGCCGCTTTAAAGCTGGCTTCTCTGGGCACTTTTCCGATACTTTGTGCGGCTTTTGCCATCAGTGCTCTAATCAGGTTGTAGACCAATAAATTGACAGAGATTTCTTTTCGTACCATTTCCGGACTTTTGCAGCGAAGCATATCCATCTTCATCGTGGTTTTGATCACACGAAAATCAATTTCTACGTTCCAGCGCTTCAGATACAAGGCAACAATCTCGCTTCGAGGATACTCTTCGGCATCCAGTAAGGTAGTGACAATAATACGACGTTTATTTTTAACCGCCCTAATGATTAGCTCTTCAGGCATCTGATTGTACAGCTCCTGACTCATCCACTCTGGACGAACTGATCTGTGAAGTTTGAACAGCCCATCGTTTTTAGTCAGTTTTTTGAAGCACTTTCTGAAATCAATAATACGGGAACCATTTTTCTCAAAGACCACGTCACCCTTGGTTTGAAGCAAAAAAGCCAACAGAAAGTAGTTCTCGAAATTAGCGTCCCCCAACAGAATGTCTCCATCCTGAAGACGAAACAAAAGCTTTCTGAGTAATGCTTGCTCCCCTGTTTCTTTGGCTTCATAAGGAGCTACCGCATAATCTAACAGAGCACCACTGCCCAAACTCATCAGAACGAGAATCCTCAGTATTGGAAAGCCCAGTTCTTTTTTTGGGTGTTGAGTTGAGGATAAATTTCCTCATTTTTTTCTGTGTCTGGCATCAGAAGTGTTGAACCGTCGGTTATCAGAACGCGTCTCTGGTGCCACAACCAGGATTCAGGGCTGACCTTGTCAAGGTTGTCACCTGAAGTACAAAACAGCGACTTAACAGACTCTTCAGTTAACCTCGGGCGAGCCTTACAGTACGCGCTGGTTTGTGTATTGGAAGGTTTATTTCCTGCGGCTACCTGATCCTTTGCTTCATCAATCAAAGCATGACGACAGGATTTGGTATCGCTGGCCACCTGCTTCATAAAAAGAGTGAGCGTCTTGATTGGAGGGAAAATTCGTACTCTCGAATTTGGATAGCTGTCTTGAAATTCGATAAGATTCTCTGAAGTGAGAACGGCTGAAAGGTCATCGTTATCGGTTTGTGCAAACTGGCGAAGGCAATCGTCAGCAACAGAAAGATACTCTGAACTACACTTGTTCATGGCTTGCTCGGGTGGTTGAGTTACACCGGCTTTTATAGTCGTTTTTCTTCTCGAGCAAGCCTTAGTGTTTCAGGGGATACTTCCTTAAGTCAGTGCCATTGGGGTAAAAGTAGGGCATTATGACGACGATGGTCAGCATGTCCGAAGCGCGGCAGGGGTGCCGCAGGGATCAGTGATATCACCTTTGCTATCCAATATTTATCTGCACTATGTATACGATCTATGGGTTAATCAATGGCGTAAACGGAATGCGCAAGGCAAGGTGATTGTCGTGCGCTATGCCGATGATAGTGTGTTGGGTTTCCAATTGGAATGGGATGCAAAGAGCTTTCTGGGTGAACTCGGAAATAGGCTGAAACGATTCGGGCTGTCTCTACACGAGCATAAAACCCGACTTATTCGCTTTGGCCGATTTGCCAGGAGCGATCTACAGAAGGCAGGAGGAGGTAAGCCGGAGACTTTTGAGTTTCTTGGTTTTACTCACTTTTGCGGTGTGACCCGAAGCAGCAAGCGCTTCACTATCATCAGAGAAACCAGTAAGAAAAGAATGCGAACGTCTCTGCAAGGTATCAAAACCTATCTTCTAAAACACAGGCATGATGCTGTGCCGGAACAACTGAAGTGGTTGAAACGTGTCGTTCAAGGACACATGAACTATTTCTCAGTACCGGGCAATAGTCGTAGGATAAATGCCTTCAGAACGGAAGTGCAAAAGATTTGGTATAAAGCTTTAAAGCGGCGCAGTCAGAGAAGCCGATTGAACTGGAAGAAGTTCGGTGCTTTCATCAACACTGTGTTGCCTAAAGTAAAAGTTCTTCATCCATGGCCAGAGCAGAGGTTTGGCGTCAAATACTCGAGGTAGGAGCCGTATGCGCTAGCAGTGCAAGTACGGATCTGAGCAGGGGGTGTCGGGTGACCGACATTCCTACTGCGACCGTTAAATGCAAAGTCGCTCTTTCGAACTATATTTACTGCGTAGAATATAGCTCTGTAATTGTTGGAGCGTTGGACCAGCACCATTCTTCTGGCAGCATTATTGAATGGCTGCTTTCTACAACATTAATTGCTGAAGATACATCAGAAAGATCGCTTAATGAGGCTAGCTGGTCAAGCAGTTCAGTTTCATCTTCCCCGGTTATTGGGGTGATATAGTTTTTCAGGATACCCCAGCCAGTATCCCATGCTAAGCAGCAGTTCCCGAACATAAAACGACAACTGTTGTGAAAGCTCGTTTACATTACTTCAAAAAACACTGACAAGCACATCCTTGCACTTAAGTGCATCACTGAATTTACTGTTTACCCTGAAACCCTGACTACATCTATATCCTATGAGCTGTTAATTTTAATCCGGCCCGGTTTTATACCTTTGTTAATCGCTTCATACAGCTCATCCCAGCCATCAAGAAACCAAGACAGGAAAATGCGTGTCACTAACTTCCACAGGTAGGTTCGAACGCCTTTCGATCGTTCTTTTAAGGCCTTTTTAAACTCCGGGCTGGTCATTTCCTGAATTTGATCAACCATAAATGCCAAAAAGGTCAAATAAGCCAGGTTCGAAGCCAGATGATGCTTCCCATGACCGTAGTTATGCTCAATGTTGTAGCCTTGATTTTTCAGGGTATTAAACGTTTGGTTTTCTATATGCCAGCGACATCGACCTCCTATCATAACGGCTTCAACGGTTTCTTCTGTCAACTCAATATCAGTAATCCAGCACCAGGTATGGCGTCTACCTTCTTTATCGGTCTCTACATAATCCAGAACATTGACATCCATAGCGAATTCGGATGCATTAAGTGGCACGTTATTGGCGTAACGAAACCAATGTTTTAGGCCCTGTTCTTTATTGATTATCTCATGGTATTTGATATTGCCCTGTTCACACAGCGCATCCATAGCCTCAATAAGCGATAGATGATTTCCATCTTTGGCAACGATAATATAATGCCATTCATAGCCCTTGATCAGTTCAATGGTGGGGTTGTCAGCGTAAAGACCATCCAAAAGAACGATAAAATCAAGATGAGGGTGCTCTCGCTTCATGTGTGCCAGATAGCGTTATATTGCGTTTTTTTCACAGTCATTTTTGGTGGCACCATCCTGAAGAACGATGGCTTCCGGTGCAAAGGGAATGACTGTTTTTTGGTCAGGATGAACTATGCAACCACCCATCAAGTTGTGATAATAGGATTCGTTGGTTTTTCCCTTATTCTTTACACAACAATCGTTGCAACGGCACTCCCCGGAATAAAAGAGACCTGTTCCATCAACAGGCATCAGATAATAGTCTTTTAAATTCGCACACTTGAATTCGAAGGCCTTGAGAAGTTTGTTTCGTTGAACCAGGGAGAAAAGTTTTTTGAATGGCTTGCGAAACTCGCCTGGATCTATTGGATCAAGAATTTCTCTCATGTGGGTATCACAAGGCACCTTGCCGTCTTTCACGTGATAAAGAGTTTCAAGGTTATGGCGAATAACAGGGTCGGCCTGATCAGTATCAAACGACAGAAGTGAATCATACTTCTGATGCATCATGGCAAAGGCAGATTTTGCAAAGTTGGGAAAAGGGATGCCATTGGCACAATGGTTAGGGCGGTAATCCGGGATTTGATCAAAGCATTTACAGACCTGAAGGATTAGGTTATTAACATTAAGATGCTTGCTGTATTTCTGGAGAGCAGTAGTCATGATTGACTCAACGGCGACTGATATCAGGTCTTTCTATTTTAGTCTCTTGAGTCTGCGAAAACATTTTTTTTGGCCATCCCGTAGACCTAGTCTCGCAAAGAGTTGAATAATCGACGGGAATTGCTGCATGCTAAGAGCTCAATTTTTGCCAGAGAGAATAAGTCACGAATTATACTTCCTTTAGTAAATTCAAATCCGTTAAACGCATGAATTCCAAAGTTATCTGGATTTTCTTTACCTGCTCTGCAAAGTTTCCATGCCTTTCCAGCGACTATGAAACGTTCTGAAGGAACATCACAAGGATCAAAATCTATCTTCAATACTTCTCGTTGAAGCAGATCAAGTTGGGCATCAACCATAATCCATTGTGATTTTATGTCACTCCAGTATTCACATATCCAGTGATCTTCAAAATGATTGGGTGTCAGGTAGGTAGCAAAGCCACATCTTAAACGTGCTGGAATTCCTTTTACTCGAAGAATGGTGCACACCATAAGAGAAAAGTCTCGACAAACACTCACAACTCGCTCACTGGGAGCTCGAGCGGCAGATATATTCCCTTTACCCTTTGATTCAGAAAGTTCAAGAATATCGGAAATATACCTCAGCTGCATTTCCTGAAACCTTATTGATTCTGAGGGAGAGTAATCATATCGCTCTATCCAATAAGCGTGAATCAGTAAGTTTTGGGTAAACTGACAAATACTTTCAATGTCATCAGATAGGTTTTTTAATAAAGAATCAAAGCCTGTGGGATCGGTGAAATCACTACAGTTGCTATAAAAGGTTGTATTATTCATTTTTTTACTGATTTAGAATTGTGAATGCACTGACGCCACGCTCATTAGTGAGCTGAAGGCGAGAACATTGGAAGGAGTGAAATATTGTGTTGGCATTTCACTTGAACTGAAACGCCAATGGCAAAAATATGGCGATTAAAAATGACTATAATTTGATATTCAGTTTGACCTTTCATGTAATTTTTTTGAAAGGCCTGTTTTCAGTTTTTTTATAACTAACGATTCAACAGCTCAGTATTGGTTGGGTACTGCTCAAATAACTCAACAAGTTTCCTGGCACCTTCTACAGGCTTAAGGCTGGTAAGACCTCTCCGCAAGACTCTGACTTTTTCGATATCTTTCGAATTTAAAAGAAGCTCCTCACGGCGCGTGCTGCTTTTAGCAATATCCAGAGCAGGAAAAATTCGTTGATTGGCAACCTCCCTTGATAGAACGATTTCCATATTTCCCGTACCCTTGAACTCCTCGAATATCACCTGATCCATCCGGCTGCCAGTATCGACGAGTACCGTGGCCAGAATGGTCAGTGATCCACCATTCTCTATTTTTCTGGCTGCGCCAAACAGTTTTCGTGGTATTTCCAGGGCTCTGGCGTCAAGCCCGCCCGACATAGTACGGCCGCCACTGCTTCGGCCTGCATTATGGACCCGGGAGAGCCTTGTCAGTGAATCAATAACAATCATCACATCGTGACCTTCACCAGCTTCCTTAAGGGCAGTCTTGAGCAGCTCGTTGGCCACACGGACATGTTGCTCATAGCTTTTATCCGAAGACGAGGCGTGTACCTGCGCCGGTACACTGCGGGTAAAATCAGTCACTTCTTCCGGGCGCTCATCAATGAGCAGCGCATAGAGCTTTATTTCGGGATGTGCTTCTCCCACCGCCTGGCAGATATGTTTTAAAATGGTGGTTTTCCCACAGCCTGGTGGTGCCACAATCAAACCCCGTTGCCCCATACCGACAGGCGTGAACAAATCCATGGCTCGTGTGGTGAACTGCTGAGAGCCTGATTCCAGGCAAATGCACTGAGAAGGGTTGACTGCTACACCATTTAGAAAGCGTTTTTGTGGGTCGTCATGAAATGCATCATTGCCCACTTCATCGACTGGTTTGGCGTCTTTATTTCTTTTCACCTTCAAAGATAAAATTTTTCTCGTCATGATATTGGTTTAGAACTCTGGAGTATTAAGTGTTTTTCGACGTTTATACAATAGTCTAACGCAGCGGGCAGTCGCGCATACAAACTATTTCATCTGTACTGGTCACCTGATTTAGGACAGTAAATCAGTCTTTCAGACACCTCTCTTCAAAGGTGTTGAGCTCTCGATAGTTTTGTAATAATTCTTCACCCTTGTCAATATTATCAAGGGCAACAAGGTAAGAATGATCGATCAGGGAAATATTGGCCTTTTGAGCATGATTACAAAAACGAATATGATCGTGAGATAAATTCCAGACATTTCTGAAATCATCAAAAAAACCATAGTGTTGAATGAATCTTTGCTCTTCTGCATTCAGTTCAGCAAACATTAGTGGACTCAGGTGCAGATCCAGGAGCGGATTTACTGTGTAAATCACCGTTCTACTTTTAATGAATTGATTAGAAAATAACCCGATGCCATGCACAGAGCTAGGTGCAATAAATACGTCAATATGAAACATCAAAGAATCTCCATATGAATCAACCCTTAAAAATCTAGTCGAATCTGGATTATCTGGAGTATACCGGACTCAGGCAGAACCGGGAGTATAGTATGACAGGGACATTGGAAAATGTATGGCTGCCTGTCTTCTGCTGCTCTTTCTTTGTTTGATTGCTATTGTTAGATTGTGATTGTTAGATAGTGATTGTTCGATAGTGATTGTTGGAATGGTTTTCAGTGAACTTGCCCCTCTT
Source organism: Endozoicomonas sp. (assembly GCA_965208385.1). Lineage (GTDB taxonomy): Bacteria > Pseudomonadota > Gammaproteobacteria > Pseudomonadales > Endozoicomonadaceae > Endozoicomonas. Next base: position 61,035 of record CBDBOO010000081.1, read on the forward strand.
CGGAATGGGTCTATTCTTAATTTCTATTCATTTTTTTGAATGTTTTTACTATGCACAGGATCTGTAATGTTCTCCGCATTATTCGCTGCTATAAGCTGATAGTATCGTTAACACTGGCAATATTTTCGTTACATAGTTATGCCATCCCCATCAATAGCCCGGAATGGCCAGAAGAGATTAGACAACTTGTCTCGCAGATCGATTTCCAGTCTCTGCGTAAAGACGATGTTCAACTGAATGTTTTTTTCTCAGACTTTCCGAAGGGCGCTAACCTCCATCATCACTATTCTGGAGGTGTCTTTCCTGATGACATGATACTCAAGGCAATTAACAACGCCCTCTGTATCAATCTAACAACGTATGAGTTAGTTGAGTGCTCTGAGAACAGCACCTCTGTCGTTAATGCAACCACAACATCTGGTGGACAAAATGACATTATCAAAGCCTGGAGTGTCATTAATGATGAGCTGCCCCTTGTCGATCGAATTTCTAAATTCTTTGGTTTGTTCAAACAGCTGGGTCTGCTTTTTGGCTCAATTGATCCCGGTTTTCTGGCAACCACTAAACAAAATGCGGCTCGTAACCAGGTTAGCCATCTGGAAACCATGACCTTCACTGCCGATTTTTCTGATCTGAAAAAGCTGATTCCCAAAGATCAGATACTTAATCCGGATGATCCCTACTCCCTAAAGCAGTTTCATGATTACGTCACCAGTCAGACTGCGTACAAAACTCTATTAGCAAATACTCTGAAAAACATAGTTCTTATTGTTAACAACGCTGACAACCTGTTGCAATGCAATACCAGTACACCGGAGCCTGCCTGTGATGTCAGCTTGTCTCTTCTGGCCATCAGTGATCGGCTTCACCCCATTGATCTTCTGTTTGTAGAACTGATTTTTTCCTTTGATCTGGCTCAGCACTCTATGTCCAGCGGAGACAATATCATCAGAGGAGTTAATCTGGTGGGGCTTGAAAGTCAGCTCTCCTCTAGTGAAGCCTATAGCGATCAAATGGAATTAATGGTCTATTTAAAAAATCACCCTGATTATCCACTGGTCAGTCCAAATATCAGTCTTCATGCAGGTGAACTCAGTGAGGTTGTAGGCCCTTATGGACTACTGACCACTGGCTTAGGTCAGACTATTCAGCAAGTGCTACCCGCCCGTATCGGGCATGGTGTCAGCATTAGCGAGCAACGAGATAGCAGCCCCGTCTCTCATCGCTACATCAATATTGCCACAGAACTTGCTAATATCATGGCACAACACGATATTGCTGTTGAAGTTCCCTTAACCAGTAACAGAATCTTGCTGGATATCTATGGTGACAGGCACCCCCTTCCATTTTACCTGCGCAATCACGTGCCTGTGGTACTGGCAACAGATGACCCTGGGCTTTTAATGACCACAATGACAAAAGAGTTTGTCATAGCGACTAACTCGTTTTCGGAACTCACACTTGAAGATTTTATCGAGATAGCCAGAAACAGTCTTGAATTCAGTTTCAAGGAAGGTGAAAGCCTGTGGCAAGCATCGTCTTCCTCTTCTCGATACACACTGCCAGTGTCTGATTGTTGGGTGCTGATATCCTCCAGTTGTACTGCCTATGTCGAAAAAAACCCGAAAGCTAAATTGCAGCAGCGACTGGAGATCAGCCTGATTGAGTTTTTAGTTCTCTACCAGACAAAAAACCAGCAGAATCTGGTTAGTAACGGACCAAAATGAAATGTGAGGTTTATCAGATCATCAAATTGAAGTGATTATAGTGGCATGGCTACTCCTGGGCTGAAATCAGCGACAGGAGAAAGGCGATCTGGTTTGATTGAGATTGAATTTATGGGGGTATCTTTTATTGTCCTTCTCTTTTGTACTTTACTGCAAAACCGTCAGCGGAATGATTAACAGATCTGGCAAAGCGGGAAGGCTATAGTGTGCTCTCCTACTTCCTGCTAGTGAAAAATAGAGTTGTTCCGGTACATATGTACATTGCTTAATGCGGATAGAACAGGGTTTTTAAGCATTGCAGATACCGCTGTATTGATGGAGTCAACACATTGTTTCGGGCTAATACCATATTCTTTGATTGCTCTTGTGTGGCAGATGTCGCTGACAAATTTCCGGTCGTACAATCGATTACCTTTTTTGACGCCTTCTGTGTATTCATCGGTGCAAATGATCATTGGTCGTGTCTCACCGGTTACAATATCCCGATGCATCATACCCAGGTAGCAACCAAAAGCTCTATCGCCAAAGCCAATACCATTGAAGTGAATACTTTGCAGCAACAGGCGACTGGCTCCTGGTAGTCCATGATCTTCACAGACATTGTCGGGACCTTGAGTGAGGGTAATATCGGTAACCTGAGACGTGACGGGGTTGAAGTATTCAATGATTGTTTGACCAAATTCAAGTATTCCTTTCTGGTATGAATGGGTCGGCAAAATAGCTTGAAGTGCATTTCCTCCAATAGGCTCAACGCCCAGAATCTGGGTGCTGTGACCGGCAGTGCCGAACAGTCTCTGACAGCCACTCGTGTATTCTGCTGCAGCGCTATCACCCTCAGCTTGAAGAGATAAAAAGGGCAGGGCTATTACCATGAGCATGGACCGCTTCATTACAAACACTCTCTGTTATGAATGAGTATTCTCAAAGTAGTCCAGAATGATGATTTGTATTCTGTGAATGACTTATTTCAAACTCTGTAGCCATTTTCGTGTTTTGGGGGAGCGGCACACATCTATAAAAAGTTGCTCATGGCTGTGTCCGGAAGCTGTTCAGTTCGAAATTGGCTTTGGATGCATCGTCGTAGAACGAAATGATTCCAGTTCCTCCAGACTATCCTGAAATTCCACTATTTATGAAGACAGTGTCATAGATTTTTATACAGCCTCAAAAAACACCTTGGGGTGAAAAACATGTTCAATGACTTGAAGAAGGACCTTGGTCACTTGTTTGGCTCATGGTTATAGTTCGTTGTTGTTCAATGATTTTTTTTATGAATTCTATTTCTGATGTCATATTAGCATTTTCAACCTCAATCTTTTTTAAGGCCATGTTTTCAGCATCTCTCTGACTTTGCGCATAGACTCTTGCTTTCATTTGTTGTTGCGCTTTTGAGGATTGTTGTTGGGTTGGTGGTTGAACCATGCACCTTTCCTCCCACTGTGTCGTACTTTCTGTGATCAGTGCAGGTAGCTTTGGCCAGAGTGGTGGGAGTTGCGCCCCAGTGGTTTTGGCAGGGAAAGTACTTTGTTGACTTTGCTCTGAATTTGAACGAATGGCAACAACTGTTATGCCAAGCTGTAATTTAAGACGACTTAATTCTTTTTTGAGATTTACATTGTCTCGCTTTGTCTGCTCAATTTTTTCCTTCTTTCTCAGTTTTGATTGAGCCGCAGTTTGCTTGTTTCTTTGACGTCTAACTTCACGTTTAACTTCACGACTATCTGCTGTTTTTTTACGTTTTGGTATTGATCCGCATAATGATTCAGAACTTATCGCAGGGCTACGTTTTAAGAAAGAATCATGAGGTTGAGTAACTTCTTGATTCACTTTTGTTGAACAAGCAGGACTTGTAAAAGTTTTTGATTCAACGGGCGGACTACTTGAAGAAGTACTTATTGGCGTCATGGGTATCACCAAAACATATTTAGATCCATATGGATGTTTAGACAACCGTATTCTCGTTTTGTTGTAACAATGTTGTTAGCTGTTCTGTCAATTTATACTTTGTGAGCCTCAATACCTGGTTTATGCACTGCCGTAGGCGGTCGCAAGGAGCCAATACACGCGATTATTTGTAGATGTTACCACCATGAACTAGCCAGCCATCTTCGTGGCGACCTCTTGGATCATGATGTGTCCAGTGTATAACGCCCCCTTTTGAGTTCCATTCGTACTCTCCAAAAAACTCTACTTGATCACCAACACTTAGGGCATTTATACGTGGAGCTAAATCAATATTATGCGCAATGAGTAATGTTCGACCTGTAGCTAATTTCAAAATGAACTTTTGGTGACGACTACCTTTGAGGTCATCTGGTAATATTTTTACAACTTTGCCAGAACCACCAATTTGTAGATCACTCTGTCTGTTTTTATATGCCCTTTCAAGGGGTGTAATTAAAAGTGTTCCATCTACCCATTATCCAGCTTGCTGCCAGTACTGATCCCAGTCCCCGTTAGAACGCAATGTTCTTAAGCAAAGCATTGCTCCTGCGATGGAAGGCTTCCACCAAGCACCCGGTATTTTTAGTCGCATCTGCACTACTGCACTGTTAGAACTTTCTATTTCGCCAGAGCCAATGGGAAGATTGGCTGCTTCTGCTGCAGCATATTCGAATTGCCCTGGACGGTTTCGGATATATCGGTGACACTCCTCTGGTTTATTGGCTGCTTTGCCTTTCTTTCCGTTTCTATGCGGATCAAGCTCTGCCATGACGGCATTAACATTGCCAGATTTCATGCGTTCCTGCTGGATATGCCGCCACTGTACACGTGTTTCCTTGTTAAACCCGACACACTCTTCTGCTGCATCAGCGAAGTGCTCAGAGAGATGATAATAGTCAACGAGGAAACTTCCTTGCTCTCCAAACACTCTCTTTGTCTGGTTGGCAATCCAGGTGGCTCCATCACTCACGCAATGGATAGAGGATTGCCGGTTGAGCCCCTGCTCTATTGCACAACTCAACCACTGGTCACCTGCTTCATCCGGCCCTCCCATTGTGGCCTGATGACGTTTATCTGAACTACCCAGCTTATAGACCTGGCAAAGTTTAGCCTCCTGCCATTCAGTTTTACGTGCTTTGCGTTTGTCACCTTCTGCCTCTTCATCAAAGAGGACAACAGGAATCATGCTTCCATCCATTTCTCCTATGAACTGGGCAGCTTCACCGAGGCAGTCCTGACGATTTTGTGATGCACTGATGGAATCATTTTGCATACAGCTTGCGTGCTCAAGAGTTATGGCTCGAATAGAAGACTCAGGCACATCAATACCATAATGTTCATGTATTTTTTTTGCAGCTGCCTGAAAAGAACTATCTGCACCAAAGTCTACAATTTTACGTTGAATTGTGCGGGAGTAGTCGCGACAGTGAATATGAGCGGCATGACTGAAAGGTCTGACCCGATGCTTGTCTACCGTCTGGCAGCGTTCAAGAACTTCTATTTTCCCATAGGTGCTCAGCCAATAAGTGTTTTTTTTTGAGTTTTAGCTCCGGGGTGCTTCAGGCAAGCCTCGCCAAATTTTTGATCTTCCTTGTAGGTACCCCAGCCAGTAAGCAGTTCATTGCCCATTTCACGCAGGTGGGCAATGACGGCTTCTTCAGCATCATCAGCACGATCCAGGAGACCTGACTCGGCTTCAACAATATCCAGAAGTGCAGAAACTCTAAGCTCAAGCTCGGGGTGGGCTGCAAGTCTATCAGCAAGAGAAATAGGTGAGGGCATAATACTAACTAGGGTTGAGAAATACTCTTACATTATCGTTCATATTGAGGTTTTGTGGGCAGAAAAACTTCTAATGAACACTTTTAATTACACCCGTGTCCGGAAGCTGTTCAGTTCGAAATTGGCTTTGGATGCATCGTCGTAGAACGAAATGATTCCAGTTCCTCCAGACTATCCTGAAATTCCACTATTTATGAAGACAGTGTCATAGATTTTTATACAGCCTCAAAAAACACCTTGGGGTGAAAAACATGTTCAATGACTTGAAGAAGGACCTTGGTCACTTGTTTGGCTCATGGTTATAGTTCGTTGTTGTTCAATGATTTTTTTTATGAATTCTATTTCTGATGTCATATTAGCATTTTCAACCTCAATCTTTTTTAAGGCCATGTTTTCAGCATCTCTCTGACTTTGCGCATAGACTCTTGCTTTCATTTGTTGTTGCGCTTTTGAGGATTGTTGTTGGGTTGGTGGTTGAACCATGCACCTTTCCTCCCACTGTGTCGTACTTTCTGTGATCAGTGCAGGTAGCTTTGGCCAGAGTGGTGGGAGTTGCGCCCCAGTGGTTTTGGCAGGGAAAGTACTTTGTTGACTTTGCTCTGAATTTGAACGAATGGCAACAACTGTTATGCCAAGCTGTAATTTAAGACGACTTAATTCTTTTTTGAGATTTACATTGTCTCGCTTTGTCTGCTCAATTTTTTCCTTCTTTCTCAGTTTTGATTGAGCCGCAGTTTGCTTGTTTCTTTGACGTCTAACTTCACGTTTAACTTCACGACTATCTGCTGTTTTTTTACGTTTTGGTATTGATCCGCATAATGATTCAGAACTTATCGCAGGGCTACGTTTTAAGAAAGAATCATGAGGTTGAGTAACTTCTTGATTCACTTTTGTTGAACAAGCAGGGCTTGTAAAAGTTTTTGATTCAACGGGCGGACTACTTGAAGAAGTACTTATTGGCGTCATGGGTATCACCAAAACATATTTAGATCCATATGGATGTTTAGACAACCGTATTCTCGTTTTGTTGTAACAATGTTGTTAGCTGTTCTGTCAATTTATACTTTGTGAGCCTCAATACCTGGTTTATGCACTGCCGTAGGCGGTCGCAAGGAGCCAATACACGCGATTATTTGTAGATGTTACCACCATGAACTAGCCAGCCATCTTCGTGGCGACCTCTTGGATCATGATGTGTCCAGTGTATAACGCCCCCTTTTGAGTTCCATTCGTACTCTCCAAAAAACTCTACTTGATCACCAACACTTAGGGCATTTATACGTGGAGCTAAATCAATATTATGCGCAATGAGTAATGTTCGACCTGTAGCTAATTTCAAAATGAACTTTTGGTGACGACTACCTTTGAGGTCATCTGGTAATATTTTTACAACTTTGCCAGAACCACCAATTTGTAGATCACTCTGTCTGTTTTTATATGCCCTTTCAAGTGCTTTATCACTGGATGAATGTTCAGCACTGAAAACGGATTTAGTGGCTCGAAGAGCTTGTGGGTTCTTATCGAGGTACCCATAAATACCGAAACCAATCAAACAGATAAAAATTAACTTCTTCATTGTTTCCTATGATGCGGGTGATGTAATGATTAAACCGTGTAATGCTTTTGTCATTTACGTTTTGTTTGTAGTAGAGCTTTCGGGTAAAATGACGAAGTCATCCATAAACGGAACGTAGGCAAAAACATCAAATAAGCAAACTTGTTAAGTACCCGGACATTCCTTTTGCACGTCATACTCCCACTGTTCGAGGGCTCTGGACGAACAAATTTTCGATTACAAACGTCAGGGTACTTACATGTGATTTATTTACTCGAAACATTTTGATTGCGTAACTAAAGATCTTGCTCTGTTTTTCTTCAAACAATTAACAATTTTAACTATTTCTCTAGCTGTTTTGTTATTTATGTTTGTGAGAGGGAACTCTGATTCAGTTGCATACCAGGATACCGAGCTTGAAAATACGGCTCTATCTTTTTTATTAATATTGTTTTCCATTTCTTCAAGATTGATAAAGCCATGCTCTGGTGAATATTCTGATCTCAGTCCAGACAAAGGGAGCGAGTTTGGATAAACATGGTTTAATGTTTCGTATTCATTTGTTTGTATTTCTCTACAAGAAATAAGGAATGTAATGCTCGCCGCAGTAAGTAACACTAATAATCTATACATAATATGATAACAAACTTTAAGTATTGGATTTTCATTTTAGCTTATTATGCGTTAAATACAGCTTCATGTTTCTTTATCGTTTCAATCGATATGGTTTTATAATGGGTTAGGGTTGTTTGAAAAGTCTTTGATTAATAAGGTAATCCATCTTTCAGTTTGATTTAATATTTTCATAAAATCTTTGGTTGTCCCTTTTACTCTCCCTTTTATTCTTTATTCGTTGTCCCTTTTATTCGTTATTGACCGCCCCCTGTTTAAGTTTGAAAATTCAGAAGAGGCGACAACTATGCTGACACAGGGGGGAACAAGTGTGGCTGCCTGAGGTGAGCTTTGGTTCCAATATTGCCAGTAGTTGTAGGCTTAATGAAATTGCATGCTGGTATTAATATTATCAATGCTCCTGCTTATATCTTCTACACTCTCAAAATGAAACATTTGGTAGTATTGAGGGTGATTTTTCAAAACCACATAACAATTGATTAATTGTTTCTTTGCACTGATATCTTCACCATTAGCGTTTAAAGCCAACTTTGCGTAGTTAATGGCATTTTTTAGTAGCCCCGGAAATTGATCTTCCTTATCTGGGTCCACCGACGGGTCCTCTGACGGGTCCTCCGAGTGCAATTGGTGGGAATATCTAATGCTAACTATTAGTAAAGCTGAACAATTATCCGGGTATTTTTTGTCCAGCTGGAGGTGGTCAAATTTATCCCAGTCACTTAGATTTAGCAGAACGCCCCCCCAGATGATGTCCTGCTTTCTGCTCTGGCCTGTGGTGTCTGTGAATATTTTTTTAATTTCTCTACAACCATCTTCTGCCTCTTTAGGATCTTCTGACAGGGCAAGTGCACCAATATATAGAATACGAAATATAACATCCTTGGTTAGTTCCCACATTTCCAGAAAGAGCGTTTGAGCCCTTTTTGTCGCCTCCTGCTCTTTTATTGCCAATAAAACCTGCCCCAGCCTTTCTGCATGTTTTATTTTCACATCCATATCAACAGCCATTTCATAGGTCTTCTCAAGAAGTTTTCTCGCCTCAGTCAAATCGTTTGGGTTTCTGTTTCTTTTAAACAGGCTGACCCCTTTCAAAAACATGAGTTGAAGGGGTAATTTTTCAGCAGGGACGCATTGTTTGGCAATTACTTCTAAACAATCATGATGGCGCTTGCTCTTTACAAGAGCATCGCACTGAAACTCTACTATATCCATATAATTTAAACAGTGTTTGGAATCATACTTTTTCATGATTTGAGTGATTACAGCCAGAGTCTCCGAAGGTTTCTCAAAGACCTTATATAAAGCTTGCAACACCGTGATTCTATCTTTCTGATCAAACCAAAGTTTTGGCATCGTTCCTGAATGCCAGGTAAGCTTATTCAGGGCCGTCACATGCCGCTTTAATTCATTACTATCTCCATTACCTGACCTCCAAGCCTCGAGAGCAACGCTCTTTGCTTTGCTCAGAGAGTCCATGTCACCCTGTTCTTCATACACTTTTATAAGTTGCATTGTCAGATCACGGTCGCCAGGAAACAGAGTATTCAAGTCTATTGCCGTCCTTTCTCTGATTGGCATGCTTTCCTTGTCGTCCCAATTTATGCAGGCATGAATCAATGCCTGACCTGTGTGTATTTTTAGTTTCTTAAATGACTTACTACCACTATCAACATCCCTATACAGCTCATCAAATATCCTTACCGCCGACTCCACATCTCCAGGGGATTTTCTTTCCTGAAGAGCCTGGGCTTTGATGAATGCCAGCTTGGGTCCTTTGGGCGTTGCCCTATCCAACAGCTCTATACATTCATTCAGACGTCGCAGTCTAAAGAAAGCGTTGGCCTTTAACTCAACCAACTGAGGATACATACGTGATTTTACATGGCATTTTTCTAGCAGGTTATCGGAATCGTCAAGCAACTGGGCCGAAGGCCCCTTGCTCGAATACATGTAATCAAAAAGTTTCCGGACTTTCTGTGCCATTTTAAAATCATTTTCCTTGAACACCCCAAACCGCTGTAGACTTTGGGCAAATATTTCATTAGTGGGATACTTGCTGGCGTATTCATTGATGATTCTTTCAGTAAAAACCATACAGTCCGGGTCAACATAAACCCAGTTTTCATGAAGTAGCACATAAGCAAGCGCAAGCTCTTGATTTTTCGGGTGACGCAGCATAGCTTTTTTCAGCATATCGCTGCATTTCTGATTAAGTTCAATTTTGTTCATGCTTTCCATAACACGAACATTCGCCAAAATGATATCAGGATCATCAGGAAGTTTCTGACTGAGTTCATTTCCAGTGTCCAGAGCTTTTTCCATCACCTTATTTGCCTGATAAGCCCTCAACAAGGCGAGACCGAATTTTTTTAAATGTAATTCCCAGTCTCTTCTTGTGGTATCAACATGCCGATACAATGGCTCTAGAATGTTAACAGCTTCACCAGTTCGACCCAATCCTTCGAGCACTTTTGCCCATGCCAGCTGAAGATCTGCAGAAGGATACCTGATTTTACCCTGAATACCTTCGTAAAACTCCTGTGCATTCCGGAAATCCTTCATGTCAGAATAAGCCCTGACTTTCAGCTGTATAATTTGCTGGTATTCTAAATAACGAGGGCCATAGGTAGAGAACAACTCTTCCGCTATCCTCAGGGCCTCTAGAGGCTCCTTCTTAGCTAACAGTCCAAATCCATGCTCGAGTAATTTTTTTTTATCCGCTGGAATCAATCTCCTTTTTTGTATTGGAGTTGCGTAAGTTCGGGGTGATGGTGAAGCCCCTGCACTGTGTCTATCATGAGCAGGCCGGTATCCTGCGGCAGCTCTATGTGACCCATCAGACCTACTTTTTCTGCTGGGTGGTTGCCCCCTTTTACCCTTAGTACCCTTAGTACCCGTACCCTTAGTATCCTGAGGCGTGTATGGTACCTGTTTCCCCATAGCTCCAGATGGTAGCAAAGGGGTGAACGGTTCTGGTTTTCCCCGTCTGTCTCTTTTTTGAGTTTTTCTGTTTTCCTGATTAGCTTCCTGACGCCATCTTTCAAACAACGCCGCCAAAGCCATATTGTTGGGTGTCGAGAAACCATAAGGTCCGGTTCCAGAATCCAGATATTCAAACAACCCCTTCCAAAATGATGTTTCGTACCATGGAGTATTAAGAATCCCCAATAAATCAGGAGTAGCGGTTTGCCACCCCCGGGGGGTGTTTAGTTCAAATGCGGGTACATTTTTTTTGAGTATGGCTCTCCAGATAATCGGACCTTGGTGGTGGAACAACCAATGATCACTTTCGATTACTCGCAATCCAAGCTTCCTGACCTCATCGGGCAAAGATGGCCAATTGGAAATCAATTGCTCAAGCCGAAACAGGTTATGCCAGACTGGATGTCCTTTTATCTGAACAAATATCAGACTGACATTAACAGAATCAGGTTCCTGTACAGTCAGTTGCTGCTCGTTTAACCAGGCAGGTTCTATGGTTTCCCCATCTGAAATAATGCCTGGAACCAATGGCTGTAGGTCTACCTGTTCGAATGTGTTTCCTCGGTAAATATTTATTGACAAAGGTGCAATTTCAGCCGGATTCTCATCCTCAGAGGCTATCTGGAAAGTCATATCTTGGGCACGATAGTGACAAAAATGGATGGGATACTGTTGATGTTCTATAAAAGGCTTACTATATTCACCACAATACTTCGGCTTCTTCTTGTATGCATCAGGGTTCTCGTTGCGTACACCCTCCTTGTTTAACGCCTCCTCCAGAACCAATAGATGAAACTTTTTTTGACTATGTAGATGGGTGATCGATAACTGGGCAAAGGGATGCACAGGATGAAAGATGATTTTGCCAGCCGATTCAGCAGCCTGACCGCAGAGATCAGGTGTCAGGCAGTGGACCTCTGCTTCAGGAGGGATATCGAGCTGCAGAGAGCAGGTTTCCATCAGATTGCAATCAGGGTCAAGAAAAATAGCAATGGGTCTATGAAATGAAGCTGTTTCAGGAAAAACGGAACTTTCACTGTTTACTAATTTTGTTTCGTTAGATTCCAATACTATTTGTTGTTGCATAAAAAACTGCCATGGCAGAGTTCCAGCAAATTCGATGCTCTGCTGAGAACCGAAAGAGTCCCAGAAAGCTCCAGCCAAGCTTGGCATCAAAACACTTATGTGAAAAAAAACGTATTTTAAGTCAGATAATAACGACATCAGGGAAACTTTAGCAGTATATTCTCACAATACTTCGGACACTTTTTAGAAAAAGTGTATGCCATGAGGAAAAACAGCGATAATAGTGGAGTCTAAAACTTCTACACGCTGATAGTTTTCCTCATGGAATCCATAGTAAAGACCGCGCTGGACGCTATGTCCACTGTTAGTCTCTTCCAATATGAAATGAGCCTAAAGGAGGCTCTAATTTCCAATATGAAATGAGCCCGCCGCAATTGGATCTTTCGTCCATGATTACAGGATGAAAGTTATCATGAATACAAGGCTCATAAAGACACTGTCACAAGTGCAAGAACTGCTTCATTACGCCCCTGATATTGAGCCCGGATGGGAATCAAAAGATGGATGTTATCAGTGGGTTGAGGCGACTTTAAGGTACTTCAAATATCGAGCGCTCAGCAGGCCCGACAAGGGGCTCATTAAGCGTTATCTCGCAGTGGCTACAGGCTACTCAAGATCGCAGATTACCCGCCTTATTCATGCCTGTCAGTCGAAGGGGACTCTGAAGCGTAAACAGCGCACAATCAATGGTTTCAAATCCAAATACACCAAGGCCGATACAAGGCTTCTGGCTGAGACGGATCGATTGCATAACGACCTGAATGGGGTAGCCATTAAGAAACTCTGTGAAAGGGCTTTTTTACGGGGTGACGAGCGTTACGAGCGACTGGCCGGCATCTCGGTTTCACACCTCTACAATCTCAGGCAATCAAATACATATCGTAATATCCGAACCCACAAGGACTGCACACGTCCAGTAAAGCGAGCCATTGGCACACGTCGTCGTCCAGCCCCTGAAGGACAACCAGGTTTTATTCGAATCGATACGGTTCATCAGGGTGATAAAGACAAAGTGAAAGGTTTGTATCACATTAATGCTGTTGATGAGATGACTCAATTCCAGATTGTTTGCACAGTGGAGAGAATTAGCGAAGCCTTTCTGATCCCTGTGCTTGAAGAGATTCTGGCAGCTTTCCCCTTTAAATTACAGGGTTTTCACTCGGATAACGGATCAGAGTATATAAATTATAGCGTAGCAAAACTACTCGACAATCTTCATATAAAATTCACGAAATCAAGATCCGGTGCAGTTATAAGAAAGATACTTGGTTATGCCCATATTCCACAAAAATATGCGACAGAAGTAAATGAATTCAATCGAAAATATCTCACCCCCTACCTGAATTATCACAGGCCCTGTTTCTTTGCTGAAACTGTCGTAGACAAGAAAGGTAAGGAGAGAAAAAAGTATCTTTATGAAAATATGATGACACCGTACGAAAAATTCAAATCATTACCAAAAAGTGCAAAATATTTGAAGAAAGGAATCACACTTGAAGCTCTACAAGCAAAGGCTGATTCTATGAGCGATAATGAAGCAGCAGAAAGGCTTCAGTCTGCACGAGAATCACTTTTTAAAACCATTTTTGAACGAAAGGCCTGAGCGCACTGGCTTATGCTTCTTTCAGGCTCATTTTAGGATTGGAAAATACTGAGGCAGGTTGTTTTAAGTGAAATCATGAAATTTGACCAATATTGAATTCAGCCCGAAAATACTCGACTGCAAGCTGTTAGACCCTGCACCCATTGCTGTCCTGTTTTTTCTGCGTATGCCCTCATTGATTTCAACCGACCCACAGCTCGCCGGAATTGGTTGTTCCAACCTATGGTCTTCAACCATTCATCAGAATCAATGCCCAGTCGTTCCAGAATCGGAGGCGCATCATGCGTTATATGACCACGCTTATCCGGCCGGATGACTCTTCCTGCCCAGTCAACCAGTTCCAGGTAATTAACCAAAGTAAAAGGAATTGCAATCTCAGGGTTTTGTCCCTGGGCCTGAAGGGGCTTTAACTGCACACTCTGTTTTTTACCCGTGGTAGCCGTGTACTTTTTTATGCGACACTTTATACGACATTGTATAGAAGTAAAGTCCGATGATTCGGGTGTTTTGGCTATTTTCGCTCGAATGGGATTCAGATCCACATAGGCCATGCACGTCAACAATGCGGCTTCGTCCAGCAACGCCTGACTTTTAAAGCGACCTTCCCAGAAGCGGCCTTTACACTGATCTTCTTTGTTCGCTTCTCTGGCCAGATGCTCATTTAAACACCTCATGAACCAGCTGATATCCATCAAACGACTGCGGTATTCTTCTGCATATTCATTTACCCGCAAGAGTTCACCCTGATCAAGCTTAATGCCAGCCAGGTACCGTTGCACCAATACAGGCCCAGTGAATAATTGTGTCCATCGAGCAAAGATATCATCCCGGCTCCAGCTTTTTGCTTCAGCACCATTAATATGCAGTACCACATGATAATGGTTCGACATTACCGCATAAGCGCAGACTTCTATGGCAAATACTGAAACCAGCGTATCCAGACGATCCACCACCCACTGACGACGATGCTCATAATCCTGACCGGAGAACGTATCCTTGCCACAGAGAAAAGCACGGCGGACACAACGAGCTATGCAGTGGTAATAAGGTGTACTGGAACGGTCAATCAGGTTTCTGCGGGCACGGGTCATGGCTTCTCCTGCGACTAAAAAATCAATGGCAGAAGAAAGATAGATCAGATTTTGTTGAGGTCAAATCTGTGGGTGTCCCCTTATTTCCTCCTGCGACTAAAAAATCAATAGCAGAAGAAAGATAGATCAGATTTTGTTGAGGTCAAATCTTTGGCTGTCCCTTTTATTGCTGATTTAATGATTTAATACCCGCCAGAAAAGATATCTTCAATAGACGACCTTCACCATAAGTCAAACCGGGCTTGTGCAACAACAGGATAAGATTGCGGCTGGGCGCAATCTATCCTTATTCGTTATGCCCTTACTCAGATTTCACATGCTTAGCAATTCGGCTTTGCCAAGCTTTATAGCCATTTCCATTTAAATGCACATCATCTGAGGTAAAACTTTTAAGCAATAATCTATTTTCACTTAAGGATTCGTTTAAATCAATGTATGTGATGCTTTTATCACTTCCTGCTAGTTTCTCTAACTTCTTATTAAGAGAGTTTATTGAAGAATTAACTCCAGAAACACGACTACCACCAAAAACCGTTGACTGAATATAGACTTGAAAGCCGTCCAACTGAAGCTCTTTGATTATAGAGCTGTAATCTTTAAATACATTCTCAACAGATATACCCTTACTAAAATCATTAATACCAACCATGATAAATGCTTTAGTGGCTTTGGTTGATTTAATACTGTCAATTCTTTCTAGGATACCATTGGCTGTATCCCCACTAATACCTCGGTTGGCAATTTTATATTTTGGGAATATGTCTCCCCATTCAGCACCTTCAGTTATGCTGTCGCCAACAAAAACTATATCGTAATTATTTTGTCCAAAAATCTCAAAGAATGATTTCCTATGAAAATACTTCGGTGATCTAGTTTCAGATGACCCAAGCAATAGATTTTTTGTTGATCTAATTATCTCAAATGGAAACACCTTATATTGAACAGTTATTACTCCATAAGAATAAGATAGAAATGTTATTAACAAAATAGATAAAATTACAGTACTGCGTTTCATTGTATTGCCTATTTCAACGATGTGATAGA
>CBDBOO010000082.1:0-89188 GCA_965208385.1 Endozoicomonas sp.
CCCAGCATGGCTTCAAAATCCTTATTACAGTAATTGTTTACCTGTTCATCCAGAAGCTGTTGAACCACATCAAGATACATAGTCATACTCCAGTTCCCCTGTAAGCAGGTGATCAAATGCTTTTACTGATCTCAGGTGGTGCCTTTATCAACTTTGGTGGAACAACGTCGGGCGCATAGCCCGCTATACAACCGGCATTGTGTCGAAGTAAAGATAGAAAAACGCTCTCGCTCAAATATCGCAAAACAACTGCCCTATCACTTAACAACCTCCTCTCTCACCGGATCAAATGAACCTGTATTCAAGAGTTTTCTGGTTCTCGAAGCGTTATTTATTCACTCAGTGAAAGTATAGAAGAGCCGCCATAACACGCTATGAACTGCGTGCTATGCTTTACATTCCTGATACAGCAAATACAAATACAAATACAAATATAAATTAAGTTGTATTTGGCTTATTGATGTGTTCGAACCCAGATAAAACTGCAAGTCCTGGATCATGAAAAAGAATCTGCAATTTCTTCTGTTTTTCTTCCTGTTTTCTACATCAGCTTTGAGTGCCGGAGCTGATCTGGACGTTCTCAGAAGCTACATAGAAACCACCTACGGTGATGATTTAAGAATTACCAGTGCACAGTTAGAACAACTGTCCTGGGTTCTGGAGAACCCCCATGAAACGCCTGAAAAAGGCAATCTTGAGCGACGGAGTCCAATTCACAGGGAAATCCCCAGGGCTCTGTCCCGCCTATACAATCTCCAGTTACTGAAATCGGGAACTGATTTGGATTTCAAGAAATTCAAGGCTCCTCAAACCGACCAATCCATAAAACGCTTGCATAAAGACAGCTTTAACATCTTGTCGAAAGGCATCAAACAGCTGGATGAAGAAGCCTATAAGACCTTACAGGCATCGGCCATTATCAGTGCGGTCACTCTCTCACCAAAAGCAAAGAAGAAAGCATCGGAAATCTTTGGAACGGATTTACCTCAGGATAGTAACCAGTTCCTCTCAATGACCGCAGAAAGAGCCGACGATATTTACCCTCTTGCCAGACAAATAACCCGTCAATATAAATCCGACAATCGTCTGTTCAAAATCATTTTTATGCCCAACAGCCATTTTCGACACATGATGTACAACGAAGGTTCACTGGCCATGTACAGCACGCTGAAACGGGGTATGGATCAGGGTATTATCAACCAGCCAGAACTTGATCTCTGGTATAACCACTGGGTCATTAATATTGCCGGATTCCGTGGTCACATTGCACCTTCAGGATCGATCTATCTCACTCAGAATACATTCACGGCGATGAATCAACTTAAAAAAATTCTTGATAAAATGCTGAAAGATCGAAAAATCAATCCCATGGTTATCTATCTACAAAAAAGAGCAAGCTGGTTACACCTTGTTAACCAGTCCAGGCAACTAAAAGAACGAACAGCACTGGCCTCTCTGGCTGCAACACTGAGATTGTTTACTCAGCAGGAAGGGAAAATTCTTTTCAACAGCTTTCGCTCATTATCGCCTTATTATCAATCTCAATGGATAAAACATGTTGAACGACAACAGACCGTTCAAACCTACCCTTCTCCCACTTATTTACCCGCAGTGTTTGACAATGCCATGGATATTTCAGGTATGGCTGAAAGTGTCAGAAAAATTCTTCCTGTCATAATCAGAACATTTGATGCTGAACAAAAACTTAGAAAAAAAGGTATTTTAAGCGCAGATACACCGCTTTCGTTCCGTGAAATGGCTAAAAGTAAGACTGTAAAACATTTACTGAAATCCAATAAACCGGTAGTAGTCACTATAATTTCTGACACAGGAGTCGCTATTCTTAAAGAGTAATACCATTGCCGTTATCTAACAGACGTTATGAGCATGACTTTACAGTCTCAGAGACAAGGCGGAGTGACGAGTCATAGTCGTATCTATCTATGGCGAGGACTATGGCGAGGAATGCCAACGCAGGATCTGAGTCTGAAAAGGCAGCGCAATAGCATAGTTAGAATTCGGAAATGATCTAAGTCCATATTCATGGAGGAGTCATGTTTCTGCAATCATTCAGTGCCAACCTGCATGGTCGTGATTTTGTGATCGGAGATCTTCACGGTATGTATGATCTACTGATGGATGCCCTTTCTGAGGTTAACTTCAATCCCGAACTTGATCGCTGCTTCAGCTGTGGAGATATCATTGACCGTGGACCGGATTCAGAAAACTGCCTGTCCCTCCTCAATGAACCCTGGTTTCACCCTGTCCGGGGCAATCATGAAGACATCCTGATTGAAGTAACACGCAATCCTTCCTCTGCATTCATGGCTGACTGGGTATTGAATGGCGGGCAATGGCATATAAATATTTCCACCCGAAAAATGTCTGCCTATGCCAATCAACTTGAAGAATTACCCGCATTGATTGAAGTGACATTACCTGATGGCAGGCATGTGGCTATCTGTCATGCTGAATACCCACTGGACGAATGGAATCCCATAAGAATAAGTGACTCACCGGAATTAACTCACGCCATGCAATGGTCCAGAAAAAAAATCAGACAGGATGATGATACCCGGGTCATCGGGATCGACCGTATATACTGCGGTCATACCATTGTTGAACAACCTGTTACCCTTGGTAATACCCATTTTATTGATACAGGCGCCTTCAGTAACGGTTTACTCACCTTGATATCTTTGACAGAGTCCTGAAAATAATCGAGTCATTATTAATCTTTTTCAGGATTTCATTATGTCAGCAATCAAACCCTCCCTCCGCACACTGAACGATTTAGACTGGGATTCCTGGCAGGCAAAGGATCCCGCTTCCCTGACATTCATTATCAAGAATGAAAAAATACTGCTTATCCGTAAAAAACGTGGCCTCGGAATGGGTAAAATCAATGGCCCTGGTGGTCGTCTTGAGGCCAATGAAACCATGCTGGAATGCGCAATCAGGGAGGTTCAGGAAGAGTTATGCATCACTCCGGTAGCGCCGGAGTATTACGGCGAAAGCCTTTTTCAGTTCACCGATGGATATTCTATTCATGTGCACACCTATGTTGCCTACGATTACGAAGGCACACCCACTGAAACAGATGAAGCCATTCCTGTCTGGTTTGATCTGGATAAAATCCCCTATGAAGAGATGTGGGAAGACGACATTATCTGGTTACCTGAACTGATCCGGGGAAAGAAATTTATTGGCCGGTACATTTTTGATGGCGATAAAATGCTGGATCATGACATCAAATTTTTAAATTAATTTTTACTGTCAGGGTTGGAATCCATAATTTAGTCCATACATATGAGTTAACGGTGGCTCTCTGAGAGCATCGTTACTCGAAACGGCTTGTTCACTATGAAAAGCCAAATACTTCACATATTGCTCCTTAGAGGATATGAAAATGCGTACTGTAGATTTTGATTTTGCTCCCTTGTATCGTTCTGCCATTGGCTTTGATCGCATGGCTCACATACTGGAAAACATGAAGAGCAACAACAGCCAAGCCAGTAAGCAGGGTGGTTACCCTCCTTATAACATCGAACCAATAGACGACAATCACTATCGAATCACCATGGCGATTGCCGGCTTTGCCGAAGCAGAACTGGACATTGAAACCCATGAAGGCGTGTTAATGGTTCAGGGTAAAAAACAGGCCGAATCCACCGAGCGAAAATACCTTTATCAGGGAATCGCCGAACGAGGGTTTGAACGCCGATTCCAGCTGGCTGACTACGTTAAAGTGATCGGAGCAAAGCTCGATAACGGGCTGCTGCACATTGAACTGGAAAGAGAAGTGCCTGAAGCCATGAAACCCCGGAAAATTAATATCGGCAAGAACCAGCTACTGGACGCTGAAACCGGGCAATAATTCAGCGATACTTTTTAGCCAGAAGCGTTTTTTACCAAGAGCATGTGCTGACCAAGAGCATGTGTTGACCAAGAGAAAACAAGTGAACGGGCGATCAACTTATCGCCCGTTTTAATGAATTCCAAATCGTATTTATTATTAAATACTGCTCACCCCACTGACAAAACTGTTTTACTTACCTATCGCCAGAACACTCCCTAAAAAGCTACAATGCAAAACCAAAACTGATTTCCGGAGCTCTTTGTGATTACGCTGTTTGCGTATGTGTTTATTGCACTATTTGTGTCGTTTTTATGTTCGATTCTTGAAGCCGTGCTTCTCAGTCTTTCACCCGCTTACATTGTAAGCCTTGAACAGAAAGGTCACCCCCGGGCAGCACTGCTTCGCCAATTAAACGACAATATTGATCGACCTCTTGCTGCTATTCTCACTCTGAATACTATTGCTCATACTATTGGTGCTGCAGGTGCAGGAGCCCAGGCCGCAAAAGTTTTCGGAGATAACTGGCTCGGTGCATTTTCTGCAGTACTTACTCTGATGATTCTGGTTATATCCGAAATCATTCCCAAAACAATAGGCGCTCGATGGTGGCACAAACTGGCTCCCTGGATGGCCATCTGTGTTCAATCCCTTATTAAAATTCTCCTCCCTCTGATCTGGGTGACCGAGCTCATAACAAAACAACTATCGTCAAAAGAAAAAAACAATCCTTTTCTCCGTGATGAAATTCGCGCCATGGCAGACCTTGGACAAGAAGCCGGAGTTCTGCATGGTGATGAATCAGATCTGATGAAAAACATGTTACGGTTTCGTGATCTCAAAATAATTGAAATCATGACACCTCGATCAGTAATGTACACTCTGCCTGAAAACACCAATTCAGAAACCTACCTGGAAATGCACAGCAGCAGCGGGTTTTCCAGAATACCGGTTTATGGTGATGAACCCGATGATATCAATGGCTTTGTCATGAAAAATGATATCTTGATGGCACATCACCGAAAAGGCGGAGACATCTCTCTGTCAGAGCTGAAAAGACCTCTTATGGCCGTTCTGGAAACAGAGTCTCTGCCAAAACTGATGAGCAAACTGTTGGAAAAACGTACCCACATTGCCATGGTTGTGACTGAATACGGCGATATCAGAGGTATTATCACTCTGGAAGATATGATCGAAACCCTTCTGGGACGCGAGATTGTTGACGAAAATGATGAATTCGTCGATATGCAGCAAAAAGCCAGACAAAAATGGGCTCATAGACTATCAGAGCCAGCAATTCAGAGCTGATTTATCAGTTTAAGCCCTTCCACACTGCTGAAGCAGACCCTCTGTTTTGCTTCAGCTTTCCCCTGAATACTCTCCTGAATACCCCTCTGATTCACCCATTTCTTCCATCAAATCCTTTAGATCGTGCTTAAACCGGAAACTTAAGCTGAGTCAGGCTATATTTTTAGAAACCATTACATAATCCAATTCATAAATAATTAACAGGCTTCCTATGGCATTACTGACTCTGGCGGATGAATCCAATCCTGTTTTAAGAACCCCCACTCAACCAGTTACCGAGTTTGATGATAATTTCCAACAAACGGTAGATGACATGTTAGAAACCATGTATGCCGTAAAAGGCGCCGGGCTGGCTGCCACTCAGGTTGGACTGGGGATTCGCCTTGCCGTCATAGATATTACCAGCGATCACAGCCAACCCCTGGTTCTGGCTAATCCTGAGATTATTGAGACTGCCGGAGAGCAGCAAATGGATATGGGTTGCCTTTCATTACCAGGATGCTGGGGTGCGGTTAAACGGGCTGGCTGGGTAAAAATCAGAGCCCAGGACCGAACAGGCAGCACCTATGAAATGGAAGGTGAAGGCATTCTGGCTGAAGCCTTTCAACATGAAATCGATCATCTGGATGGCATTCTGTTCATCGATAAGCTGTCACCTTTAAAACAGAAAATGGTCAAACAGCGTGCCCGCAAAGCAATCAAACGTCACGAGCGTCGACAGTCATAGACGGCTGAAACGTTCGACAGTCATTCAGCAAGATATTCCTTTTTATTGATGGCCTGCAGCAGTAATCTGATTCTGTGCTGATCCCCTCTGGCACGATGCTCTGTTGCACTTTGCATTGCTTTTTCTGCATTTTTTCGGGCCAGCGTCCAGCGGTTTAAACGATGCTGAACTTTGGCTAACTGGTAGTAATAGAGCCAGTAAATCCTGGGATTATCCAACTCATATTCAATGGTGCTCATCATTGATTCAGCTTTCAGATAATCACCGGACTGATATTCCAGTCTGGCCAGCCTGAGCTCCGTTCTTACTGTGTCATACTGACTCTTTTCAATCTGAAACAGCTGCTTCGCTGTTTCCAAGTGTTTTCTTGATTCGCTCAACCGGCTGTTCTTGTTTTTAGATAGAGTAATTTCGGATAGAGCGGCCCCCAGATTATAGTGAACCTTGCCCAGTAATCGATTATCCCTGATGTTCAGTTGTTTGAAGCGATCCAGAGCCTCCCTGGCCAACGCCAGTGACTTTTCTCCATTCAAGGCTCGCTCAGCGGCTGATTGCAGATACAACCCTTCGACTTGTTGAGCCGGTTTTCTCAAACGCAGTGCTTCCATGTAACCTTGGCGGGCGAGATCCAGAGCCTGATGATAATCCCCCAGATAAAAGCTTGAAGACGCCATCTGCAGAGATATATTCATTGCCAGCTCGGCTTCCTCTGGCTGCTTTATTGTTCTGATAACCTGAAACCCAAGTTCTCTATGAAGCGTCCAGCATCCATGATATTTGAGTTTTTCTCCTTCCTGAAAAAACCAAAGAGGGAGAGGCAATGAATTATCAGGATTCGATATTTGTGGACATTGTTCCTGAGCACTATGTTTACCTGAAATCGCCTTCAAACTAAGGCTCAGTAATATCAGCAGGATGGACAATAAAAAAATCAAATGATTGTTCATGTGAAAATTATACACAGTGAAAAGCATGCTCAGTGAAAAGTAGATGGACGTTGTTATGCGTTATTTTGTCGATAGGTTTTTTCATACTTTAAAAACACTGACAGAAAGCCATTGTTCACCTACCGACGAGATAGCTGTATCCAATGATCCGGAGATGTAATCATGAGTCAGGCATACCAGAATCTGGTTGATCGTTTCAGACAGATTTATCATCTTCATCACCTGAAGAAAATAATCTCCTGGGACATGGCAACTCTGATGCCAGCAGGGGGTATTATTGCTCGTAGCAAAGCTTTGGCAGAGTTAGATGTAGTTCTTCATGGATTAGTCACTTCACCTGACGTGTCTGATTGGATTCAGGAAACAAAGCAGTGGGATCTGGAACCTGATGTAAAAATATCCCTTCGGGAGATGGAAAGGGTCTGGCTTAAGGAAAGCGCCCTCAGTGAGCCACTGATCAAGGCAAAAGCACTGGCAGCCAGCAAATGTGAATATCAGTGGCGACAACAGAGGTTGGATAATGACTGGAAAGGCTTTTCACACAATCTGAAAGACGTTGTTCAGCTTGTGCGGGAAGAAGCAGAAACCAGGGCCGAGAAAACAGGCAAAACACTCTATGACGCATTACTGGATGTCCACGAACCAGACACTACGACCCAACAGCTTGATTCTGTTTTTGAAAATATGAAGGGCTGGTTACCCGACTTTATTCAGCAGGCAAAAGATAAACAACAATCGGATAACATCCTCATGCCCCGGGGAGAATTTCCGATGGCGAATCAGAAAGCCCTTGGGCTTGAAGTCATGAACATACTCGGGTTCGATTTTAACCATGGACGTATTGACGCCAGCGTACACCCATTTTGTGGCGGAGTCAGCGAAGATGTCCGGATGACAACACGCTACAACAAAAGTAATTTTGTTGAATCTCTCACGGGCTTTATCCATGAAACCGGCCATGCCCGGTATCAGCAGAATCTTCCTCAAATCACCAGCAATCTTCCTGTCGGCTGCCATCGTTCCATGGGCATACATGAAGGTCAGAGTTTATTTTTTGAAATGCAACTTGGCCGAAGCCCCGCATTTCTTTCACTGTTACAGCCAATGATTATCAAGCATTTGAGTGTTGGTCAGCCAGAGGATTTATTCCGTCTGGACAATCTGATAAAAATTTACAGCCGAGTTCGCTCCGGCTTAATCAGGGTCGATGCTGACGAAATCACATACCCTGCACATATTATTCTACGCTATGAAATTGAGCGCGAATTGATCGAACGCAGGATAGAAGTGAATGACATCCCTGAACTCTGGAACCTTAAAATGCAGGATTATCTCGGAGTAAATCCAGGTCATGATCAGGATAATGGCTGTATGCAGGACATTCACTGGTCAATGGCGACATTTGGTTATTTTCCCAGCTACACTCTCGGAGCCATGTATGCCGCCCAACTCTTTGCTGCTGTAAATAAATCATACCCGGATGTTCATGACCGCATTGCAAAAGGAGATTTACAGTTTATTTTTGACTGGCTAGATAGCAATATCTGGTCCCACGACTGTTACTACCAGACCAGTGAACTCATCACAAAAGCAACAGGAGAAAATCTGAACCCTGCTTATTTCAAAAGCCATTTACAGAAACGCTATCTTGAATAATGAACATCTCATCCAGTTTTGCACTATTTATGCAGCCTGAACAGCAGGTTAGGCGTTTATCACGATTGTCAACATTCATCCAATGACGTATTTAAAGAGCTGGAAATCCCCTTACTATCAGGCTCTCGTTTTGGCTAATAAAGATCTTCACTCCATCGACCTGAACCAGCTACGTACTCTCATTATGCTCTATCACGAGAATAGCGTGCAGATCACTGCTGAAAGGCTGGGTATAACGCCACCCGCTGTCAGCTATTCACTTCGGCGGCTCAGAGAAGCATTCGGTGATGTACTTTTTGTCAGAACCAGCACGGGTCTCTCACCGACAGCAAGAACACACTCCATTATGAAAGAATTGCCTCAACTGGTGGGTAATCTGGACAATCTTCTCCATCGCAGCATAACGTTTGATCCTGCGGAAATATCCTGCTCACTGACACTGGCTGTACCGGATATTATTGGCGACTGGCTGATTCCAAAGCTTTATCATCGCCTTGCCACTGAAGCTCCTGGCGTTTATCTGAACTCTACATTCTGGGTCAGCGACACTTTGAAAAGGCTTGAGAGCGAAGAGGTCCAACTGGGACTTCATTTTATTGATCATCTACCCAAAAGTCTTTTCAAAAAAGACCTGCACAGCCTCGACCCTGTTATTTTTTGCCGTGAAAATCATCCTTTGCAACGGGGTGAGAATAAACCGGATCTGGCCATGCTAAGCCATTATCCATTTTTGAGCCACGAACTGCCAAGCAGTAAGAGTAACAGCACAGAACTTGAGGATGTATTTAAAAATAACAATCTGGAAATTACTTATGCTGCTAAAGTCAGCCAGCTCAATGCAGCCATGTCTTTGATTCAACAATCTGATATGTTGATGGTGGGCTCAAAACAGTACCTTCATAATACTCCCAGAGTTGTCTACCTTGCAGCACCGGCAGAACTGCATGAACTTCGATCTACATTGAAAGCCTATTACCACCGCAGGCAGGAACAAAACCCGTTTTATAAATGGCTACTGGATATTCTTTGTGAAGAGATTGTAAATCATGGCATTATAACTGATGCCCAACAGCTAAACTCTGACTAACCCTTCAGGAAGCGATTGCATGGCCAGTGAGCAAACGACCTCAGTCCAAAAACACCTGCAGGCCATAGCGTCACTGGTGATTATAGTCACAGGGGTTAAGCTTGCCGGCTCTCTGGTTGTACCCATGCTGCTGGCAGCATTTCTGGCATTAGTGATTCATCCCCTGGTAAATACCTTAACAAGATTCCATATTCCCCGCTCCCTGGGGATTTTTCTGACTCTGACCTCATTTGTCATATTTTTTGTCTTGTTTGCCGGAACCTTTGGGGAAACTGCCAGAGAGTTTTCTTTAGCGTTGCCCGGTTACAAAGAGCAATTATTAGTCAACTTTCATCAATTACAGGAGCTTCTGGCAAAACGCAATATCAATATCGATATGAAAAAAATGCTGGATTCCATTGATTCTTCATCTGTTATCCGATTTTTCACGGATATGATCAGTCGCCTGGGCAGCACTATGAGTTATACCCTGCTGATTTTAATCACCACGGTTTTCATGCTAATTGAAGCACCACATCTGCCCAATAAGATGCGACTGGCACTTTCCTCACCTGGTCATCAGTTACCCAGTGTCTATCGTTTTTTATTATCATTTAACCGTTACATCGCTCTAAAAACCGTAGTAAGTCTGCTCACAGGATTACTTGTCACCTTGATGCTCTGGTTTAAAGGTGTCAATTTCTTCATACTCTGGGGGGTACTGGCTTTTCTGTTTAATTTCATTCCCAACGTTGGCTCAGTAATGGCCGCCATACCCGGTGTTCTCCTGGCTATTCTACAACTTGGATTTACCGACGGTATGATCATTGCTGCAGGATATCTGATGATAAACCTTGTCATGGGCAATGTGCTTGAACCACGAATTATGGGTAAGGGGCTGGGTCTTTCACCTCTGGCTGTTTTTCTATCGCTGGTATTCTGGGGCTGGTTGTTAGGGCCTGTGGGTATGGTGCTCTCGGTTCCACTGACTATCTGTCTGAAGATTCTCATGGAATCATCAAAACAATGGCACAGTGTGGCCATACTCCTTGGTCCGGAAGTTAATAACCCAGAAGTTAATAACCCGAAAGTTACAAATCCGAAACAACCGACCCTCGATTGAGAGCAATCTCACATTCAAACCAGAATTTTGCACTGTATTTTCAGACCAGAAGCAATCTTCTGGTCTGATATTTCAATTCAGGCTGTGCCACCTACCGTAATTTCATCAATTTTCAGGGTAGGCTGACCAACACCCACTGGCACTGACTGACCGTCCTTACCGCAGATACCTATGCCGGGGTCCAGTTCCAGATCACTGCCCACCATAGAAACCCGATTCATGGCCTCAGGTCCGTTACCGATCAGGGTGGCTCCTTTCACTGGCGTGGTTTTCTTGCCGTTCTCAATCAAATACGCTTCGCTGGTCGAAAAGACAAATTTACCTGAAGTAATATCCACTTGTCCTCCGCCCATATTGGCTACATAAATACCCTTCTCTACACTGGCGATAATTTCTTCCGGATCATGTTGTCCGGCCAGCATATAAGTATTGGTCATCCGAGGCATGGGGAGATGAGAATAGGATTCACGACGACCATTGCCGGTAGGGGCAACACCCATCAATCGGGCATTGAGTTTGTCCTGCATGTAGCCTTTCAGAATACCATTCTCAATCAGAACCGTACTTTCTGTAGCAACGCCTTCGTCGTCCATATTCAGAGAACCACGACGCCCGGGAAGCGTACCATCATCAACAATGGTGCACAGTGGCGAGGCAACACGCTCGCCAATTCGACCAGAAAAAGCGGAAGAACCTTTTCGATTAAAGTCACCTTCAAGTCCATGACCAACGGCTTCATGCAACAACACACCTGACCAGCCTGCACTTAACACCACCGGCATTGAGCCAGCTGGAGCTGCCACCGCTTCAAGATTTACAAGGGCTTGTCTTACGGCTTCTCTCGCATAACCTAACCCTGTATCGCCAGTGAGAAATTGTTTGTAATCGCCTCGACCACCACCACCGGCAGAACCTCGTTCAATTCGTCCCTCTTTTTCAACGATGACACTTACATTCAAGCGTACCAGGGGTCTGATATCTGCAGCGAGCGTTCCGTCAGAAGCCGCAACCAGGACAACTTCATGCACTCCGGCCAGACTGACGCTGACCTGTTTGACCCGGCTATCCGTTCTACGTGCTTCTTTATCCAGGGCTTTGAGTATATCGACCTTGTCTTCACGGCTCAGAGAGTCCAGAGGATTATCGGAACCGTAGAGTGCCAGCGGCTGACTTCGCTGCCATGCCTGTACTTGTTTTTGCTGCCCTAAACGAGCAATACTTCTGGCGGCACCTGCCGCCTGTTCCAGGGCCGGAATAATTATTTCGTTGGAATAGGCAAATCCGGTTTTTTCACCACTCATGGCACGGATACCTACACCTCGGTCAACATTAAAGCTGCCTTCTTTTACAATGCTGTCTTCCAGAATCCAGGATTCATGGCGAGTGGACTGAAAATACAAATCAGCGGTATCAACGCTATGACCAAGAATGCTGTCGAGGATTCGATTAAGCTCATTGTCGCTGATATTGGCCGGTGTCAGCAGGTGATCACGGGCTCTTGTAATAATATCTGTCATAGTAACTGCTTCGCTCTGGCCTGTACCGAAGACCAATAATCATTAATTGGTATTACTCAAGCCTACTCTTGCTGATAGTAAGAACTCAATAGCCGAACAGGGAAAACTGAAAATCAAGCACTATGGTTTATCCGGATTTTCAGTGACTTTCGGTCTCTCTGCTTTTTTTGTTTTGTTGGAAAACAGTTGATCGAGTGTCATCTGGGGATCATCAAATGTGCCTTGAATTAAATAGCGGATACTGGCCAGCTGCTCGACCTGTTTCCCAACCAGCTTATCGGCAATGAAAATAATACCGGCTACCTGGGGGGCGGTACCCAGTAATAGACTCATAATAGGCAGGTTCGAGGTTACCGGCAGGGTAACCACCATATTAAGATTCATATTCTGATTATTGCCATCCACGATTCCATCCAGTTTAAAATTGGAGGAAGGTCCTTCTATAACGATGGGAGAGTCAAAAGTCACCACACCCTGGTGGAATCTGAGCTGACCTTCAAGGTTATCAAAACTGATTCCCGATGAAAATAAATCCGAGAAATCCAACTGCAGTCGACGCTTCAATGATTCCGTATTTAAAATACCGAAAATTTTCAGTGCTTCGGCATTTCCATCTGCATTTCTGATCTTTCCCTTGGATATATCCAGATCCACCGTACCACTCATCATTTTGAAATCGACTCCGAGGGGGGATCCTTTCCAGTTCAATTTACTGTCGACTTCTGTATTCTTTGCTTCAACAAACACAGGAATTCCCGCTGCCGCCTGGACACGATCAATGTCTTTGCCAGATAGCTTCCCCTGAAACCAGGTCCGATGTTCTCCATTGACGCGCACCCAGTCTACAAACCCTGTAAGTCGCATTCCCTCCAGCTGACTTTTCAGGTTATCTATGGTGACACCATTCTCAGCATGTCTGAGAGTAAATGAAACCGAACCCTGATCCTGATCGCCCTCTTGTATTGATTTAATATTCACATCAAAATCGGGCAAAATAGAAGGGTCAATATCAGCCAATAGATCTCTGGGTTTACTTTCTTTATCAGCCTTTGATTCTTTCGGGAAATGTAACTTTTCCAACTCAAGACGATAGGGTTTGTCCGGATTTAAAGGTATCCACAGACTGCCATCAAGAGGCTTACCGCTTAAAGTCAGCCTGAGAGCATCTTCTTCAGAGCGAAAAGATACCAGCATGTCTGACCAACTATTGTCAGCATATTTCAGCTTCCCAACAGCCAGATTTTCCACAACAAGGCGCCCTGCTAAGGACAGCTCATCCGCTCGGGCAGGCTGACCTTCGAAGCGATCCTTCCAGGGAGCAATATCGAATTCAGAAAGCTGGCCAGTAATCCGGACATCACCGGACTTCAAATCAGGAATTTCGTCATCCTTACCTAAAGCCACGGATGCCGATTCCAGAGAAAAGTCAGGACCCATGCTTAAATGCGCCCTGCCCATATCACCCAACTGAATCAAAAGATCATTATTCTCTGGCTTACTACTCAAGGACAATTTAAAAGGTACTCGGCTATTAACTTCTTTTTCCAGGGGAGCCGGTAGCTCTATCTCAATCCCTTGTAAGTCACTTTCGATGAAAAGCTCTGTACTTTCGCCATCAGGGGTTATGACCAACCGCCCTCGATAACCGGTCTTACCTTCCAACAAACTGATCCAATCCTGTTGCAGCCATTGCTGAAGCCCCATCACTGTCATTTGGCTGTTCCACACTATATGTGTGGTCATTGGCTTTTCACTGGTAATCTCTGTATTGATCGAGAAATCAGCCTGCTCTCCCAGAAATGTTCCACTGAGAGACTTTGCATTCAACCCATTTTGGGTACTGAATGCCAGGTCACCCATGATGTGGACGACTTCAATAGTATTTTGGTTGGTAGAAAAGGTGAAATCACTGAGATTCGCAGCAATATCAACATCCGCTTCGCTGATTCTCTCTATGGGAATCTGTAAATCCAGCCTGGTTTTGGCAGTCCCTGCCAACTGCCATTGCTCGGCTTCGCCATTCATCAGTTTATTAACAGGCGTTTCAGTCAGAAAACGCTTTACTGACACGCCATCAGCCGATACATCACCCTGAATAGAAACCACCGGATCATCATCCAGAGTAACCATTGCAATGGCCTGTTGTATTCCTGCCCCACCGGTTTCCCCGTTTTCTACTCTGACTTCAACCCGATCATCATTCACGAACACCTTACCGGCAATATCCGTCACGACTGGCCAGTCAGGAGAATATTCAAGCTCAGCATCTTCTATATCAAAATAGAGCCCCCAACGCGCATCCTGGGGTAATTCACCGCCACTGATGGCACCGTTAAAATAAAAACCGCCTTCATTGACCCTGGCTCCACGAATAGCATTATCCAGCCATTCAACCATGGCCGGTGATGTGCCCGGTACTCTTGCAGGAAGATATTTTGGTGTATATCGAGCATCACCGTTCGACATTCCCACCGTTAATGCCATATCCAGTGTACGGCCTTTATCACCATTCAAAGGTATATCCAGTCGCAATTTACCCCTGAGATCCCCTTCAGGAGCCTTTAAAGCAATATTGTCCGATTTCAAAATATAGATATCGTCGATAATATCCCAGTACAATCGCGCCTTAGCCGTATCGTAATACCAGACATCACGGAACACCTTGGTCAGCCCCAAGCTGAGATCCCGGGTATCAAGATCCAGGTAACCTTTCAGAAGACTCATTCGAACCCGACCATTGATGTTGCTACTGGAAGGCGCACCTTTCCAGGCATCAACAGACACATCGTTCAACTCAACAGACAGATCAACGTCAAACGGCTTTTTTTCAGGATTAAATCGAAGAGCAAGTTTCTCCAGCTTACCTACAGGATTCAATGTCCTGACCAGGTTCGATGCTTTCTCAGGCAATAGCGAAGCAGCCAGCAGCCAGCGCTTCAGGGAATCAAGATCCAGGGATTCTGATGCAAGAGTGATCTGATAATCATTCTTCATTTCACCCGACAGGAACCAGTTTCCCTGCCACGACTGTAAAGCCTGATCATCAATGTTATTCAATAGCTGGAATTCATTCAGCCAGACCTGCCATTGTTTATCACGCTGCCACTGGACAAACAAATTGCTCTTTGCAGACATTTGTCGGTCAACACCATTGGCATCACGGTAGACAATTCTGGAGGCCCCAAGGTTTCCCTGCACTTGCCAGTGACTGTTTCGAACGCCCCAGGCAGCATCCAGTTCCAGCTCTACTGCTTTCAAGTCATCGTAACAACCTGACCAGAGAACACAGAGTTGTTCAAGGTCAAAAGATTCTGCCTTAATGGCACCAACCCAACTGGCACTCCAGCGATTTCTCCCCTGACCAACAGCAGTGAGTTCCGCAAACCCTTTACCAGCCTCAAGGCGACCACGAAGATGCTTCAGACCATTCTCATTGAAAACAGAGATTTCCCGACCCGATAAACGTCTTACAACACCTTCTTTACTGGTAACGTCCAGTTCAATATTTGAAATATCAACATAATTCTGCAAACTGAGCCATTCAAGAAAACGACCACGCAGATCAAGATCAACACCTGTCGAAGAGCCTGCAATGGCACCTATACCTTTAAGGTGCCAGCGCGCGCCTTCCCCCTGAACCAAGTTGACCTGAACGTCTTTTATTTCCAGCGAGTTAAATATGGGCGTAAATTGAAGCAGACTGCTACGGAGATTCAGCTCCATATCAAATTGATTGATTCTGAATCCGGCTTGATCAGCTCCCTGCCCTTTCAAGGTCAGGCCTCGTAGTGACAGTGATGGAATCCCCCTCTGCCATCGGGCTTCCAGTTGTTCTATTTGCAGATCTGTCTGCATTCGTTCACTGAGAACCAGCATTAAACGCTGTTGAATCAAAGGCAGGCTGGCAATAGTCAATCTGAATATTGTTAACGTAACCAGCAGCGTTATCAGAAATGCAAAAAGGAGCTTCCAGCTCCATCGAACCAGGTTAGTCTGAAAAGGAGTCATTGATGGCAAGCCCGATGTGTAGATTCATTACCCTCACCCTCTGCACAGAGCAATACGAAAAAAACGTTCTTTGAGTACAGACGGGTATATGGGCAACCAATGTTGAGCAAGCGCCTTCTCTCCCTGTGATTTTTAGCCAATATAATATTCAAACTATCATAAACCGGAAATTCAGCTCCCCCTGAATATAGAAACAGCTATATTTCCATATTAAATAACGACCACAAAATGCGATTTGGTTACTCTTCAGACAAGCACTACGTCAAACTGTTCCTGAGTGTAAATGGGCTCAACCTGAAACCGGATGGATTTTTCAATAAATTCTTCCAGATCAGCAACATTACTGGATTCTTCATCCAGCAGACGATCAATCACCGATTCTGAAGCCAGCACCAGATAGCGTTCGTTATCATAAGCTCGGACTGCCCGCAGAATTTCACGAAAAATCTCATAACATACTGTTTCGGCAGTCTTCAGCGTACCCCGACCATCACAGGTTGGACAGGCATCACAGAGTACATTCTCAAGAGATTCCCGGGTGCGCTTGCGGGTCATTTCCACCAGCCCCAGATCACTGACTCCCGTCAAATTGGTTTTAACATGATCCTTTTCCATGGATTTTTCGAAACTGCGTAACACCTGCCGCTGATGCTCCGGATCTTCCATGTCAATGAAATCAACAATAATAATGCCACCCAGATTCCTCAATCGAAGCTGCCGGGCAATAGCCACCGCCGCTTCCAGATTTGTCTTGAAGATGGTCTCTTCCAGGTTTCGGTGACCAACGAAAGCGCCAGTATTCACATCGATCGTTGTCATGGCTTCAGTCTGATCGAAAACCAGATGACCACCGGATTTCATTTGTACCTTACGACTTAATGCCTTGTTGATCTCATCTTCAACACCAAATAGATCAAAAATAGGGCGTTCACCAGGGTAATACTCAACGGTACCATCCAGGTGCGGCACAAGCTTTTTGACAAATTTTGAAACTTTCTGGAATGTTTCCCTGGAATCGATGCGGATTCTCTCGATATTAGGGTTTACCAGATCGCGCATGGTACGCAGATGCAGAGGTAAATCTTCATAAACACTGGCCGGAGCCTTGGTGTCTTTTATGTTCTCTTCGATGGTTTCCCAAAGTCGATGGAGAAACAGAATATCAGCTCGAACTTCCTCTTCCCCAATCCCTTCAGCAGCCGTTCTCAAGATGAAGCCGCCCTTACCCTGAGCGCTGTCCTGCTCAATACAGGATTCGACCATCTGTCTCAGCCGTTCACGCTCTTCAGCATCTTCAATTCGAAGGGAAATACCCACATGATTGTTCTGGGGCATATGCACCAGGTATCGGGCCGGAATAGAGATATGAGTGGTCAGTCGTGCGCCCTTGGAACCCAATGGGTCTTTGGTGACCTGAACAACCAGTGATTGCCCTTCATGCACCAGTTCAAAAATCGGGCGCTCTGCTGTAACTTCGCTGTTTCTATCCTGCCTTGGCGCTATTTCACTGACATGAATAAAGGCTGCCCGCTCCAGTCCAATATCAACGAAGGCAGCCTGCATGCCCGGTAACACTCTGACAACCTTGCCATTATAGATATTGCCAACAATGCCTCTACTGCAGGCACGTTCAATATAAATCTCCTGCAGAACGCCATTTTCGACCAACGCCACCCTTGATTCCATGGGCGTGATATTCATCAAAACTTCTTCACTCATCCCCTTCCCTCGATTCGTAAATGCATTGACCGCTAACGTCTGTTAACACAAAAATCAGGGGTCAGTACACTGGCAGAAATGATTGACTCACACTGTTTCAGATCAAAAAGCCTCAGATCAAACTGCTTCAGAGAAAACAGTTTCAGAGAAAACAGGTATTATCGTTGGCTGTTCCATCAGCATTGGAGATGAAAATTCTTGTTGGATGATAACAGTATTTATCATCAATTTTATGATCCTTACCTTTTTTTCTCGTAAATACTCTCCCTCTGTAAACGCTTCCAAGAGAATGCCATTAAATCAGATGACAGTATCAGGATTGCCAGCATGAAATACCAAACCGGCTCAATAGCCCTGATGTTTCAGCCAGAGGCAATCCAACCACACCAGAATAGCTGCCTTCGATTCTCTCAACAAAAACAGCACCAAGCCCCTGAATAGCATACGCTCCAGCCTTGTCTACGGTTTCACCGGAAGCCACGTAGTCCATAATCATTTTATCACTAAGGGCTCTGAAACTGACTCCGGTGACAGAGACTTCTGTCAGGTACCTATCATCATTAATGACGGCAACGACGGTCACCACCTGATGACATGTACCCGATAATCTTTTCAGCATCCGGCATGCATCATCCGGTGTCTCAGGCTTACCAAGAATATCCTGTTCCTGAACAACAATAGTATCTGCCGACAATAGAACATAATGTTCCAGATCGCCTGCAATGACACACCGCCAGCCAGCCTTTGCTTTTTCCACAGCCATTCTCTGCACATAATCCAGTGGCAATTCTCCTTTTCCCGGAGTTTCATCAATCTGGCAACTCAGTTTTTTAAAGGGCACGCCAATTTGCTGGAGTAATTCGGATCGACGGGGAGATTGAGAGGCAAGATAAATCATAGAACAGAAAAACCTGAATCAGGGAGATAACGAGAAGTTCAGAAGATATCAGAATCTTTAATTAAACGACCCTAAAGTAACGACGCAGGAACCGGAGTATCACCATAATCCAGGGCCAGAGAACAGCACTGCTGATGGAAGGCAGAAGATACCACAACGAAGGCGCTGCCCGTCCCATGGCACTGCGAATCCAGAGATTTAATAACTGATAACAGCCCACTATGACAAAGATCATAAAAGACTGCTGCCAGATCGGAAACATCCTGAGTCGTCGATGCAGGCCCATCACTGTAAAGGCTAACAGCACCATCCCCATTGCACTGACACCAAATAGCTGGCCAATAAACACATCCAGCAGAATCCCTACGAAAAAAGCGAACAGCAGACCGAAACGTTCCGGCAACGCCAGAATCCAGTAAGCAACCACCATCGGCACCCATGCAGGGCGGGCAATGGACGCCCAGTCTGGCAAGGGCACAATACTTAACAAACCGGCAACGATCAGGGAAATCCAGACCACCCAATGTGCATTAGGTCTTTGCATGCTCATGGGCGTTCAACCTCAGCTTTATCTGACTGGCTATCCCCAGGGGTTTCACTCTTTTCAATGGATTGCCTTTTTTCAGCTACCGTACGAAAAACCAGAAGCACCAGTCGGCTGCGATTAATTTCAGCCATGGGTTTTATGTTAACGGAGGCAAATGCTTCACCAGGGTTATGCGTAACGCTGGTGACCGTACCCAGAGGAAAGCCTGCAGGATAACGTCCTCCAAGGCCTGAACTGGTCAATAAATCCCCAGCCTTGAAATCCGCTGTGTCCGGTATATGCAATAATTCCATTTGATCCGCACTGCCCGTTCCGGCCGCAATCACTCGATATTTTGTTCTGTTATTCTGCACTGGAATCCGGCTGGAAGTATCCGTTACCAGCATAACCCGGCTACTGACAGGGCTGACTTCCACCACCTGCCCCATTACACCATGAGCATCAAGCATGGCCTGTCCGGCATAAACACCATCCAGTGAGCCTTTATTGATAATCACCATATGTTTGAACGGGTCGGGATCAACACCCACTATTTCGGCTACCAGCACCTGATCATCCACCAGCTCAGATGAATTAAGCAATTCCCGCAGTCGAATATTCTGGGCTGTGAGTGAAGCCAGTTTTTGAACTTTTTGTTCCAGTATCAGATTTTTGGCTTTCAGGCGGGCATTCTCTTCCAGCAGTTCACTACGGGACATAACCACTTCTGTGGCTGTACCCCAGACACGGGACGGAAGATCGGCCAAAAAGAAAACAGGCGTCGCCGCCACGGTCAGCCACTGACGGACATGGGATAGGTACTGGTACTTGTAATCTACAAACAGCAAAGCCAGAGACAACGTCATCAACAGCATGAATCGAGTCACCAGCGAATGGCGCTGACTGAATATGGGTTTGATACCTGCTCCTGATCAGGTTATGTCAGAACGACAAAAAACCAGGAGGGATACCCTCCTGGTTAATTCTTCCCGCTGAACTGAATACTAATCCGTAGATAACAGATCCATGCGGTGTTTATCCATCATCTCAATGGCTCGACCACCACCTCGTGCAACGCAGGTCAGGGGATCTTCAGCAACCAGCACAGGCAGTCCGGTTTCTTCGCTGATCAATTTATCAAGATCCCGAAGTAATGCACCACCACCCGTCAACACCAGGCCACGCTCAGCAATGTCTGAAGCCAGTTCCGGTGGAGACTGTTCGAGGGCACTCTTAACCGCTTGCACAATAGCGGTCAGGGATTCCTGCAACGCATCCAGAATTTCACCGCTGTTCAGAGTGAAGCTCCGGGGAATACCCTCAGCCAGATTACGACCACGAACATCTATTTCCAGCAACTCGTCACTGGGGTAGGCAATGGCAATTTCCTGCTTGATCCGTTCCGCGGTTGCATCACCAATCAGACTGCCATAATTGCGACGAACATAGGTCACAATGGCATCATCGAAGCGATCACCACCAATACGTACAGACTCTGAGTAAACAACACCGCTCAAAGATATAATGGCAATTTCAGTGGTACCACCACCAATATCCACAACCATGGAACCACTGGCTTCTTCCACAGGAAGACCAGCACCTATGGCGGCTGCCATCGGCTCTTCAATCAGATAAACTTCTCGTGCGCCGGCACCCAGTACAGATTCACGGATCGCCCGTTTCTCTACCTTGGTGGATTTACAGGGCACGCAGACCAGAACCCTTGGGCTGGGCTGAATAAAACTGTTTTCATGCACTTTGTTAATAAAGTGCTGCAGCATGCGTTCGCACACATCAAAATCAGCAATGACACCATCTTTCATGGGGCGTATTGCCGTGATATTGCCGGGGGTCCGGCCGAGCATTCTTTTTGCATCAGTTCCGACGGCCACTACGCTTTTCTGGGATCCCAGACTACGAATTGCCACCACGGAAGGCTCATTTAAAACTATGCCCTTTTCACGGACATATACCAGGGTATTGGCAGTTCCCAGATCGATTGACAGATCACTGGAAAACAAGCCTCGTAACCTTTTAAGCATCTTTTGAGTTACCTTGACTCAGGGAGCCTGCGAGAGTAATGCCGGAGCTGTATCGGATGAGATTAACCAATCTAATGCCTGCTGTGCTATCAAAAACATAGTGTGCATTATCCAAGATTAGAAATATTCACTCTCAATTTCCCGATTTTTTTCAATTTCGGATCAGCTGTCCGACAGTCTCCAAGGCTTTCTATAATTGATGGAAACTCTAACAATGCTACACACTTAGAGCAAGCGGCAATTACGCTGCAGAGAGCGATAACTTCACCAAATAAACAGAATGGGTTTAGCAGAATACCGCGATCATTACTTGAGTTCCGAACCCAGTGCCCATACATTAGCCATTATTTTCATAATTTTGCTGCTCTTCCTTACATTAGAGCAGCAATAACTTATTTCATCCGCTTCCGGAGAGCCTAATGGCTATCAATGCCTCTGAAGTTCAAAAAGTCGCCCATCTGGCGCGACTCTCTATCGACGATGAATCGATTCAAGCCACCACTGACACCATTTCCAGTATTCTTAAGATGGTGGACACAATGGAAGCTGTCGACACCAGCAATATTGAGCCTCTGGCCAATCCACTGGACGCGACCCAGAGACTTCGTGCCGACATAGTGAGTGAAACGAATCAACGCGAACAATTGCAAAGCTGTGCGCCAGCCGTAGAAAAAGGGCTATTCCTTGTTCCGCGGGTAATTGAGTAAACACTTCAGATCGACCGAATCCTATGTACGATAAAACAATTGCAGAACAAAGCCGCGCACTTGCCGACGGTGAAATATCCAGCGTCGAACTGACCTCCAGTTACCTTGATCGTATCAAGAAACTGGACGGGGAATTAAATAGTTTCATCACTGTGGCCGAAGAACAGGCTCTGGAACAGGCTAAAGCCGCAGATGCACAACGCTCTGCAGGTAATGCCCAGGCTCTGACCGGAATTCCTCTGGCTCATAAAGATCTGTTTTGTACCGAAGGTGTAAAAACATCCTGCGGTTCAAAGATTCTGGATAACTTTATAGCCCCGTATGAATCTACCGTCACCTCCAGATTCCGCGAAGCGGGTTCAGTCATGCTGGGTAAAACCAACATGGACGAGTTTGCCATGGGTTCTTCTAACGAAAACAGCCACTATGGTCCAGTGAAAAACCCCTGGGATACCAGCGCCATCCCTGGCGGCTCATCCGGAGGCTCTGCCGCCGCGGTTGCTGCCCAGTTAGCGGCTGGTGCCACAGGCACCGATACCGGTGGCTCTATTCGTCAACCTGCATCTCACTGCGGCATTACAGGTCTTAAACCAACTTACGGCCGGGTGTCCCGCTACGGAATGGTCGCCTACGCTTCCAGTCTGGATCAGGCTGGCCCCATGACTCATACAGCGGAAGACGCTGCCATAATGCTGAATACCATGGCCGGGTTTGACCAGCGCGATTCCACCTGCCTGGATCGCCAAGTGCCTGACTACACAGCCAGCCTGAATAACTCCCTGGAAGGCCTCACCGTGGGCCTGCCAAAAGAATATTTTGCTGCCGGTTTGAATCCGCAGGTTGAACAGCGTGTTCGTGAAGCTGTCGCTGAAATTGAAAAACAGGGTGCGACAATTAAAGAAGTCTGCCTGCCTAACAGCAAATTATGCATTCCGGCCTATTACGTTATTGCACCTGCCGAAGCATCCACCAACCTTTCCAGGTTCGATGGTGTTCGTTTTGGCCATCGCTGTGAAGACCCGAAAGATCTGGAAGATCTTTACACCCGCAGTCGAAGCGAAGGCTTTGGGGAAGAAGTCAAACGTCGTATTATTGTCGGAACCTACGCACTGTCGTCCGGTTATTACGATGCCTATTATCGTAAAGCCCAGCAAATTCGTCGCATGATCCGGGATGATTTTTTGAACGCTTTCAAAGAATGTGACGTCATCATGGGACCAAACGCGCCAACAGCAGCCTTCAATCTTGGTGAAATGACCGACGATCCGGTGGCTATGTACCTGTCTGATATCTACACACTGTCCGTGAATCTGGCCGGCCTTCCAGGCATGTCTGTACCTGCCGGTTTCGCTGATGGTCGCCCGGTGGGTTTACAGGTTATCGGTCAGCACTTCGATGAGGCCCGACTATTAAACATCGGTCATCGCTTTCAGCAAGCCACTGACTGGCATATGCAAAAGCCTGCCATGCAGCCTTGAGCCGAAAACAGGATTGATAGAGATTACTGATATGCAATGGGAAACAGTTATCGGGCTGGAAATTCATGTCCAGCTCGCCACCAAGACCAAAATATTTTCCGGGGCGTCCACCGTTTTCGGAGCAGAACCCAATACCCAGGCCTGTGCGGTCGACCTGGGCTTACCGGGTATATTGCCGGTGGTGAACGAAGAAGCAATTAATATGGCCATCCGGTTTGGCCTGGGGATCGATGCCGAGATTAATAAAATCAACGTATTCGAACGTAAGAACTATTTCTACCCCGACCTGCCCAAAGGTTACCAGACCACACAGCTGGAAAAGCCTATCGTGGGTGCAGGTCATATGGATATAACCCTTAAGGATGGTTCCACTAAACAGGTTCGCATTCACCACGCCCACTTGGAAGAAGATGCCGGAAAAAGCCTTCACGAAGACTTTCACGGCATGAGCGGTATTGATCTGAACCGCGCAGGAACCCCCCTGATTGAGATTGTTACAGAACCTGATATCCGCAATTCGGAAGAAGCCGTTGCATTCGCCAAAAAGCTTCATTCAATTGTCACGACTCTGGGAATTTGCGATGGCGAGATGTCTCAGGGCTCCATGCGGTTTGACGTAAACGTTTCTGTACGGCCAAAAGGCCAAACTGAACTGGGCACCCGTACAGAAACCAAAAACCTTAACTCTTTCAAATTTATGGAAGCAGCAATCCATAAAGAGGTAGATCGTCAAATTGAGTTGATTGAAGACGGTGGCAGAGTTATTCAGGAAACCCGACTCTACAATGGTGACACGGGTGAATCCCGCTCTATGCGCAGTAAAGAAGAAGCCATGGATTACCGTTATTTTCCATGCCCTGATCTACTTCCTGTGGTCATTGAAGATAGCCGTATTGAAAAACTGCGCACTGACATGCCGGAAATGCCTGATGCAAAAAAAGATCGTTTCATCAGCCGTTATAATCTGAGCGAAGTTGATGCAGAAATTCTGGCCGGTAATCAGGCAACAGCCGCTTATTTTGAATCTGTGACCAACGTTGGTGGTGACGCAAAACTGGCTGCCAACTGGGTACTTGGAGAAATCTCAAGAAATCTGAATCAGAATGGCATTACCATAACAGACAGCCCTGTTTCTGCTGAAATCATGGGTGGATTGATTACTCGCATCAAAGACAACACCATCTCCGGTAAAATCGCCAAACAGGTATTTGAAGCACTATGGAAAGGTGAAGGTTCCAGTGCTGATGATGTCATCGAAAAGCAGGGATTGAAGCAGGTCACCGACACGGCTGCAATCGAGGCAATGATCGATGAAGTATTGGCAAACAATGCTCAACAAGTTGCAAACTACCGTTCAGCCCCTGCTGATAAACGAGGCAAGATGATTGGCTTCTTTGTGGGCCAGAGCATGAAAGCTTCCAAAGGCAAGGCCAACCCTGGCATGGTAAACCAGATTCTGAAACAGAAACTGGAAAGCTAAGCTAACGGCAGTAGGTTATATATCCAATCAGGTTTATATCATCTACTGCCACTTAAACTTCTGAAGTGCCAACGGATAAACCAGACTGGAAACCCTCAGTTAACTGAACCACACAAATAGGTAGCTTCTCAATAAGTGCTGGTAAACCAAAGTACCAATTTTACTAAGCCCTTGGGAGGCAAGGATTATGCACTATGGTTTTACACGGTTATTTCCGATCTCCAGCACTTATTGAGAAGCTACACAAATAGATATACACGACATTTAATGACCATCATTCAAGCAAGCCCGTTCATAGGAAGAATAGAAGAGCTCACCTTCAATAGGATAGTGATCTGACAATTCTCTTAACCTTGTCGCCGAATCATCAAAGCGC
This sequence comes from Endozoicomonas sp., assembly GCA_965208385.1. Taxonomy (GTDB): domain Bacteria; phylum Pseudomonadota; class Gammaproteobacteria; order Pseudomonadales; family Endozoicomonadaceae; genus Endozoicomonas. Next base: position 25,435 of record CBDBOO010000082.1, read on the forward strand.
TTTATTCTCAACTCACCATAATCGGGGCAACTGTATCGTTTCAAACAGAGTATATTATCCAATGTGCCCAACGGAGTTTTCCCAAATGCCATGGAATTATTATATACATTAAATGAAAATGGCAAACTATTAGAATAACGACCCACTTCCCTTGCATCAAGACTGCTTAATAAATATTGAAAGTCAGAATGAACTTCACTTTCAGGATAATGCCTGCCATCGAAATCTTCCGCTTTATTGCCACTGTTCGTATTAAAATCCCCCATTAATAACACGATTTCATTCCTCTTGATATCTTGCAAAGCAATGAAGTCTTTTAATGCGTTTATCTGCTGCCTGAGTCGAGCATGCTCTTCTGGCACTCCCCACTGAATGCTTTGAAGGTGAATTGCAAAAACATGTACAAATTGATCATAGAACTTGATTTTTACATATTTGACACCCATTGCCGCGAAGTATTGCCCCCAGAGCGAAGGCATGATTTTCTCATGCTCAGCCACAATCGGGTATCGACTGAACACCATGACGCCACCATTGAAAATATATAATTTCAACAACAGACTCCAGCTACCTCCAAGAATTTTTGCAGAGTAATAGCCAGCACTGGTCATATGGCGTATCAGGATATCCCTGAGATCACTATCCAGCACTTCCTCTACCACTACAATGTCATAATCAGCCTGTGCCAATACCAGACCAACAGCCTCAGCCCGACTGACAGGATCATTCATATCCTGATTTGAATAACGTTTGAGAAGTTCCTCTTCCCATGGCGTATCAGCCATCAAATTCACATTCCATGTTAATACTTTTAGTTTATTAAAAATCCCACTCTTCAAATAATATTCAATATCACCATCAAATAGACATTGTTTATCCGACACATTTTTAGATACAGCCTGACTCTGAACCAGCTTATCAAAAGAAAATACAGATCGATTGTTTATTAAAATAAAAAAAACAATCATATTCAGCCAATAAAATGCAGGTGATTGATTATTATTCCTCACTTATTTACTCCCGAAAACAATTCCTACAGTAAAGAGCAAAAGCCATATAAATAATGACTCATTCGATTTTATTAATAAAACCATCCAACGGAGTTGCCACACTCTCTATTCAACCTGTCAACGTTCAAACACCTCTCTTCGGGTAGCTTCTCAATAAGTGCTGGTAAACCAAAGTACCAATTTTACTAAGCCCTTGGGAGGCAAGGATCATGCACTATGGTTTTACACGGTTATTTCCGATCTCCAGCACTTATTGAGAAGCTACCTCTTCGGATACCAGCAAAGTCACTGTTGTTTCGATTCTTTTGATTTTGTCAGCCTTGCTGACCGAACTGTTATGCATTATCACCAAAGTGAGGATTAGGATAGAACCCAATAAATAAGAATGCACATACAGAAGGAGCAGAACCATGGCTTTATCCATTAATCTGGAAGATCATTTCAACTACACCCTGCTAGAGCTGGATGGCAGTATAGATGCTATTACCGCTCACACCCTTGATAGAGCGATCAATCAGGCTATTGGTAAAACCAATCGTCATTTGATTCTGGACTTCAACCTGCTGACAAGTATCAGTAGCGATGGACTCAAGATATTGTTGTCTGCCAAGAACAGACTTTCCCGTTTCCATAGCATTGCTTTGTGCAATGTTTCTGATCAGATTTCATCATTAATGGAACTGAGTGGTTTAACCCGATTTATCTCTGTAAACCAGGATCTTCATGACGCAGAAATCCTGCTCATGGAATCTGATTTTCTACAAGGACGTATCAGCGCCTGACAAACGCTGCAGTCTCATTAATAATCCATGGCAATGCTTCAAAATTCAGCCTCCGCAACCTGATGGTTACGGAGGCTTTTTGCTATCAACAGGCAAAAATAATGGCTGCCCTGCTTATGAGATATTACGGCTATTTTTCAACTTCAACGGATTGATATCGATCTTCGTCAGACGCATGAGGCAAACAGAAATTCAACAGCACAGCCGTGATCGCACAAAGACTGATTCCCTTAAGGGTAAAATCTCCCACATTCAAGGACAAATCGCCAATACCAAAAACCAGAACAATAGATACAATAACCAGGTTTCTTGGCTTACTTAAATCCACCTGTGCTTTTATCAGGGTCTTCAGTCCAACCACTGCTATGGAACCGAATAGCAGAATCATGATTCCACCCACAACAGGAATCGGTATGGTTGCCAGAAACCCACCCACTTTACCAATAAATGCAACGGCTATTGCAATCACGGCCGCCCAGGTCATAATCACCGGATTATAAGCCTTGGTCAGCATCACAGCCAGGGCGATCTCATTTGGCACTAACTTTCTCTGTTTGGCTAATTATTCAGCACACAAAAGTACCAAAATAAGCCTAATTTCCTGTACTTCTCAAAAATTCAGTTTTTAAAGCTAGCTTTTTGAATATGCAACAGGATTGGTGTTTGTCAAATGAGATCGCCCTGGCATCACAGCGCCCGTCACCTCGGAATAGGTTGTATTAGGTGGACCACCAAAAAGCCCCGCCAAAGAGGTAGCAAGACCATCCCCCAGCAAAGTATTTTTTAAACCCGGCTTTTCCAGATACTTCTTCCCCGTCACCGAACTGATGGCCAGCATGTCGCCAATATGTTCAATGGCGGGAGCAATGGCCACCGGAATCATATAAAGCACTGCATTCCAGTTAAACTCGGGCGCTGTGAAATTTTGCATAGCCAGCCATGGACGATCAATTAACGGCTGAAAATCAATCACCCCCATTATCATGGCTGCTATATAACCCACCGTAATACCGCTGATGATTGGAATTAATTTGAACAACCCACCCGCACGGGTTGCCACCAGAAGAGTCGTCAGCAAAGATAACGTAGCCAGTAAAACTGGCGTGACCAAACGATATAAAACCTTCTACGGGCGAAGTTGCCATACCAACCACCACGGGTGGAAGCAGTCTATATAATCCCTACAACCGCATACTTATGCTTGAGGAGGCGTACCTTCAGCGTTAGAAATCACAGCATCAATCTGTACCTGCGCGCCCATAGGAATATCGGAAACGCCAATAACGGTTCTTGCAGGAAGGTCGCCCTTAAAGAAGGTTGTGTAAACTTCGTTTACAGCATCAAGATCTGCGATATTTTTCAGCTGGATGTTGATTTTAACAGCGTCGTCCATAACGTGGCCGATACTATCAACTATTGCCTGAATGTTCTTCAGGCACTGACCAGCCTGCTCTTTTGCACTATCGCCAACAACTTTGTTAGTTTTTGGATTCAGAGGCAACTGAGCAGCAATATGATTGTAGTGGGAGAATGCAACAGTATGAGTATGCAGAGAGCTGTTAGGCGCATCTTCAGTATTGCTTGCCTTGATTACAATACCATGGCGGTCTTCAACGGCTTGAGGGGGAGTACCGTCACCGTGAGAAACAACCGCATCAATCTGTACCAGAGCATCCATAGGCAGGCCTGAAGCTGCAACGATTGAGCGTGCAGGAACATAAGCTACTGTTCTGGCGATAGCAGAATCTGGGAAGAAGGTTTTATAAACTTCGTTTATCGCATCAATATCAGAAGGGTTCCGCAGGAAGATACCGATTTTCACGATATCGTCGAACGGAACGTCGATGCTTTCTACAATGGCCTTGATGTTTTTCAGGCACTGCCTCGCCTGCTCTTTCACGCCACCGGCAACCACATTACCTGTTGCAGGATCGATAGGTAACTGAGCAGAAATGTTGTTGTAGTGAGAGAAAGCAACTGTCTGAGTAGAGAAAGGGCTTTGAGGCGCATTCACGGTGTTGCGCGCCACTTTAACCAGAGCACAAGGATCTTGTGGGTGTGTACCTTCACCGTTTGAAATGAGCGCATCCATTTGAACCAAAGCACCATCCATTGGCAGAACAGCAACAGCCAGTGAAGTACGTACAGGAGGGTAGCCTTGGAAGAAAGTTGCGTACACTTCGTCTACTGCGGCCAGATCAGCGATATTTGTCACGAACACATTGATCTTAACAACATCGCCCATAATGTGACCGACGCTTTCTACAATCGCTTTAATATTTTCCAGACACTGCTTTGCCTGTGCTTTCACATCACCAGCAACGATTTCGCCAGTTTTAGGGCTTACAGGAAGCTGAGCTGAAATATTGTTGTAGTGGGAAAACGCAACTGTCTGTGTAGAAACAGAGCTTTGAGGTGCATTTTCAGTGTTTCTGGAATTCTTGATAATGGTGCCGCTCATACCGATATTCTCCTATTCGAGATAATGCTTTAGATGAACTTAAGCTCAGCAGAACTGACCGCGCACGAAATAATGCCCCGGTCTTGCCAAGCTCTTCACAATGAGGAGTGTTGTTCTAGCCTTGCAGTCAGTTCGTGTCAAGACAACCTCAGTTGTGTTGCGTTTCATTAGGTCTTTTATTGATACTTATCATCATTAAGATGGCTGATACGTATAAACCAATATCAAATTGGTGCTCAGGTTGCGACGAACAAGATCAATAGATGAAGGCAGAATTTGATCTGATTGTGGAAAAACTCAACATAGTATTTAAGTTCTGACTGACACCTGCTCAGCATTCGATGCGGTGCAAAAATTGGCCAAAATTGATAATTCGTCATCACAATACCTTCATCGGCGTTTGCGACAAGAGCCGCAGGTATTGTTGTTTTACTTATGGCTTGGGTATTCTTTTTCAATGGACGAGCGAAATCCCAGACAGCTGTCACCGCTTGCAGATAGGTGTTTTTTTTAAGGGAGTTATAGGGTTAGAAACGTTTACAGGTATCCGGTAGGTACCGCTTCACTTTACGCCAGATCCCGCTGCCTCTCATTCGCACCAGAACACTTAGGAACAGTCCTGAAATAACTTCCCTATTACCATGAAGCTTAAGATTGAAGATAATAGTGCCCACATGAAGTACAGGAAATCGTCTTGAGCCATTATTCTGCAGCAGTAGCCATTCAAATGATTCGTTTTTATCGTTCACTCAATGAACGTGATCGTAGACGTTATGCTGCTGTAGAGGTCGTAAAACTCGGCCACGGAGGTCTTGCTTTCATATCACAGCTCTTGGACTGTGATGCGAAAACGATTAATCGAGGAATTACTGAGCTCAAATCAGAAGAACCACTTAACGAAACAGGTCAGCGAAAAAAAGGGGCGGACGGAAAACCCTAATCGTGAGAAATCCGAAGATCGTGGATGATTTTCGTTCGATACTGAGTGACCATACCGCTGGCGATCCAATGTGTCAGGATGTGAAGTGGACAAACCTTTCCCGTAGAACGATTTCTCGCAAGCTTCAGACGCGTGGCACACCTGAGGGAAAGAAAATAGTTTCACCTTTGCTTTTTGAAAATGGCTACCGTCGTCGTAGGCCACAGAAATAAACGAACCATGGGACAAAATGCTGATCGCAATGCTCAGTTTGAAAACAGTGCTCAATTAAAAGAAAAATATCTTAATGCTGGCAAACCGGTGATCATATTGACACTAAAAATGAAGGAACTTTTAGGTAACTTTTATCGTGAAGGCATCACCGATGCCGCTGAAACCACGATTATCAATGATCATGACTTCCCCAGAGCAGTGATGGCAAAGTTATTCCCCATGGTACTTACGATCTTGGTAAAAACACCGCATCTTTACATCTGAACACCAGCTGTGACACCACCGAATTTGCTTGCGAAAGCATCGAACTTTGGTAGAACGAGCAAGGACACTCCGATTACCTGAACGAAAGTGAATTGCTCATTCTATGTGACGGAGGGGGCAGTAACAGTGCATTGACGTACATTTTTAAAGAAGATCTACAGGCACTTTCCAACCGGTTGGGATTGAGTATTCGAATTGCTCACTACCCACCCTACTGCTCAAAATATAACCCGACTGAACATCGTTTATTTCCGCATGTGACACGCGCTTGCAAAGGTGTTGCTTTAGAATCCATCGAAACAGCGGCCTATTATATGAGGAAAACTGAAACCACCAAAGGTCTCAGCGTGACGGTCATAATTATCGACAAGGTTTACGAAACCGGCAGAAAGTACGCCGCTGAGTTCAAAAAGAACATGACTATTAAGTTCGATAAATTTCTTGCTAAATGGAACTACAGCGCTCTCTCGGTAGCCAAGTGAAATACGGAAGTTATTCCAGGACTATCCCTAAGAGCAATATACAGAATACCCGCTGCCATTAATCCTCCCATAGTTGCCGGGAGCCCCCATGACTGGATACTGAATGATATTGGTGCGATAAAGGCAAAGGAGGACGCCAGAAAAACAGGCACCTGCCTTTTGGTGACCAACTGAAAAATAAGGGTTCCCACACCCGCAGTGAAAAAAGCGACATTGGGATCAAGCCCGGTCAATATTGGCACAAGAACAAGCGCTCCAAATGCTACAAACAACATTTGACCACCCAGAAGAGCCTGTCTCCAGACCGGCAACTTCCTTCCATCTCAGTGGATTGAGTCATTAAAGGGTTTCCAGAGTTATCAACTGATAGAATAATATTGCATAAGCAATAGTATTTTTATTTTTACAATTTCGCAGTCATCTTTGAAATCATCTTCCATAAAAAAAGGCCCTGAGGCCCTTTTTTATTTTGTTCCGAAAATCTTGTCACCGGCATCACCCAGTCCCGGCATGATATATCCACGCTCATTCAACCCCTTGTCTACAGATGCCGTATATATTTTAACATCAGGGTGTAATGAGTGAATCTTTTCAATACCTTCAGGAGCAGCCACCAGAACCAGGCAGCGAATTTCTTTACAACCGGCTTTTTTCAACATTTCGATAGTGGCCAGCATTGATCCGCCAGTAGCCAGCATCGGGTCAAGAATCAATGCGATGCGTTCGTCTATATTGTTGACAAGTTTTTCAAAATAAGGAACGGGTTCCAGGGTTTCCTCATCCCGATACAGCCCCACAACACTGACTTTTGCATTGGGAATCATATCCAGAACGCCATTCATCATGCCTATGCCTGCACGAAGAATCGGCACAATTGTGATTTTTTTCCCCTTAATCTGCTGAACGGTTACCCTGCCATCCCAACCGTCAATCTCTGTATATTCCAGCTCCAGATCTTTAGTCGCTTCATAGGTCAGCAGACTACCCACCTCACTAGCCAAAGTACGAAACCCCTTGGTACTGATATCATGCGACCGCATTATCCCCAGCTTGTGCTGTACCAATGGGTGCTTGATTTCCTGTACACTCATGCCTGACCTCAACTTATTACCGGTAAGAATTTGCCATTTTGTTTTCACTGACGAACACTCGTTCGCTATTAAAACAACGGTAGAGATCTGCTTCAGAATATTTCCACAAATCTCCGGATCCAGAACAGTCCGCATTCCTGCGACCTAAACCTATTTATTGTCACATATTGCTGCCGCCTCTGCCCATACGTTTTTATAACAACAGTTCTGATACAGTTTTCTCTTGCTGAATACTTCCAAGAGCTGTATTTTTGACCCTTTTTATCGAGCTGGCAATGCTGGCTTATTCACTTATCTTAAGGTTTTCAAGCATGTCTGTTGATCTCGACCATATCCAGCAAGTGCTGGATGAAGCCGACTGTCTCTTTAACGAGCAGCAGATCGAAGATGCAATTCGCACTATGGGTCAGAGCATTACTCAATCTCTGGCCGACAAAAATCCGCTGGTGTTCTGTGTAATGAACGGTGGTCTGGTAATTACCGGAAAACTATTAACTTATCTACAGTTTCCTCTGGAAGCTTCCTATATTCATGCTACCCGCTACCGTGATCAGCTAACCGGCGGTCGTCTGGACTGGAAGGTACGTCCCAGCCAGAAAATTGAGGGCCGAACCATTCTTGTTATCGATGATATTCTCGACGAAGGGCATACTCTGGATGCCATTGTCGACTATTGCAGGGAACAGGGAGCCGCTGAAGTTCAAACCGCCGTTCTTGTGGATAAAAAACACAACCGGAAAGCCCGCCCTGGCCAGAAAGCGGATCATACTGGCCTGGAAATAGAGGATCGTTATATTTTCGGATACGGTCTTGATTATCAGGGATACTGGAGAAATGCCAATGGCATTTATGCGCTGAAAGGGCACTGATCAGTATCGCTGAAAATAAAAAGGCATTTGTCCGAGTAAACCGACAAATGCCTTTTTATAATATATTTATTATTTCAGCTTTGAGCGCATCTGCTTCAACTCTTTTTTAGCAGCTTTATCAACTTCCATGTCATCTTTCATAGCCAGCTTATCCTGCTTGCCGACTCTTTTATCCAGCTCTTTTTCATCTTTCTTCACCTGCTTCCCTTCCTCCAGATCAGTTCTTTGTTTTCTGGTTTTTTTCCTGGATTTTTCCAACTGTTTTTGTTCGGCTGGAATAGCCTGTAATCGCAACTCGGATTCTTCTTTCTTTGTTTGCAATTCTTTTTGACTGCGTTCTAATCCTTTGATTTCATCAGTCATGGTTTTTTTGAGAGCGGGAGTGGATAGCTTTTCTGCGGACTTCTGCATGCGAGTTATATCATTCTTTAATTCTTTCAGCTGATCCTTAATGCCTGATAGCTCTCCCTTGAGCGTTCTACGTTCCTCGTCAAGTGCAACCAGACCATCTCGGCTACTGATTAATTCTTCCCTGGTACCCTGTACAGCTCTATCATGCTCACCGTGAACCTGCTTAAGCTGTTCCTTATGCACGGCATCAAGACCACCTCGCCCCCTCAGCACTTCCCCAAAGATTAATTCTGAACAGAATTCGCAAGGCTTTCAGAGTATCTGCTATTTTTAACTCTCGTGAAGTCATTCGTATTAACAACTCAGTCAGACCACAATGCCTGCTTCCCAAAAGAAAGCCCTTGCCGATGACCTGATTCAGGTCGTCTCTGACCACGCGGCTAAAATACCTGACCCTCGTCCTAATCAGATCGACGACAAAATCCCACTGCATGATGCCGTTATGTCTGCTCTGGCCATGTTTCATCTGAAGTTCTCGTCCCTACTCCAGTTTGATGAAGACAGGCGCGAACCAGAAATCGAATACAACCTAAACACCCTATACAGGGTGGGAAAAGTGCCCAGTGACACTCATATTCGCTGCATGCTGGACCCAGTGCCCACTCGAGAACTGTCTCGGCTGTTTACCGCCTTATTCCATTTTGTTCAGCGCAGTGGACGATTGAAACAGTTCAGATATTTTAAGGAGGGTTATCTTGCTCCAATGGATGGCACCGGGCACTTCAGCTCTGGAAAGATCAGTTGTAGCGAGTGCTGCATCAAGAAACCCGACAGCGAAAACCCTCTGTATTATCACCAACTGCTGGGCATCTGCATCGTTAAACCTGGGATTAAGGAAGTCTTGCCACTGATGCCTGAACCCATCATTCAACAGGTAGATGCCTCTAAAAACGATTGCGAAGTCAATGCCCTGAAGCGAGCGCTTGAACACATTCACAAGGATCACCCGAAGCTAAGATTGGTATTGAATCTTGATGACCTATATTCCAAGGGTCCCACCATTACACTGATTCGGTCTTATAACCATCACTACATTAGCGTTGCCAAGGAAAGTGACCATGTTGCCCTTTTTGAAGCCGTGGATGAACTGGACAAACAGGATAAAGTCACTCGATTTGAGTATACAGACGACCAAGGGCACCGGCACTGGTTCCGATTTGTTAACAAAGTTCCACTAAACAAAACCTACAACGATTTGAAGGTTAACTTTCTGGAGTACATTGAGTACAACGAGAAAGGTAAGAAATGTTACAACAACAGCTGGGTCACCAGCCTACGCATAGGTCGAAAGCGCTGCATGCCTATCATGAGAGGAGGGCGAGCTAAATGGAAAATTGAAAATGAAACCTTTAATACGCTGAAAACCCAAGGCTACCAACTTGAACACAACTACAGCCATGGCGATGAACATCTTGCCAGTAATCTGGCGTGTTTAATGTTCCTGGCTTTCCTGATTGACCAGATTGAACAGCTATCCTGCCCCTTGTTTAACAAGGCATGGAAAGGGTGCCGTGCCAAAATAAAATTGTGGGAATGCATTCGCAATCACTTCAATAGATTTGCCATAGACACATGGTGTCAGGGCGATCTCATTTGGCACTAACTTTCTCTGTTTGGCTAATTATTCAGCACACAAAAGTACCAAAATAAGCCTAATTTCCTGTACTTCTCAAAAATTCAGTTTTTAAAGCTAGCTTTTTGAATATGCAACAGGATTGGTGTTTGTCAAATGAGATCGCCCTGCACATGGTGTGAGCTACTCAAGGCGGTTGCCTATATAAAATCAAAGAATAAACACAGGCCAATCACTCATATTCGCAGTCTGATACCTGACACGTCATAACAGGAAGGTAGTACCGGTTTCAGCGTAGATGATTGACTCCCAAGTCAGCTTATTAGCTGAAAGGTATAGTTTTGTCTTCTAAAGTTAAGGGTATGTTTTTGAAATAGACCTGTCATCGTCGTGTATTTATAGGGAGTGGCTGTCGCCCCCTGGTAACGGTGTCATGCTTCTGTCTGGTGCGGGTATCCAGATCTTTTTCATGAAGACTGAGTAACTCTTTTTTTATTCCCCGAAGCTCTTCTTTCAGAGCCTTACGCTCTTCTGCCGGATTTCGCTCGAGCAAGGATTCATAGCGTTGAAAAGCAGCCGTTTCTTTTACCGATGCTATTGTCTGTGATGCCTGTTCTTTTCTACTGGTTGAATCTTTGGCATTGATATTCCTGGATCCACCACCGGGTAATTTCACGGTAACTTCTTTAGTACTTTTGGCAAATTTGTCAGGATCCGCTGCCATTTTGAGAAAATCTTTGAATTCCTTTTTAAATTCCTTAAGCTCTTTCGGAATCGATGCCTCTTCCAGTTTAAGATCATCCAGCTTTTCCAGTTTACTGTTGTAATCTGTTAGCTTATCCGACAGTGAAGGATCTTTAACGGATTTGACCAGATCTCCGGGAATCGGTTTCCAGCTTTCATGACTGACCGCTTTCTTCAAGCTCATCAATAATGCTTTAGCGCTATGGGCTTTATTGGCAATGCCCCGACCTATTTTATGAGCTGCTCCGCCTGCAGCACTTTTGAGTTTACCCGCACCTTTTTTCAGCCCGTTTTTAATGGTCTGACTCACTGAATGAGTTTCCTGAGGTGATGCCTTTCTCACTGTACGCTCAGAAATTGGCGAGGGTGAGAGAGGATGCTGGCTCGATTGAGTTGATATCACCGTTGCCAAGCCCGGAGTTGGAGGCAAGGATACCGTGGTGACTATCATATTATTAAACGCACTGCCAATATGGACACTGCTGTCAGGTCCAATCTGAACACCCTAGTGTTTTAGCGCTTCATTAACTTGGCTATTGGCAAATCCACCCACATCAACAGGCATAGTCCCTTACCCTGATTTAATCTTTCAAATATTTCTGTTATATATAATAGTATTTACTATAGCCTGCTGACTTAAAAATCAGTGTATTCAAAACATCTGATCGACCAGAAAACCACTGATAGCAACAATACCAACCGATACTGTGAAAATATCAAGCGGTTTGTTCCGAAAGTGTTTTAATCTATCGACTTTATACATAGCGTATACAGGCATGATATAAAGAATAGTGGCCAGTACAGGCACCACCAGCATTTCAACCATACCAATGACACTCCAATTGACCCAGCCTGCCCCCCAACACGTCAATAAAACAAACAGCACAGACAGTCTGCGTATCAGCGCTGTATTCAGAGGTTTACTGCGATTATGTCTAAGCCAGTACTGAGTCACCAGGCCCTGCAATCCTTCCAGAGTTCCCAGATAAACACCAAAATACGAACTGGCAATGGCCAGAAAAGCAATGGCTGGAGCCAAGATCGAAAACACCGGATTTCCTGATCGGTAACCAAGAACAGAAAGTACCGGAATATTCTCTACTTTTGCCTGAGCGAGCTCAGCAGGCGTCATACTGAGCACACTGGAAAATACAAATAATAAAATAACAAACAGCAGTAATAAGGTATTTCGTACAAGAATCTGCCCGGTTTTCCTGGCACAGTTTCCCCCTTCCCCCATTTTCAGGCGATAGGACTGTGCAAATGCGGAACAAGCAGGCGAATGATTAAAAGAGAATACAAGTAATGGCGTTGTAATAAACAGCGTCAGCATCAAATCAGGACCTGACACGGGCTGGGTAAATACCGCTCCGTTCCATTCAGGAATCAGATAAAGGGAAATGCCACATAATATCGCAACCAGTGGATAAACCGTCACTTTCACGGCCCGAAGCATCGATTTTTCGCCAACATGCATGATGGCTATCAGAAATACCACCAGCATAAGGCTCATCCAGACTCTGGCGGGGGGTACCGAGTGCATTTGATGCTCTAGATAACTGATGACAACATTGGTAATGCCTATACCATAAAGAAGTAAAATTGGATAAATAGAGAGAAAGTACGCAAGAGTGAGCACCCGGCCTGCCCGTTCACCAAAATGCTCTCTAACGGTGACGGTTATATTGGCATTTGGATCAGTGGCAGAAAGACAAAATCGTACAAGGTTTCGATGAGCCAGCCAAACCATGGGACCGGCAAGTACTGCGAGAATAACTAATGGCCAGATACCCCCCCCCCCTGCACTGACGGGTAAATAAAGTACTCCGGCACCAATAGCTGTACCGAAAAGATTCAGCATCCAGCCTGTATCTTTTCCTGTCCACTGCATATCGTCGGAGGCCTCCGGAACTTCAACTGCAGCTGATTGATTCTCGATTTTATCTATACCGTTATCGCAAGAATTCTTGTATGGATTTTCAGGCATATAACTCTCTTTATTTAACTAAACAACCCGCGTCTTAGTTAAAACGTGGACTCATACCATTTTCGTATTCTAATTATGCTATTGCGCTGGCTTTCAGACTCATACCCTGCGTTGGAGTTCCTCGTCATAGCTACCTATGACTCGTCACCCCCTTGTCTCTGAGACTGAAAAGCTATCTCATAGCGCCTATTAGAATCCGGCAATGGTATTACTTGAGCCAATCCTGATTTTGAGATTTCCCTGTTATTTACACATTTCGAGCTAACGTGAATAAGCTTCATCTGAATTGAATACACACCATTATAGACAGCGCCTGAAAACTTCTGCCGGGCTACTCAGTGATAAGCTTTCAGACAAAGCCTCCTTATTCCATTACCAATGAACCTAAGGACTAAATCAACTATATGAGTTATATGTAAGACACACTGTCCTGTGTAAAATAACGGGCTTGAAACAAGGCTGGATTGAGCTGGTAATGAAAAAAGATAAACAGAAAGTGATCGGCGAAGATTTGTCGGATAGTCGCCTGAAAATATTACTGGATTTACAACCACCGAAAGGTCGCAATAGAGATCATCACATTCTGACCAGAGCCTATCGTTCTCTGAGAGCAGATGATTTTGCCCGTTTCATGCCGTTCTTTGTCGACGCAGGTTTCAATGTGAATGCTCTCGATAATGACGGTCAAACAGTGCTCGCTACTATTTCTGGACATAATCATGCCCCTGCCTATATCAACACCCTGAAGAAAGCAGGCGCAGTTTAAGCATCTGCTTCTATACTCCTCTGGGCAGCATCATTCTGCCCTCAGGAGATAACTATGATTCCACTGCAGCATTCCGTTATATCGACCATCTTGTGCCTTTTTATTTTTACTTCGCCAAGCAGTATTGCTTCCGATGAAAGTAATATGGACAAACTAAAAGCCTACGAACATCATTATCCACAGATTAATTACTCCCAGCTCAGGCAGGCCATGGATGAAAAACAGGTTTTCCTGATTGATGCCAACAGTCGTCAAAGCTACCAGAAAGGGCACATCCCCCTGGCTAAATCCATCAATGACAGAGACATTCTCCTCAAACAACTACCCGTTATCAAAAGCTTTCCTATTGTCGTGTATTGCGGTGGTCCCCAATGTAATGCCTGGCATAAAGCAGCTGATTTCGCTACAGCCAATGGGTACACAAATGTTATGCATTTCAAGGAAGGTACAAAAGGCTGGGAAGAAGCTGGAGATCAACTGCACAGTTCGCTTTCAAGCTCATAAATATTCTGTGTTTACCTGAGTATTTCCAGAAGAGAACTATTTCCCACCAGAACAACTGTGCCAGTTCCGCATAAGCCATAGTGTATTACTCTGGCTGGAACCGCACATGCATCACCTTTCTCCAACACTTTGTCATTACCTTGATGATCTTCCACTTTAACCGTTCCTTTCATGCAAAAAATAAGTTCCAGCCCTTTGGATCTGAAATAACGATTTTCGCCTTCCATAGTGAGAATGCTGAAAACAAAATCATCCACAGGCACCGGCCATGACATGACACCTTGATGGATCACAGGTTCTATTCTCAAATCCTCTGGAGAGCATGAATGGCAATCTACAATGTCTACCAATTCCTGCACATCGATATGTTTACTGGTCAAGCCACCCCTGAGAACATTATCGGAGCTTGCCATTACTTCCAGTCCTGTCCCGGATAAATAAGTATGAGGAACACAAGGGGCTATAAAAGCAGCCTGCCCAGGCTGAAGCTCTACATAATTCAGTAACAACGGTGCAAAGATCCCCATATCTTCAGTAAAATAGTGATGCAGATGAGCCACCAGGCGGAAAGATTGTTTCTCTAGTTCCTCTCCCTCTGACCTCATAATAGATAACAGGGCAGCATCAATAATCTGTTGTCGAATTTCTTTTTCGAACGTCATTAACCGATAACAGAAAGTCATTAAACCATTGGCTGACTTATTTTTACTGAATGATTCCAGAATGGTTTTCAACAAAGGAATCTGCAGCTGTTTAAATAGTGTCAGGATTTCTGCAACAGGCTTGAATCCGGCCAGTAATTGAAAATGATTCAGTGCATAAATCAACTCGGGCTTATGATTATTGTCCGGATAATTTCGAAACAGGGAATCCTTGGGAATCCCGGCCTGATTTTCTTTGAAAAAACCCGCTTCAGCCTGCTGTTTAGCTGGATGTACCTGCACGGAAAGTGGACTTGCAACCGATATAATCTTCAGAAGAAAAGGCAGTTTATTATTGAACCTGGAGGCAATACCGGAACCCAGCATAGCCTGCGGATGTTGACGAATCAGATCATTAAGCTGGAATTGTTCATCTTCGAGTATGACACTGGAAGGCATGCGTTCATGAGCACCAATCCAGACTTCAGCCTGTGGCAGACCTTCGGGATTCAGAAAATCAAAGAATTCAGATAGCGCCGTTGAACTACCCCAGCTATAGTTTTTCACCCTGTTTCGCAATAACAGGAGTTGATCAGAATACACGACATATCTCCAACTTGTTTTTCTGATTAAGAATCCATTCTCTTCGTTACCGGGTAAAACCCTCAATCTTGGCTATGTTACCGCTGAGTGTTGGTATCCTGATGAATTCTGATTCCTCATGCTTTTAATAATGAGATAAATATAAGCCGTTCACATATACCGAATATAAAGTGATTACAGTTCTTCTTTTTATACGAAGTGAATATTGATAAAGCTGTTTTTAAGCACTGTAGGAATCAGTAAATCGGTATTTATGCTGAAATCGTAACCAACACACAACGGCAACATAGCCCTCAATCTTCATAATATAATTAGAATTCGGACTTGGAATTCGGACTTAGAGTTCGGACATGGCATGAAACAAATTTACCGGTAAATTATCTGCTGCAGGATTACCAATTCATCATAGATCAATCTAATCAACTATCCACTCGTTACCCGTATCCACCCGTTACCCGGCCGTAACAAAACCATTCAAACGCATAATATTTTTCTCAACAAACAGAATTGTTTATTTTTTAACCAATTTGGTTTTGGACTACTACAAGACGGGGCTGGAAAGTTATCAACAGGTCATTCAATGGGTTAATAAGATTTTCTGTGCATAACTTTAAAGCACAGGAACACACTCTCAGGAACCCGAAATGCAGCGCATCCCAAAATACGGCATGGCTGCATTATCACACTGGAAGGAAAAAGCATTCAACTTCAATGCTTCTATAATTCTGCAGACTGTTATCTCACAGCCTGTACAGAATCCATAGACTGTGTCGGTATAAAATGGATCATCTGGGCAATAATGCCACCCGCAATTCCCGGCAGTAACCAGCCCAGGCCTCGTGATTGAAGCGGCAAATACGTCAATAAATTACCCAATGAATCGATCCCGGGAACACCTGCCGCCTGCAAACCCTCGACAGTACTGATCAGTGCAACAGGAATGAATACCGCCATCATCACTCGTGAAGGCGAGGCAAAATGATTTCTGAGTAAAATGACTAGAATCATGGCGATTGCAACAGGATAGAGGATCAACAGGGCCGGTATGGTGACTGCCAGTAAAGTAGTCAAACCTGCATTGGCAATCAGTGTACTGATCAATACACAGAGAATGACCCAACCGCGATAACTCAACACCGGAAATGATTTTGAAAAATACTCACCGCAGGCCGTCATCAAACCAACAGCGGTTGTAAGACAAGCCAGAATAACCGTTGCCGCCAGAAGCACCTTACCCCAGCCACCAAATACAGCCTCAACAAACAAACTGATGATCTGGGCACCGTTCTCAGGGTTCTCAATCAGACTGTGACTGGTAGCACCAATATACCCCAGTACCATATAAACAAATGACAAACCTGCAGCAGCAATCAAACCTGCAATAAAAGTATATTTTGCCACTTGTTTTTCATCAGTCACGCCACGGCTTTTAATAGCATTGATAATTACGACACCAAATATCATTGCACCCAGCGTATCCATGGTCTGATAGCCTTCCCTGAATCCGCTGAAAAAACTCTGGTTCAACATCACCTCAGAGGCGGTACCTACCGGTCCCTGGGGAAATAAAACAGCGCCGAGCGCTATTAATAACAGTACCGCTACCAATAATGCCGTAATAAATTTTCCCAGCAAGCCCAGCAATCTGCCAGGGAAGAGTGACATATACATCACTAAGGCAAAGAAAACAGCGGAGAACATAGCCAGAGAAAAAGCGGAAGATTGGTCAATAAAAGGCAGTAAACCTAACTCATAGGAAACCACGGCCGTACGAGGTGCGGCAAAGAAAGGCCCGATGGCCAAAAACAGAACCACAGAAAAAAGCAGGGCCAACTTTCTGGGAAACAGGCCAGTCAACTTATCAAGCCCACCCCCTGAGCGCGCACAGGCAATAACACCCAGCAGAGGCAAACCTACACCCGTTAGCAAAAAGCCCAGCATGGCCATGGTTAACTCTGTACCCGCTAAATGCCCAAGAAGCGGTGGAAAAATAATATTACCTGCGCCCAGAAACAGAGCAAAAGTCATCAGGCCCGTGGCCAGGATATCGGAAGATTTTAAACGTTGTTGCAAAATCAGCCCTCAGTTTCTATGAATAAAAAGCAATCAATTCATTGCATTAATTCATATGAGCCAAGCGCACAATATCAGTGATTTCACTTATTTAAGAAATAAAAAAAAGATATCACCTTCGTTTAACAAGAATACTCAGTGATATCACCTGGAATAACCAGTTTCAACAGAAACAGCGGTGGGCAGAAAGTGTCACTTACACCGAACCATGACAATGTCTTCAGCATTCTCTTTTTATTTTGACATCCTCCCCACCTGAGAGACTGTCGCAACAAACTCTAAAAGCACGCTGTTTTACGCTCAACCGATAAATCCTCAGAAAGCAGTCACGAGAGCTTCCACAGAGTCAGTGACCGGAGTGAATGAGAGTAATCAACACCTTCACACGGTCAAGAGGAATGGGGATGTACTACTCCCCTAAGTTCTTTGTATATAAGTCGTGCTACCAGGATTACATTCAAATAATATGCTGTTAATACTGCCAGGAGTACCCCCAGTGCAGGGCAGCTATTCCCCATGCTTATACGACATCGGTAACAGCGTATAAGAAGCATCACACGCAGGGCGCAGCTACAGCTGCTTACGTGTTGAGATATGTAATTTTTCCCAAAAACTCGACTATTTATCACGAGCATACAAAATATATACGACTTCGTACGCTAGTGATACCAAGGGGTTTAATGAAACGTGGGGAATTGCTGAGTGCAGGGCGATCTCATTTGGCACTAACTTTCTCTGTTTGGCTAATTATTCAGCACACAAAAGTACCAAAATAAGCCTAATTTCCTGTACTTCTCAAAAATTCAGTTTTTAAAGCTAGCTTTTTGAATATGCAACAGGATTGGTGTTTGTCAAATGAGATCGCCCTGACCCCCAGTGGGGTTGCAGAAATTCCAACAAATAGAGCTATTGGAATAATCCATAGGATGAATGACAATAAAAATGAAATACAATAAATTAGAGTCAAAACAGCTGTCTTGTTTCGCTTTAAACTTTCATACACCTGCTCAACTTGTTCTACAGAAATTTCATTGCGTGACTGGGAATAACGTTTGAAGAAAAAAACGGCCAGGGTGGTCATATCATTTTCTTTTGTCATGATTTATTTCGTGACTATTCAGCCCCCAACAGGGATTGATTTTCGTAATTCTTCATTGCTATAAGCAGGGCTTCAAAAACGTTCTGTCCCTGCTTCCTCGCCGATGAGATATAGCTTCGTATCCGACAGTACCATTTCGCTCCTTTCTTGCTTCTGATACAGCCCGATATTTTCTGCTTTACCTTACCGTTTCTGATGTCTCGCTCACTGCCATTATTGTCGAAAGGAATGGTGAAGTCGGTCATGAACCTCAAGGTTTCTTCCTTGAACTCAACCAACCGCTTGAACAGGTTGAAGGCTTTCGTATTTTTGACCTTGTCATTACCCAGCCGTTGCCGGAGGCGTTCCATATATTCCGCCTCCTCCGCTTGCGCCCTTTTCGCTGTTCGCTCGAACAGTGAAACAATCCGCTGGCGGATGACCTCTGGCATTGCTTTCATGCCAATCTTTCTGAAACCGTTGCTGAGGTGGCAAGCCAGCCTTAGTAGCCGTTGAAGACGTCCAGCAAGATGGTTACAGTCCCTGTCAATAACACCCTGTGATTCTCTCAGGTGATGGGCGTTGCAAAGCACATGGAGGGCGGCATACCGGAAGTAGACCTTGTAGTGGTCATGAACCAATATCCCGGCAAAGACCAGTAAGATGCCCATTGACTCTATGGCTGTGTGGCCTTTACTGGGATCAAGGTGATACAGCGTCCATTTCTCGGTACGCAGAACATGCATCCACCACAGTGAACCGGCCACCCTCATGCCTGTTTCATCTGCGCCTGCAACAGGTGCGCTCTTGAGAGCATCAGCAATCGCCTGCTCTGTAGAAGCAAATTGATCATAGGCATTTTTCTGGAATGTACAGAGGGAGCCCGGGCTAACTTCCAGCCCGAAAATGTCCATGAAAAACTGGGAAGCACGCTTGAACGGCACCAGCTGGTACTGGCAAAGATACACGGCCAGCGCCTGGGTAACAGGGCCATACTGTACGTGGGAATCAATACCTTCCGGGAAGCTGCCGTGGGTTATGTGTCCACAGCTGCACTTTTTGACTTCTGCTACATGAGCGGTAACTTCAAAGTGACCAAAACGACCAGGTTCAAATACCTGTCTTTCAATCAATTTAATAACTTTTTCAGAGCGCAATGACCAACGGCACCTTTCACAATCTATGACTGGGTGATACTGGGTATGCTCAGGTTCTGCAACTTGTCCAAGCGTCGTGCCTTTGTGACCTTTCTGGCCACCAGGTTTGAGACCAGACTTCTTTCGCAGGCTTTTCGGATTGGGTTTGTCGTCTTTCGGATCACTTTCTGGAGTCGTGCCAGATGAGGCTTTTGCTTTGGCAGGGGCTTGGCATAACCGTCTGTAGAAGGGGGTTTGCTACTGTTCCTGCTGTTGGTTTTGAGCCTGTCGGCAAGCTCTTTATTTTCTGCTTCCAGTTTTGCCAGCCGCTCCTGCTGCTCGCTTACAAGAGCAAGGAGGGTGACAATAATCTGGAATTCGGGAGCAGGTTGAATCATGGCAGGCAGTAGTCAGAAAACTATACTTCAAAATGGCACAAAATCAACGAATTTCCAGTCTATTTTGAGGGGCTGCATAGTTACTTTATTTCACCCTATAGAGTGCCGGAGAGCTTAAAGCTCCGCAGGATATTTCCCGTTTTCAATGGGTCGCAACCAGTCAAACCATTGACCGCATTGGAAATGCGGTTGCTAAAGTTATTCAAGGTCAAATAAACAACCATTTATTTCTGGTCAATATTCCTTTAGATTCCACATTATAAAAAAACCGTAGCGTTATTATTGAGTCATCGATTAACGATAAATGCATCATAGTCCAATCATTATTTTACTCTATGCAACACAACAGATAGTCTCTAATTGCAGGAAATTTGACACCGACACTATCTGTAAAGAAAGGACTCATTCATGTCTATTGCCAGCCTCATTCGACTGCTTACTCTTTCTGCCATATGGGGTGGTTCCTTTCTTTTTATGAGGGTCACCGCCACTGTATTATCCCCGGCGGTTCTCATCGAATTCAGAGTTGGATTGGCGGCCCTGTTTCTATTTATTGTGGCTCTTTATCTTAAAAAGCCTCTGAGTATCAAGCAGCACTGGAGGCATTATCTTATATTGGGTTTATTCAATTCAGCACTACCATTTTTACTCATAGCTTATTCAGCCCAGACAATTTCTGCCTCCCTGTTATCGGTTTTGAATGCAACTACGCCAATCTGGGGATGTTTGATTGGGGTTATCTGGAAGCGCAACCAGTTGTCCTTTAAATCCCTCTCAGGCCTTCTGGCCGGTTTGAGCGGTGTCATGATTCTGGTGGGCTTTGATCCAGTCATCCTACATGAAGATGCATCTAATGCCATTATTGCCGCATTGCTTGCAGCGTTCCTGTACAGCGTCGCCAGCACCTACGCACAAACTGCCAAGTCAGTTGAAGCATTCAATAATGCTCACGGCAGCATGTGGGGAGCCAGTTTAGTGGTGTTACCTCTGCTCATTTTTACTCCCGCCACGACAATACCATCGCCGGATATCATGCTAATGGTCGTACTTCTTGGCGTTTTCTGCACAGGTATTGCCTATATGCTCTATTTTCGTCTTATAGCTGATATAGGAGCACCTTCGGCACTCACTGTAACCTTTCTGGTTCCGGTTTTTGGTGTTCTGTTCGGAGTCATTTTTCTCGATGAATTATTTGGCTGGCATACCATTATCGGTGCTGGTTTAGTGCTGATTGGAACGACTTTAGTCACCGGTTTTGATCCGCGAATAATAATTTCAGGCAGCGTGGCTGAAAGGGCCTGAAGATCATGGGCCCCCTTCTCCTCTTGTAAATAGAGTTCTCCTCTTGTAAATAGAGTTCTCCTCTTGTAAATAGAGTTCTCCCCTTGCAAATAGAGTTAACCCATATGAACAGCAGGGCGATCTCATTTGACAAACACCAATCCTGTTGCATATTCAAAAAGCTAGCTTTAAAAACTGAATTTTTGAGAAGTACAGGAAATTAGGCTTATTTTGGTACTTTTGTGTGCTGAATAATTAGCCAAACAGAGAAAGTTAGTGCCAAATGAGATCGCCCTGTATGAACAGCCGGACGTATAACACACGATTAGATCTTCATTCAGGCGGAAAGTTAAGACATACCGTGCCAGTATTAAAACTGAAGGAATGTTATTTATAGAAAAATGGTTGCTTGTTTTTAATGGCCAGAAAATAGCTAGACCGAGTCGTTGCATGGGTAAAAACAATAAAATATGATCTGACACAAGCGGGTAACCCACTTCCCTCAAAGAAAAAATGAAAAAGAAATTCAAGGATATTTTTGGGGTAGCAGGACGTTTTAATGACCATAGTACTGATGTAAAAAGAAGTTCTGTTGCTCATTTGAGATCAGATCCAATCAGCAATACTCGACAAACTTAGCCGTATAAATCCAGCCACCGAATGACTCAACAAAAGATAAAGTCTGTTATTTTTCAAATTACATATTTTACTGAAGTTACTCTGCCAGCCAGCTTTCTGCAATCTCAACGGCATCCAGGTCAAACGCTTTTATTTCCAGGCCGGGTATTAAAATGCCTTCTATTTCACTGATTGTAACTATTCAGCACCCCCACAAAAAAGGTGAACTTTGTGAAGAGCCTGTCCCGCAAGGGATAAAAAAATCCGACCAGAAAAGCAGATTCAAGAAAATAGCCTTTTATCGTTGAAATAGAGCAAATAAACGACATCTGACCCTTGGCAAGGTGCTCAAAGCTCCAATCTTAGATAACAGTACAACAATGAGAGTGTCCTGAAGCCAAGAAAAGAGAAGGCTTATAACTAAAACCACATATTACTCAATTATTGCAGGGGGTGCTGAATAGTTACCACTGATTTTCTGAACCCATTTTTTTATCAGTCAGTACCGCTACACGATCAAATTTTTTCATCACTCGCAATAACTCCGGCAGACGTGATAATTCCACAGCAAGAGCTCCGAAACCAGGTACCGTGAAGTTTTCAATTCGATAGAGCATTCTTCCTGATTCAATGTCTTTTGACTGGCTCGTCAGTTCATCCAGTAAGGCTTTCATGCCTTCACTGTCCAGCTTACCTGAAAACTCAAGATCCAACCGATTGGATCCATTCTTCACTACCTTAAACATATGCATATCTCAAAGTGGTTCAATCTGGCTGTGCATAAGTCGATGAACAATTTCTTTCGCCTATTTTGACGGTGCTTTTTTCCATTTTTGCTTCATTACAACTCTGACTGCATGGGTGTGCTGCCTGATTAATGTAACAAAAGAAGGTTGTGTGCAACCGGATATCCGTAACGGTTCATCTTTGACCAGAATTCATCCCAATATCCTGTTGAACAGACAAGAGCTCTTAAAGTCAGCAGCATGGATGCACCTTGCTCTTTCCAACGCATTCCTGAACGACACATTCGTTGCTTAACCAATGTCTTGCATGCAGCTTCCGTTACACCGGAACCTATCGGTAATTTTTTCTCCAATGCTTCTGGGTAAATCATTTGTTGCCAGTGATTTTTAAAATAGGTTCTCGCCTTGAGCAGTTTTTCCAGCGAGGCGGTTCGATTATTGCCTGGAGACACTTTCTCTAATTCTCGATGTAACCGTTTAGCTTCACCTTCATTGTGCTTGAGGTTATGTAATTTCTCTTTCAGCCAGGCATGCAGGGCGATCTCATTTGACAAACACCAATCCTGTTGCATATTCAAAAAGCTAGCTTTAAAAACTGAATTTTTGAGAAGTACAGGAAATTAGGCTTATTTTGGTACTTTTGTGTGCTGAATAATTAGCCAAACAGAGAAAGTTAGTGCCAAATGAGATCGCCCTGGCCAGGCATGGCGTTCACCGGTCAGTTTTTTCCCCGGATACAGGGCTTCGGCTGCTTCAGCGACATACTCGGAGACATGATAAAAATCCAACACACTATAAGATGTAAAAGGCTCAAGAAAGGTCCAGTTATCAGGTGCACCATCCGCAACACCTACGTAGACGGCATCAGGGAAGCGCTCTTTGACTTTGCGAATTTCTCCTGAAAAACGAGCAATGAAGGTTTTCTTTCCGTACTCGGGAGCGGCTGCGCAATACGAGGTGTAAAGACGTTCACCCTCATCGTCATACAGCGTAATGGTTCCACACATAGCGATTCGTAACCTTCATAATACAACAGGTTAACGCCATCAAGCCCTATAGCGACAGTAGTAACCGGCCTGGGTAATTCAGGTATGACGTATGTCCATTTTTCTTCTTTGATTTGAGCGACACTACCCACCACGTCAGCGAGATCCCGAAGTGTTGCACGACTGCTCTTTCTGCCATGATTTTGCAAGAGATCCTGCTCAACTTGCGGAGCGGCCATCTGTGCGTATTTCCAGCTCACCATGCGCGCAAAAGCCGGTGTGGAATTGACAATAATTCGCGCATTTTGATCCAGAGGACAAAACGTTTTACCTCCTTTATTACTCTGATATACGTTGCGAGCGACCTTTACGGCTCCCCATGGAGTCTCATAAACCTTAGGTTCTTTTTTGCGTTTACAGCTCATACGGACAGATCCCATTGTGATAGGTGATCCATCTGTATCCATACATTCCAACTGCTGGCCTGATGCCAGTACTCCGGCTTCATTGAGTTCAGTCTGAAGCCGATCCTCAAACTCCAGCATAGAGTGACCATGTTGGATAGTGATAAGGATTTGGGTTTCCTGATTTTGTGTTGAGAGGATGCAAGCGGACATAGTAGAAAACTTTATGTTAAGACTATCGTAAAAATAGTTCATATGACCTGACTTGGCTCACATTAATTAGGCTGAACACCCGACTGCATAGTTTGCTATGCGTCCACCCTGAGATTTCATGCCCAGAGAATATTTTTGCCCTTTGGGCTTTGAAGGATGAAAAAAATCTTGCCAAATCTCTTGCAAAACCTTTGCGAAATTATCGCAAAACAACCATCAACCGACCCGATTAAATTCCAATATACAGATGACAATTCAGAAATCAATTGGCACTCATTTCAGAACAGAATATTGCTCATTAAATCACCCCCCTATGCCAACATAGTTAGAAGGGCAAAACAGGTCTTGAGTATAGTTGTATACTTTCTTATTTGTTTGTGACTATGCTTGCAGAACTCAGGGGGAGAGTATAGATGTTTTTTCGCCAGTTTTTTGATAGCACCAGTGGAACTTATAGTTATCTGTTAGCGGATAAAAATACATCAGAAGCTGTATTTATTGATCCTGTCAGGGAAAAAACCGAATCTTACCTTACCTTTATTTCAGAGTTAAAATTACACCTGATTGCAACCCTTGATACCCATACCCATGCAGATCATATTACCGGTTCTTCCGAGTTGTCAGTTAAAACCGGTTGCAGGATTATTATTGGCAAAGATTCACTGGCACAAGGAGCATCAGACATTATTTCTGATGGTGAGTTCATCCGATTTGGTCAGCATCAACTTCAGGCCATAGCCACACCTGGTCACACCATTGATTCATACTGTTTCTACTTTGAAGAAAACGGCCAACGAAGTGTCTTTACTGGTGATACGCTGTTAATCAGGTCCACCGGAAGAACTGATTTCCAGCAGGGTGATGCCGCTGCCCAATATCACAGTTTGTTTCATAAGCTCCTGCTATTGCCTGAAAATACAACGGTATACCCAGGACATGATTACAAAGGCTGGACTGTCAGTACCATTGGTGAAGAAAAAAAACACAACCCCAGACTTCAGGTGAGCTGTGAAGAAGAATACAAGCGGATGATGGACAACCTGAATCTACCGGAGCCAGAAATGATTCATATCGCCGTTCCAGCCAACCTTCAGTGCGGTTTTGTCCGGTAATTTCAACATTCACAATTAACAACAAAAACCATTTACAACAAGGGACTCAGGAGTTGCAGGGTGTTTTCAAGCAGTCTCTGAGAGAAAGGGCGCTGTTCCCATTCTCTGGCTGATACCGGAGAAGATTTTAACAGATAATCCTTTATCAACTCAGACATACAGTGACCAAACGACTGATCATAGATAATACTGGTAACTTCATAGTTTAACCAGACACTGCGCATATCAAGATTTACTGTACCAAACAACACCGTCGCACTATCCACCAGAACACACTTGGTATGCAGCAAACCACCTCTGAATTGCATGATACTGACACCAGCTTCCAGTAGATCCTGATAATAGGAACGACTGGCGAAGTGCACCATTATGGAATCGTTCTTTTCAGGAACAATCACGGTGACCCTGACACCCCGCATGGCAGCGGATCTCAAAGCAGTCAGCAGCGAATCACCCGGTACAAAATAAGGCGTCGTTATAAATAATTCAGTCCGGCTGGCATAGATAGCTTCAAGCAGGACCTGATGAAGCAGCTCCCGATCAATACCCGGACCAGACGGCAACATGTGCATATTGACATTATCCGTGTTTTTTCGATGCCCGGCAGGGAACTCATAAGCCATATTAAACGGCGGATGTTCCTTCCCTGTTTCCAGAATTTTATCTCCCTGGACAATAGCGCCAAGAACATGTGCCCCAACACCTTCAATGCGAATCATGGCATCGACCCATTGCCCCACCGCGGCGCTCTGTCGGAACAAGGTGGGATCCACCAGGTTAAAACTCCCGGTCCAGGCAATGTCATCATCAACCACGAGTATTTTTCGATGATTACGAATATCAATGCGTTCAACGAGACTGCCAAAGATACCCACAGACATAGAGGCTGTTACACTGATCCCCTCCAGTCGAAACCGTTTCGCCCAGGGGCCATTGAGAAAACGCCGGCTACCCACGGCATCCAGAACCACAAGGCATTCAACTCCCCTGCGGGAAGCCGATATAACGGCTTCTGCAATGGCACTGATACGCCCTTCCGGCTCCCAGATATAAAATTCGATAATCAAACTGATGCGGGAAGCTTCAATATCCTGAAGAATACCCGCAATAATATCTTCATAATCATGAAACAGCTGGACACTGTTACCCGGCAACAGGGGCACACCCATGGTGTTTTCTGCCAGTTGGAAAATGCCATTATGAGGTGTCGCCGGACAATACCCGGGCCCCTGATCAGCGATGACCCTCGACAGATGTTGGTACCACTGTTCGTAATCCGGATAAATAGCTTTAATGCGTTTCAGTCTTCTCGTCCCCAGACGACGGGAACCAAACAGAAGGTAAAGCCCGAAACCTGCCACTGGCAGAGCAAACAGCAATACCAGCCAGGCAAGGGAAACCCCTACTGGTCGTCGGGTCATAATCACCAGAATGGCAAATGCAATTATGCTGGAAAGATAAATAAACCCAAAAATTCCGCTGTACCAGGTTGCTTCCATCACACCTCAAAATAGATTGTTATACCCAGAGTATCTAACTGCATTATCCTACCAATAATGGAGCATAGTTATTCCAGAGCAGTTTAGCTGTCATCGCCAGAGAAACGATGACAATCATGGGTCGAATCAGTTTTTGTCCATTTTTCAATACAAAACCTGAACCCAGTCGAGCGCCAATCACCTGCCCGGCCATCATGACAAGTCCCACCGTCCAGACAACCTGCCCCCCCACTATAAAAAACAGCAGTGAGGCTATGTTACTGGTGCAATTCAGCAGTTTTGTATGTGCCGTAGCGCGGGTAATGGAATACCCCATCAGGCTAACAAAGGCGATGGCAAAAAAAGAGCCCGTTCCCGGTCCGAAAAAACCATCATAGAATCCGATGATCATGGCTGCCGTACAGGAAAACAAAGGCAGACCAATTTTCTCATGTCTGTTTTCATCACTGATTTTCGGTGAAAAAAGAAAATACAGCACAATGCCTATCAGCAGAAAAGGAATAATCTGGGATAAAACACTGAGATCCAGTTGTTGCACCAGAATAGTACCAAGGGCCGAACCCAGAAAAGTCATGACTATCGCCAATCGCATTTCACTCAGCTTCACCGCACCTTTTCGAATAAAATAATAGCTGGCTGATAACGTACCGCCTGTCCCCTGTAGTTTATTGGTTGCCAGCGCCTGTAAAGGAGATAACCCTGCAGCCAGCAACGCAGGCATGGCTATCAGCCCCCCACCTCCGGCAATGGAATCAACAAACCCGGCAATGACCGCAATAGAAAATAACATCAGGACTAAATCTACAGAGAGTGTAAATTCCAAAAGATCCCCCAAAAAACCAGATACAAAGCAGAGAATCATAATGTGTCTTAAGGCACATAACTACACTCGCAACGTGCTTTGTGTCTGATTCCTTCTTTCTGTTCACACAGTAATCAAAAAAACATCTGACATGAAAAAGCCGTTGAACAAATTGCTTTATTCAACGGCTTCAGAATATGGAGATTACTTGTACTGTTTTTATTCTAATTAAACTGATTCTTTGCAATAAACCTGTTTAGTCATTTTGCATAGCTCACCGGATAGGCTTGTGGCATTTCTGGCATCTGGCATTTCTGGCATCTGGCATTTCTGGCATCTGGCATCTCTGGCTTGTAGCAAGGATGTTTCTCATCATGTCACTTTTGGCGACAACATTAGTATACGAAATAAGGCGGGATGAATAATTGCTAATAACGAACTATTTTCGATTACGTTAGCAATTTTCTGCTAACATAACCTTATTTACTGGCATAATAAGCTATGAACCTCGATCGTTACGACATCAGAATTCTTGAAGAACTGCAAACACACGCTCATTTAAGCAACCAGGAACTGGCCGATCGAATCGGATTAACCCCCTCTCCCTGCCTGAGAAGAGTGAGACAGCTGGAAGAACAGGGCTTTATATCCCAGAGAGTTACTCTGCTTGATGCTGAAAAACTGGGCTTAAAACTATGCGCTCTGATTCATATTAATATGGATAGACATACTCCCGAACGTTTTGAGCATTTCGAAAAAACCATCGACAATTACCCCGAAGTGGTTGAGTGTATTTTAATCACAGGACAATCCGCTGATTATATGCTCCGGGTTCTGGTACCGGACATGAATTATTTCCAGGATTTTCTACTCAATAAAATCACCCGGATTAAAGGGGTCAGCGGTGTCCACTCCAGCTTTATTCTCAGGCAACCCATTCGCAAGACATCTGTACCACTGGGTCATCTCAAATAAAGAGTTCTCGACTACGTATTGCACAACCGCTAAGAATCATTGCATAGAAAAGCAAAATTATAAAAAACACGAAGTTATTTATAGCAAAAATATAAGACATTGTTGGCAACGTCAAAAAAAGCCAATACACGATTATTCCCAGGCTCCAGTAAGGAACTATTTCATAAATAAATGTGTCCTAACTTTTTGCCTCTTCAGTAAAATCTGTGGGTCATTTCTGGTTCAGGAAGCTTTCCAAGTGCGTGATATAAAGCGATTTCCGTGCATTTGTAGGTTCTGAATCCGTATGATTTTCTCGTAGTGAGTTTTATTTTAGTATTCAGACCCTCAACAATACCGCTGAATACTCCTTTTTTGCCCTAAACCAATTCAGTATGAGCGGCCTGTGTCGTCGAATCGTCTTGGCTACTTTTTTCATCGGTTCCAGCTTTGACCGCATGACTCGTGTACACCAACGATCAAGGTATATTCCAGCCCAGTGTGGAGATATGTAATCCCAAAATGCTTGGAACTCTTCTTTCAGCAGATAGGCC
The DNA here is from genome assembly GCA_965208385.1 of Endozoicomonas sp. GTDB lineage: Bacteria > Pseudomonadota > Gammaproteobacteria > Pseudomonadales > Endozoicomonadaceae > Endozoicomonas. Next base: position 54,630 of record CBDBOO010000082.1, read on the forward strand.
CTGATACTTTTCAAATTGTACTGGAGCACAGTATTTAACTTGATCTCTTCTTTCTCTGTCAGGTCCTCCTGACGTTTCAGAAGACACCAGCGTGTCTTCTTCAAACAGGTTCGTAGCCATCCGCTTGCAGTTGCTTATGCTCGGAAGCCCTGATTTCATCGATGCCTTTATTCAGCATGGCAACAATGTGGAACCGATCCAGTAGGCTATGTTCCCGTCAATAGTTGGGAGCACTCAAGTCCTATAAAAACTTTATTTTCCTGCTCCACATATGGCTATTCATGAGATAGGAAGGTATCCCAGAACAAATCGCTGTTCTTTGGGCAATAAACAAATGCAATATACAAGATTTAGTCATATCTCTACTTTATAAGGCACGTCTGTAGCCCTGTAAACATAGGGAGTAAGCAATACAACTATTGGCGGGAACATAGCCGATCCAGTATGTGTAACGCTTGGCCTGCTAACTCAGCGATCACTTTTACGTAGGGCTTCCACATGTCAGAACAGACAAACTCTAGTTGCTGAGATCGATTAGGTCCGAGAAAGGCGAAGAACTTACGAAGAGTCGCTTCTGTGCGATCCTGACCAATCCAGAGTAGTCGCGTGTTACCACGGTCTATCTGGTAGGCCACGGTTAGATATTTATGGCCTTTCTGACAGGCGACTTCATCAACACCAATGGCTTTTATATTATCCAAAGATCGATGTTTCAGCCCCCAATTCACAATGTATTCAACGGAATAAAATACCTTTTCCCATGAGGTATGAAAAACACTGGCGATCTCAGCCCATGACAGTTTTTTTCCCAGAAGGCTAGATACTGCATATAGATTTTGGTGAGTTCTCGCTTTCCGTCTGCCCATGGCACTTCTTCCACTTTGACTCCGCAAGTGGAACACTGCACCCGACGCATAGAGTAAAGCAGAAAAACCGGATAACCCCAGAGAGGGATAAACTCGAATCGACGCTCATTGAGCGTGTGATAACCTGGCGCTGGTTTATGGCAGCAGGAGCACAGTGCGTGGCTGTTCTTTCTGGGAACAACGGTTACATTGAAAACTTCAGTGCCTCTGTAGTGAGCAGATTCAACCTGTTGATAAACAAAAGACTTGAGTTTATGGCATTTGTTTAGGATAGTTTTTAATAGCATCGGCAGTGGCTTTTGTTGTTATTTTGTTCGCAACTTAAAAACTATCAAAACTCATCTGCAGATGCTTCTATTTCTCCACTTTATTGTTTTTTACCCACAGATATCCCTGAAGAGCCAACTTTTTCAATCTTATTTGAAGGAAGTAATATGGATAATTTAAAAATGAAAAAAATTCGAACAGTGTTATCCAGTGCACTGCTGGCAGCAACATTCTGCTTCTCCAGCCTATCGCTGGCCCAGGGAAATCCAGAGTCGCTTGACTCAACAGAAGAAGCCTTCATTGATAGCTATCAAGAAATGATAGTTAATGTATACACCTCTTTTTCCCGATTGGACGGCAGCTACCCAGCCAGTTTGTTTGATGTTATTGACGAAAAGGATCAGAAAAAACTCTCAGGGATTATACGCTATTTTGAAAAACGCTTCATGGAACAATGGGGAAGCCATCCCGAATCCTACCTGTTGGTCGAGTATTTTGATATCGGTGATACGAACAGTGACCACACTCTGTACAAGACCCGGTCAACCGATATCGCCAGACAAAAAGTCATTGCATATCAAAAAGCCTATGAACTGGTTACCGAAAAAGCTTTGCCAGAAAAACTGGAGCTGAACAGCATTATCAGTGCTTCAGAAGTTCTGGAGGCCCGGGAAAATAGACTTCACTTTCTACGTCTGGTTTTCAGGGACATTAGAAACACCGGAACACACCTGAAAGAGGACAAATCCGGCCAGTTATTTTTAGAGGTGTCGCCGAGCACAATTTCAGGGAAACAGGATGACACACACCTATAATCTCCGTGAAACAATCAAACTGACGTTGGAAAATAAAGCGTTCGATGACTTCACCAGACAATCACTGACGAATGAATTGTATACATGCATATATCCAACTCTTCCTTATGATCAGGAAAACTGCCTGGATGCCATCACAGCCTTAAAGGATGAACTGGAAGAATCCCTGCCTTTGCATGCCATTCAAATGAACGGTGAAAATGCGTTTTCCTTCCTCCCAATCACCATGGCTGTTATCGCTACCGGCTCAGAGTCATTACTAGAAGGAGGCTCTGCCTCTTCAATCTATTCTGAATTCCTTATTCAAGTACAGGAACCCGATGTCGGTTATGAGTTTATTTATCGTGGAGCCAACGATACGTTAATTGAAAAACTCAAGTTGCGGAAGTTCCTGTTGCGACAATAGACTGCAGGTGGGCAAGCAATCCGGTCTCGGTAAACAAATCCGTTTTTAAATTGTTCTATACCCGAAGGATTTGGCGTTGCGACAAGGCCGCAAGGAGTGAAGCCCCGGAAGCTTGGACAAGCCAAGCCATCGGGCTGAACTTACGTACCAGTTAACGAGCACCGCAACGCAGTAGCAACGTCAAAGGCGACGGGTATAGATCTAATTTTTCCTGGTTACCAGCAGCATTCTTAGATAACTCAAACGTGTATAATTTTGGTAGAGCCTGTGGCGAATTTAAACGGCTACACCTCGTACGCGGGGTACTCGTCTTTTCTCGATATTGTCTGACATTTGCTATAGGCGCTGAACCCAACCGACTTACAGAGCTTTATGGACGCAGAATTTTCTGCGTTGGTCCGGTAGCGAACAAAACGATTTCGTTCTTTCATTTTAACCACCAGATTTTCGAGCAGGGCCTTACCAACACCTTTCCCCCGGAATGCCTCTTTCACCATTATGGAAAGAGATTCAAAGGGTTCCTGGCCACAATAGGATGCCGTCATCCCCATGATTTCCTGGCCGGAAACGGCCGCATAGAAATGGTCTGAATCAATATCAAAATCTGAAACCAGCACATCCTTTTCAGAACAGTCCTTGATAAAGCCCGCTATTTCACTTCTATTGTGTTCCAGGGTTAATTCGATAATCTGGCTGGCAGGTGTCATGAGAGCTGATGGTTCAAAAAGGTAGTAATCAACATCATCCGTATCTATTTCAACATCCTGCATTTCCCGGCACTGCATCAGCTCGTCAACAGAAGTGCAGTTATTCTGTGCAATCACTTTTTTTATATCATCGCTGCAACTTACCAGCGTCAGGTAATTTGATGTATAAAAAAACGCCCCTTTAATTTCGTCCGCTCTTTTCCAATACTCACACCCGGAAACAATAAAGTCAGAATCAGCATCCTGAATATCAAGTCTTGATAGCCAGGACTGATCTATAGTGCTAGTTGATAATTTCATACAGATTTTTCTTTTATTTATTGAATTTATTAATCTTGATAAGTATCGATCATCTTAAGCGGCTACCATCATATACTACACACCTACTGTCGTTAAATAAAAAGACTCTCAAGCCAGAGAGCAACACTACCAGTAAAGCTGGCTGTGTCATAGTCAAAGCAGTTAAACAGTGCTGTATAAACAAGAGGGGATTTACAAGATCTTATACCATTGCCGGTTTCTAATATGCGTTATGAGCATGGCTTTTCAGGCTCAGAGACAAGGCGGAGTGACGAGTAATACCATTTCCGTTTTCTAACTACGATAATACAGCCCATTCACGGGAGCATAGGCTGGTTACCCGACCAGCCTCAGAAACAAGCTTGTTCCAACCACAACAACATGCATTTACAATGTCATCATAATTTTTAAAAGATCGGTTGGATAAATCATGCTCCCGAAGCCACTCCCAAATTTCTTCTGCACTATTTAGTTCCGGTGCATAAGGCGGTAAAGGAATCAATGTCAGGTTATCAAAAGTAGGCAAGTCTTTAGAATGATGATATCCCGCATTATCAATTATTACGGCAGCATGCCGTCCTTTATTGGTTAGCTTTGAGATTTCAGACAAATGTAGCGTCATCATTTCTGTATTGATCGTTGGGAGCACTAAGGGTGTAATTAAAAGTGTTCATTAGAAGTTTTTCTGCCCACAAAACCTCAATATGAACGATAATGTAAGAGTATTTCTCAACCCTAGTTAGTATTATGCCCTCACCTATTTCTCTTGCTGATAGACTTGCAGCCCACCCCGAGCTTGAGCTTAGAGTTTCTGCACTTCTGGATATTGTTGAAGCCGAGTCAGGTCTCCTGGATCGTGCTGATGATGCTGAAGAAGCCGTCATTGCCCACCTGCGTGAAATGGGCAATGAACTGCTTACTGGCTGGGGTACCTACAAGGAAGATCAAAAATTTGGCGAGGCTTGCCTGAAGCACCCCGGAGCTAAAACTCAAAAAAAAACACTTATTGGCTGAGCACCTATGGGAAAATAGAAGTTCTTGAACGCTGCCAGACGGTAGACAAGCATCGGGTCAGACCTTTCAGTCATGCCGCTCATATTCGCTGTCGCGACTACTCCCGCACAATTCAACGTAAAATTGTAGACTTTGGTGCAGATAGTTCTTTTCAGGCAGCTGCAAAAAAAATACATGAACATTATGGTATTGATGTGCCTGAGTCTTCTATTCGAGCCATAACTCTTGAGCACGCAAGCTGTATGCAAAATGATTCCATCAGTGCATCACAAAATCGTCAGGACTGCCTCGGTGAAGCTGCCCAGTTCATAGGAGAAATGGATGGAAGCATGATTCCTGTTGTCCTCTTTGATGAAGAGGCAGAAGGTGACAAACGCAAAGCACGTAAAACTGAATGGCAGGAGGCTAAACTTTGCCAGGTCTATAAGCTGGGTAGTTCAGATAAACGTCATCAGGCCACAATGGGAGGGCCGGATGAAGCAGGTGACCAGTGGTTGAGTTGTGCAATAGAGCAGGGGCTCAACCGGCAATCCTCTATCCATTGCGTGAGCGATGGAGCCACCTGGATTGCCAACCAGACAAAGAGAGTGTTTGGAGAGCAAGGAAGTTTCCTCGTTGACTATTATCATCTCTCTGAGCACTTCGCTGATGCAGCAGAAGAGTGTGTCGGGTTTAACAAGGAAACACGTGTACAGTGGCGGCATATCCAGCAGGAACGCATGAAATCTGGCAATGTTAATGCCGTCATGGCAGAGCTTGATCCGCATAGAAACGGAAAGAAAGGCAAAGCAGCCAATAAACCAGAGGAGTGTCACCGATATATCCGAAACCGTCCAGGGCAATTCGAATATGCTGCAGAAGAAGCAGCCAATCTTCCCATTGGCTCTGGCGAAATAGAAAGTTCTAACAGTGCAGTAGTGCAGATGCGACTAAAAATACCGGGTGCTTGGTGGAAGCCTTCCATCGCAGGAGCAATGCTTTGCTTAAGAACATTGCGTTCTAACGGGGACTGGGATCAGTACTGGCAGCAAGCTGGATAATGGGTAGATGGAACACTTTTAATTACACCCGAGCACTAAAGCAGTTCCAATATCCCTTTCGGGGCAGACAGCAGCAAATACATAAGCATATGTAAATTGTCTCTGCCGAATTATTCCGGGTCTGCTTCCTTTAATAGCCCAAATCCTACTGACCGTGTTTTGTTGACCAAAACGACCTTCATCTTGAAACCAAACGTCAACATCTTTTAGGTTTACTTTATCTGGAAGCCTTTGCTGCACCTCTGTTTTGAAGTTTTTTTAAATGCTTCTTGCACTTCTAAATCCTGCTTTGGATGGTGTGTGCGACCAGATATCCACGAAAGACCGACTTTATGGAGTAACTTGTAAACAGTAGAATTAACGCACTCAGTTCCGAAATCTTTTTTTAATACGTCTTTAACATCGCGACCAACGATTCTTCCACCTTCACGTTTCTCTTGAAGATCAAGAACTGTATTTTTAAAATCCTTTTCCTGTTCATTATTGAGTGTATTTTTTCTACCTCGTCCACCTTGATCTTTGAGGGCTTCAGCACCTCCTTGTTTATAGCGCTGCAACCAATCAAACACAGATCGAGGGTTAACCTTTAAAAGGTTTGCCACCTCTTTTTCTGATAAACCTTTTTGAATGAATGCCAGACCAAGCAATCTAATGCATTCTTTGTTATCTGATGCATGACGAGCTTTATCTTGAAAATCTTCGTCATGAAAGCCATTTGGAAGTTCAGGAGTACGAGACATTTGGTAAAAACACACAAGAAAACCTACTTACAGGATAGTTCTGGACAGGCTGATTGTGTGTGTTTTTTTTCCGTATTTAAAAAATGAAATTGGTATAATAGCCTTAGTTAGCTATGGCGAGGAACTCCAACGCAGGATCTGAGCCTGAAAAGGCAGCGCAATAGCATAATTAGAATTCGGAAATGGTATCACAGGTGGCTACACAGAGTAATCCGCTATCGGTATTGGGTGGGAAATAGCGATAGGCAAGCTGAGGCCCCGTATCAAACATGGAGCATCCACCAGGGCGATCTCATTTGACAAACACCAATCCTGTTGCATATTCAAAAAGCTAGCTTTAAAAACTGAATTTTTGAGAAGTACAGGAAATTAGGCTTATTTTGGTACTTTTGTGTGCTGAATAATTAGCCAAACAGAGAAAGTTAGTGCCAAATGAGATCGCCCTGGAGCATCCACCCAGAGCCAGACAGATGATAATCGAGCCAATATGCAAAGATTTCATTAGATCACCCACTTTTTATTACTGTCTATTATTACAGTTCACATCCATTGTAAACACTGCCCTGCCTCACTGGTTCAATCATCCATGACCTGAAATACAAAGCAGCCAACAGGAACTCAAAGCACCTTTATCCCTGGGGATATTCCTGGGGATATCCCCAGGGATGGAGTGAATGCTGAACAACGTCAGGCATGGCATAGTGTCGATCATCGTTTTGCCAACAAAGTAATTGAGTTGAGTGAACGCACACAACAACCCTGTATTTTCAGTCATAAAAGGTATAAATATGGGTTCTTCTTCATTTCTTCCCCTGAATAGCCCATTGATATCGGTTTCCACACATGCATCCAAACGCCAGTCCAGTTATAATCCCGCAGCTTTCTCGCAGCTTTCTCGCAACTTTAGATAGATAGTGCGATTAGACAGAAAACAGAAAGCCCCGGCAGTTTTAAAGATATTCTTTTAAAGTCTACAAAATTGATTTAACTGCTTCTAACTGGAATATATACTTGACGCTTTCGGTCAGGTACCGCTCTGTTTGCCACTTAATTCAGGGCAAACTCTCAGGTGTAATAAGGAGCAAACGAACAGATGAGCGAACTGATACTGATTCTGGTCAGCGCCATACTGGTCAACAATTTTGTACTGGTACAGTTTCTTGGTCTCTGTCCCTTTATGGGCGTTTCCAACAAGCTGGAATCGGCCATGGGAATGTCTCTGGCCACCACATTCGTACTCACTATTGCCTCGATTTGCAGCTATTTGACCTATGAATATATCTTGCGTCCATTAGGGCTGGAGTTCCTGAAAACCATTTGCTTTATTCTGGTGATTGCCGTTGTTGTGCAATTCACAGAAATGTTCGTTCGCAAGGCCAGCCCTCTGCTGCACAAGGTTCTGGGTGTTTTTCTGCCATTGATTACCAGTAACTGCGCGGTTCTCGGAGTTGCCCTGCTCAATACCAACCGCCTTGACAGTTCACTGGTGGATTCGGCCACTTACGGCTTTGGTGCTGCCGCAGGATTCTCACTGGTTCTGGTGCTATTTTCTGCCATGCGCGAACGGATAGCGGCTGCCGATGTGCCAACCCCTTTTCGCGGAGCTGCCATTGGCATGATCACCGCCGGGCTTATGTCTTTAGCATTTATGGGCTTTACCGGCCTGATCAAGTTGTAAGGGAGATCCTTTAAAAAGCATGGACATAGTTTTCTACGCCATAGGTGCCCTGCTGGTACTTGCCCTTATTTTCGGCGCTGTTCTCGGATTTGCTTCCGTTCGTTTCAGAGTTGAAGGCAATCCTATTGTTGAACAAATCAATGAACTACTGCCTCAAACACAGTGTGGCCAGTGCGGCCATCCCGGTTGCCGCCCCTACGCAGAAGCCATTGCCAATGGTGAGCCAATTAATAAATGCCCTCCCGGTGGGCAGGCAACTATCAACAACCTGGCTACCCTGCTGGATGTTGAACCGGAACCCCTGGATGCCGAACATGGTGAAGAAGCTGTAACCAATGTCGCCTTTATCCGTGAAGAGGAATGCATAGGGTGCACCAAGTGCATTCAGGCTTGTCCTGTGGACGCTATTCTCGGTGCGGCCAAACAAATGCACACAGTGATTGGTGATGAGTGCACAGGGTGCGATCTCTGCGTTGAACCCTGCCCGGTCGATTGTATTGATATGATTCCCATATCGGTCACCACAAAAACCTGGCAGTGGGAACTGCCCTCACCCTCTTCAGACAGCTCCGGATCACAGTTGATTGCCACAGATCGCAAGGGGCAGACGGTATGAGCCTCTCAATAAAAAGTAATATCATTGCCAGCAGTAACAGGAAAGTATGGCCACTGACCGGTGGAGTACATCCTGAAGAAAACAAACATCAATCGACCCAAAGCCCGATTACGCGGGCTCCTCTGCCCAAACAATTAATACTGCCCGTGTCTCAGCATGCAGGCAGCCCTGCAGAACCTGTAGTCAACGTCGGTGATCAGGTATTAAAAGGTCAGATCATTGCCAGGGCCACTGGCTTTGTCAGTCTGCCGGTTCATGCGCCAACATCCGGAATCGTTACTGCCATTGAACCAAGGGCGATTCCCCATCCTTCCGGGATGAACGACATTTGTATTGTTATTGACACCGATGGCCAGGACCAATGGTCTGAATTGGCACCGGTTACTGACTATACAAAATTAAAACCCGCAGAGCTGGTAGAGAAAATCCGGAATGCGGGCATCAGTGGCATGGGTGGAGCCGGGTTTCCTACGGCAATAAAAATGACACCGGCCACGCCTGTAAAAACCCTGATACTCAATGGTACAGAGTGTGAGCCCTATATTACCGCCGATGATATGCTGATGCGCGAACGGGCTGAAGATATTATCAGGGGGGCTGAAATCCTGATGCATCTGCTGAAGGCCGAAGAATGCCTGATCGGTATTGAAGACAACAAGCCGGAAGCCATTCAGGCCATGACCGCGGTACTTAATAAAAAAGTAGTCAGTAAGAACATGGAAGTCGTCGTTTTTCCAACGATCTATCCATCCGGTGGCGAGAAACAGTTAATTCAGATTCTTACCGGACAGGAAGTCACCTCTGGCAGACTTCCTGCTGATTCAGGGATAGTGGTACAAAATGTGGGAACGGCAGCAGCCGTCTATGAAGCCATAATCCTGGGCCGACCACTGATTTCCCGTATTACAACCCTCACCGGTGAAGCACTGGATCAACCCTGTAATATGGACGTTCTGCTGGGAACCAGTGCTGTGGATATCCTGAAAGCAGCCAGATTAAAATCCGGGCAGCTTTCAACGCTGGTTTTTGGGGGCCCCATGATGGGCTTCACCGTCGACCCGTTCGACGTTCCAGTGATTAAAACCAGTAATTGCCTGATCGCAGGCACCTCTGAAGAATTCCCAAGGGCTCCTGATGCCCAGGCCTGCATTCGCTGTGGTCTTTGTGCTGAAGCCTGCCCCAGTTCCCTGTTGCCACAACAACTCTATTGGCATGCCCAGGCCAAAAACCACGAACAGCTGATGCATCACAATCTGTTTGACTGCATCGAGTGTGGGGCCTGCTCTTATGTGTGTCCCAGCACGATTCCACTGGTGCAATATTACCGGGCGTCCAAAGGGGCTATCCGTTCTCAGGAAGCCAAAAATGCCAAGGCCGAACATTCCAAAGCACGTTATGAAACCCGACTTGCCCGTCTTGAGCAGGACAAGCTGGCGAGAGAAGCTAAACGCAAGGCTAATGCTGAGCGTGCCGCTAAGCTGAAAGCCGCCAAGGCTAAAGCCGCAGCGGAGAAACCTGCTGTCGATACGCCAGCCAAAAGTGCCGAAATCACTGAAGATGATCCGGTCAAAGCCGCCATTGCCAGAGCAAAGGCAAAGAAAGCAGCCGCTGCAGCTACTACTACTACTACTACTACTACTACAACAACAACTACTACTACTACGGCAGAAAAGCCGGTATTGTCCACTAAACAAAAAGAGTTGAAGATTCAACTGTCCATGGCCAAGGCCCAGCTGAAAAAAGCCGAGCGAGCGCAAAAAGCAGCTGAACTGGCAGAAGAAAACACCGAACAGAACACCGAAAAAAGACAGGCCAACATTCGCATGCTCACCGGCCAGATTGACTCCCTGCAGGCAGAGTTCGATGCCGAGGCCTCGAGTAAGGTCGTCACACCTGCAGCACCGATAAAAGAGAAAAAATCAAAACCCGTTCTTTCTGAAGATGAAAAGAAACAGAAGATAGAACTGGCCATGGCAAAGGCCTCACTGAGAAAAGCAGAACGGGCACTCTCGGAAGCGCTGGAACAAAACAGTGAAGCCACTGAAGCTCTGAAAGAAACAGTAGACGACTGTCGTGAAAAGGTCGAACAGCTGACAGCGGCAGCAGAAACCCCAAACTCAGTTGAAAAAAAGCCGGAACACACTGCGAAGAAAGCCCGGCCGGTTCTCAGTGATGAAGCAAAAAAATTAAAAATTGAAAGCGCTATGGCCAACGCCGCCGTTAAAAAGCTGCTGAGAGCGATAGAAAAAGCCTCCGGTGACGAGCTGGAATCTCTGAAGAAGGATCTACCTGAGGCAGAAGAAAAAGCCCGACAGGCGAAAACCGCCCTGGAACAACTATAAACCGGACAGTGTCATTCGCTAAAAAAGGAATGCAGGTTATTCGGGAATAATGTTTTGGGCTTGTAACGGTCACTGAAAATTCGACAACTGTCATTAAAATATATCGCTGAAGTCAACCTTCAGCACCAGTAGCGGAAGACATCATGGCTCTGATAAACCAGAGAGCGAGAAAAACCTCACCACACCAGCTGGGTACGAATAATACCCAACAGGTTATGAAACTAGTGATGATGGCAGCCATTCCCGGAGTGGCAGCCCAAACCCTGTTCTTTGGTTGGGGAACCCTGATCAATGTGGTCTGGTGCGGCTTAATCGCCTTGCTGTGTGAAGCATTGGTTCTGACGATCCGAAAACGACCATTGTCTTTTTATCTCACGGACTTCAGTGCCCTGGTCACTGGATTTCTGCTGGCCCTGGCCATTCCGCCGTTGTCCCCATGGTGGCTCACGTTAGTGGGTGTTTCCTTCGCCATTATTATCGGTAAGCATATTTATGGCGGCCTTGGACAAAACCCTTTCAATCCCGCCATGCTGGGATATGTGCTGCTGCTCATCTCCTTTCCAAAAGAAATGACCAGCTGGATGCCACCCTTGGGGCTTGAGGGATTCAGTAACAGTTTCAGTGATGCCTTCTCTACTATTTTCACCCTGACAGGCAGCATTAATATCGATGCCGTCAGTATGGCTACTCCCCTGGATGTCCTGCGGGAAAACAAGAGCCTGACCATTAATGAACTTTGGGATAATAACCCTGTTTTTCAGGGGTTATCCGGCAAAGGCTGGCTCTGGATTAACCTGGGTTATCTGGCCGGTGGTCTCTTTCTTCTTTATAAGCGAATCTTCACCTGGCACGGCCCTGTGGGAATGCTGGTGACTATTGCTGTTCTGAGTACGCTCTTCTGGAGTGGTACCGGTTCTGAAAGCAATGGCTCACCCATGTTTCATCTGCTCAGCGGTGCCACCATGCTCGGTGCTTTCTTTATTATCACTGACCCGGTCAGTGGTGCCACCAGTAATACGGGACGTTTGATTTTTGGTATTGGTGCTGGCCTTGTTGTTTACATCATCAGAACCTGGGGCGGTTATCCGGATGGTGTTGCCTTTGCTACATTGCTGATGAATATGGCTGCACCCACTATCGATTACTACACACAGCCACGTACTTATGGCCATAGCAAACCCAATAAAGGGTTGCCCGGGAAGGATTGAACATGAGCGAAGGCCAGAACGCCAGTGATACGACCAACAAGCTGGGACTCTTCCAGAGTGTCCGTCGTAACAGCATCAGCCTGGGATTATTTGCTATTTTCACGGTGGGTTTGATTTCACTCACTTATGTAATCACCCAGGAGCGTATTGCCAGCCAGATCAGAGCTTATGAAGCGAAAGCCCTGATGGAGATACTGCCTGCCCACACACACGACAACAGCCTTGTTGATTCCGTCATTACAATTTCTCCATCCCGGTTACTGTCCAGCCAGAAAGACAGGAAAGCCTGGATTGCCTATAAAAACAGTACAGTGGCAGCCGTTATTCTGCCCGCCACTGCACCCGATGGTTACAACGGCAGAATTGAATTGCTAATTGGCATATTCAGTGACGGAAGTCTGGCCGGTGTCCGTGCGGTAACCCATAAGGAAACACCCGGTCTGGGTGATAAAATCAATACCAATGTTTCAGACTGGATTCTCGGTTTTTCCGGAAAATCCCTGATTAATCCTGATACTTCCGGCTGGGGCGTTAAAAAAGACGGTGGCCAGTTTGACCAGTTTACCGGTGCCACCATCACCCCCCGGGCTGTAGTGGCTGCGGTTTATCGTTCGCTGGAATATTTCAAAGAAAACAGGGCGTTACTTCTGAATCAGAAAGTTAATGTCCCGCTGGAGAAACAGTAATGGCTGAATCCAAAGCAGCAAAAATTGCCCTTGATGGCTTGTGGAACAACAACCCGGCACTGGTGCAGTTACTTGGTCTCTGTCCTTTACTGGGCGTATCCAGCAGTGTAGTCAATGCCCTGGGGCTGGGCATTGCCACTATGTTAGTGGTTATGGGTTCCAATATTGCCGTGTCATTGATCCGCAATCAGGTCACCGATGCAATCCGGTTACCTGTTTTTGTGATGATCATCGCTTCGTTCACAACCTGCATTGAACTGTTAATGCAGGCCTACGCTTATGAACTCTATAAAATTCTCGGGATTTTTATCCCGCTTATCGTCACCAACTGCATTATTCTGGGTCGCGCCGATGCTTTTGCTTCGAAGAATCCGGTTCTGCCTGCGGCTTTTGACGGTCTGATGATGGGTGCCGGATTTCTGGTAATACTGGTACTTCTTGGAGGCGTTCGGGAACTGGTTGGACAGGGAACCCTGTTTGCCGGCATGGAGCTGTTGTTTGGCGCTGGCGCAGAAAACTGGACCTTTACGGTGTTTGATAATTACAAACAATTCCTGTTTGCTATTTTACCCCCTGGTGCCTTTGTTTTTATGGGCTTTCTGATTGCCATTAAAAACATCACCGATAAAAAGCTCGAAGAACGCCGGAAAGCAAAACTGCCATCTGCAGAATCTGTCAGTCGACGGGTCAGGGTAACGGGCAATGTTTAACATTCGCTTTGGAATAGTCTCAAAATAAGTGTCGTATTTTCATCGTACAGATCGACTTGTTAGCGTAGGTTGGGCAGAGGGACGAAGCCCAACAATTCTGTCAGCACGTTATGCTGCCAATGTTGGGCTTCACTTCGTTCTGCACCAACCTACGATAGTGGTATGTTTTATGACACCCTAAGGGTGTGTGGCTTGAATAATGTCAGGCATGCAGGTTGTGAGCCACTGGAAACCCGTAGCGATCCATCTTCGACCAGAAAGCATCCCAATAACCCGTTGACTTCGCCAGAGCTCGTAATGTTAATAGCATTGACGCCCCTTGTTCCTTCCATCGCATGCCTGACTTACACATGCGCTGCTTAACCAGCGTTTTGCAAGCAGCTTCTGTTACACCAGAACCAATTGGTAACTTGTTTTCCAACGCTTCTGGATAAATCATTTGGTGCCAGTGATTTTTGAAATAAGTTCTGGCTTTATCCAGTTTTTCTTTAGAAACAAGACGTTTATTCCCGGGAGCTGCTTTCTTTAATTCCAACCATAAACGTTTTGCCTTACCAGGGGTGTTTTTTAATTCGTGCAGTGTTGATCTTAACCAGGCTTTGCGTTCATGCTGCATTTTTTTACCCGGATATATAGCTTCTGCCGCTTCTGTCACATATTCGCTAACGTGATAAAAATCCAGAATTTGAATCGATGTAACAGACTCAAGAAACGTCCAATTATCTGGTGCCCCATCAGCAACTCCAACGTAAGTGGCATCAGGAAAACGAGACTTCATTTTCTCAATGTCAGAAGAGAACCGCCTTATAAAAGTTTCTTTTCCGTATTCGGGGGCAGCGGCAGCGTACACCGTGTGCATTCGATTTCCTTCTTCATCATAAAGCGCAATAGTTCCGCACATTGCAATTCTGTAGCCCTCTTTATAAAGCAAGTTTGCACCATCCAGCCCCAAGCTAACTGTGGCTACTGGCTCGGGTAAATCCGGTAATTCATAAGTCCAGGATTCTTCTTTGGCCTGAGCAATACTGGCAACAACTTCTGCCAGGTCTTTAGCGGTTCTTCGATGGATTTTACGTCCGTGGTTTCTTAGAAAATCTTGCTCTACTTCAGTGGAAGGCATGTGGGCAAACTTCCAACTGACCATGCAGGCATGTCGCGGGGTTGAATTAACAACAATTCGTGCAGATTGATCAAGGGGACAATAAATAGCACCGCCTTCACGACTTTGATAGATAAAACGATTGACCCTAACCGCTCCCCATGGAGTTTCATAAACCTTCAATTCTTTTTTACTTTTACTGGTCAACCGAACATTGCCAAGCGTAATGGGAGAACCGTCAGTATCAAGCCACTCAAGTTGCTTTTTTGTTCCCAGTTGTCCCGCTTCATTTAAGGCATCTTGCAAATGATTTTCGAAATCCACCATTGAGCGATTGTGCGGGATTTTGATAACGATTTCTGTGATTTCATCGTTGGATGAAAGGACTGAGCTGTACATATTTCTCAACGCCAAAAAGCCTATACGACCATACTAGTGTAGTCGTTATTCTTGACATTGTTTAAATCACACACCCCACCCTAAAGCAAATCAGGACGTTATTTTTAGACTACTCTTTAAACATATAAACAACTCATATCGTATACTTCAGACAGTGTCTTTTAACACCCTGCTTCATCACAACCCTGATTGCAGAGCTTACTTTGAATCAGGGTTGTAATTTTATGCTTATTGAATAATGAGAAAATCCTCTTCCCTCTACTCCACTATCGGTTCTATATAACGTCCACCAACATGAAATCCCTGCTCCGATGGACAATAGATGCAAATTCCTGAATAAAGTGATAAAACTCTAGTCACTTTTTTTATTCGACTTTTTACTCGACTTTTTACGCGACCATCTGAAGGACAGATGGTTCAAGACCGAAAGGAAAACAGCTTGATCATCAAAAACAAAAACAAACTGGCTATATCAATAGCAGCTATTACTGCCAGCCTCATGCTGAGCGGCTGCAATTACGTACAGACACAATCTGCCCTGACACCAGAATTATCTGCAGATCATGTGATAAAAAGCCCCCAGGACCATCGAAATTATCAATACCTTGTTCTGGAAAATGGCATAAAAGTTTTACTGATTTCCGACCCTAAAAGCGATAAAGCCGCAGCCGCTGTGGATGTGAATGCTGGCAGTTACCAGGAATCTCCGGACCGTGAAGGCCTGGCTCATTTTCTGGAACACATGCTGTTTCTGGGTAACGAAAAATACCCGGAAGTGGATGGTTACTTTGAGTATATAAAAGCCAATGGCGGCAGCGCTAACGCTTACACAGCCGATGTACGTACTAACTATTATTTTGATATTAACGCCGACAAACTGGAATCTGCCACCGATCAGCTGGCCCAGTTTTTCATCTCGCCTACTCTGGATAAACAGTATGTGGACCGGGAAAGAAATGCCGTTGATTCCGAATACAAACTCCATGCCAAGGAAGATGGCTGGCGCCTGTGGACAGCCATTAGCGCCCTGTCCAACCCTGCTCATCCCAAAAGCCGGTTTAATGTCGGCACTCTGGAAACCCTGGAAAATGAGGATGGAGAAGATCTCTGGAATGATCTCTATGTGTTCTACAAGAAGTATTATGTAGCCAGTAATATGAGCGTTGTTCTATACGGTAAAGAAGACCTGGCAACACTGGAACAATATGCCAGAAACTCCTTTACAGATGTTCCTGCCGGTGAAAAGCCACAAATAATGTCTAATGTTGTGCCTTATCTGCCGGAACAGCTCGGCATTAAAATCAATCTGATTCCCCTGAAAGATGAACGAGACTTGTCGCTCACCTTCCCCATGCCGAGCAAGCACAGTGTTCGGGATAAAAAACCGTTAACCTATCTGGGCCGTTTGATTGGATACGAAGGTGCAGGCAGTCTGCACAGTGAATTAAAAGCCCGCGGCTGGATCGAATCCCTGTCTGCAGGTGCCGAAGATCAGGCCAATGAGTATTCCGAATTCAATATCAGCCTGGCATTGACACCAGCCGGGCTTGAAAATGTTGATACCATTGCAGCCATGACCTTTGACTGGATCGACCTGATCCGCCGGGAGGGAATGCAGGAGTGGCTATTCCGTGAATCAGGTCAGGTTGCTGATATCCAGTTCCGCTTTCTGGAACCAGGTGATCCACAGAGCACTGTTTCCAGTCTGGCGGCAAAAATGCACAACTATACTGCCAATGAATTACTGAACAGCGCCTTTACCTATAAGGATTTCGACAAAAACCTCATTGAAGACTATCTGGGGTATTTCCGTTCCGATAACGTTCGCATGGCCGTCACTGCCCAGGGGTTACCTACCGACAAAATCGAGCCCTATTACAAAGCCCAGTACAGTGTCAGTCCGTTATCCAGCGAACTGAAAAAACGTTTTGATCAACCCAGGGTTCAGCCTTCACTGCATACGCCTGCGGCCAACCCTTTCCTGCCAGAGAACCTGAATGTGGTTTCAGACACCGCATCGGTTGAGCCCGCGATTCTGAAAGACGAAAAGGGTCTGAAGCTCTGGTACCTTCACGATAATACCTTTGATGTTCCGAAATCCGATATCCTCATCAATCTGACCAGCAGCGAAGCCACAAAAACACCGGAAAACGCAGCACTTCTGTCACTCTATAACACCATGCTGACCCGCTCACTGAACGAGTACGGATACCCTGCAAGGGAGGCGGGGATGCATTACAGCCTCAGTACCAGCCAGACAGGTCTTTCAATCAGTGTTTCCGGCTTTAACGACAAACAGGCTGAATTGCTCAATGCCATAACCAGTGCAATGACCACCTTCCGGGTCGATTCTGACATTTTCACCCAGGAGAAACGAAGCCTTATTCAGGATCTGAAAAACGATGCTTTTCGGCCACCTTTCCGTCAGGTATTTTCAGCCTTGAGAGAATCATTGCAACCCAGAAATTACAGCACCGATGAATGGCTTGCAGTGGTGGATGGAATCACGGAGAAAAAACTCACGGATTACGCCAGTCAGTTCCTGATTAACAGTCATACTGAAGCGTTTTTTCATGGCAACGTGAAGCAGTCTGATGCCCTGGCCATATCAGAAAATCTGGTAGAAACGCTGAAAACGAATTCTGTGGACAAATATGAATCTTCCATTCGTAAACTGGCCAGTGCCGACGCCTTACGCCTGAACCTTGACATTGACCATAATGATTCAGTGTTGTTGCTCTACTATCAGGCCAAAGACGATAGTTTTCAGCAGCGTGCAAAGCTGGCACTACTGGGGAATATCCTCGGCACTCCCTTCTTCAACAAACTGAGAACAGAGCAACAACTGGGTTATGTCGCCTGGGCTGGCGCACCGAGCTTTGAGGACATTCCGGGACTGGCTTTTCTCCTGCAATCGCCGGTTATGGGACCTGATAAGCTGAAAGTCCGGGTCGATGCATTTGCTGCGAATCAGCTGGAACTTCTATCAGGGTTAACCGAAGAACAATTGGCCCAGTATAAAGCCGGTGTTACTGGCGACCTTCTGAAAAAAGACGCCAACCTCTCTGAAAGAACCAACAGATTATGGTCATCTATCGGAGACAGTAAGCATGGTTTTGACGAACGGAAAAAACTGGCTGAAGCCATCAATGCCACAACACGTGAGCAACTGGCGGATATATACAGCGAACTGATATTGTCCGACAACGCCAAGCCATTGTTTATCACCAACTTTGGTAAAGCCCATCGGGATGAAGATTACCAGAAAGCCATAAAAGACCAGACAGCCTGTCAGAGCACCACCTGTTTTGACAGTCTGCCTCAGGGCTGATAAACATCCCCCCGGAACCTGTCCTTGTTCCGGGGGAGCTTTACCTCTTCATTCAATCTTCCAACTGCTGTATCTAAAGGTTCTTCGTCTGATTGCTTATGAAAGTGCTGGTAGAATAGGTGTACAAGAGTTATCAGAATGTGCGCTCAAACAACTCCACAATGTTTATAATATTGTGATACACGTCACAACAATTATAAATGATCTGTACTAATCTAAAGTTCTACATATTACTGAATCCAGGCATGTAGAATATACCAAAAACTAAAATAACAAGGTGGTAAAATAATAAAAAACGATTATTCAAATCCAAACTCAATAACTTTTAGTAAGATCTACGAGAGAAATGAAAGTACACCATTCTTAAAAATGGTATTATCAAAAATACCTTTTATCAATCGAAGTGTAGATCCTGTTGGATCAGAAGATGATTTTGGTGGTGGTTGGGACTGGTAAGATAAAACAAGCCATTTATGCTATTAGGGTTAACCCTCTAACAGCATAAATGTTATTCATAAAATCATTTTATATTGGCAGTTCCATGAACAATAAAGACTATTGGAATGAATCAACTTTTGATAGAGATAACAGATCTGAAAAAATATGTAGAACTTATGATAGACTTTCAATTTATGTAAAAGAATTCCTTTGTTCTCCTCATCCTCATCGCAAGGGGGCAGTATGTCCTTTTGTACCACCTAGCTTGGCAAAAGATAGTATATATTATACATATCATCCCGATTCAGAACACATTAAAAAACCTAAAGAAGCAATAAAGTTTGTATACGAATCACTTGAATATTATTTAAATAAAATTAGAGTCGAAAATAATTTCGCATCACTAATTATTTTTTTTCATGAAGATTTCGATACGAAACAACTATTAAAAATACAGGCGATTTGCAAAAAAAAATTTGTGATAAATGACGCTATGATTGGTGCATTATATCCATACAGCACAGCACCTAGCTTACATTCTAAAAGTTACTTCCCTCTTAGAACACCTATACCAACGCTTGTCATTAGAGATATGGTGTCTACAGACTTGGATTTTTTGACACAAAAGAAAATCAACATATCCAATAAAATTATATTCCTTTCAAAATTTATAAAAAAATTTAAAGATTCAAAATCTAATAATGTTATTTTAAAAGTAAAAATAGCTGAAAAACACATTGATACATATTTAAAAATCAACATCAAGAGAAAAATAATTACAGGTGCAGTCTCCACAGCGTTCATTATATTACTGGCAGCATTATATGTTTTTTAAAAATAAATTTCTATTAGCAGCAAGCTTACTCATTATTTTTCAGCAAACCACTTTAGCAGTGTCAACTTTCTTTATTGCTACAGCTGGAAAATTTGCCGGAGTTAATGATATAAATAATAGCTTATTCTATATTTCGTTATTTTTTATTTCTGCTTTGATAGCCTACATTACTAGCTCAATATCTGAGATATTAATTAATAAACTAATTAATACTTCATGGAAAAACTATACATTATCATGTTTCGATCAAGTAAAATTTGACCAAGGTTATTCAAGCTCAGAGAATAAAACAGAATTTATAAACTGGATGACAACAGAGGCTATGGTAACATTTAAAGGGGTGCAATTAAAAGTGTGTCATTCTCCTTCACCCTGTAGCTTGCCAGTACGCATTCCAATCACTATTGGCCCGGAGCGTTCTTAAACACAACATGTCAAATGCATTGTTTGCTTTCCACCACGCTCCCGGAATTTTAAGCCGTGCTTGCACCACGGAACGGTTTGAACTCTCTACTTCTCCTGATCCAATGGGAAGGTTGGCTGCCTTTGCTCCTTGATAGTCAAACTGTCCCGGGCGGTTCCTGATATAGCGATGACACTCCTCTGCCTTGTTTGCCTGCTTTCCTGATAATCCATTACGGTAAGGTTCCAGCGCCGACAGTACAGAAGCAACGCCCCCTGATTTCATCCGCGCTTTTTGATGATCAATCCACTCTTCGCGTTTATCTTCATCACCTGCGCACTCTTTGGCCGCATCTGCCAGATACTCACAGAGGTGATAAAAATCCACCAAAAAATTACCCTGATCTGCAAAAAACACGATCCGTCTGGCTGGCTGGCTGGCTGGCTGGCTGGCTGGCTGGCTGGCTGGCTGGCTGGCAATCCATTGAGCCCCATCACTGACGCAATGGATAGTCGTTTGTCTGTTCATGCCCTGCTCTATAGCACAACTCAGCCAGTGATCTCCCGCTTCATCCGGCTCTCCCATGACAACACGGTGTCTTTTATTTGTACTTCCATTTTCGTAAACAAGGCAGAGTTTGGCTTCCTGCCACTCCAGTTTGCGCGTTTTACGTTTATCGCCCTCTGCGTTTTCATCAACCAGAACAATAGGGATCATGCTACCATCCATTTCCCCAACCAGTTGCTCGCCCTCTCCTATGCACTCTTGCCGGTTTTGCAAAGACTCGATGCCTTGTTCTTTCATACAGTGAGCATGTCCCAGAGTCACCGCCCGTTTTGACGACTCAGGAATATCGACATGGTAATGCTCCTTCATTTTTCGGGAACCTGTATCAAAGGAGTCATCAGCGGCAAAATCGACGATTCGACGCTGCAGGGGGAGAGAATAGTCCCGGCAAGAGATATGAGCCGTTTCACTGAACGGACGTACACGATGTCCGCAGATATTCAGACAACGTTCCGGTAGTTCGATTTTTCCGTAGATGCTCAGCCATTAAGTGTTTTTTTTCGAGACTTGGCTTCGGGATGAAGCTCCCTGACTGCTTTGAACTTCTGGCCTTCCTTGTGAAGCCCCCAGTCGGTCAACAGTTCGTTACCCATCCCTCTGAGGTGTTTGATAACAGCTTCTTCTGCTTCAGAAGCTCGGTCGAGGCTGCCAGACTCAGCTTCGACAACATTCAGAAGATCAGAAACTCGTTTCTCTAGTTTTGGATGATCAGCAAGTCTTTCAGAGAGTTTTTTTGAAGTGGACATGGCGGCAGGCAGGTTGATTCAGTCTCATGGAATTATGGATCAGAACTGAGAAATTGCTACCAGGGGCACACTTTTAATTGCACCCCATTTAAAGAGCTGTCCGGGTTCACAATGAATGCATTGTCTTTATATCTAAACGTGCTCCTGACGCTATTTGTTTTTTCAATTACTCTTGGAATAAAACTTACATCTATATTTTTTGTTTCAGTAATCATTTCACTATTAATAGTAACTTTATTGAGATACAGAATATCCGATTTAGCCAAAAAAATACAAAACTCACGTCAAACTCTTGTTGGAAATGTCGATATTTTTTGGGATAAAATTTTTTCTCGAACCCAACAATATTACTGAACGGCAAAAACAGTTTTGATGAAAAAGCAAATAAATATTTCAAAAATACAGAGAAGTATGTAGTTCTAGAACAAATAATTTCTACAGTACCAATAATAATTTGTGTACCGATATTGATTTTTACAACAAAGTTTTTATTTGCCAACAATCCTTTGATGCTCGGAGTATTAGTTGCGATACTACCAAGATCATTACAAGTACTGGGATCAATTCATGGGGTCAGTAAAATAAACAGCAGACTTATGTTGATGAAATATAAATATAAAAACCTACTAACTTTCCAAATAGACTGTCAAGATACAACTTAACCAGCTCCATTAATTATAAACACATTAAAATCTTTTCCTATCAAGAAAAAAGCAATGTACAAAAAGAGTTTTTAATCAACAACATTAAAAATAATAATGCTGGACGATATTTAATTTCTGGAAAAAACGGATCGGGAAAATCTAGCTTTCTGAAATATCTTAAAGAATCTAAAAAAGATAGCATATATTTTGGACCAAACACGAACTTTTTTGATAATCTAAATACCGGTTCAACAGGGGAAAAGCAATTTGAAAAAATGAATTTACTCTTTAATGATGGTAGAGCAACATGTTTATTACTTTTAGATGAATGGGATGCAAATCTAGATGATAGTAATATTCGTTTATTAGATAAAGAGATCCAAATACTGTCCTTGAGTATGATTATTGTAGAGGTAAGGCACCTCAATCAACAACTGTTAAATTTTGAAGATGATGAACTAAAATGCATAGTTTAATGCTTTAACATTAATTAATACGAGAAGCCACCTCAATGGCTATGTTCCCGCCAATAGTTGTATTGCTTACTCCCTATGTTTACAGGGCTACAGACGTGCCTTATAAAGTAGAGATATGACTAAATCTTGTATATTGCATTTGTTTATTGCCCAAAGAACAGCGATTTGTTCTGGGATACCTTCCTATCTCATGAATAGCCATATGTGGAGCAGGAAAATAAAGTTTTTATAGGACTTTAGTGCTCCCAACTATTGACGGGAACATAGCCCACCTCAATGCTGCGAACCCCCTTCTTCAACAAAATCAGAACAGATCAGCAGCTGGGTTATGTTGCTTCGGCATTTTCCCGCAGTTTCCATGATCAGCCCGGCCTCACTTTCCTATTACAATCACCGGTAATGGGTCCTGACAAGCTGAAAACCAGAGTGGATGCTTTCGCTGAAAACCAGCTATCAATGCTGCAGGAACTGACCGTTGAAAAGCTGAATGACTATAAAGCGGCAGTGACCGTGGATTTACTCAAAAAAGACACGAACCTGTCCGAACGGACGAATCGTCTATGGTCGTCTATAAAAGACAGTGATCATGGTTTTGACGAAGCCATACTTCTGGCTGATGCCGTCAATGCCGTATCCCGGGAACAGCTGATCGAAACATACACCAGGCTGGTGTTGTCTGAAGAAGCCAGTCCGCTGTTCATTTCTAATTATGGCAAAGCCCACCAGGATGAAGACTACCAGAACTCTCTGAAAGATCAGACAGCATGCAAGGATAGCCGTTGCTTCGATAACCTTCCACAGGGATAACCATAATCAGGAGCCAGCTATGCTGGTTCCTGATTTTTATACGCTACCCCCAAAGTGTTATTTGGTTTTATTTATCTTCTTTTTTTCCCTTTTTTCTCTTTAAATTCTCGAATTCCTTTTTCAAGGCCTTCCGCACTACCCTTATTTTTATCAGTGATGCCCGCTTGTTTCACCAGTTCATTCAGGTTTCCCGGATCATGAAGAAGAAAAGCAAATACCCATGTAGCCTGGGCTCCATCTATTACACACATCAGCTGTAACAGACGATGTCCCTGTAATCTGGATAGGTAGGGTGTTTCATCTGAAGAGGTCTCGCCCGTCAGAATTTCTTTAAGAACATGGTTGTACCTTAACCACCAAAGTGTGTAGTCGGTGAGCAGTTTGGCCTGTGTTTCGGAAAGTACAAAATGCGTTTGAAAATAATGATCAAGGTTTTGAACTAAGATGGGATAGCCGCCTTGCCCACGTCTTATATCACAATTTTTGTCTTTAAAAAAAGCGTCCAGTAAATTCTGGGTGACCGGCTCGTGGATTGCCACCACAACTGCCAGAAATAAAGGCTCGTGAGAAATATTATCATGAATACCTTCATGCGCTCTAAGCCATTTCAGCCAAACCTTAACCAGAACTGAAAATTCTACTCCGTGACTTCGAGCTCTCTTCACAGATTCAGAACTATTCAGTATCAGCCAGATTCTCTTCAGCATTTTCAGGCTGTTAACCAGATCGGGATGGTGATGGAGTATCTGGATGGCAGCCAGAATATCCTCCTCTGACTCCAGCCCCCCTAAGGCTGTTACCAATTCCTGACTCAGCAATTGAACAACCAGCGCATACTCATCGTTTCCCCAGTTTTGAACCTGGTTCCCCCAGCTGAAAATCATGTTATAAAACGGCAGTGTAGAATGAACGTTAACCGGCCCCTGCCCCTGAAAAGCCGCTTGAATATGCCCGGCCATAAGGTCATTACTGGCCACCAGTTCCACCAGAGCATGCTGCTCCGCGTCAGCTCCCTGAGACTGAATATTACTCAGATCAGCCAGATTCAATTCAAGTTCATTCGCTTCAGAGCAGACCTGTGGACTACTGATAGTTGTGTCTTCAGTTGTCTGTGGCTGATAAGTGGCAATGGCCAGATTACAGTCACAATTATGAGCAGTAGGCACTGCATATTCACTACCGCAATTGCAACAGGTCCAGTTGAGCGCCTGGACCATTGCTGGAAAAAAACAAAGCACAGAGGCCAATATTGCTTTCGTTTTCACTTATTTTCCACCACGTTATGAAACCAATGGAAAGTAGTCCATTTATCGGGGCCTATCTAGTGATGCCCCTTCAGTATAAAATGGAGTCCTGCCCTTTATTCCCAAGGCAGCACTGACAATTTGATTCAGGGTCGTCCTGGTAAATCCGGAATGTCCGGTTTCAGCCTCCACTTCCAGTAATCCTATCAGCACTAAAAAATTCTCTTTGCTGATATTTTCACCCAATGCCCGACTGACCTGCAAAGCAACGGATGCATGTTTGTTGCTACCAGAAATTCCCAGCATCCGGTTTCTTTTTGATAAGGTCGCTGCTATTGGCGTAAGACCTTTTGCCACCAGTTCATGATAGAAACTGTCACTTCTTGAAGACAAATGGGGAATAAGAACAGTGTTCATACGTGCCCAGTTGCTATTCAGGATTATTCCAGTGAGCACCTGTAACCTGGGGTAAACCGCCAGTGCCAGCGTTTTGAGCGCTTCTGCTGAATAATTATGGGCATTCAATGAGTCAACCGGATTTTTGGCAGCCCCGCCATCAATACCAGACAACGGTCGATTATTCGATTTGATGGTGTTGCGGCGTAAATCATGGCCTGCAGGATCTGTATGATGAAGCCGTTCAAGCCTATCCCTTTGGAACACCGGATCTTTCCGGTATGTAATCCGGGTAGCTACTTTTTCTTGCTC
The DNA here is from genome assembly GCA_965208385.1 of Endozoicomonas sp. Lineage (GTDB taxonomy): Bacteria > Pseudomonadota > Gammaproteobacteria > Pseudomonadales > Endozoicomonadaceae > Endozoicomonas. The sequence continues at coordinate 79,722 of CBDBOO010000082.1, forward strand.
GCCAGCGATGGCCAATACTTCTCCTGTTTTTCTCGATATAACTTCCACCACTTCCTGCCGTTTGTAGCGAATTTCAACCTCTTCCTCTTCAAAGTCAGAGTCTTGCTGATTTCTAAGATACGCTGATTCCCGACTTCTCCTGTAGTCTTCTACTCCTTGCCTTTGTGCCATATCAAGTCCTGCATTCAATCTATGTACGCCCGCTACGCCAGGGCGATCTCATTTGGCACTAACTTTCTCTGTTTGGCTAATTATTCAGCACACAAAAGTACCAAAATAAGCCTAATTTCCTGTACTTCTCAAAAATTCAGTTTTTAAAGCTAGCTTTTTGAATATGCAACAGGATTGGTGTTTGTCAAATGAGATCGCCCTGCCCGCTACGCCCATGGTTTCTGACATCAGGTGGTGAGCAAAATGGTAAAGTTCCTCTTCAGACATTTTTTCCATTACTTCATCAAGAGAGGCTTCATCCGCTCCTCGTAATGCCTCTCCCTGATGTTCTTCCTGCAAGTCCGCCGGTCCACTCCTGTCAAACCAGCCCAGAACCGTTTCATCGAGAAAAGCCAGTGACCGTTCGTTTTCCTGACAGGCCTCAATCAGCTGCTGAATATTATAGGAAGCACTTTCCCAGGATAAATTCCCTGAAAAAGCGTGAAAATGATCCGGTGCAGGCGATGATTCAAAATAGGCCGCAAGGGCACCCGAAAGTGCAGAAGCATTTCGCTGATGCCACTCTGACAAAAGCATAACGGCTAACTTTTGGTAAAGTGCTTTAAATCGGTTCAGGTCCGGCGGTCTGACTGGCAAGATTCCAGCATGTTTCAATAGCCATTGATCAGGACTGACTTGAACGACTCTGGTGGCATAGATAGAAAGAAGGCGAAAGACCAGTAGCTTATGGACCAGAGTAGCCTCAGCAACATTAGCGGGGAAAATATCCATGAAACTCCCTTCATCGGTCATCTGATCCAGCCAGTTCATTTCTCCACAAACCAACAGGACAAACTGTTGCCAATGATAGGCGTCGCTGTCATCTTTCAGCTGAATAAAATCAAGTGGACTCTGAGGATGCTGCGCACTCAGGAATAACCGATAAATCCGATTCAGTGCGTCTTCTTCACTGGCCTCCAGCTCGATTGCATCGTCTTCCTGCTCAGGATCATCATCTGAGGGGGAATCGCCATACAGATCTTCAGACTCCTGCTCAGTTATTTCGTCAGACTGTTCCTCTGCCTGATCCGAATCTGAATCTGAATCCTCGTCCCGGGAAAACATCAGTCCTCCGCTAGTCTGCGGACGATCTCCAAAGTTTGATATTCCAGAGTGTTGAGAAAGGAGTAGCAGCGATGAAGCCAAATATTGTCCTACCAGACAAAGCAACGTTTTGTCTGCAGGAGCACATGCTGTCAGCTCTCCCTCCACCAGATACCAGTCACCCAGTGTATTTCTTTGCCACTCTTTGCCCGGAATATCAGGAAGAACATATTGATCAATATGTCCGTTGGCAAAATATCCGAACTCGTTGAAAAGTAACTGATCCACAGTCCAATGGCACTGACTTAAGGAAGTATCCCCTGAAACACTAAGGCTTGCTCGAGAAGAAAAACGACTATAAAAGCCGGTGTAACTCAACCACCCGAGCAAGCCATGAACAAGTGTAGTTCAGAGTATCTTTCTGTTGCTGACGATTGCCTTCGCCAGTTTGCACAAACCGATAACGATGACCTTTCAGCCGTTCTCACTTCAGAGAATCTTATCGAATTTCAAGACAGCTATCCAAATTCGAGAGTACGAATTTTCCCTCCAATCAAGACGCTCACTCTTTTTATGAAGCAGGTGGCCAGCGATACCAAATCCTGTCGTCATGCTTTGATTGATGAAGCAAAGGATCAGGTAGCCGCAGGAAATAAACCTTCCAATACACAAACCAGCGCGTACTGTAAGGCTCGCCCGAGGTTAACTGAAGAGTCTGTTAAGTCGCTGTTTTGTACTTCAGGTGACAACCTTGACAAGGTCAGCCCTGAATCCTGGTTGTGGCACCAGAGACGCGTTCTGATAACCGACGGTTCAACACTTCTGATGCCAGACACAGAAAAAAATGAGGAAATTTATCCTCAACTCAACACCCAAAAAAAGAACTGGGCTTTCCAATACTGAGGATTCTCGTTCTGATGAGTTTGGGCAGTGGTGCTCTGTTAGATTATGCGGTAGCTCCTTATGAAGGCAAAGAAACAGGGGAGCAAGCATTACTCAGAAAGCTTTTGTTTCGTCTTCAGGATGGAGACATTCTGTTAGGGGACGCTAATTTCGAGAACTACTTTCTGTTGGCTTTTTTGCTTCAAACCAAGGGTGACGTGGTCTTTGAGAAAAATGGTTCCCGTATTATTGATTTCAGAAAGTGCTTCAAAAAGCTGACTAAAAACGATGGGCTGTTCAAACTTCACAGATCAGTTCGTCCAGAGTGGATGAGTCAGGAGCTGTACAATCAGATGCCTGAAGAGCTAATCATTAGGGCGGTTAAAAATAAACGTCGTATTATTGTCACTACCTTACTGGATGCCGAAGAGTATCCTCGAAGCGAGATTATTGCCTTGTATCTGAAGCGCTGGAACGTAGAAATTGATTTTCGTGTGATCAAAACCACGATGAAGATGGATATGCTTCGCTGCAAAAGTCCGGAAATGGTACGAAAAGAAATCTCTGTCAATTTATTGGTCTACAACCTGATTAGAGCACTGATGGCAAAAGCCGCACAAAGTATCGGAAAAGTGCCCAGAGAAGCCAGCTTTAAAGCGGCGCAAGAAACACTGGTTTCTTTTCACCAGACGTTGCTGCAAGCGATAGGAGACCAGCTTGAAGAAAAGGTTATCAGTATGTTGGAAATAATCGCTCAACATCTTGTAGGCAATCGTCCGGGAAGGTCAGAGCCACGAGCAGTCAAAAGACGACCAAAGCCGCATAAAAAGCTTCAACACTCAAGAGCACAGGCTCGGAGGCTCAAGAAATACAGGGGGTGAGCTCTTAAGTCAGTGCCATTGGATCCACAGTCTGGCTTTTATAAAACAACTGAACCATTGAGCCTGAGCTATACCAGGGGCCCGGGCCACCCAGTCCGTCAGGAGGAAAATCGAGATATTCACCACCACTCCGTCCTGCATACAACGAGCCCTGTTGCCTTTCCTGCCAAGGCGACATCAGGCGCATTTTTGTTTTCGGGGTACGCCACATTAAATGCTCTGCTTCCTCTGAAATTTCAACACTCAGGCAAGCAGTTTGTACTTCGCGTTCAATAAATACGTTTGAGTTATCACAAGAAGAGATTGGCAGGCAGCGCCAGTGGCTCAATTCAGGCTCCCACAGGGTAAGGGTTATGGCACCATCTTTTTGTTCGCTGACATGAACACTCCGGGTCCAGTCAGAATCACTGACTATGGCCAGCTGATCTCCATGACCCGACTGCAACAGCCTGAACTGATCCGGAAAAATATATGAGTGGGTGAATACTGATGGTATTTCAGGCAGGTAGAATTGCTGGTGACATTGAAAAGAAAAGTGTCGGGTTGAACGCTCAGTCTTATCCAGAGGCTGTACAGTTACCCAGTGAAATCTGGGGTTATCCTGATGACTCAGGCTCCGGGCAAACAGAGTACCTGTCCATAGATTCTGCAGAACCAGAAACAGGAACCCTGTTTTGAGAAATATCGCTGATTTCATAGGATGTCCGGAATTGCCCAGGGAATAGCCCAGAATACCGCCCCGCATTGTTAGAATTTTCAGGCAATTATGTATAGCAGCGGATACGCACGATTGCCCGAATCATCATGATTTTTTGCTGTGGTAAAACGTGTAGTCAGCTTTCAGTTTAATGATGAGACAAGGCAGACAGGGTGCTTGAAAATAGAACCCTGAGGCATCAACAGGAGATGCCCTTGAAATACACAGAAAGGAAGTTTACTGGCAGGGGAAGATAATCTTCAGTGATAGATAGTCTTCAGTGATAGATAGTCTTCAGGGATAGAACACGCCATCACTGGCCTGGGGGGCTGGCATCACCAGATAGGCTGGGGTAAAAAAAGCAGAATCGAACCAGTGGAAAATAGTGGTGGTATCGTCACGCTCTGAGTTCTGCAGATGATAACTCAAAGGGTTGCCGGTCAGCTGGGAAAGCTCGACCTCTCCAAGAGCGGCAATATTGCATGTTTTTTTCCGGATTCTGAAGGAAGTTTCATTCACGCCACCCGCCTGAACAACGGTCAGAAGAAAGTCAATGGGGTAACCCGATGGGTAGAGGTTTGAATAGGCAAGGTAACCGGTTGGCTGCCGGACATGCAGTAAGGTGTTGCCAAACCCTGTCGGCCTGAACCTTTTCTTCCCGCCGCTGACCGGCTCAAATTGAAACTGGTTCTGAATGGTTCCGTGTTTAAGGAAAAGTGACTGTATGAACCAACCGCTGGTTAACTGAAGAATCAACGAACCACAAAGATAATCATTGGTGGAGTTGGCGGTAATCACCTCGTCCAGGGAGCCTGAAACGACGTCATCTGCTTCATACCCGGAGCCATAATCCAATGGATCGTCAGCCTTCACACCATTATTCATCGCTAAAACAGGAATCAGGGCGATGGACCGGACGAAGTGTAATGTATTCAAAATGGCTTCCCTGCCTGTAAATTCAAATAATATTTACACTATAGCGTTTCTGATTCAGTCTGGTTTCAGGGTAAACTCCGTTCAATCCTGAAAAAGCCCAAAGGCAGGACAATGAATAAGGATAAGCGAATCAGGATTTTCACCCGGTTGAGAAATGAAAATCCGAATCCAACCACAGAACTGAACTACAACAGCTCGTTTGAACTGCTGATTGCCGTTATTCTTTCGGCACAGGCCACCGATGTGGGCGTCAACAAAGCCACAGACAAGCTCTATCCAAAAGCCAATACGCCTGAAGCGATACTGGTACTGGGCGTAGATGGCTTGAAGGACTACATAAAAACCATTGGGCTGTTCAATGCCAAAGCTGAGAACGTTATAAAAACCTGTAAGTTATTGATAGATAAGCATAACAGTCAGGTTCCGGATCAGCGGGAAGCCCTGGAAGCCCTCCCCGGCGTGGGACGAAAAACAGCCAACGTTGTCTTGAATACCGCCTTCAATCAACCCACCATGGCTGTGGATACTCACATCTTCCGTGTCTCCAATCGTACTGGTATTGCACCGGGCAAGAATGTTCTGGACGTTGAAAAGCGTCTGGTGAGATTAATACCGAAAGAGTTTCTCATGGATGCCCATCACTGGCTGATTCTTCATGGCCGCTATGTCTGTAAGGCACGCAAGCCTCAGTGCGGCAGCTGCATGATTGAAGATCTCTGCGAATTTAAACAGAAAACATCCTGATCAGAAGTGATACACTCCCCGGCTACTTCACTATAACCACATAACAGTCTGGCTCGTAACGGATATGACCTCAAACACACTTGATCTAGCCATGGATTTGATCAGTCGGGCTTCAGTGACACCTGAAGATAAAGGCTGTCAGGAATTAATGATCAGTCGCCTGGAGCCACTGGGCTTCAAGGTAGAACGTCTCCGTTTTGGCGAGGTGGATAATATATGGCTGAGAAGAGGAACAGAACATCCGGTGCTGGCCTTTGCCGGACACACCGACGTGGTTCCTACCGGCCCGGAAAGCAAGTGGGACAATCCACCTTTTGAGCCGATACTTTCAGATGGCATGCTTCATGGCCGTGGTGCTGCCGACATGAAAGGCAGCCTTGCCGCCATGGTCACTGCCTGCGAAGCGTTTGTTGCTCAACACCCCAACCACGAAGGCTCCATTGCTTTTCTGATTACCAGTGATGAAGAAGGTCCTGCCAAAAACGGCACCGTTAAAGTCATCGAACATCTGGAAGCCCGAAATGAAAAAATTGACTGGTGTCTGGTAGGCGAGCCTTCCAGCACAACCATAGTGGGTGATGTTATAAAAAATGGCCGCAGGGGCTCTCTTCATGGCCACCTCACCATCAAGGGTATCCAGGGGCATGTAGCTTACCCGCATCTGGCCAAAAACCCGGTACACGAAGTTGCTCTGGCCATTGCTGATCTCTCCGGTGAAACCTGGGACGAAGGCAATGATTTCTTTCCACCCACCAGTTTCCAGATCTGGCAGATTCATGCCGGCACCGGTGCCAGCAACGTAATTCCCGGTGAATGCCAGGTAAACTTCAACTTTCGTTTTTCCCCGGAAGTAACTGACCAGGATCTGCAAAACAGGGTCCGGGAAATCCTCGACAGCCACAGTCTGGAATACGATGTGGAATGGCAGTTGAGCGGCCTTCCGTTTCTCACCCGCCCTGGCGCACTGGTGGATGCCGCCAGAGAAGCCATTCACGCAACAACAGGCACTGTTGCCGAATTATCCACCTCAGGTGGCACATCCGATGGCCGGTTTATAGCCCCCACAGGCGCACAGGTTCTTGAACTGGGACCGGTCAATGCAACCATCCATAAAATTAATGAATGTGTTCGGGCCGATGATCTTGATGCATTGCACCATATCTACCAGGGAATCCTGACCCGGCTACTGACAGAAAAGCAGTAATATGAATTCTATAGAAGACAGAGAAGTTTACGTAAAAAACCTGACACTGGCCGACATCACACACTGGCTGGAAAAAACATTTGAAGCGGTTACACCCATTAACAGCGGCAAGGTTGTACACGACTATGAAGTGTTATTCAGTGACCGGTTAATTCCCGTGATGATAGTAGAAAATGCGGTGGGAAAAGCCTGGACCAGTATCTGGTTTAAAGCATCTGGCACACCCTGGCAGGACGATACCGAATGTGCCCATAGTCTGCACGGTTCCATTGCCTGCCGGGTTCGCTGCAATTCCGGCCCATGGCAGGAAGGCGCCGATATGGACGAGTGGTGGCAACTGGATGAAGCGGGCAACGAAACCCTGATCAAATGGCCGAATGCTCAATAGCGGTACATCTAAAGGCTCTGTGCAGCTATTATGTTGCGTTTATGACGAAGCAATTAGATTGATGCAGTACGGGAATATACACGTCCATTCACGACTAGAATAAAATAGAATTTACCGCCACTGACTGATACATATACAGAACATTCGACTACTATCATGCAGTGGTCGAATGACACCCTCCTGAATGGCTATGTTCCCGTCAATAGTTGGGAGCACTCAAGTCCTATAAAAACTTTATTTTCCTGCTCCACATATGGCTATTCATGAGATAGGAAGGTATCCCAGAACAAATCGCTGTTCTTTGGGCAATAAACAAATGCAATATACAAGATTTAGTCATATCTCTACTGTAACCGCCAATAAATCCGCGTAATTGCTCCATTCCTGTTATTTATGTACTTTAGAAATCACCCCAGCGGCCTTCACTGTCCAGGGTAGAAGCTCTTCCAGTTTCTCAACGGTGTCGGCGTAAGGCAGTTCTTTCAAAATGTGACTCAGGTAGTCGAAGGGCTCTAAACCATTGGCTTTTGCACTTTCGATCAGGCTGTAATACATCGCACTCGCTCTTGCTCCTTTGGGCGTATCGGCAAAGAGCCAGTTCTTCCGGCCAATAGTGAAGGGGCGGATGGCATTTTCCGCTGCGGCATTACTGATGTTCAGGTGGCCATCTTCACAATACACGACCAGTTTAGGCCATTGATTCAGAGTGTAGTTCATGGCGGTATGGGTTAAACTGCCCGGCATTAAGCGAGTGACGTTTTTCTCAAGCCAGCCATGCAGGTCATCCAACAACGGTTTACTCCGTTGCTGTCGTTGATGTTGTTTTTCTGAGGCAGTCAGGCTTTTGATCTCGTCTTCTATGACGTATAACTTGCGTATCTTGCCCAAAGCAACATCGGCCTTGCTGATTTTATTGTTTTTCAGCTTTTTGCCTGGCTTGGCTTCGCCTTTTTTTGCATCAGTGAATTTACGGCGGGCGTGATCAAAGCACCCGAGCTGAGTGATGCCTTCCTGTTTACACACAGCGTCATAGCTGGCGTAACCATCGGTTTGCAGGTAACCACTGAACCCTTCAAACAGGCGCAGAGGAACCGCCTTGCTTCGGGAAGGATCGTAGTGAAACAGAACCGATGATTGGCCGGGCGGGCCGCCCAGGGTGACCCACATGTACTTGTCGGAGTTGATTGATTTCTCCGTTTCCTTGAGCACTTGAACCGTCGTTTCATCCGCATTGATGACAGTCCCTTCTCTCTGGTGATCCATCATCAGATTGATGAGTGGTTGAAGCTGCAATGATAACCGGATTAGCCAGTTAGCCATGGTCGTTCGGGTGATAGAACCGCCATAACGAGCCAGAATTTTTTCCTGTCGGTACAGTGGCAGGGCATCACAATATTTGGCGACAATAATGTACGCCAGCATACAAACACTGACGGCTGATTTTGGAATAGGATGTTTGGGAAGTTTTGCTGCTTTAATAACGCGTTTGTCTTGCTGGTGTTCGTCCTGCTCTATGAACACCGCTTTTTCCTGAAGATATTCCAGTACACGCACTTTGGCAGGGATAATATCAAGCTCTTCTTTGACTTTGGTGTAGAAGGTGTCGATAGCGCCGTCTTTTTCGTCATCACTCAGATCAATATGCACCTGATGGCGAGGAATTGTTTTTGATAACGGCTTTCGGCCTTTGTTTGTCTTGTTGTTTTTTTTCGTTTCAGGCTCAGGCTGTTCTTCATCGTCGCACTCAGACAGCTCTGCCTCATTGAACATTTCGCCCTGGTTACTCTTTTCCGTACTGCGACCGTACAGGCGGGCACGTTCAAGGCGAAGGTACTCTTCCAGAATTTTAATACGTTTTTTTTGTTCAGCAATAACAACCGACTTTTTATCAATGACACTGTCTTTTTCATGAATGACACTCTCCTGAGCATTGATAACCTGAAGCAGGGAGTCAATACTGGCCGGAGTTTCAGTGCTGTCAACGGACAAATCCGAGGCGCAATCCGGCTGAAGAATGAGGGTGTCAGTCAATAATTTCATAGCCGTTATTTTAACAAAACAGGGGGCAAAATGCGCCTAAAAACAGCTATCGTAATGACGTTTTTTATGAGGTTTCATAAGGCTGATGTCGTATCCATCCAATAGCCAGTTCAGCTGCTGCCCCGTCAGTGTTACCAGGTCGTCTGATTTTTTGGGCCACTTGAATTTGTCTTCCGCCAAACTTTTGTAGTACAGCACAAAGCCATTATCTTCCCAGAACAAACACTTGATTTTATTGCGGTGGCGGTTGGTAAAAGCATACAAATGTCCGCTAAAAGGGTTATGACCCAGTTCCTGCTCGACCAGAACCGCCAGGCCTTTGAACGACTTCCGAAAATCAACAGGATCACGATAGAGGTACACATCGGTAAGCGTTACTGATGGACGCATGATGGCGGTCATTTCAGCAACTCGATCAGTTGCCCGGCGAGCGAGAGATTA
>CBDBOO010000083.1:0-119142 GCA_965208385.1 Endozoicomonas sp.
ATGTACCAATACAGAATACCCGTTATATAACGTTCTTTTCTGTACTGATACAGATAATACTCTTTTTTTGCAGTGTTTTTGTGTGTATACACATAACAGTATTCCTTAGAAACACTACACCCCTTGCGAATCCAGGCTTATAGCCACGCCCTGATTACTTCTGAAATTCAATGGCATCTAAAAACTTGACGATTCGTTGTGCTCATCTACCTTACTACTGTATATAAAAACAGCATCAAAAGGGCGCTATTGCTAATGTCAGACCGTTTTATGAACAAAGTAAGAGAGAAGATCCGACTTAAACAGTACAGTTACAGAACGGAAGAATCATATTGCCACTGGATTAAAACTTTCATTCGGTTTCATCGTTATCGTCACCCTGAAGAAATGGGTTCCAGTGAAGTCACCGAATTTCTCACCTGGTTGGCAGTTCAACGACAAGTGGCGGCTAATACTCAGAATCTGGCTTTTTCATCCGTACTTTTTATGTACAAAGAAGTCTTGAATCGTCCCTTGAAAGATATTAAAGCGGTTCGTGCCAAAACACCTCAGAAAATACCGGTTGTATTCTCCCGCGATGAAGTCCGCCGTATCATGAAGGTTATGCAACAACCTGCCCTACTGATGGTTCAACTACTCTATGGTTCCGGGCTCCGATTAATGGAAGTCTTGCGTTTACGTATTAAAGACGTTGATTTTGAACATTGCAGTATTATTGTTCGTGACGGGAAAGGTAAAAAAGACAGAGTTACCATTTTGCCTGATTGCTCCATTACCGCTTTAAAGCATCAAATCAATGAGGTCAGACACTATTATCAGATAGATAAAGAGAACAATGAACACGAAGTTTGGATGCCCAATGCGCTGGCAAAAAAATACCCTTCAGAAGCCGTTAGTTTTCATTGGCAATACTTATTCCCTTCAAGTAAAACCGCACTTGATCCTCGCTCTGGAAAACGTCGACGTCATCATTACAGTGAAACCGCTCTACACAAACACGTTAAAAGTGCCATCAAGTCAGCCTTAATAGAGAAGCAGGCTTCTTGTCATACTTTTCGACACAGTTTCGCTACGCACCTTCTAGAAGATGGCTCAGATATTCGAACCGTTCAGGAGTTGCTGGGGCACAAGGATCTTAGAACCACACAGATTTATACTCATGTACTGAACAAAGGGGGAAATGCCGTTAAAAGCCCGCTAAGTCGATTATAAGTCTTCCGTGGTCCTCACGGAATGACGGCGAGAAAGGTAGCGATATCTGGAATCCATCTTTTGATGTTGAGTGAGGTTTAGCTTCATTTCCTTTTGTTGTGTTTTGGATTCCGTGGTCCGCACGGAATGACGGCGATGAAGGTCGCGATATCTGGAATCTATCTTTGCCATTGAGTGAGGTTTGGCTTCACTTCCCTGTGTTTTGGATTCCGTGGTCCGCACGGAATGACGGCGGTGAAGGTCGCGATATCTGGAATCCATCTTTTGTTGTTGAGTGAGGTTTGGCTTCACTTCCCTGTGTTTTGGATTCCGTGGTCACGGAATGACGGCGGGAGTGTTCCTTTTGGAATCCACGGAATGACGGCGGAATGACGGCTGTGAAGGTCGCGCGATCCATCTTATGTTGTTGAGTGGAATGGATTCCGTGGTCCGCACGGAATCTTTTGAATCTATCTTTTGTTGAGTGAGGTTTAGCTTCACTTCCCTGTGTTTTGGATTCCGTGGTCCATGGTCCGCACGGAATGACGGCGGTAAAGGTCGCGTCGCGATATCTGGAATCTATCTTTTGAATCTGTTGAGTGAGGTTTGGCTTCACTTCCCTGTGTTTTGGATTCCGTGGTCCGCACGGAATGACGGCTGTGAAGGTCGCGACATCTGGAATCCATCTTATGTTGTTGAGTGAGATTTGGCTTCACTTCCCTGTGTTTTGGATTCCGTGGTCCGCACGGAATGACGGCGGTGAAGGTCGCGATATCTGGAATCTATCTTTTGCCATTGAGTGAGGTTTGGCTTCACTTCCCTGTGTTTTGGATTCCGTGGTCCGCACACGGAATGACGGCGAGTGAGGTTTAAGGTCCGTGGCGATATCGGTGAAGGTCGGAATCTGGAATCTATCTTTTGTGTGGTTTGAGTGTTTTGGGTTTAGCTGTTCACTTCCATCTGTGTTTTGGATTCCGTGGTCCGCACGGAATGACGGCTGTGAAGGTCGCGATATCTGGAATCTATCTTTTGCCATTGAGTGAGGTTTGGCTTCACTTCCCTGTGTTTTGGATTCCGTGGTCCTGCACGGAATGACGGCGGTGAAGGTCGCGATATCGGAATCCATCGCACTTCCCTGTGTTTTGGATTCCGGACGGAATGACGGCTGTGAAGGTCGCGATATCTGGAATCTACTTTGCCATTGAGTGAGGTTTGGCTGTGTTTTGGATTCCGTGGTGACGGCGGTGTGGCGGCGGCGCACGGAACGACGGCGAGTGTTGGCGAAATTCGGAATCCATCTTTTGTTGTTGAGTGTGGTTTAGCTTCACTTCCCTGTGTTTTGGATTCCGTGGTCCACACGGAATGACGGCTGTGTGGCGGCGGCGCACGGAACGACGGCGGTAGTGTTGGCGGCTTTCGGAACCTATCTTCTGCAGTGGATGAACATTCAGCTTCACATCCCTGTATTTTGGATTCTGTGGTCCACACGGAATGACGGCGATAAAAATTGCAACATCCGTAATGACGGCGGGAGTAATGGTAAAAAAGGCTAATAATTCTGAAAATCAGCAGATTTCAGACACGCTACCGCTCCGGGATTTGATGGACTGAAGCAGTCGATGAGCTGATTCCCTTAGGCTCAGGATTTTTTTAGTAGAATGATACTGCCTTTTATTGAATACATTATGAAGAAGAAATTTTAAATTCGGGCAGGAGAATGTCTGTTATGTGAAATTATTCGCATTTCATGCACTCATTTATGACTGTTCATGTATAACTGTTAGGGGCAGCCATACATTCTTAAATTGTGCTTACCAGATATAAAATCTGCGTAGTACTCTGAACTGCTACGGAATTTATGATTTTTAAATTGCTTAGGCCAGTGCTTCAATCCCTTTCTGATCCACCATATTCAACAGCTTCAAAGATGGGCCATTCGGGCTTTTTGCTCCCTGCTCCCACTTCTGTACTGTAGACTTGCTGGTGTTAAGGTAGGCCGCGAACACCGCTTGGCTTGCCTTATTGCGGGTTCTGATACGTTTGATCTGCGTAGCGCTGTACTTCTTAACCGGTGGCAGGTAGAGCGCATCGAACTCCCGCATGGTCACATCATTTATCAGGTCTGCTTCATGAAGGTCCTTTGCACTTTCATGTACTACTTCCAGGATTGATTTATCCATCTCATCAACGGCTGTGTGCATATATTAGCTTTGTGAAGACCATTTTATGGTCATTACTTGAAATACATTTATATGCATGTATATTGAATATAAAGTAACACAGAGTGATTTACAGAATGTCTATAGAGCCCTGCTTTAATCTCAAGCTTCGCCAGGCAGACCGGGTTCTGACCAGTCATTATGATTCGTATCTGCGGGAACTGGGTATTAAGGCAACCCAGTTTGCCATTCTTCGTGTTCTCTCCTATCTGGACAGCGCCTCCCAGAAACGGCTTCAGGAAGTACTGGTGCTTAACCAGACAACCCTGACCCGAAATCTGAAGCCCTTGATTCGGGACGGTTACATTATCACCAATCCTGGCGAAGAAGATCGAAGAGTGACGGTGGTTTCTTTAAGCCCCGAGGGTAAGGCTCTGTTCAAACAGGGCGAGAAACACTGGAAAAAAGCACAGGCAATGGTTGCGAGTAAACTGGGTGCAAAAACCAGCAGGGAATTACTGCAGGTTGCGGAAGCAATACTGGAATTGTAGTAAAAGAAAAAAATTAATTTAAAACATGCATATACATACAAGGGAAGTGTCAATGAAGAACAAACTTATGCTGCTTGGTGTCAACCATCCCAGGTTATTTGTACTGGTGGGTCTGATAATGATGATCGGGTTGGCCAGTGGTCTTTCACAGCTTTACAAAGATACCAGTGCCGATGCGTTCCTGGCGGAAGATAATCCGGCGCTGGCCTATAAGGAACAGGTAAAAGAGATTTTCAGTTTGAGCGATCCTATGGTGATTGCTATCGAGGATAACTCCGAACAGGGTGTCTATCGAACAGAAACTCTGGAACTTATTGCCCGTCTTTCCGATAAAATTGATGCTCTTGAAACCGTCAATTCTGACAGGACGGTGAGTCTGGCCACGGCCAACAATATCATTGGAGCGCCCGATGGTATGGAGGTGTTTCCTTTTTACGAATTACTGGAAAGTGAAGGGCCTGAAGGAATCCGTAAGGCTATACAGGATTTTCCGCTCTACAATGGTCTGCTGGTGTCAACCGATGGCGTAATGAGTGTCATTATTGTTGAGCTGTATGAAGACAATCAGGCAGAACAGACATACAACGAGATTCTCGACATTGTCGAAGCGATTCAGGCCGACGAGTATGTGAATATTCATGTGGCCGGAGAAGGTGCCGTACTCGGTTTTCTGGGGCAGTACATAGATAACGATGCCCGTCGTCTGAATCCCATGGCAGGGTTGATTATCACATTAATGCTGATTTTTGCCTTTCGACGTTTTATGCCTGCATTATTGGGCAATGTTGTAATTGCCGCTTCTGTGTTGATGACACTGGGTTTTATGGCCTACAGCGGAGTGCCATTTTTTGTCATCACCAATGCCATGCCAGTGATCCTGATTGGTATCGCTGTGGCCGATTCCATTCATATTTTCAGTCATTACTATGAATGCCAGTCAAAAGATCCGGAACGGTCGCTTAAATCGTGTATTGAAGAAGCGGTTCTGGTCATGTTCAGACCGGTCACGCTCACAACGCTTACGACAATGGCTGGGTTTCTTGGGCTGTACGCATCAGCTTATATGCCGCCTTTTGAATTCTTCGGGTTATTTACGGCTTTCGGTGTTCTTATTGCGTGGTTCTTCTCGATCTATGTATTGCCAGCCCTGATTGTGTTGTTGAAACCTGCCGTCAGCAAACGCTGGATTGAACTTGAGAAGAATAATGGCAATGACGGTTTTTCCCGGGCCATAACCTGGCTGGGGCTTCGGGCCACAGCACGCCCGGCTGTTACTGTAACTTTCTTTGCCGTTCTGGCTTTAGTGGGGGCAGGGCTGACCAGTCAGTTGGAAGTGAATGAAGACCGCATTAATCTTTTTCATCCGGAAGAGCCGATCTATATTGCCGATAAGTCCATCAATGCTCACCTTAATGGCACCAATACCATTGATATTGTAGTGACCACACCTGACACCGAAGGCTTGTTTAATCTGGAGGTGCTGAGTGGCATAGAGCAACTGCAGCTCTACGCTGAATCACTGCCCCATGTTAATGGCTCGGTTTCGGTGGTGGATTACCTGAAGCAGATGAACAAATCTCTGAATGAAGGTTCTCCGGAATTCTATCGTCTGCCTGAAGATGAACAGTTGATTGCCCAGTATTTTTTATTGTATTCGGCCAGCGCTGACCCGACAGATTTCGAAGAAGAAATAGACTACGACTACCGTTTGGCAAATATCAGGCTGCAGCTGGATACCGCCGATTACCTGGCTACTGCACCGGTTATAAAGGCACTGGAGAATTACCTGACAGAACAATTTAACAGTGACGAGGCCACAGCGAATCTAAGTGGCCGGGTAAATGTGAATTATCACTGGATCAAGGATCTGGGCGTCAGCCATTTTCGCAGTGTTCTGATTTCACTGATCTGTGTATTCCTGGTGTCAGCCGCACTGTTTCGCTCATGGGTTGCCGGTCTTCTTGCTGTAACGCCTGTGGTCAGTGCCATTCTTATTGTTTACTCGGCCATGGTTCTGCTGGGTATTAATATTGGTATAGGCACTTCCATGTTTGCCTCTGTGGCCATCGGCCTGGGTATCGATTTTGCCATTCACACTCTGGATCGTCTGGAAACACTGTTAGCAGATGGTCGTCGAAATATTGGCGAAGTTCTGAATGAACTGTATCCGTCAACCGGCCGTGCTCTGTTGTTCAATTATCTGGCTATTGCCTTTGGTTTTGGTGTTCTGATAAGCTCCAGAGTGGTAGCCCTGAATAACTTCGGCACTATTGTTGTTCTTGCGGTCACTATGAGCTTTCTGGCTGCCATGCTGTTATTGCCTGCCATGGTGATGCTGTTTAAACCAGCCTTTATTTTCAGACAAGATGATACCGGCAGAGAAACTGAAGGCAGATCATCACAACCGGGCACCCTGTTTAGCCTGATTGCGGTTCTGCTGGTGACCGGGCTCATGGTTGCAGAGCCGTCCGATGCCGGTGAGCTTCCTACTGGCGATGACATCGTTGCCCGAATAAATGCCGTAGATGATGGCCAGCATCAGATCAGTGATATGACCATGATTCTGGTGGATAAGCGTGGCAAGGAAAGACGTCGAGAGACGGTTACCTATCGTAAATATTATGGTGATGAAAAAAAGACAGTTCTCTTTTACAAAAAACCGGCCAATGTAAAGGGAACCGGCTTTCTTACCTTTGATTACCCGGAATACGACAAAGACGATGACCAGTGGCTTTATCTGCCTGCCTTGAGGAAAGTCCGTCGAATATCAGCATCAGATCGTGGTGATTATTTTCTGGGTACCGACTTTACCTACGAAGAGATCAAGCAGAATGGCCGCATTGAATCGGATGATTATAACTTCAGAACCCGGAGACAGGAGACCCTGTCGGTAGACGGCAAAGCCATCATCGCGCTGGTGGTGGAAGGTACTCCGAAAACTCCGGAAATTGCCAGGGAACTGGGTTATGGCAATACCCTGCTCTGGGTTAATCCGGATAACTGGATCGTAGTGAAAACGGAATTCAGTGATATCAAGGGTAATCCCCTGAAGACCTTTACCGCCTCGGATATCAGACCTGTGGATGGTATCTGGACCCGGCATCAGCTGGAAGTGAAGAATCATCAGACCGGGCATTATTCAAAATTTCTGTTCAGTAATACGGATTACCAGACAGAGATTTCAGACAAGCTGTTCACCAAACGATCACTGAAAAAAGGGCTGTAATCATGCATTCCCTTATCCGAATGGCCAATTGTGAACGTTACCTTGTTTCTGTCTTGTTATTGATGTTCTCAGGAAACAGCCAGGCAGATCTTGCTGCTGAACTGACAACGGAAGTGGCTTATGGTTTTCATGAGCACCGTTTCAGCAAGGCAGAAACCATGCTGGAACTGGAATGGACTGGCATGTTGACAGACGATGCCGACTTTACCCTGACACCCAGAATCAGTGTTGATCTGGCCGATCAGCTGACTACGGATACGCGACGTCCGGATAGCTATTCTTCCGTGAATGGGCCCATCGGAGAGAGCAGTCATGCCCGATTTGAGCTCTATGAAGCGTATTCAGATTTTGAAGTTTCAGGTGTTGATGTTTTAGATGTTGGTATCCGACTGGGCAAACAACAGGTGGTTTGGGGTCAGGCCGATGGGCTGAAAGTTCTGGATGTGGTGAACCCGCAGAAATTCCGGGAGTTTAATCTTCCGGACTTTGATGATTCCCGAATTCCCACATGGATGGTTAATGCAGAATGGGCAACGGGTGACGATTCATCGCTGCAGTTATTGATTATTCCGGACCTGAGTTTCAATGAACTGGCTGATGCCGGTTCGCCCTTTGAATTAACCAGTCCGGAGATTATCCCGCCTGCTGTTCCTGGTATTCCAGTGGTGATGTCGTCTGTTGAACGACCGTCAGCAGGTCATCTGGAAACAGGACTGCGCTGGTCTGCCTTTACTTATGGGTGGGATGTATCGCTCAATTATTTTTATCACTATCAGGATAATCCGGTGATCTATCGGGAGTTTGACGGCAGTAAAGTTAATGTGTCGTCTTCTTATGAGCGGAACCACCTGCTGGGTATGACAGCCAGTAATGCCTTTGATAACTGGGTGCTTCGTCTGGAACTTGGCGTCAATTCCGATACCTGGCATATCCGCTCTGATATTGAGGAAAAGGGTGTTCATAACAGTCCGGAAGTGGCTTCTGTCGTGGGGCTGGATTACCAGGGCTGGACCGACTGGCTGGTAAGTTATCAGTGGTATCAGAGTACGCTGACCGATTATGAGCCGGGGATAGTGCGAAAAGAGACCAGCCTGAGGCATACCCTGTTGTTCAGGAAAAATCTATGGAATGAAACTCTGGAGCTGGAGTTGTTTACCCTCTTTAATCAGGATTATAACGATGGTCAGGTTCAGGTAAAAGCCAGTTACCAACTGGATGATGACTGGACAGTCTGGGGTGGAGTGGATGTTTTCTACGGTGACGAGGAAGGATTGTTTGGCCAGTTTGACGAGAATGATCGTGTCGTTATGGGTGTTCAGACTCATTTTTAACAGATGTTTTCAGGGTGATAACAGAATCAGGGCCGTTCCGTATTATGGATTGCCCTGATTCCTGATGGTTATTTAAACGCGTATTTCAGTGTTGCCACTCTTGAGAGTAAAAGAAAGTCCAGCGCCATCACCACCAGTAAAGACAGCCCTGCCAGGGGAAAGAGCAGGCCAAAAACAGCCAGTATTATCACCAGACGCTTCATGACTCTGGGATCAGGCAATAACCTGGGCGCGCCCAGTTTTCCGTCCGGTTTTCTTTGCCACCACATCACTGCGCCGGTAACAGACGTCAGCACCAGAACGATGCAGGCAAACAGCATTAACAGTTGATTGGCCCAGCCGAAATAGCGCCCGGTATGAATGGAAACGCCCATTTCAACCGCTTTGGGTACCCAGCCATAGTCGTGCCAGCGAATATCGGCCAGGACTTCACCGGAATACTGATCAATATGAAGTGTGGTTTCATTGGCAGGGTCAGCGGGTGTCACTGAAACGGTAAATACACCTTTAGCGCCTCTGGGCATAGAAATTCCATAACCCTTCACCACATTCGACTGTTCTGCAATGGTTACAATGTCATCCAGTGTTATGGGGTTGTCTGTCTTCACCGCATTGGATACAGGCAGAGGGGCTTTCTCCAGTGGCCAGGGAATGGTTTGATTAACCGGAGTATTCAGGGTTTCCGATAATTGCACTGAAACCGGTACATTTTTTCTCATGCCATCAGGAAACTGGTTCATGACATTAGCGAATTGATTGCCCCAGAATCCTGACCAGGGCAGACCGGAAAGAATCAGGAAAATCACAACAAGTGACGCATAAAAGGCCGGAACGGCATGAAGGTCGCGCCAGAATATTCTCCTGCCCTTGCCCAAACGGGGTATCAGAATTCCCCGCAGGCTGATCTTGCCTCTGGGCCACCATAAATAAAGACCGGAAATAATCAGAATCAGAGCCCAGCAGGCGGCCAGTTCCACCAGTCGATCGCCTGTTGTTCCGATCATCAGTCGGCCATGAATATCCGAGACAATAGCCTGTAAGTTATCTTCTTTATCCCTTGTGCCCAGAATTTCGCCATTAAAGGGATTAACATACACGCCCAGAACACGATCATCTTTGGTGATTACAATAAACTGGCTGCTGCGGGAGCTGTCAGAGGGCGGTAAGAACTTGATGATTCGCCCACCAGGGTGAGATTGCTGAACCCGATTTAACTGCTGTTCATAACCTGTGGACAGTGACTGACTGGTTTCGGATTCTACAAAAACCAGATTCTGGTAATACCAGTCATTCCACTGGGGTTTGAACAGATAAATGGCGCCGGTTACTGATAAAATCAGCAGAAAGGGGATGACCATTAATCCGGCATAAAAGTGCCAGCGCCAGACTAACCGGTACAATAGTTTCCCAGAATCATGGTCCGGACTTGTATCCTGCTTCTTCATTTATTCTTCCTGTCACCATTCTTATTGTCCGCAATAAAACATACTTTCAAAGACTGAAGCACGGCTATGTTCCCGTCAATAGTTGGGAGCACTCAAGTCCTATAAAAACTTTATTTTCCTGCTCCACATATGGCTATTCATGAGATAGGAAGGTATCCCAGAACAAATCGCTGTTCTTTGGGCAATAAACAAATGCAATATACAAGATTTAGTCATATCTCTACTTTATAAGGCACGTCTGTAGCCCTGTAAACATAGGGAGTAAGCAATACAACTATTGGCGGGAACATAGCCCTGAAGCACTGTGTCAGCGGCAAATTATTGCCTGATCATACGTTAATCAGCGTTTATCCGGGTGTGTCATAAAGTCGCGATTTCTTACTCTGCACTCCTCATTTTCATTTTTTAGCCTACCTTTTCTCAGGGTATACCCAAAGGATTTGGAGTTGCTACAAGGCAGCAAGGGAGTGAAGCTCCGGGAGCTTAGACAAACTAAGTGATCGGGCCGGGCTGGCGTACCAGTGAATGAGCACCGCAACGCAGTAGCAACTTCAAAGGCGACGGGTATACATATTCTATTCAGCGCTTTCTGGAATCCGCACAATGGACAACAAAAATACACCCATAGGTTTATCCAGCGCAGTATTACTGATTACAGCCAATGTCATTGGTGCAGGAACATTCACAACTACCGGGTTGATGCTGGCCGAAGTGGGTCACCCAGCCCTGGTACTTGGAATATGGTTTGCCGGAGGTTTGATCATGCTATCGGGGGCTGTCTGTTATGGCACTCTGGCCAGTCAGTTACCGGAATCAGGTGGGGAATACCTTTTCCTTTCGAGAATCTTTCATCCGGTGTTTGGCTGTATGGCCGGCTGGGTTTCGTTGCTGGTGGGATTTACCGCGCCTATTGCTGTCTGTGCCTATGCCCTGGGGGTTTCTTTCAGTCCCTGGTTTGGCGGTGACATTAAAATAACAGGCACCTGTCTTATAATATTAATGATGCTGATTCATAGTAGTAATGTGCGTCATGGTGTGCGAATCCAGAACCTGATCATTATCAGTAAACTGTTGCTCCTAACGCTATTTCTGATTATATCCGGAAGTGAAATCCAGCTGACTAATCTGTTGCATTCAACCAGTACCGCATCGTATGACAGCAATGGGCTTGCTCATTGTCTGATCTGGACCTTTTTTGGTTATTCCGGCTGGAATGCCGTTATTTATATTTCAAGCGAAATTAAATCACCGGAAAAAAATCTGATGCGAGCCACCATAATCGGATCAATTGTGGTGATGTTTTTTTACTTATTTCTCAGCCTGATTATTGTCTGCAGTGAAGATCTCGATAGTTTACGAGGGCAAATTGATGTCACTATGCTGGCGGCCGGTCAGCTGAATAATCGCTGGGCTATAGATATTGCCTTTGTTGTGATTAACCTGGCGTTGCTCACTTCGCTGTCAGCCATGATTATGATTGGTCCCAGGGTGTACGCCCGTATGGCAGACGATGGTTACCTTCCTGCCATTCTGGGGAACGAACAGGGGAAGTGCCGGAACTCTGTTATTTTTCAGGCAGTGCTGGCTATCGCATTTCTGTGGCTGGGAAGTTATCAATTGCTGATGACCTGTATTGGTTACACCCTGGGGCTCAGTTGCGCTATGTCTATTTCCGGGCTGGTCTGGTTGAAACTGACCAGAAATAATTTTTCCATTCCGCTCTGGCCGATTACGCCTCTGGTATTCCTCGGTTCAGTGCTGGTGGCAACTTTTTATCTTATTTATAACAACCCCTGGTACAGTTTTTCGGGCCTTGCGGTAATCATCCCCGGTTTTTTATTCTGGTATACAGGAAAAAAAAAGCAAACATGATGAGGTCTCTGTCATCTTTGAAGGTGCAGGGTTGGTTGCTCACACTCACTGGTACGCCAGCCCGGTTCAGTCACTTACTGTGTGAGTTCCCGGATTTCCATTGTCTGCCGCCAGAGTGAATACTCCCGGTAGTCTTCGGGCGATTGTTTTTCTCGGCTTTCCAATAACCGGAGGTATGTTATCCCAGAGTTTGCTGAGCCTGGTTGATACTGCCATGGTCGGACATTTGGGCAGTGATGCACTTGCTGCAATAGGTTTGGCGAATTACGTTATTTTTGTCTGTTTTGCTGTTGTCAGTGGTTTGTCGATAGCGGTTCAGTCTGGAGTGGCCAGACTGTGCGGTCAGGGAAGATTTTCAGAAATACTGGCACCTTTGTCTATTGGAGTCCGGACTCTTGATTAGAACCGCAACGAACGCAACATTCGTTGTTATGATTAAGGCTCAAGCTGCCTTGTTAAACTTTTAATAAATACGTTACGGGAGCCATTAATATCACGATCAACGGTGAATCCATCACCCTTTATAACCTTTGACGAGCCAAGCCGGTCGTTAATGGTGCCATCCCACGTACGGGTTTTTGAGGTGTATGCCTCATTGCAATCGACAACGTGTTTACCGTACTTTTTGGCATACCACTTAAGACGCATCTTAAACCCGTAGTGGTTAAGGTCTAGCATCTGGCGACAAGTGTTTCGGCGAATAATACGAACCTTTTTGTCTTTCCGTGTGACCATCCCTCTGGTTTCAAAGGTGGGTAAAAAGATCACGTCATAGCTAGACACAAGCTCGAACGCCAAGCGGTTATGCAAGTCCAGAATGATGTCATCCTTCTTACACTTCAGGCGATTGATTTTACGGTCAAAGTGAACAATGCAATCTCGCGCCCACTGAGGCATATCAACGAACTTCACGCCCTTTTGCACATTGAGAACTTTTTGTTTTTGACCAATCAGCTTGTCCACTTTCTTCATTAATGGGAACAGCTTTTCTTTGGCAAGGTTATCGCCAGCAATTAAAGCATCCTTATCGCTAAAACAGGTGGCGAAGGTTCTCACTCCGGGATCAATACCAACACAATTTACTCCACCTTGGATTTCGGTATTGAGTTCGATGTGTTGTTGCACCTGAATAAACCAACGACCCTTGTCACAGGTGATAACGCATGATTTGCCAATGGCTTCGTCGGGTACATTTTCAGTCAGATGAATTTTACCCGGCGCATCGACGCAGGGGTTTAGCCCCTTTGGTAGCCGGTCAATTGAGAAAGAATGCTTGCTCCCTTTGCGGCTTTTAAATCCGACCTCTGCAAAACCTCCTTTGGCTCCTTTCAGTTTTTTATTCTTGCTGCAAACCGCTTTAAAGGTGGTTGCCGCTGCAAGTGTTCCATTGTCAGAAATTAATGAATTATAAGCACGACCATTGTCTTTCTGTTCTTGCTCTACCTGTACCTTTATGGAAGGGCGCATGTTGATGAACTTGCCGCTTTCATCCTTGTATTTGTCGTTACGGAAGCGGTTTACAGCTAGATTGTATGAACGTCTATATAATGCAAGTGCGTCCCTGTATGCCGACTCATTTTCCGGATAAAGCCTTATCTTTTTTGATGCTACTATTTTTACGCCTTTCAGCGGAACGCTTTCCGTAGTGGCTATTGCAGAATGAGGTAATGAAACCGATAAGCTCTGAGGTATCAAAGGCTTCACAGGAACCATTCGAGTCATCCAGAACTTCGATTTGTCCTCCCGATAATTCAACGAGCCATTTGATAAGCTCGAATCCTGATCGTGCAAGTCGGTCTTTTGTGGCAACCACAATGTGGGTTGGATTTCCGCACATTGCTGATTCCAGAATGGTTTGCAGCCCTTTTCGTTTAAAGTTGAAAGCACTGGCAATGTCACTGATAAATTCTGCGTCAGGATGCCTTTCGAGCAAGATACGCTTTTGCGTATTGATGCTGGATTTTTGCTTCCCTGAGCTAACCCTTGCATAGCATATCTTTCTCTGCTGGTTGATGAATATGCGGTAGTGACCACCGCTCGTTTGCATTATTTTCTCGTAATGACCGCTTTCGATCTTTCGCCTTATTGTCTGGGAGGTTACGCCCTCAATCTTGGCAAGTTTGGTTGTGGATACCCACAAAATAAACGTCTCTGGTTATTAATTCAGAGACAGCATAGCACGCTATGTTGCGTTTGTTGCATTTTTACTGAACTATCGGCAGGAGCGTTTTCTCACCGAGTCGGTGACAAAGCAAAATGGCGACCCGAAGGCCGCCATTGTATCAACTGAACCAGACTGAACTTAACGAACGATCAGGTTAATATCCTGTGGCTTCATCGCTTTCGGGAAGTAGCTCAGGAATGCCTGCAGATCTTTCATCTCACCTTTATCGAAAGAGAACGTGCCTGCTTCCATACCTTTAGCCAGAACCTGGTTAGCGTTGCCCATCAGCGCTTCATTCAGCAGAGAGCGATGCAGATTCACGACGATGTCAGCCTTGGAAGGCATCTTTTCATAGAACTGAGCCACGCCACGACGGATCTCCAGGGCAAACACTTCTTCAGTATCTGGCAGCTTAATGGCCAGGGTCAGTTGGGTGTTAACGGATTTATCACCATCCAGCTTGGTTGGCAGCATACCCAGAACATTACGGGTAGGCAGAGCCTTCAGCACGTCCGGAGAAGAGAAGCTGACAATGCGGGAGAAATCACGGGTGCCCTCCAGTTCTGCAGCGGCTGTCAGAATCCAGTTTCTCCAGTTGATGTTGATAACTTCCGGAGCCCAGCCACGGTAAGCTCTGGCTTTCAGATTACGAGCTTCCATATCGTTTGGACTGGTACGGATAACCTGAGTCAGGATTTCAGCGGCAAAAGTGAAATCACCGGCTTCAATATACTTCTGAGCTTCATTGATGACAGAGTCACGACCACCCATCAGCTTCACCATTTCTGCAGCGCGCTGGTTATACTGCATTGGCTCCAGCTTCCATGGATCCGCTTCAAAGAAACCCAGGTAACCCACATACATCTGACGAACTGCATGGTTCACAGTACCGTAGAACTCACCATTCCATGGAGCATTGGCCAGATGTTCAGGCAGCTTGACCTTTTCTACCAGCTCGTCTGATGTCAGACCCATGTTCATGTAACGGATAGTCTGGTCATGCACATACTGGATGGCATCGCGGTAGTTAGTCAGAACAGACGCTACGTTTTCTGCACCTTCAACCGGACGACCGTGGGAGTTAATCATGACGTCGATATCAAACTCACGCATGACATCGAGTCCGGAAAACCACATCTGCGGATTACGGAACTTGGTACCACGAATAGTGTGCAGGTTAGGGAAGCTTTCGCCCTGCAATACTTCAGCAGCGTGAAGAACCTTCTGCTTCGGGAACCAGACAACCACTTCGTCCCTGGTTTCAGACGGAACGTTGATCAACTCAAAATCAAAGCCATCTTCTTTAACAACCAGCTTATCTTTAAAGGTTACGTTGGGAGTGATGAAAGTCGTTGTTCCGGACATAAACTTTGGACCCAGACCGTCGTTCACAGAACCGTTCACACCTTCTTCAACGTAGGTAGCTGCAGTGTAAGCTGTACGGTGACCCAGAATAGTACCCACATTGGATGACCAGTTTGCCACCGCGTCAGTCAGACCTTCCTGAGCGTAAATTTTCACTTTTCCGGACGCTACGTCTTTATCGTTAGTCCATGCACGTACACCTGCCACATGGTCGATATGGTTGTGAGTGTAAATAATGCCCACAACGGGTTTGTCGGAATATTTGCGCAGGTATTTCATGGCGGCTTCGGCCATTTCTACTGATTCGCCCGGATCAACAACAATGACGCCTTTGTCACCTTCGATCATAACCGGGCTGTCGATACCGAAGCCGTATGCCATGTAGATATTGTCGTCAATTTTCATAACGCCCTGATCCATCTTGCGGCTGTGCTCGGTGGTCTTTGGGTGAACCAGCTTACTGTTTTCTGTGAAAGCCAGGTTAACACCGGTCTTTTCCAGAACTTCGATGCGGTCGCCCTTGCCCCAGAACATTTTGGACTTATCAACAACCATTTCTGCATTGACTGCAGAAGAAACCATGAGTGCGCCAGCAACAACAGTGCTTAGCAGAGTTCGTGCAAATTTCATTGTCAGAAACCTACCATAGAAGGGAATAACTGGATTCTAGCGAGAGAGTCTGGTGGCATCATTAGGGTAAGCGACAATTGATACTTAAGCGTTGCTTAACAATAATATGAATACTCTCTCTATTTCTGATGGTATTGGGTAATGAATCTTCGAGATTATGATCTGAATCTACTGACCATTTTTGATGCAGTCATGCGAAAAGGCAGCGTCTCAGGCGCTGCGGAACAGCTGGAAATGACATCGGCAGCCGTCAGTCAGGCAATCTCCCGATTGCGTGAACGTAGTGCAGATCCTTTATTTGTCAGGCATGGGCGGGGTATACGACCAACCAATCACGCTCTGACTATGCACCAGCACATAAAGAAAGGGCTCAGGTCGATTGAACGGGGGCTGGACAGTGGTCAGGCGTTTAATCCTGCAGACAGTACACGAAATTTTGTTATTGCGGGAGAAAGCTATCTTGATTCAATGTTATTCCCTGCTTTATTAATCCATACCAGACAGAAGGCTCCTTCAGTGACTATTGAACTGGTTTCTGCGGAAGACTCCATCAACAAAGTCTCCAGTTTACTGAGTGAACGTAAGGCTGATCTATTTCTGAGTACAGAAACAATAGAGCTCAGTTCCATAGAGCAGGAGTGGCTGAAGAACTTTGAAATGGTGGTTGTCTGTTCCGGAACTCACCCAAGAATTCAAAATACACTATCCGTTCAGCAGTTCTTCGAAGAAGAACATGTGACCCTGAAAACAAAACGACTCAATGAGCGTTTTCTATCGAGGCTGACAAGTCAGCCTTTGCCGCCGAGAAAGATTGCCTATGAAAGCCACTCTGCCCTCAATATGGTGGTAGCTGCTGCCAGTACAGAGCTTCTGTCTCTTTCCCATCGCTGGCTGGCATTGCAGTGGCAGGAAAAGCTGAACATGCAGATTCTGGATGTGCCCTTCGATATCATGCCTGCCCCTGTTTACATGAGCTGGCATCAGAGCAAGCGGGATGATCCGGGACTGGTCTGGCTACGCCAGCAGTTAGAAGAGATCATGAAGGATATTCACAAGCTCCCTGATTGCGGACATGATTAATACCATTTCCGAATTCTAATTATGCTATTGCGCTGCCTTTTCAGACTCAGATCCTGCGTTGGAGTTCCTCGCCATAGCTACGGATATGACTCGTTACTCCGCCTTGTCTCTGAGTCTGAAAAGCCATGCTCATATCGTATATTAGAAACCGGCAATGGTATAACCCTCGTGGGGATTCATCGGCACAACTCTGGTTGTGTAGCATGCTCTGCACTCGATGTTATTCTTTGAAGAATAAAAAATACTCGCGCCAGAGTATCGCACGACAACCGTTCACCTGCTTATCCACGTATAGAGCTCTTGTTAAAAACGAATCAATATTCATATTTATATTTTGTCAATAAAAAAAGGCAGTGGCTGGTTGATTTGTGATCGACTTGGCAGAATTTTGAATGGTTACAAACTGACTTTTGATTAAATTATATACTGCCGAAAAAAACTGAAATTCGCTGTTCGGGGGAATAAATGTCAAAGATTTTTTTCGTTAAAGTGAGCAGTATCAGCCTGAGAGCCTTTCTGTTATCTCCAGGCTTTTTGAAAGCGACAGCACTGGATGAATCCATACAGGTTGCGAAAATACCTCCAGAGGCTAAGGCCCGATTACTCCAGGTGAATATTCCCGCCTATTCAGGCGCTTCCCGGCGTTTTGATGAAATCAGTCAATTACAAAATAATGCAGTGAAAGTGCTCAAGCAGTACCGTCAGGCCCAGATAGGTTATCTGAACGCTCTATACGACAGGATGCTTTGCACCTGTCAGACAGTATTTAATGCCGGCACCCCCGATCAGTTAATTAACACCAGATAACGGCTAAGAATCGTTCCATTCAAATTACAGTAATTTCATGCCGTATGTTCAGTTTCATAAGTACTAATCAAAGGTACTAATCATAAGTACTAGACGGCAAGGGAAACTCAACCAAAAATTATAACAGGTTGTGATCATGGCAATTTTTCTAAAACGCAATGGACAAAGTATTGAACTCACAGATGATATTGAAATCATCTCGGGTGATCAGATAGAAATTCTTTCGGAAAGCCCGGAATTACAGATAAAAATAATGGGTGATGATCTGGTCATTATGATGCCAGGTGATCAATCCATCTTGCTGGTAGGAGCCGCAGTACTCCTGGAATCCAGTGAAATGGATTTACTGCTGGAGAATACACTGCTGTCTTTGAAAAGGCTGAATGGAAAAAAAGAACTTGTTGAACAGGACGTCAGTGATTTTGATCCCAATCAGCTGGAAGAGCCTTCAGCAGGAGAAGAGCCTTCAGCAGGAGAAGAGCCCTCAGCAGGAGAAGAGCCTTCAGTAGGAGAAGAAAATTCTGACCTGTTATATGCCTTGCCGCCCTTCGAATTAAATGATCTGCCAGACCCTGTTCCGACGACTTCCAATCAACAGACTTTTACACCAGCCCCACTCGCATCGTCCAGTTCAACAGCATCCAGTTCAGCACCTGTTTACAGTCCATTGATCGTCAACACCACCAATGGCAATACATTAACAGGAAGCTCGGAACCCGGTAGCAGAATCACTGTTTACATTGGCAATACGTCAACACCTGACTTCACAACACCTGACTTCACAACAACTGCAGATTCTGGTGGCCGCTGGAGTCTGACGTTTACTCCCTCTCTGGATCACAATACTGCCATCAGGGTTGAAGCCGCTCTACATGGGAATGATATCCCTTACTCCAGTTCTTCAGCGGTAGTTGATGCATTCGCAGAAAGGTTATCTCTTTCGTTACTTGATGATACGGGTGTCAGCGCTGAAGACTTACTGACTCATAATGCTGAAATGAGTATTGGAGGCACCGAGCCGGGTGCACTGATTGAATACAGTGTTGATGGTATAAACTGGACTACAGATTACAGTCCGGCAGAAGGTGAGAATACCTTTTATGTCCGTCAAACGGACTTATTGGGTAATGTATCAGAACGCAGTGAAATCAATTTCACGCTTGATACACGTACCGAACAGCCAACACTGCTCATAGCAAATGATTCCGGCACCAGTGACAGTGATGGCATCACTCAGTTAATCGAATTAATTGTAGGGAACCGTGAACAGGACAGCCGGATAGAGTACAGCCTTGATAACGGAAATAGCTGGAATATTGCGTTCAATCCTGAAGAAGGTAGCCAGACTGTTCTGGTTCGTCAGACAGATGCTGCAGGCAATATATCCGAAGCGCGCTCTTTGGCATTTACTCTGGATACCCGGGCTGCTGCCCCGGTGGTTGATCTGGTTGATGACTCCGGTCTGTACAATTTCGATTTAATAACCAGCAATCCGGATGTAGCCGTGTCCGGTATAGAAACCGGCAGTATTGTTGAATACAGCACAGACGGCAATGTCTGGACAGCCAGTCAGCCACAATGGCAGGAAGGCGATAACACGATATACGTTCGTCAGACAGATCTTGCCGGAAACATCTCTGAAGGCTCAGAGTTTACATTTATTTTTGATTCCCGGCGTCCTGATGCTCCTTGTTCTGTCTTTGGCTGTGGACACTGGTGATAGTGATGATCAGCTTAGCAGCGAAGGCGAGCTGAAAGTGACAGGCACTGAGTCTGAAACCATTGTTGAATACAGCAGTGATAATGGCGCAACCTGGTCAAGACAATTCACACCGTTGAAGGCATTAATACAGTACAGGTTCGGCAGACCGATCTGGCTGGAATCAATCCGATAGCAGTTCACTTGAATTCACGCTTGATACGGTGGCAAACGCGCCTGTTGTTGAATTATTAAATGACACCGGGTCATTAAGAAACAACAGTCAGGATGGTGCTCTGAAGATTTCAGGCACTGAGGAAAATGCCCATATACAATACAGTACCGATGGATTGACCTGGACTAACCGTTTTGTGCCCGGCGAAGGGAAAAATACCGTTCTGGTACGTCAGACCGACGAGGCCGGAAATGTATCCAATAGCACTGAATTTTCTTTTGTGCTGGATAATTCTGTTATTGCACCGCTTGTTAGTTTGCAAAATGACAGTGGCATCGATGAGCACGATGGGATAACGAACCGTGCCGACTTACAACTGGGCTCCATCGAAGAAACAGCCTATGTTGAATACAGTCTGGATGGTGAACATTGGGATATCAGTCAGCCCGAATGGACACAAGGTTATAACACCGTCTATGCCCGACAGGTTGACGGTGCAGGTAATATTTCAGCCAGCACGACCCTGAGTTTTATTTTTGACACCCATATCAGCGCGCCAACCGTCCACTTGCTGGAAGACACAGGTACAGTGTCTGGTGTCACTCAAAACGGTGCTCTTGACGTTGCTTCCCTCGAAGAGAGTGCGCTGGTTGAATACAGTGTTGACGGTCAAAACTGGCGACAGAGCTTTAGTCCTCAACAGGGTGAAAATACTGTTTTTGTTCGCCAGACGGATATCGCTGGTAATACGTCTGACAGCACCACAATAACCTTTGTTCTGGATAATGCTGTTGCCGCTCCTTCGGTTTCTCTCAGCGATGATTCAGGCGTTGATCAGACAGATAACCTGACAAATAACACCGGTCTGCAGATCACCGGTCTTGAGCCAGATTCCATCGTTCAATACAGCTCAAATGGCAATGACTGGCGCTCTGATAAGCCTGCCTACCAGCAGGGAATTAACACGGTTTATGTCCGTCAGGTTGATGGAGCAGGTAATACATCAGCCAGTACAACTCTGACCTTTCATTTTGATAACAAGGTCAATTCTCTGGGTGTGACGTCGGATAATGGCGATCTGACCATTACAGGAGGTGAGAACGGTGCACAGATAGAATACAGCTCTGATGGGCAAACCTGGAGCAGTCAGTATGAATTGGTTGAAGGCAGTAATACGCTGCATTTTCGTCAAACCGATATGGCAGGCAACACATCAGACACTAGCAGTCTAACCTTTGATGTTGACCGGGTGGCTGCAACGCCAACAATCTCTCTTTTAAACGACACAAATATTGTTGATCTGATTACCCGGGACGGCCGTATTGAAGTAGGAAATATTGAGAACGGTGCGAGTATTCAATACCGTTCAGACGATAGCGTTTGGAGCAGCAGTTTTACTCCGAAGGAAGGTGAAAATACAGTTCATGTTCGTCAGATCGATGGCAAAGGCAATATTTCCAACAGCGCTTCAATCACTTTTACACTGGATAATAGTGTTTCAGCTCCGGAAGTTCAGCTGTTACTCAGATACCGGACAAAATACAGAAGACACGATAACGCAGAACAGTGCACTGGATGTAACGGCTATTGAATCTGGTGCGGTGATTGAATACAGCCTTAACGGTTCAGAGTGGAGTAATGTTCAACCCGTCTTTGATCAGGGCATCAATACTGTTCATATCCGCCAGATTGATGTAGCTGGCAATATCTCTGCCAGCAGCACTCTCACTTTTACCCTGGATACGATTGTCCTGGCACCCAGTGTTCTTTTGTTCAATGACACGGGTGTGTCGTCCAGTGACCAGATCACCCAGGATGGTCAGTTAACGGTGAGTGGCACTGAAACCGGTGCAATCATCGAGTACAGCACAGACAAACAAACCTGGAATAACAGTTTCACACCGGTGGCCGGTTCCAATACGGTTTATGTCCGTCAAACCGATGCCTCGGGAAATGTTTCTCAAGCCAGCGAACCGTTGACGTTTACTCTGGACAATACGGTCAGTGCGCCTGAAGTCGCACTGAAGAGCGATACCGGTATCGATAGTTCAGATCGATTGACCCACAGTTCCGAGCTGGAACTGACTGGTGTGGAAGCGGGTGCCAGAGTTCAATACAGTCTCAATGACAGTGACTGGAGCACTGAACAACCCGATTTCGTACAGGGTGAGAATACCCTCTATGTGCGTCAGCTGGACAGTGCTGGTAACACGTCACCCAGCTCTACCCTGAGCTTCATACAGGATACCTTGGTTGCTGCTCCTGTGATAACCATTGATGGCACCACGGTGAATGTAACCGGTTTGGAAACAGGTGCCATTACTGAATATCGAAGTAATGGTGGTGGTGTGTCCAGAGTCGGTCTGTTCGTAACTGTAATTGAGATGGAGGTGGGCCCTCCGGTGGCGGCTTCTGGAAGCGACCACCAAACCACTGTGAGCTGCGTTGATTAAGAGTCAGGGTGGTGAGCGTCACAGAAAAGGCGCAACTAGATTGCGTCAGGTATGAGTTCGGGAGATGAACGCAAGTGAACCATTGATGACGTGTCGTAAGCGTATATATCGACATCAAAAATGAGGGGCACCACTACCTTATGATAAGTTCAGGGGTTATCCAGTTACTGCCTGAGCGGTGTCCGGCACAAAGATGGCATGAACCGATTTCAGGCTCTTTTATGGAACATGAGAACCTGTCGCTCTGGTGTTAAGGGAGCCAGCCAAGCTGACAAACAGCAAGGCTCAGAGTACCAATACAGAGCACAGGGGCGGATCAGCTCGTAGTAGTGTTGAAGCATCTGTAATGGATGTGGAGCAAAGGGGCTGACTTATCCAGCGGAAGGAGTAGATCAACCGATTTATTGGAATGAATCTATGACGGAAGCAAAACCGTTCACAATTTCTAAAGAGCTTGTCTATCAAGCCTGGCGAAGCGTGAAAGCGAACAAAGGTGCTGCCGGTATTGATGGTCAGTCTCTGGCTGACTTTGAAACCCATTTAGGCAAGAACCTGTACAAAATATGGAACAGAATGTCATCGGGCAGTTACTTTCCTCCCCCCGTCATGCGTGTAGCCATCGACAAGAAAGATGGAGGCACGAGGCTGCTGGGAGTACCGACGGTAGCCGACCGTGTAGCCCAAACTGTGGTAAAGCTGATAGTCGAGCCATTAGTGGAACCTGTATTTCATGAAAACTCCTACGGCTACAGACCTAACCGCTCAGCGCATCAGGCGTTGGCGTTAGCTCGAAAACGCTGCTGGCGACGAGACTGGGTCATTGATCTGGACATCAAAGGTTTTTTCGATAATCTGGATCATAAACTCATCATGCGAGCAGTGGAACATCACATCAGGGAACCTTGGGTATTGTTGTACATCAAACGTTGGCTTCAGGCTCCGGTTGAAAATGAAAGTCAGGAGTGTCCGCGCGTAAAAGGAACGCCACAAGGGGGAGTTATTAGCCCATTGTTGGCAAACCTGTTCATGCATTATGCGTTTGATCATTGGTTGGAATGTAATATCCAGAATGTCTGGTTTGAGCGTTTTGCTGATGATGCGGTTATTCATTGTCACAGTAAACAAGAAGCAGAGTTCACGCTGGAAGCAGTAAGACGTCGTTTACTCGACTGTGGTCTTACATTGCATCCGGAAAAGACGAAACTGGTTTACTGTAAGGATGAGGACAGAACAGAAACGCATGAAAACACATCTTTTGATTTTCTAAGTTATACATTCAGAACGAGATTAGCCAGAAACCGGTATGGGAAATTCTTTCCCAACTTCTTGCCAGCGATGAGCAAGGCATCCGCCCAGCGTATCAAAGACAAGATAAGGGAGTTAGAAATTCCCACGAAACGATCATTGTACTCTCTTGAAGAGCTTGCAAAACTGATCAATCCACGTGTTCAGGGCTGGATCAACTACTTTGGAAAATTTTATCCATCAGAGTTGAGAAGAGTATTGTCATATGTGGAAGCCACTCTGGTTCGATGGGCTATGGGAAAATACAAGAAATTGAGGGGCAGAAAGAAGCGTGCAGTCGATGTTTGGGGCGCATCGCTCAGAAAGCTCCTTGGTTAATGGCACATTGGCGAGCAGGCTGTGTGTCAGCGGTTGGATAAGAAGAGCCGGATGAATCGAGAGGTTCAAGTCCGGATCTGTGAGCAACTGACGGGGAGGTTCCGCCGGTTGACTCGACTCTGGAGTAACACTTATACCCTGCAGGAAGGTGAAAATACCATTGAAGTTCGTCAGACGGACAAAGCCGGAAATATTTCCGACAGTACCAGTCAGACATTGACTGTGGACACCATTGCAGCCAGCCTGACCATTGCATTAGCGGATGACACCGGGGAGAGTAACGACAGAATTACCAGTAACACAGAACTATTGATTGGTAATGTTGAAAAGGATGCCACCGTACAGTACAGCCTGGGCAATGATCAGAACTGGAGCACTGATTTACCGGATTATTCTGAAGGGGAGAACACTGTTTTTGTACGACAGGTGGATGCTTCCGGGAATACCTCCAATGCCTCATCACTGACGTTTGTTCTGGATGGTGTAATTTCAGATTTATCAGCCGCTCTTGAGAATGATACTGGTCTTGTTGCCGATGATGGTATAACCAACAGGGGCGATTTTACGATCTCAGGGCAGGATGAAGACGCATCAATAGAATATAGCATTGATGACGGTATTACCTGGTCACACAGCTTTACCCCTGTTCTGGGCGATAATCATGTCTCAATTCGCCAGATTGATATTGCTGGCAATGTGTCAGAGACTGAAATAATCCAGTTTAATTACGATAATGAAAAACCCTTGAATAGTCTTGTGCTGGGTCTTCAGGTTGACTCAGGTACGTCTGATGATCTGTTATCCAATTCTGGCCTGCTTACTGTTGAGGGAAGTGAATCAGGTGCAACGATTGAGTTCAGTACTGATTTTGGGCGTACCTGGACAAGAACCCAGCCGGATGAGGATGGATCTCTGGGAGAAGGACGTCATTTGGTTTTTGTCCGCCAGATGGATGCAGCGGGTAATACATCATCAATGCAGGGCATTGACTTCAGAAAAGATTCTACAGCACCAGAAGCTCCTGCAGTGGATGTCATTGATAATAATATACGGGTTAACTCTCTGGCCGGTACAACCGTTGAATATAAACACAACGATGGCGAATGGAGCTCTGACTTTGAACCCGTAGAAGGCATGAATACTGTTTCTGTTCGACAAATTGATCAGGCTGGAAATGTCTCGGATGCGACATTGGTCAGCTTCAATCGAGATACTATAAAGCCAGAGGCTAATTTATCAATATCCCTTGAAAGTGATTCTGGCAGCAGTTCGGCAGATCTGATTTCCAATTCTGGATTGCTATCGGTTTCCGGAGCCGAAGAGGGTGTAAGTCTGGAATTCAGCCTGAATAGAAGTGAGTGGAGTACCACTCAGCCTGATCACAATGGATTGCTGGACGATGGTGAACATAGCATTTATGTAAGACAAATCGATGCATCGGGTAATACCTCAGACATACAGTCAATTACATTTACCAAAGATACCGCGGTCAAGGCTAATCTGCTGATTGAACTGCAGAATGATTCAGGCTTTTCGGCGGATGATTTTCATACTAATTCAGGTTTATTAGCGGTTTCCCGTGCTGAGCCGGGAGCAAAAATTCAATACCGGTTGAATGATGGTGAATGGAGTACTGAACAACCGGACTTTGATGGGAATCTGGCAAGCGGTCCTCACACTATTCATGTTCGACAAATAGACGTCGTGGGGAATACATCAGCAAGCCAGAACATCTTCTTTGTCAAAGACTCTTCAGTACCACTGGCTCCGGTATTAAGTGATACCAATGGCGAATTATCCGTTTCTTCAGAAGACGGTGCCAGAGTAGAGTATTTACTGACTGACGGTAGCTGGAGTACTGAATTCGTACCTGTGGAAGGTAGCAATACAGCGATTGTTCGACAGGTTGATAAAGCGGGTAATATTTCAGAAAGTGCGACAATTACCTTCGAACGGGACACCACGCCCCCACCTGCTGATTTGAATCTGGCCTTGCAATCAGACACAGGCACGTCTGAATCAGACGGCATTACCCAGTCAGGACTTTTGACTGTCACGGGTGCTGAAAATGGGGCCAGGGTTCAATACAGCCTCGATGGTACTGAATGGCAAAACACTCAGCCAGATGACAATGGCGCTTTAAGTGATGGATCATACACTCTATTCGTTCGTCAGGTTGATACCGCCGGAAATGCTTCCGAGAAACAATCAATCCGTTTTCTGAAAGACACAAGTTCCGCAAATGCTCCTTCTGTTGTAATAAATAATGGGGATCTGATTGCTACAGGAGAAGATGGTTCTGTTATTGAATATCGTTTACCTGGAGGCAACTGGCTGAAATCCTTCACGCCAGTAGAAGGTGAAAATACTGTCGACATCCGACAAATAGACAGGGCTGGTAATATCTCGGATATCGCCTCCATTGTATTTCAGCGGGACAGTTCCGCCCCAATGCCCAACCTGGTTATTTCTCTTGCCGAGGATACCGGTGTATCGAACATTGATGGTAAAACCCGGCAAGGTGTACTGCTGGTTTCCGGTCAGGAAGACGATGGTGTTATTGAGTACAGTCTTAATGGTATTGACTGGACGACAGAACAACCTGATGGGGAAGGTCAGCTTCTTGATGGCGAGTACATGGTCTTTTTGCGCCAGACCGACACCAATGGAAATATTTCTGCCAGCCAGTCCTTCTCGTTCACAAAAGATACAACGGCGGCCAGTGCCCCGGAATTATCGGTGATAAATGGCAGTTTGGCAGTGAATGCCGAAGAGAGTGCTTTCATTGAATATCGTGTGTCTGGCGGGGAATGGCAAACGTCGTTTACTCCGGTAGAAGGCCAGAATACAGTTGAAGTTCGGCAAACAGACATTGCGGGCAACATTTCCGATACATCCAGTCTTCAGTTTGAAAGTGATACCCGTGCACCTTCAGCAGATTTACGCATTTCATTAGTCAGGGACACCGGAGAATCCGACAGTGATGCCATCACCAGTGATGCCCGGATTGTGGTTGAAGGGCAGGAAGATAATGCGACAATCCAATACAGTCTGAACAACATCGACTGGAGCGACTTCTCACCGTCCGACAATATTTCGTTTTCTGAGGGCGAGAACACTATACGATTCCGACAGCGTGATGCAGCGGGAAATACTTCAGAAGAGCAATCATTTACCTTTACTCTGGACACTACCCTGCCCGAATTACCACAGTCGATGGCAAGCAATGGACAGGTGATCAGTGGTACTGGTGAACCAGGTTTGAATGTTGATATCTATGTTGTTAATCCAGTTACCTTTGCAGAAGATTTATACACTGTTGTAATTGATGATGATGGCAATTGGTCCAAGTCGTTTAATCCACCATTGGCACACGCTACTGAATGTTTTGTGGAAATTACGGATAAAGCAGGAAACTTTAATTTTGTTTTCGTCAATATAGACAGTCAACCTCCTGAACTGCAGTCATTGTCCGTTGAAAGTGATGCCGTATCGGGGCAGGTTGCAGTGGTGCCTGGTGTGGCGGTTGATGCCGCTATCAGTATCACTATTGAACGTCCGGATGGTAGTAATGAAACAGGATCCGCTGTCGCTGACTATCTTGGAAACTGGCGTCTGATTCCTGAATCTCCCCTGCCTCATGGCACCCGAATAATTGTTGTGGGGACGGACTCTACCGGTAATGTCAGTGCTGAAAAAATAGTCACTGTAGATCTGGAGAAACCTGGCGTTACAGTGGATCTTCCAGACAGTTTCCAAAGCGGCATTACGTTCAATCTTGTTATTAAATTAAATGAAGAGGTTGATTCCGATCAATTTGATTTGGACAAATTGAATCTGGTGGGAGCCGATGTTGTTGGTCAGCTGACAAAAATCAGTGATCAGGAATACCACCTTGAAGTACAACCACAATCTGATGCAGAGGAAATAAGTGTTGGCCTCGCAGAAGGTTTTGTTCGTGATGAGGCAGGAAACCCTTCTGAGCCTGTTGAAAGTTTACCTGTTCCACGGGTGGAGCTTGCCACTGTTGAAATGATTGTGCCTGAAATAACCAGTCTTCAATCTTTCCAGGTACGAATGATTTTTTCCAGGCCTGTTGAGTTGACGGAAGAGCAAATTACTCTGGAGGGAACTGCAGTTGCCAGTATCTCCGGACTGCAACAAGAAAGTGATACCGAGTTTGTTGTTACTGTCGACCCTGAAACTGCCGGGACCATTCAGATAGCACTGCCCAACACTTTAGTCTCCCAGATAATCACTGTGGTGGAGAATCTTCCTGAAGAAGATAGCGGAATCACCGCTACCATGATTCCGGATACCTGGACGGTAGAGATTGATGAAACGCTAATAGTAAATATTTATTTCAGTGAAGAGATAAACGATCTCACTGAAAGTGATTTTATTGCATCAGGTCTTGATATCACCCGGATTACAAAGATTGATGACTATTATCAAGTCAGCCTGGAAGCGACCCGGTTAGGTGATCTTGAACTGAGCCTCAAGGCGGGGGCCGTGTTCAGTGTTGATGGCACTATTACCAACACACATTCACTGACCATCAATAAGGATTTTAAGGCTGTTGATACCCAAGGTCCTGTTATCAGCATTGACGTTGAAGACAAAGAATACAATCCTTTTGATGGTATCAATGTTGTTCTTACTTTAAATGAAACCCCCAATCGCGTCCTGACCATTGATGATCTGA
This sequence comes from Endozoicomonas sp., assembly GCA_965208385.1. Classification (GTDB taxonomy): domain Bacteria; phylum Pseudomonadota; class Gammaproteobacteria; order Pseudomonadales; family Endozoicomonadaceae; genus Endozoicomonas. Next base: position 28,477 of record CBDBOO010000083.1, read on the forward strand.
ATATAGAAGGACCTGACGGTATTTATTATGATAATTTCAGGAAAATATCGGAGACAGAATATCACTTTTACCTGACATCAGAATCCACGGGGGATATTACCGTCAGCCTGGCTGAAAATAGTTTCGCCGATGTTCTGGGAAACAGTAATGCCAGCACTAACAAAATCATAGAGATAATACCTGATACTACCAGGCCCGAAATTGCCTTTGACAACATACCGGATATTACCAATGGGCAACCTTTTTCAATCACCATTACACCTTCTGAATCCATTGTCGCCTTTAATGAAAGTGATATTCAGGTAACACATGGCTCAATAATGGCAGGATCCTTGATACAACAGGGATCGTCATACCAGGTAACCATTATTCCTGATGGTACGGGTAATGTTAATATTGAAATTCCTGACAATGCCGTGATTGACCAGGGCAGTAATGGAAACCGTAGTGCTCATACTGAAGTCGCCTGGGATGGTTCCAGCTTTACTATTGGTATTCTTGAAGCACCTGAATTAGTGGGTAACAACCAGTTTGCCGTCAAAATAAAACTCTATGGTGATACCAGTGGTCTTGAAGATCTGGAGTCTTACTCATCAGGGCTGGTAACAAATTTTTATTATTACGAAGATAATGTTGCGTCTGTGGGCCGAAGCATAGTTGATGAAGAAGACCCTTCTATTGTTACCATATTTTATGAAGCTCAGGGCGAAGGCGATGTTTCATTTTACTTCAGAGTTAATCCGGCAATTTATTCTGAACTGGGTCATGGTAATCCCTTAAACGCGGCTCTGACCGATGTTGAAAACATTACTCTGACTCTGCCTCACGACAGCACAATACCAACAGTGGAAATTCTGGGTCTTGAAGACATAGAAGGACTGACCTCGCGAACCATTACCTTCCAGTTCAGTGAAGATGTCTATAATTTTGATGAATCCACTATTCATGTAACGGGCGGGCAACTCAGTAATGTTGTTCAGGTCAGTTCAGACAGCTGGAGTGCCGATCTGGAAGCTACAGATTTTGGCAATCTCAGTATTGAAATTTCTGAAGGGCTGGTAATAGATAAGGCTGCTAATAACAGTCTGGCAACCTCCTCTGACAGTATTCAGGTTATTGATATTAGTTCGCAAGCCAGTGTAAAAATTACCCAGCCAGAATTGACCGGTGTAAATACGTTTCTGGTCGATATTGAATTTTCACAGGATACAACAGACTTTACTTCTGATGATCTGATTATTAGCAATGGCAGGGCAATCGAGCTCATCGCAGTGGACAATCGTCATTTCCAGCTTCTGGTCAAGCCGGATGGTCATGGTGATGTGTCCATATCACTGCCCGAAAATACCGTGACATCAACAAATGGCGGTAATCTGGCTGCGTCTGCCATTGTTCAATACAGTGATGATGTTTTCTCTCCGACCATCAGAGGCGATCTGTTCAGTGACGGTGATACGATTCGGTACAGTGTGAATTTTGATCGGGATATTACCGGGCTTACCGCAGAAGACTGGATTGTAGAAAACGGTCATGTTGTTGAAGTGCGAGCTTTTCTGGACAATCAGGGCAATGATAGTAAAAGGGATTTCTATCTCATTCTTGAGCCCAGTGGTGAAGGTGAATTACGTTTCAGATTGAAAGACAGCTCGGTTGAAGATGAAAATGGAATTCTGAACGAATCGACTGAACAACGAATTATTCCGATTCTGGATCATAACGATAATATTATTGAAATATCCTCACAGATGTTAGATGACTACTATGTTAATCGTCTGGATGCCGGGGCTGGAGAGGACACGCTCAGAATTACTACACAGGGCAATCGAATTTTCAGTGAGGAACATATAGATTTTTTGAATATTGAAAATCTCGATCTCCGAAATTCCAGCAACAATACTTTTACAATTACTGCGGGTTTTGTCAGTGAGGCTCTCGATACGAAAGAATTAAAGGTTATTACTGATGATTCTGGTGACACCCTGAAACTGCTCGGCTGGTTGAGAAACGGCCAGCAAATGGACGAGGGTGGTCGTACTTTCGACCTTTACACTTCAGGGGATAACCGTCTGTGGGTTGATACTGAGGCACAGGTTCATGGTATCGGGCTTACAGATAACAGTAAAACACTGGAAGTGGCCTTTAATCCATACAGTGCAGGCGTATTCAAACTCAGTTACATCACTGATGATTATAATTTACCGCAATCTGTTGAACGGATTCGTCTTGGAGTAGGAACCCAGAAGATATTCCTGGATTCACTGGATTCTATCAGAGATCTGACCGACGCCAGCAATACACTGATTATAGAGGGTCAGGGGTCCTGGGATTTTGTTTATGGGGATGATATTTATACCGAAAGTGGCTGGAGAACTGCTGGCTCCAGAATGCTGGCTGACGGTATTGAGTACCAGGTTTTGAAAAATGAAGATGTTACCCTGCTCCTCTCCCCCACAACGTCGTTCAGTGCAGAAGATGTCACCAGACGATATATCACAGAAGAAGTGATTGATGGTGATGGCTATTTTTATTCCGGAGGCTATAAGGATGATATAGGCGTTATTGCAGGCAATGATTTGCTGTTGGATACCCTGAATAAGGATCATGGCCAATTTTTGCATTTTGATCACTTTGATCTGGGAAGTGGTTCTGATAACGGCAACACCATTCTTCTGGATAGTAAAACCGCAGAAGGCGTATCTCGAAAAGTCGGCTATACAAATACTGATCGGGACATGTATATATCCGGTGATGAGCATGATAGAGCTGTTTTAATCGGGGAGTGGGTTGATACCGGTAGAACCAAAACCATTGATGGCCAGCTTTATCATGAATACGAAGGGGTTAACTCAACGATAGGTCATCACAATTCTCTTGGGAGTCACGTGACGTCATCCAGCCGACAGACAGTGTTTATCGATTCAGATATTGACATTGCGATCAACTCAATCTCGTCGGCTGAGAGGGGGGTTCTCAGAATAAAAGGTGATTTTGAACACACCCGGTTTGAAAGTGGTTCAGCTCTGCATCTTGATGATTTAATGGTGGGTTATCGTATCACCGAAGACAGCAAGAAAGGTTTTAATACATCAAAAGCATTGATATACGACGATATATTTCTGGAAGATGGGAGCCAGTCTCTCTTTATAGATCACTTTAATGATGTAAAAACCATGACGTCGAATGAGAATACTCTCACAATTCATGGTGACGGAGATGATCAGGTTATTGCCAGCGGGTGGACAAAATCCGATGAAAAAAGAGAAGTAACTAATGACGAAGGTGAAACAGAAGAATACATAGTTCTGACAAACAGTGGGGCCACATTATTGGTGGATCCAGAGGTTGATATTATCACTGGATAGCCATAATGTAGCCAGTAAGTCATGAAGATGTCCTTTTACCGTTGCCTGTATCCTGAGTAATTGGAGATGCAGGTAGCGACAATGGGCGAGCGGTACCAGGATGTATACGCCAGGAAGTGTTCGAAATACTGTAATATCAGGAAGTATAAAAAAATCGTGGATGGATCTTCTCCTTTAGCCGTAGAGAAAGACTCTGGCTCAAATTTCGAGCGACTGCCTGCTCTTCAGTTCGCAGTGACATTGTCTGAAGCCGCCCGCCTGCTGCATTGTCCATTGTCGCCTGAAGCTATACTTTCCGGGTTGCCCAGTGACCCAACGCTGGATATGGGGCTGGATATTCCCGGTCTCAATGACACGTTGAGGAAGGGTGGCCTTGTTGCAGATAAAATTAATCAGTCTCTCGAAGAAATCCAATCTTTTAAAGGCGTTGCCATAGCGCTTCTGGCCCTGAATTCGGGTAAAAAAGCCTGTATCCTGATTACAGAAAATGAACAGGGTCAATCAGAAGCAAGGCAGGTTAAAAAAGATGGAGTTACCCCCATTTCCTGGGGGAAATTACAAAATGCCTGGACCGGTGAAGTGCTTCGGCTGGGTTTGAAAGCGGTTGCAAAAGACCAGTCTGAAACCATGGGGAAACGCTGGTTATGGCAAATTCTCTGGAAAGAAGTTCCCACCTACAAGTACGTTTGGATGGCTGCCCTGGTCATCAATATTTTCGCCCTGACCCTGCCTCTTTTTAATCTCGCTGTATACGACAGAGTTGCTCCAAATAGCGCGATAAACACGCTTTGGACTCTGGCGATTGGTGTCTTTATTATTTTGTTTTTTGACTTCATTATGAAAGAACTCCGTGGCTATCTGGTGGATACGGCCGCCAGACGGGTTGATGTCACAGTTTCCAGGAAAATATATGAACATCTGATGGGCTTGAGAATGGAGCACCGTCTGGGCACTGCCGGCAGTATGGCTGATATTTTGAGAGGGTTTTCTTCTGTCCAGGAATTTTTCTCTTCTGCAACACTGGTCGTATTAATTGATCTTCCCTTTGTTATTCTGTTTATTTCAATGATGTTTGTGATTGGAGGGCCTCTTGGGGCTATTCCATTGGTGGCCGGACCACTTGCAATATTAATTGGGCTGCTGCTGCAGGGACCTCTGTCACAAGCGTCGAAACAGGCTGTAATCAATGGACAGGAACGTCAGGGAACCCTGGTTGAATCAATATCCAATCTGGAGATGGTAAGGGCCATTGGTGCCGAGCGAGTCATGAGACGACGCTGGCAGGATCAGGTTAATGCCTCGGCACTGTCCGGTATGAAAGTGAAAATGTATGGTCAGCTGGCCAGCCACTCAGCCATGCTGTTACAACAGCTGGCCAGTGTCTCGCTGATTATTGGTGGTGTCTATCTGATTGCTGCCGGTGAATTGACCATGGGTGGATTGATCGCTGTTAATATGCTGGGCGGACGTGCCATGCAGCCGTTTACCCAGATTGCTTCACTGCTGTCCAGAACCTACCATGCCCGGGTAGCTTTCAAGCAGATTTCCGAATTTATGGAACGCCCCCAATTACGCAGCAGTGAGGAAAACTATCTCTCACGCAAAGACCTGGGCAATGAAATTGAACTGAAAGATGCCTCATTCAGTTACCCTGCAGAACAGCCTGTTCAAACCTTATATCCTGCCAGACTTTCCATCTCGACCGGTGAACGGGTGGCCATTATTGGACGGATTGGATCAGGAAAAAGTACCTTATTGAAATTGCTGGCCGGAATTTATGGACCCCAGGATGGTGCGGCCCTTATAGGTGGTGTTGATACCCGTCAGATTGCGCCAGCAGAATTACGCAGCCATGTGGGCTATGTGGGGCAGGACGTCATGCTGTTTAGTGGTTCCATCAGGGATAATATTTGTCTGGGCAAACCCGAAGCCACCGATGAAGAAATTCTACGGGCTGCCCGAATAGCGGGTGTCGAACAGTTTGTCAGTCAACACCCGGATGGATATCAGAGAGTACTCGGCGAGCGGGGAGCAGGATTGTCCAGCGGGCAGCGACAATCGGTTGCCATTGCCCAGGCCCTGTTGCAGGAGCCCGGTATTTTACTGATGGACGAACCTTCCAGTGCCATGGACCCTACCACTGAACGGATGCTGTTATCGCAAATAAACAGTTACCTCAATACACAACGGTGTACAGCAGTGATAGTGACTCACACACCTGCCTTTCTGGAGCTGGTGGACCGACTCATAGTAGTTGATTCTGGACGTATTGTTATGGATGGGCCCAAACAAGTGATTCTACAGCGTTTACAGCAGGGGCCATCAGGCAAACAGACAGGTAATGCTGTGGACGATACGGACATAAAGCGAGTTGTCTCCTGAGCATTATTTCTGCGCATTATTTGACGACGCCAGTCTTTTTTTCATTATTCACTGATCCAGAGAAAGTCAGAGAGATCAAAGAATTTATGGTCATCAACACGTTATTTTTTAATAAGTCGGTTCATTCCTATGGATAGTGTATCTCAGAGCCGGCAGAGTCTGGCAGAGCGTGCCATGGCCAATCCTTCCATGGCATCAAGAGCGGTCGTTCTTACCATGCTATTGCTGGTGACCAGCTTTATTATCTGGGCGAGTTTTTTTGATATTGATATTCGGGTCAAAGGAACAGGAAAAGTTATCCCCACCAGTAAATTACAGGAAATTCAGCATTTTGAAGGAGGGGTTATCAGGGAGATACTGATTTCGGAAGGCGACATTGTGGATTCCGGACAACCTCTTGTCAGGTTAAACCCCAAGCGAGCTCAGCAGGAGCTGGGAGAAGCGGAGGCCACCACCGATGGTCTTCAGGCATCGATTATCCGTTTACAGGCGGAAGTGAATGGTGTTGAACCGTCATATCCTCAAAGTCTTCAACTTACTTCACCGGAATTTATTGCATCCGAAGAAAAGTTACGGCAAATCCGACAACAGCATCTCGATATACAGACTACCGTACTGAAAAGACAATTGGGGCAAAAACAAGCCGAAGAGAATGGCTATAAGAAACGACTCCCGAATCTCAATCACTCACTGAAACTGCTTCAACAGGAAATAGGTTTTAAGCAGAAACTGATTGAACAAAATGCAGCGGCTCCTATCGAACTTCTGGCGCTTCAGCGCGAAGAAGCTGATATACGCGAGAGAATCTATTCAACGGAGCAGCAGCAGTCAGTTGCCAGTCAGAATATTGCCGAAATCCGTGCCCGTATCAAAGAACAGCGCAGTGGCTTCAAAGCGGATGCCAGAGAACAATTGGCGGAAAAGCTGGTTCGTCTGGAAGCTCTTCAGGGGAATGTTGTTGCGACCCAGGATGCTGTCAATCGCACAGCGGTGATCGCCCCTGTTCGGGGTATTATCAAAACGCTGGTAGAAACGACTATTGGTGGTGTTGTTCGCTCCGGTGAAACGATTATTGAACTGGTACCGCTGGATGAATCCCTGCTCATTGAGGCTCAGGTTTCACCCGCTGATATTGCTCATCTGGAACCGGGTCTTGAGGCCAATGTTCGATTATCTGCTTTTGATTCAATGGTAACCGGTGGCTTGAAAGGAAAAGTTGAGCGTATCAGCCCTGACAGTCAGCAGGACGAAAAAACCGGAAGAACGTATTATCGTGTTTACGTTCGTACTGATGAGAGCAGTATTCCGGGCCCTAGGGGCACTATGCAGATACTGCCGGGAATGGAAGCTGATGTGGATATTCTTACCGGGCGACGTACAGTAATGGACTATCTGTTAAAACCGATGATCAGAGGATTAAGCAGTGCTCTTGTAGAAAAATAAGCGGAAAAATAAGTAGAACAAAAGTTCAGTCATGTTGATCTGCTATTGGAAACATAGGCCGTGCTTCTGGACTATATCCATTTATTTTATACTTACGCATCATATATGTGTAAAGAATTGGCGTCAGGGTTGTGTAATGCCAGAATTTACTTGTAGAGCCAGTGGTAACGTAACGTCCTATCCAGCCAACGGTCTGCCAGGCAGCAGTTCCTATAAGCGCAAGCGCAGTAGCTGATATTCCTCCGGCAATTTCATCACGATTATCACTTCCAGCCCCTTGAGGTCTGCTGTTCGGGATGCTGGTGGATACGGGTAATTTTATGGTAGTGGATTGAGTAACGGTGGGAGAGGGCTCTATAGATAATATTGAAGTAGTGGCTGCAGCATCGATACTGGCAGTCACTGGATTAGAAGGAAGAACATCTGTTACTGCAACACTTGGAGCTGCCAGAGACGTTGGCTCAGGTGCCGTTGTTGAGGTTGTTGCAACAATACTTTCGCTGCTGGTTGCCGGCGAAGAAGGTAATATTTCCGTAGTCGTTGTTTCGAGGGCTGGCGCACTGACTGGTGTTGTCGCAATAGTCACCTCACTGCTGCTCATTGCTGGCGAAGAAGGTAATACTTCCGTAGTCGTTGTTTCGGGAGCTGGCGCACTGACTGGTGTTGTCGCAATAGTCACCTCACTGCTGCTCATTGCTGGCGAAGAAGGTAATACTTCCGTAGTCGTTGTTTCGGGAGCTGGCGCACTGACTGGTGTTGTCGCAATAGTCACCTCACTGCTACTCATTGCTGGCGAAGAAGATAAAATTACCTGAGACGTTGTTACGGGTGCTGGCACACTGACTGGTGTTGTTGCAATAGTCACTTCGCTGCTGCTCATTGCTGGCGAAGAAGATAAAATCACCTGAGACGTTGTTGCGGGTGCTGGCACACTGACTGGTGTTGTTGCAACAGTCACTTCGCTGCTGCTCATTGCTGGCGAAGAAGATAAAATTACCTGAGACGTTGTTTGGGGAGCTGGCACACTGACTGGCGATGTTGCAATTATTGCTTCACTGTTGCTTACGGTCGGTGTCGTAGAGAATGCTGCTATTGTCGTTGGACTGAGAATCGGCGCGGTGGTCATTACACTACTGATGACCAGCGAAGAGGTAAATACGGTGATTGGTGTTGTACTGGCTGCACCGGAGATGGGCTCAAGTCCACTATTCCCGCTTCCGCTTCCGCTTCCGCTTCCGCTTTCAATTCCTGTTTTGCTGGTATTACCACTGCCACTGCCACTGCCACTGCCACTGCCACTGCCACTGCCATCAGGATCATTGTTTGAAACCAGGCGTTTGACACGGGTAGATAGATAAGTTGATATATCTGACATGTTTCTGGAATAAGGAGGGAAGCGAGGCGATTGCATCGCTGATTTGTCGGGACAGCTGATATCGATATCATGAGAATGCCATTCACGGTCTGTCAGAAAACTGTATTGATTTCCTTCTAACCACCCCCAGCCAAAATCCATATTGTTATAGATAAATCCTAATGCTCCGTAGATGTAGTCTGTTGAAGAAAAAGGTGTCAGTGCACCCAGTAAATGCGCTGTTTGTAGGTCAGCATTCGTAGTGTCAAAAATCCGGTTACAAACACTGCCCTTCTGAATAGTAAGATGACCTTCAGCGCTTATGGCTGTGGCCTGATCACTGTCAGCAAAAAAGCGGCTGTTCGTTAAATGAAGAAACACTGTCTGAAATGGACTTTCAGCGCATTCGCTGTGCAGCCCAATAACAAAGGCTTCATCATGGGAATATGCCCCCCGGTTTGTTAAATCAATGTCAAGTTGGTCAAAATCATATTCAGGGCTCACCAGATTATCGTGACAACCGATATTGAGCCCGGTCCGTACTCCGGGAATTGAGCCAGGATTGATTGATAATCTGACATTATTCAATATGAGGCCATTGCTGCCTGTTGCATCAATAAGCCCCGAAAGGCTGTCGGCAGTCTCTGAATCAAGTTCAATATTGGCCAGCATAGGTTTAGGAAAGAAGCCGCTGCCCTGAACCTTGATCATATGATTGCCGATAAAATTACTGCCGGGAACAATTCTTGCCCTTCTTCCAGAACCACTTTCATTCCCGACAATTGCAGACCCCTGAGGCAGTTGAAATTCATGGCTTCTATCGACACAGTCGACACAGTTGGTCTCTGATTTGGCCGAATAGGTACTTTGATAGCCTTCTTTGTTTTCACTATCAAGAATATAGAGAGTGTTAATATCCCACACAGTGAGTTCTGTTTCCTGCTGATCGGCAGAAACAGGAATTTTAATAACCGTTATGTGATTACTCTGGATGTACTCGTTACAGGTTTTATAATCATTACTTTCAGGGGGAAACTGATTGCAAAGATTTGTGAAAGGAGAAGATGGATCGACCGATTCTGTTTCCTGTGTCAAAACTGGCACAGCAAAGCATAAGTTGGTTGCTAATAGTGTGATGGTTAAGACGCTGGCAAAACAGGTAAACCTTGATCCACCCATGACTAAACCTCTATGACAAACGTATATGAAATCTGAACTGGTAATAGCCGGGTGGGAAAGTTTTCGGATAACAGGTTCTGATCGAATAATCTTTGTACATAAAGTAAAAAATGTAAAATATAAACATCAAAAACAATAAGAGCATCGTTGTTTATTCGATAGTGTAATAATCAAGAATAATATTATCAAAACAGCTTTCTCTAGATCCCCAGGTAGTTCTTTCTCTATATCCCCAGGTAGTTAAAGGTGCTGGTAGACAATAACTGTCTGAAACTTCAAAAATAACGTCCTGATTTGCTTTAGGGGGTCATAAAACATACCACTATCGTAGGTTGGTGCAGAACGAAGTGAAGCCCAACATTGGCCCAACATTGGCAGCAGAAAATACGTGCTGGCCAGAATTGTTGGGCTTCGTCCCTCAGCCCAACCTACGCTAGCAAGTGGATCTGTACGAAGAAAATACGAAACTTATTTTGAGACTATTCCTAAGGCCTGATGTTAAGTGGCAAAACCTGTACTTTATTACTTAATATTTAATGTTTTGTGGAAAGACATGTCTGGATTCTGGTTAACGGTTTTAATCCGGTCTATCAAGGCATGAGCACAGATAAATGATGCAGTAATGTGATCGATACCCAAAGGCGACGGGTAAATTGGTTTTTATAAGAGAGCTTTGACTCTTGGTGATACATAGGAGTATCTTCCCTTCATAACAGACAATCAGATAAAAGACGCCTCACGGGTATATGATCAAACCACCATTATAAGTCCATTCAGCTTCGTCACCCCGGCATTTGGGAAGGCTGCTGTTCAATAATAAAAGTCAAAAAACAAACAGGTATCAATCATGCGAAAGGCTATAGCGGAGAAAATCGTTACCCCGATTTTATTGACTCTGTTTTTTATTTTCTCAGGTTTTGCCAGTGCCGCAACCGAGAAAGATTTACAGGCAGCCAGAGATAAGGCCATTTCAATGGCTTTGCATTGTGTTGCTCAGGACACTCCCCATCATCGACTTGAGCAGGAGATGAACAGTTTAAAAGCATCTCATCCTGCCTTTTATGGTTGTTACGACTGGCACTCAGCAGTACATAGCCACTGGACTCTGATCAGAGCACTCAGAGCCTGGCCAGAACATCCACAGGGTAAAAAAATCATACAGCAACTCAATAAAAACCTGACCAGAGATAATATTCTGGCCGAGGTTAATACGTTCAGATTACTTCGTAGTGTCAATCGTTTTGAAGTTCCATACGGCTTAGCCTGGGCACTGACACTGGCTGAGGAGATCCGAGCCTATTCCGGTCCACAAAAAAATCAATGGCTGGAAGCTATTACCCCATTGGAAAAAATGTCAGCGGACAAACTGATGGTCTGGCTGGAAACCACCACCGAACCCTATTTACCGGGCAGTCACTCATCAACAGCCTTTGCCGCAGGATTATTACTGGACTGGAGTAAAAGCCGGGGAGATAAAGCCAGAACAGCCACCATTGAAAAAAATATATTGCGCCTGTTCGGTTCCAATAAAGGCTGCGATATTGCCTCAGAGCCGGAAGAGTTTGATTTTCTCTCTTCCTGTCTGACCCGGGCCGACCTTATGCGCAGGGTTATGTCTGCTGACAACTATTCCAGCTGGCTCAGTGATTTCTTACCCACGCTATCTATCCGGTCGAAAAAAAGCTGGTTACAACCACCACAAGGGAGTGGTTACGCCACACACCATTATGGTCTTGTAATGAGTCGGGCCTGGATGCTGAATGGTATGCTTGAGGGACTTCCTGCTCAGGATAAACGAAGGGGTATTATCAAGAGCATTTCAGAAGAGCATGAAAATTTTGGATTACAGATTCTGAAACGGGATCTCGATTTCATGGGCAGCCACTGGCTGGGAACATACAGTATCTATCTGATGACCGCGAAAGGACAAAAAAACGCTCTGGATTCCTGAACCATTTATTCTGACCTCTGAAAAATAATACAGCCGGATAGCCTCCGGCTTTTAAAGTTCCGATCCTGGAAAAATATTTTCCTTCATACACATCCTGAAATGCCTTTCTAGAGTTATAGCTGAAGTAATTCGAAGTGCAGGCGGGCAGGCAATAACTCTTTTACGCACTCCGGATGCAATCCATAAATGGAATGCATGCTGAGCAACGTCCGGAACGTTGTCAGCCGTCGATTTGTGAACTAAATAATTAGGGTGAACGAACGCAGACAATAGCCCTGAATTTTCAAAAACTTTCAAAAACAAGGGTAAATGGTCTGATGTAATATTGCGTGGAGACGCCCGGTGAAATTCTTTGTCTGTGCCTGCTTTACAATTACCTGCTTTACAATTACCTGCTTTACAATGAGTTGTCTGCTTTCTTCCACGTTGGCTTTTGCAATGACTGTCGGGAAGATCAGTCAGACTGAAGACGTCAGTGTATTCATAGATACACTACAAACCTGTCAGGAAAAAATATCCACAGAAGAATCCTCTGGCAATGACGGCTATGTCCGTAACAAATTTCCAGTAGACATGGAAAACATTGAGCGCCGTGAAAGCGATATCACTTTTGTGGAAAGGGAGCTGTTCTTTGATGGTTTGGGTTCCAGAGTCATTCGTTCATTAGTCGTTGCCAATACTGCAGCTCCGCCCGATACCAATGATCTGCTACTTAAAGAAATAGATGGCGGTTCGCAGTTTATAATGGCGCTGTTAACCGCCTTGCTGAATATTCCCCGTATGAATAGTGACGGGCAGGATTACGCCTTTCTATGGCAGCTGATTGATAGCATTCCTCCAGGAAACCAGTTAGAGCTTTTTTTCAACATCCCAGGCTCTGATCATACACCGGTGATGTTCTACCAACAGCATTGGGTGATTCTTGCTGATCTGGCCGAATCAGGAATATTCTGGTTTCCGGATATGGCTGGAAGTGAATGGTTACCGGGGGCTCGTCCGGTTTTTCCCCTTGAGGAAACGGTTATATCCTATCTCGCCAGAGTGGTTACCGTTGTAAACAAGCTCGCTGACCAACTTCCCTTTGATTTCCAAAAACTGCGTTGTCTTGAAGGCGGCGACAAAATCTGTCTCTATCAATCGAGGGAATTATGGCAACCCCCGGCATTGAATGAGCGACTCTTTTTTATGGAGCAGTCTCGTTATCTGATACCTCTGGCTGGCAGGGAAAACATGGCCAGCCTTATGGTGTCACTGCCTGATCACCGGCTGGAACTGACTATGCTCCACAAGCAACTGGAGTATATGGATTTACCTTTACTGTACTACCACTCATGTATGGAATGCAGTGAACGTTTTGATCTGAGCGTGATGCGCCGTCATGGGCCTCTGATGAATTTTGCAAAACTGATTCACTTGCTAACCGTCATAGATTCTCCTGTTATTGTTCAGCAGAGGCACCCTGAACATCAGATGTTAAATGCTGGGCAGGGACCTGGTGGTGGACCGGGCGATGATCCACTGCGTTCGGGGGGGCTCGAATATATTTCAATTCAGGATGCAGAGATTGCCGCAGTCCAGCATGGAGGAAGAAGAGGTAAATCAGGAAAGCAGTCGCCCCCCAAAGCTAAGGGTGGGGGTCAGTATCACGATAATCATCAAAGCGATAATGGCGCAAGTGGTAATGCCAGTAGTAGAGGAGGAGGAGGAGGAGGAGGAGGAGGCTCTGGGGATGGTTCATCTGACAGGGAGAAGGAGTCTGGCAAACCCAGAAAGATTAAAAAGGCAATCAAAGCTTTTTTTGTTGAAGGGTTCAAGGAAATTATTGAATCGGCAAATCGTCTAGGCAGGGATCTTGAAGAAGAACGAGAATATCTGATGAGAAAAAGATCAGGTTCTATGGATGATGGGTCTGCAGAATCGAATCATGCTACCCCTGAACGAAACAGACATCGATTACGCCATTGGCCCCATGTAAAGAAACAGGGCATAAATGGTGAAAATACAAAGAGAGTCGCCGTTGATTCTCTGGATGACACTGTCATTTACAGTCCTGAGGTGGAAAGTGGGGAAGGCGAAGAAGAATACGAAGTTGAGCTTGACACTAAAACACTGATCGCAGTGCAAAATCGACGAGCATCTACTGCAGTCAATAGTGATCTGAGAGCTCATCACACAGTGCCTGGGGATAATTCAGCTGAAGCCATGGAGGACGTTGTTGACAAAGAATCAGCAGACCCGTTCAGTGACAGCACCGTTAAGCAAATGGCAACTGGAAGGCGGAGGGTATCCAGTTTAGCCCGCGAAGATGTGGATGCATTAGGGCACCGAGTCGACAGTATTTTGAAGGATGAAAAGCCGATTGCTCGTATGAACAAGGCAGAACTGGTGGCAGCAAGGGAAAAAATAAATCAAATGTACAGTGAAGAATTGATATTAAGGCATGATGAATTGACTCGCCTGGACCAGGGACGAACCAGACTGGGAATGGAAATAGCACAAAAAAAAGAAGAACTGGCAACAATGTATAGGGCCTGGTACGGACAAGACTCTGAACAGCTTGCACAAGCAAACAGGGCGCTGGCTGATCTACAGCTCAAAGCGAAAGGGGTTCAGGAAGAGTTTGCGGGTATGGATGGTTATGATCAACGCTTCCAGCATTGGGCTGAAAGCATGATTAAAGAAAAGTTTTATACTGAAGCAACCGAGCGAACTGAATCACTGGATCAAACCCAGCTAAAACTGGTCAGAACATTCAAGGTTGCTTATGTCGGGCGATATTGGAAAGGCCTTGCGGCACATAAAACTCCCCCGGCGATGCCTCCATTTCGTCTGGCTGAACCTCCGACACAGAAACCTGAACTTCCTTTGATTCAGGATGCAAATTCGTATTTCCCTATAAAGGGTGACCTGTTACTGGGGGGTATCAGTGCCTTGTTAGGCTCTTCAATGTTGGTGTATTACTGGGACAGTATTTATGGCTGGGCTACAGGAAAGACTTCAAACACTTCAACAGAAGCTTCTGAAGGTTATGAATCGCTGGAGTAGAATCGTATAATTGAATCATGTAATTGAATCATGTAATTGAATCATGTAATTGAATCATGTAATTGAATCATGTAATTGAATCATGTAATTGAATCATGTAATTGAATCATGTAATTGAATCAGTGTAATTGAAAGCATCAATCTATCCGTATATTGGCTTGAATCAAACACCGTTGGACCGGCCGTAGACCCCAATAATAAATCTGTTCAAATGGGTTTCCAGTTTCTAACTGGCATTTTAAGATACAGGTAGACGACAGCCTTCTCGCACCTTCAGGTGCGGCAGACATATGGCTGTTTTTTGTTGTCAGGAGACCTTATGTTAAGACATGCGGTTTTTGTCGTGTTTGCGTATTCTCTATCCGGTTGTTCCATCCCACCACACTATCTGGAAACTCAGGGGTTGGCCTTAGTGTCTGGCACTGTATTACCTGGTGGTTGGCTCAAAGTTAAAGTCAATGATGAAATTCAGCGTCTGGCTCAATTTTCTGTGAAAGATGTCACGGGAGATGTTCTGGCAAGAGTGTACAGTGCCAAGGCTCAGGAGGTTATTGGAACCTGTTATCAGACTCTCGTTTCAGATGAAAAGTGGTAGAAAATGGCTGGCCGAGTTATACAAGGATTCAGAAGGCAAAGTCACCCTTCTTGAAATTGACGCTATTAAATAATCCGGAATCCTATCTCCAACTTTCGTCATTCCGGCAGGAAATCGGAGCTTATGAGGCAGAGAGAGTCATCCTTCATATTGATTTTCAACCTGACAATAGAGCAAATAAAGTTGCGTTGCCTTGAAGATATAAACTTCAAGCAGCGCTCTGCAGAATCTATTTT
This sequence comes from Endozoicomonas sp., assembly GCA_965208385.1. GTDB lineage: Bacteria > Pseudomonadota > Gammaproteobacteria > Pseudomonadales > Endozoicomonadaceae > Endozoicomonas. The sequence goes on from CBDBOO010000083.1 coordinate 44,024, forward strand.
TTCGAAATATTGAATTCCTTGTGTAATTTTAATGTCGTAATGGATACTGAGTTATTAGTTTATTTTGTGATACAAGTCCTTGAACGTATGACAATGAAAGTATATAAAATGATCTGCATCCCATTCAGTGTTATGGAGTTTCTGAAGATGCAAAATAAGAATAAATAAAAAATGGAATTATAAATGAATAAAAAAATCCCGATACTTCTCTCTCTCTCTCTCTCTCTCTCTCTCTCTCTCTCTCTCTCTCTCTTGACTGGCTGTAAAACGGATAATGATAAGAATCTACAAGAGCGGGAAGAGAAAATAAAAGTAGGTCTTGATTGCACTAAGTGGTCAGTATTGTATCCTTTGGGCTGCAAGTTTGAAGGTGAAGTTGTTACGAAAGAAAAGTTCCACAAGCCAGTGCAAGGCATGTTTATGGATATTCTTGATTGGTTAAACCCAATCTCCAAAGCCTATGCCGATACCATTGATTTATCCTATGAAGAATGGGAACTTCTGGATTTATCCCGCTATACCATTGCTTTTGCGGAAGGGTCGACCTTTACTACCATACAGGGAAATCAGGTAGAGATTACTCTTTATGATGGCGACTATGCTCTGGCAAATAATAGCTTTGAAGTAACCAAAGCGGACAATGGTTACATGATTAAAAGTCCTTCTGCTGTAAAGGCATGGGCTTTTTTGTATGCCTACAGTATTGACCGGATAACAGTAGACTTTAATCCGGTAACTACGGGTGAAGGGCAAGTGACTGTTCAGGGTAAAATAAACAATACAGTTCGTGCCAGCAGCAGCTATTACAACAGTAAGAAAGAAGAGCTGCCTCGGGATCATGATGAGCTGAATCTACCCGGTGGCTGATAGCCTCCGCTGTAGCTGGTTCAGGGGTGGGGAAAGTGCTTTTCCTGCCTCTGTTTAAGTAAAACAATTCACTTGTTATCAATATACTGACGTAACACGTACACATTTCATTTGAAAATCATGTGTGGACATTCGTGTATTAATATTGGACTGACAATAAAAATAGATAATAAGGGTGCTAGTGTATGTTGTTCAGGAAGATAATACTTCTATTGCTCGCCATAGCATTCACTGGCGGATGCTCGGTGCTGGGGAAAAGAGAAGCTTCGACGTTTCCAAAGGAAATCTATCATGATGGGAATGAAATTCGATTTATTGCCAGAATTACTAATGAATCAGCTGAAGAATTGATTAGCCTCTACAATTCACTGGAAAAAAAGCCTGATACATTGGCTGTTTCCTCCCCTGGTGGTTACAGTCCGCCAGGTGTTCGTATTGGGCACTGGATTGCAGATAATAATCTCAATGTACGGGTTGTAGGTTTTTGTCATTCCAGTTGCGCTAACTACTTGTTCCCTGCAGGAAAAAAAAGAAAGCTGCTCCATAAAGATTCCCAGTTGTCCTGGCATATGGGAGCATATGGTATTCATGAGGCTCTGGTTGAACAATATCCACAAATTATTGAATGGCGGAAACAGGAAACTGAATTTTATAAGCGGATTGGTGTTGATGGCGATCTGCCTTCGTCCAATTTCAGGGAGCATTATTCAGCTATTAAGTATTTTTATGTTCTGGTGAAATGGAATCTGACAGGTGTGCAATCGGATGGTGTTGACTATTCTCTGGAAGACCTGAAAAAAATGGGCATAACCGGAATCGAGCTGATTGATGGCGAATGGGATTGGCGAAAATATTATGATGATAGCGAAATATTCAGACTGTCCTATGAGGATTTGAAGAAGTTTCCGGAGAACCGTAATCAATCAGCATTAGAAGAATGATGCAGGATATTCTGGCTATGCTATCACTCCGGCAGGAAACCGGAGCCTGTGTGGCTATTGCAAAAAGCAGGAAGCTCTGTTCATCACATGCAGCCAATTCCCGAACTTAAATAACCCGGAATTATCCAACACAATCCGGGGGAATGAAATATTCGGGAGGATCTCTTTCCATATCCTCCTCTGTCAAAATAGGTTCAATGTATTCCATCGGATCTTTCAGTATATCCGTGAGCACGTTTTGAACATCATTCCGCATTTCATCAGGCCACTGATCTGTGTAGCCATCAATAAAATAGGTCGCAGAATCAATATAACCCGAGAGTTTAATCCGCCTTTGCCACCGCTGTATCGACCAGATGAGTGTGGCGATATCAATGGTCGGAGATCTGGGCCTTAACCAGGACACTCCCAGCCCTTCGGGGTTGGTGATAGAAAATCCCCGGTTCGGTGAATAATGGATATTCTGTAATAGCAGCTTGCCATGCACGGCACGGGTTTTACTCTTTATGAATGATGCTTCCGGTAATGTCACAAGATACTGTCTGTGAAAGTTTGCCAGGTTTTTTCCCAGACTCCACAGAGCGTTATAGCTATCGAAAAGATGACCCGTTTGCATCCATTCGTTCGAAAAAAAACTATCCAGTGACGGGCTGTGGGGTTGAGGACCGGCAACATGAAGGTAAGGTTGTGATTGCCCAACAGAAGAAGTCGATATTGATAAAGCCCCGGCCCATAGCCGTGGAAGCAACCTGAAATGTGTCTGATGTTGAAATGCGCAGGTGGCAATCTGCTGCATGCGCAGAATCATTGCACCACCGTCAGCATCATAACGACCACCGCTGAATTGCCGTCCGGATCGAGTGTTGATAATAACGTTTTTTTGTACATTCTCCATAAACAGATCACGGTTTCTGTGAGCTTTTGCTGGATCCAGGGCCGTTAATAAATAGTAGAAGTCATGTGACACAGGAGCATTTTTAATACTTGATTTCTTGTCATGTAACTGGGATTCGAACAGCATGGAAAAGCACTGATCCTCTAAATCGGCAAGCTCGATCGGACTGCCACACCATTGAGCACCCATTGAATAAATTGAGCTGCCTTTTAAAACAGTGTGAACATTATCCAGGGGTGATTGATCGGGGCAATAGGTATCCAAATCAGGAATCGAAGGATTGGCTACAGGGTGATAATTTTCGTTATGGAGCTGAATATATTCTTCTCTTTTTTCATCAGTCATACTGTCAAAGTCAGGTACTGAGTATCGATCCAGAAAGCCGTAATATTTTAACGCTTCTTCGCCACCTATCCATGCGGTAAACACAGCAAGAAGTGATCCTGACAAATAGGTGCAGCTACGACAGGTACCTGCTTCCAGCGCCTGCGGTGGTGATCGATACGGCAAATATAAGCAGCAGGTTCTGTATTTTCAAATTAACACCCATTTTCTGGGTTTATTGATGATTAGATGCGGTAAATCCGATTTTGTTCCATGAGTGGTTATTTTTAGTTCTGAAGAAAATAATGCAGTATGTAATCTGACACTATTTATCCGGTAAATATCGAGAAGGAACTCCATGACGATTCGAATAATTTCCAGATTACTGTTGGTAGCAACAATCTCTGGCGCATCGATATACGCTGCCAATGCGGATACGGCTGAATCTTCCGGGGTTCAGAAACTGACTGTTCTTCACACCAATGATCATCATGGACATTTCTGGGCCAATAAATACGGTGAAATCGGGATGGCAGCCCGCAAGACCCTGATTGACAGAATTCGCAAAGAAGTGAAGCAGGAGGGTGGGGAACTACTGTTACTCTCTGGGGGTGATATTAACACCGGGGTTCCTGAATCTGATATGCAGAACGCCCAGCCTGATTTTATGGGTATGAACATGATTGGGTATGATGCCATGGCTCTGGGTAATCATGAATTTGATAACAGTATGGAGATTCTTCGCCAGCAGCAGCAATGGGCAGACTTTCCGTTTCTTGCGGCCAATATATACGACGGAAGTGGACAGTTACTGTTTACGCCATACACAATATTTCAGCTGGGTGATTTGAGCATTGGGGTGATTGGATTAACCACCGAAGATACGGCCCTGATCGGTAATCCGGAACATATTGGTAATGTCCGGTTTACCTCGCCGGTTGAAGCGGCCAATAAAGCAGTGAGAGAACTGAAAGATAAAACCGATATTATCATTGCTGCTACTCATATGGGGCATTACCAGAATGGAGAAAATGGTATTAATGCGCCCGGTGATGTTAATTTGGCGCGAAAAGTAAATGATCTGGATATTATTGTCGGTGGTCATTCTCAGGACCCCCTGTTTAAACCGGATCGACAGAATGGCACCTTGATATTACAGGCTCACGAATGGGGTAAGTATGTGGGTCGTGCGGATCTGGAGCTGCAGAATGGTCAGCTGGAACTTATTAGCTACCAATTGATTCCGGTTAATCTGAAGAAAAAAATCAAAACGGCCGACGGCCAGAAAAAGCGGGTACATATTGCTGAACCCATTGCAGAAGATCCGTTGGTTCTGGCACAGCTGCAACCTTACCAAAATAATGGCCAGGCATTATTGCAACAGAAAATTGGCACTGCAGATAATCGGTTGATGGGAGAACGCAGTGAGGTTCGTTTTGGTGATACCAATCTGGGGCGTTTGATTGCCACTGCCCAGCAACAGAAAGTCGGGGCTGATCTGGTGGTGCTGAATTCCGGTGGTATTCGTTCCAGCATTGATGAAGGCGATATCACCTATAAGGATATCCTTACCGTACATCCTTTTGGAAATACTCTGGTATACACCGATATGACAGGGCAGGAAATTCTTGACTATTTATCGGTTGTGGCATCAAAGCCAGTCGATTCTGGTGCTTTTGCTCATTATGCAGGCCTTGAACTGGTCATCAGTAACGGGCAGTTGAATGAAGTAAAAGTGAACGGGAAAGCGGTGGATAAAAACGACACTTACCGTCTTGCAACCAATAGCTTCACTGCCAGTGGTGGTGATGGTTATCCAAAAATCGATCAACATCCCGGGTTTATAGATACCGGTTTTGTTGATGCGGATGTGCTCAAGGCGTACATTAAATTGATTGGCAGTATCAAAACAGACGATTACGTTCCTGTAGGAATTGTGCGTAAATGATTGCTCATTAAGGACAGATGGTTTAAAAGGGGCGCGGATTGTTCATAAAATTAACCGATCAGTCAGGTTTTTTTATTGTTCTAATCAGCATTACAAAAATAACTCGGATTCTAAAATAATGAAGAAATGGATAAGCGCGGTTGCCGGAATTGCTCTTGGCGTTGCATCACTCACAGCCCAGGCTGCCATCAAACCTTCCGTCATTTTCGACATGGGTGGGAAATTCGATAAATCATTTAACCAGGCAGCCTATGAAGGTGCAGAGGCTTTCAGGAAAGCCAGTGGCATTAAATACACTGAATTTGAAATAAAAAATGAAGCTCAGCGTGAACAGGCTATGCTGCGTATGGCTCAACGTGGGCATTCCCCCATTGTTGCCGTTGGTTTCCAGCAGGCACCCGTTGTAGAAAAAATCGCAAAGAAATTCCCGAAAATCAAATTCGTTATTATTGATGCCGTTGTGGATCTGCCCAACGTTCGTTCTGTTATTTTCCGCGAACACGAGGGCTCTTTCCTGGTGGGCGCGCTGGCTGCCATGAAGAGCGACAATAAAGCCGTAGGTTTTATTGGTGGTATGGATATTCCCCTGATTCGTAAATTTGCCTGTGGTTTTGAACAGGGTGCCCGTTATGCCAGCAAGGATGTAAAAGTTCTGCAGAACATGACAGGTACTACACCTGCTGCCTGGAATAATCCGTCAAAAGGCTCCGAACTGGCCAGAGCCCAGTTTGATCAGGGTGCTGATGTCGTTTATGCCGCAGCCGGTGGTACCGGAGTGGGTGTTTATCAGGCTGCCGTAGATTCCGGCAAACTGGCTATTGGTGTTGATTCTAACCAGAACCATCTGCAGCCAGGCACCATGCTGACATCTATGGTCAAGCGTGTTGATGTAGCGGTACGCACTGCATTTGAAGATGCTCAAAAAGATGACTTCAGTACCGGTCTTCAGGTTCTGGGTCTGGCTGAAGACGGTGTTGACTGGGCTGTTGATGAATACAACAAGCCACTGCTTGATAAGTCGTTGATTGCCAAAGTGAATGCTCTGAAAGCTGATATTGTCAGTGGAAAAATCAAAGTACACAACTGGGAAGACAGCAAGTCCTGCACATACTGATCCTTATTCAATAAAAAGATCTTGCCAGATGGCCCTCCCCGGTTTCGGGGCAGGGCCTTGTTAGAAAACAATAAAAGACAAACTGTGAATAATAATGCCAATACCCGCCATTGAATTAACTGGAATCAACAAGCGTTTTGGTTCTGTCTGGGCCAACCGTGATATTGATCTGAAAGTCATGCCGGGGACTATTCATGGAATTATCGGTGAAAATGGTGCCGGTAAATCCACCCTGATGTCGATTCTCTATGGTTTTTATACCGCAGATTCCGGCGATGTTCAGATTAATGGAAAATCACTTAAAATAAAAAACAGTGAGCAGGCCATAAAAACAGGTATAGGTATGGTGCATCAGCATTTCATGCTGGTGGAAACCTTTACTGTTCTGGAAAATATTATGCTGGGAGCCGAGGGGCAGTCACTGCTCAGCAAAGCTTTCACCAACACTCGCAAAGCGCTGAACAAAATTTCAGAAGAGCATGGTATAGATGTAGATCCGGACGCTATCACCGGGGAACTCCCGGTTGGTATGCAACAACGGGTTGAGATTCTCAAGGCACTCTACCGTGGCGCCAGAATACTGATTCTGGATGAACCCACCGGCGTATTAACACCCCAGGAAGCCGATCGTTTATTCGATATCCTTAACCAGCTTCGGGCCAACGGGGTCACCGTATTACTGATTACACACAAGCTCAGGGAAATCATGCATATCTGTGACCAGGTATCTGTTATGCGTGCCGGTACCATGGTTGCCCACAGAACCATCAGTGAAACAGATACGGATGAGCTGGCCAGCTTAATGGTTGGCAGAAAAGTTTCATTTAAAACCGATAAATCCCAATCACATCCCGGCGATATACGGCTCGGCGCTCGTAATGTCAATTATACCGATGGCCGTGGCATTCAACGATTACACGACATTAATCTGCAGCTGAGAGCGGGTGAAGTGCTTGGGGTTGCAGGCGTGTCGGGTAATGGTCAGTCTGAATTGCTGGAAGTATTAACCGGTGCGCTCACTCCCCAACAGGGTACTCTGCAGATCAATGCCCGCAGTGGCAACGTTCATTTTAATCCGGACGATGAAAGGGATGCCCGACTGTTTCGTAAACTGGGTTTGGCTCATGTACCTGAAGATCGCTTGAAGCAAGGCCTGGTGGGCACATTTGCGGCCAGTGAGAATGCGATTCTGGGCTATGAAGATGAAGTGACTTATGGTCGGACACTGCTTTCACCTGATGATATCAGGGCTGAAACGGTAAAGATGATGGAAGCTTTTGATGTCAGACCGACACTTCCCGGTCTTAAATCAGCCAGTTTCTCGGGAGGTAATCAACAGAAGTTGATCATTGCCCGGGAAATGCTTCGTAACCCCGACATTCTTATTATTGGCCAGCCAACCCGTGGCGTTGATATTGGTGCTATCGAATTTATTCATCAGCAGATTATCAAGGCAAGAAACGAAGGTACTGCTGTATTGCTGGTATCCGTTGAGCTGGACGAAATTTTATCACTTTCAGATCGGATCATTGTCATGGTGGATGGTTGTATCTCAGGTGAAGTTCTACCGGGAAATACCAGTGAACGAGAGCTTGGCCTGTTAATGGCCAACGCAGCTCCCTCAGAAAATAAATCAACTCAAGTGCATAAGCAGTCTGTGGAGGAGCCAGCATGAGTAAACAGAATCAGGGGCATCCCGTCTGGCTGAGTGCCGGTATCATTCCTGTTCTGCAATTGACCCTGGCAATGACCATGGCCAGTCTTGTGGTATTGATAGTAGGGCAAAGCCCGGTGGATGCCTTTCAGGTAATGCTCAGAGGCGCGTTAAATCTCGAGTATGGCGGTCTTCATAACACTCTGTATTATGCGACCAATTTCATCTTTACCGGGCTGGCGGTGTCTGTGGCCTTTCATGCTGGCTTGTTTAATATCGGTGGTGAAGGTCAGGCTTATGTGGCAGGTCTGGGCGTTGCGCTGATCGTATTATGGCTGGATCATCTTCTGCCTGTCTGGTTCATGGCGCCACTGGCAATTATTGCGGCTGCGCTGTTTGGAGCTGTATGGGGTGTTATTCCGGGTTACCTGCAGGCAAAGCGTGGGGCGCATATTGTTGTAACCACCATTATGTTCAATTTTATTGCCGCTGCTCTGATGGGGTATGTGCTGGTGGATTATATTGCCCGTGCCAGTGGCAATTCCACCGATAGTCGATATTTTGCAGAATCGGCCGTATTTCCAAAATTCTATGAAACGGCTCAATCCTTTGGTTTCGAATGGCCTTTTTCTCTGCTTAACCCGTCTTTATTTGTTGCCCTTGCCTGTGCCGTTATGGTGTGGTTTTTAATCTGGCGTACACGGCTGGGTTACGCTATTCGGGTGGTAGGACAAAACCCTTCTGCAGCAAAATATGCCGGTATCAATGCTAGTAAAATAATCATAATTACCATGGCTATCTCTGGAGCACTGGCAGGCATGATGGCGGTGAATGAGGTGTATGGTGCCCAGGGCCGATTAATTCTTAACTATACCAACGGTTTTGGATTTATTGGCATTGCCGTGGCTTTAATGGGTCGAAATCACCCTGTAGGTGTCGTGTTTTCTGCGCTACTGTTTGGTGCGCTCTACCAGGGAGGGACGGAGCTTCAGTTTGATATTCCCGAGTTGAATCCGGAGTTGATTCTGGTGATACAGGGTCTGGTGATTTTCTTTACAGGCGCTATGGACCGGCTGGTTCGGGTACCTGTTGAGAAGCTCTATCAAACAGTTCAGGCAAGGGGTTGAACATGGATATTCTTAATCTGTTTTATTCCGCCATGGATTCGACTCTGCGACTGGCGGTGCCCTTGATGTTTGCTGCATTGGGCGGCATATTTTCCGAGCGTTCCGGAATTGTTGATATCGGCTTGGAAGGAAAGATGCTGTCAGCTGCATTTTCTGCAGCGGCCGTCAGTGCGGTAACTGGTTCTCCCTGGCTGGGTTTGATGGCGGCCATAATGTGTTCAATGATGTTGGCCATGGTGCATGGTTATGCCGTGATCACTCAGAAAGGAGATCAGATCATTTCCGGACTGGCTATTAACTTTTTTGCCTCAGGTATGACGATAACCCTTGGACATGCGTTTTTTCGTCAGGGAGGGCAAACGCCGTCTCTTGGCAATGACCAGAGGTTTACCGCTATAGAACTGCCCGCTGCACAGTGGCTGGGTGAAAATATTCCCATATTGGGCCGTTTTTATCAGGAGGTGATTTCCGGTCATAATCTGCTGGTGTATCTGGCGTTTGCCATGGTGGCTGCTGCCAGCTGGGTGCTGTTTAAAACCCGATTTGGATTGCGGGTTCGGGCCACTGGTGAAGAACCCAAAGCCGTAGATACGGCGGGTATATCCGTTGCCTCTGTACGCTACAGAGCTTTGTTAATTACCGGGTTGATGTGCGGGCTGGCAGGAGCCTATCTATCCATCGGACAAAATGCCTCTTTTGTACGGGAAATGACCGCAGGGCAGGGTTATATTGCTCTTGCTGCCGTGATTCTGGGTAAATGGCGTCCAGCTGGAGCCATGTGGGGTTGTCTGCTGTTCGGTGCTTTGTCAGCAATGGAAACACGTCTGCAAAGTGTGGAGTTACCCTTGGTAGGGGAGTTACCAACTCAGCTGTTTTCAGCACTGCCATACATAATTACTGTCGTATTATTGGCTGGGTTTATTGGTAAATCCATTGCGCCAAAGGCTGTGGGTAAACCGTACATCAAGGAACGATAAACTCTTTATTTTTCCTGCCTGATTTCACAAGTCGTTATCTGAATGACAGATCGGCTTGTGAATTTCCCCCTGCTTGTGAATTTTTCCTTATCGTTATGATCCTTAAAATATCCTGAAAAAGTGCTTGTTATATCAGACCTGTAATGATTAAATGATAATCATTCTCATTAATGATTGGTCAAACACGACTCCTCGGCGAAAGTCTTCCCCCAGATACAGACTTTCAAAACAAGTGCTCAATGACTGTTGGAATTAACGGAGGTAGTGCCTATAACTCAAACTCTCAGACCTGACACGGAAAATACTATTGCCGGTTTCTAACTGCGTTAAAGATTGGAAATAGTATAATCTCAGTGACTAAATTCGCATATTCTCATCATTTATACGGTCCTTTTTGGGCCGTTTTTTTTGCATGGTGTTTGTGGCTGTCATGCTCTTTCTTGATTTATATTGCTACAAATTATATTGTGCACAATATAATTTGCAGCAATATAGTAGTTTTCAGACATAAGAGGATAATTCAATGGATCTTCAAAAATACCAGATGCCAATGCTTAACGGCGAATTGCAGTCACTGGCAGAGTATCAGGACAAAGTCGTATTGATCGTCAATACTGCCAGTAAATGTGGCTTCACCCCGCAATACAAAGGATTGGAAGCACTTAACCAGAAGTACAGTGATAAGGGACTGGTTATTCTCGGTTTTCCCTGTAATCAATTTGGCAAGCAGGAGCCTGGAGAGAGTAGTGATATAAGCGCGTTTTGCGAAAAGAATTTCGGTGTGACATTTCCGGTCTTTGAAAAAATAGACGTCAACGGTGATTCTGCTGTGCCATTGTTCAAGGATTTGAAAGATGAAGCGCCGGGCATTATGGGCACTAAGAAAATAAAATGGAATTTCACCAAGTTTCTGTTGAATCGTAAAGGAGAAATTATCAGCCGATACGCACCTACCACCAAACCGGAAGAGTTGGAAAGCGCCATAGAAATGGCTTTATCTGAATAATCACAAACGTCTTTTTAACAAGCATCTTTTTTCAAACACTTTTTTAACAAGCATCTTTTTAACAAGCACTATTATTAATGAACAGTACTGAAAAAACGCCTCAGCTTCATTTGGATAATCAGTTGTGTTTTGCACTGTACAGTGCTTCACGGCTGGTTATCCGAAGTTATACACCTCTATTGAAGCCCATGGGTCTGACGTATCCGCAATATCTGGTACTACTGGTACTCTGGCAGACGAATGAAGAGAAGGTGGAAGGCCTGTCAATCAAGCAACTGTGTGAAAAGTTATTGCTGGATACAGGTACATTGACACCTTTATTGAAACGAATGGAAAAAGCAGGATTGATCTCCCGACGCCGAAATACGACAGATGAGCGGGAAGTACAAATCTTTCTCACTGAGCGATCAAGAGAAATGCATAAGGAGGCACGTAGTATTCCAGCCAGATTGAGCTGTAACAGTTCATCAGAGATTAATGAACTCATGAGCCTGAAAAATAATCTGGAAAAATTGATCAATGAGCTTAAAAGCTAATCAAAAACACCCCTTTTAGATAGCGGGGTGCTATCTGATACCTTCAATTACTATGGGTCTATGCCATCACTCTTGAAGGTGAGGTGATGCTGGCTGCTCTTTCTTGCCGGGTTCACTCACTGAATATAAGCTCTCGGGGTTCGTTCTTTTGTTGTCTATTCTCATCTTCAATGGCAATGGATATAACTGCCCTTTAAACTGGGAAGTGCCATCCCGTTCTGATTCCCATGCCTTTTTCCAGACAGATCTGTGGGCTTTTCCTATATTAGTACTACGACGGTATTTATCATCTCCAGTCTCCCTGGACTTTGCTGATAAACGAGTATCGGGAAGTTCGTTGGTCGTCGTTATGAAATGCTGTTCACAATGAGCGGTACTGACATATTGTGCCAGTTCATCCGAATCCAGGAGACAGGGCAATCCACCAAATATTCTGCAGGCATCCTGTTGTTCATCATTCGAGTAGGTCACATCAAGAAATGCCGTTTTAAAATGGTTGTTTAAACGGACAAGGGAGCCAAGGTTGTGTTCACAGAGTTCAGCACTGTAAGCGGCCAGCTTTTGGTAAATACCGTCGCTGGCACTAAAGAGTGCGCTGAAAACGTCACGGGCGAATCCTTTTTGCTGGTCTCCCAGAATCGCGTACTGACCCATTACGTCAATGGCGGCGTATAGAATCCAGTACATCTGGGTGTAACAGGTTCCGCAGTTGTCCAGATGACTGGCAATATGAACGAGTTGCTGTGGGATTGTGTTAGCTGTTATACGGCTGTGTAAAGCAGAGTCCCTGTTGATAGATTCATGCTGAGCGAGGGCTTCATCGTACAGTCTGAATAGATGGAATAACGTCCAGTAATCATGGTAATAAAAGGTATTCAAACTGCCATAATAGCTGAACCACTGCTCTGCAAGACCAACAAACCCCTCGTAACTCTCCGGGGTTGTCGTTATATAGTTTTCATCGAAAAACTTTACTGCCATAGCCAGAATGGAACTGGCCATTTTCCCATAGGATAAAGACGAAGATGTGGTCGCCCGCTGAACAAAATCCGGCTTGCTCATGGTGTCTGTGAGTGCATTGTACAGAAGAGACTGATTGCAGGTTGATCCCAGAATATTCTGATAATCTGGCACAAGAATCGTTCGAGTTCTGTAAACCATTTTTGCCAGAGAATGAATTCGGCCCCTTGCGTACTGATTGTACGTGTTGTCATCGGTCATCAGCCAACTGTTACCGGTAACAGGAGTGTCGAGCAGAAACCGGATTGCTCCAATCACTGAAGGGTATTGCTCCGGTGTAAATGAGTGATAGCTGGAAATATTGATTCCCTGATTCAGGGTTTCAATGACGTAAGGGTCGAATTGATTCTGGTTATTATACAGAGGGTAGCTGCAGGGCGTGGGCATGGAGAAACAGTGCACCGACAGAGTCATCATAAATACGAGCAGTGCAGCATGCCCTGTTGCTTTGCAAAATTGAACCGAACCAGATTTTATGGCGATCTTCATGGTAATACCAGAATAAATCCATAGCAGGGGGAAATGTAGTCAAGGATTGTCGAAATGCACACTTGAAAGAAAATCAAAGAGATGTTGGCTGTTTGATTTCAGCTTTCTGAGAATGGTTGGCATTGCCTGATCTGGTCACTCAGCTTCGAAAGTCAGTCTGGATGAATATCGAATTGTATCTGAACGGGTTTGCACAATAGACGATTGTCGACTAGTTATTCGCCTTTGTCATTTCTTCAGGTGCACGTTATGTCTACCCGTCTTCTGTTGTTGTTTTTTTCCTGTTTATTGTTCATGGGTATAAGTTATTCAAATTACGACGAATCGACATTGCAGATATCTGGAGATGATTATTCGACCTCAACAATGTCTATTATCCTGAAAGCTAATAGGCTGGCTGGCCAAACAATAGACAGTAATGAAACAACTTCAGCTAGCGATGAAACTGATAATTCATTAGCACCGGATGAATTGAATATCAGTTGGTATTTTCCCAATGAAACAGGGGTTTTCTTAGTTCTATGTACTCGAGAACCTCTGGCCAACGCATTTGTGAGCCATATGGATGAGACCATCGATTCAGGACGTTACTGTTATACCTTTAGTTCTGTAGAGAGTTCTGTAGAGAGTTCTGTAGAGGGCTATGGCTCGATAAAGCTGGCAGTAGAGCCGAACAATTTAGATCTGGATCATAGTTATCTGTACACCGGTACCTCTCATTATTATCTAGGCGGTGGTTCTCTTGTAGGGGATAGTTCTCTTGTTTCAGATACGACCTGTGACCAGACATGGGAACAAAAGGGCTGGTTGAATATTCAATCAGGTAGTAAACATGACCAATCCCAGCCAGATAGCTCGATAGAATCTCAATATAACGTGACTGGTGTCATCGTATTTGGCGGATGTATGTCGACTAAAAAAGGAAAAGAAGAGGGTAAAGGTGCGAATAATGGTGGAGCAAGTAGCCCTCCAGCAAAGGGTGGCCAAGAGGAGTCTTCGGGTCAACAGGGGGCATCACAAGCAACAGGCGGATCGGGTGGTGGAAAAAAACCACCCGGTGATGATGATAGTAAAAAAACACCGGCAGAAAGTGTGGGAATGGATCCGGACGATTATGAAGAAATTAAAAAGTTGCTGGAAACTGCTTTGCAACCGGGGCATCGGCAGATAAGTGTGCTTTTAAGAGGTCTTCAACAATTATCTCCAGGTACGGAACTGGAGGCTTGGGCTCAACAATTCAGTACTACTGGGCCTGTGACTCAATCTAACACTCATCTATGGAGCCATATATTTAACACAGCATCATCAAATCACTCTGAGCTTGATAGCTTGCTCATACTACTTATGAAGCATAAAAATAAAATAGTCATATCATCAGCCATACGTAGTGCCAGAGGACATGGTTCTCGTTATAAAGCAAGAAATAATTAACCACGGATGTAATCAGTTATAAAAGAGAAAACCTATGAGCTCAGTCAGCTGCATTTTCGGAATGGTATGCGCTGACTGAGTTAGAGTACTACCTGTTTTTAATTACTCTTCTAATATTTCCAGAGGATAACCATCATCACAGGCACCCCGATAGAGTGTGTTGTCTTTTAGCATAAATATCACATTATGATCTGAGTGCATATTGTGTGGAAACAGCATGGTTGGTGCCCCTCTTGAGATATTAGAGAATACGAAACGGGCAAATCTACCACTCAAGACTTTTTCTGGTGGTGAAATACGGAACCATTCGCGGAAGAAGCTGTCCAGTTCGTACCTCCCCGGGGGGAGATGGAATACCATGGTATAGGGTGTCGTGTCTCCCAATGGGAATGTCGTCTCACGGGAATCAGATAGTTGAAGCCAGGGTCTTAAAGAAATATCAATTTCATTCAGTGCCGTATTATATTTCCAACGAGGAACCTGAATAAGGCACTCGGTTGAATCCGGGCACCAATGTTCCTCGGACAGCCTTTGCTGGTAGCACATAAACTGTTTCAGCTGAAAACGTTCTTGTGAAGAACTTTGACGCAATAGTATTTCAGTTAACTGGCTATAGATCAGCTGGTATAAATCATCCTTTGTTATTGAAACATTGTCAGTCGATAAATCTTCGAAAACACCACTGAAAACAAGAGACTGAATCCCTGCAGAATCCACTTCTGTCAGAATAGGGAATCGTTTGAGCATGTCTAAGTGTAGAATCAGTCTGTCCACGGGTAGCTCACTGATATGGGCTTTTTTTACATAATCAAATACAGCTATTTCCTGATCATTTGCAGTATAGAATCCCAGAAACTGAAATATCGGGTAGTAGAGGTTTGAATGTGCTAGGGAGGATAGGTCAGTCAGTCTTTTTACATGATCAGGATCTTCCAGCATAATGCATGCCTGACGCAGGTTTTCAGGCTGCATGGCAGCACAACCTCCTTTTTCTTCTTTTGTTTTTTCTAGAAAATCATTCTCCATGGTAGTGGCCACACGCTCAGGTATATTGCTTTTTATTTTGTCATGTTGAGTCAGGTGCCTGTTCAACCAGAAGAGGGCGCGATTCCAGAGTGGCAACAGCAGATGCCCCTGCTTGAATACTAAAATGTGCTCGACGAAGCTATTAATAGAAGCGAGTCGAATAACATTATCCAGATAACCTACAATGTGGGTCATGTTTTGAAGGTTGAAACACTGTTTCTTATCAGGTGCCTTTGGGTTTTTGTTCAGGATATTACAGTGAAACTGACCTTCAAGTAGAAACTCATCCGGATCTGTATTCTGATTAGTGGTTTTTGATCTTAGTACAGCTAATTCGAGGTTCCAGGTATTATCAACCCTGACTAGTTCAGGTCTGAGAATAAAACGGTTTTCCGGAAAATACATGGGAGGAACATGAATGATTGTTTCCTCCCAGTCCATCATTTGCATTAAGGAAGCCCAGTCGATAATCTGTGCCTCGTCCGTCCAGGAAACAGGGCAGTCCTGTTCATCCAGTACCGAGCAGATAGCGAGATGAAAGCGGATGAATTCACGATGATCAACATTTGAATAATAACAGTCGCCCCATTGGTCAGTACAAGCTTTAAAAGCTCGATTAAACCTATTGATTTGTATTTGTAAAGGAAGAAAGCTAAAGGGGTAAAAAGCAATGGCCGTTTTTTTTTCGTCAGTTTCTTTATAGACAAAAAAACCAAATGGGGGTTCGCTGTCGTACATAAATACGGAGACCATATTAATTTTGTCTTCGGTCATTTCAGAATGATAATGTGAAAGTAGATCCTGTAATCCCTGAGACCTGGGTGATCGTCCGTTTTTTATATTAATGTCCGAATCTTTTTGGTTCAGTCTGAATTGATCCGAACGTGGTTCCATATTTGTTCTAAATGGACGCTGAAAGTGCCAGTGTTTTCTGTAAGAAGAGGAACTGGCAGAAAAGTAATCGGTGGTGCTATCACCGCTGGCAGGTTGCTTCATTCTGGCAGGGGCAGGTGATATAACCCCCGTTTCTTTTTCAACAGTGAGGAAGCGGTCAGGAACAGTCGAATTCACTCTACCTACGCCATAGACTTCATTTGAAAAAAGGTTTTGTAGTGTGTTTGAGTTATGGTCATGAACTTCTTCTTCCAGGCTCCATTTACTATTATTTTTAAACGAAAATAAATTGTATGAACTTGGCAGGTTGTCTAACCGGATATTGAGACGAATGTGCGCACTGTATGCTTTGTATCGATTGCTGAAAAAACCGTTTTTATCCGGTAATTCGAGTATTCGTGCTTCATAGGAGATAGAGCTCAGCTCATTTTCACGGACTACTTGAAATGCTGGCGAAAACAATAAGTGCTTGTCACCAGGCTTATAAAATATATTGCTCGTTTGCGTGTGCCAGTACACTTTATGCGCCTCCTGTTGATACCAGGAAGACCCCGAGCGATTAATAAAGGATGCAATTTCCTGTATGCATGCGCCGTGTAGACGCCTGGACCATTCACCCACTGGCATACCGCACCAAAGCATAACCTGGCTAAGAGGATCAAGATCACCAGGCGCATATTCTGCCAGTGTATTCGGTGAAATGAAGCTCGCCAGAATTTGAGCATTATGAAGGAGAAGGTTTTGGTAAAATTGGGTGGAGAAGTAATAAACGGGCGTTTTGAAATCAACGATGTTTTTTGCTTGCTGTGCTGATACTCCCACTCTGGAGTAGCCTACTACACCATAAAAAAAAGCTTTTTTTTCCAGTGAAACTGTTCTCTGTATCATTCCTGCTGGGTTGTGACGGTATACAGCTGTCGCAGGAAACAGGTCTGGTGCTAAATCTTTTTGGCCAAATAAATTTATCAAAGACACTGCGGTGGTATCATTTTTTTTACTGGCCTGTTTGCAGGCTCTTCTCACTACCGGCTGGCCGGTTTTGCAGTCAGGGCTTGTGCCTTGTTTACCTTCATAGTCATTTCCGGGCTGGTAGTATTTCCAGTACCATAGGCCTATACCAGCAGATATTGCTGCAACTATGGTTGACAAGGTAATGGTTCTGGTAGAGACAACAGGAAGTACTCCGAGCAGCAGAGCAGGTTCTGTTCTGGCAGAGCGTTTTAAATGGACAGGGACTATTATTCTTTTTCTGGACTTTTTATGGGAAGACCGGAAACTGGTGAGTTTTTTCAGACAATGCCAGGTAGTGTCTCTGAGGTTCCGGCCTGCGGGTGTGGCTTTTTTCACACATTGTTCGACGGGGTAAGCAATCAGGCTTTTAAGGAGTGCTGGTGTTGTTTTTGTGGGAGAAATGCTGTTTCTTTCGGGTATTACTGAGCTAGCAAGTGAGGTGGCATCGTCTGGTGCATTGCTCTTAGCTTGACCTCTTCTCTTACGCCGTTTTTTTTTACCTCTCTGATTAGAACCTTTATCAGGGCCACGAAAAAGTGTGCTTTTACTGGCATATTCCCCTGTCGTCGTCGACGGAACTGGTGATATCCCCATTTTTCTTTCTAACATTTCATCTTCTGAACTATCTGTCTGGTGTATCAATACAGGAACTGGTACAAGACTTGTGGAAGCACCAGGCTGCTGTTCACCGGTGGCGACGACCAGGGGTTGCTCTGTGACTGAAGAAGGAATAGATAGAGTGGGTGATGTCGCAGGAGTTACAACTTCCACAGCGGTTTCAGCTTCAGCGACTTCATCTGAAGGGGTTACCACATCATTGTTCGCCACAGGCTTATTTGCACCAACATCGGTAGTATCTGCATCCTTTGCATCAGCGGATGTGCTGGAATCCTTATCCAAGGGCTTCAGTGGTTTCTGAGAGGGTTCAGTGATTGGTTCAGTCTGATGATGTGAGGGAGTATTCTCAACTGTAATGATTAGTTCATCAGGCGGGTCTTCCACGAAAGCTTGTTGATCAACAGAAAGTGGTTTCGGCTTTTCATGGTTTTCACTCTGTCCAGTTTCTGTTGCCTGAACAGGGAGTGTAACGGCTTCAGAAAGAGGCCCGACAGATTCATCCGTTTCCTTGTTTACTTCTTCATTGGATTGGTTTTCAGGCGGATTAATGCCTTCAGAGTGGTGTGTGATTGGAGGAGAGTCATTTCCGATAAAAATCCCCTGTGGAACGGTGTGAATTGGGTGGCCGGAGGGTATGGAGTGAGACTCAAAGGGCATTGTATAAGACTGTGGATAACCACCGGGATGATGAGGGTATTGAGCCGTATTTACGGGGGAAACTGGCTGCCCCTGGGGTATAAATCCGGGTGGTAGAAAGTTGGGATCGATAACATAGGGTCCCCCTTGTTGGGGTGGGTAGTGTGGTGACATTAGAGGAGGGGGGGGGAAAGCAGGTGCTGGCACTGGCACCCAGAACCCAGCTGGGCTGAAATGAGCTGCCTGCGGGGGTTCCATTGAGAAGGGCATGTCAGAATATGGGGGAGCGACAGGCGGCTGCGGTACAATGTGGCTCTGCAGGTAAAGGGCTGCTTCAGAATTCTCGATCAGCGTCAGTTCGCCTTCTCCTGTAGTTATCCATCCCTGTTGGAATAATTTTAATGAAGCTGATGTGATTTGGGGAGGGCCCATGGGGACAAAATTTATCAGGTTGTATTTAAATAAATCATGAAGCGTTTTGATGTCCATAGACCGGACTATCATGGAAACAGAGAACATCAATACCAGCATTGATAACTGAATACATCGTGTTGCGTTTGTCTTGAAAAACAAAAGACGCACAGACATTCATTTCCCCTGTGAATATTTTTCTGCAGAAATCACCGCTCCGGATTGGGAATTCTAGATGCTGAATAAAAATCTGCACACAAGGTATTTCTTTAAATATGAAATGGACATTAAAACGGGGGTGAAAGTCCTGTGAAGCAGGCGCTGCAACCCATGTGACTATCAGAAAAGAATCAACAGAGAATCAGCAGGTTACAAAGAGTACTCTGCTGAGTGCGTGCTTTAACAGGTGAAGTGTTTATGTCTGATTTGCTGTTTTCCCTGACACTGCAGATTGCAGGTTGCCCAATGGTTTTATCGAGCTGATGATGAGCGATACCACACCCATGCTCATCATGATCCAGAACACATTACCTGCAAGAGCATCAAAATACAGGCCGGTGATCAGAGTCATTATTGCCACCGCGGCGCTGACTGGAAATGCGTTATACAATGCCTGCAACGGGATAGCCATTTGCTCTGGCTGCTGCTGGATATAACGAATGCTGGCCAGATGGCAGACGCCAAAGGTAAGAGCATGAAGAATCTGGGCCACAATCAGTAATGGCAGAGCTGTTGTTGAAGCCATAACAGACCAGCGGATAATAGCGCCCACGGCTGCAACCATCAGTAACTGATTCACGGTAAAACGGTGAATAAAACGCCAGGAAAAGTAAAACAAAATAATTTCTGCCACCACTCCCATTGCCCATAGGAAGCCAATGGTTGAAGCGTCGACACCATTGGCCTGCCAGTGCAGAACACTGAATGCGTAGAAGGCGGCATGGCTGCCCTGAAGCAATGAAACAATAATCAGAAACCAGATAATATCCCGTTGGGATAACAGCTTGATCAGTCCCCATTGCCGGGTTTGACTGGCCGGTGCTGCAACCTGAATGCCCGGCTCTGGGGTACGCATGGCAAACAGCAGCATGACACCGGTTCCCAGTATCATGGTCCAGAGAATGCCATCTTCAGCCAGTGTATTCAGAATAAATCCGGAAATGGTTGTGCCAATTAAAAAACCTATAGAACCCCACTGTCGGCTTTTTCCGTAGTCAATCTGCTTGTCTGTGGCGTATC
The DNA here is from genome assembly GCA_965208385.1 of Endozoicomonas sp. GTDB lineage: Bacteria > Pseudomonadota > Gammaproteobacteria > Pseudomonadales > Endozoicomonadaceae > Endozoicomonas. The sequence continues at coordinate 64,188 of CBDBOO010000083.1, forward strand.
GAATGGCCAGCACGTCGGAAAGGGGGATTGCAGGTGCCAGAAAAGCACTGAAAACCAGGGTCATAATGGCCAGCAGCCAGATATTCTCACCGCAGAACAGAAGAATAATACAACTGACCAGCATGCCCAGAGTCAGTGCCCGAAGCATGGCCACCAGATGGCTGAGATTTTTTAATTGTGTGGCAACCAGAAGATTCGCCAGACAACGGACGATCAGACTGGTACCTAAAATAATGCCGATGTTTTCACTGGAAATATTACGGCTTTTTAACCAGAGACCCCAGAAAGGCAGGAAATAGCTGAATACAAAAAAGAAGCTGAAAAAATAGATGGATACCCAGCTGAAAGGCGTTGCCCTGCCAAACCCTGCCTGCGACAAAATGGAAATTCCTTATAATACGACACAGACTCACACAGCCTGTAATAGGGACGATAGTTTATCATTTTAGAAAATGCGTCGCTGCAGTTTGTTTTCCATATAGGTCATTAGTTGGTCAGCTATAAAGCCTGCCGATGGCTGCCTGAATAAAGTCCCTGAATAAAGTCCCTGAATAAAGTCCCTGAATAAAGTCCCTGAATAAAGTCCCTGAATAAAGTCACTTTTTGCTTTGGTATAAGCCGCTCTATCATTGTGATATTGCTGTGCAAGATTATTTTTTAACGCCGCGTACGCTTCAAGCGCGTCACTGTTTTTAATCAGATAGTCCCGGAACCAGTTCTATTCCTTTATATCGCCATTTCGGATTCGATGGAAAAAGAATCACGGAGTTGCGCTTTAAACCGGTCATTAGGCATACCTGTTTCCTGATCTGGAAAAGCCAATTCTCCCCGGCGGTATTGTGAAAACAATCAAAATACACTCGTTAAACATCATTTTTCAGGCTGACACGGGAGTGTTAAATAAATCCTTGACTTAAAGTTAACTTGAAGAATTAAAGTGTGCTGGTCATGAGGATATTGTGAATATTATGTTTCCTTGTTAAGTCCTGTTTTCTCTCTTATATACAGGCTTACATACAGGCTTACATACAGGAAGTATCAACCACAAAGAGTGATGTTTTTATTGTGGATTACAACATGGACTATCTCGAGCCGCTTCATCAGCAGGTGACTTTTTTCTTTGGCAACACTCTACCGGCCAGCACGTTGATTCCGGTTCTACGACAGGCGTTGGATGGAAGGTGGTTCGAAGTCGAAGCGACACTTTATCAGCAATTCCCCACGTTTCATTAAACCCCTTGGTATCACTAGCGTACGAAGTCGTATATATTTTGTATGCTCGTGATAAATAGTCGAGTTTTTGGGAAAAATTACATATCTCAACACGTAAGCAGCTGTAGCTGCGCCCTGCGTGTGATACTTCTTATACGCTGTTACCGGTGTCGTATAAGCATGGGGAATAGCTGACACTTTATATCCCGGAAGCAGACTGACGTTAAAAACATCAGAATGATAAACCATCAAAAATTTAATACATGGAGCAATGATATGTCCCAGCCCAAACCTGCCTATCTGGTAGCCAGTTCATTTATGCCTGAAGGTCATGGGTCACTGGATGCTTATAGCGAAGCTGTGCACCCACTGATGGAAAAGTACGGTGCAGAATTACTGATTGCCGGAGAACCACACCAGTTTATGGATCATTATGAGGGGAGCTGGAAAGAAGGAGCCCGCTTCACGTTGTTCAGGTTTCCTTCCATGGAAGCGTTACAGGGTTTCTGGAATTCCGAAGAGTATCAGGCAGTCAAACATTTACGCACAGATGCCGTGCCCCCAAATTTTACTTTTGGTGTTGAAGGTTTTGATCCGGCGGAATGGGCCGAACAAAATCCGGATCATGCTTATAATGAATAGCGGTTTTAATTCACAGGCTTGATTGATGTCACCCTGAAACAGGGCTCATGGAACGAACTCTGTTTCCTCCAGCACATAACGGGGACCAGCACCGTGACTGGCAATAGTGTCATCGGGATTGACCAGTGCACAGAGTTTGAAGGACAGGCAACCGCAGCCTATACAACCGCCAAGATGTGTTCGCAGGCGTTCCAGCATGGCAATTCTTTCATCCAGCTGCTGTCCCCATTGTCGTGCAAGTTTATCCCAGTCTTTTTTGGTGGGGCTGCGATCATCCGGCAGGGATGCAAATGCCTCGGATATTTCACTGAGTGTAACACCCAGCTTCTGGGCTACCTGAATAACAGAGATTTTTCGAAGCATGGATGAGTGATAACGCCGTTGATTACCTGAAGTACGGGTAGAGCGGATTAACCCTTTGGTTTCGTAAAATCTGAGTGCTGAAGCAGCTAACCCCGTTCTCTTGGCAACCTGACTAATCGTCAGGGATTTTTCGTCGCGCTTCATGTGTGAAGACCAGAACTTAATACAGAGGGCGATAGTATATAAACATGAAGTTAATACTATTGTTTTTCTTTTTCACACAACAAAAAAGCCCCGGTGCATTTCTGCTTCGGGGCTTTTTTTGTGTCAGTTCACGGCTCTTTATTAGCTAACGGCACTTTATCAGTTCATGGCTCTGTATCAGTTCACGACTCTTTATTAGCTCATGGCTCTGTATCAGTTCACGACTGTATATGGTGCCTGGAGACGGAATCGAACCATCGACACGCGGATTTTCAATCCAAAACCTGAACGATTAATCCAACTTCATCAGACTTCCCTAAACAGTCCAAGACTGCATGAGTTCTGGGCTATAGAGATTGATCCCATTTCTTAGCACTTCCTCTGCCTTGAATTGAGAATACCCATATTTTGCCCGTTTCCCCGCTGACGCGAACAATCAGACCGAAGCAAGCCCGCAAAGCAATGCATTTAAAAGTGATGAGAGAGGGGAAGAGTATAGGATATTTAGGGAGGCTGGTGCCCTCCGGTACATTCCACAGATTGACGATTAGCTGTTTGGAAACGGGCCTCTAACAGGGGAAATATCCTACAAAATTACCACAGTGACGGTTTACTTCTGAGTTGACGACTTTTCTCAACCAGCAATATTAGGGTGGACATTAAGCAACTGCTCCTTACTACCAAGGGCTTCATAGGTGTTTTTGAACAATCGTATAGCAGTTCAAAAACGAACTTTCTGGACTGCATGGGTACTGTACAGGCTGCATAAACGCGATGTCTGATTGTGAACCCGCTCTGAACCTCTTGTGCCACAGCACATAATGCTTAATGTCCACTCTAAGTGTCTACCTTAAGAAAAACTATTTAGTACGTAACTATGCAGAAAGTGCTTTCATCATCCAGGATTCTGCAGCAGATGAATCAAAGACTTTAACTCCGTATCCTTCTGCCAGAAGTTGAGGGGGCAAATACTCATCAAATTTTTCTGTGAGAACCTCGGGCGTGGATAGCGCCAATTCAACTTCAGTAGGCACACCATGACTAAGAACATTCTTTAGACAGGCGATTACAGACTCAGTTGAAGTATTACTGACTTCAATTACTCCGGCAAATGCTCCCGCAGTGTACCCTTGTTGAGCAAGAATCGCGGAAAGGGTATTAACTATTTTGTCGCCTTTCCATGTAAAAATACTAACGTTATTTCCAGCTTGTACAATGGATTCTGAATGTAGCTTTTGATCGTGAAAGAAGCGAACCCCTTCATCGAAAAGCTCACGCGCGGTGGAGTCAATGAAGTCAACCTTAGCCCCGCCAACATCAATTCGATAATCCTTTTCAGAGTAAACTCTATACATTTCCTCCCGGATTTTGTCATGGATAGACAAGCTACCACCACCAAATTTAGGGGGGTTTCCTCCCTTTGTAGCCTCCACGTAGATCACCTTTTTATCAGTATCAACTTCAGTAACTTTCCAGCGACGACCACCAAAAACAATGTGCTGACCTTCCATGATAAGAGAGTCTATAGGGAGTGTTCCCAAAGGCTTGCCAGCATTGAGTACTCGATATTCTTCCGGAGTTTTGAAAACAGCATAGAAACTATAGTGACTAACTAAAAACTCGCCTTGCTGCCCAAGAACGAGCTCTCCACTGGAGAGTTGAGTCAATAACTCAATTTCTCCCATATGAGTGAGAAGTGTCTTGAAATGAGGAATTGAGATCTTATTAAATGGACCATTTTTGCAGAGTAGAGTGTAGATCTGATCTGGTCGTATGCCGCCCCATTGAGCCGTCACAGCGAGAACTTGATGGAGAAAAGTAGAGAAGTGTTTTTGTTTAGTATCAGCGGGCTCAAACCATTTGCTCCCAACTAATAATCGAATCATTGCTATTGATTGAACAAGTTCCATTCTAAGCTTATCAACCATACCAGAAGAAATGGTTAACTCATTTTCTGTGATTAAATTCCGCAATACAGACGGGGTATTTCGTCGCCCAGACCTCCCCATACGTTGTCGTAGACTTGAGACAGAGTGAGGAGCAGTGACTTGTATAACAGAGTTGACCTTGCCTATATCTATTCCAAGTTCTAATGTCATTGTGCATATTGCTGTAGTTGGAAGGGTTTCTTTTTGCAGTCTTGACTCCAACTCTTCACGCAGCTCTTTTGCCAAAGACCCATGGTGAGGAAAAAACTCATTTGGAACCATCTCGTTTTCACAGAAATCGCTTAATTGCGCTGCAATACTTTCTGTTCGCTTGCGACTGTTAGCAAATACTAAATGAGAGCCTCCTCTACAAAACTTATATATATCTTCACAGACTTTATGTTCAATAGAGGGCTGATCTTTCGACTTCTTCTTGTGGAGTTCAATGTAACCTTTTACTTTAATTTTTAGAGTCGATTGACTCTTATCATCCGTGATTTTCTCGCAAGGTAAGCTTTGGTTAGGTCTGAGGGATAGAGGTACTTCTTCGAGATTGCCTAGGGTTGCGCTAAGAGCGACTCGCGGAATAGGGGAGTCATATCGATTTAGCAAATGCTCAATTCGATTTAATAGCGATAGTAAATGGTGTCCTCGCTCTGACCCAATAAACGCGTGGAATTCATCAATTACAATATATTTGAGTGATGAAAAAGACTGCTTTACCCAAGCAGATTCCCTCACCAAGAGAGATTCTAGAGATTCTGGAGTTATTAGCAGAATGCCAGAGGGATCAGCCTTGGCACGCTTTTTTTTAGACTGCAATGTATCGCCATGCCATGGTGTCACACGCATATCGAGCATGTCACAGAGCGATTCCAGGCGACGGTTTTGATCATTTATCAAGGCTTTCAAGGGGCTTACATAAAGGATGGAAAACCCTTGTGCATTATCTTCAATAGCAGAGCAGGCGGGCAAAAAGAATGCTTCGGTTTTGCCTGCAGCAGTTGAAGCGCTTATTAGCACATCTCTATCAGCAGGTAGTATTGCAGGGATAGCCTTTTTTTGAATTTCTCTCAGGTCAGGCCAGCCTTGCTTATATACCCACTTTTTGACTCTGGGATCTAGGTGCTGATATGCGTCGTTCATAATTTGAAGTCTGCTAATTCATCGGATTCTTCAGGAGCGTCATCCTGAGTAACAGGAAGCTCTAGGTCGCTGGGGCGATCTTTAGCAATAGAAATATCTGCAATTAGCTGTGACCACTCAACCGCTGGGTTTTGCTCAAGTACTGCCAGCATATCTAAAAATGCTTTAATCGTGTTTCTTGGAGTGCGAAAGTAAGCGTCACCGATTGTCTGGCTGCAATGATGAAGGAATGAGTGTAAAGCATCATCTGGTACCAAATGCTGAGAAGCATCACCTCCAGCATAAACATGACGTAGATTCTTCAGGAGAATATATAGCTCTTCGGGAGTGAGATTTGCAAGATGAAGAGCGGGAGATGAATAATCAATAACTCCCGCACGTTGTGCAAAGTTATTCTCAGCTAGTCGAGATTGAAGAGCCTCATAACTATACAAACCTTTGCGAGGGTCTAAAAGGAATTCTGGGGTACCACCCAATAAGAAGCCTAAGTGCTCAGCGGTTCCCTGAAGGCAATCATTCAAAATGCGAAGGATTTGTTCGTAATTTGAAGTTCTAGCCTGAGTGCTACTGAGTTTATACAGGTTAACCATTTCATCAAGGTTCACCAGAAACCCCTCATAACCAGCCTGCCGAACGAATAAGCTCATTAGCTTGAGAGCATCATAAAAAGAGTTATCAGATATTATTGTCCTGACGCCAAGATCTTTACGAGCATCTGTCTTGGTAGCATATTCAGCTCTGAGCCAGCGGATAGCATTAGACTTTAAGTTATCATTATCCTGCTCATGACCTTGCCAGTACGCTTCAATGACTTTTGCAAAGTCATATCCGCCAACAAGTTCAGATAGAGAATGTAGCTTCCTATGGATAACTTCCGAAACACTTTCCTGGCTTACATCAGCTTCTTTTCGAGTCTGTGTTATGAATTTCTCTACAATGCTGGTTAGCGCATTACCGTCAGGTTTATTGCGAGTTGATATGTTGCGCATAAGCTCGGAATAAAGGTTGCGAGCTTGGCCTGAAGAAGCATGTATTCTTCGATCGGGAGACAGGTCCGCATTTGCAGTAACGAGCTTCCTCTCCAGAGCTATGGAGCGTATAACGCTTAGAAAAAAGGTCTTACCAGATCCGTATTCACCAATGATCAGGCGAAATGCAGAACCACCTTCTGAGATACGCTCAATATCTCTATATAAGGCCTTCACTTCATTAGCTCGACCTACTTGAATATGCTGAATCCCAATTTTGGGAGTTACGCCGGACTTTAAAGACTGGATTATTGCATCTCTTTCTTTAAGGCGAATTCTTTTACTAGTCATACAGCCTCCAACTCTTCAACGATTTCCATATCAACATAAATGCCATCATCTTCTTCAAGAACAGGAGCATCTACTTTGTCAAAAGCCCAGTCATTTATGTTCTCGATTGCACCACTAAGCATCAACCCAAGTTCTTGTGAAACTTTCTCAGCATCATCAACCTTCCAGTGCTCTTTTACCTTCAAACTCTCGTATAAAGTGTAATGGCCCTGATCCAAACCAGTATCGGGCTTTTGCTGTGCTTTATCTGAAGCAACAGGTTCCACTTCGATATCATCGTCGGATACAAAAATAGAGCCAAGAACACTTTGTACTTCTTGAGTTTCTGTTTCGTGTACAGCAAGCATTTCTTCATTAAGCTTGAACGTGTTCGTGTCATCCTGTGGTGAATTACCAGAATTCACTGTGCTTTTGGTGTGTTGAGTACCCTGAGGTATTTTTCTGGAGGAGTAGGAATGTACATCACTAGTAACTAAGGTTTTATCTAAGCCAAGTGCGGTATACAACTTTTCTAACTGTTTGATTTCACTTGGATCAATTTTACCGTCAGCCAGAGCTACGCTGATTAATAGACGACTGACCGCAGCCTTATCTTTTGATTGTAGGTTTTCTAATCGTGCTTTCAGGCCAGCCATATTAGCCGGAGTATTCAGTCGCCATAATAAGTAAGCATGAAGTGAGATCTTCTCCGTCGGAGAGAGCTTTGTATTGTGATCTATGAGGTTTTTGAGGATAACTAATTCTGATTCATCTATATGCTGGTCAATAGATGCCACCATAGCACCCAAACGTAACGCCATACCTACAGAATTGAAGGATTTTGAAGGCTCAAAATACTCTCCATGACCCTCAGGAAACAGAACGATTTTCCCATCAATAAGAGGTTTTGCGTGATGGTATCTAGGGTCAGGGGCTATACCGTACCCAGCTTTTTGAGCCATACCCAACATTAACTCAATGTCTTTCTTATTGAGCTTTGAAGGAAGAGGAGTGCCTATCTTTTCCCAAAAGCACAGTGTAGTGACTACGCCATTTGAGCTGGTTAAATGACCTCCGGCCCAAGCTTTAAATTGCCCCACTAATGAAGACGAAGAAGTATTGATCAGCTCTTCTGGTAGTAAGAGTATTGCAGCAATATCTTCGGATGAAGAACCCTTTTTGCCTAAATAGCGACTATAAGCTTCAAGGTCTGAGTTACAAGTTTCAGCGATTGTTGTCAGCTTCTTGATAGGACCTTTAAGCACAGGGCGATCTCATTTGGCACTAACTTTCTCTGTTTGGCTAATTATTCAGCACACAAAAGTACCAAAATAAGCCTAATTTCCTGTACTTCTCAAAAATTCAGTTTTTAAAGCTAGCTTTTTGAATATGCAACAGGATTGGTGTTTGTCAAATGAGATCGCCCTGCCTTTAAGCATTGAAGGGTCTGGTAAGTCAGACTGTGCTATAGATAGACCGCGAAGAGAACTACTAGCCGGGAAGTAGTCAATCTTAAGCCTTGTTTTGTTGGGTTTAACAATGATCCCATTACCGTGCTTATGTTCATATCTCAGGTTGAATAACTGAAAGAACTCTCTCTCACATCTACGGGCTGGCGTCTTAAAACTATATTCGGGATGAAATTTAAGCCATGAGAAAGCCAGTTCTCCATTGATCGGAGTGCCCTCATTGACGGCTGAAGCGAGCTGATGCTTGAAAAATAGTGGACCTGACTCAGGCTGTGCTACAGATTTTGGTAGTGAGACAACGCTGGGACGTTGAATGCACATTAAGTCCAACAGGGCAGAAGAGTAGTTAGAAAACGATCGATTACCCCCATAAACTCCCTTCAATCGCTTAATTTCATCAAAAATAGAGCTGTATTCGATGTTATCAATATCATCACAAGTGACGAGTCTTTCCATCCCATAAAAGTACATAAAGACATAACCTAAAGGGACATCAGGTGAGCATCGATCGCTAGCTAACCAAGAAATATAAGCTCCCCTGCAAGACGGAGATAAGGAAATATAACTTGGCCAATACCCCAAACTTTCGTCTTGATAAGTGTAGGGGTGAGTAATTATTTCAAGAGAGTCGTCTATCAGGGAGGACTCTGTACTATAACCATCCAGTGACTTTAACCGACCACCGATGTAAAAGTTACCACCGACAATTTCTGTACCTTTAAAGTCAATAATTTCACTTTTATCGGCCCAACGTCCGGGAGTACTGTTGGTACTTTTTTCCTCGTCAAGACCAACAGATATTGTGAATGTTGCAAAGTCATCGTCATCTTGAGAGCCGATACCAGACACCTTAACGGCAGAGGTTTTGGAAGAACCGCTCAAACGCTTACCACCTTTGTCTTTCTTGAAATATAAAAAATATACGACAACAAAAAAGCCGAGGAAAAAAAGTATTTCCACAATATGCTCCATCAACACTGCTAAATATCGCTAGCCACCCTATAGACACGGACAACCATAGTATGGTGAGTATCTCATGTTTGAGATGAAGTTCGCAGGGTCAGAAACCGCAATAATTTTGTTGAGAATAAAAAGAAAGGCCACAGTGAACAGAGGTAACCTGGACTACGGTCTAGACCGAAATACACCTTCAAATGGGCAAGAAGTGCTAGAAGAGAAAGGAAATACTGGAGCTTTAGAAGCTGGTGTTTCCACGTTTCACAAACTCTATAATGCGGGTGGTATAGCCGCGGCAATAAGCAGAAAACTATTTATGGATAACGTGTAGGGCAAAAGAATGCGGAATGACGGTTGGTCTGCCCGTTATACGCCCATACAACAAAAAAGGCCCCGGAGCATTTCTGCTTCGGGGCCTTTATATATATGGTGCCTAGAGACGGAATCGAACCATCGACACGCGGATTTTCAATCCGCTGCTCTACCGACTGAGCTATCCAGGCTAATTGTGTGCACGTTGTTGAATTATCGGCGTTGTAAAAATGGTGCCTAGAGACGGAATCGAACCATCGACACGCGGATTTTCAATCCGCTGCTCTACCGACTGAGCTATCCAGGCATTTCACACTGATTATTCACAAATGTGTGTGCGAGGCGTATTAAACGGATTTAGCCCTGCAGAGTCAAGTCGGAATATCGATTTTCCTCTCTTTTTCATGTACTTTTCCCGCTGTTTCCGGATTGGAAAATAAATCTTCAGTGTTCCTGCAAACCATCATCTGCTGATCAATTATTGGAATACCACGTACTCGGCCAGTGATTCCAGCTGGTCCAGTTCCAGCAGTTCTTCCAGAAATGCTTTTCCGGTGCGTTCTTTCAGCTCTTTATAGGCCTGAGTTTTGACCACCAGGTCACCGTTTTCATCCTGAAACAGAACGTCAGGATCAGTGATTGAGGCCAGTATGGATTTTTTCTTACTATTGGAAATTGAAATTTCTATCATGTTCATGGGTTTTTACATCTTTAGCGGTTAAGTAGGTGGATGGTTATTTTACGATATTCTGGCGAGCGTGCTTTTCATCGTTCTATACCCGGCAGGGTATAAAGTCACAACATCCGGTGCATAGCCAGCTATGCAACCAGATAAAGGCGGAAAGAGGTACCGTTTAGAATATACGAAAGCAATTGATCACCTGCTTGCGGTTATTCGCCTTCGGGAACATATCCGTCAGCAGCATCAATCTCTTCTCCGGCCAGGTATTTGTCCATCTGATCGGTGAGGTATTTCCGGGTATCCGGGTCCAGCAGATTCAAATGCTTTTCATTAATGATGCGGGTCTGGTGTTTTTGCCACTCGGTCCAGACTTCCTGAGAAACGTTGTCGAAAACCCACTTTCCCTTGGGCCCCGGTAGTGGCGGCATCAGTAAGCCTTCGGCTTCTTTCTTTAATTTTACACAGTTAACTGTTCTTACCATGGTATAAACGCCTCCGGCGTGATTTTGTCGCGTAATGGCTGCAGTATCTTAAAGGGTTTTCAGTACATTAAATACCGGAATTCAGGACGAGCAACTGATTTCAAGCTCTTTCCCCCACAGAGGCACCGCCGCCGCATAATGTTCAAATTCAGGATGTTCCTCATAAGGCGAGGTGAGTACTTTCATTAATTGTTCTATTTCGCTGTAATCGCCGGACTCTGCCTTTTCTATGGCCTGTTGAGCCAGATAGTTTCTCAGAATAAACTTGGGGTTGGCCTGCTTCATTTGCTGGCTGCGGCGCTTGTCATCGAGAAGGTTTCTTTTCAGACGGGCGGAGTAACGGGCGAGCCAGGGAAGCAGGGAAGAATGATTAACCAGATGTTTTATGTCCGGATCTGTTTGCCCGGGTACATAATCGCAAAGTTTTCGGAAAAACAGCGTGTAGTCACAGTGACTGTCATGAAGCACCTGCAATAGATCTTTTACCAGCTGGTCATCCTCATCTTCCCTGGTTACCAGACCCAGTTTGACCAGCATAAGCTGTGTATAGGTTTCAGAATAAAGCTGTGGATATCTATCCAATGCCGTTTGAATCGGCTCGGGGATATCAAACAGGGGCAACAGCGCCTGCCCTAGTCGTCCGCAGTTCCAGTAGCCCACATCAGGTTGACGGCCAAAGGCATAGCGTCCCTGATGGTCGGAATGGTTACAGATATAATTCCAGTCGAAATCATCCATAAAACCATAAGGGCCATAATCAAAGGTGTCGCCGATAATGCTCATATTGTCGGTGTTCATTACGCCATGGGCAAAACCGGCGGCTTGCCATCGGGCGATCATATCAATAGTTCGTCGTACGACCTCTTCAAAGAAAAGACGGTATTTGTCTTTTTGATCGGCAAGATGGGGGAACGATTGTTCTATGGTGTAGTCTGCCAGTGTTTTCACAGCATTGTTTTGTTTGGTGTAGTAAAAGTATTCAAAATGACCAAAACGAATATGGCTGTTGGCAAGACGCAGTAATGTTGAACCGGCCTCCATGGTTTCCCTGTGAACCGGTGTTTCACTGGTGACAACGCAGAGTGCACGGGTCGTGGGAATTCCCAGGTGGTGAATGGCTTCAGAGCCCAGGTATTCCCTGATGCAGGAACGCAATACGGCCCGGCCATCACCAAAACGTGAATAGGGTGTTTTTCCGGCGCCTTTGAGGTGCAGATCCCACTTCTCATTCTTGCTGTTGCATACTTCTCCAAGCAACAGGCCCCGTCCATCGCCCAATTGTGGGCTGTAGCCACCAAACTGGTGTCCGGAATAAACCATGGCCAGAGGATCTGTTCCGGGCAACAGAGTATTGCCGGAGCAGACACCCTTGAGCAGTTCACGATTTTCAGGGGTGTCTGCCAGATCAAGGAGCTCTCCGGCAGCGCTACTGAAGGCAACAAATCGGGGTTCCACCAGAGGTGTGGCGACCATTTTTGTATAGAAACCTTCCGGAAGGCGGGAGAATGTGTTGTCAAAAGTAAGCTGGCTGAATTGTTTCATTTTAATAGTTCTAATAAGTGCCTGACTATATTAGTCGGAAACTACCGATTTCTGAAAGGCTGTCTGTATCTGTTGCGAGAGTATGTGCAACGAAAATAAAAGACATTGGTCTTGTATTGTTTAATGTGAATGCCTGGCGTATTGAGCTCCATCTTGATAAATCTCTAAACCTATGGTTGTCGACAGGCATGCTATCTTGATCATGGATAGAGCCCGATATCATGTGGCAAAAGTGTTACCGCAATACTCAAACCTGACTTTGTTTTTTTAACGCAGTACTCACCATAATTCAACAGTGCAGAGCAGTTATGGAAGTTGTGGGGTGAATATAGCTTATCCAACAGGTACTTTGAAAGTTATGAAGATATTGTTGATGCCTGTTGCGAATCCTGTAATGAGTTGGTAGCAGAAGCTGGCCGTATAGTCAGTCTCTGATCCCGGGACTGGGCTGTTATCGGATAGGCTAATTTTTGGGATTGGTATTACTCCTCCGTAGCGGGGCTAATATACAACTTGCGTTGCTGACGAAGATCCAAAACGATCCGCTTTTGTTTACGTAGAAAACCCTGCCCTATCACAGCCAGATTGGCAAAACCGGAATACATCCCAAGATTATTGGGGAAGTAGTAAACACCAGCATTTTCCCTATAGATTCCCAGGTGCTGAACTTTATCAGTAAAATTATAATTCTGACCCACCTGAACACTGACCAGATCAACCCTTCTCAGGATATTATTGGATACCAGCACAACAGATTCAGAATCAATAAGAACAGCTATAGGCTTGCCTAGCAGGATATCTTCTGATTCCAATAGACTCAGATTGGCCACTGTGGTGATTGAAGCTGTAGTGATTTGAACTCTGGGTAAGCCGCCAGAGAGTGGGGATTGCACAGGGTAATCCAGAATATCGGCGCTGAAGTGATCATAGACTCTCAATTCACTGTTTTCTATATCTAACTCCCAAACCAGCTGGTCGATGTGCTGAATCCCGAGAATACCGGAAACACCAAAGGCCTCTTTATAGCGGCCAGTATGCTGAAGTATAACTGAGGCTGTTGTATTAATGGTAGAACTGTTCCCCAAGTGAAGGCTGACAAGAGAGTAAAAATCGAAGGGGACAGAGGTGCTATCCACTAACACTGTTTTACTGACTGGATCGGGAGCTGAAAGTTCAGAAATCACTTCCGGGTCAATAGACGAATATAACCTGTTTGTATCAAACAGAAAGGTCAATGGCCGACTTGATTTATCCACCCGAATATCAATACAGGGCATTTTAATCGGTGTTCCATCAAAGTCTGTTCCTTGACAAAAGGCGCGCTGATACACAGGAACATTCAGGGAATTATGGCCAGAGGAATCTTCAGAACAAAACACAACCGAACAACCTATGACCAAACATAAGCCTATAGCCGGGCGAATGGACATCGTCATAATCCTCCTGATGAAGGCCAATAAACCGCTGAAGTCATGATGCTAAAATCCTGTCCGCAACCAATATTCCGGGAAGGCGTCATATCGGTGTTCATTGGGTATCATCAGTAAACGATTGTGTTGCAGATCAATGATCATGCGGTTGAGATATTGAAAGAAACCAGCTCCAATCACTGACTGATAACCTTCAAAGATTTTTATATCGCTGTTAAAAAGGTAGGGAGGCCAACCGCTTCTGGATTGAAAAAACAGATAACGCATGTCGATCTCTGGATAATACCCTCCACCAAATTTATAACCGTCCAGACCCTGGCGAACTGAAAACAGTGTTGAAACGGTGGGATCATTACTGATATCAAGCTGGATGCCGTTATTATCAAAGCTCAGGTTATATTCACCGTCGTCTCCACAGGGTTTAACAACACCTCTGTCTTTGAGTTCTCTCAGCTGCACCCGCTCCATTTGCAGAACTTCACCGGCCTGAAAATCAAAACCTGCGGTAATAAAATTATTGGCTATGTTGGTCGACACACAGGGAATGCTTTGAGTGCCACCATCAAAAATCAACAGGCTCTGTATTTTGAAGGCAGGGGATGGCTCTCCGATATTTTTCCAGATCCTGACGGTTTGCTGGGAAAAATCAATATCCCAGGCAAAGTCCTTCATATCCCGCGCCCCAAGAATTCCCTGTATATTATAGTGTTTAGAATAAAGCCCCATGGTGGAATTGGCGATCCGGTAACCACTGCCCAGGGGAGCCGTGCCGCCCAGCCTCAGGGTGGGGAATCGGTAAAAAAAACTGAACACATTCAATCCGTTAATTGTGGTAGTCGTTCCTGCAATCGGATCAGTGCCTACCGTCTGCGCCACTTCGTTCAGAACTGTTGAATAATACCGGCTGGGATTCAGCATAAAGGTGAACGTTTCACCTGAAATAGTGATGTCTACGCAGGGCATAGGCAGCTGAACCTGATCAACATTCTCCAGATCGCAGAATGACCGTTGATAAATCAATTCTCCACTAATGAACGTCTGTCCGGAACCGCTACCGGAAGAAGTTGATCCGGATTCTGACCAGCACTTAATAGAGTAAATTAATACCAGTAAAATGTTTTTTGCAGGTAGCCATTGTCCAAAATTGAAGCTTTTTATAAATAAAACAAAAGTCCCAAAACTGTTGCATGATTGATTGCATAATCTCACCGAACTCACCAAGGGATTTATAGATTAAAGAGAATAAAGCTGGATTCAAGCAATACTGTTTCGATTCTGAAGGTGATTATAATATTAGTGTCGATATTTGTTAGATTAGTACGCTATCATTTCTGCTTTGCAAATTATCAATCTGCATAAAATTAAAAATGGCTAACTGCTGTCTTGAATTAGGTTTCAAGTGATAGAAAAATAAGTAAGTTCTCAATAATTGCTGCAAAACCCACAAGATAAAACGCGAGACGCTTTTTCAATCAAGTCCGATAGCCTCGGAAACACACCGCTGCCTGTTAGCCTGTCTGTCAGATAGTCCCAGAATGAAAGACCATACAGGCGACATGTTTTCTTCAGGCTGGCAAAAGTGTCGCGACATTGCCGCCCTGCATCGCTGCGCGTCCCTCCACTGATCTTTCGTCGCTTAACGTATTCTCGTATCTGGCTTTCGCTCAGGTTGTTGTGCAGTGGCAGACTGGGGTCTTGCAGAACCAGCAATAACTCTTCCTTGATCAAGGCTAACCCTGACAACGCATCCTGAAGTGGCTCGCAGCACGTTTGAGTCTGGATTAAAGCCTCAAATCCCAACCATACTTTTTGCGCCTTCCCTTCATCGGGCTCTGCCTTGAAGGCCTTCAGGTCATTGTAAATGGTCCAGAACCATGCTCGAAGCCACTTCTGCGCCATTGCTTGCTGATCATTCACCGGATGAACTTTTGCCAGTCCCCGCTCTGCATGAATCCAACACTGGCTGTGTTTGAAAACGTCGAACTGTCTTGCCCCGTCACTGAAGGTGGTCAGATGACCTGCACCATGCAGTATCAGGCTTCCATAAATCATCGCTTCACTGGCTTGCTGACGTCGCCTCCCGGTTAAACCCAAGTTTTTCATACAGACTACCCATGCCTTATGATTCAGGAATGTTATTCCGCTGTAAGGCCTGAGTATCCGAAGCCACTTTTGGGGGTAGTCGTGTTTTTCCAGATACGTCAGGGCATCTTCTGTTAATGAATAAGTTAACCATGGGCGATGCAGCAGGCTTACGAAGTTTTCCCGACTCTTGCTGCCTGTGCTTTCGAACCAGGCAAAGGATTCATTATTAATGATGGTGCAGTAACCATTCTGTCTTTTATGCCTCGTACCTGTGTCGTCTGTCTGGATATAGCTTGAACAGCGGATACCTGCGACCAGTAATTTATGCTTCTCAGTATGGAACTGATCATGTCCCTGCGTTAGCAGCTGGCTAAGTGTTCCGCTTGAAATAGAGATCCCAATATCCCATAGCCAGTCCAGAAGTTCTGGCTGAGTAACAGAACAACCATGATATTGATGCAGGACATAGGCTTGCAGCATTGGTCCGTAGTGATGCCCCTGGAGATCAGCTGGCGGTTTGGCCGTAATAGTTTGTCCGTCAGGGGTTATCCATTGCTCCAAAAGGTATTCCAGACTGGATGCCTGAATCGTCAATTCCTGCACATGGAAGGGGGTGGTTCCGTTCCAGGTTGATCCTTGCGGAACATCAGTTGCTGCAATGGATATAGATTCTTCAGCAGGTGGTGCCGGGGGTTGCTTACGCTGTTTTCGGGTTCTCTCGTTGGGCTTTTCAAACTTGCGCTTTTGTGAGGCATCAGAATCAGGCTTACCGCTGTCCGTTGTTGCGAGGTCTTTGCCTTCAGGGTTTTCGCTCCTCTCATCGTCGGAAGGTTTTTTATTGGGCTTGATGTCCGGTTTTGCAGGCAGGTTTTTCAGGCGCCGAATTTCAGCTTCAAGAGTTTCTATCAGCTCTTTCTGCTGAATGAGTTGCTCTTGCAGCTGAGTAATGAATTTCAAAAGATGTTCAGGTTGTAGCTGATTGAGTTCTGAAAAAGTCATAGAGAAAAGATAGACGACTAACCTGAATTATTCACGTTCCAGTACTTTTTGAGAAGCTACAAAAATAATTTATAAACAAGTTTACTTCGGCGTAAGCGCTCAAGATACGACGTATTTCAAAAACTGCACCCAGCTGTCAATCTTATTCCTGTGATCAGCACAGGAGGCTACACCCATGAACCAAACACAGAAACCATTCATTCGACTCAATCACGAGCAATGGCAGCAAATAATAAATCAGCAGATTGAAAGCGGTCTGAATCAAAAAAAAATCTGTCAAACCCACAACATCAGTCTTGCGACCTTTTCAAACTGGAAACGTAAACTGAAAGAGGCATCGGAGTCTCACTCTCAAACTGTGCAACCTCAGCCCGACTCTCATTCTGAACATCCCTCTGACAGGCAATGGATTGAACTTCCTGTTGACCTACCATCAACAGCCGAGCACACCCCTTGGCATTTGGAGCTTGAACTACCCGGTGGCGTCATTCTCAGAATGAGACAATAACCGTATTTTTCCCTGAAGCTCAGGTGCGTGTCTGGTTGTATAACCAACCCACCGATATGCGCAAGTCATACGACGGGCTGTCGGCATTAGTAAAAACCAAACTTGAGGAAGATCCTCTCAGTGGACAGCTGTTTGTGTTCATCAACCGTAAATGCACCCAATGCAAAATCCTTTACTTCGACCTCGGTGGCTACTGCATCTGGAGCAAACGGTTAGAACAGGGACAGTTCCACACCAATGCGGGTGAATCCATAAAACACGCCCTGGAATGGACTGATCTAAAACTAATCCTTGAAGGCATTGATATCCGTACTGTCCAGCGCTATAAACGTTACAAACATCTACCTATTAGTCACATAAAAAAGGTAGTGGGTTAAACCTGTAGGTTCCGAAAAGTCAGCTATAATACGACAGTAGACGTATTGCTAGCGAGTTAAATATGACTTGTTCTTCAATAGTACGCTGTAGTACTTGTGACAGCCAAAACATCAAATACATCGGTGTTAGCGCCCATAATGTACCGCGCTACCTGTGTTGTAATATTGACTGCCATGTTAAAACCGACATTCACCACCTAACCTGACATTTTCCTGATTTCTGCTATTTATCAAAAAAGCAAATATCAGGAAACAGCCTTATGCCTCCTATTCAATATCGCACTCAGATTCAGAACATGGATCACCTCGGCCTGGTGGCAGGTATGTGCAAAGAGCTGGGCATAGCCGATCACATTGACAGACGTGCACCCAAGGTAGCGGATGAATGGAATGTCTCCCACGGTGAAGCCATTGTCGGCATGATCCTCAATGGCCTCGGCTTTACGGGGCAATCTCTCCATATGTTCCCCCAGTTCTTTGCCAATAAACCTCTCAACAAACTGATCAGGGAAGGGATTAAACCAGAGCATTTAAACGACAAGATTCTGGGAAGAGCACTGGATGAACTCTTTGATCTGGATGTCAGTAAAGTCTATTTTGAGCTGGCTATCAAGGTTGCAACTCATCTCAAATTGCCTTGCGACGCGCTGAACCTTGATGGCACCGGCTTCCACGTCGATGGTCGTTATAATAGCGATAGCGATCTGAGCGATGAAGACCTCAACTGCATCAGGCTTTGCAAAGGTTACAGCCGGGATCACCGCCCGGATTTGAACCAGGCCATATTGCTTCTGTTGACTGAAAACCGGGCAGGCATCCCGTTGTTTATGAAAGCAACCAGTGGCAATGTGACTGATAAGACCAGTTTCAAACAGGTGGTTTCCAAGCACTTGAAGAGTTTCAAAGCCGCACTGGAAGCCCGCTATTTTATTGGCGATGCAGCATTGTATGTGGCAGGGACAATCCAGGAACTTGACCAGCAGGATCAGCTGTTTATTTCCAGAGTTCCTCTCAATATTGGTGCCGCCAAAGAGCTGGTAAGGAGTGCGCCTTCACGAACCATGAAAGCAGTGGAGGGGTTTGACCATTACGAAGCTACAGAAGTGTCGTCTAATTATGCGAACGTAGAGCAACGCTGGGTTTTGTTTCGCAACCAGCAACGCCAGGAAACCGAACAGAAGACGCTGACAAGGCGTATGCAGAAAAAGTCTCTGAAAGAGTGCGAGAGACTGGAAAAGTTGAGCAAAAAAGCGTTCCAGTGCGAAGGGGAGGCCATGGAAGCCTTTAGGCAATGGCAGAAGCAGTCTGAACTTTGTCAGGCTGAGGCTCAGGTTATCGCCAAGCCCTGCTACAAGAGCAAAGGACGACCTGTTAATGGAGCGGAACCCGACCACCTGGAATATTACGTAACAAGTTGTTGCTCGATCGCTGTGCAAACCCGGCAGGATGCCGAAGCATCACTGGGTTGTTTTGTGCTGGCTACCAACGACATTAATACTACTCGACTGGACAGCGCTGAACTACTGAGGACGTACAAATCACAGCAACAGGTTGAACGAGGCTTTCGCTTTCTAAAAAGTCCGGACTTTCTGGTGTCTTCCCTCTATCTGAAGAAACCGGAACGCATTGAGGCATTGTTAATGGTGATGACACTTTGCCTGATGGTCTATGCTGCTATCCAACATCGAATCCGTTATGAGTTGAAGAAGCAGAGCCGAACGTTCCCGGACATGAAGAAAAAGCCAGCCCAGAACCCAACGGGCAGATGGATTTTCTGCTGCTTTGATGGCATTTATGTGCAGACGATCAACGGAACGAAGAAGCACGTGATTGGCATCTCGGAGAATCAGGCGACAATTATCTTTATATTAGGGTCAACGTACCAATCAATTTATTCCTGACTCAAGAGGGAGTGTGAGAGCAGCAAGATCAATGCACGGAGGCTTGTCCCTGTCATCTCCGGCTGCTGAAGGTGAGGTTTTTTCTTGTTTGTGTTTTTCATGAATGGATATCCATGAAAGGTTGATTGGGTACTCGTTATCAGGAGAAGTACGTTTATGCTTACAATAAGGTGGTCAAATTTCAAAACCCTTGCGCTGCAGGGGTAGGGGAAATATCAAAGTAGGTGGTGAATGACGGTTTTATTGTACATTCTGCCTATTTCAAAGTGTTATTTGATGGTTAGTGCCAAATGAGATGGCCCTGGTAAACAGATGCAGGGATCTGGACAACTTGCCATAAGCTTCTATAGAATCAGAGTTACGGCAAGCTGACATACTCCGGTATATGAATATCCACAAAATGATTTTCATACGCCAGAATCAGGGTCAGGCGAAAGGCTGACGAAGTATCATGGTTTCAACACGATCCGGCCCCGTAGAAATAACATCAATAGGCGCTCCCGTCACTTCTTCAAGACGCTTGATGTAGGCCAGGGCATTAACAGGTAACTCATCGGTGCTTTTGGCACCAAACGTCACCTCGTTCCAGCCTGGAACTTCTTCGTACACCGGTGTCAGAGCTTCATATTCTTCAGCATCTACCGGAGTAGTAATGGATTCGCCCTCTGCATTTTTATAGTCAACGCAGATTTTGATGGTTTCCAGCCCATCCAGAACATCCAGTTTGGTCAGGCAGAGTCCTGTCACGGAATTGATCTGGATAGCCTGCTTTAAAGCTACTGCATCAAACCAGCCACACCGACGCGGTCGACCGGTTGTAGCACCAAATTCGTTACCCTTTTCTGCCATGTGACGGCCACTTTCATCATCCAGCTCTGTAGGGAATGGGCCAGAACCAACACGCGTAGTGTAAGCCTTGGTAATACCCAGAACATAATCCAGGTAGAGAGGACCGAAGCCTGAACCTGTAGAAACACCACCAGCTGTTGTGTTAGAGGACGTCACGAATGGGTAGGTGCCATGATCGATATCCAATAAGGATCCCTGGGCACCTTCAAACAATATATGGTCATTGTTAGCATGATGTTCATGCAACCGGTCTGTCACACGATCAACCATGGGAAGAATCTCTCTGGCCATGATCAGCGTTTCATCCAGTACCGTCTGGTAGTCGACAGGGTCAGTCTGATAATAATGTTCCAGTGCAAAATTATGGTATTCCATAACTTCTTTCAGCTTCTGGGCAAACCGCTCAGGGTGTAACAGATCGGCTATACGCAGCCCCCTGCGAGCCACTTTATCTTCATACGCAGGACCGATACCGCGACCGGTAGTACCAATTTTAGCTTCACCACGGGCCAGCTCACGCGCCTGATCAAGTGCAATATGATACGGCAGGATCAAAGGACAGGAAGGACTCAGCTTAAGACGCTCGCGAACCGGTACACCTTTTTCTTCCAGTTGCTTCATTTCCTTAAGCAGCGCTTCAGGTGAAAGTACAACGCCATTTCCGATGTAACACACAACACCTTCACGCAGGATGCCAGAAGGAATCAGGTGCAGAACAGTTTTTTCACCATCAATAACAAGGGTGTGTCCGGCATTATGGCCGCCCTGAAAGCGAACAACTGCTTCAGCCTGCTCGGTCAGCAGATCGACAATTTTGCCTTTACCTTCATCACCCCACTGGGTGCCCAGTACGACAACAGTCTTACCCATGGTAATCGGTCTCTTTAGTACATTGCAGGACAGTTGATGAACGCTTCATCATCAACCTGTCGACTTCCTTCACTTCCAGATACATTTAAAAATGAAAGCGGTTATACGACGAAGGCTCTATGCATTTCGCCGTCACGGCAGACCAGCTGACAAAGTCATCCTGTCTGCTGTATCTGTATTCGCCATGACACTGACCATCACATTTATTGTCTAAAGTGACAGGACATCTTTCTTGCTCATGGCTATTATTCAGACAATAACACTGTCCGAATTCTCCCATTGAATACCCGCACTACCATCAGGCAGCACCTGCATCAAAAGGAATGAATATTGTTTTAATCGTTAATCAGATAAAGCAGAACTACACCTGCAAGCATACTGGTCAGCCCGGCTATTCTTAATTGCCGGTTGTCTATTTCAGACAAGCGGTTTACCAAGTTTCGCCAGCGCTGTGGATACAAAAATGGCAGTACTCCTTCAAGCACCAACATCAAACTGAAAGCGACCAGTAACTGCTGCCCGAAATCCATGCATGTCTCCAAAGAAGCCGGTTTCAGCCCAGCCTACACACGAAAAAACCGGGCCTTGACCCGGTTTTCCCTATATTACCACTCTATGATCCAGAGATCATCAAATGTTATTTTCCGTTCTGATTACCCAGGTAACGGAAGAAATCACCTTTAGGCTCAAGCAACATTATGTCGCCAGAATCCTTGAAGGAATTCCTGTAAGCAGACAGACTTCGGTAAAACGCATAAAATTCTGCATCCTGAGTGTATGATGCAGCATACGTTTCCGCAGCCTTGGCATCACCATCACCTCGTGTCATTTCTGCCTGACGATAAGCTTCAGCAAGAATAACCCGCTTCTCACGATCAGCATTAGCCATTATTCCTTCAGCCATTTCCTGACCTTTGGAACGGTATTCCTGAGCTTCTTTCTCACGTTCGGAAGACATCCGCTCATAAACCGAATCACTAACCTGAGGTGGCAGATCGATTTTCTTGACCCGTACATCCAGTACACTGACCCCCAACTCTACCTGCGCAACCTGATCCAGGGATGAAGTAATATCACTCATTAATTCATCACGCTGACCGGAAACTACTTCATTCAGTGTCAAACCACCAAATTTATTTCGCATCCGTGATTCAGCTCGCTGAGCAAGCAGGGTATTAGCCCGGAATACATCACCGGCGGTTGCCCGATAAAAGGCATACACGTCATGAATCTTCCATTTTATGTAGGAATCAACAATAACCGCTTTCTGTTCCAGAGTCAGGAAACGCTCTGAAGGCACATCCAGAGTTTGCAGTCGTCCATCAAACACTCTCACTTTATCCACGAGAGGTATTTTGACATGAAGCCCTGGTTCTATGGACTCCTTCACCACCTGACCGAAGCGTAACTGAACCGCTCGTTCACGCTCGGTAACTACAAAGAGGCTGCCCCAGGCAATGATCACAACAACCAGCCCGATTATTAATCCACTGAAGGCTCTCTGGCTCATCGATTAACCCTCCCCCCGGTGGCCCGTGCTGAATTCACGCGCTTGTTCAACTCTTCAGTTACACGGCTGGTAATGTCATTCAGTTCCTGACCGGATAACTGCCTGGAAGGCATGTTTCCACTAACAGTGTTCGACTGGGTCAGTTTATCAAGCGGCAGATACATCATGTTATTGCCCCCCTCAACATCCACCAGAACTTTACTGGTATTGGCCAGCACTTCTTCAATCGTTTCCAGATAGAGACGTTCACGGGTAACTCCCGGAGCAAGCTGGTACTGAGTTAACAGTTTAGAGAAACGATCAGCTTCACCATCCGCTTTCGCAATAATCTCATCGCGATAACCATTGGCTTCTTCAATAGAACGCTGGGCCTGACCACGTGCTTCAGGAACAACTTTATTGGCGTAAGCCTGCGCATTGTTTTTTGCACGCTCCTCATCCTCACGTGCACGAATAACATCATCAAATGATGCCTGCACTTCACGGGGAGGCTGAGCACTCTCAACGTTAACCTTGGCTACATTCAGACCGGTACCATAGTTATTCAGGTAAGCCTGGAGACGATCACGAACATCGGTCCCCATGGTTTCCCGCCCTTCGGTTAACACCTGGTACATTTCTGAACTACCGACAACATGGCGAAGCGCACTCTGGGTCGCTTCTTCAAGACTCACAAGAGGCTTGGCAACGTTCAGCACGTAAGACTTGATGTCTGCAATGTTGTATTGAACAGACATTGCCACTTCGACGATATTCTCGTCTTCTGTCAGCATGTGCTGGCGCAGGTTATACGTTCGGAGTTCAGTAACACGTTCCTGAAATTTTGTATCCATTGGAGGGAAGTACATGTGCAGCCCCGGCCCAACAGTCTCAAAATATTCACCAAAACGAAGAATAACAGCTCGCTCTTTCTCATCGACGGTATAGACTGCATTCCAGACATACGCGACAACAGCAAGAATCAGCACTCCGATAAACATACCCGAAGATGACCCAGAGGCGTTATTGTTACCACCAGAGTTACCACCAGAGCTACCACTTTTGCTACCACCAAACAGTGAATTCAGTTTTTCCTGAAGTTTACGAAAGGCATCATCAAGATCCGGAGGACCTTGTTTATCACCTTTTTTACCACCACCCCAGGGATCCTGATTATTTCCACCCGGCTCGTTCCAGGCCATATATATCTCCGTAGAGTCTGTATCAATTAGATTGCGGTTATCGGCTGAAATGTTAACTCTCGTACCGAAACCCCATCATCATTTTAAAGCCCTAGTGTTTTCATCACTATGCTTTTGGACACATGACGAAACTGTTAACCAAAAGGTCAGGCATCTATTTCCACTCAATCACACAGGCTGTAAAATTGCAACAAAGAGCCAGCCTGTCAGTTATTGAATTAATCAGATGACATCATCTTTTTGAAAAAAGCCACGTCAAACATTGTTCTCGCACCAAACATTGTTCTTGAGCCAGATTGTAGAGTTTGGATAGCAAATAGCGCAAGCCGATTTGGTAAAGACCACTATAAGAATCTTTACAATACCATCCGATATTCAAAAATCATTGATAATTCACACGATTTCACCCCAGTAATACCGAGACAATCAGACTGAACTGCGCCAAAAAACCAGATCTCTATCTGCTTAAATGGCATTAAAACAATGATCCGTCAGGCTTTCTCGCTTGGACAATCGTTCAAAATCATTGCGTGGCAGGCGAATATTCAGAACAATATCACCCGTCTCAGCATATTCTTCTGACTGAATCGCGCCCATTTCATACAATCTGGCTCTAACCTTTCCTTGTTCCGGATTCAAAATCAAACGTCCCTGCAACATATCATGACCCAGCAGCTCAACCAGAGCCTGCTCCAGAAGATCAGCTCCCTCACCTGTGACGGCTGATACCCAGACACGAGCGGGGCGACCATCTTCATGACGTTGTATTTTAGGCTCTACACCTTCCAGAAGATCAATTTTATTATAAACTTCCAGAATCGGAATTTCGTCTGCTGCGATTTCTTTCAGTACAGAATGCACTTGCTCAATATTCTCAAGTCGCTCTGGATCATGACTATCAATAACATGCAACAGCAAATCAGCCTGCCGAGTTTCTTCCAGAGTAGCTCGGAACGCTTCCACCAGCTTATGCGGTAAATGTCGGATAAAACCCACCGTATCCGCTAATACCACTGCCCCGATATCATTCAGTTCCAGACGCCTTAACGTAGGATCCAGTGTGGCAAATAACTGATCGGCTACATAAACGACTGATCGTGTCATGCTGTTGAACAACGTTGATTTACCGGCATTGGTATAGCCGACCAGAGCAACCTG
Organism: Endozoicomonas sp.; assembly: GCA_965208385.1. Lineage (GTDB taxonomy): Bacteria > Pseudomonadota > Gammaproteobacteria > Pseudomonadales > Endozoicomonadaceae > Endozoicomonas. The sequence goes on from CBDBOO010000083.1 coordinate 89,233, forward strand.
GGGAACTTCAGCCCTCTGTCTGGAACGGCGTCCCTGATCCCGCTGTCGACGCACTTTATCCAATCGGCGAATGATACTTTTTATTCGGACCCTCAACAACCGCCGATCGGTTTCCAGCTGAGTCTCTCCCGGACCTCGTAAACCAATCCCGCCTTTCTGTCTTTCAAGGTGTGTCCAGCCCCGAACCAGCCTTGTACTCATATGCTGCAACTGAGCCAGCTCTACCTGCAACTTGCCTTCAAATGTTCTTGCTCGCTGAGCAAAGATATCAAGAATCAATCCGGTACGATCAATTACACGGCACTGCAATTCTTTTTCAAGATTACGTTCCTGACTGGGAGAAAGTGCGTGATTAAACAACACAACATCGGCGTCATGCAAAATCACTAATTGACGAATTTCTTCCACTTTGCCGGGGCCGACAAAGTAACGGGGAGTAGGCTGTTTGCTATTAGCTGTAATGAATGCAGCTGAAGAAACACCTGCGGAGCTAACCAGCTCCATGAATTCCTGGGGGTCTTCACGCTCTTTTTCATCATTAAATTCCAGATGAACAAGTATCGCGCTTTCACCGCCTTCATGGCGTTCGAAAAACAAATAAGAGCTCCTGAGCCTGATAAAACACTAAAAGGCGCATTATGCGCCTTTTAAGTGCATTATGCAGCGTTAAATCTGTTCGGGCTGCTCAGTTCCCTGCATTGGCAAACGAACCGGACGGCTTGGTACAACAGTTGACACTGCATGTTTGTAAACCATCTGGCTAACTGTGTTCTTCAACAGGATTACAAATTGATCGAAAGACTCAATTTGTCCCTGTAACTTAATACCATTGACCAGATAAATAGAAACTGGTACGCGCTCTTTACGCAGCACATTCAGGTAAGGGTCTTGTAGAGAATGCCCTTTTGACATTTCTGTACTCCTTAATAATTCTCGAGTTTTTGAATAGCCTTGTTTCACTGGCAGGGGGGGGCTACTCGCTTGACCGGCTAAAGCCAGTACTAATTGTTCAAACTATATACAATCAACAAAATGCCGAGTCACCTTAAGCGAACCCCACACCGCACTCAATAAGTAATACTAGCTACTCCCACAAGACCTGCAGAAACTATTGCAGGCGCGTGCGTACCAGTCACGCTACATGAGCTATCTAAGGGCATTACGTACTACTTTCAAGGCGTCGTTCTGTAAATTTTCTGACAAGGTATCCAACCAGCTTATCTCAGGCCACTTCCTCAGCCATGTTAACTGCCGCTTTGCCAGCTGTCTGGTTGCAATAATTCCTTTCTCAACCATCTCATCATAACTGCATTTACCGTCAAAATAAGCCCATGCCTGCCTATATCCTACAGCTCTTATGGCTGGCATACTGGTATTCAGGTCACAACGTTGATAAAGAGTTTTAACTTCCTCAAGAAAACCTGCATCCAGCATCTGATTAAATCGTAATGCAATCCTCTCATGCAGAACAGCCCGATCTTTGGGTGCAATAGCCAGATTGATCACATTATACGGCAATAAATTATGTTGTTGCTTATTGTGCCAGTCCGTTAAAGGTCTTCCCGTAGCTTCATACACTTCCAGAGCCCTTTGCAAACGCTGGGTGTCCATTGGCTGAATACGCAGAGCGGCTTCCGGATCAACCTCTGTCAATCGCTGATGCAAAAAAGGCCATCCGTGCTTTTCGGCCTCAGTCAGAAGTTTCTGGCGAATAGCACCATTGGCAGAGGGCAACTCAGCCATTCCATCTCTGAGCACCTTGAAATAAAGCATGGTGCCTCCAACCAACAGGGGGATTTTCCCCCTGGAACTGATATCTGCCATCAGACCCAGAGCATCATCGCGAAAATCTGCAGCAGAATAGACCTCTGCCGGATCCATAATATCAATAAGCTGATGAGGTACCCTGGCTAATAGCTCGGCCTCAGGCTTGGCAGTGCCTATATTCATTCCTTTGTAAACCAGGGCGGAATCAACACTGATAATCTCGCAGGGTAGCGCTTTCGTCAACGCAACGGCCAGATCAGTCTTACCTGAAGCCGTTGGCCCCATCAGGAATATGGCCGGGGGTAACGGGTTTCCCTCGTTTTTTACCATTGTGCTTTAATCGCTAGAATTCATTGAGCAGAGATTGTAGCTGATACTCGGGCTATTATTCGACCACAATCAAGCGAACTGTTTGCTAAATTTATTAAAAAAGCCAGTGGATTGAATCATGGATGAGCAAAGAGTTTCCGGACCAGTACAGGTTCCACCTGCCCCTTCTCAACAGCCAACACCCAAAGATAAGGCACAAGTCTTCGGTCGAACGGCTTCTGTGATCAGTGATCAGTGATCCCGCACTGAAACTGGATAACCTGGAAAAATCCACACCAATTGCCAGGAAAACCATCAGCGAACGTGTTCCCAGTAAATTAACTGGCAAGCAGCGCCTTCAGGTTGAATTGCTGAGGCTTGGCAGCCTTATTCCTCTCGGACGAGCCAAACACTGGGTTACGAATATGGCACTCAGGTTATTGGAACAAGCCAGCAAAGAGTCCCAACCTGCTGTTACAGCCTCTATCAAAAGCAGCATTCAGGCCGGGAAACTACCACTGGATACAGAGCAGAGGCAGAGATTTGAAGCTCTGATTTCCCCTACATCGGATGGCAGGCAACCTCCGGCGTCTCACTCTGCCAAACCTGAGATCGAACTGCACCAACTTCCAGAGAATACCGAGAATCATCGGGATGCAATGACAGAGGATGATCTTGATGATGAAAACTATCTGGCGAATCAAGATGCCAGATTAGAGTTTGTAGACGACAGCCAGCCTGATGAAGATGAATCGGTCAATTTGTCGACTCAACAATCCGGTGATCTACAGCAAAGTGTTAATCTTGGTAAGCTTGAGCCCATCATGATCGCCTGGGAGAATGAAGAGCACCTGTCGGCCCTTCAGGATATGAATGCTTTGTTCTCAAATGCAGTAGGCTCTTTTTCCAGTAGCAAGGTCGAAAACTTTGCCAGAAAACACAACCTTGATGCAGACTCCATAATTGATAGTTATTCCCAGTTAATGGGGGAAACGGTTGAAAACTATGAACTGTCAAAAGTGCAGGTTAACACTATGCGAAAAACAGCACAGGCCATGAACAAGGCATTCCCTGACAACATCACCGTTCAGGATTTACTGGCTTCAATTAATGACTATCTTGATGAAATATAATAGTCATTATCGCCCCCGTAGAAAAAGGTTATCCAATTGCGCCATGGTTAACATCGTCCAGGTTGGACGACCATGATTACATTGACCGCTCCGTTCCGTATGCTCCATATCCCGTAACAGAGCGTTCATCTCTTCTATGGACAGTCGCCTGTTGGCGCGAACCGAGCCATGGCAGGCCATGGTTCCGAGAATTTCATTGATATGTGCTTCAATTTTATCGCTGTTACCGTGTTGCATCAGATCAGAGAGTACATCTCTCACCAGTTGCTCTACATCGGCTTTTTGTAACATAACCGGAATCTGACGCACGAGTAATGTCTCAGGCCCCATTCGTTCCAGTTCCAGCCCCAGCTTTGTAAAATAATCCAGATTCTCTTCAGCACAGTCCGCTTCCCTGTCACTCACCGAGATGGATCTGGGAACAAGCAAAGGCTGGGCACGAATACCCTCTGCTTCATAGGCAAGTTTCATGCGTTCATAGGTAATACGTTCATGGGCAGCATGCATATCCACCAGCACCATTCCCTGTTGATTTTCAGCGAGAATATAAATCCCTTTTAACTGGGCCACAGCAAAACCTAAAGGAGGTATCACCTCTTGCGTTTCAGCATCCGGGCTAGCTTTATAATCCGGCGCTGCCGTTTCTCCTACAGCAATACTTCGTTGCTCATCAGGCAGCTTTTCTGAATCAGAAGAATCTGAATCAGAAGAGGTTGAGTAAAGTTGTGCATAAGCTTTTATCTGCTGATCGACTTGCCCCTTTTCCGGTGCCGATGAGGGCGATTTCATCCAATCTCCTGAGCCACTCGCGCCATTACCAGAAGGAGAGGGTGTAGTGACAAGAGACATGCTTGTCTGCTCTGAGAACTCTCCTGCCTTAATACCACTGACTACAGGCCCCTGGGAACTCAGTGTTACAGGAGCCAGATGATCTTCCGGTCGTACTTCGGCCAGAGCCCTGTTCAAAGTACTGAACAGAAAGTTATGCACCGTTCGGCCATCCCGGAAACGTACTTCATGCTTGGTTGGATGAACGTTTACATCCACCAGCGTTGGATCAAGCTCAAGATAAAGGGCAAAGGTTGGGTGTCTGCCGCCATAAAGCACATCCCGATAAGCCTGACGAACGGCATGAGCGACCAGTCGGTCACGAATGACACGACCATTAACAAAAAAGTATTGCAGGTCAGCACTGGATCGGGAAAAGGTCGGTAGACCTACCCAGCCCCAGAGTTTCAAACCAGAAACTTCCACATCAATAATCACCGCATTTTCAATAAATTTAGGGCCACAGAGTGATGCCACTCTGCGATCTTTTTCTGCCTGTGTTGCGGCCGGTCTGAGTTGATGAATACTGCGCTGGTTGTGGCGCAAAACAAACCCTACATCAAAGCGTGACAGAGCCAGTCGCTTGACGACTTCTTCCAGATGAGAGAATTCAGTTTTTTCTGTACGCAGAAATTTTCGTCTTGCCGGAGTATTAAAGAACAGATCACTCACTTCAATGGTGGTGCCTGTGGGATGTGGAGCCGGCATGATATGCGCAGACATATCCCGTCCTTCAACACGAGCCTGCCAGCCCGATTCCTGCTCTGCGATACAAGACGTCAATGTCAGACGGGAAACAGAGCTGACTGATGCCAGCGCTTCCCCCCGAAAACCCAGAGTAGAAACACCTTCGAGATCTTCCAGTTCAGATATTTTACTGGTGGCATGTCTTGAGAGCGCCAGGGACAGATCATCTTTTGGAATACCATATCCATCATCCCGAATCCTGATCAGCTTCACTCCACCGTTTTCCACCTCCACAGTGAGCCGCTTTGCACCAGCATCCAGACTATTCTCCAGTAGCTCCTTCACCACCGATGCAGGACGTTCAACCACTTCACCAGCAGCAATCTGGTTTGCCAGACGATTATCAAGAAGACGGATGGGTTTCATTGGGAAATATGTGACTCAAAGACAGATTTCAAAAAAGCATACCAGACGGGACAGGGAAATTCAGTGAATCAGATTATCCTGTGGTTGTAGGCATCCAATCAGAATACAAAGTAGCCCCGACAGGATTTCCCTGGAGATGCAGGAGTGTTGCCTGCATCTCCAGGGACAATGGATACAGATCGCCAGACTCCCGGGCTTAGCTCCCTGCAGACATTTATCAGCATGACTGAAAAAACGGCATGTTTCAGTTTGGAATAACCAGAACCTGACCGACTTTGATGTTGTTGGCACTGGATAACTTGTTGATTTTTTTCAGACGGGACAGACTAATGTCAAACTGATCCGCAATTTCCGAAAGCGTATCGCCGGCACGAATAACATACTGATCAGGCCGCTCTTTCAAAGTCCCATTTTGTTTCCATTTAGCCAGCAACGTATCGGGCGGTGGTTTTTGATAAAACCAGTGTTTCACGCCTGAGTGGATAGATTTAGCCATAGCCTTCTGGTGCCTTCTGCTTTTCAGCTTTTTCGCTTCAGAAGGATTGGAAATAAAGCCTGTTTCAACCAGTATGGATGGAATATCCGGCGATTTGAGAACAACAAAAGCCGCCTGCTCAACATTGGGTTTATGAAGACGGTTTATGCTGCTCATATTACGCAGCACCTTATCGCCCACTTCCAGACTCGAAGACAATGTCGACGTCATGGATAAATCCAGCAGAACACCCGCCAAAACATCATCTTTGTCGTTTAATGAAATACCACCCTCACCACCAATCTGATCGGATGCATTTTCTTTCTGAGCCAGCCATCGAGCAGTTTCCGAAGTAGCCCCCCGGCGCGAGAGGGCATAAACCGACGCTCCGTTTGCCCTTCGATCATTAAACGCATCCGCATGAATAGAAATAAACAGGTCAGCGTTATTATCCCGGGCAATTTTAGTACGTTTACGCAGGTCTACGTAGTAATCACCGGTACGCACCAATACAGGTTTAAATCCTTTCTCTTTTTTCAGTAACTTGGCCAGTTCTTTAGCAATAGCCAGCGTCACATTTTTTTCATACCCGCCACCATAAGCGATGGCGCCAGGATCTTCACCGCCATGTCCGGCATCAATAGCCACAACAATCTCTCGAAGACCTTCTTTGGGCTTCGCCACTGAGACTGTTTTGGTTTTGGTGTCATAGAGGTCTACAACCAGCCGGTGACCATAGGTTGAATTCGGCTTCAGCAAAAAACTCTGGGGCTTAACCCGGGCTGACAGATCCAGCACTACCCGTAAGTTATTACCATTTCTTGTGCCATGACGAAGCTTTCTGATCGGAGTACCTTTCAGGTTGAGCTTGTTCAGTGTGGCATTAAGCTTTGTATCTTTGACATCGATAACCAGACGGCTGGGATTCTCCAGACTGAATTCTGTATGAGCAACATTGGCTGAAACATCAAAAACCAGACGGGTTTTATCCGGAGATCTCCAGAGTCGAACACCATTGATTAACTTCTGTGCAGCCAGCACCAGCTCTGCCTTGAATAACGACAGGCCAAGCAGAGCCAGCCCAAGGGTTTTAACCAGGATTCGGCGCTCCGGCAACAAAGGCGATTCACCGGATGTTTTCTTTCTGACTGACGTCATAATTCGGTCGATCATCCTTGATGTCCGTGACATCCAGCCTCCCTTAAAGTTTTTATTGCGTCGAGTATTATTTGTCCTGTTTCAGTTCCAGCGACAATCAATGCTTTTCTTCCGGGCAGATTATATTCAAAGGTAAACTCCAGATCTGCCTCGGGTAGCTCTCCCTGACCTCTGGCTGGCCATTCCACCAGACACAGTGATTTTTCGCTGAAGTAATCACGCCCGCCTATGAATTCAAGCTCTTCAGGGTCTGACAGACGGTAAAGATCGAAATGATATATTTTTTGTCCATTAACTTCATAAGGTTCGACCAGGGTATAAGTCGGACTTTTCACCGCCCCCTGATGACCCAGCTGTCTCAAAACACCACGACTGAATGTTGTTTTTCCGGCCCCCAGGTTTCCGTGCAGAAAAATAATTCCCTGACCACCACAGGCTTCTGCCAGCTGTGCTCCGAGAGCAACCATTGCCTGTTCGTTTTCCAGCAGCAGCTCCCAGTGTTCGTTCGATGATCTTCCATCCGAGGGTTCTTTATTCAAAGAGCCTTGCATAAATAATTATTGTCCTGAATGCAGTGCCGACAAACAATCAGCTCTGTCCTGTAACCATTGTATTGAGCCTCTGTCTGATTATGGGTATCAGTTCAGTGGCCCGTAAACCTATTTCTCCCTGTCGGGAAACAACCTCATCCGCTGCAGAGGAATGCAGCCAGACGGCCAACCTTGCCGCAGCATACGCATCTAACCCCTGAGCCAGTACAGCTCCAAGAACTCCGCTGAGTACATCCCCCATTCCGGCAACCGCCATTCCGGGATTGCCTGCAGAACACAAAGAAACATCAGAACCATCATGTATCAGTGTGCCAGCCCCTTTCAGTACTGCGATTGCATTAAATTTTCCGGCACAGGATTTCACCGCTGTGAATCGATCCTGCTGAATATCTTCAACGGTGATATTCAGTAATCGTGCCATTTCACCCGGATGAGGAGTGAGAATCATCGGAAACTTTTGATGTCGATGCAATTGTGGATGCTCCGATAATAAAGTAAGTGCATCGGCATCTATCACCATTGGGCAGTTAGCGTTGAACGATTCCCTCAATAAGGATCGCGCCCATTGATCCCGACCCAGCCCCGGACCGACCACCACCACACTTTTCCCTTTACAATGTTCTCTGAATTCGGCTTGTGTCTCCACTCCAATAGCCATTATTTCCGGACATCGTACTGCAATAGCTGCCAGATGCTCTGATCTTGTGGCAATGGTCACCCGACCTGCACCACAATGAATGGCTGCTTCTGCGGCCATAATAATGGCACCGGGCATACCATAATTTCCACCCAGCAATAAAACATGACCATTATCGCCTTTATGAGCAAGTTTTGAACGCGGTTTCATCAAATCAGACAAATTTTCTGGCAGTAGATGGTGGCATGATGGCGATACAGAGTCATAAAGCGGGTCAGGAACATCAAGATCATCAAACACTAACTCGCCAGAGTACTCCGGACCGGCTCCTGTGAGCAGACCCTGCTTTAACCCGATAAAACTGATGGTTAAATCAGCTTTGACCGATATACCAAAAGGAACACCCGTATCGGCAGACAACCCTGACGGTATATCCACCGAACAGACCTGACAGTCTGATGCATTGATCAGCCGTATCAATTCCTGATAAGGACTTTTGACAGGACCGGATAACCCCGTACCCAACATGGCATCCACAACCAGCGCACCGGTTATTTTCATTGGATGGCTGTCAGAATGGCTGTCAGAATAGCTGTCAAAATAGCCGTCAGAATAATTCTGAATCAATACACCCGATTTTTTACAATACTCATAAGCCTTTCGGGCATCACCTGTCAGTTTTTCCGGTACCTTCAGGGCAAAGACTCGAACGTTGATCCCCGCTTCTGTAGCCAGTCTGGCGATCAGATAGCCATCTCCACCATTGTTTCCGGCACCACAGAATACTTCCATGGACTCCCCACCCGATTTAATATCTGGCCATTTCCGGACTATCGCCTGAAACGTTACCCTGGCAGCACGCTTCATCAATTCAAAGCCATCAATGCCCAGTTCATGAATGGCATTATGATCCAGCTGCCTAACCTGCTCAGCCGTGTAAAGAGGGTGTGGTAGACTGTTGTGCATATACAAAGCATACCTCGTCCGAATCAGTCAGACATTATCAGTAATCTATCCCTTTGTACTTGAAGATGCAGCCTTGTTGTCAGCATTGGCTCACGGAGTTTCGCTCACAGAGTTTCGCTCACAGAGTTTCTCAAGATAGTTGTCGCCTACCTGCATCTTCCACTACTTTGGTATAATACCAATTATACCCAGCAGCTTAAGTAGAATCAGTGTCAGAACTCTCCTCTTTACAAACAGATTTCAATATTCAGCAAGCCGCCGAACAGATCCGCCTGTGGGGTAAAGAACTTGGTTTTCAGGCCATTGGTTTTACCGAGGCGACCATTAAAGATCAGGATCAGAAGCATCTGCAATCCTGGCTCGACAAGGGGTTTCATGGCGAGCTGGACTACATGGAGCGTAATAAAGATCTCAGGGCCGATCCATCACTGTTGCACCCGGGAACCATCCGGGTTATTTCAGCTCGAATGGACTATCTGCCGGAAAGCACCGAGACAGTGAAGATTCTCGGGCAACCTGAAAAAGCGTATATCTCCCGTTATTCCTTAGGGCGTGACTACCATAAGCTCATACGAAAGCGCCTGACCCAACTGGGTAAAAAAATTGAAAGTGCTTTTGGTGACCATGGATACAGGGCTTTTGTAGACAGTGCCCCCATAATGGAACGACCGCTGGCAAAGCAGGCCGGACTGGGCTGGGTGGGCAAACACTCACTGATCATTAATCGTCAGGCAGGCTCCTTTTTCTTCCTGGGGGAATTATTCACCAATCTCCCCCTTCCTGTGGATAAACCGTACGAAGAGAGTCACTGTGGCAGTTGCACATCCTGCCTGGATAAGTGCCCGACCCAGGCTATTGTGGCTCCTTATCAAGTGGATGCCCGCCGTTGTATCTCGTATCTGACCATTGAATACAACGGTTCAATTCCTGAGGAACTTCGTCCACTTATGGGTAACAGGGTATTTGGTTGTGATGATTGCCAGCTGGTCTGCCCATGGAATCGCTTTTCCAAACCCACGGTCGAAGATGATTTTCAGCCAAGACACCACCTGGACTGTTCAGATCTGGCAGACCTGTTTCTCTGGACAGAAGAGGAGTTTCTGGACAGAACCGCAGGCTCGGCTATTCGCCGGGCAGGCTATGAATGCTGGCTCCGAAATCTGGCGGTGGGCCTGGGCAATGCACCCCGTTCTGAAAAAGTAGTTGCGGCATTGCGAACTCGCGTCAATTACCCCTCAGAACTGGTTCAGGAACACGTGAACTGGGCTCTGGCGCGTCATAGCAAATAAAAACAGATCTATACTGATCCGTTTTGCTGGAGATGCTTATGACCACCCGGGTTCCAGAAGATGCAATGGCACCTTTTCTTGAAATACTCAAACACTTTGAAATAAGTTCGAAGGAAAAGGATGTCGGATCAATGATGAGTCACTTTGTTCCGGAAGAAGATATCGTCAGTTTTGGCAAACGGGCAAATACCATGAGTCGCTCTGCCCTGAAACAGCATATGACTGATTACTTCCAGAAAAACGAAGCCGGGAATCCGGATTTTAAAGATATTGTGGTTTACCAGTTCGGAGAGGCTGCCTGCATGTGCCTGATAATGGGACAAAACAAGCCGAACCAGCCTGATATACGAGTAACATTATTCCTTGAAAATCATGAAGGCCAATGGCTGATTCGTCATCGTCATCATTCACCACTGCCGAACAACGAAAATAGCGACCAAACCTGAAATAGCGGCATTATCTCAGTAAGGTAACCGGAGATGCAGGATCTTACCCGCTGCATCTTCAATGACTTTGCCTGTAAAGTTATATTTTAATGAAGTGCTCTCGATAAAAACGAAGTTCCTCGATAGATTCACGAATATCTTCCAAAGCAAGATGCGTACCCTTTTTCACATGAGCATCCAGTAATTCGGGCTTCCATCGACGGGCAAGCTCTTTAAGCGTACTGACATCCAGATTGCGATAATGGCAGAAATCATGAAGCTCCGGCATGAATCGATGGAGAAAACGGCGATCCTGACCAATGGAATTGCCGCACATGGGTGAAGCACCAATATCAACGTATTTTTTAAGAAAACTCAGGGTCAGTTTTTCAGCTTCATCAATACTGATGGCGCTTTTTCGTACTCTTTCCGTTAATCCCGTCTCTCCATGGGTTTTCACACACCATTCATTCATTCCTGCGAGCACTGCATCACTCTGATGGATAGCCATTACCGGGCCTTCTTCCAGCACATTAAGTTGCGCATCCGTCACAATGGTAGCAATCTCGAGAATTCGGTCATGATCAGGGTCAAGACCGGTCATTTCAAGATCAATCCAGATAAGGTTGTCTGCTTTAGCCATCTCTCTAGCCACAAAGAACACCCGGTATTCAAAGAAAATTTACACCTGCCCATCAGGATATTCAGAGAATATAACCGTCAGGGAAGGAACGAATATTTATATATCAGTTTACATGATCCGGTTCCCACCGGAAAATAGTCCTTCCCAAGCAGTCACTCCAGAATCATGAACCATGTCGAAAAACACCCATGAGTAAGCGCAAACTAACTCGCAAACAAAGCTGGCGCATAGAAAAAGTTCAGGATGAACGCAGAGCCCGTGCCCAAAAGAAAGACAACCTTGTCGAACAACAGCTCGAAGGGGGTGATCTGGGTCCTGAACGAACCGGCCTCATTATCGCCCATTACGGTGCTCAACTGGACATAGAGCCTATTGGCCAGCCGGGAGAGACCTGGCGCTGCCATCTACGTTCGAATCTCCCTCCTCTGGTCACTGGAGACAGGATCATCTGGCGTCCAGCCAAAAATCAGACGGGCGTTGTGGTCGCTCTTTCAGACCGGGACAGTCTGTTATCGCGACCGGACTCCCAGGGTCAGTTAAAACCCGTAGCCGCCAACATCAATTATATTGTCCTGGTGGTTGCTCCAATGCCAGAACCCCATGCCAATCTTATTGATCGCTATCTGGTGGCCGCAGAAACCGTGGGCATTGAACCGGTTCTCCTGCTCAACAAGACCGACCTGCTCTCGACAGAGAAAAACTGGGAAACTATCAACAGCATGCTCGGTTCTTATGAAAAGCTGGGCTATAAAGTGCTCAGAGCCTCCACCAAGACCGATGATGGCCTGGCTTCCCTGAAAGAACGACTCAATGAACACACCAGCGTTTTCGTGGGCCAGAGCGGGGTTGGTAAATCTTCTCTGATCAACGCCCTGCTACCTGGAGTGGATATTCGTGTGGGCGCTCTTTCAGAGGCTACGGGCAAGGGAACCCATACCACCACTGCAGCCAAGCTGTTCCATTTTCCCGCCGGTGGCAAACTGATTGACTCCCCGGGAATCAGGGAATTTGGACTCTGGCATATGGAGCCGGAAGAAGTATTGAACGGATTTATCGAATTTCGCCCCTTTTTGGGTTATTGCAAGTTTCGTGACTGCAATCACGACAAAGAACCGGGATGCGCTATTTTGGCCGCTATAGAAAGCGGTGATATCCAGCAACACCGGATGAACAGTTACCGCCATATTCTGAACTCACTGGATAACCCCTGATAATCAGCAGAATGGCGAGTTTGGGAACCATAACTACACTTTCCTGCTCCAACAATGATTCTATTCAGTTGTACAGGAAACTATGACAATGACCTCCCGAATCGCTGTTCTGTCGGCACTGCTGCTGATCCTGCCCCTTGGTAGGTTAGCCAGTGCTGATGCGCCTGAATATATTTTCTACGGCCTCTCCATGACCAATATGGGTGTTACCCTGGTCAAGAAAACCCATGACAAACCTGCTGAAACGGTTCTGAGTGCCACAACCATGTCAGACCCCAGGTTATTGGGTGACCCGCCTAATATCGTATTCAATAACTCCCCCTTGAACTTTATCGCCTTGATGCTGGATGACGAAACAGTTGAACGACTGAAACAAGAAGCCAGTGACTATAAGAAGCACTCATCAGATAAACTGCAGATGCAGTTATATGTCAGTGCCGCTGGAGCCGATGCAGCCCGGAAAATAACGCTGAATCAAGAAGTTATAAGCAAGTTAAAAACGTCGCTTCGCGGAAGTAAACGTTTAAATGATCGTCTGGGGGGAGATGTTGTTCAAGCCCTTGAAGACCACCGCTGTTTCGACAGTACTAACAAGGCAGAATTTCACCTCTGTGCTGTTCGTCTTGTTTTTTCCAGATTACTCGATATCGAGTTTCCCAAAGGCGACAGCTATATTGAACAGGATATAAAAGTTATCCCATGGATGGCTAAACTTTTATCAGAAAAGCACTCTCTCACTTCCAGATTTCAATACATCGTTCAAGCCACTACTCTTGCTCAACCCTACGCTAAAGACTTTAATGCCCTCAGGAATACCGAAGGATGGATGGATACAGCAGAAACGGCTTATCAGGGAGGAACATTAGAGACTGGATCAATTTACCAGGAAAACCTGCTGGATCGATATTCAGCTATGCAACCCAGCGACTTAACACTGGAATCATTCATGCGAAGTAACGGCACAGCTCTTGATTTGGTGTCACTGACATATCTCTCCTCCCTGATGCATCAGGGCACTAAATTCGTTGCCAATGATCTTGAACTGAATATTCAGGGGGTTCTGCAACGAGCACAAAAACATCTTATGAGAAATAATTTCGGCGAATTACTATTAACCCTCGTAAGCAATCCGGATATGCCTGCCGTGTCAGCGCTACCGGATAAAAAAAACGTCAGGAAGCCGTTATTGAGGCCAATGAAATATTTAAAACGGTTCGCGGACATGGTGCGGTAAGTCTTGCACTGTTTATAGCCCTAATGGAACCCGTTATGGATAAGAGTTCCGACCTGCTTATCATAGGGGAACAGGCCGAATGGCTGGCAAACCATAACGGCATGCCTCTTCTTTCCCTGCTCTCCGAGATAACCTCCTGCGAGATCAAACTGCGTGACGCATTTTTAAAATACCAGTACTTGTCGGATACGGGCAAACTGGCAGCCTTTGACAAAGACAATGGCGTCACTCGAAGCAGGGAAAAAGATCACCTGCTACCAGGGCAAGACATCGAAGAGTTCAAAGCGTGGTTACTCAGTCTTAATAGCAAACTGTTGAATATTCATTTTGTTTCTAAAGAGCAATACAGCCGTTATCTTGCTGAAGCCATGAAGCACCGCTATTACGTTCAAATATGAGCGTAATGCCAAAATAGGAAACAGAAACAGCAGACACTTTATCCAACGTAATTGGAGATGCAGGCAAACGTAAAGGGAGCGAGCCCTGCATCTTCAAATACGACGGGGATATCTCTGTTTCCTTTACTCAAATCACTCTACAATGCCATCAAAGAAAATAACCCGGCATACTTCATGAATCCAAATAATAACCTGTCACTGATCATTGAACCTTCCGAACTTGAACCTCATCTGGGATCGGATAATCTGCTTGTTATCGACTTATGCAATCCACAGCTATACGCCCAGGTTCATGTACCTGGCGCAATTAACGTGCGTCCCCAGCAACTGGTAGCAGGCACCCAACCCGCCACAGGAAAATTGCCTTCGCTGGAACAGATTCAAGCCCTGTTTCGCCAGCTGGGTTTCACCGGAAAGGAACACGTTGTTGTTTATGATGATGAAGGTGGTGGCTGGGCTGGTCGTTTCATCTGGACTCTGGACGTCATTGGCCACCAACAATATTCCTATCTGAATGGTGGTATTCATGCCTGGATTAAAGAAGGTCATGCGAAAGAAAGTACGATTAATAAACCGGAACCAAGCTCAATAGAATTGAATTTTGACTTATCTCCCGTTGCCTCTGTGGATTATATTATCAACAGCCTCGACGATCCTGAAACAGCCATTTGGGATGCCCGTTCCCCCGGTGAATATTCCGGTGAAAGAATCATGGCAAAAAAAGGTGGTCATATTCCAGGAGCCATTAATTTTGAGTGGACCCGAGCCATGGATCCGGAAAATAACTTCCGTATTCGCAGTAATCTGAAAGCTGAACTTGCAGATCTTGGACTAACCACAGATAAAGAAATCATCACCCACTGCCAAACTCACCATCGTTCAGGGTTTACCTATCTGGTTGCCAAAGCCTTGGGGTTCAAGCATGTCCGGGGTTATGACGGTTCCTGGTCGGAATGGGGTAATCTGGATCATACACCTGTCGAAGTCTAACCAATCAACAGATTGTCATTTGTATGAATTATGCAGATGCAGCTACACGGTGCATCTATTACAATGCTCCATGGTTTAATTACAGGACAGAAATACACTGTGAAAGAGAAACTGTTCGCTGCATTCCAATATGTATTGCCACACCATCTGATCTCCAGAGCGGTGTTTTACTTTGTTGAATGCCGGGTAACCTGGTTTAAAAATGCCCTGATCAATCAGGCTGTCAAACATTTTCATGTTGATATGAGTGAAGCTCAGGAAGAAAGCATTGAACGCTACGCTCATTTCAATGCTTTTTTCACACGCCCTTTAAAACCCGGAGTACGACCACTCCCGGAAGATGAAAAAGTAGCGGTGAGCCCGGCAGACGGAGCTATCAGTCAACTGGGCGATATAACTAACGGTCGTATTTTTCAGGCCAAAAACCACGATTACAGCTTAATCGAACTACTGGGTGGCGATAGTCAGTTAGGGCAGGAATTTATGGGTGGTCAGTTTGCCACTATCTACCTGTCTCCAAAAGACTACCATAGGGTTCATATTCCTGCCCGGGGCAAGCTTCGCCAGATGATTCACGTTCCTGGTCGTTTGTTTTCCGTTAATCAGGGAACGGTGAGTAATATCCCGAATCTGTTTGCACGTAATGAACGGGTTGTCAGTATTTTTGACACGGAACAAGGGCCTATGGCCGTTATTCTGGTGGGTGCTATTATCGTCGCCAGTATAGAAACTGTCTGGGCTGGAGAAGTGACACCACAACGCAATCAGGTGGCAAGCACTCACTATGGTGATTCCGGTATTTCGGTGGAATTAAACCGGGGTGAGGAACTCGGGCGCTTCAAAATGGGTTCTACCGCTATTGTGCTGTTTGGCGAGAATCAGATGGAGTGGCTGGAACACTGGCAGGCAGGTCAAAGTATTAAAATGGGTGAAGCATTGGCTCAGCCCGTCAAGGAAAAAGCATGAGTATCAAACTCGGTATAGTGATGGATCCCATTTCATCCATCAATTACAAAAAAGACAGTTCCCTGGCAATGTTACTTGCCGCCAGTAATAAAGGCTGGGATCTTTTTTACCTGGAACAGGACGATCTTTACCAGAACAAAGGCGTTGCCATGGGCAGCATTCAGCCACTGACGGTCAAAGCAAATCCTGAAGACTGGTTCAGTCTGGGTCATCGCCAGGAAATCCCACTGTCTGACCTTGATGTCATTTTGATGCGAAAAGATCCTCCCTTTGATATGGAGTTTATCTACAGTACTTATCTTCTGGAGCAGGCAGAGGCGGCCGGAACTCTTATTGTCAACAAGCCCCAGAGTATTCGTGATTTCAATGAAAAAATATTCGCGACACTGTTTCCTCAATGCATTCCCCCTGTAATGGTTGCCCGCAAGCCGGGATTGCTACGGGAATTCGCTCAAGAACATGGTGATGTTGTCCTGAAACCCCTCGACGGCATGGGAGGCAGCTCTATTTTTCGTACGCACCCCGATGACCAAAACCTGAGTGTGATTATTGAAACACTCACCGACCATGGCAACAAACAAGCCATGATCCAGAAATATATCCCGGACATCATTTCCGGCGACAAACGTATTCTGATGATTAATGGCAAACCTGTTCCCTACTGTCTTGCCCGAATTCCGGCAGAAGGTGAACTGCGTGGCAATCTGGCCGCAGGCGCTACCGGCGAAGGTCGACCATTATCAGATCGTGATCTCTGGATTGCCGAACAAATTGGCCCCACATTGAAAGAGAAAGGTCTGCTATTTGTTGGACTGGATGTAATCGGTGATTATCTGACGGAAATCAATGTGACGTCCCCCACTGGTATCAGGGAGCTGGATAACCTGTTTGGACTGGATATCGGTGGCATGCTGATGGATGAAATTGAGGAAGCCCTTAAGCCCTTAGGCCCTGGATGATTCCAATTCTTCGTCATTGATGAGATTCATCAGTGACGAAATCAAGTTTCGTTTCAATTGCTTTTTGCATACCTACCCAAAGGATTTTGAGTTTCTACAAGGCAGCAAGGGAGTGAAGCCCCGGGAGCTTAGACAAACCAAGTAACCGAATAGCAACTTCAAAGGCGATGGGTATAGTCTTCAGTTGACAGTTGGCTTGCCTGAGTATCACACTGTTATTTTTGATGCATAATAAATCAGTATCCAGGATGGCTTAGCCAGGGATGTAGTACATTTAAATCATGACCCAGTCACCTACTATTTCGTCCGCCGACCGTTTGGGATTCACCCTGTTTATGGCTGCAGCCCTGCATGCTGTAGTGGTACTTGGCATTACATTTGGTTTGCAGGATAAACCAGCGTTGCCTCCGACACTGGAAGTCACACTTGCCAAGTATCAAAGCAAGAATAAGCCCGAAGATGCCGATTATCTTGCGCAGATCAATCAGCAGGGCAGCGGTACACTGGAAGAAAAAGCTCTGCCTTCAAGCGATCAAAAGGCCCAGTTTCAGGATAACGAGATTAAGGAAGTTCAGCCTGAGCAGCAAAAAGCCGCTCAGCCTAAAACCCGTGACGCCAGCGACAAACGGATCATCACAAAAACCGAAGCAAAAACTGAAGTCATTGTAAGCCAGGAGAAAAAACAGCCTTCTCCCAAGCTGATGGATCAGGACAAACCGCGCAAGCGCATTGACCTGCGTAATGAAATTGCCAGTCTGGAGGCGCATTTCAGTCAGCAGCGTCAGGAATATGCTAAACGTCCTCGTATCAAAAGACTGACTGCCGCCTCGACAATGCAGGAAGCCGGTGCGTTTTACAAAGAAGCCTGGCGACGCAAAGTCGAAAAAATAGGTAACATCAACTACCCTGCTCAAGCACGAAAAGAAAAACTCTATGGAGAATTGCGGCTTATGGTGGCCATCAATCGTGATGGAACATTAGCTAATGTCGACATCCTGAAATCTTCGGGGCATCGAATTCTCGATGATGCGGCCATCAGGATTGTTAAGCTTGCGTCACCCTTTGCCCCCTTTGGTGATGATCTTAAAAACTATGATCTGGTGGAAATCATCCGAACCTGGCGCTTTGAACAGGGCGACTATGTATCCAGCCTTTAGGTCTCCGGGTATAAAACCCGGATTGCCATTCACTCTCTTTGACACCATACTGGCGCCATGAGCAGTATCCCCTTCGAGAATTTCAAGAGCCACTTTCTGATTGCCATGCCCAATATGGCTGATCCCTCATTTGCTGACACTCTCACCCTGATCTGCGAACACAGTCCTCAGGGTGCCCTGGGAATTATTATCAACCGGCCAACGGATTTACTGGTGGGGGAAATATTTAAACAGGTGGGTATCACTGATACTTCAGAATTACAGCATAGTTCTCAAGCGGTTTATTCGGGAGGCCCTGTATCAAAAGAACGCGGATTTGTTCTTAACAGCGGAGAGCGGGAATGGGAATCCAGTATGGTCATCTGTGAGGGCATTCAGTTAGCAACGTCCCGGGATATCCTTCTTGCCATGGCCGATGAGCGGGGGCCTCAACATTCTCTGGTAGCTTTGGGGTATGCAGGCTGGGCCGCCGGACAGCTGGAAAACGAAATCACCCAGAACACCTGGCTCACCTGCGAGGCAAAACCCGAAATAATATTTAATACACCATTTCATTTACGACTGAACCAGGCAGCCAACAGCCTGGGCATTGACCTGAACCTGATCTCTGGTCAGGTAGGTCATTCCTGAAGTGCATTCAAATAATCACCCAGAACAAACCACCGGTTTATGAAAAAACGATGACCACGAAGAAACTCAATACAGTCCTTGGCTTTGATTTTGGTACCCGTAATATAGGCATTGCAGCAGGACAGGTCATTACCATGACGGCAACGGCTTTGCCGCAACTGAAGGCCCGTGATGGCATTCCTGACTGGGATGAAATAGAAGCACTGATCGCCGAATGGAAACCAGACGCTGTTATCGTAGGCATTCCGCTTAATATGGATGGTTCGAAATCACAGATGTCCCTTCGAGCCCGAAAATTTGGCAAACGCATTCACGGACGTTTCAATCTACCATTTTATGAAGCAGATGAACGACTGACGTCTTTTGAAGCAAAAGACTGGGCAAAGAAATTGGGGCACAAAGGGCATTACGGCTCAAATCCTATTGATGGCATGGCTGCCCAGATTATTCTGGAAGCCTGGCTGAATGACCCGGAAAATCAGATATTGTTTAACGACTGAAACTATTTTTAGCTTTCAATCTGCTCTAGCTTTCAACCTGCTTTATGAACATAGCTTTTCAGTGACAGGTGAACGTTCAATCCAGTCTCACCTTGTCACTGAAAAAGCATAACAGCAGAGCTAAAAACCGAAGCGGGTAAAACTAATAAGATTCTTCATGCTGAAGTGTAAGATTATCGGAACTCCCCTGCAAAAACTCTCCATCTACTTCAGAACTCAACTTGATTTTCAACCGTAAATCGTTGGGGGCATCAGAATGCCGTATGGCTTCTTCAAAATTAATTTCACCTATGTTGTATAGATCAAACAATGCCTGATCAAAAGTCTGCATACCCAAATCCCGTGATTTGGCCATCAGCGCCTTCAATTCATGAACCTTACCCTGTCGAATCATATCCTTGGCCAAAGGACTATTCAGTAATATCTCAACCACCGGTCGGCGACTTTCTCCATCGGTTGCCCTGACTAATTGCTGAGCTACAATACCTTTCAGATTCAGAGACAGATCCATCCAAACCTGTTGATGCCTGTCAGCCTGGAAAAAATGCATAATACGGTCCAGCGCCTGGTTTGCATTATTCGCGTGTAACGTAGCCAGACAGAGGTGACCTGTTTCAGCGAATGTCAGAGCATGTTCCATAGTCTCCCGGGTTCTAATTTCACCAATCATGACCACATCCGGTGCCTGTCTGAGCGTATTCTTTAAAGCCACCTCGAAAGACTCGGTATCAATCCCGACTTCTCTCTGGGTCACAATGCACTTGTTGTGCTCATGGACAAACTCAATGGGATCTTCAATGCTGATAATATGGCCCGAACTGTGTTTATTGATATGTCCGATCAACGCCGCCAGAGAAGTGGACTTACCCGTTCCTGTGGCTCCAACAAAGATAATCAAACCACGTTTGGTCATAGCCAGATCTTTCAATGATGCCGGCAAGTACAGTTCGCTGATAGTGGGAATCTTCGTTTCTATACGACGAAGAACCATTCCTGCCTGGTTACGTTGATAGAAAGCACTGACGCGGAATCGCCCAACGCCAGGTTCCGAAATGGCAAAATTACACTCGTGATCACGAGCAAACTCCCGCTGCTGATTATCGTCCATTAAAGCCAGCACTATGGCTTTCGCTCTATCAGAAGCAAGAGGATCTTTACCAACAGGTAGCACTCGTCCATTCATTTTGATACTGGGTGGATAGCCCGCAGTGATAAATAAATCAGAGGCTTTTTTATCCACCACCAGTTTCAGTAATCTTTTTATATCCATAGGCCTTCCGGTAACGGCTCTTTTTCACTTATCGATACCCTTTTGTATCTGGAGATAACAGGAAACCTTCTCTTGTCGTCTACCTTCCTCTCCAGTTACCCGGGATATATCTAAGCCGTAATATTAATAATAAACGTTAAAATTTATCCGGATCCTTGGATTTCTCCCGGGCAATTTCCCGGGTTACCACACCTTTTCGCACCAGATCGGTAAGACACTGATCCAGAGTCTGCATCCCAAGAGAACCACCAGTCTGTATAGCAGAGTACATCTGCGCAACCTTGTCTTCTCTAATCAGGTTTCGAATAGCCGCCGTACCTATCATGATTTCATGGGCTGCAACCCGGCCACCACCGGTTCTTTTAAGCAGCGTCTGGGATACTACCGCCTGCAATGACTCCGATAGCATCGAGCGCACCATGGATTTTTCCTCTGCAGGAAAAACATCCACAATCCGATCCACAGTCTTAGCGGCCGATGTGGTGTGCAATGTA
The DNA here is from genome assembly GCA_965208385.1 of Endozoicomonas sp. Classification (GTDB taxonomy): domain Bacteria; phylum Pseudomonadota; class Gammaproteobacteria; order Pseudomonadales; family Endozoicomonadaceae; genus Endozoicomonas. Next base: position 110,336 of record CBDBOO010000083.1, read on the forward strand.
CCAAACACCATATGTCCCGTCTCTGCAGCTGTCAGAGCCAGACGAATGGTTTCCAGATCTCGTAATTCACCCACCAGAATAATATCCGGATCTTCACGTAGAGCCGAACGCAGTGCATTGTTAAAACTGTGAGTATCCCGATGGACTTCACGCTGGTTTACCAGACATTTTTTGGAGATGTGAACAAATTCAATAGGATCCTCAATAGTCAAAATATGCTCGTACTTGTTGTCATTGATGTAATCAAGCATCGCTGCAAGACTGGTACTCTTACCGGAACCCGTTGGACCCGTTACCAGTACCAGCCCTCTCGGTTTCATGGAAATATCTTTAAATACCTGCCCCATACCAAGATCATCCATGGACAGTACCTTGCTGGGAATAGTTCGAAATACAGCACCAGCTCCCCGGCTCTGATTAAACGCATTGACACGGAAACGTGCTACACCGGGAACCTCAAAAGAAAAATCGGTCTCCAGTTGCTCTTCATAGTCCTTACGTTGCTTATCATTCATGATGTCGTAAATCAGACCATGGACTTTTTTCTGATCCATGGGAGGCAAATTGATACGACGCACATCGCCATCAATTCGGATAATGGGGGGCAAACCGGCTGACAGGTGTAAATCAGAGGCCCCCTGCTTGTAGCTAAACGCTAATAATTCAGTAATATCCATTCAATGTTCCCCCTCACTTCAAGAAGCGGGTAAAATATGTATTTTTATAATCGCACTAATGTACAGGCTGATGAACTCATTAAAAAGTCACTTTGATCAGGTTTTTGATCAAATTCGCCAGGCCGAACACAGTTGTCATCGACAGGGGCAGGTAAAGCTTCTGGCTGTGAGCAAAACAAAGCCCGCACAGATGATACGTACAGCCTATGATCTGGGGCAGAGAGACTTTGGCGAAAACTATCTGCAGGAAGCAATGAATAAAATGTTGTCACTGGCAGAATTGAACGATATTCAATGGCACTTTATTGGCCCTATCCAGTCCAATAAAACCAAAGATATTGCTTCCAGCTTTCATTGGGTTCATGGCGTCGAGCGCCTTAAAATTGCCAGAAGGCTGAATGAACAACGACCGGCACACTTACCACCTGTCAACATTTGTCTGCAGGTCAATATCAGCCAGGAAGACAGTAAAGCCGGTGTACATCCTGAGAATTTACCCGAGCTGGTTCAGTCAGTGAGCATCCTTCCAAACTTGAAACTCAGGGGGCTCATGGCAATACCAACACCTGAATCAGACCCTGAAAAACAACGAATACCTTTCAGAAAACTGGCCAGTTTGATGGCCGATATTAATGCAAACCAGAGTCTGGATATGGATACTTTATCCATGGGAATGTCCGGTGACCTTAATGCCGCCATAACAGAGGGTTCTACCATTGTTCGCATCGGTACAGCATTGTTTGGCGCCAGGGATTACACCACAAGCAGCCATGCATGAATGAGCCGCTTGATCCTCTTGAACCATAAAATACAACATTAATTAGCAAAAAAATAATCGGGCAGTGAATATATGACGCATACAAACCTTTCATCTGGAAACCTCGCACCTGTAAAGATTGCATTCATCGGCGCCGGAAACATGGCCACCAGCATCATTGGCGGCTTAATCCAGAATGGCTGGCCTGTGGATAACATTACCGCCACTGCCCGTACAGAAGAAACGCTCTCTGGGATTAGAAATCAATTTGGCATCAAAACCACCACGGATAATGAGCAGGCCGTCAACACAGCCGATATTGTAATGCTCTGCGTTAAACCTCATATGATAAAAGACGTATTGAAGGGTATGTCTGTTGCCCTGAAATCCCGGAAGCCTCTGCTGATTTCTGTCGCTGCCGGTATTACCATGAAGAGTCTGGAATCATGGTCACCAAAGAATATAGCCATTGTTCGCAGCATGCCCAATACCCCATCATTACTTCGATATGGTGCCTGTGGCCTATTTGCCAATGACTCTATCAACGAACATCAAAAATCCCTGACAGACACCATATTCGGTGCCGTTGGCATTGCCGAATGGGTTGAAACCGAAGATATGATTGATGCTATTATCGCCATTTCAGGGAGTGGTCCAGCCTATTATTTTCTGTTCATGGAAGCCATGAAAACAGTCGGTGTTGAACTGGGCTTCAGTCCCGAGATGTCTGAAAGGCTAACACTGCAAACTGCCATGGGCGCAGCTCAGATGGCCGTACACAGTGATGTGGATGTAGCAGAATTGCGACGTCGGGTCTGCTCCCCAAACGGCACAACGGAACAGGCCATTAAAACGTTTCAGGAGGGAGGTCTGGAAACATTGGTCGATAACGCCATGAAGTCGGCCGTAAAACGGGCAAAAGAGATGGCGCTTGAGCTGGCTGATTAAAGATTTTCAACGACTATAAAACGTATTAAAGTATCTTTATTGTATTATGCGTTCCATCTGTACTTTAAAAGGAAATCCCAAGGGTCGCTATGTCCGCACTATCATCAAGTTTTGGCTTTCTGATTCAGACCATAGGTGGTCTGTATATAATGGCTGTTCTGGTTCGATTTCTGCTTCAGCTGGTTCGTGCTGATTTCTACAATCCTATTTCCCAGGCCATTGTTAAAATCACCTCGCCCCTGCTGAATCCGCTCAGGAAAATCATCCCCGGATTGGGCGGCGTCGATATAGCGTCACTGATACTGGCTCTGATTCTGCAAACAGGACTGATTTATCTTCTATTGGCACTTAAAGGCTATTATCCCGACACAATACCTGCCCTGAGTGTTGCTACCAGCGCTTTTTTCAAGATCATCGAAGAGTTCCTGAATATTTATATGTTCAGCCTCATTGTGATCGCCATTGCCAGCTGGATTGCACCTGGTAGTCACAACCCGGGGTTAATGCTGATTCATCAACTAACAGAACCCCTGACCAGCCGAATCCGAAAAGTTATTCCTCCCATTGGTGGTCTCGACTTTTCACTGATGGCCCTGGTATTGGTTATCGTAACGCTTAAAAACCTGCTGTCTGGCCTGGGATAATATACACAAATTGACGGGAGATGCAGGCAGGCCCCGCCCCTGTATCTTACCGGTTCCACAGGTTCTCCTTACAACCCTTCTGAAGACTCTGCAGCATCGGCAGGAAATAACAAATCAACCCATTGATGTTCCTGCGAACGTTGTAAGGGATCAGGGTTCATACAGCTGAGGCAAAAAAGAAGCAGTTTTTCAATAGCAATCATTTTTTTCAAGGTTAGCTCTGTTCTCTTACGTACATCATCGTTTATTTCTGAAACATGATTTTCTGGGGCTAAGAGTCGTTGATTCAGTGATATATTTTTCAGACAATATTGTCTCGCATTTTCCATACATCTAAATAAATCTTCCTTGGTATTAATGAGAGCGTCGGCTCTGGGTTTACCCCTGCAAAGATCATGATGCCTTGAAATAAATATCATCTGCGCCGGGGAGGTTCTTGCCACCAGCAATGCGCATAGATAACCCAGGGACCAGCTGTCCCCGGCCAGACTGTTTTTCTTTTCCCGAAGTACCTCTGGCGCGGTATAGGCTAAATTTCCCTGACACCTCTGACCTGCATTTTTTTCAGCATCAGAAACTAACAAAACCAAGCCAAAATCAATGAGAACCAGTCTCTGCCCATTCTCGTCTATTGCAATATTTTCTGGTTTTAAATCACAGTAGATCATTTCCTGAGAATGGAGAAACATTAAAGCCTTGGCCACTTGCAGTAAAAATCTTGAAATATCCTCTGCTTTAATTCGATTTTTTTAAGGTATTCCAAAAAATTCACGCCATAATCCGGCATGATAATAATCACTCGTTCAGGCTCTTCTGATTCCCCCCAGGAGAGCATGACTGCGATATTTGAACACTGGGTTTCACAGCCTTTAAATCTGGAATACACTGATACTTCGTTCATCATCTCTCTGGTTGATCCCGGAATCATTTTTTCACTGGTTATTTTAATAACCAGTTTATGCTGCTCTCCCAGACTATCTTGCGGACACTTTCGTTCTATCCATGAATATCGCCCACTATCACAGGGATGATCTGGAAAATTCCGATCCAGCTTCATTTTTTCTACATAAAACCTGAGTAATTCAGGAATGACATCTGATACTAAATCATCCTGTTTTTCACCATCAGCAGCACTGTCTTGATTACTGCTTTCCCGAGATTTTTCAGTAGAATCCTTACTGTCTTCCGTATTAGTAGGAAGAAGGTGGATTATATAGAGGAGCACTGGATCGAACGTCGGATTGAAATGATAATTGATCAAAATGAGGTTCTGGAACTTGTGCATCCTGACACCCTGCTTGACTGCTTAGCCATTGAACTATTTTTCGTGCAAATTCATCAGCCTCAAATGACTCAATATCGTAAGGTTCCTGTTCGTGATATTCATCATTTTCATTAAATAAAGAATCTAACTCACACGATTGTACCAAACCAAGAGCACGCTCAATCAAAGCCATCCATGAGTAGCCAGGCTCCTGATCATCTACTGGGCTTTCCTGTATCGTTTCTTCAGGTAGCCGAAGATAGTGAGTCTGAAATATAACGATGGCCGCGGGCACAATAAAAGATAAAAACTGCTTTTCACCTGACAAAATATCAGAATTTGCCATGACAAGGCTTCCACAGAATAATCACAGAACAAACCCTGTAACCGTCATTCACCACCTACTTTGATATTTCCCCTACCCCTGCAGCGCAAGGGTTTTGAAATTTGACCACCTTATTGTAAGCATAAACGTACTTCTCCTGATAACGAGTACCCAATCAACCTTTCATGGATATCCATTCATGAAAAACACAAACAAGAAAAAACCTCACCTTCAGCAGCCGGAGATGACAGGGACAAGCCTCCGTGCATTGATCTTGCTGCTCTCACACTCCCTCTTGAGTCAGGAATAAATTGATTGGTACGTTGACCCTAATATAAAGATAATTGTCGCCTGATTCTCCGAGATGCCAATCACGTGCTTCTCCGTTCCGTTGATCGTCTGCACATAAATGCCATCAAAGCAGCAGAAATCCATCTGCCCGTTGGGTTCTGGGCTGGCTTTTTCTTCATGTCCGGGAACGTTCGGCTCTGCTTCTTCAACTCATAACGGATTCGATGTTGGATAGCAGCATAGACCATCAGGCAAAGTGTCATCACCATTAACAATGCCTCAATGCGTTCCGGTTTCTTCAGATAGAGGGAAGACACCAGAAAGTCCGGACTTTTTAGAAAGCGAAAGCCTCGTTCAACCTGTTGCTGTGATTTGTACGTCCTCAGTAGTTCAGCGCTGTCCAGTCGAGTAGTATTAATGTCGTTGGTAGCCAGCACAAAACAACCCAGTGATGCTTCGGCATCCTGCCGGGTTTGCACAGCGATCGAGCAACAACTTGTTACGTAATATTCCAGGTGGTCGGGTTCCGCTCCATTAACAGGTCGTCCTTTGCTCTTGTAGCAGGGCTTGGCGATAACCTGAGCCTCAGCCTGACAAAGTTCAGACTGCTTCTGCCATTGCCTAAAGGCTTCCATGGCCTCCCCTTCGCACTGGAACGCTTTTTTGCTCAACTTTTCCAGTCTCTCGCACTCTTTCAGAGACTTTTTCTGCATACGCCTTGTCAGCGTCTTCTGTTCGGTTTCCTGGCGTTGCTGGTTGCGAAACAAAACCCAGCGTTGCTCTACGTTCGCATAATTAGACGACACTTCTGTAGCTTCGTAATGGTCAAACCCCTCCACTGCTTTCATGGTTCGTGAAGGCGCACTCCTTACCAGCTCTTTGGCGGCACCAATATTGAGAGGAACTCTGGAAATAAACAGCTGATCCTGCTGGTCAAGTTCCTGGATTGTCCCTGCCACATACAATGCTGCATCGCCAATAAAATAGCGGGCTTCCAGTGCGGCTTTGAAACTCTTCAAGCGCTTGGAAACCACCTGTTTGAAACTGGTCTTATCAGTCACATTGCCACTGGTTGCTTTCATAAACAACGGGATGCCTGCCCGGTTTTCAGTCAACAGAAGCAATATGGCCTGGTTCAAATCCGGGCGGTGATCCCGGCTGTAACCTTTGCAAAGCCTGATGCAGTTGAGGTCTTCATCGCTCAGATCGCTATCGCTATTATAACGACCATCGACGTGGAAGCCGGTGCCATCAAGGTTCAGCGCGTCGCAAGGCAATTTGAGATGAGTTGCAACCTTGATAGCCAGCTCAAAATAGACTTTACTGACATCCAGATCAAAGAGTTCATCCAGTGCTCTTCCCAGAATCTTGTCGTTTAAATGCTCTGGTTTAATCCCTTCCCTGATCAGTTTGTTGAGAGGTTTATTGGCAAAGAACTGGGGGAACATATGGAGAGATTGCCCCGTAAAGCCGAGGCCATTGAGGATCATGCCGACAATGGCTTCACCGTGGGAGACATTCCATTCATCCGCTACCTTGGGTGCACGTCTGTCGATGTGATCGGCTATGCCCAGCTCTTTGCACATACCTGCCACCAGGCCGAGGTGATCCATGTTCTGAATCTGAGTGCGATATTGAATAGGAGGCATAAGGCTGTTTCCTGATATTTGCTTTTTTGATAAATAGCAGAAATCAGGAAAATGTCAGGTTAGGTGGTGAATGTCGGTTTTAACATGGCAGTCAATATTACAACACAGGTAGCGCGGTACATTATGGGCGCTAACACCGATGTATTTGATGTTTTGGCTGTCACAAGTACTACAGCGTACTATTGAAGAACAAGTCATATTTAACTCGCTAGCAATACGTCTACTGTCGTATTATAGCTGACTTTTCGGAACCTACAGGTTTAACCCACTACCTTTTTTATGTGACTAATAGGTAGATGTTTGTAACGTTTATAGCGCTGGACAGTACGGATATCAATGCCTTCAAGGATTAGTTTTAGATCAGTCCATTCCAGGGCGTGTTTTATGGATTCACCCGCATTGGTGTGGAACTGTCCCTGTTCTAACCGTTTGCTCCAGATGCAGTAGCCACCGAGGTCGAAGTAAAGGATTTTGCATTGGGTGCATTTACGGTTGATGAACACAAACAGCTGTCCACTGAGAGGATCTTCCTCAAGTTTGGTTTTTACTAATGCCGACAGCCCGTCGTATGACTTGCGCATATCGGTGGGTTGGTTATACAACCAGACACGCACCTGAGCTTCAGGGAAAAATACGGTTATTGTCTCATTCTGAGAATGACGCCACCGGGTAGTTCAAGCTCCAAATGCCAAGGGGTGTGCTCGGCTGTTGATGGTAGGTCAACAGGAAGTTCAATCCATTGCCTGTCAGAGGGATGTTCAGAATGAGAGTCGGGCTGAGGTTGCACAGTTTGAGAGTGAGACTCCGATGCCTCTTTCAGTTTACGTTTCCAGTTTGAAAAGGTCGCAAGACTGATGTTGTGGGTTTGACAGATTTTTTTTTGATTCAGACCGCTTTCAATCTGCTGATTTATTATTTGCTGCCATTGCTCGTGATTGAGTCGAATGAATGGTTTCTGTGTTTGGTTCATGGGTGTAGCCTCCTGTGCTGATCACAGGAATAAGATTGACAGCTGGGTGCAGTTTTTGAAATACGTCGTATCTTGAGCGCTTACGCCGAAGTAAACTTGTTTATAAATTATTTTTGTAGCTTCTCAAAAAGTACTGGAACGTGAATAATTCAGGTTAGTCGTCTATCTTTTCTCTATGACTTTTTCAGAACTCAATCAGCTACAACCTGAACATCTTTTGAAATTCATTACTCAGCTGCAAGAGCAACTCATTCAGCAGAAAGAGCTGATAGAAACTCTTGAAGCTGAAATTCGGCGCCTGAAAAACCTGCCTGCAAAACCGGACATCAAGCCCAATAAAAAACCTTCCGACGATGAGAGGAGCGAAAACCCTGAAGGCAAAGACCTCGCAACAACGGACAGCGGTAAGCCTGATTCTGATGCCTCACAAAAGCGCAAGTTTGAAAAGCCCAACGAGAGAACCCGAAAACAGCGTAAGCAACCCCCGGCACCACCTGCTGAAGAATCTATATCCATTGCAGCAACTGATGTTCCGCAAGGATCAACCTGGAACGGAACCACCCCCTTCCATGTGCAGGAATTGACGATTCAGGCATCCAGTCTGGAATACCTTTTGGAGCAATGGATAACCCCTGACGGACAAACTATTACGGCCAAACCGCCAGCTGATCTCCAGGGGCATCACTACGGACCAATGCTGCAAGCCTATGTCCTGCATCAATATCATGGTTGTTCTGTTACTCAGCCAGAACTTCTGGACTGGCTATGGGATATTGGGATCTCTATTTCAAGCGGAACACTTAGCCAGCTGCTAACGCAGGGACATGATCAGTTCCATACTGAGAAGCATAAATTACTGGTCGCAGGTATCCGCTGTTCAAGCTATATCCAGACAGACGACACAGGTACGAGGCATAAAAGACAGAATGGTTACTGCACCATCATTAATAATGAATCCTTTGCCTGGTTCGAAAGCACAGGCAGCAAGAGTCGGGAAAACTTCGTAAGCCTGCTGCATCGCCCATGGTTAACTTATTCATTAACAGAAGATGCCCTGACGTATCTGGAAAAACACGACTACCCCCAAAAGTGGCTTCGGATACTCAGGCCTTACAGCGGAATAACATTCCTGAATCATAAGGCATGGGTAGTCTGTATGAAAAACTTGGGTTTAACCGGGAGGCGACGTCAGCAAGCCAGTGAAGCGATGATTTATGGAAGCCTGATACTGCATGGTGCAGGTCATCTGACCACCTTCAGTGACGGGGCAAGACAGTTCGAC
>CBDBOO010000084.1:0-6575 GCA_965208385.1 Endozoicomonas sp.
GCTCTTATTTTTAAGTCTGTATTAAGTTGTCTCTAAGGTATCGGAATCAATTCGTCGGGAATAGCTGATAATATAACGGCTCCAAATCATCTGTTTGTTTCATTGAAAAAAAACGAAACCTATAATGCCCTGGGAAGCGCTTTATTCTTTGATGCTCCCAAACCCATATTATTTGGATTATGTGAGCCATTCAATGATGTCCTGCTAAATAGTCTAATCGTTAGCTGCCATACCATTGATGGCAATCTGGCTTTTATTCTTTCCCATATATTGGGAGCAGACGTTGATTTAAATGGTTTCACTGAAGGTACTTTTGGCTGGCCTAAAGTCAATTATCCCTTAATGAATATTTCTGCTGGAGAGGAGATTGACAACCAGGGGTTAGACAGTCTTGACTGCAACTGCCCGGATGCTGTTATTGACTGGAGTATCTCTGGACCTGTAATTGGTGCAGGAGCAATTATAATTGTTATTCTTGCGGTATCTGCTGGGCCTATTGCTTACTGCATAATCAGGGCGATCTCATTTGACAAACACCAATCCTGTTGCATATTCAAAAAGCTAGCTTTAAAAACTGAATTTTTGAGAAGTACAGGAAATTAGGCTTATTTTGGTACTTTTGTGTGCTGAATAATTAGCCAAACAGAGAAAGTTAGTGCCAAATGAGATCGCCCTGACTGCATAATCCATTGCTAATCGTAATAAATTGATGAACGGTTGTTGTGAGATGTATTGCATGAGTATTTTTCATCTTTCGATACCTGCAGGGCATAAAATCACAATATCTACTTATAAAATGCTATGTCATAACGTAAATGTTGAAACAGGCATCGATTAAAGCTTAAAAAATGAGAAAGCAGTATTCGATGACTCACCTGCCCCTTCAAGAATACCCTCGTTCTCATGGATCCTGTTCATACTTCTGAAAAACTCGCCGACTTAATCTTTACCAGAACTATCACGCACTACTTGAGCCATTCTATGGATCCAACTGAACCAATACGCAGCTCAGGAATCCCCCTACCTATTAATGAGACAGAATCATTTGAAGAACCTCAGATTCCCGGTGTGCCGGTTACTTCATCTTCAAATACCGATGAATCTCACCCTATTGAGCACCCACTGACTGAACGGCAAGTTTCTGTATCTTCAACAACACCCTCTAACAGTTTCGGTTCATTTTCCGGTTGCAGTGAAGACTCTACTGAAGCAAATCTGGATGTCGCTCGAAATGCCCGGCATTCCCTTCAAGAAGTTCTGAACCTCCCTCACCCCCATGTCTCCAATGAGAGAGCCTGGTTAGTTATTCAATTGCTCACGCCGTTCGAAAAACATCTGGTAAAGCTGATCATTGATGGTGATCTGCTTAAACAGGAAAAAGGCTGGCAAGCCTATGAAAACAGGCAGCCAGGCTCTATAGAGTGCATGAGCAGAGCATGGGTGAGGGGGCTCAGTGATTTCTGCGAACATCTGAGAACTGATCAGAGACTTCCCGAAATAACAACAAGCTTTCTTAAAAAACTCCATGGGTTGGCCTGTCCACCCAGCAGCTATCTTTCTTGTTCAGGCACTATTCATAATACCGACCCAGGTTTGATGTTCTGTGAAAAAACCTTAGATCAAGAGAGACACAACTGGCAATTCTTTAACCTGATTTTGACTGATGGACGTACATTTCATACCAATAAAGGACTGAAAGAAGCAGTGGCTCATAGAAAGCATCACGCTTCATTATTAGGCATTCCTTTTCAAACACCTTTTGCCCTGGGAGACTATTATGCATTTCGTATGGATCTGGATCTTGTTATCGATTTGCTTTCAGAACTCCCCAACCACTTAATTGATGATTACTGGGAGCAACTTTATAAACAGTTATTGGTGAATATCGGCAAACTTTCAGAACAAGAGCAATATAAAAATAAAACAGCTCAGCTAGAAAATATCGTCCGTTATATTCTTGTCAGAGAAAATCGCTCCTCAGTAGTACAGTTTCTACCGCTCGAAATTGAACACCAGCAAAAAATTGTGGCTGTTGTACTGAAAGAATTTAATCAGGCACTGGGAAAAACCACTGATCTTGACTCACTATTGAACGTCCTGGTCCAGTATATTCCGCAACTCCAACAACTTCACCCGTTTACAGATGCTAATGGACGACTCTTTCACTTACTGACACAACTCATATTGATTTTTAAAGGTTTTCCTCCCTTGATGATGGAGAATCCTAATCAGCTTGCTCTGTTGGACAGGAACGGTTTGAAGCAGGTCATACTGGAGTCAATGAAAACCACTTTGGACTATGCTGACGTTCTGTTTAATAGCGAATCTGAGAGCATATTGCACCCAGAAGAGTGGGCCCCAGTAGCCAACAGGAAACTTCTTATGCACCACCTCATCAATTTTTCTGGCTTCTTTTATGACTAGCCGACTGCAGGCTGTTTCTTTCTTCCAGAGGCAGGTAAACGGTTGCTTTTTGATATTTTGATATGGCGTAAGGTTTTTTCATCCTTCAAAGAACAGCCACGGTGCAGAACAAGCTATGCAACCAGAGATGTAATGACATAAGGATTAGAAAGCCATCATCTAAAAAAGACGAAAGCAATTGCCCACTTACTTAGTTCAGTGAATAACTTAGCAATAGTTCAATGAATAGTTCAGTGAAAACCTCATGATTTACTGCTCATCATCAGACGCGAACTAACGAAGAATAACCTCCGTTCAATTCCCCTGGTCTCTATTATTTCTGGTCAGTAGTCATGGTGTATTCCGGATACCCCGTATGCTCATCTGCCTGTTCACTCACCACCGAAAAACCCTGGGATAGATAAAATTGATAACTGGCGATATTTTCTTTGTACACTGACAGAGTAAGATGATTTATCTGAGTTTTGACATGAGAGATTAACGCTTTTCCAATGCCCCGCCCCTGAAGCTCTGGAGTGACAAATATTGCCGCCAGGTGATTTTAGTAAAGCGAGTAGAATCCAACCACCTCCGAATTCACCTCATAAACATGCGTTTCAGAATTTTGTATATAGATATTACGCATATCAGCTACCTTAGATTTCCAGAAATCTGCTGCAATAAAATCATGTGCCTTGATTGATGCACTCAGCCAGATTGACCAGGGTCTACGCTTCAAATAAGGACTATTGTACTGAGTAATTCTTCGAGCTTTTTGTTATCCCAGCCAGCAGCCTGACGCTTAAGCCTTATGCTGCCTTTCGTATCCGTGTCCTGTGTATGAATATTCAGTGCTATCCGATTAAGAATTGACAGATTCTCGATGGCACAGTTATTGGTAGTTCTGTTCTGATCCTCACCAAAAGCAAGTTGAGTAGACCGGCGGAACTTCCCCGCCAGCCCCTCCTAGAACGGAACGTGAGCCTCTCGACTCATTCCGCTCCCATTAAACCATCGATCCTCTCATTCCTGCTCGCCAATGAGCAAACAGGTAACGATGAGTTTCAGCAACCTTCTCCATAAACTTGCCTGCCCTCGTTTTCCGCCGTTGAAGCTTCTTGTATTTATGTCTCGCCCACCAGATCAACGCTTTGTTGACCTCGCGGAAGACCCTATACAACTCTGAACGATAGAAGCAATCGTAGTAGTTTATCCAACCATTGATGATCGGATTGATCCACTTGGCTATTTCAACAAGACTTAAATCTGTCCGTTTTCGGATACCCAGCATCCTGATTTTCTTTATCATGCCCTTCTGCGCACTTCTGCTGGCAGCGGGGGAAAAACTGACAAAGACACTCTGCCTTTTTCTGTTCCGGCAGAGACGAGGTATGAAGGTGTACCCCAGAAAGTCGAAACTTATGTGCTCATGCTGACCTTTTCGAGAACCATCTTTGCAATACACAATTTTGGTTTTCGTTGGATGCAGTTCAAGCCCACACGCTTCAAATCTTTCCCTGAGCACAGCTAGCATCTGCTGAGCCTGCTGCTCACTATTACAGTGCACAAGCCCGTCATCTGCATACCTGCACCATTTCACATTTTGATGGTATTTCTCCATCCATTTGTCAAAAACATAATGTAGAAACAGATTCGCTAACACCGGACTGATAACACCTCCTTGCGGAGTGCCTTGTGTTCGCTCTACCTGCTCCCCATTTTCCATGACCATGGGTGCTTTTAACCATCGCTCTATGTACAGCAGCAGCCACTTACAATCTGTATGCTTGCGTACTGCTTTCATCAGCAGTTCATGTGAAATGTTATCGAACAGCCCTTTTATATCAAATTCCAGAACCCAGTCCTGATACCAGCACCGTTTTCGAGTCACCCGAACAGCATCAATCGCTGACTTGTTCGGCCTGTAGCCATAGGAATCACTGAGAAATGTGGGTTCCACCAGGGGCTCGAATGTGAGTTTGGCGACCATTTGGGCGATACGATCCTGTATCGTAGGGATACCAAGAATCCTTTCTCCACCCGATTTCTTAGGTATGGCGACGGCTTTCACAGCTGGCGGAAAGTAGCTGCCAGACGACATCCGGTTCCATATTTTGTATAAATTGTTCTTTAAGTCTTTCTCAAAGTCAGATATTGACTGGTTATCAATACCTGCGGCTCCTTTATTGGCTTTCACCAGTTGGTAGGCCTTAACGACCTGCCACCTATCAATGATGAATCGATGTGTATCTGTCACGATACCTCCTCCTGCTTAAACCACAGTTGGATACCGGAAAAATACTGTTTAACACTGCCCCTTCGCTCCACACTCATTACAAATGCTTCTCCACTACTACGAGCAGTTCCGTCCCAGTGCCAGACATTGGTACTCTCATACTTATCATTTTAATGATTTGTATTTCTCCCTTGGCATTCTGACGACTGGTTCCCACAGTTCCTGAAAAGAGCCTGAAAATGAGATCACGCCCACTTTACACCGGACACCACTTACACAGCCTTCGGAGCAACTTGTAAATTGATCACCAGCCTTAGACGCTGCTGGCTTTTGATGTCGAGTCTTTGGTTTACGATGCGTCATCATGGGTTCGATAACTCGTCTTCTCATTTCATACCTGTACATTTTATGATGCACGTTTCTTCAACGCTCACTACGAACACTCTTAATATCCGCAGCTTGAAGCGGTTTGAAGCCAGCCTCCGACGGCAGACTCCGGTGGGCCATACCACCATCTCTTTCCAAGCTTATCCATAAGACTTGCGCACTTCCTTATGCTGCAATCCTATGTGACTGTGGCACACCGTCAAGTCTCCAGTGCAGCTTGTTCTCCACTTCCCAATGCTTGCGAGCGATATCCAGCATTTCTGCCGCACTAAGCTGTTTGCTCATGATGTAATAATGCACGTCCATAGAAACAGCACTTTGTACTTGACGGTCACGCTGTATCATCCCGATTTGCTTCAGTCCTTGCCACTTTTCAGCTTCGCCGATCCCAGAGAGATCATCTATAACCCAGCCCATTCGCCGTTCGGTTCTGCCGTGCGCTTTGTCCAGAGTTTCTGAATAATTAAAACCCAGTGTTCCCTCTGGATGCTGTTCCCACCAATGTTCGGCAGCCTCTTTAATCTGCTTGTGCAAGTTGCCTTGGTTGCCTTTTACGGGAAGCAAATAGTCACCACCTTGCTCTATGCATACTTTGACAATTTCTTTCTGGCAATTGAGCGCGTCGGTTGTCACAAAGCAACCCTTAAGGTGAATAGACTTCAAAAGCTCGGGAACAGCAGTGATTTCATTGGACTTATCATCAACCTTCCGTTGACAGAGCACCATCCCCGTTTGAGTGCTCCATGCGCTGACCATATATAAATGGCTCGTGATAAATAGTCGAGTTTTTGATTTACTCCTTGAGCCTCGATGCTTCTTATACGCTGTTAGGCACTTGCCGTCAATAGGGATAACATCCTGTCCATCACCGGCGAACTGTCTAAAAGTGTCGGCGATCCAGCGTCTGAAGCACTCTTCAAAGGCGACTGGGTCGAGTAGGCAAAAAGTTCGGTAAAAAGTGTCGTGTGAGGGAATCCCACTGGGGAGTTCCAAAAAAGTGGAGAGCCAATCTTGTTTGGTACGTCCGAACTTTGCGATGGCTTCCCATGTATCTGCTCCGCAGAGAACTGCGCAGATGGCAATAATGAGAATATCGAGAAACTTGTGTAAACACATGCCTTCGCAGCGTGGATCGGGTACGTCGGCGATATAGGGAACCAATGTGTTCTGTTGTAAAGGTTTCATGGTGAGCATCTCAGAACCGGTGCTCTAAATACATCCAAGATGCAGTATTTTACAAGCTATAATTTCGTGAAAATTATAATGTACGTCTGTACTTATTTGATGCGTAGACCTTGGCCAGATTGACAGAACTGTTTCTATATCACTTTCCTGGTATTTTCTAATCAGAATATTTTCCGTTTCAGTCAGTAGGCGAAAACTGTATTCGCCAGTTTTTGACAGTAAAATTTTCTACCCACACACCTTTAAAGCCATGATTAAGGGAATTAAAGGGATTAAAGGTCAAACTGAACAATACGATTGTAAGCATAGAATCCGGCATGGCTCAGTGCTTTCTGTGCGCCGATATTACTGGATTCCGTCGAGC
>CBDBOO010000085.1:0-11788 GCA_965208385.1 Endozoicomonas sp.
TGAGTGTCTTATATGTAGTAAATCGGTTAACACCCTTGCTCGGCCCTGCCTGCATGGTATGTATTGTGTGGAACATTTGGTAGCAAATGGAACTGTAGACTGTATCATCTGCGATCGGGCGATTAGAGGGTGCTGGAATTTGCTACGTGATGACACCGAACATAAACAAATTCCCCCGCCACAGCCGGTCAAATGACGTCTAACTTGTCAGGGGTAATCCACTTCCTCAACGACAACATTAGTCTGATACGGATTGGACGTTGAATAGGTACCGTAATAGATCATCCCAGTGCCAGTGTCTTCAGAGTGAGAAATCACAATATCGTAGCTGTTATCCAGGGAGCTGTTAAATAAGTTCCTGATAGCCAGATCTGATGCACTGCTATATTGTTCTATCTCTCTGTTCCAGACATAATCTGTAGCACAGGCGTTATAGATAGTGCTTTCAGTCAGTATGATTTCAGGGCCGGCCTGGTACACCTCCATGGGGCAGTAATTACTCAGGCTGACTCCAATAGAGTCCGCGGGCACTCTTCTTATGACGGTATTATGATGATTCAACACCAGTATCTCGTCAGTCACCAGATCACCTATAGCGGTTTCAGAACCATCTTCATTCACCATTACGCCAACCACATTCCCTCTGACCTCCAGACCCAGTCGCGTTAAAACACATTGGCCACTGTCGTCCAGTCTGCATTGGGTGACTAACGTTATATGGTTATTGACCACTCTGTTGGCATTATTCCAGGTAATAAGAATCACATTCATGCTGAGTGAGTAGGAAGTGACATTGGGAAAAAAGCCCGCTTGATAGCGTCAACCAACAGCTGATCACTTTCATCTATCTGAACACAGTGAAAAGTAAAATCGCCGTCTGACTGAGCAATCCAGATACCCACCCGGTAAGTATCTTTATCAAGGTCATATTCAAATCCAAGTACTCTCTGTACGCCACTGCCATCACTGTTCATTGTTATTGGAAAACGCAATGTTGCAGGCTGGGGGGCATGTACCGAAGAAGGGAGAGACAGTGAAAAACGGCCGGGGCGTATTCGGTTTAACCGCTTCTCTGGCGCCCTGTGTCGATCATTGCGCACTGCTGCTGCATGAGAGAATATCCTGTTATATTTGTTATGAAATTCCGATTTATACGTGTGTGGTTGATCCAGTACAACAAATTTTGCTGCAGTTTTGTCATAAACAGCGGGAATGAGTGATGACAAATTTGATTGGCCATCCTGTATCAACCCCGGAAAATAACGCTGCTGGAACATCCCTGTGGTAGCAAACCCTAAGCTTTCGATAATGGCTCCGGCCCCTGGTAACTGCTCATCCACCGGCTGACTGGTCTTGAATTTGAAGCTGTTAATCGTTTCATTTTTTGTCGTGAGTATATTGTAATAAGGCTGACCATTGATTCGCTGGTCAACCAGCAAATGGGGGGTTCCCATTTGAGAAAATACCAGTGCCAGACAGAGGGCATCATCACAGTTGCCGATCACCGCTGCTGTAGTCATCTGGAATTGAGTGTTTGGGAATAATGGTGTTCCGGTTTGCCACCCCGTGGGAGGTGGGGCCTGGAAGGGCAGAGACCAACTTCTGTGAAGTGGTGAAGCAGCGTCAGACACTGTGGTTAGCATCAATGAAAATAACAATATTATCGCTGTATCGAGGGAGTTAGCAGAACTACGAAATTTGATAAATTTCATGTTTACCCCATGAGTCAAAGTCGTATGAATTTCATCCCCCCCGAACAAGTCATGACCAAGTCTAGTCCAGAATACTTCAACCTTGCTGGTGATCTCCTTAAACAGTACGCACAAACAGGTGACAACACGCTCTCCAGCCTACTCACTCAGGGCAATCTCAATAATTTCAAATCACAGTACACGGATGATAGAGTCAGACACTGACTACGGCACGCAGACTCGAGGAATGCTAAGGGAAGAAGACTCAATCAGTGCCACTGGACCTGACACTCGATTCTGCAGTTTTTCATTCTTGACAATCGTGCAGCATCAAGTAATTCAAATTTTTGAGCATGAGCTTTGAGTGATTCCGAAGACGCCTGTTTACCAAGGTCTCGTCCGCCATATGCCTGCTGGAATCTCGTACGGGCAGAACGTCCTTCAAGGCTTGGGCCAGAGCCTCCAAAGCACTTTTCGGGTCATCTGAGATCACCACTTCTTTGACGGTATCCACCAGGGCTTCAGCTTTGAGGTGTTCGATCAGACAGCCTGCGGGCAACCCGGGCTGCTTGTTCTTAAGCCGGACGGATTGCTCAGGATACAGCAACAGTTATTGATTAGCAGATCATTCATCAGCGCATTATTCGTCAGCAAAAGGGTCATTAAAACTCTGCTGAATTTTTTCCTGAATTTTGTCGGCCGTCACAGAACAGTGCATAAGAAGAACTTTCCACTGTTTCTGTTCTTTATCCAACACCATAGACACCCGAACAACCAATGCTTTTAACTGATCCGGTGTATCCGTATAACAATATTGATTATGGAAGTTGGTTTGCAAAAAAATCTTTGAGCCTGTCTGATAAAAATGAAGCAACTCAAAATGGCAGTCCAGAATTTCAACCTGACTGAAAGTCGTATCGTACCAGTTACGTACTTCCGTCTCAGTCGTCAGAGGTAAGGTTGAAATAATTGTGACAAATGAACTCTGCGGGAATTTGAATAATCGAACAAATTCATCCGTATGCTCTGCATCAAGCAATGAACTCAGTCTGTTTAAAAAGGTACCGAGTTCATCTTCAAGAGACACTTCAACCATTATCACTTCTCTTAACAACCAGTTAGAGGTATGTCCGACAGACAGGCCGCCTTGAAGTTTAGCTGATAGCATTGATCTGACGTAAAAAAACGGCAACCGAGTCAGAAGCCGCTTTGTTGGAGTATATATCCGCCAACTTTATCGAGGTTCAATAAGGTTCACTATTTCCCGCTGAAACTGCAAACGGGCACACACATCTGAATACACATGACCTCGCCTGATTCATGCCTGCAGGCAGAAACACATTCGTTAAATCGTCCGCCCAGCATAGTACAACTTTTTGCCGTCATGAATTCGCATTCCTGCTGTTCCTGCAACCATCGACCATTGGGGGATGCCAGGCAGGTTAACACCTTGTCAGGGCCTGTCGCCTCTATTTGTACCGGATATGACTCCATAATTTTAACATCATAAAGAATGCCTGCTCTTGTCAGGTTCTCTACCTGAGTCAGCACCGGGTCAGGTACCAATTCAGTACCATGAATGCTTCTGGTAACAACGGTATCAGGAGTAACAGCATTCCCGCTGCTACTCTGCTGAAATCCGGCACAGCCGGATAACACTGAAACCATACAAAGAACGACACATGACAAATAGGATTTCATAAATACTCTCAGGACATGTTCATGTTGAATACTGTCAGGAACCAGACTTAATGCTGGATTCATCCCGATCCACGAGGCACAGTCTGACGACAAGTGACAAAAAGATTATAGCGCCCACCAGCCAGCGCTACTATCGTGCTGCTGCAGGCTTCGAATTCTACAGACACTCAGAATAGAACCTCAATCGTAGACCCAATGAGCATTACTTATCAGTGAAGAGAAACTGCCTGAAAGCTCCGATGTAATGGATATTGTCTGACCTGTTACAGGGTGCGTCAGCGCCATTTTTGCACAATGAAGCAATAACCTTCGGCTGGCGAGCTGCTCAGAGAAATAATTATTATGCTTTGATTTTCCGTACTTCGGACAGCCAATGATAGGGTTGGATAGATGCTTGAAATGTCGCCTTATCTGATGCTTCCTGCCGGTTTTAGGTTGTGCTTTCACAAAAGAATAACGACTGGTGGGATAACGATCGATTTCAACCTCTATTTCCATTGTTGCCAGCCGCTCATAGAGAGTCACTGCTTTTTGGGCAGGCTTGGGGGGGATCGACTTGCCCCGCTTGGATTTGAAATCATTTTTGGGCACCAGAGGATGATCAATAGTTCCTGTTAATGGACAATAGCCCCGACAAACCAGCAGATATTCTTTAATAATCGTTTGATCATCAAATTGCTTTTGTACTTCAGCCGCTACCTCTGGCGACAAAGCAAACAGCAGCACACCGGACGTAGGTTTATCAAGGCGATGAACAGGGTATACATGACGGCCGATCTGGTTTCGTGTTTCCTGAACGGCAAAGCGTACTTCATGTTTATCGATAGGCGAACGATGAACCAGCAACCCTTCGGGCTTATCTATGGCTACAAGGTGTTGATCCTGATAAAGAATCTTCAAGGTATCGGAAGTCATTATTGAAATCACTGAATTGAGACTGCAAAGAGTAATCAGTCTTGAATGCTATATCGAACACTTTTCACTCCGGCAGATACTTCGCCACATTACGGGTCTTTCAAATACGTCCCGATAATAATGGCCCCGATAATGACAGCACCACCCAGCAGAGTTGAAAGTGCCGGAATTTCTGTCAGAAAAAGTGCTGCAAAAAGAATACCGTAAACCGGTTCAAGACAAATCGAAATACTGACCAGCTGAGTTCTTAAATATCTCAGGCTGTTAATCATCAACATATGAGGCAGTGTTGTACAGAACACTCCCAGAATCAGTAAAAAATGCCATTGCTCCATCAAAACTGACGCATCGGTGTCAGGCATGATCATAAAAGCAGTGATGGCTGCACCCACATTTTGTAGAAAAGTCAGGGACAGAGAATCAGTAGTCTGAACCCTTTTCCTGTTAATCAACGATAAAACAGCAAACAGGAAAGCACTGACTATTCCCCAGATCATTCCATTAGAAACAGCCTCTCCAGCAAGGTCACTGGTGGATACAATCAGATAGAGTCCAACAACCACGGCTCCTGACGTCAGCATATCAACCCGTCGCCAGGGTTCTTTGTACATCAGGGGTTCCAGAATAGTGACGAACACCGGAAAGGATGAAAAAGCCAATAATCCTATTGCTACAGTAGAGACCTGAATGGCATGGAAAAAGGTGATCCAGTGTAAACCAAGCAAAGATCCCAATAAGATATTCGATAACCATTGGTGGCTGAACGCCCGTTTCAGCTGCCCTGAGAAAATCAACCAGAGTAAAATCGCTCCCGCTCCCAGCAGCGTTCGGGAAAGCACTATCTGTGATGACTCAAGATCCAGTAACTTGCCAAACAATCCAGACACACCAAACAACAGTACCGCTGTATGTAATTCAATCAGTGCACGACGATCTGAATGCATTAAAACTCCTGACAAGTCACTGCATCAACAGGTCATTATCTGTTCGATAAATGAGGAATATTACCCAGTGCTCTTTTGATATACACAGGCCAACATACTGATTCTTGTCTAGACTCACTGATCTCTTCTTATTGGAGTATGAGAATATGCAGCCAGTCTCAGACTTTTTAGAGCAATTTGAATTCTGCCAGAATAAGCAAGCCAGTGAGCAGCTTTTATCCCTGAACATGCCTGATGATATAACCGGTTGGGGTATTTACCTACAGGACGATTTCAACAGTACAGACGTACTTCTTAACAGACATCAGCAGATAAACGATCGTATTGAATCAAGACACTTTGAGATGGAATCCCTGGATGTTTTTGGCAACGGCCACGCAATAGCACTCATATGCCGCTGCAAGAGCAACATCACGCTGAAAAACGGTCGTCATATCGCTGATGATAACCTGAGACTTACCTTTTATCTGGTTGAACATGAAGGAACACTGAAGATTCGTCACGGGCATCTCAGCCGTGCATGGCCTGCAAAGCAAGCTTTCCCTTCAAGCCCGGTTCAAACAAGACCACCCGTCCCAGAAGAACAATCTGCAAGACTGAAAGAAACCGAAGCAGGCCCTTTTCTGGAACACCTTCAAAAACGGTCAGCTTATGTAAAATCAGGCAATCTCGAAGGCATTCTTGGTTTGCAGCATCGTGCAAATACCAATCTTTACTGGCAATTACAGGGGTTGGAGCTGAGAGGCATTGAGCAATACAGACAACACATGCTCTATTTGAAAGAACAGTTCCACGAACCCACTATGAAGTACATAAACCCTGTCGTGTTTAGAAATAATTCGCTGGCCTGTGTATCTACTTTTGTTGAGGCCTGCCATCTAACAAACGGCTCTCGACAGCTGTTATCACCTCTGCGGGTCACTTACATTCTTCAGGAAAGTGAAGGGCAGTGGCTATGCCGGCACAGCCACTGGTCTATACCTTTTTTTGATGAAACTGCTGATGAAACTGCTGATAGAATCAGCTGATAAAACTGCCTGGCACAGAGCGTATGGCTTCAGAAAATCTATTGCCTGCTGAACACAAACAACAGGTTAGGTTCGCTGAGAATATAAAGGTTTCCGGCACTGTCCATGGTAACCCCCTCTGCTTGAGAAATGCTGGTATTCAGACCATTTTCTCCCGCCGTTAACTGCATGGTACTGACAATATCGCCATCGTCATTCACTTCTGACAATAGTTTTGATTCATCACTCAGTACCAGCAAGTTCCCGGATTTCCGATCAAAGTGCAAACCTGAAAGATCTGTATTAAAAAAACGAATATCCCTGAGTAATTCATCTGAACGGGACAGCATTAGATGTTTCCCGGCATCATCCCCCACAAGCCCACTGATGGTTAACATCATCATGGGGTCCCGTTCCTTCGCTACATAGAAAATCTGCTCCACGGGGTTCCAGGCCAGACCTTCAAAGCCTTTATTTTTGCCCGCATTGATATTCAAAGTGAACGTTTTGCTATCGGTTATATCCAGCATCAGGGTATCCGAATTTATTTCGAATACACTGATTGACTGAGCTCGCTCTTTGACCAGCGCAAAGCGATTTTCGTCAATCCAGACAATGCCCTCAGGATCATGAAATCCCTTCAGAGTAATGGTTCTTATGACTTCACCCGTTGGTTTAAGTTCCAGAATTTCTTCCGGATCGCTCTTTATCAGAAACAAAGAACCTGTCTGGTCGCTCCATGTTAAGCCGGATGCATTGGAACGGATCACCTCAATCACCAGCGGCTCCCCTGACAATCGATAATCCGGTAACCAGATGGAAAAGTCCTGAACCTGTTCCGGGGTGATTTTAGTCAGGTAATACGCATACAGATCATCATCCAGATCAGAGAGTTTGGCCGATACCAGCACCAGCACCAGCACCAGTAGCATTAGCATTAGCCAAACTAACGGTCGTTGTATTCGTTTCCACATTGGGGATTCCTGAAATCAGAAGATAAAAAAACCGGGTGAAAATAAATCAGGGCATTTTCATAGTGAATTGGCGCTACTATCTCATCTTTGGGACAATCGAATCAAAGAGGAAAGCTTTCAGTCCGGAACACACCGGGCATCAGGGACTGTATTATTATGCGAAGAGATTATTATGCGAAGAGATTATTATGCGAAGAGACTATTATGCGAAGAGACTATTATGCTATGCGAAGAGCGCTTGTTGCAGGCAGTAGTGGAGCGGTTGGACAACAGCTTCTGACACGATTGGTGGAGAGTGACGTTTATTCCGACATCCATTGCCTTGTGAGGAAACCGTCGGGAATATCCCATACTAAAATCCATGAACATGTCATAGATTTTGAATCTCTGGACGATTTTAAATGGCCCGAAAACATACATGATGTTTTCTGCTGCCTTGGAACCACCAGAAAAAAAGCAGGTTCTGCACAGAATTTCAGGCGTGTGGATTGCGACTATGTTCTCTCACTTGGACAACTGGCCAGAAAAAACAATATAACGTGCTTTTCTGTTATCAGCTCCATGAGTGTGAACTCTCGCTGGGGCGGGCTGTATCTGGACACCAAAAGAGCCATGGAGTCAGGATTAAAAGACATAGGATTCCCTCATCTTCAGATTTTTCGTCCTTCACTCTTAAAAGGGCAACGAAAGGATGTTCGACCGGGAGAATTACTGGCCGCAGCAATATTGGACCCTCTTTGCGCCTTACCAATAGCCAGACTGCAACAGTTAAAACCTGTTTCTACACATCAGGTCGCCATGGCCATGGCACAGAAAGCAAGGTCACCGGAACATCCTCTGGAAATTATTGGGAACAGGGCAATACGCCAAATTTCTTAATCCATGAATTCCTGAACAGGCTGCAAACTGTTGGGTGTTCTGTTAAGAAACACTTTCATACGATATAAAGCCGGGTCGGGGTAATAATCTGTTTCCCAGCCAAGCATTGCATAACGCCATAGCTCGTCTTCCACAGTGGCGTTTTCACCTTTGTGGTATGACAGCCATTGCCGGGATTTTTCAACCAGGGGAGATTGCTGGCGACCTGTCAGTATCATGGTCATACCCGCTTTAGCGATCAGCTCCACCGAATCAGACGACAATATGCCATCAATATTCTTTGATAAATAATCAGGTATCCAGTTAAGCAGCCCATCATCCACTGGCTCCTGCAGATCATGACTGGCTGCAATCACAAGATTGACCATGGTCATCCATTTCATAGTTATCTGCGATGGTGTGAGGCTGGCGTCCCTGGAATCAGGAAACAGGTTGTTGAACCCGTTGATAAACAGCTCACGATAGTCTCCCAGATCCAGATTAAACAACTGATAGACCTGGGTAGCCTGGCGAGACCCGAAACGAGTCATTAAACCGGAATCCATAAAAGCGGACTTATAGTCAAATGCATTCATGGGAAGCTGAATTTTACTGTCGGTTTCCCCTTTCAGTTCCATTGAAAACTGATTAATTTTTATCAGCTCGGGCAAGACCAGCCAGGTCAGGAAGAAATAGTCCCGATATTGCTGTTTTTTCAGCCAGTCAGAATCGATGTCGGTTTTCTGCAACTGATCTGACTTGAACGCTTTGTTCTTGATGCCTCTGGACAACTGCTGCAACCGGTCTGCAGCAAGATACAGATTAACCCTGGCAGTATTAAGGTACTGTTTGTCCCCTGTTACCCTGTATAACATCAGGGCAACGTGCCCTTGAGTCTCCAGCGGCTGTTGAAACAAATGGCCTTCCAGTTGTTTTCTCAATTCCGCTGTGAGGTCTGTGTGTGATGTCACTGGCTCCGACATCACAACGTCTGACAGAACAGCGATCACAATTATGAACAGGGTTCGTATCAGGGGCACACTGGACATGATTCCGACCTTTATCGTTCATTGAAACTGAAAGACAAGTGTAGGTGATATTTTTACATCAAATCGCTGACATCGGCCCTGAGAAGATCATCCTGCCCCAGATCAAAGGCTGCAATGGCAATATGCAATTCAAACATCTGCTCCAGTAATTCATGATTCCTGTTTTCAGGCCAGAGATTTTCATCCTCGGTCCAGACTGATAACTCGTTTTCCAGCATGACAACCGCCCGCTTGCCAATCTCGGCTAACAGGCTTTCTTCTGTTTCCTGTTCATCAAGAAGATAAGTACCGCCTTCAAAATCCCAGACATCCGGTTTTTCTACCTCTTCAAGGGTATTAACCCACTCGATTAAAGGCTTCTTTGGCTTGAGCGTAACAACACAACGATTAATAAATTTCATTTTGACGTCAGAACAGATTCAAGAATTAGAAAAACTATTTTATACCATTAAGCAGGCCGACGGTTGTTTTACGCTATTCTAGCGAAAGCATTGGTTCACTGCTTAACCGCTGTCATCTATTTCTTTATTGATTGATTGACTGATTGCCAATATCACCCGTACTTGAATGGCTGAGAACTGTACTCGTTTGACCATTCCTTTCGCCGTCATTCCGTGAGGATCACGGAATCTACAATGCGAGCAATGTTCGCTCAGAAAACCATATTTTCAATCCACACCCAACACTTTAAACACAGCATCCACCGGATCAGCGTAAAAGCTGCTCTGAAACTTGGTAAAAAGTTCAGGACGAATAGTCGCTATATCAGCAGCGTTACTGATAGGGAAGGCTACACGCTTTGCTCCGGCATCAAAAGCAACCTGCAGGTTCTCAGCCAGACCAGTTACAGGATTTACGTTGCCACCCAGGCTAAGGTTGCCCAGCACAACCATTTGGCTTTGAACGGGTTTCTTCAACAGCCCAGATGCAAAGGTAACCAGACTTGCAAGCCCAAGATTTTTGCAGGTCCCTGTATTCTGTAGTTCAACAAAATGTAGATGGAAATCATAATCCAGCACTTTGGCTGATGCACTGATGCGTCCAACATTCGCCTTAAAGTAGTCAAACGCTATCTTCACTGTCTCTTTCGCAGAGGTATCACTCCCCATACCGGACAATGCTAATTTCCCTGTTCCTGGCGACACCTGCAGTTCAAGCCGGTATAAACCATTTAGCCCGCTGGCTCCCTATCCGATGGTATAGACAAAGCCCGGCTTAGGTTGCCCTTCAGGAATCAGCGCGCCTCCTCCCTGTTCCAGTACAGAGACAAATGTTTCATCCATAGAATCATTATCTATGAAGCTGAAATGCACGTCGTAGAACTCCATACCACCCAGTTTTTTCAGCTGCTCCTTCACACGACGACGACACTCCAATGCATAAGTCAAACACGCCTTTACAGCGTCTTTATCAAATCACCATGAGGGTAAAGCAACTTCAACAGACCCGAAGTCGTTCTGCGAACAGCAATAGTATCGCGTTGGTTGAGGTTGCTCCCAGTTTGAAGTAACGATCAATGGCATCGGCAAAACTGTGCTTACGCATCTCTCGCATATACTCAGCAAGATAATCCGTTATCAAGCCATACCGATTGGTAAAGAATTCCGGTCTCATCTTAGGGATTTCCCAACCCGGAATATAAGCGTGAAAACGGTCAAAGAATGCTGTATCAATCATTGCTTCAGGAAAGGGAGCCAACAAATGACTGGTTTTCACCAGTTGCTCTACAGGCTGGTTGATATTCCCAATAAAGACCATAGATGCTTTGGCTTCCACTGAATCCTTGCCCCGGGCAAAAGAGCCAGAAGCCATATAATCCTTCATGATCTGCACGCCATCACGATCTTTAAAGCGGATACCAGCCACTTCGTCGAAGGCAACAACATCCCACATACCTACCAGTCCAATCTGACGGGAGATCATGTTGTAAAACAGGTTAGCAACAGTCGTCTGTCCACCAGATATCAACAGGCTGTTAGGAGAACACTCCTTGTATACATGGCTCTTGCCTGTGCCCCGTGGACCTAGCTCACAGACGTTATAGTTGTT
This sequence comes from Endozoicomonas sp., assembly GCA_965208385.1. GTDB lineage: Bacteria > Pseudomonadota > Gammaproteobacteria > Pseudomonadales > Endozoicomonadaceae > Endozoicomonas. The sequence continues at coordinate 11,189 of CBDBOO010000085.1, forward strand.
CTCCACAAACGGAATCATGCGAGCTAACAGGTGCCACTTTACCCGCTCATCCAGGTTATCCGGCTCCATTCCCACAGAACGCAAAAGCACATCAATCCATTGACTCTGATCAAACTGTTTTCTGGCTAAAAACAGCTCATTCATATCCATAGAAGGCATCTGAATAGGCTTCAGGGTCAGAATTGAGAAGGGAGATATTTTTCTGCCCTTCTTCAAAGAAATACTGAACGGTGACAATACACCAGATACCTCCGGTCAATAGCTTTTCGTTATTCTTGACCACTTTGGCGGGAACAACTGCGTCCTTAATGCCGAGGTTGGATAAGGTCGCTTCATAAACATATTTTTTCTGATTAAGGCGTACTCCGACCTTATCAATCACCTTGTACGCACCACGCTCTCTGATCATAGATTTGATCTTTTCCGCTTCATCGGGACGAACGTAATTCTCAGCCAGAATCCGTTTAACATTCTCCATGCCATCACGGATCAGCTCATCATCATTCGATGAACAGTACATACCCAGCAGGTATTCCAGCACGTAAACCGGAACATTCGCGCCTTCCTTGAGCTGCTTGGTAAGATCTTTACGAACGATTC
>CBDBOO010000086.1:0-30395 GCA_965208385.1 Endozoicomonas sp.
AAAATAAAGACACAGGTCTTTTATTGAAAAAGGCTTATGCAAAATATCAATCTCTTAAGGATTTTTAAAAGCCCAGACACGCAGACAGAAAAAGGGTAAACCTCGTCACAACGAAATCTGGTTAAATAATCTTAAGAAATAGTGTTCACGATACTGCAAACCTTAAATGAGGAACTTCCAATAAGCTTGCCTCATCATAGTCAGGTTTTCGTATAAATGAAATCATATATTTTGGTGAGCATATCTAAAGGGCGTTTTAGCTCTATTTGGAATTCATTAAAATTTATAATGCTTAGCGATCAAACTATTTGTCTCCAAACTGGATTCTTTCCCAGAAGAATGATTGATCGGGTTGTTTATAAGTTAACTAAATGGATGTCTTTTTTTCTCTCAATTAATTACTAAAGAAAATAATTTGCATTCTCATTTAGAAATGTGAATCTTTATCTATAACTACTAAGTCTTTACATGAGTAGGTGAACGGTTGTTTGCGATATTTTGGGCTGAGCTTATTCACGCTTACTTCATCAATCCTGGTTACACACCTTGCTATGCGTTCGATGTAGTGATGTAACGATGGAATGATTTTATGCCTTACAGAGTTCTGAAAGATGAAAAATATCTCGCCAAAATATCGCAAACAACCGTTCACCAGCTCAGCGTTCTCATAATTAATATCGATATTTCAGGAGAAACCTGTGGTCTGAGGCTCAGGCTATGAAAACAGTGATGAAAAAAAACAGCCTCCGGTTGGAATTTTCTACATTGGTTTTCTGGTAACAAATATGAAACTAAGAATGCTTCCTGTGGTGCTGATGACGTGTTTGTGTATTGATCTTGAAGCCTCACCACTGACCCAATACGACAATAATGATATATCGAGTCAGCCAGAAGAGGTTCAAATACAAACCGACACTTCTGATCAATTATCTGACATCAATCTTCTGCTTTTTACTGCAGAAACTCAGGGGGAGATAGATACTTCTGATCAATTAAAACATGAGAACCAGACAGTGGAAATTGAACTTGATGGGGAAAACCTGGTCATGGAACTGGAGGTCTATGAGAGTGAAAAAGCCATGAAGCGATTTGCTCGAGTTGAAGGTGAACTTGACAGACATGAACGATCGAGTTCTGAGTTCACGTTAGACGATATTAACGGAACGTCTATAGATCAATGGCACTGACTTAAGAGCTCACCCCCTGTATTTCTTGAGCCTCCGAGCCTGTGCTCTATAGATGCCCAGGACTGGATAAAAAATAGTATGCTCTGGGCGAGAGAGTCGCAGGTTGAGCAAACGGTTTTTGCCGGAACTTTTCTTTTAAAGTATCCAGAGCATAAAGGTAAAATTCTTCTGACATCGGCCATATCTTCAGGCGCAGCGGTGGCTGGTTTTATGACTTCAGGGGCTTTACTCGCAGAATTCGCTGATGGTTTTGGAAAGCCCCACCAGGATTCATCGCTCTGGTTGAGTTTAGTGCTAATTTGTTAGGTGCCGCTGTTTTTGCCAGTTTTGCTTATTTAGTCTCACGTACTGTAAAGCGTGAAAGTGTTGCAGGAGGCGTTCAGCGTCTTGAAACGTATGATGTAGCGACCTACGTTATTTTCCCGGTTGGACTTTATGCGGTAAAAGAAATGGGGGGAAGCTTCCCTGGGAAGTCAGAAACTGGTGTCAGCAGGGCAGTATGGAGCCATCTCACTGGCGATGATACCGGCTCTTTTTGTTTCATCAACAATATTGGTCAGCTATAAACAAAACATACCGTTGTTCAGAGACCTTTCCTGCCCGTCTTGTCCGGGAAGCAAAATTGCTGGCCAGATTGCAGCGGTGGTTAGCCTTACTTTATTGGGTGCCGGGATGTTTTCGGGGGCTATTCATGAAGGCGAAGGGTTGAGTGAGTGGCATTCTGCCGAACTATGGGATGCCAATCAGAAAACAGTTCACGGTGGCTATGTTCCCCTTACTAGTTGAATAAGCTAAACTTCCCATGTCTTCTATGTTTCAGGGGCATGTTATGCAATCTGAACTCTTCCAGAATTTTATTAATTCCATTTCATTATTAACTAGTGAGCAGCGGGATATTCTCAACAGTACACTTCTCAGTACCCGGATTGATAGCGGAGAAATAGCAGAAAAAACTGATTCATCACTAAATTGCAGTGAATCTTGTTTGAAAAATAAGCTCCCTGATTCCGACTTGGAAATGAGCATACTTACCCAGTTTTCAGAAAGTCCACAGTGTCCCAAATGCACAAGTCAGAATATCGGTCTCTGGGGTACTCAAGGAGGGAGGCAGCGCTATCGCTGCAAGACTTGTAACATAACTTTTAATGCCTTCAGTGGAACGCCTCTGGCAAGACTTAGACACCCAGAAAAGTGGAATGCCTATTTGACTGGTATGACTTATTCCCTGACCTTACGATCATCAGCCAATGAGTATGATATTGATTTGAAAACAGCCTTCCGCTGGCGGCATCGCTTCCTTGAAGTGATAAATAATGATCAGGCAGAAGAGCTTTGCGAAATTGTCGAACTTGAAGAAACTTTTTTTCGGGAATCCTTCAAAGGACAAAAAAATGACCTTCCAAGACCTTCACGTAAACGTGGTAATGATCCGAATAAAGCCCGAAAAGTCCCGGTAATGGTGGCTCGTGACCGTAAACGACACACTGTAGATGGCATTTTGAAAAACGAGAGTGCCGATGAACTGTGTCGCCATTTGAACGGTCGCATATCGATTTCTGCAACAGTCTGTGCAGATGCACACCTTGCACACGAAAAGCTTGCGGAGAAACTTGGATTTGAGTTCAAAGAACTGGTGACATCAGCAGGTCAACATGTTCTGGAAGGTATTTATCATATTCAGCATGTTAACACCTATCACAGCCATTTAAAGCGCTGGATTAGAGGTGCGTTCCATGGAGTTGCTACCCGCTATCTCCCGCATTACCTAGCTTGGATGCGTGATTTAACAGGAACTATCGAGTTAACAACTGACCGATTCGTCAGCCGAATAGTGGAACATTGGTGCTTTCAACTATTAACGGGAACATAGCCGTTCACGGTGGTTATGACTTCTGGGGGGATGATTCTGTTCTTGGGCTTCTTCTGGCTCCCATTGGTTATCGCGCCCAGCCCAGTGCAGCAACCTTAACCAGCTGGCTTGTGTATGGTGGTCTTGTTACAGCAGTTAATGCAGCCATTATCATTATCCAGTGGAAAAAGAGCCGAATGCCTATGGGAGCAGAGAGTGTTCAATTAGTCTCTGTGGGAACGGATTAAATAACGACAGTTCATATGGGGAATCATATAAAAGCTGGCGAATCGTCTGATGGGGTTAGATTACCCCAAACAGATGTTGAATAAATTAATTAGCATTACTTTCCATTTACGGATGCGTCGTGTTGGTTATTCCCTGCCCAGAACATTGTTCAAGTTGCCATAACAGATGAATTACACCCAAACCTTGCCTGGCAGTCACTGGTAATGTGTGCTGGTTACGGATGGCTTTTTCAAGCTGCTGGTAGTAAGTCTGGTAACAGCCCCTTGAATTTACGATGAGCTCTGGTGATTGGGTATTGGGTAGAAACAATTCTCCGGCAACAGGGTCCATGCCGAACTGTTTATCTTCCGGTGTGACTCCGTCACTGAGCTGTTTTTCCTGTACATCTGTTTGCGATTTGAAATAGCTTGCCTGATCACCATGAAGTTCGTAACGAGGGCCGCTATGGGGTATCAGTGAATCACAGCTGAGCTCTACAATCAGATTGGGATAGTAAAGCTTGATTTGAAAGTAATCACAGTATGTTTCAGAACGTCGGTTGCGAATATCAGATGAAATTTGGTCTGGCCATCCAAAAAGAACCAGTGCCTGATCTATAAGGTGGCTACCAAGATCAAATAATACCCCACCATTTTCTTTCTGGAGTTTCCATTTGGCTCTGACTGTTTGCTGATAGCGATGAAAGTGTGCTTTGTAAGTATGCAGCTCTCCAAGTTTTTTATCAGAAAGCAGCTGTTGTATTGTCAGAAAATCAGAATCCCATCGACGGTTATGAAAAACAGACAGTAAACGATTATTTTGTTCGGAAATCGATATCAGCTCTTTACCCTCTTTTATCGATAACACCATGGGTTTTTCTATCACCACATGCTTGTTGTGGCGCAATGCCTTTGCAGCCAGATCAAAGTGAGTGTCATTGGGTGAAGTGATAACGACAAGGTCTATGTTGTTATCAGTGAGCAATTCATCCGTACTGCAGACACTGGTGGAGGGATAGCTAATATGTATTTCATCTTGGCGACTACTGGCAATAGCCTTGAGTTCGAGTCCATCAGTAAAACGGATCAGTGGCGCATGAAATACCCGACCAGACAGACCATAACCGACAATACCGGTACGAATCATGTTTTCATTCCTGTTGATACAGCGAAAGATCTGTGACTACATTCCAACCTGGAGGCTGCCAACCTGGAGATTGCTAACTTTTCAGATCAGCAACTGGCAGTGTACTGGATTATAGTTGCAATAAGTCTTGCTGATTGATACTGAAATCGCATTGATAGCACAGTCAGCAGACTAAAGCATCCTCCGTCAGGGTATTCCTGGTTTGGTATTTCTCGTGAGGGGGAATCTATATCGTTTACAGACTGAAATCAGTGGCAGAAGGATGATTGAGGTTCAAGTTAAATAGTCAGTTGTCTCTTTCTTCGCCTTCCTTCATTCTTCCTATTGAAGCCTGGAGAAATGGTAATCAGTGATGATAATAAGACGCTACCTGAGTTTTTGTGTGTTCGTTCTGATGCCATTTTCTGCCCACGCAGATGATGCGGTGAAACGCTTGTCTTTATTGATTGCAGAGCGCTTTTCTTATATGCAGGATGTGGCGCTTTATAAAGCCCGGAATCAAATACCTGTAGAAGATGTTGAGCGGGAATCGGTTGTTGTTCAAAAAGGCATGTTGGCCGCTGAACGACAGGGGTTAGATCCTGACAGCTACAGAAAATTCATTGAAGCTCAGATTACAGTGGCCAAGGCGATTCAATATCGCTATCGAGCTTATCTTTTAACGCATTCGAGCATGCTGTCTATTAGAAACGGTGATTTGGAACATGTGATTCGTCCGAAATTGATTGAGATTGGTTCCACACAGATAGCTGTCATGGCTGGTTTTCTCAAAGCACATACTGCATTTAACCGTCATCAACTGGCCAGAATCAGGGAGGGGCTTTCGCTGGAGTACGTCAGCAAGAGTGATATTGATCTGTTGATAAAGTCTTTGGCACAGGTTCGGGCAAAATAAAAAAAGTGCTTTGTATGCGATTGCCTGTGTTTCAAAGAGTATCGGGGAGTAAGTCTGTCAGACTCCTCGTTGATAGTAGATTATTCACTATTTGTTGATGTAAAGTAGCCGGGGCTTTATACCCATTCCCCTGGAAAATGAGTAGGGGTGCGAAACGGGTAGAGATCCACTGAATATAAACAGATGGGCCGTTGTTTTGTGATATTTTGACGAGTGAATTTTTTCACCCTTCAAAGAATATTGTCAATCAACAGTGATTTGGTCAGAGACATCTGTTGTGAAATAGCAACCAGAATTCCGGGCATGTCCAGAATCAGTACTCTACTATCGTCTGATTCCAGCGTGTGAAATATTCGCAGACACTTGTTTTACCCAATGAGTGTGGCAGCTGTCTGATAATAATAATTTCAGCCCAGCGATGAACAGGTATACCTATGAAAGATGCACAACCCCGCGCAATTTATCTGAAAGACTATCAGGCACCAGACTACTGGATTGAAAAAACCAACCTGACATTTGATCTGTTTGAAGATCACGCAGTGGTCACTTCGGTACTGACGGTAAGCCGGAACAGTGATAAAGACGCTTCCGAATTACCTGAGTTAAACCTGGTGGGCGATGATCTGGAATTGATATCCGTTCATGTTGATGGTGTTGAAATCAGTGATTATCGTCAGGGTGCTGATAGCCTGACTATTCCTGTAACCCGCTCCGGTTTTGATGTACAGATTGTTAACCGGATCAAGCCCCAGGAAAACACCTCTCTGGAAGGGCTTTACAAGTCCAACGGCATGTTCTGTACCCAGTGTGAGGCGGAAGGCTTCCGCAAAATCACCTACTATCTGGATCGTCCGGATGTTATGTCACTGTTCACCACCAAAGTGATTGCCGACAAGTCCCTGTATCCGGTTCTGCTGTCCAATGGTAATGCTATTGATCGTGGTGATCTGGATGGCGGTCGCCATTTCGTCACCTGGGAAGATCCGTTCAAGAAGCCAAGCTATCTGTTTGCCCTGGTGGGCGGTGATCTTGAGTTTATCGAAGATAATTTCACCACAATGAATGACCGCGAAGTGACTTTACGGATATTCACGGAAACCCATAACATTGATAAGTGTGACCATGCCATGGTCTCCCTGAAGAAATCCATGAAGTGGGATGAAGAAGTCTATGGTCGTGAATACGATCTGGATATTTTCATGATCGTTGCCGTGGATCACTTCAATATGGGTGCTATGGAAAACAAGGGACTGAATATTTTCAATTCCTCCGTTGTGCTGGCCAGTGCTGAAACCGCTACGGATGTTCGTTTCCAGACAGTGGAAGCCATTGTTGCCCATGAGTATTTCCATAACTGGTCAGGTAACCGGGTGACCTGCCGTGACTGGTTCCAGCTGAGCCTGAAGGAAGGTTTTACTGTTTTTCGTGATTCTGAATTTTCAGCGGATATGAACTCCCGTGGTGTCAAGCGTATTGAAGATGCCTCTTGGTTGCGCACAGGGCAGTTTGCCGAAGATGATGGCCCCATGGCTCACCCGATTCGTCCTGAATCCTTTATTGAAATTTCCAACTTCTACACACAGACCATTTACGAGAAAGGTTGTGAAGTGGTCAGGATGATTCATGGTATTCTGGGTGCTGAAGCGTTTCGTAAGGGTTCGGATTTGTATTTTGATCGTCACGATGGTCAGGCTGTGACCTGTGAAGATTTTGTCAAAGCCATGGAAGAGGCTTCTGGCAAGGATCTGGGCCAGTTCCGTAACTGGTATAACCAGGCGGGAACGCCGGTTCTGACAGTGAGTGACCGCTACAATGAAGAATCAGGTGTTTATGAACTGACCATTGCTCAGTCCTGTCCTGCTACTCCCGGGCAAACCGAAAAGCTGCCATTCCATATCCCCGTCAGACTGGGTCTGCTGGATGCGGAAGGCAGTGATATGGTGTTGAATGCTCAGGGTGATACCGAGCTGGTACTGGATTTGAAAGCCCGGGAAGAAACCTTCCGCTTTGATGCTATAGAAGAGCGTCCACTGCCTTCTATTTTACGAGGTTTTTCAGCACCGGTTAAGGTAAATTACGACTACAGTCGTGATGATCTGGTATTCCTGATGAAACACGACAGTGATCATTTTAATCGCTGGGATGCAGTGCAGCGTCTGAGTTTTGCGGTTATTAATGAGATGGTTGAAGCTCTGGATAAAGGCGAATCAGCAATACCCGATCAGCGTTTGATCAATGCCTTTGGTACAATCATTGCCGATTCGTCACTGGATATGGCCGTTAAGGCAGAAATGCTCAACCTGCCAGTAGAAGGTGCCATTTCAGAGCAGGCCAGTGAGATCAAACCTCTGCTGATTCACAAAGCCCGGAAGATGGTCAAAGCAGCCATTGCTGAAGCCCATCGTGCAACGCTGTTAACCACGCTGGAAACGCTGTCTGTTGAAAAGCCTTACCGGCCAGAAGCGGGTGATATTGCCGAGAGAACCCTGAAAAATATCTGTTTGGGATACCTGGTGGCTCTGGATGACAAGTCCATGCTGGCCATAGCGGAAAAACAGTATCAGCAGTCCACCAATATGACCGACCGGATTGCTGCATTGATTTCCACGGTGAATGCAGCTACTCATGACCGAAACAGTATTGATGCTGTTCTGAGTAGTTTTCTGGATCGTTACCGTGATAACAGTACCGTGATGGATCAATGGCTGGCGGTGCAATGTGCAAGCCCAACGCTGGGTTCTCTGGAACACGTTAAATCACTTATGGAACATGACGTATTTGATGCCAAGAGTCCTAATAAAATGCGCTCTGTTCTGGGTGCGTTTGCAGGGAATATGAGTCAGTTCCATGGAGGTGAGGGTGAGGGTTATGAATTCCTGGCAGATATGATTATTCACCTGGATGGCAAGAACCCTCAGCTGGCTTCTCGTTTGACAACGCCGCTGACACGCTGGAGAAAGTTTGAGCCGGTAGCCAGTCAGCATATGAAGAAAGCCCTGGAGCGCATAAAAGCAACTCCAGATCTTTCTACAGACGTCTTTGAGGTGGTCACAAAAAGTTTGTAATTGATGGCAGGCAGATGGACGATTGTTTTGCGATAGGTTTCGCAAGCAATTGTTCACCAGCTTATGAACTGGCTCGAAAGGGCTGGTTCGTTTCTTCGTGAATCACAGCTGTCTTATTTTGTTGATTTTTTATCCTATCTGGTAGATTCTTAGTTCCATACCCTTCAAGCAGTCGTCCCGTTGCGTTTGAGTTTTTCCCTCAGTTGTAGCAATACCCAGTTGTAGTAATACCCCGTGTTAGCAAAAAATAGTTGTAGTAAAAATTAGTTGTAGCAAAACATAATAAAAATTGTCCGTCGAAGTCTGGCTGTTCGGATTTTAAAAAAGCATTAGACTTTCAAGGAAGCACAACAACAATGAATTTTGCGCGTCCACACCTTTTATCCGGTCTGGCTATTGCCATCCTATCCGTCAGTTCCACCAGTCATGGCTGGGAATTTGAATCAGACAATGGTGAATTGACCGGTACACTGGATACTACACTCTCCTATGGCGCTATGTGGCGGATGGAGAAACAGGATCTGAAACTCTATAAAGGTGAGAGCAAACCAGGCCACGATGATGTGAATACCAATGACGGTAATCGCTCATTTGATAAAGGGCTTGTCTCCCAGGTGTTCAGAATTACCGCCGATCTGGAACTGGTTTTTCAAGATAACTATGGTCTTTTCCTGAGGGGCAGTGCTTTTTATGACACGGTTCTGATGGATAAATCCAGCCATTGGCGCTCTGCAGAATCGGCCTCTATCGCTTCAGGCTTCCCAGCTCAGTTAGAAACCTATCCCTATGGCAACAGTTGGGCCGACAATGTTCTGGACGGCCAGGGCAGGGACGCAGAAATCAAGGATGCCTATGTGTTTGGCAGCTGGGATCTGGGTGAGATGCCGGTGGATGTCCGCCTTGGCCGACAGGTGATTAACTGGGGAGAAGGGCTGTTCTACCGGGACGGTATTAATACTATTAATGCTCTGGATGGCGCTAACTTTGCGTTGCCAGGATCGGAAGTTAAAGACCTGTTGATACCCCAGAATGCTATTTCCATGAATATTGGCCTGACAGAAAACTTGTCCATGGCTGCCTATTATCAATTTGAATGGGAAGAAACTGTTCTACCCGGCAGAGGTACCTATTTCAGTAACAACGATCTGTTTGCTGATGGGTCCACTTATGGATATAACGAGATTCCGGAGTCTCTGGCTCAGCTGGATCAGGGGGCTCAGGCATTAGCTGGTTTTAGTCTATTTGATGCGGTTGGTTTGAATACACACAGTGATTACCTAGTGGTAGCGGATACCTCCGGTAAGAAGAGCGCCTCTGACGATGGTCAGTGGGGTTTCAGCTTTAAGTATCTGGCTGAAGAAATGAATGACACTGAATTTGGTGTCTATTTTGTTAATTACAATTCACACACGCCTTATATTGAAGCGCAGGTTAATGACGGGGCTGCAGGAAGGGCACTTGCTGCAGCAACCGGTGCAGGCACTCCCTATCAGGCGGGACTTGCAGCATTCTACCAGGGCGTTGCCATGCAACAGCTGGCTGCAGCTGGAATTCCTATTGGCGATCCGACAACTGACCCGGTTTATGCCGCTCAGGTTGGAGCAGTGGCTAATCAGGTGGCAGGTGGTGTAGCGGGCGCTTATGTTCTTTCCAATGAAGTGAATGCCTGGCGAGTATACCCGGAAGATATCCAGATGATGGGTATCAGTCTGAACACAGCAGTGGGCAATACTTCTATTGCTGCTGAACTGGCTTATAGGCCAAACGCACCTATCTGGATAGATCATGCTGATGATCTGATTGATGGAATGAATCAGAATATGGCGGCGATTCTGGGTGGTGCCGATTGCTTCAGTAATTTTTCCCAGGCTGAGCCTTCAAAGACTTACTGCCTGAGCAGTGGTCCTTATAAAAATTATCAGGAAGTCAGGTTATGGACAGGTTCTGTGGTGTTTATCCATAACTTCGGACCCAGATTTGGTTTTGATGGACTCTTTGGGGTTGTTGAACCCGCTTTTGAATATATTGATGATCTGAATCAACATGATCTTTATGTTTCTTCAGCTTCAGGCCCTTATGGAGAAAGTTTTGTTGATGACTATACGCCGGCTTCTGATCGTTTGGATCAATTCAGCTGGGGGTTCACTGCTTTGGCATCGGCTGAGATTAATGATGTTTTTGCCGGGGTAAATTTAAACCCCGTGATCAGTTATAAACAGGATGTCAGTGGAAATTCAAGGCTTATTGGCAACTTTATGGAGGGAAGACAGGCCCTCACAGTGGCGTTGAATGGCGTATACCTGAACACATTTGAAGGTGGCATTTCTTACACAGCCTTCTTTGGTGCAGAGCGTACAGATAAAAATACCGACCGGGATAACCTGTCGCTGAATGTTAAATATTCATTCTGATTTCGAAGGGACATGGCTATGACCGCGATGATTAAAAAAACAGGTATGCTGGTGTTGTTGACCCTCTCTTCAATGTGTTGGGGGGCTGTATCAGAAAAAGAAGCGGCAAGACTGGGCGGTGATCTCACACCCCTTGGTGCCGAGAAAGCTGGAAATAAAGACGGCACGATTCCTTCCTGGACGGGCGGTATCACTGATGCTGAAATCCCTGCGGATTTCAAATCCGGCATGCACTATCTGAATCCCTGGCCTGATGACAAGCCGACATTTGTTATAACCCGTGACAACTACAAAAACCATCAGGACAAGTTATCAGCCGGACAGGTGGCGATGTTTGAGCAGTATGAAACATTCAAAATGCCCATCTATAAAACCAGGCGTTCTGCAAAACAGCCGCAGCGTATCTATGACAATACCCGGAAGGCGGCAACCAATGCCACATTGCTGGACGGCGGTAATGGCTTTACCGGTGCTTACGATGCTTACCCTTTCCCCATTCCTACCAATGGTCTTGAAGCGCTTTGGAATCACAGTGTCAGGTACCGGGGTGAATATATTATTCGTCGAGCCTCCGAGGTGGCTGTTCAGCGAAATGGCAGTTATGCGTTGAGCACTTCACAACAGGAAGCACTGATTAACTACAATATTCCGGGTGTTTCTGAACAGACACTGGATAATATAATTTTTTATTATCTGTCGTTTACCAAGTCACCGGCTCGTCTGGCAGGTGGTGCAGTACTGGTGCATGAAACACTGGATCAGGTAAAGCAGCCCAGACTGGCCTGGGGCTATAATGCAGGACAGCGTCGGGTAAGAAGGGCTCCAAACCTGGCTTATGATACGCCAATAGCTGCAGCCGATGGTTTGCGTACGACAGATGATACCGACATGTACAATGGTGCGCCTGATCGATATGAATGGAAACTACAGGGCAAAAAGGAGATTTATATTCCTTATCACAACTATGAGCTAATCAGTCCCAAGCATAGTTATGATGATATTCTGACCAAAAGTCATCTCAATCCAGAGCTAACCCGCTATGAACTTCACCGTGTATGGGTAGTAGAAGGCAATCTGAAAAAAGGTAAGAGACACATCTATTCGAAAAGGGTGCTTTATCTGGATGAAGATAGCTGGGGAGCAGCGATGGTGGATCAGTATGATGGACGTGGGGAATTGTGGCGTATCAGTATGGCCTATCTAATCAATTTTTATGATCGGCCAACCGTGTGGACCGGACTGGATGTATTTCATGATCTTCAAGCCGGAAGATATCATGTACAGGGTCTGGCCAATGAAGAAAAATCCTATATAAATTTTGATAAAGCCATACCGTCTACTCAATATTTCAAGCCATCTGCACTTCGTCGCAGAGGCCGAAGATAGCCAGTTTACTATCGAAAAAGAAATAGAAACCGCCTGTTTAAACAGGCGGTTTCGGCTATGTTCCCGCCAATAGTTGTATTGCTTACTCCCTATGTTTACAGGGCTACAGACGTGCCTTATAAAGTAGAGATATGACTAAATCTTGTATATTGCATTTGTTTATTGCCCAAAGAACAGCGATTTGTTCTGGGATACCTTCCTATCTCATGAATAGCCATATGTGGAGCAGGAAAATAAAGTTTTTATAGGACTTTAGTGCTCCCAACTATTGACGGGAACATAGCCGGCGGTTTCTATTTGTCACAAATAGTTAAATTCAATACTTTTCAAATAATACGCCACTGACTTTTTCTGTTTTCCCTGATAACCCTGTGATGTTCAATTATGAAAATAGTCAGCTTTTAAGGGGCGTTATTAATTGGTTCAAACGTTTGTATGTGTATATAATCATTTCAACTAATAACAATAATCAAAATTTGGGGAGTCGTATGCTTTTACCCTTCCGCCTCTACAATCACCGTTCCCACAACAGCACTGTTGTCGGGGAAATTTGCAAAGCTGCCGGGCGCCTCGTTTTACTGTCAGGTCTGATTGCTTTCAGTTCATTGTCCCTGGCAAGTGCCTCAGAAAAAGTTCAGGCTTCGGTTAAATCCGGTAAAGCTATTAACAGCCTGTTTCTGGATATTTCCCGTGCAGATTCTGATAAAAGGCTGGTGTCAGTTGGGGAACGCGGACATATTTTTTATTCGGATGACAATGGTTTGAGCTGGACTCAGGCTGATGTTCCGACAATTCAGCTGCTTACTGCTGTTAGCTTTCCCTCTAAATCCATCGGTTATGCCGTGGGGCATGATGCGATTATCCTGAAAACGACAGATGCCGGAGTTAGCTGGCAGAAAATTTACGAAGATAAGCCCGCTGAAATACCACTTCTTGACGTCTGGTTTGAAAATGAAGAGCGCGGTATTGCCGTGGGTGCTTATGGTTATATCGTGTTAACAGAAGACGGTGGTAAAACCTGGGGATCAATTAGTAACCGAATCGAAAACGAAGACGAATTTCATTATAACGCTATCAACGATGATGGAAGGGGAAATCTCTACATGGTTGGTGAAGCGGGTATTATGTACCGTTCCTTTGATGTGGGTCGCAGCTGGGAAACAATGAACAGTCCTTACGAAGGTTCATGGTTTGGCGTGAATGCCAGTGGCTATGGCGATGTACTTGTTCATGGGCTCAGAGGGAATATTTATAAAAGCTCAGACAAGGGAACCACATGGAAGGCACTGTCTTCCGGAACTGATCAGACACTGTTTGGATCAGTACGTACTAAAGATGGCAAGAACATTGTTGTAGGTAATTCAGGCGCATTCGTCACCGGTAAGCCAGCCAGCTGGCAGGCTACTAACAGATCAGACCGAATGGCGCTCAGTGCACTGGAAACAGCCAGTGATGGAAATCTGGTTGTGGCTGGGCAGGGCGGTTTATACAGAATGAGCCCTGAAGGTAAAGAGCTTAATAACAAGTAATCTGGCGTAATAATAATACTAACACTGCAGGGCGATGACTGAATAATCATCGAATCCCTGACTGAACAGAGCCTGAGTTATGTCATCCAAGCATTACAGTAGTGAACCTTTTCTTGAGCGAGCCATATTTAATAATCGGCTCGTGGTCTGTCTGTTCTTTTTGATCGTATCTGTTTTTTTATCCTGGAGCCTTTTAACGGGCTTGAAAGTCGATGCCAGTTTCAAAAAAATGGTGCCCCTGGAACATCCCTTTATTCAGAATATGCTTCGTCATATGAAGGACGGCGGCAGTTCGGGTAATACCATACGAATCGCAGTTGCCAATCGTGACGGTGATATATTCGATGCGGCTTACATGGAAACCCTGAAGCAGATTAATGATGATGTGTTTTATCTGCCTGGTGTTGATCGTTCGAGCCTGAAATCTCTATGGACCCCCAATGTTCGCTGGATTGAAGTGACGGAAGAGGGTTTTACCGGTGGTCCTGTTATACCCCAGACTTACAATGGTTCCAGGTCCAGTCTGGATGAGTTAAGAGATAACATTCTGAAATCAGGTCAGCTTGGTCGTATTATTGCCAATGACTTTAATTCGAGCATTATCAGCGCTCCTCTCTTTGAAATTAACCCCGAGACGGGTGAAAATCTCGATTATCGAGCGCTTTCTGATCAGCTGGAAGTAATTCGAGACAAGTATTCGGAAAAGGGCGTTGATATCCATATTGTGGGATTGGCTAAAGTCTTTGGCGATCTTTTCGAAGGTGTTCAATCCATTGTCTATTTCTTTATAATTACCATTCTGATTACAGCCGTTTTATTGTTCTTTTATTCACGCTGCCTTAAAAGTACATTTATTCCGCTTCTGACTTCGTTGATTGCCGTCGTCTGGCAGATGGGGTTGCTGTCTACTCTGGGTTACGGTCTGGATCTTTATTCTGTCCTGGTACCCTTTCTGGTGTTTGCCATCGGCGTGAGCCATGGTGTCCAGATTATCAACAGTATTGGCATTGAGTCTGCAGCCGGTGCTGATTCTGTATCTGCAGCCCGGCGAACCTTCCGTAGTTTGTATATTCCCGGGATGCTGGCTCTGCTCTCAGATGCCATTGGCTTTTTGACGTTGCTGGTCATTGATATTCAGGTGATACAGGATCTGGCAATTACTGCCAGTATTGGTGTTGCAACCATTATTCTGACTAATCTGGTTTTGCTGCCCATATTAATGTCCTATGTTGGCGTCAGTAAAAAAGCGATAAATCAAGGGAAAAGCAGTCAGACTAGCGAGGTCTGGATCTGGAGAAAAGTATCCAGGTTTGCCAGCTCAAAAGTAATGCCTTTTTCTCTGGCAATAGCACTGATTGGTTTTGGGCTTGGTGCTTATAAGGCAACCGACCTGAAGATTGGCGATCTTGATCCCGGTGCTCCGGAATTTCATTCAGATTCCCGCTATAACAAAGATAACTTCTTCATCACCAGCAATTACTCTACCAGTGCCGATCTGTTTGTTACTTACGCAGAGTCTCAGGTTGAAGGTTGTTCAACCTATCCGGTTATGGAAGCCATTGACCGGTATATGTGGCACATGGAGAATGTTCCTGGCGTTCAGGCTGCTGTTTCACTGGTAACGGTTTCAAAGCAGGTTATCAAAGGACTGAATGAAGGAAATATGAAATGGGAGTCTCTCTCGCGGAATCCCTATGTTCTGAACAGTTCGGTGGCCAATGCGAACTCTCTCTACAATTCGGATTGTTCATCAGCCCCTGTCATTCTATTTCTTAATGACCATAAAGCTGAAACTCTGGAACAGGTTGTGGCTGCAACCGCTGCCTTTGCAGAGGTCAATAACAACGATAATATCCAGTTTGTTATGGCCAGTGGTAACTCCGGAGTGGAAGCGGCCACCAATGAAGTTATTTCCCAGGCACAGAATAAGATGCTGATATGGGTTTACTCGGTAGTCAGTATACTTTGTCTTATTACATTCCGATCTATCAGAGCTGTGTTGTGTATTATTATTCCTCTGGGGCTGACGTCAGTGCTCTCTCAGGCTTTGATGTCCTGGCTGGGAATCGGAGTGAAAGTAGCGACTTTACCGGTGATTGCACTGGGTGTGGGTATAGGCGTTGACTATGGCATCTACATATACAGTCGTCTGGAAAGTTATCTGAAGCAGGGCATGACGTTGGAAGAAGCTTATTATTCTACGTTGAAGATTACCGGTAAGGCAGTAACGTTCACAGGTATAACCCTGGCGATTGGTGTGGGAACATGGATATTCTCGCCATTGAAATTCCAGGCTGATATGGGAATCCTGCTAACCTTCATGTTTATCTGGAATATGATCGGTGCTATCTGGCTGCTTCCTGCCCTGGCTCGTCTTTTCCTGAAAGATCAGGAAAAGAATAAAGCGGATATAAATTCAGGTGAACCCATAGTTTCAGCCTGATATCCACTGCACTCAGCGAAGTAAAGGAAGTTTTGTATAATTCAACAGGCCGGTCTAAGACCGGCCTGTTGCTTTTACCTGTTGCTTTTACCTGTTGCTTTTAAAGAGAAAGGATAAAAGGCTATGTCGGAACAATCACATTTGATTTACGTGCATGATCCCATGTGTAGCTGGTGCTGGGGATTCGCTCCGGTATGGGTTGAGACAAGACGTTTTATCGAGCAACATTATGACAGTAGCCTTTTGGACATTAAGCTGGTGGTGGGCGGGCTGGCACCTGACAGTGATCAGGCGATGCCTGAAAGCCTGGCGAAAACCATTGATGGACACTGGCATACCATTACTGAAAAACTGGGCACCCGGTTTAATCATGACTTCTGGATAAATAATACACCGAGGCGCTCAACGTATCCGGCTTGTCGGGCTGTGATCACTGCCAGAGAAATGGGAGGGAGTGTTAAAGAGCGAAAGATGATTCGTGCGATACAGGAAGCGTATTATCTGAACGCTGAAAATCCGTCTGATCTTGATACCCTGATTGGCTGTGCCAATAAGATTGGTCTGGACAAAACCGGTTTTGAATTATTTATCCAATCGGATCAATGTGAGTTGATACTGCAGAGCGAGTTACAGTTTGCCCGTCGTATTGGTGGAAACAGTTTCCCCAGCCTGTTCCTTATGAAGGGGGATAAAACGATCGATGTGCCTTTTGATTATCTGAATGCGAACATAACACTGAATTTTCTGGAACAGACCGTTTCGGGCTGATTGGGAAAGCGGGAAGCATTATGGAAATTACCGTGTTTTATGACGGCCAGTGTCCTATCTGCATCAATGAAGTCAACCGATGGCAGAGTGCACCTTTTAATTGCACTGTTCACTGGTTTGATATTACCGGGCAGGATGAATTTCTGTTGCGACAGGGTATTGATCCAGGTAAAGCCCTGTTGGAACTCCATCTGAAAACCAGTGACGGAAAAGTACTAACGAGCATTGACAGTTATTCGTTATTACTGAAGCAGTTACCCCGCTGGCGTTGGCTGGGCTTGTTGATGGCATTGCCTGGAATAAAACACAGTCTTAAATGGATTTATGACCGAATGACCCTGGCACGCCTGAAAAAAGAAGGGCGATGGCCAATTACCTGCGACAACGGCCAGTGCAGGAAAAAGTAATGTATAAAACCTGCATCAATACTTCGTTGATGCAGGGTTAAATGAGTGTTTTATTCAGGGTAGATGTCAGACAGTGTATGTTTATCAGGCCCTGATTTTTTCTGTTTCCTTATCTTGCGACAAATATCAAGCAGACTGTCCAGTTCCATTCTGGCATTGTTTCCTGAATAAAGGTTAGCCTCCAGAGCAGATGCTCTCTGCTTCAATTCGTCCGACCCGATTGCGTCCAGACATGCAGACAGAGTATCGAGACTTTTATCCGTCAGCCAGCATTGACACCATTGTTTCAGGTGTTGTCTTGCTGATTTCGCATTGCCTGCCTGGCAGGATGATTCCAGCAGCTTGAATGCCTTGTTTTCCTGAATCGTCCGGTCACTGTTTCCAGTTAAAGAGGAGGACTGTGTTTCAGGTGTCGTTTTTCTCGCTTTTTTCGATTTCCTAGTGGCACTGAACCATAAGAAAGCAGTCAGGAGCCAAAGTAATGATACTCCTGCAATGGCAAGAATCCAGAGCAAGTGAGAGTGTTCGGGAGTAGTGTCAGAAACAACGTCCACGGGACATTCTTCAACGGCTGTCTGCTCTGTCTCTTTTTGAATGCTTTCTACGACCGGTTGAACCGGTGCGGATTGCAGTCCCTGCAGTGAGGAATCAGCCGGTTTTACCGTCAGATGTTGCTCAGGTATTTCAGCGACCTTGATGATACCTTCCAGAGTATCAAACCAGGTGTATTTAATGGCAGGGAGTCGAATAGAGCCGGGTTTGGTGGGTATCATGGCAATGGCATCAGTACGGCTGCCATTCAGTCCGTAATCTGTCGGCTTGTCTTCACTGTTTGAACGATCAGGGTAACCGTTCACACCCGCAGGCTGGCTGATATTAACCGGAGGCAGCTGGGATGAGCTGAGACCATCGGCCTCTATGGTTATTGTCCGGGTAATGGCGTCGCCTACCTGAAGATTTTCGGGAGACTGACTCCAGGTTTCCTGTATGGACAGGTTACGAGCCGGTAACCAGGGCTGTGTGGGGTACTGTTGAATAAAACTGTCCGGCCTGGGTTTTACATCAATGGTAATAGCAGATGAACGGGCAACAATCTGACGACCATTATTATTGGAAAACAAACTGCCAAAAGGGTCCCTTCTATCTGCCACCATGCCGGTAAATGTCAGCGAGGGAATTTCCAGTGATCCGGGTGTTTGTGGGTGTATGGAGTATTTCAGTTCGAAGACACCATAACGGATGCCGTCCTGGATGGTTTCAAATTTTCGGGTTTCCCCCAGCTGTTGTACCAGGGCATTGTCCACATTGAGTGGTGTCAGCCTGCTTTCATCATAGAGCGGTACTTTGTAGAGAATTTGCAGGGTCAGTAATATTTCCTGTTGCTCGTAAACTTCTTCGTTATCAACCTGGGCAATAATGTAAACCGGACTGGTATTTGATCCACTGTCGTCACGAGCCTCTCTAATGCTGATACGAATAGGGGCTGACTGGCTGTCATCCAGCGTTAATGCCGGGATAATGAAATTACCTGTCTGTTTGGGTATCAGGGTGACAATCCAGTCGCGCCAGGATTCAGAGCGTCCATTGATGATGCGTACCTGTCGGCTCTGGCGAGTACCCAGAATTTCAAAGTCCTCATTGAGCGGAGCAAGATCCGGTGCTGAATCGGTATCCGTATCACTGCGTAAGGTCAGTTCGAAGGATTCGTGACTGGCTATGGTGGTTCTGTCGACACCGGCAGTGAACACTCCCCAACCGGGAGTGGCAATAAACAACAGTAAAAACAAAAATGAAAATGGTCGTTTAATTCTGCTCATGGATTTATTCATAGAGTGAGTTAAGCAATAGGTATCTTTTAATGAATTGATTCTCAACAGCCTGAAAACAGACTGACTCAGTGTAATTACCATGCCGACTCCTTTCTGGATTGTTGTTCACGCATTTGTTGTTGTTGCAAAAACTTTCTTCTTAGTAAACCGCCAGGGTCGTCGGGGATGGTTCGCAGCCAACTTTCAACGGCCTGTTTCTCTGGTGTGTTGGCAGTGCCATCCTGTTCTATCAGACTCTGCGTATTGTCACCGTCTTCCTGGTCAGGGGATTCCTGCCCGGGTTGACTCTGCTGCTCTTGCTGCTCTTTCTGTTGAGCTTCCCGGTTTTTTTCAGGACTATCTGCAGAGTTCTGTTTATCTTCTGATGGCTGCTGCTCTTTTTGCTGCTCTTTTTGCTGCTCTTTCTGTTGATCGTCACTGGAATCATTCTGCTGTTGCTGTTGCTGTTGCTGTTGCTGTTGCTGTTGCTGTTGCTGTTGCTGTTGCTGTTGCTGTTGCTGTTGCTGTTGCTGGTTCTGATCCCTGTTCTGGCTATTCTGTTCTGAATCAGACGATGGGTCATTTTGTTGGTCTGATGATTCCTGCTGTTGCTGATCCTTATTGTCGCTACTTTGTTCCTCACCGTCCTTATTCTCTTCGTCGTTCTTGTTCTGCTCCTGATCTTTTTTATCCTGATTCTGCTTTTGCTGCTCTTCCTGTTGTTTCAGTAATTCTTCTACAATCTTCCTGGCCTTAAGTGCGTCGTCCATCTCGGGCTGTTTTTGCAGAGCCCTGTCGTAGGCTTTCAGAGCTTCTTTCATCTTCTGCGCTTTGGCCAGGGCATTACCTTCGTTGTAATGGTTCGAGGCCGTATCTTTTTTGGCGTATTCTGCAGCGGCTTCTTCATACTGCCCGTTCCTGAAAAGGGATTCAGCTTTCCAGTCAGAGCTGGTAAACAGTTCTGCTGCTTTCTCAGGCTGATTATTGTTCAAAGCTTCCTGACCTTGCTGATCAGGGGTTTTCCAGAGATCCTGCCATTCAAATGCCTGGGCGTCAGGCGTTACGGGCAGCGACAGAGTTAATACAACCGCTATTAACCAGCCACGACGAAAACCAATCAAGGCCAGTGGCAGCAAAAGAAGCACCAGCCAGTATCCGCTGTCGTGCCATTGGTCAAACAGTCTTTCCACCAGAATTGTGTTGTCGGTGGTTTCGGGTTTGGGCAACAGGAAATTTAGATCCGCATCGTCAATGGAGATTGTTCTGAATTTGCCATTAGCCTCACTGGCCAGCTTTATCAGAGCATCTTTATCCAGTTGTGGAACAATAATCGTGCCCTGATTGTCTTTAAGATAACCACCATCAGGCAGAGGAATAGGCGCACCCTGTTCAGTGCCAATGCCGAGAATGGAAAGTCGATGACCTGACTGTTCCATGATCTCAGAAATTTTACCGGCCTGACTGTCGGACATTGAACTGGTAACCAGAAGAACATCACCGGCCTTTTCTGCGCCTGAATCCAATAATTCAATGGCCTGACGAATGCCCTTGACCGGCTGATTGCCCTGAACCGGCATAATATTGGGCGTCATGGCCTTAACCAGATTAATCAGGGTGCGGCTGTCATCGGTGAGTGGAGAAACCGTATGCGCTGATCCGGCGTAGGCAACAATGGCTGAAATGCCGTCCCTGCGCAGGCGAAAGAGATCCTGCAGTTTATAGCGAACACGGGATAACCGGTTGGGGGACAGATCGGATGCGTACATGTAGTAAGAGAGGTCAACCACAACGACCAATGGCTGCTGGCTCTTACTTACCGGAGATGGCAGTTTTTGCCAGGTGGGGCCGGCTATGGCAATAACCGCCAGCAACCAGCCCAGAGCCAATAGCAGCAGTGGCCAGCGCCTGGATTGCTGCTGTTCTCCCTGAATCAGGTGACGCAGTAATTCGGGTGCTATGACTTTTTGCCAGCTACCCTGTTGCCGGTGCTGTCGCCACAGACTGATAACCAGAATCAGGCAGGGTATGGTCAATAACAGCCACAGAGGTCTCAAAAAATGGAATTGGCTGAACAACTCAGTCATACCTGAGAACTCCTGTTCCGGTCTTTTGCCGTTGATGAATTAAGCGAACTGAACAGGTTGAGCTTTTGGGCTGCCAGAATAAGACTGATCAATAAAGCCAGTAGCAGGGGCCAGTAAAAGAGCGCTTTCGTGGGCCTGAAGGTTTCTTCATCTTGTTCTATGGGTTCCAGCTGATCGAGCAATCCATAGATACTTTCCAGCTCATCACTGTTTTTAGCCCTGAAATATCGACCTCCTGTTAAATCGGCAATCTCAGTGAGAGTCTTCTCATCAAGGTCGGCCGACGGGTTGATTTTTCGTGCTCCGAAGGATGATCCAAAGAGTCCGGGCTGGATCATTTCGTCTGCACCCAGTCCTATGGAATATATCTTTATCTTCTCTTCGCTGGCGACTTTAGCCGCCTGGATGGGTGATATTTCACCCGCGGTATTGGCTCCGTCAGTGAGTAGAATCAGTACCCGACTTTCCTCGGGCCTTTTGCGCAGGTGCTTTACGGCCAGACCCAGTGAGTCTCCTATGGCGGTTTTATTACCTGCCATACCAATAAAGGATTCATCCATTAATGTTTTGACGGTATCCCTGTCAAAGGTCATTGGCGCCTGCAGATAGGCCTGAGAGCCAAACAGGATAAGTCCAATACGATCGCCTCTGCGCCGGGCGATAAAATCGGTCAGTACGGATTTGGTCACTGCCAGTCGATCAACGGTCTTGCCGCCCAGTTCCATATCATTAATTTCCATGCTGCCGGAAAGGTCCACTGCCAGCATCAGATCCCGCCCAGTCCCGTCCAGTTGAACAGGCTCACCCTGCCAGGTTGGACGGGTAGCTGCCAGAAGAAGCAGAACCCATATAAGCCATGGGAAAGAATATTGGCTGGATTTTTTTTTCTGTAGCTGTAGATCCTGCTTGTCTGACAGGGAAGCAAGACTCCGGTAGAAAGGAATGCGTAATGCCGCACCTTCAGTTCGGGCAACAGGTTTTATCAGAAACATAACCAGTAAAGGCAGGGGGAGGGCCAGTAATAACCATGGCCATTGAAGTTCAAGCATGATGCTTCCTGATCCAGTTCAGGGTCAGCGTTTGCAGGGCTGCCACATCCAATGTTAATTCGGGGTCGAAACGTCCATCACCCAAAGCATGACCTGCTGTAGAAAGAAATTCGGGGTTTTTGCCGGTGTCGGATAGGAATGACTGCCATTTATGCCCATGGAGCCCGGCAACGTCCGAATCAGGATAAGCATGAAGGGCAACCTGTTTCAGTAACCGGTTACATTCATGAGCAAATTTTCTTTGATTCTTATGCTGCTGGTAATCCATAAAAACAGCCTTTGCCCGTACTTTTCCCAGACGGCGGTATCGGGTTTTATTACGCCATTTTATCAGGCAATAAATCGTCGTTGATATAATAATCAGGCTCACCAGGGCTGTCAGCCACCAGCCGGGGGCCAGGGGCCATAAACCAATGGGTTCTGGCAGATGATTGGCAGGCAGTTGATCCAGAAGACTCTGATCTCCCATTACTTTCTCCTGCCGGTTTTTTTGCCGGTGCCGAAATAGGCCATGAACTGACTGGTGGTTGGCTGGCTGGCAGTCAGGTTCAATAAAGGAATTCGATATCGTGCAAACTCGCTGGTCAGGTAATCAGTTTGACGTTCCTGCTGGTCACGAAATTGCTGCCGGATACCGGGTTGCCGGGTATTCAGTGTCTGCTGATGGGTGCCGTTGGTAATGTTGTAATAATCGGGTACTGGCAGTTCCTGCTCCAGTGGGTCCGTTATATGGATGGCCATCATTTCGCAATGGCGGGATAAGCGGGAGATATGCCCGCTGGCTTCTTCATCCATATTACTGAAATCACTGATTAAAAATATCTTGGTTCCCGGGTGAGCTACCTGACGGACGTGTCGTAGTGCCTTTGAAAAATACCCTGTTGGAATAATACCGGGCATAGAGGCTGCACTGAGTGCATTGTTCATGGATTCAGTCTGGTTAAACAGATGCATCAGAGTTTTCTTGGAACGCTTTGGGCGAACCTCTTTAACAGAGGTTTCATTAAATATCAGTCCGCCAATACGATCACCATGCTGCAGAGTGGCCCAGGCAAGAAGTGCTGCCGACTCGGCGGCAGTGACGGATTTGAAGTTGAACTCGCTGCCAAAAAACAGCGAATGACTCTGGTCCAGAAGAATTATCACAGGGCGTTCACGTTCTTCACGAAATACCTTGGTATGAGGTTTCATTCTGCGGGCGGTGACCCGCCAATCGATAGAACGAATGTCGTCACCAAATTGATAAGCCCGCACTTCTTCGAAATCAATGCCGCGCCCCTTAAAAGGAGAACGGCTGCCCCCCGTCATAATATGACGGCTGTTGTTTGTCTGGAAAATGGGCAGATCCTTAGCCTGAAACCGAAGGCTGACGAGATCCTGCAAATGAATGTATGCACCACTCATCAGTTCAGGCCACCGGTACAATTTTTAACAGTTGACTGATGATCTGGTCAGCATCCTTTCCTTCGGCCTCTGCCTCATAAGTCAGCAGGAGACGATGCCTTAAGACATCATGGGCGATAGCTTGCACATCGTCGGGACTGACGAAGTCGCGTCCAGCCAGCCATGCATGAGCCCGGGCGCAACGGTCCAGGGCAATGGTTCCCCTGGGGCTGGCACCATATTCAAGCCATCCTGCCAGTCGCTCATTATATAAAGCAGGGTTTCTGGTGGCATTGATCAGCTGGATAATATATTCCTCTACTACCGGCTCCATATGAGTGGCAAGCACTTCCTGTCGGGCTCCGAGGATATTGGATTGTGTCAGAGGCTCTGAAGGAGGCTTTGGCATCTGCTTCATGGCCTCACCCCTGGCCAGTTTCAGTATATTTCGTTCAGCGGCAATATCGGGGTAATCCACTTTTACATGCATCAGAAAGCGATCAAGCTGGGCTTCCGGCAGAGGATAAGTGCCTTCCTGTTCAATGGGGTTCTGGGTCGCCATCACCATGAAGACCTTGGGCAAAGGGTAGGTTTTACGGCCAACACTGACCTGACGCTCTCCCATGGCTTCCAGAAGTGAAGACTGGACTTTGGCCGGTGCCCTGTTAATTTCATCAGCCAGTACCAGGTTATGAAAAATCGGGCCGGGCTGGAACCGAAAGCTACCATCTTCCGGCAGGTAGATATCGGTTCCGGTAACGTCAGCTGGTAGTAAATCAGGGGTGAACTGAATTCGGTGAAAATTGGCTTCCAGCCCATCCCCCAGTGCTTTTACAGCACGGGTTTTGGCGAGGCCGGGCGCGCCTTCCACCAGAATATGACCGTCCGCGAGCAGGGTAACCAGCAAACGGTTAATAAGGTGTTCCTGGCCGATAATACAACCAGAGAGATATTGTCTGAGTTCATTCAGAGCATTGCTTGTAGACATAGGACTCGTTCTTGTTACCGGTTGAGAAGCAAATTATTGGCGTTCTGATATACACATTGACTCTTTTTAGTAGAATCGGTTCAACGGGTTTTAGTAGAATCGGTTCAACGGGCATTTAACCAGCCTGGCTGTTTGCTTCATATTTCAAGAAATAATTTTAGCGATATCCTTATATCGGTTCGCATCTTGTCCGGAATGAATTATTTTGCTGCAAGCATATTCTTATGTAAGAACGCCCTCACACCGGATTTACCATCTGACTATTGTAACATCTCACTCTTTTTCAGACAGCGCCCTTTAATATAGGTTTACAAAAGCCGATGGTCTACCTTGAAAATAAGGGAATGTATTTCTGGAGAGACAGGGAATGGGGCATCAATCTGCACAGGGACGTGAAGAATATCTCGATAGTCTGATTAATGAGCTGATTACTCACTTATCCACGGATCAGGTCAGCAGTCTCAGAGAGTTTGTTGATCGTTACTATTCCATGGATACCGTAGACGATCTGTTAAGATACAATCGTCGTGATCTGCTGGGCTCTACCCAGTCGTTCTGGAAATTCATTCAGATTCATAATCCTGCCCAACCAAAGATTGAAGTCATTAATCCCGAACATTCCCTTCATGGCTGGCATTCAACGCACTCGATTATCCGGATATTGCATCGGGATATGCCTTTTCTTGTGGATTCAGTGCGTATGAAATTGAATGAACAGGGCGGCACAATCCATTCATTGAGAAATACCGTTATACATTCTCATCGGGATGAACATCATCAGCTGGTTCAGAATATTGATTCTACGGATATGTCTGCCTGCCAGAGAGAAGCGGTTATTTACGTGGAAATTGATCGGGTGGAATCCCGGGAAGAGCTGGATATTATTCAGGCGCAGCTGAGCGAGGTTCTGTCTGATGTTGCCAGGGTTGTGGATGATTTTCCTGCCATAACCGAAAAACTGAAGGCTTTGATAGCCACGATGGAGGGTTCTGATGATCAGGAAATCAGTGCGTTTCTGAGTTGGTTGTTATTGGATAATTTCACTTTTCTGGGTTACGAAGAACTTTCTGTGGATGAACGAGATTCAGGGCGACAGCTGCATATTCCGGCTGAATCCCAGCTTGGTTTATTGTGTCCGATCCATCAGGGAAATCTGGGGCAACTTGAGCTTGATCCTTATGCTGAGCGCGATTTTTTTGAACAGGAGGATCGCCTGTCCTTCTCCAAGGCATCGGTACGTTCCAGTGTCCATCGACCTGCATATCCTGATTTCATTACGGTAAGACGATTTGATGCATCGGGCAACATTCTCGGGGAAGCACGAATCGTCGGACTTTATACTTCGTCTGTTTACAGGCAGACCCCTGCATCTATTCCCTATATTCGTCACAAGGTTGATGCCATTGTTCAGCGCTCCGGGCTGGATCAAAAAAGCCATCATGGTAAAGATCTGTGCCAGATTCTGGAGATTTTTCCCCGGGATGAACTCTTTCAGACCAGCCAGGATGAATTGTTTCATACCGCTATGGCAATACTCCGTATTCAGGAGAGAAAGCAGCTTAAGGTGTTTGTCAGGCAGGACCCATTTGGACCTTTTTGTTCGGCTCTGGTCTTTGTTCCCAGAGAGATTTACAACACAACGTTCAGGCGTAAAGTCGAACGGATACTCTGTCACCGTTTGCAGGCCGAGGATTCAGAATTTACCACGTATTTTTCGGAATCTGTGTTGGCCCGTGTTCACTTTATTTTTAAATTGAAAGATAGAGCCGAATATGACCCTGATCTGATTAATCAGGAAGTTATTCAGGCCGCATCATCCTGGGAAGAAGAGTTAAGGTCAACCGTTCTTGAATCCCATGGAGAGGTTAGAGGTAATAAGCTTCTCGCGGAGTATGCATTGGCTTTCAGTGCAGGCTACCGGGAGATATTTACGGCTCAGTCTGCAGTGGTTGATATTGGGCATTTTGATACGATTAATGAAGATCAGTCACTGTCCATGGGGTTCTACCAGTCACTGAACGATAAAGAAGGGCGGATTCATTTCAAGCTCTATCATTTTGTTGAACCATTGCCTCTAGCCGACCAGATACCCATCATTGAAAACCTTGGGCTGAGAGTACTGGGTGAGCACCCGTATTTGATCAAAAAGAGTACCGGAGATGTTATCTGGATACATGACTTTTTGCTGAGCTATGATGCCGAAAAGCTGGTGGATCTGCAGAAAGTGGATGGTATTTTCAGAGAGGCCTTTGAAAAGATCTGGTTCAACAAGGCTGAAAATGATCGTTTTAATCTACTGGTTCTGGCCGCAGGAATGAACTGGCGACAGGTGGCTATGCTCAGGTCCTACGCTCGTTACCTGAAGCAGTTAAGAGTGGGTTTCAGTCAGACCTACATTGCTGAGACTCTTTGCAATAATATAACCATCACCCGATTACTGGTCGAATTGTTTGAAGTTCGATTTGATCCTTCTCTGACTATTACCCAATCCCAGCGTCTGGCCAGACAGCAGCATATTCAGCAGATCATTCTGGAATCACTGGATCAGGTTTCTGTATTGAGTGAAGACCGGATCATCAGGCGATTGCAGAATGTCATCACCGCGACCTTAAGAACCAATTTTTATCAGACGGATAACGACGGATTACCCAGCTCAACAATCGCCCTGAAATTATCATCCAGAGAGATTGATGAGATTCCCAAGCCGGTGCCTTTGTATGAGATTTTTGTTTATTCACCCAGGGTTGAAGGTGTTCACCTCCGTGGCGGCAAGGTAGCCCGGGGCGGATTACGCTGGTCTGACCGGGTGGAGGATTTTCGAACAGAAATTCTGGGTCTGGTTAAAGCCCAGCAAGTTAAGAATGCATTGATAGTACCTGTGGGTGCCAAGGGCGGATTCATTGCCAAACAGATGCTTCCGGATGCTTCACGGGAAGAAATACAGGCTGAAGGTATTGCCTGTTACAAACTGTTTATCCGGGCCCTGCTGGATCTGACCGATAATCTGGATGACAGTAAGGTAGTGCATCCGAATCAGGTGATCTATTACGATGAAGACGACAGTTATCTTGTTGTTGCAGCAGATAAGGGGACTGCAACCTTCTCGGATATAGCGAATGATATAGCCGCAGAATACAACTTCTGGCTGGGTGATGCTTTTGCTTCCGGTGGCAGTGCCGGTTATGACCACAAAAAAATGGGCATTACTGCCAGGGGAGGCTGGGTTTCAGTTCAGAGGCATTTCCGCGAGAAAGGTATTAATACCCAGACGGATGAAATCACGGTCATTGGTATCGGGGATATGGCAGGCGATGTGTTTGGCAATGGTTTGCTTTGTTCTGAAACCACAGCGCTGGTGGCCGCATTTAATCATCTGCATATTTTTATAGATCCGAATCCCGATGTGCCCGCCAGTTATGCCGAACGAAAGCGATTGTTTGAATTACCAAGATCCGGTTGGACGGATTTTAATAAAAACCTGATATCCAATGGTGGCGGTGTATTTTCCAGAAATGCCAAATCCATTGTGATTTCTGAGCCCATGCAACAACGTTTTGGTATTACTGCACGTCGACTGCCACCTAATGAATTGATTCGCAGTCTGTTAAGAGCTCCGGTGGACCTGATCTGGAATGGTGGTATCGGAACCTATGTAAAGGCAGTGAATGAGACGCATGCGGATATAGGTGATAAAGCCAATGATCCATTAAGAATTAATGGCTGTGAAATGAAGGCGAAGGTGGTTGGTGAAGGTGGGAATCTGGGGCTGAGTCAGCTGGGCAGGGTTGAATATGCTTTGCAGGGCGGATCAATAAATACTGATTTTATCGATAATTCCGGTGGAGTGGATTGTTCGGATCATGAAGTGAATATCAAAATTCTATTGAATGATATTGTTGCTAATGGTGATATAACGATTAAACAGAGAAACACTCTGCTGGAAACCATGACTGAGGATGTTTCAGAGCTGGTGCTGATTAATAATTACCGGCAGACCCAGGCAATTTCTCTGGCCGAATCGGATGCAGGGCGGCGGTTGGACGAGTATCGTCGTTTTATTGAACACCTGGAAACTCAGGGGAAACTTGATCGCACCATCGAATTTCTACCTGACACTAAAGCACTGATGGAGCGAGCCGGTGCCAGCAAAGGATTAACAAGACCTGAATTATCACTGTTAATTTCGTACAGCAAAGCGGACCTAAAGGCCGCGCTGATTAACTCAAACATTATTGATGATCAGTACCTGTCAAAAATTCTGGTGACTGCTTTTCCCGATGCATTAATAAAAACCTATCCTGAAGAAATCAGCCAGCATCGATTGCGCAGGGAAATTATTGCCACCCAGTTGGCGAACCAGATGATTGATATGATGGGCATCACCTTCGTACACAGGGTGCAACAAACCACCGGCGCTTCGTCCCCTGAAATTGCCAGAGCCTTTATGGTGAGCAGGGAGGTTCTCGATATTCCCAAATACTGGCAGTTGATTGAGCAGCTGGATAACCGTGTAACCAGTGAATTTCAGCACAAAATGATGTCATCACTGATCAAGTTAATGCGACGGGCCAGTCGCTGGTTCATCCGCCTGAAACGGCAGGATCTTGATCCCAGTGAAACCATTGAACATTTCGGCCCCAGGGTAAATAGTTTTTTGAAGTGTTATTCCCAATACATTACAGAACAGGAACATAAAGAATTGTATGAAAAAGTGGCGGTGATGATGGAGCAGGGCGTTCCGGAAGAGCTGGCTCTGATGGTTTCAGGCCATCGTTACTTGCTTTGCGCCTTACCTGTGATACAGGCTGCGGATCAGACCGGCCAGCCGCTGACCGAGGTGGCCCGTACGTTTTTTGCCGTGGGAGCGAAACTGGATCTGAACTGGTATGGCGATACACTGGGGAATCTGGATGTTGTCAATCTATGGCAATCACTGGCCAGAGACGGTGTTCGCGATGAGCTGACCTGGCAGCAAAGAGCCTTAACCGTTGCGTTGATTTCAGCGCCTGTTGACGGCAATGACCTGGAAGAACAGCTCAATGACTGGGCCAAGGAACATCAACCATTGATCAATCGCTGGAATACAATGCTGAGTGATATACGCAGTGCAGGCCAGACCGAACTGGCCATGTACACCGTGGCCAATCGTGAATTAATGGATCTGGCTCAGGTGAGTCTGCACCAGTCTGTAGGGGAGCAGAGCAAAAAAAATCTGTAAAATGTACTTCAAGATTTTTACGTTTAACACAAGAAAGCCGCTGTGCTGGTACAACTTCATACATCGGAAGTTCCCCTGAGATTGTGTAGCAACAAGATAAGAATACGTTACGTGAAATTTATTGATTTTCGTTATGTGTGTTATTTAAAATATTTTTTATCGAAATGATTCTATAGCTTTTCTTACGGGTGTAATTAAAAGTGTTCATTAGAAGTTTTTCTGCCCACAAAACCTCAATATGAACGATAATGTAAGAGTATTTCTCAACCCTAGTCAGTATTATGCCCTCACCTATTTCTCTTGCTGATAGACTTGCAGCCCACCCCGAGCTTGAGCTTAGAGTTTCTGCACTTCTGGATATTGTTGAAGCCGAGTCAGGTCTCCTGGATCGTGCTGATGATGCTGAAGAAGCCGTCATTGTCCACCTGCGTGAAATGGGCAATGAACTGCTTACTGGCTGGGGTACCTACAAGGAAGATCAAAAATTTGGCGAGGCTTGCCTGAAGCACCCCGGAGCTAAAACTCAAAAAAAAACACTTATTGGCTGAGCA
>CBDBOO010000087.1:0-12056 GCA_965208385.1 Endozoicomonas sp.
GACTTCAAGAAAAATTCCAGATTGTTATCCGCACTGCAAATTACTCTCTGGCCACAGAGCGTTCCTACTGGGCCTGGATAAAAAAATTCATACAGTTTCACAACATGAAACACCCAGATACTCTAATCGGAAAAGACGTCGCTGATTTTCTGACTCATTTAGTGATGGAAAAACACGTTGCCATCAGCACTCAGCAACAAGCTCTCAGCGCTCTTGTTTTTTTATATAAACAAGTGCTCGGGCATGAAAATGTCACTATCAGTGACTGGCTCAATGCCAGACGTCCAAAGAAATTACCCGTCGTATTATCCGTCGACGAAGTTCATGCTGTCTTAGCACATCTAACGGACATCCCTTTATTGGCTGCACAGTTAATGTATGGCGCAGGTTTGAGGATCAAGGAAACTGTACGTTTACGAGTTAAAGATGTTGATTTTGGTCGCAATGAAATCACCGTCCGCCACGGCAAAGGTGGGAAGGACAGAATGACTCTTTTACCTAAGGTTTCCGTAAATGGACTAAAACATCAAATAGAGCAGTCTCGTTTGCTGCATGAGAAGGCTTTATCAGAAGGCATCAACTTCGTCCATCTTCCTAATGCACTCGCCAGAAAATACCCCAATGCTGGTCGTGAGCTGGCATGGCAGTATATTTTTGCAAGTTCCCAGCTGGCAACAGATCCACGAACGGGTAATACAGGCCGTCATCATATAAATGAAAGAAATATTCAGAAGTTTGTCAAAGTCGCCGTCGGAAAAGCAAATGTAAATAAACAGGCCAGTTGTCACACCTTCCGGCATAGTTTCGCTACCCACCTCCTGGAAAGCGGTTATGACATCAGAACAGTGCAAGAATTACTAGGACACGCCAATGTTAATACCACGATGATCTATACACATGTTCTTAATAGGGGAGGCAGAGCCGTGTTAAGTCCTGCTGATCGCTAGGCACGCTACCGCTCGAAGATTTTTGCCTTGTTGTAAAGGCATGAGCATGGGTCCCTATAGCTCAGTTGTTTATTTTTGGATAATAGTGCCAGCTTTTAGCTTCTAAATACAGACGTCCATGGACCTTAAAATGCAATACTGTCTAATCACCATTGATACATTTCAATATTCAGAAGTTTTTCCAAAAAACATCGCGTCATTGCTCGTATCATAAAACGATCGTTTTTCTGTACTACAGAACGATTGTTCCCATATTCTCGAATAACCTTAAAAAGCAGTTCACTTTTGTCGTTCATTTTTTATTCGTCTATTTTAAAGGATGTATTTGTGAAAAATGAACCGTTTGGTTTCTGCCTTATGAAATTTGGTTATGCTCGGATCAGCACTAATGATCAAAATATTATTTCCCAGATCGACGCATTAAAAGCTGCTGGCTGCGAGAAGATTTTTCAAGATATTGCCAGCGGTGCTAAATCCGAAAGATCCGGCTTATTGCGTTTGTTAAGTTGGAGTGCTTCTACTCGATTCCTGACAAGAGTTGAAAGTGTTCACTAAAAACAAGTGTTTTTGAACCATACAACCATTTAGGCAAATCTAAAATATGCTCTAGCTGGTATAGGCCTGAAAAAGGCCTACCTAATATCGTTTGATGTTAATTGAAAGTGGCATATCATTGGAGATAGCCGAGGAGAGAAGAGGTAAAAGGATGTATGAGTTCAGAGTGACGCCCAAGGGGCTATACCCTGTATTAGTAGAATTTACTGATGAGTGGGGAAAATTTTCAGAGCCTGCATACGCTGGAGAGCCTATGTCCGTAGAGCGGGTTAAGTGGTTTATAGACCAATGGCACTGACTTAAGCCTTCTTACCTTGATATTCTAAGAGTCTGCGCGCCTGCGCCCTTGGGTGTTGAAGTCTTTTATGGGGTTTTGGCCGTCTTTTAATCGCTCTCGGTTCTTTTCGCCCCGGTCGATCGCCCACGATATGTTCCGAAGCAATTTGCACCATACTGTCAACCAGTGTTGATAGCAATTCTGTTGTCGCCTGTAGCAGAAGCACGTGAAAGACTTGAATGGTTTTGAGCCGCTTTAAAGCTTATTTGTCGTGGCAGGTTTTTGAGCTTTACTGCCGCTCGTGCCATTAATGAGCGTATCAAATTATAAACCAACAGGTGCACCGTGATTTCCTTCCTGACCATTTCGGAGTCTGCAGCGCAAAACAATTTGATGGATTCCAGCTCTACATGCCAACGTGCCAGATACTGACTATCTCGGATCGTGGGTATTCCTCTGCGTTCAGCAGGGTAGTAAAATTCGTTTTTTGTTTTTAAAACAGTATGGGCACCCATCTGGTAGTACTGGTCATAGCTTGGGCCTGGTTTTAACAGACGTATTAAGCCGTCTTTCTTTCCCAGTTTCTGGTCGCATTTTCGGAGATCAATCGGGCACCATTTTTTTCAAATACAACGTCTACGCCACCTAATTGCAGCAGTGCTATCAGGAAGTAATTCTCAAAAATAGCATCACCCAGCAGGATGTCGTTGGTTTTAAGATGGCTCAAAAGCTGTCTGAACAAAGCAACTTCCCCCGTCTTTTTGCCTTTGCAGGGAGCCACTGCCGTATTGCGCCACTGCCCAACACCGACAGAATTTCTATTCTCAGCAGCGGATTTCCAACCCCTTTTTTTGAGCGCCAAAAGGACTTTGATTTTCAGTAGTGTCTGGCATCGAAAGCGTAGAGCCGTCAGATGACTGATGCCATGCCCAAGACTCAGGGCTGGCGCTGTCCATACTCCTGTACTTCAGTAGAGCTTTGATGCTTTCCGTAAGTCGCAATCTGGCCTTGCAATATGCGCTGTTGCGGGTCGTATTCGCTTTCTTCCCCATAGCAATTTGATCTCTGAGTCAGAGATTAGGGTGTTACGGCAGGACTTATTTTCGCCTACAACCTGCTGCATAAACAGACTGAGGGTTTTCAATGGTGGATAGTTTCTAACTCTACTGCCAGTGTACTGAGAGCAAGATTATCCTGAGTCACGCTGGAAAGATTGTCGTCACCTGTCTGTGCGGTTTAAGGAGATCGGCAGCAAGGTTGAAGTATTTTGGACTAAACTTGGTATGGCTTGCTCGGGGAGAGGAAATATACACGATATTTATGTCGATTTTCTTCTTGGGCAAGCCTTGTTATTTCTGGGTTGGATTCCTTAAGTCAGTGCCATTGGTTTATAGACAGCTATGGAATTTCGCCTTATGGGCTACCTGTTCGTTCTGACTGGCTTGAGCCTGTTTCATTTCTTACCTCGTTTGGTACCACCATTCCTGAAAACAATTTCTCTATAGAGATTACCTACGGTGAAATAAAACCGTATTATTCAAATGGTGATATTGCGCCTACCGAATCTCAGTCAGGATCAATCATTCTCGACGATCTATAATCAAAAACTAATCTAATTGCCCGATATCCAAATCCTCACTCCAAAAACCTATGGTTTGTGGAATGAGGGTCTCGTGAACTTACTTCAATAACATTTTCAGCCAATCAACCAACGTTGAGTCAATCCAAACAAAGAAGACTTCAACTGATCAAGCTGACTGATAATCACACTTTGAGAAAACAGCTTTTCTACCGCTGCAACTGAAATTCCTAACCCAATAATTTCTACTCCTGATTTCTCACATTGCTTAACCAGTTCCAGTACTGGATTGTGATGATCTCTATCTGGACCTCCATCCGTAATCATCAAAATCAACCGGCGTTCATTTTTTTCCTGAAGCACTTGATGTACTGAATGCCATAGCCCCGTTGCCATGGGCGTAGAATCATGACTGTTCAAAGCGGTCAGCACCGAAGCTGCCTTTTGAGCTGAGTCACTTTGAGTCAGAATTTCAAATACACCATTATCAGAGTCACCTGGATAAGCAGATGCAGACACCGTCACACCATTGATTTGCTTCAGTGCAATCACCAATGCCAGAACAGCCTCTCGCGCCAGCTCCATTCGCGGTCCCATTGACGCCGATATATCCAATGAGATATGAACAGCCGCATTAATCGCCAGAACTGCTGATCGCTGTTTAAACACACGACCATCGTTTAAAGCGGCTCGATGTAAGCGCCGCCCATCCAGTTTTGCTCCGCGTTTTCCTGTGCGGTTATGAGCCAAGGTTTTCGCCTGAATCAAGCCGGTTAACTGAGCGGCCAGTCTGGAGGATTCCAGTTTGACTTTCTCCAATAACATCTGCCCTGCTTGTTTATCAGCTTCAGATACAGTGACTTTTCCAACTTCCGGTGTTGTTGAAATTCCTGAGCAACCATTACCTTGCTCAAGGCTCCAGCTTTCCAGATCCTGGGCAACGGCTTGGAAAGTATCCTCCGGCCAGTCTGATTCCGTGGACTCTAGGATTGATTTCAAAACCAAACATTCGTTATCTGCATCGATTAATTCCGGGGTTCCAGTTTTCCCTGAGACACCTTCGGATTGACCCGATTGGTTTTGATTCTCCTGTGTTGGTTTGGAATCTACCGTTTTCCCTTGTGCATCACTTGAATCAGAATTTTGACACGATGAATGTTGCGATTTCTCCTCTTCGTTTTCATACTGTTGTGTACCCTCTGATTCAGTTGAAGGCTTTGACTTAGTTGAAGGCCCGGCGTTGGTTTTGTCTCCACGTTTCTCAAACAGATCAATGATCTGATCTGCCAGAGATTGCGCCTCCTTCGTACTTTGTAGGTTTCGAACATCTGCCAATATAACGTCCAGGTCATTGAGCAGCGCTTTGGAAAAGCACTGTTTCATAACCTGATTAGCTGTATTGGCATTCTGCTTCAAAGCGGTTTGCTTCAGAATTTCGTATCGAAGTTTGAGCAGCAACCCATCATGAAGCACCTTCACAGGTGGATCGTTGACAGTAGGCGCACTTAAACGACCTTCAGTCACCAACTGTCTGACGACTTCCGATAATGAAAATGCTGTGCCGGGGTATTCCCGACTTATTGCACTTTCTATACGCACATCTTCAAGCAAGTTGGTTAACCTGTGCCGTAAAGGTGATCCGCTCTGATCCAGACCAAAGTCGGTATAACGAACGTGTGCGGCTTCATGACTGAGAAAACCCCAAACCTTCGCCTCCTGCTCCGGGCATTCAGGATCAAAGGCCGGTATCAGTATGCGTTCACCATCGGTGCACGCTCTCTGACCAGACACTTCTACCTGAACACCCAGTTTTCTACCTAATGCGCTGCCAACGATTGGCAAAGCGCGTTTCAATACAGGAACCATTATTAGTCCCTCCTTTTATTTGAAACAAAAAAGGGACACAGTTCCTGCCCGCACGGGCACTGTGTCCCGCTGGGGTTTGAGCTTGTTAGAGCTCTGTTCAAAAGCTCTGTTTAAAAGTAGAAAGTCGCTGCCGTCTGGTTCACTTCAACCGTTGGGTGTTTTCTATGCTTTCCTCTTTCTCTGCTATCTCCTCTGTTTGCCCTGTGGTGTATCTGTGGGTTTCTCCTGTATTTCTACACGGGCCTCGGTGCTGACTGATTTACCGTTGGGCTCGTGTTTTCTATGCTTTCCTCTTTCTCTGCTATCTCCTCTGTTTCCTGTGGTGTATCTGTGGGTTTCTCCTGTATTTCTACAGCCTCGGTGCTGACTGATTTATTTGCATTTAACGCTTGAGCGCATTGCTGCATTTGTTCAACTGAACAGAGCAACAGCACCCGCTCCATCAATTGCGTCAGCGCTTCGCCTTCCAGCGAGCCTCGATCAGGCAGTTGCGCTAATCCTTCATCCAGCCGTTGCACCAGAGGGGCAATATCGGGATCAACAAACGCCAGCCCATTCAGCTTATCTCTGAGGCGGATAATGGGTCTCAGAGCTTTGCGGGTGACTTTCGTTTTGTCCTTGAAGGTTTGCTCAAACAGGGTTTGTGCTTCCCTGCTTATCTCTTCACGCAAAGTGCTGCCAAGTCGATTAACCTGTTGATTCAGCTTGTCCGGTTTAGGCGACGCCGTGACTTTATACACGGTGTAACCAAAATCCAGACGCTGCCCAACGTAACCGGCATCCGGCACGGCCTTGCGAATCGCCTCAGCAAAATCGGAATGAGCTTGAACCCACTCCTGAATATGCTGATCGTACTGCGCCAGAAACATCTGTTTTTCATGATCAAAATCAGACTGAAGTTGATCCAGTTCCTGAGCTAACTCGTCCACACAGCTATCCGGCACCGCGTAACCACCTAGAAACCGAACACCGTCACGAGCACAGAGCCTTCCGGCTTGTTCCCGCAACCGATTAAACGGTTTCAGCACTTCACGATTGCACAGTTTTTTACTGCCCAGGCTGATGACATCATCAGAGGGCAGTTGCCCTCCTTGTCCTAAGACCAGATCTTCCGGTTTCAAACGTCTCGCGCCTGACCAGATGGTGCAATCTACTGTGATCACCGACATCTGGTTCAGTATCCGGGTTACTGTGTTCATGCTTCACCTCCTGAAAGCCACAGTTCACCAAAGATATCCTCACCCAGTCGATGTATCGCAGTTCGTTCGGCGGACTCGGTTCTTGCGGTCAGGGTTTGCTCCAGAGCGTATTCAAACACTCGGGGCGCTCCCTGAAACCGCAATGACAATCGAGCCCATCGCACCAGTCCACGAGTGGATAAGGTGCAACTCAGTTGTGCTTCACCCTCCTGACTACCAACAAAAAGACGACGAATCTCGTGAGCGAGTTTCACCATATTTTCCCTGACGATGACTGGCAGGTTAGGCACCACTTGTTCCAGAATCGTCAGTTCAGTGGTTTCGTCTGGATAATCAACTTCGATTACCCTGAATCTGTCCAGCCAAGCTAACGACTGTCGTAAAACACCTTGATACAAACCACTTCCGTCTCCAGCTCCGGCACTGTTGCCCGTTGCAACAAATCGAAACCGTGGATGCACAGGGATAATCTCTCCTCCGTTTTGTGCTAACACCAAAGGTGCGCCATCAAGCAAATCATAAAGACCTGCTAGTTCTGCTGGGTCTGCCACATCCATTTCATCAAGAATAAGAAGATGACCTTCTCTAACCGCTTTTGTCAGTGCTCCGTCCTGGAAGGGTGTCGATCCGTTGTCCAACACCTTCTGACCCAAAAGATCATCAAGCTCTAACCTTCCGTGGACAGGTACCAGTTGGCAGGGCCAGTTCAGCCGTGAGGCTGCTTGACACACCAGACTGGTTTTTCCACAACCTGTGGGACCGATCAAAAAGAGGCCGTCACCGGAAGGTTCGTCCAGAAAGGCCAGTAACTTACGTAGCCTGTCCCGATCAAACACATAGGGTTGTTGTGCTGGCACCGCAGGGTGACCACAGGTTTTATAGCCTTCGAGCAGAATCAGCTGATTGCTGTCCAGTCCGAAGGTGTCGTTCAGCTCATAAAACGCAGGTTGTAAGGCTGCGGCTGTATGTTCTGTCGTTTTTTCAAGGGTTGCAGTCATCGTCGACTCCTGCCGTTTTCCTAATCATAAAAAAAGGGCAAAAGACGACCCCGAAGGGCTGACGTTTGCCCGTTCGGGTGGGTGTATCAATGCCTGAATGGCATTCACTCAAAAGTAAAAACTTTGACCTGCTATCACCGGCTGATGAGCAAGCCATTCACGATCAAGGGTTTCACCTTCTGTATTGCACACATCAAGTACTGTGACTCTTGCTTGCTGTCGGCTCTTTCGGCGAAAGGACTCAAGGTCGGGTACGTCCAGCTGGTGCTGCTGACAGAGGCTTTCCAGTGCTTTCTGGTAATCCACGGTTCCGCAGCATTCGCTTTGGCACACTCTCAAACCATCTGACTCCGCAACTCGAAATTCACCCATCAACTGCTGCAACGCCTGTTGCAGTAATTTCTGCCGGGCTTTTCCGGATTCCAGTTCTTCCTTGAGTTTGTCGAGCCGCTGCTGTCTTTGACGATACGCCATGGACAACCTGTGCCATTGCGCCTGTTCCATTAAGCCCTGAGGTACGTAAAGATCCCTTTCAGGGTCTTTTTCCGGTTCATTCCCGTGCTCCACCTGCTGCCAGAAGTCCTCAGCTTCCGACGTTAATTGCATAACCAGACGGTCATCACGAGTAATCAGAACTGGCAATAACGGCATGCCTTTGTGGTAAAAACAGAGCCAACCCTTGTTTGCGTTAGCAACCAACATCTGGAACTGCACTTGCACAAACGCACGTCGATAACCGTCCGATTGGTCTTTCAGGGTTTTAACGGCCTGATAAACTTTTTCGCACGGGCACTTGAGCTCCACAGGCGTACCGTCTTTGGTAAGGCCATCAAAACTCGCTCTCAGAATCGGATTCTGATCACTCTCTGCACACACCGGTAATAGGGGTGCATCGCCCAAAGCCTGTTCCATCAGGTTTCTGGCGTCGTCTTCCTGCTCAATGCCCCGCTGAACATGAGGATTCGCAGATTGGTCTTCCTCCTGTACTACTCCGGTCTTCTCAGCCCAGAGCTGCCAACGGGATTTAGACGGTGTCAGCCCTTCCCGTTTTCCCAACAGAACGGCGGCATCGCTGGCGGTGACACCGCATCGACGCCAGTCAAGCCATTGCTGCGAACGCTGTTCAAGATTCACCGTTTTCATAACAGTTCCTTTCAAACAATCGGTGCAGCCGATGCGGCCTGGGCTTCATCAAGCCGGAACATGCAATAATTCAAGGCATTACCATCATCCTGAAAGCGGTCATGGGCGAAGCCCTGTGCCGCAGTAAAAGCCCCGGTGCCTCTGGCTCGATCCACAATCTGATCGATAAACGACACTATTTCCGGATTAAGATCATCCGGATCGGGTACTTCATCCGGAATTATTACCTTCGAGGTCAGTAACTCCGCGCCAACCTCAGCCAATACATCATCCAGAACCTTGTCTTGAACCTTATCTTGAACGTCCTTCTGAACGTCCTTCTGAACATTCGGTTTAGACGACAAAGAATCCGGATTGACGGCCGGTGCATCGCTGGCCACCTCAACAGGCACAGACTCCGGCTCCCGCAGATCAGGCACTGATTCACCCAACCGGGTTTCCAGTATCCGTTCGGCTTCGTCCGGTTCAAACAATCCGCTGAGTCCATAAGCTATCCTGATTGCCTGAATCTGTGACTTGTGCCGGAGCATGCGCTTCGGACAAGTCTGCCAGGGGCCCGGAAACTTCTTCCCATTCTTGATCACCGCAGGCCGATACAGCTCATCCAGATACTCACGCACCCGAATGGGATGTTCACGGTCTTTGCGGTAAATAATGCACTCCATCCAGGAGTGGCAGGGTTTCATGTCGTCATCGAATGCCATTAATTCATCCGGATAACTGAATTCCATGCCATCACTCTGGGGGTAGGAATTCATAATGGCCGTCCAGCCATCCACCGATATCACGGGCAATACACCACCACGGCGATCACTCAGTGCGTAGATCTGGCGAATGAAAGGATCAAGATCGTACTTGTCAGCCACCGATAACAATGACAACAACTGCTCCCGCGAAGGAACACTGCCGTTTTGTTGTCGAAAGGCCGTTTGCGCCAGGGTATTCAGCAACTCATCTTCACGAAAGCCATAGCGTTCGGCAAAACGGGTCACCAGTTCAGTGGCGTTGTCATCAGGTTGTTTAGAGTTTGTCATAAGAAGTTCTCCAGCTCTGAACGAGCATAAAAAAGGCAGAACTTCCCTGCAGGGCAGAGTAATTCTGCCATGCAGACAGGCGCACATTCTCTGACAGCGAAACCGTCAGACAGGCACGTCACTTAGATTCATCACCGAAGTGATGTAAAGGCATTCAACACCGATTTTCATCGGGTTGGCGTAGAAAGGTATGCAGCGACGGCGGTTAAGCCAATACGGCATATAGAAGCACGGTCAAAGCCGTGTACCGAACAGTTTTCAAAAGAAAACCATCAGGATCAGAATCCGGAACGCCCTGTCTTTCAACAGAACCACTCTCACTCCGCTGCGTCGATTCCTATCGCCGGGTCCGAGGAATCTCCTGACTTGAGTGTGAGCAATACAGTGATCAGCATTCTTCAGTGAAGACGTCGAATAACCGGTGTGTACTCACAAAAGTGAAACACGCTGGTCATCTCCATTCTACCCACCACTGTCGTTTTACCTGTTTCTCTTTTACATAAAGCAAGTTTACATAAAGCAAGTTTACATAAAGCAAGTTTACATAAAGCCAGCTTATATAAAGCCAGCTTATATAAAGCAAGAGAACAGAACCGTTTTGGTGTGACGGAACACATTGAAAAGCGATAGAAAAAGGAAAAGTTAAATTTGAAAGTGAAGAGCGCTTCTCAACGTTAGAGACAGTATAGGATAGAACAATAGCAAATGCAGAAGTCGGTTTTATTGTTTAAAATTGAGAGGAGTAAAATACGCAGATAACAAAAAACCTCGTACTTTAACGAGGTAAGTTTTTAATTCCGGAACAGATTTAACACTGTTGCCATTGTTATATTCAGCGTTGCTGCAATGCCGATAACTCGTTGTTATTCTTATTCTGGCATCAGATCGTTACCTTCTGGTAACTTCGTTCTGGAACAAGCTCAGATTACGTATTTTCCGCTATAAAAGCAATGCGCAGAATAAAGCTTTCGCCTTGTAACTACCGACATAACTGGCGATTACGTCTACTCTATTATGCCCCAACTCTTGGGCTACAACGGTTCTGGCGCACTGATCGTTTTCTTTCGGGCACAGTATTTTTTTTATGAAAACCGGTGCCAAATAACCAGTGAGCTGCTGATACCGTTCACAGGCATAGGCTGCCCGTAAATCATGGCGGTTGGTCAGCCCCTTTTGTTTCAAAACCACGCCACTGTAATGACGAACCGAGCACAGAAATTCAGTCAGCCGCTTGCCTTCAGGCACCAGGTTATCGTTGTGTTTTTGCAGTGCAGCTGCGGTTTTAAGGGCGCTAATGGCTGACTCGCTGACGGGCACCCAGCGTTCAACACGACTGGGACTTGTAGCTGTGCTTGGTAGTGGGTTAAACCTGTAGGTTCCGAAAAGTCAGCTATAATACGACAGTAGACGTATTACTAGCGAGTTAAATATGACTTGTTCTTCAATAGTACGCTGTAGTACTTGTGACAGCCAAAACATCAAATACATCGGTGTTAGCGCCCATAATGTACCGCGCTACCTGTGTTGTAATATTGACTGCCATGTTAAAACGTTCATGCTCAAATATCGTTACAAAGCCTACGAGCCTGGAGTTAAGGAAAAAATCGTTGAGATGGCAATTAATGGCAGTGGCGTAAGGGATACAGGGAGGGTGTTGGGTATTAGTAAAACGACTGTCATAAACACCTTAAAAAAAAAGAAAAAGGCTTAATCAAAGTTAATCCTAATATCCGCACAATGGAGCTTGGAGATGAGAGTAATATACATCTAGAGCCTGCCTGCGAAGAGGCAGAGCTTGATGAGCAATGGTCATTTGTTAATAGTAAATTTAACCAGCGCTGGCTTTGGCACGCAGTTGACCATACCACCAATACG
Organism: Endozoicomonas sp.; assembly: GCA_965208385.1. Classification (GTDB taxonomy): domain Bacteria; phylum Pseudomonadota; class Gammaproteobacteria; order Pseudomonadales; family Endozoicomonadaceae; genus Endozoicomonas. The sequence goes on from CBDBOO010000087.1 coordinate 11,474, forward strand.
GTTCTTGCTTATGCCTTTGGAAAGCGAACTGACAAGGTATTTAAGACTCTAAAAGAGCTGCTCGCTCCATTTAATATAAAGAGATTTTATACTGATAATTGGGGTGCATATGATCGGCATCTTAATCCAGCAGAGCATGTTGTAGGGAAAACAAATACACAAAAAATTGAGAGAAAAAACCTCAACTTCAGGACTAGAATTAAGCGTTTAGCTCGTAAAACAATTTGCTTTTCAAAATCAGAGAAAATGCACGATATCGTGATTGGTCTTTTGATAAATAAATTGGAATTCGGGATTGATATTCATGCAATTTAACAGGTTTAACCCACTACCGCTGTGCTTTTTCCCCGCCCTCCTTTAGTGCCGCGTTCTATATCTATCTTGCCTAAGGCTCTGGCTTGATTCAGAGCGTGATTGCAATCGAGTAAAGCTGCTTCCCGGCTTCGAAGCCCTAACTCACGACATAAACCCAATACAGCAGCAATTCGACCATGACCTTGATAACACAAAATCTGTTGAACCGCTGCCAGCTTTTCTCTGCTCAACTCTGGTGGATGAGTTCGGCTATGGTGTCGTTTTGCCT
>CBDBOO010000088.1:0-9256 GCA_965208385.1 Endozoicomonas sp.
GCCCTTCGGTGGTAGAATTCCCGCTCTTCAACTTCAGCACCTTCGCGGATTTGTTTTTTGATCGCCGGGTTCTGCACAGCAACAAAATGCCATGGCTGCATATTAGCGCCACTGGGAGCACTTCCTGCTGCCAGTAAACAGGCTTCAATCACCTCAGTGGGTACCGGCTTTTCACTGAAATCACGAACGGTTCTCCTGCGACGAATGTCATCGCGAAACCCTTTCGCGCGATCGAGCATTTCTTCATCGGAAAATTCAAGAAACCCTTCAAGGGGTACAAAATCTGGCTCTTTCATGATTCTCAGGCCTTTTTATAGTGGTGATTCGCTCCTTATCTTATCTGAGTTATTCGCTCAGGCAACTTAATCGAGTTAAGCTGCCATAAACCAGCCATTATCCATGGGTGTAACATGAATCGAATTCCGTTAAACATCTACCTTCCCAAGGCCAGCGGCATTGCCTGTGGCTGTATGGGACTGGGAGGAGGATGGAATCAGGGGGCCGTTACCAGGGAGCATGTCAAACAGGCTCACGCTCTCATTGATGCTGCATTGGAATCGGGTATTAATTTTTTGATCACGCTGATATTTATACCTTTGGCAAGGCAGAGACAGCATTTGGTCTGGCTCTGGAAGAACGCCCGGAATTAAGACGAGATATTTTTCTGCAAAGTAAATGCGGCATCCGGTTTGCGGACCATCAGGCGCCCAAACGATATGACTTTTCCACCGAATGGATTATCAACAGCGTCGAAAACAGCCTGTCACGATTGAAGACGGATTATCTCGATGTCTTATTACTCCACCGTCCGGACCCTTTAATGCAGCCCGAAGAAGTGGCTGCCGCTTTTGATCAACTGGAAAAAAGTGGCAAGGTAAAATATTTCGGTGTGTCCAATATGCAACAGCATCAGATGCAATTTCTGCAGTCCTCTATTGATCAGCCTTTAGTGGCGAATCAACTGGCCATGAGCCTTTCACAACTGGACTGGCTTGAAGAAGGTGTGCTGGTTAATAATCCAGATAGCCGACCCGGCAGTTTTACACCGGGTACGCTGGAACACTGCAGAAGTAACAGCATCCAATTACAGGCCTGGGGTTGCCTGAGTCAGGGGCTCTTTACCGGTAAAGACACTGCCAGTCAGTCGCCGTCCACTCAGGAAACGGCCAAACTCGTCACTGAAATGGCCGAGACGCTGGAAACCAGTAAAGAAGCCATTGTCCTTTCCTGGCTGAAACAGCATCCGGCAGGTATTCAGCCGATTGTGGGTTCCACAAGCCCTGATCGAATAAAAGCCTGCGGTAAGGCCTCCAATATCCAGCTTTCCAGAGAACAATGGTATCAGCTGTACGTTTCGGCCAGAGGTCATGAATTACCCTGACTATTGATTACCCTGACTATTGATTACCCTGGCTATTATATGCACACAATAATAATGTGCAGGGATTACAAAAAAACAGGTCAGTGCCTGATAATTTATTCAGATTCATTCCAGAGAGAATGAACCTTGGGGATGCTTGATGAATTAATGCAAACAGCATTTCTTGAATTTTTTACCACTGCCACAGGGACAGAGGTCATTACGGCCAACATTGCTCCAGTTAGCTGCCGGAGCAGAAGATAACTGATGCAGATCCGGCGCTACCGGCTGATGGCCTGCTACCGGAGTCGTTTGATTAAGAACCATGTTTTCCATGTTTTTCAGAAGCTCATCGGCTTCACCTGAATAGCAGCTAAGCAAATTCAAACTGGCCACGGCATCATCCAGATAACAGTAGAAATCCCCTTCCTGGGTCATCACCATTTTGCAAATAGACGCGGGCTCCAGACCACAGCGTTCATTCAGTTCTTCCAGCGTGATGTAATAGGGGTCAGCCAGTTCCTTCTCATAGAGTTCTTTTAAAGCCAGCATAAAGCTGTCTGGCTGGGTGTTGTAACAAGCCTGCACCCAGGCATTCCAGACCTGATTTTTTTCCTGTTCAAGACCATAATCAAACAACTGCTGCAGATAATTTTTCAAGCTGTCTAAAACCAGATCTCCCTGCTGATAGAGTACCACCAGAGCACTGAGTGCAGCATCCCGGACATATTCGTCAATGGTTGTATTTTCAATAATGGACTGCAGTGGCTTTATATCACCAGGACAGAGTGTGGCAAAAATCTGGCTCAGACTGTCACAAACCACTTCATCAAAATTTTCACCAATGGCCAGATTCTCATCCTGTCCCATGGTACTGAACAATTCAGTCACCGCAGTCCATGCCTCCCTGCTGCCCATTTCGGTCAATAAATACAGCGCATGTAACCCCAGACGACTTTGACTCGCCCTGGCCGGACGACGATGATTATTCGTTAACGCAGCCAGAGCCTCCAGTAACACTGGTTTTATTGCATCCTGTTTAACCATCGCTGCTTTAAAGGCAGCAACTGGAATTTCGCCACTCACCTGTGACAACGCTCGCTTGATTTCGGCAATTTCCATGTAAATAAATCCGGTCAGGACTGAATCTGGTGGCAAAGAATAGCGGTTCAACGCGCTCTGTGGTAGTTCAAAACCACTCTTCATGTCTGAAATGTGAAAATATTTGCGAACCCCGGGCGCTCACCGATTGAACGAATCATTAAATTGATCCTATATTTACCGGTTTTGTTCAACGAAAACAGTTCAATCAACAAGAATACACCCTGATAAGGTGATTAAAAATTGGCACAAAGTTCGCATAACATTCGTATCAACAGGATATTGAAACTTCAATCACAATTATATTAAGCGAGATAGCAATGAAGAGTTTTATGGTTGCCCTGATCACTTTACTGATGATTCCCACTCTCTCATTTGCAGCCGGTGATGCAGCTGCCGGTAAAGCAAAAGCGGCAGTCTGTGCTGCCTGTCATGGCGGTAATGGTATCTCTGCGATTCCAACGTATCCCAATCTGGCAGGTCAGAAAGCACCTTATCTGGAAGCCGCCTTAAAAGCTTATAAAAACAAACAGCGTAACAGTCCTACAGCCATGGTTATGCAGCCACAGGCCGGAATGCTGAGTGACAAGGATATTGCTAATCTGGCGGCTTATTACAGTTCACTCAAGCAGTAATCTGTTACTGATCAGGATTCCTCAATACTGGGAGATTCAACGACTTTCTGCCGGGAGTCTTCCAGCTGATACTGCACAATCATTCGCTGTAATCTTGGTCGGGAAACTCCCAGAATGTCGCAGACACGCCCCCGGTGCCACTGATTTTCATCCAGCACCCGTTTCACGTGCTCCCGTTTCAAATCCTCAAGGCTGAAGCTGCTGGCGGGATGATTACCAAATAGGGAGCCGGGCTGGTCACTCTTCACCATCAGTTCGTCAATTGCGTAAAGATGATCGGGTAACAGGTCCGGTGTCAGAATATCGCTCTGGCAGAGAGCGACCATTTTCGTCAGGGTATTCTGAAGCTCACGAATATTACCCGGCCACTGGCTTCTGCGCAGCGCCTGCATCACTTCTTCCGAAACCTTGTTAACACTACTGCCCAGTTCTCTTCTGGCCCGAACCAACAGGGCCTGAACCAGTTCATCAATACCGTCCATGCGACTTCGCAAAGGGGGTAAATCCAGCGTTACTACCTGCAGGCGATAATACAAATCTTCCCGAAATAATTTATCGGTAATCATTGTGGGCAGATCTCGATTGGTGGCGCAGATAATCCGGGCATGACTCTGCAGTGCGGTATTACTTCCCACCGGGTAGAATTCCCGCTCCTGCAACACTCTCAGCAGTTTGGCCTGAATATTCAGTTCCAGTTCACCCACTTCATCAAGAAACAGGGTGCCGTGCCCGGCCAGCTGAAACTTGCCGGGCTGGTGACTGACAGCACCGGTAAAAGCACCTTTGCGGTGTCCAAACATTTCTGACTCCAGCAGACTGTCTACCAGTGCCGCACAGTTAATAGCCACAAAAGGCTCCCCGGCCCGTTCACTGGCCTGATGTATCGCTTTGGCTACCAGCTCTTTTCCGGTACCAGATTCTCCGGTAATCAAAACAGTCGCAGGAGAAGACGCCACCCGACCAATGGTTTTGTACACTTCTCTCATGGCTCTGCTGGAACCCACCATTACATGCCCTGTGGCTTTCTGGCTGGCCGATACGGCAATATCCAGTCCCACCTGTCTGGCACTCTGTCCATGAGCCAGTTCACTGGTAACCGCATTGTTGAGCTCATCAAGGTCAATGGGCTTGTGAATGTATTCGTCAGCGCCTTCTTTCATGGCTGCAATGGTACTTTCCATGTCATGGAAAGCCGTAATCATAATAATACGAACACCCACGCAGCTTTTTTTAAGGTCACTGATGCCTTCAATACCACTGCGCCCAGGCATGCGGATATCCAGAATGACAACGTCCGGTTGAAAACTTATTGCCTGTTCCAGACCATCATCCATGGTATGAGCCAGCCTGACGTTCAGGTTGTCGCTGAAATACAGTTGCAGGGTACGGCAGATAGCCTGGTCGTCATCAATAATGAGTAGTTTATTCATAGTCAGCTAGTGACTGCCTCCTTCAGGCTTTCCTTTGCAGACGACAGACTATTCCTGTCCACTGACTGTATGTTGGCCGGTAATTCGACCCGGACAATGGTGCCACCACATTCAACTGGCTCTATGAATATAACGCCCTCGTGACGGTCTATGCTTTGTTTAACAATAGCCAGCCCCAGCCCGGTTCCTTTTGCCCTGGTGGTGAAAAACGGTTCAAAAATCTGGTCTTTTATCGCGGAATCCAGTGTGTCGCCATTATTGGTCATTTCAACCAGAAGCCAGGCACCGTTTTCGCGCATATCAATCCCAAACTGGATTTCAACACAAGGCCGCCTTTCTGTTTCCTCTCTGGCTGCCTGAACTGCGTTACTCAGAAGATTCTGAAATACCTGTCGTAACTTTACCGGGTCACCATAAATAGTTGGCAATGTCCTTATATCATTCTGACGTATCAGCACATTACTTTCGCTGATCAGCCGTTGCTGTCCCAAGACAACGGATTCAATCAGATCAGCAAGATCAAACCACTCCCGATTGAGTTTTCCCTGCCTTGAATAACTGAGGACATCAGCCATAAGATTAGGGGCTTTCGCAGGTTGGCTGATGGAAAGTGAGGGGTTGAAACAGAAATAGCCTTCAGGAGAAGATTGATTTGAATGGATCAAAACCTCTGAAGGATCAGACATGTGTTCAACACCCTCACTTCGTCCTATGTTCGCATTTTCTGGTTGGGTAATCGAGCGTATTGATATCGATTGGGATGCCTCTGAAGCATTCGTCCATTTACGCAGAGATGGTCGTAAACAGCAATTTAAATGCAGCCAATGTCACTGGTCTATGGGCAGAATGCGCGAGAATGACCGAAGTGTTCAAGACCTGCCGTTCGGTACGATCAAGGTCAATCTCCTATTTACGGCCTATCAGGGACGCTGCGCAAACTGCGGACACATCGAAACAGTGACTATTCCGGGACTTGCGCCTAAAGCTCAAGCGACAGAACGACTGAAGCAGCATGTCAGCCACTTATGTCGTTACATGCCCAGCGATAAGGTGCCTGAATTCATCGCTATATCCCATGATACAGCCAGGCGCTGGGATAAAAGCGTGCTGATGAAAACCCTTCCTGCCCCCCAGTTGGACGACATACGAGCATTACTGATTGATGAGAAATCAATAGGCAAAGGTCATCATTATTTAACCGTTGTTCTTAATGCCGACACGGGTGAAACCCTCTTTCTGGGTGAAGGTAAACGAAAAGCAACACTGGATCGTTTTCTGAGTAGTCTGACACGGGAGCAAAGAGCCTGCATTCAGTGTGTTGGAATAGATCGCGGTGGTAGCTACAAGGCTTCGGTCAAAGAGCACTTGCCGGATGCGGATATTGTTTACGACAAATTCCATATAATTGCCAACTACAACGAAGTGATCGACAAAATTCGTCGAAGAGAGTGGCGGCAGGCCGAGGAAGAAGACAAACCTTTTATTAAGGGCCAGCGATTCAATCTGTTTATGATTGTAGAAAATCTCACTCCAAAGCGAGAAACCAGCCTGCATAAACTGCTCTCTACGAAGACCTGTATCAAGCCTACATTCTGAAAGATATGCTCAGACAGCTATGGACGTATACCTATAAAGCCTGTGCCAAAAAGTTTCTGGATAAGTGGATTGAACTAGCCAAAGAGACAGGCATTGACGAGCTAAAACGCTTTGCAAAAGGGCTGAACAGAGCGAGAGAAGGATTATTGTCCTACTGCCAGCATCGTATAACCAGTGCGAAGATTGAAGCATTCAATGGTGTCATCAAGCGAATTGTCTACAAGGCATGTGGTTACAATGACCTTGAATATCTGTATCTGAAAATCAGACAGGAATCTCTAAAATGATCAGCCAACCTGCGAAAGGGCCGCTTTTTATAGGTAGTGTTAATCAGTGAAGGAGCATTACGAAATCCTTTACTGCCCGGGTAAGCCGGTGACAGCGCTTCGGCATTGGCAAAACCCTTTTCGGGTTGGTGATAGCTGCTGCAGGACAATGCAACATCACCGGACAAGCGAGCATCAAAGAACAATCGCTTACCCAGCTCTGCTTTTCTGGCATCCACTTTCATGGGTGACAGGCTTTTTTCTACAGCCAGGCTTAAACCGGTCTGTCCTAGCGCCATAACACCCAGCGTCATGGCAATAAGCCAGGGTCGTTTGCTGGTTCGTCCGCTCATTCTCTTCTCCTCACGCATATTATCCGAGCGCGTCAGATTTATTCAGGCTGTCCCGGCCCGCCTATTTTCGTTTAATCAGCACCCGGGTTTATTGTTAACAGTGCAGAATTAAGGCCAACTTTGTTAAATCCCCATGTTATGTAGGTGTTTGAAGAATCAGGACTGATTCGAAGCAGTGAGAGTTCTCAAGGAGTTGAACAGTTTATGGAAATGACAGACCCGGGCTTGTGCCATGATTGAATGTTTCATTCAATTTTCACTCAACCCGTTTGAATCACGCATAGGCATCACAGACAAAATTCATGATCAAATCAGGAGTACAGCGCCTTTAGTTTACGCAGACGGGAATTTTCGCTTCTGTCAAAAACTGGCACATCCCCTGCATTAATAAACGGATTAATGAAGGGGTATTCCATGGCCATAGCACAACTTTTTATCAATCATCTGGTTGAACTCCTGAAAACCGGAGATGAGGCAGACCATTATTACTGTGCCAGGGCACTGGGCAACATTGACGCTCCCCAGGCATTGTCTCATCTCAATGGAGCACTGCTGGATGAAGATGAAGATGTGGTTATGGCCGCCGCCGAAGCGCTGTCTCATATTGGTAATATCCAAAGCATTCCGGCCCTGAAACAGGTTGCATCCGACCACCCGGATGGTGACGTCAGGGTGGCAGCAACAGAAGTTATCGGAACTCTGGCAAAGCAGTATCCTGCAGCCAGAAATTATCTTTTCCCCCTGGCTGATGGCTCACTGGAAGATAATGGTCATCACGATGGCTGGAATGACAACTGGGATATACAAAGAGCCCCGGTTATCGCTCTAGGTGATTGCAACGACAGAGACGCCGTACCTTCATTAATCAAAGCACTGGAAAGTGAAGACGGTCAGGACATCGAGACGGAAATAATGAAAGCCCTTGCCCAATGCGGTGAAGCAGGCGAGCAGGCATTGATTCAGCAGTTAAACAATCACTCCGATAGCCCGTTTCAGAGCAGGAAAGCCTGTCGTGCTGCCCAGGCTCTTGGCCTGGGATCCGGGAATAATTCGGCAGTGGCCTTGTTCAAAGTCTTAAACCACAAAAACCCGGATATTCGCCTGGCGTCCATTACCTCACTGGGCAAAAGACAACAGCGTGAATATATTATTGATATTATTCAACGGCTGGATGATCCCTCAGCAGAACTTCGCAAAGCAGCACTTGAAGCCGCATGGTCTATCAGCAAAAGTCTTTCCGGGAATGATCGTTTCCGCCTTCAACCCCGGCATATTCTGCCACTGATCAACCATCAGGATACCGAAATACGTATTTCTGCACTGCAGTTTATGGCTTTGCTCAGCACCAGCGAATTAAACGACAATATTGAGTCATTATCTCATGAACTGAACCGTTGCCTGACTGAACCCAATCCGGATGTGGTATCGGCAGCACTGTCTCTGTCCAAAAAACTCACCGCTTATGATCATCACTCTGTGGTTTGCCAACAGCTTGAAAAGAATGATTTACCTGTCAGAACCCTGACCTTTCTAATCCGGCATTTGGGGACACAGATTAAGACAGAGGATGATTTTCAATTACTCTCCGGGTTCAGTGAACATGAAAACCCTCTGGTTCGGCAGTCTGTTTTTGAAAGTCTGGCTGATATTTCAGCAAATCTAAAGCATCCGTTTCAACAACAGGCTTTCCTATGTTTCGAAAATGAGTTACTCCCTTCAGATGACACAACAAAGCATTCTGAAGATAACGCTGCCGCTGAACATCAATCTATTACTGAAAATCAATCTATTGAAAGTGAGAATAACCGAATACCCATGATGTCTCTGGATACGCGGGAGGGGAAAAAATCCAGCACAGGCGCTCTTGAAAACAGTTCTGAAAAATTTGAGCAGGTTCTGGATGCACTTAATCCGGACTATGCCCAATCGGTGACTCGGGCCGGTCAGTCCACCCTGGAAGCCATCACTCTGGATAACATAGCAGCCAGTGCAGAGCTTCATGACTCACAACCTGAAGATCATCAGCAGTTCTTACAGGAAATGCTCGATAGTGTTGAAGACGACGACAGTGAATTTGCCAATCTGGCCAGCACTAATATTGCCCAATCAAACCATCTGCTCACTGTAGATGCCGGTAAAGGACCAGGAAAAAAACGAGCAAAAATAGCCCGCCTGCCTAATACCAGCAACACCATTCTTGCCATCAGGGCCTTGGGAAATTGCCCGCATCCCCAAGCCATCAACCTTCTTTTAATTGCCCTGACCAATGCTCCCGTTGAGGCCAGCCCGGAAGTTGTAAACGCACTGACACGTTTGTCGCAAAACAATCTGTCAGACAACACGACGACTACAACATCAACCACCAGTGATCTGCAGGATGAACTGGATAACGCCTTTGGCCCCATTGCCACAGCACTGCTGGCGGGCGACCCTGAATTACGCCTGGCCAGTGCCCGGTTGTTACCACTTACAAGTAACTCCCTCTGAACTCACCAGTCCGCACAGGGTTAAGCCA
>CBDBOO010000089.1:0-24407 GCA_965208385.1 Endozoicomonas sp.
TGTGATTCGGTTCTTTTCCTGAACCCATTTTCGCCAAACCGATGCGAATCGGAAACAGTTCGTTCCAGGGCACAGAAGTAATCAGTTTCTCAGATAAAACAGGCACACTTTGGCACAGGGCTTTAGATGGGTTTTTTGTGGTTTCCAGCGCATAGGCTGATTGAGAGGCTTTCACCAGTAATGCTCTTACCCATGACACATTAACCAGTGCGGAAAACTCAGGAACCGATGGCGACATTATACGCCAGTTCTCTCCGGATTCAGGTGTGATCAATGCAGGAAGTGCTGATAGCTGGAAACGATGAACTAACGCATTTGGCAGTAAATAAACTGGATGCTGTTGCCAGATGTCTGACAGTGTTTTGAGTAGCAGGAAAGGCCATTCTGTAACCATTACCACCGCATCTGGGTATTGCTGTAGCCAGGGCGTAACCGCATGTCTCTGCTGTTTGTCGTTGATATTCAGAGCAATGATAGGTGTGTGCCATGAACTGCCAAGACTTAGAATCTTACTGAAGGATTGTCTGCTGGCTGGCAACTGTATGCCTTGCGAAATAACCTTTTTTTCCAAGCGTTGTCGGGCTTTTCTCTGAATAGTCTGCCAGTCCTGTTGTTGGAGTCGTTGTAACAATACCTCCAGTAAATCTGGTTCACTGATTGGATAAGTAGAGCCATACGTTCCCATATTGCCGCTCCGTCCGGCCTGATATTGACGCATTGCCCAATCGACAGAGGTGACACCAAACACAGTCAACTCTGCATGACCATCGCTGGAGATGGTGATAGCGGGGACTCGTTCGATATTGTTTTCACGGTAAGCAACAGGATTAATTTGAATCCCATAATCGGTTCCAGCTGTTTTGATTCTGGCTTGCCAGCGAGTAATAGTCTGGATCAGGTTTCTATCGTTGGCTGGCATTCCCCGAATAATCATATTGACGCCCTGTACATGCTCAACGCTCTGCAGCAGTTGAATTAGTGTCGATTCACCCAAGGATTCTGATACATAAAGGCTAATGGTTATTGAAGAAGAGGCGGCAGAGGCTGACAATATCAGAAATAATGTTGCCAGCCAGTGGGGAACAGGCGTCATACGTTTTTCAGAGCATCGATACGCTGACGAACTTCAGGCCGGGTCAGGTAGTGCCATACTGCCCGGGTTGCCAGAGTATCTGACAGTGCCCGGTGTGCTTCTCCTTCCCACTTGTGCAACACATACTGACTGGCCGTGTTGAGGTTTTGCCATTTATAGTTGCCATAGCGATGATTCCATTCGCCATAATGTTCGGCAAATAGGAGCATACAGCACTGAATACTGTTGGCGACTTCCAGCTCAGTGCCCAAATATTGGCTGTCGTAAGCCTTGTTGTAGATCACCACCTCCTGATCCTGAAGCAGTCTTCGTATGATAGGGCGCAACTCATCGTAGATAGGGGCATGAGCTACTTCTTTTGGGCTGATTCCGTGAACAGCCTGAGCTTCCGGCCATTGGCTGTGATGAACCGGTTTTACCAGTGCATTAAATAGAGCATCACCCTCGTCGTCGATAATGGCAATTTCGACAATTTCATCTCTGGCGGCCAGGCCAGTGGTTTCAGTGTCTACGTATATAGTCATACAGCGTTCCTGTCTTTTAATACCTGCATAATGGCATCGCTTAAAGATAAACCCTGTGAGCGATAAGCCCGAATGGCACCTTCATCCTCGGGATGGCTGGAGTAGAGCAGTTTTTTAAACGGGTTGAGAATTAGTCGGCCAATACCGGAACCCTGCTCGGTCAACACCAGTGCTTCAGAGTATTTGCCTTCAATGGTGTGAACAGTTTTCAGCAGTTTGTAGCCTTCTGGTGATAAAGGCAGGCGTTGTTGTTTTTCCAGTTCATTGATGGTGCTGATTTGTTGTTTTAGCAGAAATTGAGTGGCGCTGTTATCCAGTGCTGCTCTGCCTGCTGCAGTTTCGTAAAAATCTTCAATGCGCTGGGCAGCCATCAGATTCGCTCCGTTAAATCGGCGAAAACGACGAAAGCCGTGTTCGATAAACAGAGCAGCGCCTTGTGTGTCTCGCATCAGGTTCCAGGCTTCGTCAATTACCACCAATTTACGGCGACTGACATCACCAAAGTACATGATCTGCTGAATCAGGTAGATCAGTTCCAGAATCACCACGCGCTGTAAATGCTTGCGGCTGTCCAGGTGACGCAGCTCCAATACTGTAAATGACTGACTGATATCCAGCATGTTCCCTCCGCTGAAAAATCGACCGTATTCGCCTTTCGATGTAAATGCACTGAGTTGCACGGCCAAATCAGTCATGCGGTTGTCGCTGTGCTGATTCAGTTTGTCCTGCAATAAATCAACGCTGCTACCGGTGCCTTCCTGCTCCCAGAGTTCACGGATTTGCTCCCGAAGACTGGCTTCCTGATAAGGCAAAAGGGGGTCTCTGGGCGACACCATGGCAATGATCAATGCCAGCAGAATGTCGCCTTCCTCTTCATAGTCGTGTACCAGGGCAAAAGGGTTCATGCCCAGTTGACTGTGCTGGTCAAAGTCCAGAAACAGACCATCAAAATGGTGACAGAGTTTTTTGTAGCCCTCACCAATGTCCAGCGCCCAACACTGACCACCGCGAATCAGCACATTGCTGATAATTTCATTAACCAGCACGGTTTTGCCGGCACCGGACGTGGCGGCAATAATGCCGTTGTAATTGCTGTTGGATTCAAACAGCGACAGGTTCATTAACTGGCCACGGCGAGACACCAGGTTCAGCAGAGCTTCCTGATGTCCCGGCCAGTCATCAAATAAGGGCAGCAATGGAACGGCGTGACGGGTTGCCAGGGTCTTCTCATGCATGGCAATGGTTTGGGTGGCCTTTTGAGCATTGCCGGGCAAGGTGTTGAGGAACATGGGTAACATAAAATAGACGTCTTCATAGAGCATAAAACCCAGTTCGCGGTAGTAGCTGCAGGCATTGGACGACAACGTATTGGCTTCTTTCAGAGAGTCGTAATAAAGCACCAGGGCAAAGCAGAGATGAAGCGGGGCGTCGCCTTTATTAAGTGCTTTCGACAACACATCAAAATCTTTTTTACGCTCCAGAAGGCGGGGTTCAAAACGGGTAATGGGACTGGACGCCTGTTGAATAGCGACCCGTTGACGGCTATTCAGTGTCGCCTGCAGCTGTTGACAGCGTGGGAATCGCAGCAATACATGAATCTGTGCATAGCACTTGATGCCTCTGTGGCCACTCTGACTGTCCCCCATAAAATTAAACGCTGTACCCAACGCCGCGTACTGGGGTAACTGTTTGGCGACCAATACCTTGATAAACCGTTGTTTGTCGCCCGTACCAATTACCAGATGATCCCGGTGCACTTCAAGGCTTGAATCCGGGTCAAAGACCTGTTCATTCAAGGACTGTTCGTGATCAACGGCGATTTTGCTTAAGGTCCACCGACCCTGTTCAGGGTGATTCACCAGAATCATATTCAGTCGCAGCCAATCCTGTTGGTTCATGGGTACCGACGCTAATCCCGCTGTTTCCAGTCCCCCTGAAAAAGTCTGCTTCAAACGGCTGGCCAGAATCATCTCGTCGTCGGAAGGTGAGCGTTGTTGAATCGCAATTTTTACCGTGACCCAGAGAATCCCCCGTCGAAGTTTATGACCCTGACTGAGCGGTTGGTGTATCCCCGCCTGCAGCTGTTGGATGTTATGTTTTAACATGACTTTGAACGGGGGAGGCGCACGGTCTTTCATCAACATTAACTGGTGAATGGTCTGTTGCAGATCAGGGCTCAGTACCAGACCACACTGCACCAGCGTGTTGTCCGGCCAATCCTGATTCAGCAGGCCATTCAGTCGATCATCCAGACCGTTATCCAGTCCGTTCAGAGTCATACAGAGGAATCCGAAAAACAGATGCTGGTCGTCGCATAGAAACAAAGCCTCCTCGGGTTGAAACGCCCGGGTAGTCAACAACTGATTGGTAAACTCTTTGTCTGAGGGGCTGGTAAAAAAGGGTTCTTAAAATGCATAGTTTCCCCTTCGTGTGCTAATTTCAGGTATTGAAGGCAGTAAATAACGGTCGAACAGTATTTGTCTTTCGGTACAGAATTATGAACGTAACAGGTCGTTTAAAACGGGCAATGAGCAGTCTATTAGTGCTATGTCTCTGTTGTCTGGTGTTGGAACAGGTCGTTCACAGCGTGTTGGTGCCGGGCTATTTCTTCAGAATGCTGATGTCGCCAGTGTTTTGGGGACTGGTGTCTGGGGCTTGTTTTTTGAAGCTGTTTACTATGACGAAAGACACCGATTTTCAACATAATAGTGAAGATGCAGTTGATGAAATCTATTACGGGATAAACTATGCATCAGGCTTACCAATGGTAAATAGCATGGTTGATGTAATGGGGTTCTTTAATGGTGAAAATGAAGACGATGACTAATTGGGTTTGATGAAACCCTTCAAACCATTTTTTATGTCATTCGTGAATCGAGCAACATCACTTTCACTGTCTTGATAGAGGCCTATTTTTTTATTCTGAAATAACCATTCATTATTTTGCTCTTCTCTTGTTTGCAGTGTTTTCCTGATGCTTGATCCGATATGCTCTGGCTTCATGCTGGTATCCAGATAATTACCTTCCATGGGGTACAGCGATTGTCCGTTCAGCATCTCGGAGACAGATTGATCGTATTGCTTGAGTTCAGGTTGATAAAGGCGGTTCATTTCACCAACCAGTTTTAAACCCGTTGCCGTATATTGGGGATTATCAGCCGCGTGTGAGAGATGGTTGAACGCATGCCAGCCAAGTGTGGCACCTTGTTCTCCCCATCCGCGACTGACTTCAGAAATAGCTTGTCCCAACCGGTGTGCACGATCGGCTGAATCAGCACTGCGCTCAAAGCGGGGGTCTCGATCTTTCACCATCGAGCTGAACATCATGGCTTGAGTGTCTGTCAGCCCTTGTTCTTTCGCCTGGGTAAATGCTTGACTGGAAGTTTTCTGTATCCCTTTCCCGGTGGAAGATGGGGTATTTCCAAACGCAGTTTTCTTCATGAGGTCAGAAACATAGGATTTGTACTGGCTGGATTGTTGATAACTGGCGGCTACAGAGTCTGAAGAATCAGCATGATCTTGAACGAAGGATCGTAAAGCCGCAGGAGGGTTTCTCATGGCCTCTGGGCTGATATCGGAAGCACTGAGAGTGCGCTGATTAGCGGTGTTGCCTTTGATACGGCGAATATTCTGTTCAGCCTGGCTTTGATCAAGTGTCTGGGGCTGTTTGAGGATTCCGGTGACAGACTCTTGTAATTCAGAACCAGTATTACTGCGCTCAAGGGACTGGTTTGATCGGGGTGTTGCTTCACTGGATGTTGTCATTAATCCTGCTTGATCAAGGGCTGCACCTAACCGTGTAATATCTTTATCGTCACCTGTTTTTAAAGAAGAGGTGACCATTGCTGCCGCCAAAGTTTCATCACTGCTGGCAAACTGCGTTTCAAATCGTTGGTAGTTCGCATTGACGTCTTTTTGGTAATCAGAATCAAAAGGCTTGTTTTGTAAGGTCTTCATAGCCTCTGGAGAAGCGGCCAGTTTATGCGCCCACACTGCGGGTCCCGAACTTAAAGCCTGCCCCAGCAGCTGTTGCAATTGGCTGGCTTGTTCAAAGCTTTTTTCGGAACTCAAGGCTTCCTGGGCGGATTGCTGATACTGCTGATTATCATTGACACCAAGTTCTTGCATCCAACTATGGGATTGACCACTGCCTGCATCCATTTTCATGGCTTTTTGTAGCTGTGAATCCCATGTTTTGGAGAGCCCCTCGTTGTTTAAGTATGAGAGTGCCTCTCCAATGGAATCTGATTGAGATTCTTTATTTGTTCCCGATGCACTTTTCCGATAATTGATGCCCATGCCAAGAGGTGTACTTTTGATTGATTGACTCCCATGTGCTCCGACATTCAGTGTTTTTTCAGAAGCTAGATCTTTCGATATCTGAGAACTCAACCCAAATCGATTCTGCAAATCCCTCGAAAGATCATTTCGAAACTGCGTCACCTGACTCTGTCCTGAACTCAGACTGTTGCTGAACTGACTGAACTCTTTGGCATCAACAGATTCACCATAACGCTGCTGGAATGCGTGACTCGTTGCCTGACTGAAGGCCATTCCAGCACTTTGGCGAGCGCTATCTTTTGAAGCAACCAGACTGGAAAGCTGATTGCTGGCAGAGAGCGCCGGAACCACCTGATCAATCTGTCCCCGTGTCGCTCCCTGCTGAGGTCCAATATTCCATCCGGCCTGCTGATTAACGGCTGATCCGGGCATCATAATGTCCGGAGCACTGACTTTCTCATTTACAAAATCGCCGCTTTGCATTCTTCCCGCCAGATGGGTGGCGGTAATCGCACTGCCGTATAACAGCATGAGTACCAGTGCAGGAGTGGAGGCAGCCATCAATCCTCCGACGCCTAACCAATACTCCAGAATAGGGCCGGATTCGATAATGCCGGTAAAGCTGGTAATGGGTGCAGACAAACTGGCCATAGCACCTTTGGATACCAGTGTTATATAGAGATTATTGATGGACAGTACCGGCATCCAAAGTTGAATCCAGAGTAGCAACATCAGATATTTAAAGGCCAGTCGTACACCGAATAATCCCACGCAGACCAATAATCCCATCAATGGCGTTACAGCAAATACAAACCCTTCAATGTACGCCATCATCGCCCGCATACTGCTCAGAAACAGGTGCTGTTCACCTGCCCATTGAGTGTTGCGTTGTAGAATGGCCTGTTGGGTCATAATGGCCGCCTGGGGTTGTTGCATATCCTGCAATTTTTCAATGGTGGCGTCGTGATACACAGGAAGCAGAGCCGAAGCCATCATGAAATTTCGGCTGGATTCTGCACTCTGGCTCAATGCCTGCAGCGCGGAACCCAGCGTCAGATTTCTATGGGGTGATGTGTTGTCTTTCAGCAGTTGCTGGTCAAACCAGGCGGTGAGTTGAGGCTTTAACCAGGTAAACGCCTCTGTGCAGGTAAGAGATATCGGCTGGCCATTTCGGTAGATCAGGGTTCCGAAGACTTCTGAAGGGAATTCCAATGCAGTCATTACGTCGCCGGTATGGAATACATCGTTAACACTCTTGAACTTCAGATCAATCCCGATCAGGGTGCACTCCTTGATGTAGTTTCGCCATGATTGAGCCAGAGCTGGGTTCTGTTGAAACTGTTTCATGGCGGTACTGCGGGCTTCCATTAATCGGGTCAGGCTCGATAGATAACCATTGCGGGTTAGTTTTGACGCATCGGTGGTATGAAAGGCTTGCTCGAAGGTTTCGGTCAGTTTCCAGATCAGGGTAGAGAGCATACTGGCCGTCAAGGCAATCCCAAAAGGTACATTGTCCACCTTGCGGTTGGTGTCGGTGTAGACGTCGTAAATATCCACGTCGATGCCTTTGTACTTCATCCCGTTTGTGGGTAGTCCGAACAGAGCCGAATATATAATGAGGCTCAACAGTAAATGTTGAAACGCCGGGAACTTACCCGCCATTAATCCCTGCAAAACAAGATAAAAGGTTCCGATGGTAAAGCCAATCTTAATGGTCATTAAGAAGTCCGGAGCACTCACAATCATCACTAAACCGTTCAATACGGTATAGAGAAAATGAGCATCTCCGATGGAGTAAATGGTCTCCATCAGTGCAAGGGATTGGTGGTGGGGTGATAATGCTCTGTTTTGTCTGGCTCCAGTGGCAATGCCTGATAGCGCTTCTGCTCAGCCACCGACAGCATATGGCGATAATCCTGAATCAGCTCGCCAAAGCGACCGTAACGTTCACCTAATCGGTGCAGTTCTTGGTGCAACTGAGCTCTGGAGCTTTTAAGCGTGTCCTGCAGTTGTCGGGCGAAGGGGTGATAATCGCCTTCCATGGTCACCAGAGACTGAGTGATCTGATGCAGATCTTCAATAAACTGATGCACCATATAAAAAGCGATATGAGGGGATGCCTGGGCAATAAACAGTTTGGCTAACTGAACGTCTGCCGCCGTCAGGTTACGGATCATGGCTCCGGTGCCTACCGGTAAATTCTGTAACAGTGCTGTGGCTGAAACACCATTGACGGTTTGCAGCGAGCTTTTACGGTTGTGATGCCAGTGATCCGCCAGCGTATTCAACAACTGCACCAGATATTCTGATAATCCGGACAGTTTTTGTTGTTTGACCAGAGACAGAGCAAGGCATTGGGAGTGATCTTTACAGCGATACAGGGTGACATTATCTGAACCGTAAATCAGCTCTTCCACTTTCAACTGATTGCCAATATAGCTGAATAACGTGGGTTGGGATTCTCCCGGATTCATGGACACCACAAGGGTTCCGGTCAGACTCATTACCGCCTCTCTATAGCCATTCCCCAGAATCACAGAAGACTTCTGCAGAGCATTCCAAACCAGATTCCCCAGTAGTTTTTTCTGATCACCTGGGCTGGCTGACTGCCGCCATGTTTTCACCGGATCACTGCCCGCCAGTCCGGTACCGGTAAACGACTGAAAGGTATCAGCCACATTAGCTCGACTGATGTTCAAAGAGGCATCGGTCTGAAATTTCTTCATGGCCGCCGGCATAGGCATACTGTTCGCCAGACCTTGTCCCATGTTGCAGGAGTTGGAGAACAAACTGTTCAGATGCATGATCTTTTCCTGCAGGGCTTCGATATGCTGATAGGCTTTCTCGTTCATGGCACTGATGGCCAGTCCCAGCAGATAACCGGAAGCATTACCGGCAATATCCCGAATCAGCTTGTTGAATTGCTCGCTGTTGATGAATGAAAAAGAACCGCCGTATAAATCAATGCCGCCACAGCCTGCCGAGAAATCCGGTGGCACAAACCCTGTCAAATTGGATTCATTGATACGGGTTCTGGCATGAAAGGCACCGCCGGATATAACGCCGCGACGTTGGGTTTGGTACACCCCGGGGTCGGAACTGGTTGAAAGCGTATTGAGCATTTTGTTCAGTTCTTGCTGCAAGGTGCTGGCGTTAACCTCAATACTCAATGCCAACAACAGATAGTGAAGTTGCATCAGTCGAATGTTCATGTATATCAGCTGTTTTTATGATTGATTCTTATTTTTCCGGAGGCGCATTATCGCTGAATTGATTCTGGGTAATGATTCGCTGACGTAAGTGTCGATAGCATTGATTACACTCGTTTAATGTTCTCGATACGCTGAGTGTCCAGTGTCTAATAGCTTTCTGATATTCTTTACGGTCAATCTCATTCAATAACCAAAGTCGATCGTACTGTTGAATCAACTGGTCAAAATGTACCAGTAGCTGAGCGCAGCATTGTGCCTGGGGGGTTGTACAGTTTAGAGTGATTTCTTTTTGACTGTTGTAGGATACGGACGGCAATGACTCTGTATTTTGATGGTCAATACAGGATTCAATTGAATGATCCAGTTCATCCAGCTTGTGTGTGATTTCGTTAAGGGTTTGTAGAATTTCATTATGAAGGGATGTCTGTTCGCTGAAAACCACTTCCAGCATAAAAAACATGCCGCCTAAATGTGATGATAGCCAGTTATTCATTCGCTGGGCTTGCCGGGTCATAAGTCGGATATTTATTTTCAGTGCTGGAGAGGGACTGCGATGAGTCATAAATCAACCTCAAACAGAGGGTTATTGACGATTGCTTTTATGTGACAGTTGATTCAAGGGGACTTGAATCCGTTTCTCGGCGAATAGTTGTTGATGTATTCTGTTCTGAAAACGGTAGTTTTGAATATATTGAAGAAGAATCATTCCATAGTCCAGATTGAGTCGTTTAATGTATGTGGCTTTCAGGCATTGAAACAATGGATTGGAAAAGGAGACTTCATCACCTTCCTGAAAATGCTGTACAGCTTTACTTGAACTTTGATGGAACTCATCGAATTCCTGTTCAAGATGAACGACCTGGGCTATGACCTGTTCACCGTTGGGTATAGGCTTTGGTAACTGAAATGAGTTAACTGATGGCGTATTGTGGGGATCGTAGTTCTGAAAGCAAACAAAGGTGTCGACTCCCCTTGAATTCCGTATTTTATGATAATGGCGGGTATCATTTTCAGAAAGGTAAATAAATAAGTATTGGGGGAAAAGCGCCATGGTTTTTTTGGATTGAACAATAAAAGGGCAATAAACTTTAAAATCTTGATCGGATAAATGATCCACGGCTCTCTGTTCTGATTTTGGTTTACTACGAATCAGATACCACCCAGAGTCCATTGTCGTTAATTCAGAAGATATTGACTTGCTCATAATAAGCCCATTCGTGATGCTGTTTTAACAAGATGAGTGATAAAAAGCGTTATTATCGGAATGTTTTGATTATCAAAAATATATTCTGGCTGTCATTGTTTCAGGAAATTATAAAGTCAGGCTGCCGCCCGTTCTCAATTGTAGAGACATTAGTTTGATATAGAGTTTGTTGACTAAAGTGTATCGGATATAGCTCTTGAATATTCATCGTGGTTGAAAATTATACTCCTGGAAGAAGGTGATGATCAACGAACAATGTAGTAAATATTTCTGAGTACAGAACAATAATGAACGAACCCATTTTATTCTATAGAATTACTGAGAGCTGTCGGGTTGTTATACGACAGCTATTCCCCATGCTTATACGACATCGGTAACAGCGTATAAGAAGCATCACACGCAGGGCGCAGCTACAGCTGCTTACGTGTTGAGATATGTAATTTTTCCCAAAAACTCGACTATTTATCACGAGCATACAAAATATATACGACTTCGTACGCTAGTGATACCAAGGGGTTTAATAAAACGTGGGGAATTGCTGGTTATACGAGCTGGCAAATGTTGGAATAATTTAAGGAGTACGGCTCTTTCAATCAGATTGGGGATTGAATTTACCCCCATTTTTTCCTTCAGTCGTTGGATTCTTGAGTGTACTGCAGGCAGTGTAAGGTTAAGCATTACGGCTATTTCCTTGGGGCTCTTTCGGCACAGAAGGCAAAATAAAACATCATATTGTTCAGCCGTAATATCGGCCTGGCATGCAACCTTCAGGGTATCCTGCTCTGGTCGTTGAGAATGCAGTATCACTGATGTTTCTGGTTTTCCGGTATAGTACTCGGAGAGTTTCTGAAGTGTTAATGCAGACTCGTGCCATTGTTTCAATACATCAACCCCATGATGTATAGTTCCCTGAAGTTGCCCTTCGTCATCATACAATGGACGTTTGTGGAAAATATAGACAAACCAGTCACCCTCTTTTCCCGGATGTACATCCAAAATCCGAACATCCTGTTGTGTTCTAAGACAGTATTCATTCTGAGTAATAAAATCGGCAGCGCACACTTCGTAGCAGCTGGCTGGCGGTTCAGACATATGTCGACCCTCCAGCTGATAGCCTGATGGCAGTCCGACAAGATTTACTAATTGTGGATTGGCATAGATAAAGTGATGCTCAAGATCCATCAGGTCCCAGACATCACTGGTCTGATTCTCCATAATAGACAGCCATTGTTCCAGATTTTTGTAGTTTGTGGGCATAATTAAGGCTGATCTGAATCGTCTGCCCGTCTCTGTACAGGAATGCTTTCCAAACAAATATCCTGAACAAATTCTCGATCGTACCCGGTATGTTCCTCAGGACAGACAAACAGCAGGGTTAGATCACTGATGGCCTTCAGTTGATGGGCAACACCCGATGGAATGGTGAAACTGTCACCGGGGTGAATTTCTCTGGCATGAATCTTATGAAGCCGGTTGTTGAACCCAACAACGGAGGTATAGATCACACCAGAACCACCGTACACAGTGTATATTTCATCACTAACAGGGTGGTAATGACAACTGACCTTATGTCCGGCCTTTATTTCAGCACTGAATAGACAATAAGCATTGCTCATGGATAAGGGAGCAATGGCTATACCTGCTTCGGGATCGTTTTCAGCTTCTTTAAGTGCCTGGCTTAAATTAATAACTGATTGAATAATCAAAGGGGTTTCTCCTGATAGTTTAACGGGAATGCAATTTTTCAGCGATACTCTTCGGATCAAGGCGATATTGCAGTTTTGTTGGTGCGATAGAGCTGACCCTTGGTGCGATATTCCATTCAGATAAAGTTCTTATTAAAAATTATGAGAGTGTTATTTTGGTAGAAGATTCAATCAAATCAAGTAAGGTTTTTAGATTTTATAATAGGTTTCGGGATAAAGGTTTTTTTGTTAGTTCTGTTTTATGCAGTAATTATTATTCTTTTATAAAATTGATTGAGTTGTATAATGCTTGATTGTTTAAATCATATGATTTAGGAAGGTGTTATATATTTTAATAGAATTTAATGATCAAGGTATTTAAGCCTTTTTCATGATTGTCATAATCATTTTTGGCAATATGGTACTTATTTAAATATGATACCGTCATGTTAAACGTTATCAGCGTTTTGTAATACAAGTGTTTCAAGCTACGAATCAGCCCATTGAGTTGTTTGTATTGATGCTGAAGGTTAATTAAAGCTATATCTGAATAATACTGCTGCTTGTTCACAGGCTAAATTTTCATTCCTGTCTCAAATAATTATTATGAGGTAATTGTCAAACGATTCGTTCTGTTATAAAGCTGGTTTTATCGGTGTTTCTTATTTGTTTTCTGATTAATTTATAGATCAACTGTTGTTTAATAGCCATCCGTCATCGTATGATTATTGTTTTGATAAGTAATTGATTCTGTTAATTCAATAGTTTTTCAACGGTAGATAGTTAATCATTTTTGTATAATGCTTGATTGTTTAAATCATGATTTCAGGTGTTATATATTTTAATAGAATTTAATGATCAAGGCTATTTAAGCTTCACGATTATCAGCGTTTTGTAATACAGTGTTTCAAGCTACGATGATTGAGTTGTTTGTATTGATGCTGACAGGTTAATTAAAGCTGTATTGAATAATACAGCTGCTTGTTCACAGGCTAAATTTTCATTCCTGTCGTCAAATAATTATTATGAGGTAATTGTCAAAACTGTTATAAAGCTGGTTTTATCGGTGTTTCTTATTTGTTTTCTGATTAATTTATAGATCAACTGTTGTTTAATAGCCATCCGTCATCGTATGATTATTGTTTTGATAAGCATTGATTCTGTTAATTCAGATAGTTTTTCAACGGTAGATAGTTAATCATTTCAGTGTTGTTCACATAGCCCTGATTGTCTATTCAGCCTAACTGGGAATTGAGCAGAGTGAGTTCACTAATATGAATACCCCCATTTCTCCTGATCAATCAATTGCCAGACGGAATACTGTTATTTCCACCTCTGCACCATCGGATGTTTCCTTGTCAGACCCTACGGACTATCTAAAAGAGAAATCACTGGATTTCAATCAGTTGAGTATTCTGGCGGGGTTGTTTATTGCAAAGGATCACTGGTATGGCCAATGTCTCCAATACCCATTAATCAATATCAACGGAGAGCTTTGCGGATACGAACGCATATTTCCCCGAGGTAAACTGCATGAACGTTGCCCGGAAAAATTCTCTCCAAAAGACAATAAAAAAGTCACCAAAGGCACCAGAGTATCCGAAGGCTTTGCCCTTATCGGCAAGTCTCTGGCTGAACTGCCCGGTTACTTTGGCTGTTTGAGAGTGGTGGGTGGGCTCGCGGATGCAGTGAGTGTTTATCTGGCGACGAACGAGCCGGTGATATGTATTGTAGGTGAGCATAATGCCCGCTCCATCGCCACCCAGGTTATCGAACACTGGCCACACTTACAGACTCAACTCATTGTTGCCCTCGATCATGATTTACCCGGAATTGCGGCCTGCCATCGCAGTGGTTGTTCGTGGCTGGTGCCTGAGCATTTTGGTGAAGATTGGAGTGAAGTGCGCCAGCAACAGGGAATATGCGGCCTGCGTAAGCAGTTAAAGCAGGCGCCAAAACAGCCTTTGGCTCCGGTTAATCTGCATGAATGTCATCCTGACAAAGCGTTGATGACCCGGTTGTACCGGCAGAATTTTAAAGAAGCATTAAGTGCATTAAAAACTACCTGCGAGTGCTGCCCCGAGAAGGTCGTTTCCATGGCAGTCATGATTCTGACCCGATTTCATCGCCTAACACCGTCCAGAATGACTGAAGACAAGCTGATCAGTGATCTCTGGTTTACCTGTCGTTTTCACATACATCCGGATACCGTCAAGGCATTGGAGCAGCGGTTGCAGTGGTTGTGTCAGCAATCCCGTAATATTATCCAGAGTAATGACCGGTTTTCTAACACCCTGAAAAAGAAATTGGGTAAACATTATCATCGTTTATCGGGTGATATCAGCCCGAGAACTGTTGAGATCAATCCAGGGCAATTGATTTTTATCAAAGCAGGACATGGTACCGGAAAAACCAAAACGGCCAGAGCCCTGGTTCATGCCCTCTGGCAAGTGCCGGACAGTCGTGTTTTATCCATTGGTGCGAACTGCTCTTTGACTCAGGAAACAGCCGAAAGCTTCGGGCTGGATCATTATCAGGACATCGTTCCGGAAACCGCTTGCCTGGTGAACAAACTGGCTACTACGGTGCATAGTCTTAACAAACCCCAGGTTTATCCGGTTCATCATCATAAAAATGGGGCTCTCAAACCGTTCAATGCGCTTATTCTTGATGAACTCACCCAGATCTTGGCCAGTTTCCAACAGGGCACCATAGATAACCCTGAAAAGGTACTGTTCACCTTACAGGAGCTGATCGAACAAACCGTGCTCAGTGGCGGCGTAGTGCTCTGCATGGATGCTGATTTATGCAGCCGGCAGGTATTGCTGTTTCGCGAATGGTTTCCTGAACTTGTCGATCAGATGGAAGTGTACGACAAACCTTTCGACGATGAAGGCATAGAAGCATGGCTTGGCACTGGTATTAAAGCTCGCAATGCGGCAGTGCATGAAATGCAGTGTGCTCTTAGCCTGGGGCGAACCATTACCGTCGTATCCGACTCCAGAAAACAGGTAGAGAACCTTTACCAGCTGATTCAGACACTGCATCCGGATTCTGATGTTTGCCCCTTGCAGATTCATGCGAACAACAGTGGTCAGCCTGAACAGAAAGCATTTTTGGAAAAACCGGAAGAGAGTGCACTTAAATATTCGGTAGTGCTGTATTCACCCGCCATAGTGGGAGGACTGTCGGTAACCTCGGTGGC
This sequence comes from Endozoicomonas sp., assembly GCA_965208385.1. Lineage (GTDB taxonomy): Bacteria > Pseudomonadota > Gammaproteobacteria > Pseudomonadales > Endozoicomonadaceae > Endozoicomonas. Next base: position 15,205 of record CBDBOO010000089.1, read on the forward strand.
GCCGGATCATACCTATGTATTCAGTCACAACGTACTGACTGCGCCACAGATTATGCAGCAAATGAGACGCTACCGTAAAACGCGGTGTTTCACGGTTATAGGAGATATAGTTCCGGCCCACCGGGATTGTGAAGACTTTATTAATCGGTTGAACTGTCTGGCGAGTATGACCCTGGCGAGTATGACCCTGGCGAGTATGACCAATGAAGACAATACTCAGTCCGGCCATTTAACAGACTACGATGGTTTCGTGGAGATGGAGCGGGCGCATCACGCAAAAATCGGTGAATTGGGTGCCAATGGTCTCTGGTACTGTCTGGAGGAACGTCGTATTCATGTGCATCCTTTGTCGGAACGATTGGATATCAACAGTGATGTGCCTGAAACCAATGACATACTTCATTTTATCGAGCAGGAAAAACGACAACAACTGCCCAATAGAATCATCAATGCGGGCATTATCCAGAATGAGGCGCAATTTCAACAGATGGATGGCCATTCAGGAAAAACTGAAGAGGAGTTGCTGAGTTGCCAGCGTTATCGCATTTGCAGTGAGCTGGGTATTGATCCCCGGAAGCTTGACCGCGACGCCTGTGATTTCTGGTTGAACACCGGCTTAAAAAAACTACGGCGTTTCTCCATTACCCCTGACAATCAACATCAAAGTTATCCTGCCACACAGGATTCCGGAGATATTCCCATGTGCCACAGAAACTATGAAATGCTTGAACAAAAGTTTCTGCATTATCTGCTGGAGCCCCTGAAAAATGACGATGGAAAATGGCTTGAGTCTTGGTCAAAAAACGAAGCTGGACACGTAGTCGACCAAATGATGCAGATTGAGAAAGAACATCCCTGGGCACAAAAAAGACTGGGACTAATGCCTGGTTCAATGATTCAGGGAAAAGGAAAAAACCAGACTGTTGTTCGTCCTAAATCGGCAGTTCGCTACGTCAAATTCTTACTGGATCAACTGGGGCTGAAGACAAAAAGTCGTCAGGTCAGAATCAACGGAGGCCGTGAATGGCACTATCAAATCGATGCAGCGTCGTTGATTCGAATGGCGCAATATGCGGATCTCAGGGCGCAGTCGCAGGGTGTATACAAGGTGTCACGGATCAGAAGAAATAGTATAAGAAGTACTGTTTCGAGACAGACACCTGAAACATTCAGTAAATGGTGTAAACGCTGCTGGCTTGAACCAACGTCGACGATTAGTCTCCACTCCTCGACCGTTGTCGACGCCTTTTTTTGCCAGGAAAGAGAAGGGCTTGTTCACTGTGTAGCAACGGTGACCTGAAAACAGCTCAGGATCTCAGAGGTTCTTGAACCAGTCACACAATAATATACAGCTCAACCATGGCGAATCGGGGGAATAACCATAGTCAACATAGCTGGATTGGTAACCTCTGCTTGTAATGGGTGGAAGTAAAGTTATATAAGTATATACTGTATAAATAAACAGTATGCGTGCAATAATATGATTGATACTTTTTCTCAATATTCGCGAACGCCCGGCAAGGCTGCTTATCCTTATTATCAGAGTCCGGCGGCCTGTGGGTTTCCGAGTCCGGCAGCGGACTACCTGGAAGAAAGCTTGTCCCTTGACCAATTGTTGATTGAACATCCGGCGGCTACTTTTTTTGCCAGAGCTCAGGGTAACTCCATGATTGGTGCCGGAATTCATGATGGTGATCTGTTGATTATTGATCGGGCGTTCACTGCCCGGTCCGGTGATGTAGTCATCGCACTTCTGGATGGGGATCTACTGGTGAAACGTCTCCAGCTGAAGCAGGGTAAAGCTGAGCTGCACTCCGAGAATAAAGATTATCCGGTGATCCTGCTTTCAGATGAGCAACAATTGGATGTCTGGGGCGTGGTATTACAGGTGATTCATTCGCTGAGGGGTTGAAGTGCAGAAAATCATAGCGCTTTGTGATGCTAACTCTTTTTATTGTGCCTGCGAACGGGTGTTTGAGCCACGATTGCTGAATGTTCCTCTGGGAGTATTAAGTAATAATGACGGCTGTATAGTCGCAAGAACTGCTGAGCTGAAAGCGCTGGGTGTCGGCATGGGAACACCGGCGTTCAAAGTAAAACACCTTGTTGAGCAAGGTAAAATTGTATTGAGAAGCTCCAATTACAGCCTTTATGGTGATATGTCATCCCGCTTTATGTCGGTTCTTGAGCAGTTCAGTCCTGATGTTGAAATTTACTCCATTGATGAAGCTTTTGTGAATCTGGATGGTTTTGCAGCAAATCAGTTGGAAATCATCGGCAAAGACATTAAGCAACGAGTGCAGCAGTGGACTGGATTGCCTATTGGTGTAGGTATTTCAACCACCAAAACACTGGCCAAACTGGCAAACTACGCGGCTAAAAAATATCGTTTGACCGGTGGAGTTGTTGATCTGACATCCCCTGTACGTCAGCAAAAATTGATGGAGATTACGCCGGTTCAGGAGGTTTGGGGGGTTGGTCGGAAAATAAGTCAGCGTCTGAAAGAGCAGGGTATCAATACAGCCGGGGGATCTGGCCCGTTGCGATCGTCGTTGGATCAAAAAACAATTCTCTGTGGTTCTGGAACGAACCGTCTGTGAACTGCAGGGTGAATGCTGTATTCCCACAGAAGAAGCGCATGGGAAAAATAAACACCAGATTATCTGTTCACGCAGCTTTGGAAACAGGGTTTCCTCCAAACAGGAATTGCGTGCAGCACTGGCCAGCTTCATCAGTCGGGCCTGTGAGAAATTGAGAGCGCAGAGTCAGTTTGCCTGTGAAGCCATACTGTTTATTCGAACGGACCCGTTCAGGAAAGAACCTCAATACTGCCAGAGTATTCGTCTGGCTGTACCCGTACCCACAAATGATACACGGCTATGGCTGGTTCAACTGGAAGCCGCTTTGGAAGCGATATATCAGGATGGTGTTGAGTACAAAAAAGCAGGTTTCATACTGATGGATTTATCCTCAGCGGAAGGTTTTCAGGGCGATCTGTTGAGTACTGATACCCTGCCGGAAACCAGTGCCATGATGACGGTGCTGGATCAGGTGAATCAACGCTATGGGAGGCACATGCTCAAGCCTGCATCGATTGGCTTTAAACCCATGGATTGGCATATGAATCAGCAGAGTTTGAGTAAGAAATATACGACGAAATGGGAGGATATTCTTGATGTTCGCTGTTATTAGGAAACAAAAGCACCTCACATCCAGTGAGGTCAATCGTTAGTTTTCACTGTGCTTTTGTGTTTTTATACATAATTTCCAGACTCTCATCTCTGGTGGTTTAGTTGTTTGATCAGTTCTCCTGAACTGACATCTCACAGTATCCCTCGATACCTGTTCATAACCGTGGTGTTGGAGTGACTATACCCATGATTGATTCTGATCGAATCAGGAAACACCCTGCACTTGGCTCGCCTGGGCGCAGGCGAGGGGAAAGTATAATATATAGCGGGACACTGATGAATTAGGCTATGTTCCCGCCAATAGTTGTATTGCTTACTCCCTATGTTTACAGGGCTACAGACGTGCCTTATAAAGTAGAGATATGACTAAATCTTGTATATTGCATTTGTTTATTGCCCAAAGAACAGCGATTTGTTCTGGGATACCTTCCTATCTCATGAATAGCCATATGTGGAGCAGGAAAATAAAGTTTTTATAGGACTTTAGTGCTCCCAACTATTGACGGGAACATAGCCGATGAATTATTTGAAAAAACATCCGAACCTGGGGCGAGAAGTGGGTAAGTTGAAACAAAATATGGTTTTTTTGCTCTAAATATTTCGTCTATCGGTGTGTTGTGTGATTGTGATTGTGAAATCGCTTTGCAGGTCTTAGGATATGCCCATTTCACTATGTAGTTGATGACTACTCTCATCTCTTATGGAAATGTTTATGATCAGGTAAAGTAATAGAATATCCATGATCAGATGATTGGAAACCTTGTAATGTTTTATCAGTACTGGGGAAAATCCAGAAAATCCAACACCTCCGAAGGATCGGACTATCACCTTCTGGTCTACCACTGTCTTGATGTGGCTGCAGTGGGGGGTATTCTTCTCAATCCAGAAAAAGCGCTGTGTCAGTCCTTAGCCAAGCAACTGGATGTAGAAGCCAGATGGCTGCAACAATGGTTTTGCTTTTGCCTCATGCTGCATGACCTTGGAAAATTCTGTCGGGGATTTCAGAATCTTGCTCCCAATCTTTCATCTGAACTTGTTCCCTACGATTCAAGTAGTAAATATGATGTTCGCCACGATTCGTTGGGTTTTCTTCTTTGGCAGAAAGAACTTCTACCTCTTCTCTTTGATATTTTCCCAGATAAAAAATTAAACCGGACAAAGATCACACCCTGGCTGGAGATTGTGTGCGGCCACCACGGTCAACCGCCAAGAAAAGATATACGAACAGTTAAAACAAGTATGAAGTCTGAAGAGGATATTCCGGCTGCTGAAGCTTATGTGCGAGAGATTAGCAAACATTGGCTTCCTGATTTCTCACCATTAGCAGGTGTTGATAAAATACAATTAAAAAAAACATCCTGGCAACTGGCAGGGGTGGCAGTGTTGGCTGACTGGCTAGGCTCAGATCAAACGGTTTTCAAGTATCAATCAAAAATGGACATACCGCTGCCGGATTACTGGAAAAACACAGCATTACCTTCGGCAGAAATCGTACTGAAAAAGTCAGCATTTCAACCAAAACAAATAAGCCCCTTTCAAACTATCCGGCAACAATTTGATTTTATTCATCAACCGACGCCTTTACAGACTTATGCTGAATCGGTGGATATTTTTGACAGCCCGCAGCTGTTTATTCTTGAGGATGTAACAGGTGCAGGAAAAACCGAAGCCGCAATGGTTCTGGTTCACAGGCTGATGAGTCAGGGACAGGCTGATGGTTTGTATGTTGGTTTGCCGACGATGGCAACGGCGAATGGTATGTATAACCGGTTATCCAAAAGTTATCAGAATCTATTTCAGGGTGAGAACAATCCTTCGTTGGTATTGGCTCATGGTGCGAGTAAATTATCAGACAGTTTTCAGGAATCCATTCAGCTCTCAGATCAACCTCAGGATAAAAGCTTATCAGTCAGATGATTTGTCGGCTGGCGCATATTGTAATCAGTGGCTTGCCGACAGTCGCAAAAAATCACTATTGGCCGACGTCGGTGTGGGTACTATTGATCAGGCATTATTGGCCGTTTTACCCGCCCGTCACCAATCCTTACGCATGCTGGGATTAAGAGGAAAAGTACTTGTAGTGGATGAAGTGCACGCATACGACCCGTATATGCGACAACTATTATCATCTTTGCTAAAAGCCCACTCGTCTCAAGGAGGCAGCGCTATTTTATTATCAGCTACGTTGCCTCAGCAGTTTAGGTCGGAGTTAACAGCAGCCTATGTCAATGGAAGAGGGTTTCAGTCACCACAATTGACGAATACAAAAAATTATCCGCTAGTTACGCAATGTAGTGACGCAGGATTAAGAGAAACACCTGTTGATACTCGAGACAGTGTTAAACGTACCGTCAAAGTAGAACGACTGGCAGATGAAGCTGCTGCATTCTCATTGATCGACAAGGTCATCAAAGCAGGACAGTCGATTTGTTGGATTCGCAATACTGTAAAAGACGCCCGACGAGCATTTCAGTACCTTCAAGACAATAGTGAGATTGAAAGCGACAAGCTCAGTCTTTTTCACAGCCGTTTTGCCATGGTTGACCGACAGTCAACAGAAGAAGATGTGTTGGGCCGATTTGGCAAAGACTCAACAGAACAAATACGATCTGGCCAGGTGCTGATTGCTACTCAGGTGGTTGAGCAGAGTCTTGATCTTGATTTTGATGTGATGATTTCTGATCTTGCGCCGGTAGACTTGATAATCCAGCGAGCAGGGCGATTGCAGCGTCATATTCGTGATCAGCAGGGGAATCGTATCGATAAGGCTGGTGAAAAAGATCAACGGCCATTACCGTGTTTACACTTGCTAGCACCAGATCCTGAGCAGGTAGAAAGCCGACAATGGCTTCGCACATTACTGTCTGGTAGTCAGGCAGTATATGGCAATGTCGGGCAGCTTTGGTTAACCGCCAGAGTGTTGTTGAAAAAACAGGGTTTTACTATGCCTGATGATGCTCGTTATCTGGTAGAAAGTGTTTATGCTCAATCGTCTCAGAGCCTCATTCCCGAGCATCTGGAACAGGACTCCTGGGGTGCGGAGGCACAGAATAAAGCCAGAAAGAATATGGGTAACTTTAACCTGCTGGATCTTGATAAAGGTTATTGCCTGGAAAGTGCTGAACACAATGCCGGTTGGAGTGAAGACACTCATATTCCCACTCGCCTGACTGAAATAGAAACGACGACGGTAGTACTGGTGACACCTGATACCAACAAAAATTTACAGCCTTACGCCCAAAGCAATAACCCGAATCATCGCTGGGCCCTTAGTCAGATTAACCTGCCGGAAAAAGACTGGCTGCAGGCTCAAACGCTGATCCCTGAACACTGGAATACCGCTGTAGACGATCTGAAGAAACAGCACAAACAACTGAAGTGGCTGGCGATACTGCCACTGGTGACTGAAACCGAGCATCTATACCAGCCGGAAGGTGGCTGGGATCTGGAAAGGAAGCGACATTATGAACCTGATTAACAACCCTTGGATTCCCGTAATTCGGGAGGACGGGAGCAAAGAAAAAATTGCCCCCTGGCAAATCACAGAAACGGTTAATCCTGTGATTGAAATTGCAGCCCCCCGGACTGATTTTCAGGGCGCTTTGTATCAGTTTCTGATTGGTCTTCTGCAAACTACATTGGCACCGGAAGATCAGGAAGAATGGATTGAAAGCTGGGAAGAAACCCCAAGTGCAGTTGATGTTAAAATAGCACTGGCAAAAGTTGCTACGGCTTTTGAATTGATAAACTTGGATGGGCCTGCTTTTTTGCAGGATTTTGAGTTACCTGAAGGTGAAAAAAAGCCTTTGGCTGGCTTATTGATCGAAGCGCCCGGAGGCAAAACCTTAAAAGACAATCTGGACCACTTTGTTAAAGGTGGAGCCGTAGAAGGCGCTTGTGAGTCCTGTGCTGCTACCGCATTATTTACCTTGCAGACCAATGCACCTTCAGGTGGTGTAGGTCATCGGGTAGGTCTCCGAGGCGGCGGACCATTGACCACGTTGCTGCTTCCGGACAATCCGCAAAGTACCCTATGGAAAAAACTATGGATGAACGTGCTGACCGAGGAAGAATATCCCCTAGGTCAGACTAATCTTTCCGAAATTCTACCTTGGTTAGAGAAAACACGTTTGTCTGATAAAAGTGGTGTCAGTACACAACCAGGAGATGTCCATTCTTTGCAAATGTACTGGGGAATGCCGCGAAGAATACGCTTACAGAAACCTGGTGACACTGAAGAAATCTGCTCTTTGTGCGGAACTGAAAACACACATCTTATTCACTCTTTCATCACAAAAAACTACGGAGTGAATTATGATGGACCCTGGCAGCACCCTTTAACGCCGTATAAGGTTGACCCCAAAAACAAGAAACCGCCCTTGAGCCTAAAAGGGCAGACTGGTGGCTTGGGTTATCGCCATTGGCTGGGCTTGAGTTTACAGGATAAAATCTCTGGTGATTGTGCTGCAAAAATAATCTCGACCTATCAAATAAGAGCAAACGCGTTTTCTGAACTGAGTGAAGATGGTAAGCGACTCTGGTGTTTTGGTTTTGATATGGACAATATGAAAGCGAGGTGTTGGTATGAACACCAGATGCCCGTTCTGGCAATACCGGATACTTTTCGTGATGCCTTTACCGATTTAGTCGCTGACCTACTGGCTGCCGCAAAAGATACTGTTTCACTTTTACGAATGCAAGTAAAAGCAGCCTGGTTTGGGCGACCTGGTGACGCCAAAGGTGATACCAGTATGATCGATGCTTCTCTCTGGCAAACTACAGAAACCCTGTTTTACACCCTTCTGCAAGAACTGGCAAAACAGCCGGAATCAACCAGCAGCCTTCCTCCAAAAATTGCCCAACAATGGGTTGCCAAGCTGAGATGCGAAGCAGAGAATTTGTTCGATCACTGGGTGTTGGAAGGTGATATGGAAGACAGGAATATGAAACGAATTACTCGTGCCCGTACTGCATTGATTGGAAAGTTACGTAATACCAAATCTCTTAAATCTTTGGATCAAATCGCCAGTACTTTGAAAGATACAGTTTTGAAAAATACCGTTCCAAAAAATACTGGCAAAAACCAAGAGGTAGCCTGATGACGGATTATCGAAAACTCAGTGTGGCTGATACTGACCAATTAAAAGAGTGGTGGCATTGGCTGGATAGTAACCGGGGTGACAGAGCCCAGCTTCGCCGTGCCAGCGTAGCCGATGATATTCTCATGACATCGGCCTTCTCGCATTTTTTGCAAAAAATGCCCCGTTACTGGGGGGTGGCTGAAGGCCAGAAAGGTATTGCCTTGAGTGATGCCGCTATGGTGGCAGCGGTATTGGCAAAGGTACAAGCACCTGACGAAAAAAACAGTTTTTCCCGAGCTTTGGCCTTACCCAAAGAAGGTGGCAGTAAAGCGGTAATGAGTGAATTGCGCTTTCAGCAGTTGCAGAAGAGTCGCAGTCCTGATGAATTCTTTACGCGCATTTGCAGAGCCGTCGATATGCTGGGTGGCAAGGTCAATATCACCTCTCTCGCAGACGATATTCTGCACTGGTTAAGTGAGTTCCGATTTGGTCCGTCTTCTCGCCCCCAAGGGCGTTTGGCAGTTCGCTGGGCCACCGATTATTACGCTGTGTTTAAAGATTGATTTTTTATTTACTTATTTAATTTGATTGTTTCAAGGAGAAGCATCATGAGTCGTTTTCTGCAATTACACCTGTTGACCTCTTATCCACCAGCTAACCTGAACCGGGATGATTTGGGGCGGCCAAAAACTGCAAAAATGGGCGGTACCGATCGTTTACGCGTGTCTTCGCAGAGCTTGAAACGTACCTGGCGGACATCAGATTTATTTCAATCTGCCATGGCGGATCATTTAGGTACTCGAACCAAAATGCTGGGAGTTCAGGTTTTTGATGAATTGAAGGCTGCTGATGTTGCAGATAAAAAAGCCAAGGAATGGGCACAGTCTATTGCTGGTGAGTTTGGAAAGTTGAAAAAAGTAGAAAAAGAAAA
>CBDBOO010000090.1:0-43181 GCA_965208385.1 Endozoicomonas sp.
AAAAAGCTTTGTGGCTACCTTGTTCTTCTTATGATAATGGGCATTTGTCATGCAGAGGAAGAGTCCTGGAAGTGGGGTTGATTACAGTAGAGTAAAATACGTGAAGCGCAGCCAATCAAACGTGCTTCAATGTGAAATGTTATGCAGGGCAAAAAATAACAACGTGGGAGGTGTGGTGGACAAATCCACCGGACTTTGTGAGTTGCCAGTATCAGAAAAATCCCTGGAAGAATATCAGATACACTTGTCAGGTCATAAGGGGCAGTTCAAGTGGTATAACAAGGATGAATCAGCATGCCATCTCTGGTTTAGATCCAGTACAGAGGAAAGTCAGGTGGGAGACTGGAGCAATTGTAATGCTTATGGTGACAGGTACTGCCGGTTTCCAAAGAATAGCTCGTTCGTTCTTGGGGTGGTGGATAGTAACAAGCTGACCTGTGTGAGCTCAGGTAACGAATCATCCTCATCTTACCAGCTCTATCAGTTGGAATTGCCGGCTTACCATAATTATGGAAATGCAGTGTTCATGCTATTTCTGGTAGGAAGCTTTGTTACGGTTATGACAGCGACCTCTTTTTGTATGGAATGAGGGAGCAGAAAGGATGCCCTGCAAGCCTCTTCTTTACAGCGTTGTCATGCTGCTGACACACCTTTACATATTCAATCCTTGAAAAATTCTATAACGGCTATATATTACATGTAAGGTTGTTACATGTAAGATTTTAAGCGGTACTATCGCTAGCGAACCAGAGAGATATACAATGGCTCCTCCAAAGAACGCCGCCCACTACCAACGCCAGTTCCGCACCAGAATGCGAGAACAGGGTCTGGTAAAGAAGGAAGTCTGGATTCTTCCGGAACATGCCGGGCGCCTGCGGGACATCGAGCGAGATCTGAGATTAACGAACACTGAGCAAGCCTCAGGGAGCAATACCATGACTCAAGCACAAGACATCTGGACCATTCAAAGCCTGCACAATGCTCTGGCCAATGACCCACTGTTCACCAGTGGCAGCGCCAAACTGCAGTTGGTAGATGGCACCGAACCCTGTCTTGAAATTGTGATGGGTGAATTTGGTGATCTGCCGATTTATATGACGGTAGTCGGTGAGCAGATTATTGCAGACGCTGTGCTTTGGCCATTATCCATGGTGAAAGACAGCGATGCTCTGAATGATGAAGTACTGAGAACACACAAGCTGTTCCCGCTGTCCACCATCAGTCTGGATCGTTTCCCTGATGGTACCGACTACTACACCATCTTTGGTGCCCTGAGTTCTGCGTCTTCTCTGCAGAATATTATTCAGGAAATTGAAACACTGGCTGCCAACGCAATTAAGGCAACAGAAGCATACGGCGAGCATTTACAGACTGAATCTGTCGCCTGATCAAAACGAACAAACAATAGTTTTTAACGAATAGAAGGAAGAAATAGCATGAGTATCTGGAATAAAGTAATGACCGCCCTGAAAGGTGCTACCAACGAAGTTGGTGAATCCATTGCCGATAGCAATGCGCTGCGCATCCTGGATCAGGAAATTCGTGAAGCCAGTGATCAGCTGCAACAGTCCAAGACTCAGCTGGCTGGCATCATGGCCAAGCAGAAGCTGGCTTCACAGAAGTGTGCCGAGCTGAAAGAAAAGATTGCTGAATACGAAGGTTACGCCATCAAAGCTCTGGAACAGGGCGACGAAACACTGGCTACTGATGTTGCTACCAAGATTGCAGACTACGAGACACAGTTAAATGCTGAACAGGAAATGGAAACCAGCTTTTCTGCTAGCGTTACCAGTCTGAAGAAAGCGATCACGGATGCAGAATCCAACCTGCGTCGTCTGAAGCAACAGGTTGATACTGTAAAGGCGACAGAGTCTGTTCAAAAAGCTCAGGCAGCAACTGCTGCTCGTCATAGCGGTGCCAACTCCAAGATGGCTACTGCTACTGAATCTCTGGAGCGTATCAAGCAGCGTCAGGCTGAGCGTGCAGCTCAGATGGAAGCTGCCAGCGAAATGTCCGGTGATGTTGCCGAGAATGATCTGCAGAGCAAACTGAAAGCCGCAGGTATCACCGATTCTGATGCCAGTGCGAACAGTGTTCTGGAACGTCTGAAAGCCAAACAGAAGTAATTCTGCACAGGTAGGTTTGCCAGTAGACAAGCCTACCTACAATGAGCTCGGCGAACTGAATGCTGCGCTCAGCCCAAGTAGAATAAAGACGGAGCCTGTCACCCATTTTCCCCAGTGATGGTTCTGTCTTTTTTTTTGCAGGCAATGACCGATGAAACCTGCTAATAATCCCACTCCTGCATCGAATGGAAATGACACCACCACAAAAATGAACCCCAGCCAAAGGACATCGCTACTGGCCGAACTACTGTTGGGATCAAGAAACTGTGGAAAGAATGCCAGAAAAAACAGGATAACTTTAGGGTTTAATACATTGGTGATGACACCCTGATAATAAATTTGGAACAAGCTGTTGTGTTTCGAGTGATCAGTATCAATCAACGAATGTTCTGATCGAAGCGCAATCACTCCCAAATAAATCAGATAAGCGGCTCCGGTATATTTGATGGCATCAAAGGCAATAGGTGAGGATGCAATGAGTGCTGATATTCCTAACGCTGCCAGAATGATATGCACGATGATCCCAGTATGAATACCTAAGGCGGAAATAAATCCGGCTTTGGCTCCTTGGGAAAGGCTGCGGGCAGTGATATACAGCAGGTCAGGGCCAGGCACCAAAGCTAAGGCTATGCTGGCAAGAATAAATAAGGTCAATGAGGCGTCAGACATTACTGCTCTCTGAAAACACGCTAGCTTGAGAGTATAGTCATGACTATGGCTTTTTAATGAACAGGTTTTGCACACTATGATTTTTGATTTTTTTAAAAAAAGAAAGAAGAAAAGCCATCTCACCCAGCACCATTGAATTTACGCTTGGGTGGAGCGGCCGAACTGGACCTTCTTCCTTTTCAGCTGATCCGCGACAAACTGCACTTTAATCTTCCGGAAGGCGCTCAAACCATTGAAGCAGCCGGTTTTATTGATTTAGGTGCCGGTGCTTCCATCAGTCGCTTTTACACGGCAGATGATGGTTTTATTCAGATTTCCACTACCGGCGGCTACGAAACCCAGAATATTGATGACATCAAACTGTTTATGTTTGAGCAAACCCACAACATTGCCAGTCAGAAAGGCGTTGATTTGTGGGTGAGTGACAGTGGCACTATTGGTCGTCCTGAATTCATTTTAGAAAACACCGTCTATAATCGCGTCTGGGATTCAGAAGTATCCGGGAAGATTGAGCCAGTTAAAATGACCGAAACCGTTCATACCCGTGAAGAAGGTAGCTACGATGTAGATCATCTGGTCATGTTGTATCAGCGTAAAGTTCCAGATTCAGAACGTTATGAATATTTGCTCGCGTCTCTGGAGTTTACCAGTGAAGACGAAGCCACTGCCGTAGTAAGTTTGGGGATTGATCTGGATATTACCTCCATGAGCATTATGTAAATGCGCAGGTTGTGTAGAAAGAGTATCCTTAACGCCAATTAAAATCAGGAATTGATAACATGATTGCCATCACTGACTATCTTGCCGGAGTGCCGCTCTTTCTTGGTTACTTTGCCACGGCACTTGTGCTGACGGGCATTTATACCTTTATTTATACATTGCTGACGCCCCATGATGAAATGGCGCTGATCAAAGAAAACAAGCCTGCCGCTTCCGTTGCTTTTACCGGTAGCCTGATTGGTTTTTGTTCTGCCTCTGGCCAGTGTTATCGAGAACTCCATCAACCTGACCGATATGGCGCTATGGGGATTTGTTGCTCTAATCGTGCAGGCTCTAACATTCTTTGCAGTGCGCATTGCTATGCCTAAAATTTCAGAGCGCATTGAAAATGATGAAATGGCCGCCGGTATTATACTGGGTGGTGTTTCTATTGCCGCCGGTTTGCTCAATGCCGCCTGTTTGACGTATTGAGACCGGAGTCAGGAATGAAACGATCCAAAAAATTAAAACTGGCGTTAATGGGGGTAACTCCTCTTTTACTAGCCGGTTGTGATAGTTCTTCTAACAAAACCACTCTTATTTATAAGGATGTGGACAGTTGCGCCAAAGATGGCGTACTGGATAAAGACTCCTGCCAGTATTATTTACAATCGCTCCTGGAGCGAGCATTTGGCTCAGGCGCCAAAATATAACGACAAGAAAAGCTGTGAGACTGACTTCACTAACCAGTGTCAGCAAATATCTTCCGGAGAATATATTCCTACTCTGGAAGGATTTATGGTGCAACAGCAAGCCCCGTTCTGGTGGGGGATCATCGTTCATGGTGCTGCCATTGTATCTGGGTTCTGGCGGTTACTATCGCACACCCAGCTATGAAAAAATGGGCAGTGGTTATAAACAGGGCAAGGTCTCGACCAGTAAAGAGAAAACCGTTAAACCTTCTCTGAAAAGCACTACTATGAAGCGTGGTGGTTTTGGTACTCGTTCTGCTGCTCGCGGCTCTTGGGGAGGCTAAATGCTCCGAATCGAATCTGCTCCACGGAAAAACTGGCAGCAACAGGCTGAGTCTTTAGGTTTTAAATTCCATACTCTATATGGAGACACGTACTGGGATGAGTCTGCCTATTATCGTTTTACCCTGAAGCAGATTGAAAATGATCTGGAAGACCCAACCGCAGAAATTCACCAGATGTGTTTGCAGCTGGTGGATAAAGCGGTTCACTCTGAACAGATGATGGAGCGTTTGCGAATCCCAGAGCAATATTTGGGATTATATTCGTGACTCCTGGCTGAACCATGATTCCGCATCTCTATGGGCGAATGGATTTCTCCTACGATGGCAAGTCCCCGGCCAAGTTCTATGAATACAATGCCGATACCCCAACCTCATTGTATGAATCGGCCTTTTTCCAGTGGCTCTGGCTGGAACAGATGATCAAAGATAAACGGCTGCCAGTGGAAACGGATCAGTTCAACATCATTCAGGAAATGCTGATTGAAGCCCTGGTGTTGTTGAAGAAACAGCGAATTGGCAATCAGCCGCTGTATTTTTTCCTGCTGCAAAGATACCGATGAAGACTTTGGTACGGTGGAGTACTTCAGAGATTGTGCACAGCAGGCAGGTTTACAGAATCGCTTTCTCTATATAGAAGATATTGGTGTCAGTCCTGAAGGCAAGTTTACTGATCTCAAGGATATGACCATTCCGGCTATGTTCAAACTTTACCCTTGGGAATTCATGTTCGAAGAAGAGTTTGGGCAGCATGTGCCAAGTAGTGACACATTGTTTGTCGAACCTGCATGGAAATCCATTCTCTCCAACAAAGCCATGTTGCCTTTACTGTGGAAAGAATTTCGCGGACATCCAAACCTACTGCCTTGTTACTTTGAAGATGAAAAAGTAGGGGACGATCTCGGCAATCATATTGTTAAAAAGCCTGTGTTTTCCCGCGAAGGTTCCAACATCAGCATTATAAAAGACGGCGTGCAAACAGAGTTTGTTGATGGCCCCTATGATGACAGCGGCTTTATCCTGCAACAGTTTCATCCTCTGCCAACATTTGCCGGAAACCATACATTGATTGGTAGTTGGGTGGTTGGTGATCGCTCTGCCGGTATTGGTATTCGGGAAGATAACTCCACTATTACAAAAGACAGTTCTCGTTTTCTGCCGCATATCATCGTAGATTAGTAAATGGCAAAAAATATGAGCGCGCAATGTTACTTCTAGATAGCGCCGAATGGCTGCTGGTGGTCATCTCCTTTTTCACATCTATGTTCACAGGTGTTTTTGGCTTGGGCGGCGGTGTTTTGCTGCTGGCTCTTATGCCCGGTATGGTGCCAATGGCCGCCATTATTCCTGTCCACGGAGCAGTACAACTGGTCAGCAATGGTAGTCGGGCTGGCTTTGGGCTTAAAACAATCCACTGGAAATTACTGAAGAGTTATATACCTGGCGCAGTTATTGGCACATTGGCAGGAGCTCTGCTATTTCAGCTGCTAAATCCGGATTACTCTGTCGTTTTAATGGGGCTGGTGGTTCTGTTGATTACCTGGCTGCCTGTAAAGTTATTAGGCCACCTTCTTGATAAAAGCCTTTATTTTGGTTTTGGGCATTCATTATTAAGTGCAATTGCTGGTGCTGCAGGTCCTCTGGCAGGAGCCTATTTAACGCGCAAAAATTTATCACGTGATGCACTGGTCACAACATTGGCTGCGATCATGACGGCTTCTCATAGCCTGAAGATAGTTGCCTTTGGTGCAATGGGATTCAGCTTTGCAGATTATGGAGCTTTGATTATCTTCATGATGACAGGTGTTACTCTAGGGTCACTGGCAGGAACCAGGCTGAGGAAGTTAATACCGGAAGTCTCATTTCAGAAAGGCTTCCGGGTATTTATCACTCTATTGGCGCTGAGAATGATATCGTTACCACTCTTTATAGGAGTGGCCTAGGAGGTATTAGGCTTTTGCTTCGAAGTCATCTTCACGCAGTTTTGCAGAACCATCAGCCTGTATTACCCAAAGCTCTCTGTGGATGACCCCACCGGCGTTATTCATTTTCCAACCGGATGTCAGCAGAGCGGATGAATCATCCAGCACTTCAATTTTTGGATCAATGTATTCAACGTCTTTAAAACCGTCGTCTATCAGTTTCTGCCAGAAACCCTGAATTTCGGGAGGTGCCTGTGAATGTGCCGAATGGGCGAGCGTGCATAACAGTATTCGCTTCATACTGAGCTGCACAGCCCGCAGCGTCGCCTGTATTGAAGGCATTTTTCCAGCGAGCACTGGCTTCGTTAACGGCGGCTAAAACTGAATCGTGGCTCATGGTGTTGTCCTGAAGAAGTAAGAATTCGTAATCATAATAGGTCTTAAACTCTAGTTAGAAAAACAGGACAATAGCGAAAACACTGTTAGATAAAATAGAACATTATGATGAAGTATCTGCGCCACATGACAGTCTTTACCAAGGTTGTGGAGTGTGGTTCGATCAGTTCTGCTGCGGATGAACTAAACCTGTCCAAGTCGGTAGTGAGTCAGCAACTGAAAACACTTGAGCAGGAATTGGGCACACATCTGCTAAACAGGACAACCCGACGACAGGTTTTGACGCCTGTGGGACGCGATTTTTATCATCGCTGCTCTGAGATGAAGCAAATATCAGAGCAGGCATGGAGTGATGTGCGTGAAAGTCAAAGCAGCCCAGGCGGTTCTATTACCATAAGTGCACCTCATGCATTGATGGATTCTGTGATCGCCCCTGCTATAGGTCAGCTTGCTGCCCAATATCCTGAAATTAAGCCAACTATTCTGGCAGATGATGAACGTGCCCATCTGATTGAAGATGATATAGATGTGGCAGTCAGGGTTGGTGAAAGCCCGGAGAGTAATTTCCGGCAGCGTCTATTAGGTCAGTTCAGAGAGGTTCTGTGTGCAAGCCCCGGTTATCTGGAGAAACATTCCATACAGCCTTCTCAATGGATCGATCATTCAGATGATCTTTGTAAATGTGATTACATTGCCAATGCATGGCAGGGGAAGCATTTAAGGCACAGCCTGTATCACGGAGCAACAGGCGATAAGGTGAGTCTGTTGCATATTCTGGTAACACTTGAACACCTATTCTGGCAGCGCTTGAACACCCATTCTGGTTGCGACAGGCGAAGCCTGAGAATGTGGGAGGTTCTATGAACTGAAATCATTCGTTGAAATCCAGTGGGTTCGACTCCCACCCGGCAAAGACTAACCATCAGCCGGAAGCGAGTATTGCATAGTCAGTGGTAACGCTGGTTGTGAAGCGTATACAGCAGGTACTAAAGCCGCGGGATTGAGTCTCGATATGGTGCGCCCGTTGGGGACTTCATTTTCCGGATTATGGGGTCAGCATTGGTTAGCCGTCATGGTAAGGCGAAACCAGCCCGACCGGGATCAGTGACCGGGGCAAAGGTACAGGATGGATTTCTCAGGAACCTGCGAGGTCCAGTGCTGACCTGAGTTAAACAGCCATTGGTTCTCAGGCTGAATAGAACCAGGTCGTCGGGTTGAGCTTCAGACCCGACGGAGCGAACAGGAAGCACAACCCAGGAACCCGGAAGCGAATAAATAAGTGACCGGGCAGTAGGTACTGGAAGTCTTAGTGTCCCATAGTACTGACGACAACGGGGAACTCCGCTCGGGAGGACCCGGACGAGGAAAGGGGACATCGTAGTTATTGACCCGTTTGTGGGAAACACATGAGGTGCTCAGAAACCGATGTTTGTGTCAACGAAACAGAGACGGATAGCCACGCTGGCCAGAGACAACCCAGCCATGGCCTTTACTTCTCTCAATCATCACATGGATTACAACTGGCTTTTACAAGCGTATCTACTGACCCGCAAGGATGGTGCTACAGGTGTGGATGGTCAAACGGCTGAGATGTATTCGAGACAGCTGGAGTCCAATCTCCTTAATTTGCTGGATCGGATAAAATCCGGTCGATACCGTGCCCCTGCCGTACGACGCACGTACATTGATAAAGGAAAAGGCCAGAAAAGAGCTTTGGGTATTCCCACCTTCGAGGACAAAATTGTCCAAAGGGCGGTGGTGATGCTGTTGGAACCAATCTACGAGCAGGATTTCTATCACTGCTCTTTTGGCTTTCGCAAACAAAGATCTGCTCACGATGCCTTGCAAAGCCTGCGTGCCCATATCATGAGAGAGAAAGGCAACTGGGTGCTGGATGCGGACATACAAAAGTATTTCGATACCATTGATCATGGACGCTTAAGGCAGTTTCTTGCCAGACGAGTGGCTGATGGTGTGGTAAGAAAACTGATTGATAAATGGTTGAAGGCCGGTATTCTTGAGTCTGGGGAGCTTGTCTACCCGACGCAGGGAACACCCCAAGGTGGAGTGATTTCACCCTTGTTAGCCAATATTTATCTTCACTATGTACTGGATGACTGGTTTGCACAGACAGTCCAGCCCAAAATGCGAGGACGGTGTAGTCTGACCCGCTTTGCTGACGACTTTGTCATGGTGTTTGAAAACTATGATGACTGTTGTCAAGTTGAAAAGGTACTACCAAAGCGCTTTGAGCGATTTGGTCTGTCACTACATCCGGAGAAGACGCAGCGTGTAGACTTCCGGCTCTACAGTCGGAAAGACAACCAACGCCGTGGTATTCCGGTCACGTTTGATTTCCTTGGATTCACGCACTACTGGGGTAAATCCCGTAGGGGCTACTTTGTCGTTTACCAGAAAACTGCGAAAGGGCGAATTGCCAGAACACTGAAGAAGTTCAACGACTACTGTCGGAAATACAGGCATAAGCCATTGAATGAACAATATGCAGCATTGAACCGAAAGCTTCGGGGACACTACGCATACTTCGGTATCACAGGTAACGCCAAATCCTTAGAGAAAATCCATCATACAGTGATGAGAATTTGGCATAAGTGGCTCTGTCGGCGTTCGCAAAAGAGCTACATACCATGGGATAAATTCAACCTGTTCTTGGGGACGTTTCCACCTGTCACCGCCTAAAATCCATCATCAGTATTACCGAAGCTGTCGGCTAGTGAACCAGTAGCTATGAGGAACCGGATGCCTTAATTGGGCTCGTCCGGCTCTGTGAGGGTTGAGGGCGGTAACGTCCTCTTCTACTCGGATAACTCTTGAACACTTTTTGGTGATTTCCAGAATGGCTGTTCAAATGACCAGAATCACTGTTCAAGCTGCCAGAATATTCATTCTTTCAGGTCTGAAAACATCTCTTACGCATTGATTTTCTTGAATGTTGGCCGCTGTTCTCTTTAACCACGAGGGAACGCCGCCATGTCAGATAGCAGGATTTCTATGCGAAAGCTCCACGAAATACTCCGGATGCGCTTTGATCATCAACTCAGTCTCCGGCAAATATCACGCAGTGTACGGGTCAGTGTCGGCACTGTTTCGAACTATGTTCAGGCGTTCCAGAGTTCAACCTTGAGCTGGCCTTTACCCGACGATTTCTCAGAAACAGCCCTTGTACAAGCACTGTTTCCGGAAGCCGTATTACCCAACCGAAAAGAGTTGGTTGATCCTGACTGGGGCGAGCTTCATCAGGAACTCAAACGCAAGGGCGTCACGAAACACACGCTCTGGGAAGAGTACTGTCAGACCTTCACGTTGAATGCCTACAGCTACGCTCAATTTTGCCATCGTTACAACCAGTGGCGAGGCTGCCAGAAGCGTTCTATGCGACAACATCACAGGGCTGGTGAAAAGTTATTTGTGGATTACGCTGGCCCTACTGTGCCCATTGTGAATCCCGATACCGGTGAAATAGCCCATAATGCGCAAGTTTTTGTTGCTGTCATGGGGGCTTCCAATTACACCTTTGCAGAAGCAACGCTTTCGCAAAAATCGGAAGACTGGCTCGGCTCTCACGTGCGCGCGTTTGAGTTTTTGGGTGGCGTACCGGAAGTCATTGTTCCCGACAACCTCAAAAGCGGTGTGACCAAAGCCTGCCGATATGAGCCTGAACTTAATCCGGCGTATCAGCATCTGGCTAATCATTATCAGGTCGCAGTGATTCCTGCGCGCCCTTATAAACCGAAGGATAAATCAAAAGCGGAAGTCGGCGTACAACTGGTCGAACGCTGGATACTGGCGAAACTGCGTCACGATACCTTCTTCACTCTGGCCGAGCTGAATAGCCGGATACGAACATTGCTTATTGAGTTGAACCTGCGACCGTTCAAGCAATTGCCCGGTACACGTCGGAGTACGTTTGAACAACTGGATGAACCGGCGTTACGACCATTACCCAAACAAGCTTTCGTATTCGCCGAATTCAGCAAAGCCCGCGTGAACATCGACTACCACATTGGCTGGAAGGGTCACTATTACTCAGTGCCTCATCAGCTGGTCAAACAGGAGGTGGGCATTCAGATTACTGAGCACTGCATCACCGTTAGTGCCAGGGGTAAAACCGTTGCCAGCCACGCACGTAAGCACCGGCCGGGATTCACGACACTGTCCGCTCATATGCCGGAACGTCATCGAAAACATCAGGAATGGACTCCAGAGCGGTTGCTCAATTGGGCGCAGGATTTGGGTCCCGATGTGCACTGGATCACACACTACCTTCTGGACAGTCGCGAACACCCCGAACAAGCCTATCGATCTTGCCTGGGGCTACTGAATCTGAAGCGTGACTTTGGTGCTGAGCGCTTGAACAATGCCTGCGCCCATGCACGTCATATCAAGGGATACCGGTTAAAGAATATCCGTGCGATCCTGCAGTCAGGCAAAGACTTGCAACCCATTGAGCCAGCAACCAAGCAAACGACATCGGCTTTGCATAATGATCACGAGAATGTTCGTGGCGCTGAGTGCTTCCAGTAACCGGAGAAGAATTATGATTAATCAAACACTAACCCGTCTGCGGTCACTGCGCTTAACCGGCATGGCAGACGCGCTCAGTCAACAGCAGGAACAGCCCGGCACCTACGAGAGCCTGAGCTTCGAAGAACGACTGGCATTACTGACCGAACAGGAAGAAACAGAGCGCAATAATAAACGACTGGCTCGTTTACTGCGTGGTGCCCGATTTAAACTGGCAGCTCGAATAGACGACATTGACTATGAGCATCCTCGTGGTTTGAAAAATAGCCAGGTTGCGACACTGGCCAGCGGTGACTGGTTGCACAGGCATCGTAACTTACTGATCACTGGCCCTTGTGGCAGCGGCAAAAGTTATCTGGCCTGTGCCATCGGTCACATGGCCTGCCTGAAGGGTCACAGTGTTCGGTATTATCGCACTTCAAGGTTGCTGGAAGAACTGACAATCTCGCATGGTGATGGCAGTTACAGTAAGCAATTGAGGCAGCTGGCCAAGATCGATTTGCTGATACTCGATGACTGGGGGCTGGAGCCTCTGACTCAGCAACAAAGGAATGATCTGCTGGAGGTCATGGATGATAGGCATGAGCACAGTTCGACCATTGTCACCAGCCAACTTCCCACCAACCAGTGGCACGGCAGCATAGGCGATACCACCTTAGCCGATACCACCTTAGCCGATGCGATTCTTGATCGGCTGATGCACAACGCGCACAGGCTAAATCTCAAGGGAGAATCCATGAGAAAGAAGCAGGGAAAACTTGAAGCAAATGAACACCTGTACTAAAAACTAGACTGGGCGATGCGTAAGGGGTTCAGGGTGTTCAAATGAACCAGAATGGGTGTTCAAGTTGACCAGAATACGCATCTGTCGTTTGAAGCGAGCCGTCGGTGCAATTCTCTACCCTCTGTGCTGGCTATGGTAAAGGCGGGAGCAGTTTGAAAAAATAGCAACAAGCGCAATGCACCCTGCTAGACTTAGCGCAAACGGGCTTTTTTGTCGCAATAACACTGTCGCATCTTTGTTTTACAAAGCAACGGCAATGTTTAAAGCCTGCATGAAGGCAGCTTGAGCCTTAGTCATAACAACGAATGTTGCGTTCGTTGCGGTTTTAATCAAGAGGTGTGGCATTAATTCCTGAGCTTGTTTTTCGTCAACATGAACCGTTTGGGGCTTTGACAACCATTCTGTCTGACTATACCCATTGGAATTGGAGATGCAGGTAGGCGGCAACTGAGCGAAGCCCCTTGAGCCTACAAGTAGTAGGCGATTGGGGTGAGCGAAAGCAGCCAACAACCCTGCATCTTCAAGTACGATGGGTATATCAATTTCCGCAAGTGCCGGTCTACTCTCTGCATGCATTTGGAGCCAACCCACCTTTGCTGGTGAGGCTTTGCATCGACACTATTCGCGAGCAAATGCATAAAGCCCTCAATAACTGAGGGCTTCTGTTCTAACTTCTTTTATTTCAGCAGGCGGGAGGCGGCGTTGACCACAATCCGGACTGACGTTGCTTCACTGCCAGAAATCAGAGATTCGTCGGGGATTTCATTACGGGTTCTGTTCACAATAGCGGCTGCAACACACCCAGCTCGCAAACCTTGAGCAGCACACATAGTCAGCAAGGTTGCAGATTCCATCTCATAATTGAGAACACCTAGTTGCTGCCACTCTTCCATAGAGCCACGGAACTGTCGATTCACATAACCAGTACGGGTATCGTAGCGTTCCTGACCTGGATAGAAAGTATCTGAGGATGCTGTAATGCCCACGTGGTAGCTGGCACCTTCTGCCTTAGCGGCTTCCACCAATGCCTGCGTGCAATCAAAATGAGCGACGGCAGGAAATTCCATTGGTGCAAAGTGTGAGCTGGCTCCGTCCAATCTGACTGAACCATTGGTAACAATAATATTGCCAGGCTCTATCGATTTTTGAATAGCACCTGTGGTGCCTACTCTCAGGAAAGTATTAACACCCAGTTGTGATAACTCTTCAACAGCAATAGAAGTGGATGGTCCACCAATGCCTGTGGAGCATACAACAACAGGTTTGCCATTAATTTCGGCTCGCCAACTGGTGAATTCCCGCACACTGTTCAGATGAACTGGCTTGTCCATGAGTCGAGCAATCTTTTCAACCCGGGCAGGATCACCAGGTACTATCGCTAAAGTAGCGCCCTGTAGATCTTCTTCAGTAATACCCAGATGAAATACTTGATGTGATGCCATCTTTGCATCCTCTGTACAGCGTATGAGAGGAAGTGAGTGTAGTTGTTTTTTTGTGAGAAATGAATCTAAAGTGTTGTTGGTATTTTTGAATGATAATTCAAACTATTGATTAAAGAAACGACGTACCATTGTGGAATACTGTTTTGTTTGATCAATAAATAATGTCAGGTTTAAAACTAATAAAACCGGTAGGTTAATTGTTATTCTCAAATAAATGATAACTGTTGTTGTAGTTTGTTTTTCTGTAGGCAATAAAAAAGAAAAGACTATTAAGATGAATAATAATAGTCAGCGTGAAGGGAGAGTGAAATTCATACAGAATAACTACTCTCAATCGATTGAAATGTTCTAAGCGTGTGTAAATAAAAGAGAAATGATTAAGCTATTTAATATGTTTGTCTGCTTCTTTAAAGAACATTGCCATGTTGTTCCACTCAGTTGGCTTTTTCAAAATGCGCTTGCAGTTAAGAACAGTCTCAAAATTTTGAGTCTGTTTTTTCAGCTCAACCCAACTGGTAATAGAATTGTTTTTCATAACTAAACCTGGAAGAAATCTAATAAGTAGTGCGTACTTGCTTGATGGTTTTAGTATAAGAAACTCAGCTAACCGGTGATAATCAATAAAACTTGGCGTACTTATCAAATAAGTTTATAAGTATTGTACTTATGACTTCAGGTGCATAACCTAACCGTGCATCTGACAGCGTAGTCGTTTTTTTGCACCATTATTCCTGAGATTCCTCTGAAGTAATGGAACAGGCAGTGGATTAAATGCACATTACGTTAAGACAGTTGCAGATTTTCAGAGAAGTTGCTCAGTGTGGCAGAGTAACCGGAGCTGCAGGCATTCTGCATATTTCCCAGCCAGCAGCCAGCATGGCGCTCTCTGAATTGGAAAAACACCTTGGACCTTTGTTCGATAGACACCAGGGAGCAGGGCTTAGTTTAAATGATGCTGGTAGAGCATTATTACCTAAAGCTTGTGAATTGATTGATCGAGCCCAAGAGGTTGAAAGACAGTTTGCCATAGGCATTGGCTATGAACAGGGATCACTGACAATCAATGCCAGCTCAACGGTTGGTAACAATATTCTGCCAAAAATCTTGTCGCAGTTTCAGAAAGAGTACCCAGGTATTCGAACCGATCTGGTGATTGAAAACACTAGAACAATAGAACAGCAAATTCTCGATTTTGAAACAGATCTGGCCGTTGTAGAAGGCACTTGTCTTCACCCGGATATTGAAGTGACCACTTGGCAAGAAGATGAACTGGTTATTATTTGTAACCCAGAACATCCGTTAAGTCAGCGTAAAGAAGTACCTTTGTCAGACTTGTCCGCAGAGGCGTGGATTCTCAGGGAGCCTGGTTCTGGAACCAGAGAACTGTTTGACGAAGTGATTGCCAGCCGTTTAGGGGTGCCGTCTGTAGCGATGACCCTGAATAGAGCAGAAGCTGTTAAACAGGCTGTCAGCGATGGTTTAGGAATAGGTTGTATGTCCAGGATCGCGGCAAAGACTGCAATCAAACAGGGTGCTCTGGCGACAATTGACGTTTATGAGCTGAATATGAAACGTCATTTCTATTTGCTGATGCACAGAAAGAAATATCGGAGTCCGGTTATTGAAAACTTGTACCAGTTCATACTTGGCTGGCAGGAATAAACGACGGTTTTCTGCTCATGAAATAAGCATATTGGATACGACTTAAACAATTGTTATTTAGATTGTTTCGGTTGTCTCGAAAAAGGTATATTGATCTCGCTCAATATACTCTTGAATGTAGGTAGTATTACCCATATACTGCCCTCGCCGAGGTGACGGAAATCGCTAAAGAACGAACAGTAATTAGCAATAAAAAACAAAGATGAGTTTAATATTCGTCCAACAAACAAAGAAACCTCGCAGTTGGTGAACACTTCACTCTGTGGACTAAAGATAATTATAAGGCCTGAGTGAAATAAGCCTGAAATAGTAGTACTGGTGGCGGAACCATGTCAGAAAAAAAGCCTGGAAGCATTAAGTCATGATCAGGGGATATGGTAGGACAAACCAAACAGGTTTTGCTCATCTTCGTCGGCCGCCGGTTTACCGTGTGACGGTTGTACAGTTATCAATCAGCATTTTGTTTTTTGTAATACTGCAGCCGATGGGGAGTAACGTAAGTTTGTCTGCTTTTCTGGGTGGACTCTGCTACACAATTCCCAATGCTTATTTTGTCTGGAAGGCCTTTCAGCACAGTGGTGCACGGTCTGCCAAATTGATAGCAAGCTCATTTTATAAAGGCGAAGCCGGAAAACTGTTGCTTACCGCAGCTGCTTTCACTCTGGTATTCGCTGTAGTTGAACCGCTGGAACCATTAGCCCTTTTTGGAGGGTTTATCGGAGTACTGGTGGTGAACTGGTTTACGCCTCTGTTGATTAAATAATCAGCTAATCAACAGAGCAGAAATAACAACCGATGGTGTACAGGAAGAGCCATGGCGACTACTGCTACTCAATATATACAGCACCACCTGCAGAACCTGACTTTTGGTCAGTTACCTGCAGGCTATGAGCGCATAGATTTTTATGGGAACCCGATAGGAACCCTTAGCGACCCCACATGGACGATTGCGCAAACAGCAGCAGAAGCCAAACAAATGGGATTTTGGGCGATTAACCTGGACAGTATGTTCTGGTCCGTTGCCTTGGGACTCATCTTTCTTATTGTATTCCGCTCAGTTGCCAAGGGTATGACGTCCGGCGTTCCGGGCAAGCTTCAAAACGCTATTGAAACCGTTGTTGAGATGGTGGATGGCGGTGTCAAAGACACCTTTCACGGAAAAAGCCCCCTTATTGCTCCATTGGCTCTGACCATCTTCGTCTGGGTGTTCCTGATGAACCTGATGGACTTGGTACCAGTGGACTGGATTCCAGGATTGACCAGTATGTTAGGTCTTCCGTTTATGAAGGTCGTACCTTCTACCGATCCTAATATTACCCTGTCGATGTCTTTTAGTGTCTTCTTCCTGATTCTGTTCTATTCCATAAAGGTTAAAGGCTTTGGTGGATTTATGGGCGAACTGACACTTCACCCCTTTAACAGTTCAAACAAAGTCGTACAGGCGATTTTAATCCCATTTAACTTTTTGCTGGAGTTCGTAACCCTGATTGCCAAGCCAATCTCACTGGGTTTGCGACTGTTCGGCAACATGTATGCAGGTGAGTTGCTGTTCATCCTGATCGCTATGATCGGTTATCTGCAGCTGCCACTGCACTTTGGCTGGGCGGTGTTCCATATTTTGGTCATTACCCTGCAGGCTTATATCTTCATGACCTTGACCATTGTATATATGAGCATGGCGCACGAAGATCATTAGGAGTCTGTCTTCAGACAGGCTTCTGGCTTGCTAATAAATTTAATAACTGATTTATCTCACACCATCACACGACACAAGAGAGTCGGGAGGAAATATGGAACTGGTAGTTGGTCTGACTGTAATTGGCGTAGCTCTAATGCTTGGCCTATCAGCACTGGCGACAGCAATTGGCTTTGGCCTGCTGGGTGGCAAATTTTTGGAAGGCGTTGCCCGTCAGCCAGAAACTGCTCCAATGCTGCAAACTAAAATGTTCATCGTTGCGGGTCTGCTCGATGCGGTACCAATGATTGCCGTAGGTATTGCACTGTTCTTCACCTTCGCTAACCCATTCATTGGTCTGGTGAACTAAAGCAGACGTTAATGCCCGGCTGAGTGTTTTGTTGCTGAGTATTTGTTGAGAGCTGCGTACTGTTCATAACAGAAAAGTACGCAGCGAAATAAAAACAACCAGTTGAACACCGCCGAAACTCTGTTCTTAGAGTAAACGACATTAACTGAAGCAAGAGGTGTTGGCGTGAATATCAATGCTACTGTGATTGGACAGACTATAGCCTTCGCCGTCTTTGTGTGGTTCTGCATGAAATATGTATGGCCACCGATGATGCAGGCTCTGGACGATCGTCAGAAAAAAATCGCTGATGGTCTGGCTGCCGCTGATCGTGCTTCCACAGATCTTGAACTAGCTCAAAAACGAGTGGTAGAAGAACTGAAAGAAGCCAAAGGTCAGTCTCAAGATATTATTGAGCAGGCAAACAGGCGCGCAAATCAGATTATCGAAGAAGCCAAAGATCAGGCTCGTGCTGAAGGTGAGCGTTTGAAAGCGGCTGCTCAGGCTGAAATTGAGCAGGAAGCAAACCGCGCTCGTGAAGTGCTTCGTTCTCAGGTAGCTGCTCTGGCAGTGGCTGGTGCTGAGAAAATTCTGGGTGAAAACCTGGATGAAGCAGCAAACAGCCGACTGGTCGATAATTTGGCCGCTGAGCTATAAGGGGGAACTACGGTGGAGTTAACCACATGTGCTCGTCCCTATGCCAAGGCAGCCTTTGAATATGCCCGTCAGGCATCCGTTCTGAACGAATGGGCCCAGATGCTCTCTCTCTGTGCAGGTGTATCCCGGGACGACAAAGTTCAGCAGATGCTGGGCAATCCTGGAATGTCAGGTGCGCAACAGGCAGATGTTTTTCTGAGTCTGTGTGAGGGGGAACTGGATAGCCACGGTATGAATTTCATTCGGACATTGTCTGAACACAGACGACTGTCCCTGCTATCTGAAATTGAATTGCTGTTTGTACAACTGAAAGCGGAAGAAGAAAAAGCGCAGGATGTCGATGTCGTCTCTGCTTTCCCGCTGACAGAAACACAACAAAATCAGTTGGCAGAAAAAATGAAAGCTCGTTTGGGCTGTTCGGTGAGGCTGAATACTGAGGTAGACAGCGACTTAATAGGCGGCGTCATTGTCAAAGCAGGCGATCTGGTCATAGACGGAAGCCTCAGAGCGCGGCTGGCAAAGCTGGCCGACACGATGATGTCCTGAGAACAAACAGCCCTGAGCTATTGAAAGCATGAGCCATGAAAATACAGTTTTCGGCTTGGGGTAAACAGCAGCCATAAGCGCAAAAGCAGCCTTGAGCATATTTAAAATCTGTATTTTTGCGGTAAATTGGGGCAGGTAAGCAATGCAGCAACTGAATCCTTCCGAGATCAGTGACATCATCAAGACTCGAATTGAACAGCTTGATGTGTCCAGTGAAGCCCAAAATGAGGGCACTATCGTCAGTGTCACTGACGGTATCGTTCGTATTCACGGCCTTGCCGATGTTATGTACGGGGAAATGATTAAATTCCCTGGCGGTGTATACGGTATGGCGCTCAACCTCGAGCGTGACTCCGTGGGCGCTGTTGTCTTGGGTGACTATGGTCAGCTGGCAGAAGGCCAGACTGTTCATTGCACCGGACGAATTCTTGAAGTACCTGTTGGTACTGGTTTGCTTGGTCGCGTTGTTGACGCGCTGGGCACTCCGATTGATGGCAAAGGCGCTATCGATTTCAGTGAAACTTCTCCTATCGAAAAAGTAGCACCAGGCGTTATCGCCCGTCAGTCCGTAGATGAGCCAGTTCAGACTGGTTACAAAGCGGTCGACTCAATGGTGCCAGTTGGTCGTGGTCAGCGTGAGCTGATTATCGGTGACCGTCAGACGGGTAAGTCTGCTCTGGCCATCGATGCCATTATCAACCAGAAAGGTACAGGCGTTAAGTGTATCTATGTTGCGGTGGGTCAGAAGCAATCTACTATCGCTAACGTAGTGCGTAAGCTCGAAGAGCATGGCGCTATGGAACACACCATTGTGGTTGCAGCGGGTGCAGCAGATCCTGCAGCGATGCAGTATTTGGCGCCATTTGGTGGCTGTACTATGGGTGAATATTTCCGTGACCGTGGTGAAGATGCTCTGATTGTTTATGATGATCTGACCAAACAAGCATGGGCGTATCGTCAGATTTCTCTGTTGCTGCGTCGTCCACCAGGGCGTGAAGCGTATCCGGGTGACGTCTTCTATCTTCACTCCCGACTGCTGGAACGAGCGGCTCGTGTGAATGCTGATTATGTTGAGCAGCTCACTAACGGTGAAGTAAAAGGTCAAACGGGTTCTCTTACTGCTCTGCCGATCATTGAAACACAGGCCGGTGACGTATCTGCGTTTGTACCGACCAACGTAATCTCTATTACCGATGGTCAGATCTTCCTGGAAACTGATTTGTTTAACGCGGGTATTCGTCCTGCGATGAACGCCGGTGTATCGGTATCCCGTGTAGGTGGCTCCGCTCAGACCAAGATCATCAAGAAGCTGGGCGGTGGTATTCGTCTGGCTTTGGCTCAGTACCGTGAACTTCAGGCCTTTGCCCAGTTTGCCTCTGACCTGGATGAAGCGACTCGTAAGCAGTTGGAACATGGTCAGCGTGTTACCGAGCTAATGAAACAAAACCAGTTCGCGGGTCTATCTGTTGCCGACATGGCGTTGTCCATCTTTGCTGCGGAAAAAGGTCATCTTTCAGACGTAACTCTGAATAAAATTGGTGATTTTGAATCCGCTTTGGTGAGCTTTGCCAACTCTGAATACAGTGAGCTGATGGCGCAGATCAATGCTTCTGGTGATTACAACGCCGACATTGAAGCAAGCCTGAAAGGTGTCATTGAAAAGTTCAAAGCCACACAAACCTGGTAAGCAAGCTGAATGATGGTGGCGTGATAACGTAGGTCGGCCTCTTCGGAGAAGACGCCGACATCCGCTTGAAATCTTGTACGTCTAACGACGTATTGTCGGGTTTTCCCTTTGGGAAAGCCCGACCTACGCCACCCGCAGCGTGCAGCCAACGTGGAGGTGAGGACCGAAAATGGCAGGCGCAAAAGAGATTCGGACCCAGATAGGGTCCATTAAAAGTACACAGAAAATCACCAGCGCCATGGAAATGGTGGCGGCGAGTAAAATGCGTAAAGCGCAAGAGCGGATGCAAACCAGCCGTCCTTATGCTGAACGTATTCGTCAGGTAGTAGGGCATGTTGCTCACGCCAATGCTGAATATAAGCACAGCTTCATGACAGAACGTGAAGTTAAGCGGGTTGGTTATATCATCGTATCAACGGACCGTGGTCTGTGTGGTGGTCTGAACATCAACCTGTTTAAACAAACCGTTCAGAGTATGTCCGGATGGAAAGATCAGAATGTTGAAATTGATCTTTGCCTGATCGGTAGCAAAGCCGTTTCTTTCTTCCGAAGTTACGGAGGCAATGTTGTTGCTGCACTCACCCATATTGGTGATGCGCCAAACATTGCTGACCTGATTGGCGGCGTGAAAGTTATGCTGGACAGCTACGATGAAGGTCGAATCGACCGACTGTTTGTGGTTCACAATGAATTCGTCAACACCATGTCTCAGACGCCTGAGGTTCAGCAGTTGTTGCCATTGGTACCGGACGAAGATGAATCACTGAAAAGACCGTGGGATTACCTGTACGAGCCCGACGCCAAGCAGCTGCTTGATGGCTTGCTGGTGCGCTATATCGAATCTCAGGTATTTCAGGCGGTGGTGGAAAACAATGCTTGTGAGCAGGCGGCGAGAATGGTTGCCATGAAGAGCGCAACCGATAACGCCGGAGACCTGATTGATGACCTGCAGTTGGTTTACAACAAGGCTCGTCAGGCTGCCATCACACAGGAACTGTCTGAAATCGTCAGTGGCGCTGCGGCGGTTTAGGCGTCAGCAACTCGATAAAGAGCGCGGCTGTATAAAGAATATAGGTGAGGAAAGGCTATGAGTAGCGGTCGTATCGTACAAATTATCGGCGCCGTCATCGACGTCGAATTCCCACGGGACAATGTGCCCAAGGTATATGATGCCCTGAATGTTGAGGGTAAAGAGCTGGTGCTGGAAGTTCAGCAACAGTTGGGTGATGGAGTGGTTCGTACTATTGCCATGGGTTCCACCGAAGGTGTTGCTCGTGGTTTGTCGGTTAGCAATACCGGCTCACCGATTCAGGTTCCAGTGGGTACCAAAACCCTGGGCCGGATTATGGACGTTCTGGGTAATCCAATCGATGAAAAGGGTCCTATCGGCGAAGAAGAGCGTTCTTCTATTCACCGTAAGCCACCCACTTATGCCGAGCAGTCTTCCAGTGATGAGTTGCTGGAAACCGGTGTTAAGGTTATCGATCTGGTCGCGCCTTTTGCCAAAGGTGGTAAGGTCGGTCTGTTTGGTGGTGCGGGTGTTGGTAAGACCGTAAACATGATGGAGCTGATCCGTAACATCGCGATCGAACACTCCGGTTACTCTGTGTTTGCGGGTGTGGGTGAGCGTACTCGTGAGGGTAACGACTTCTACCACGAAATGACCGACTCCAATGTAATCGACAAAGTATCCCTTGTTTACGGTCAGATGAACGAGCCTCCTGGAAACCGTCTGCGTGTTGCGCTGACTGGTTTGACTATGGCCGAGAAATTCCGTGACGAAGGACGTGACGTACTGTTCTTTGTAGATAACATCTATCGTTACACTCTGGCGGGTACTGAAGTATCTGCGCTGTTGGGTCGTATGCCTTCTGCGGTAGGTTATCAGCCCACACTGGCGGAAGAGATGGGTGCTCTGCAAGAGCGTATTACTTCTACCAAGACAGGTTCTATCACGTCTATCCAGGCGGTATACGTACCTGCGGATGACTTGACCGATCCGTCTCCTGCAACCACTTTCTCGCACCTGGATGCGACGGTAGTACTGAGCCGTGATATCGCTTCAAAGGGTATTTACCCTGCGATTGATCCTCTGGACTCCTCATCTCGTCAGCTGGATCCGCCTGGTTATCGGTCAGGAACATTACGACGTAGCTCGTGGTGTACAGACGGTACTGCAGCGTTACAAAGAACTGAAAGATATCATCGCCATTTTGGGTATGGATGAGCTGTCTGAAGAAGATAAGCAGGCAGTATCCCGTGCTCGTAAAATTGAGCGTTATTTGTCACAGCCATTCTTCGTAGCGGAAGTATTCAACAGTACTCCTGGTCGTTACGTGTCTCTGAAAGATACCATCCGTGGTTTTAAAGGCATTCTTGCTGGTGAGTATGACTCACTGCCAGAGCAGGCCTTCTACATGGTAGGTGTTATTGAAGAGGCTGTTGAGAAAGCCAAGACACTGTAAGCCCGGTTGGTCTTTATTCCTCTTTTATAGAAGGGAATAAAGGCCTCCTTAACAGGAGGTTACACGTATGGCGATGACCGTACACTGCGACATCGTAAGTGCTGAGGATGAAATCTTCTCTGGATTAGTTGAGATGATTATTGCCACAGGCATGGCCGGTGACCTGGGTATTACTCCGGGACACGCAGCACTGCTGACTGAACTGAAACCAGGCCCTATTCGTCTGGTGACTCAGAGTGGTGATGAAGAAGTCTTCTACGTCTCTGGTGGTTTTCTGGAAGTTCAGCCAAGTCAGGTAAAAGTGCTGGCTGATACAGCTCTGCGAGCAGATGATGTGAATGAAGCGGCAGCCGCTGAAGCTCAGCGTCAGGCTCAACAGGCTCTGGAAAATCAGAACGGTGATTTTGATTACTCTCGCGCTGCTACTCAGTTAGCAGAAGCCGCTGCACAGCTTAGAACCTTGCAGGCTATTCGTAAGAAACTCGGCAAGTAATACAATGTTGCTTTTCTATAAAACCTCGCTCTTTGCGGGGTTTTTTTTGAAGTAAAAATCAGATTGTCCATATACCGAAAAGTTTAAATACTTTTACTCATTTACCGATAACCAGAAACCTCAACTGTAGATTTAAGGAATCGATGTGATGGTTTTTCTGGATAAAAAGAAGTTTTTTTCTCGAGCTATTTTCGCCACAACACTCTGTGTTGCGATTCACTCTTCTGCCAGTACCGACTCGGATGGAGATGGACTCAGTGATGCTTATGAGCTAAATCCACGTTTTAATTACATTGATTATGATGCCGCCACTCAGGGACTGAATAGTTGGACTGTGAGCAATGCCAACACAACGAATTCATTTGTTCGCGTACTCGACTGGAATAGTGACGTTATCTTAGATATTGAAGATAACGGAGGCAAAAACCCAATAATTTATCAGGCTATTTCCGATAGTAATTGGCAAAGTGTCATGTTCAAGGAGGGTGGAGAGCTACAGTTTAGCGCTTACACTGATAAAAAAAATGGGGCTTTTTTTGCTTTGAGCAAGTCGGGAGCCACAAAACCAACGATGGGGTTTAATCTTAAAAAAAGTGGTAACGACCTTATTCTGACTCATCAAAATGGTGCTACCTATACGCTGACTGGTTTGGGGAACGAAGCTTTGCATTCATTTCGCATGGTCATCAATGCCGGAGAGAACGGTATAGGTTCTATTTATGTTGATGGAATCCCTGTCGCAGAAGATATTAATCTATTTGCAAGTACCAGGCTCTATGGTGGAAATGGCATAACGTTTATGAGTGGTTCTTCTCGTGGAACCAATCGTGGAATAAAACTCAAAGATGTGGCTTTAAAGTATGGAAAAAAAATAGTTACTGACCCCTTTAAAGCCGACACAGATAATGATGGTGTTAACGATAAACTGGAGTTTGATTATGGAATGAGTCCAGTGGATCCATCGGATGCATCTCTGGATTTTGATGGTGATTATGTTTCCAACGGCAATGAAATTAATGCCGGTACTGACCCGCTGGTGGCAGATAATACGGTTTATCAACCTAATCAGTTATCCAGCGCATTCATTAATAATACGGACTCACACTTTTTATATTCCTCTGCATGGACGCACAAACCCAATAGAAATTTTGGAAATGTAGATAACGACACCCATGTCAGTTTGGTACCCAATGAGACCGTAGAGTTTGAATTTGATGGTAGTAATAAAGTCGCTATTATTTCCGAGCGTCATCCAAATCATGGCAAAGCTGAAGTGTATGTTGATGACGTGAAACGAGGCGAAATCGATCTTTATGCTGGTGCTCGTGAATCAATGGCTGAAGTGTTTATTTTGTCTGGTTACAGCGCAGGCCCCCATAAAGTCCGGTTAGTCACACTGAGCAATACCTATTTCCAGTTTGATGCTATTAAAGTAACCGCTGTGAATGGTTTGTATGTAAATAGTACTGATCCGGCAAACATTTATTCAGGCAACTGGGCAGTGAATAAAAACCGGGGCTATGGCGATTACGAGAATGACCTGCATTATTCATTAAATGATGGCGCTGCTGTCAGCATCTCCTTTGTTGGTACTGGTATTGAGTTAGTCAATGAGTTGGCTAAGAACCATGGTCCACTGGATGTAGTACTTGATGGTGTAGCAAAGGGAGCTATAGATCTTAAGAGCTCTGTCCGTAAGGGGATGCAGTCTGCTTTTTATGTGGACTCCCTGCCTTATGGGCAACATCAGATTACTCTGACCAGAACTACTGGTTATGGTGTGCATGATGCTTACCGTGTTATCTCAGGAAACCCATCAGACACACCGCCTGATAACGATGGAGACATGCTTACAGATATTGTAGATGCGGATGATGATAACGACGGGGCTCTGGATTTAGTGGATGCTTTCCCCTTTGATCCTGCTGAAACTCTGGATACGGATCTGGATGGTATAGGCAATAACGTTGACCCGGATGATGATAATGACGGGGCTCTGGATTTAGTGGATGCTTTCCCCTTCGATCGTACTGAAACGCTAGATACAGATCTGGATGGCATGGGTAATAATGCTGATCCGGATGATGATAACGACGGGGCTCTGGATTCAGTGGATGCCTTCCCCTTTGATCGTACTGAAACGCTAGATACAGATCTGGATGGCATGGGTAATAACGCCGATCCGGATGATGATAACGATGGCACTCTGGATGTAGTGGATGCTTTCCCCTTCGATGCTGCTGAAACTCTAGATACAGATCTGGATGGTGTGGGTAACAACGCTGATCCGGATGATGATAACGACGGCACTCTGGATGTAGTGGATGCTTTCCCCTTCGATGCTGCTGAAACTCTAGATACAGATCTGGATGGTGTGGGTAACAACGCCGATCCGGATGATGATAACGACGGCACTCTGGATGTAGTGGATGCTTTCCCCTTCGACTCCGCTGAAACTCTAGATACAGATCTGGACGGTATCGGTAATAACGCTGATCTGGATGATGATAACGACGGAGTTCTGGATTTAGTGGATGCTTTCCCTTTCGATTCTGCTGAAACTCTAGACACGGACCTGGATGGTGTGGGTAACAACGCTGATCCGGATGATGATAACGATGGTGTTCTGGATTCAGAGGATGCTTTCCCCCTCGATCCTGCTGAAACGCTAGACACGGATCTGGACGGTATCGGTAACAACGCCGATCCGGATGATGACAATGACGGTATTCTGGATGTTGATGAAATACCGACACTGAAGCAGTTTATTAGTACTACTGTTACGGGTAAATCAGTTGGGTTGCACTGGCATTTGGAGCACAGCTCAAACCAAAATATTCTCTATGCGGTCATGCGAAATGATGTGTTGGTGCATCAGACTCGTTCTTCTGTATTTCTGGACACTGATCGGACAGCAGAAACTCAATACCAGTATCAATTGGTGATGACGAATGACCGGGGTGACAAAAAAACATCAGACATTGTCACAGTATCCACGCTTGCTGAACAACCTGAGGCTCCCGAGTTTAGCCGCTCAACTTACTTCTTCGGTCTTCCTGCATCGTCACAGAAAACCAGTCAGATGATTGGCTCTGTTGAAGCGGCGACCGCTTCGAGCTGGCGTATAGTCAGCGGAGATCATCAGTCAGACTACGCCATCGACCCTGTAACAGGAGTGATTTCTCTGACCAGTGATCTAGACCTCAGCACATCGAGGAGCGACCAACTCATTGTGGTGGTAAGTGACCAGAACCAGAAAGAAAGTGCTGTGACGGTTTCCGTTGCTTTGCTGGATGCACAAACCAGTAATCAGCAGGGAATCAGTCAGGAGGTTTGGTTAAATCAAAACGGCGCTTCTATTAGCGATATCGACAAATCGGTAGTGCCATCTTCAATCAGTACTTTGTCAACAGCTGAAGCACCAAGAGACACTGCCAACAACTATGGTCAGCATCTGCGAGCTTACCTTCGCCCCAAAGTAAGCGGCAGCTATGAATTCTTTGTAGCGTCTGATGATCAGAGTCTGGTTCAGCTGTCAAAAGATATGTCTGAAGATAATCTAGCGACGGTTGCACAATTGCAAGGCTATACCGGCTACCGCAATTATGGCCATTCAACCGGTGCGTTGAGCCTTGAAGCCGGGCAATTATATCTACTGGATATTCAACATAAGGAAGGAGGTGGACGTGATCACCTTAGTGTGGCGTGGAAAGGACCGGAAATAAGTACAAAAACTTTGATCTCTGGAGATTATCTTATTCCTTATTTTGCTGTTGAAGGCCTGCCAGTGGTTATTGCTCAGGCAAAACAGAATGACATTCTCAGTGGTCAAGGAGATATCAGCCTGACATTTGATGTTGATGAAACCTCTGCCGACCTTTCTCTGATTGTTTATTACGACACAGAGGATCATGGAGACTCAGTTCTGGGCTGGTCACACAGTGTGGTTATTACTTCGGCAAACGCTGGTGAGCATTCGTTGCTTCTGGAAGATTTAGTGGCGGGTGAAACTTATTATATTCGTATTGCTACAGAAACCGTTGGCGGTTATCAGTGGAGTGATGTCAGTCAGGTTGAAACTGCTGAGTACGATACGACCAAAGCACTGCATCAGTTGCCCGACAATATCAGTGTCTCAGTGACAGTAAAGAGTAAGGTCTATGATGTTGAGCTTGAGCGTTATTCTGTTCGGATGCCCAATTTTGATGCGTATCTTTATGATCATTTTAACAGTGGTGAAAAATTAACCCGATTATTCCCTGTTCCCGAAGTAAGAACCTATCGAGGGAGTGTTGAAAATAATAATGAACTGGTAGCCACTGGTAGCGTGTCAACGAACGGGATTCTGTATGTCAGGACATTTGGAGATGATCAATGGAGTGCGGAAGTAGATATCTCCGGGCTTTTGGAAGAAGAAGCCAACAGCCTGTCTCTTGGTAACGAGGTCAGCATTGTTGTCAGTGATACTGATAATTTGCCTGAAGTGATCGATGGACTTTATTACAAGCCTCCGGTCGGTGATGGCTTTCACAGTAATCTGGTGGTCATAAATTTCCTGGACAAAGTATTCAATGTTGATGCTGAAAACCCCTTAGATGCCCTGGCCAAGGGAGAGAGCATTATTAATCAGCTGGATGTAATTCGGGGTCGGGATCTTGGGTTACGTTTTCGGATGGCTTATGGAATTATTGAATCGCCCCCTCTAGCGGCGGATGTTAAGCCCAACTATTTTGCCGGCAGTGTTTATAAGCCCACATGGTCCAATTCTCATCTCCAGTTCTGGAAAAAAGGCCACTGTGGTGGTGGCGGAGACTTCCTTGGGTGCTGGAAAGGCTGGAATGCTACGGGCATTTATCTTCATGAAGTAGGGCATAACTACGGCTTGGGGCATGCCATGGAAAGTGACTTCAGTGACCACCCTCAGAATTTTGGGACGAATATGGATGAAGTATCTGGACGACGAACCGTGAAGAGGCTGCAGAAAGGTTCAAAGTTCCCTGTTTCAGAACCATTCAGTCATCCGATGCCTCCGAAGGCATTCAAGGATTATATTACGGTCTATCCGAACGAAGCTGCCACCATTAACCCGACCACCAACGACTACGACGCCAATGGTGAGAGTTTATCTTTGATTGGTGCAGATTTAATCACCCGGGCCAATGGTCGGGTAAGCACCAGTGGTAATCAGTTGACGTATACTCCTCCACAAGAGTATCAGGGTGTGGATGTATTCAATTACTCTTTGAGCGATGGTAGTTACCAAACCAACAAAGGGGCGGTTGAAGTACAAGTTGTGCCCAACATATTGGCTGGTCACTGGAGTATGGATAATCTGACCTCAACTCAAGTGAATAACGAAGCCAATGCTGAGCTATACCTTACTTCCCTGAATGTGGAAGATGACCTAACCAGTTTCGTCACTGAAGGAGTGAAAGGTAATGCGCTTAAGCGTCCGTTAATACTCAGAAAGTGGGGTAAAAAAGAGACACTGGGACAGGATGCTAATGGCTCACCAAGGCAACCTCATTACTATGACCCCGGCTCGAAAAGCTTCACTGTCAGCGGTTGGTTCCGATTTGGACAACTGACGGGTACACAAGTGCTTATGGACAAAGGTACGTACACTGGCTGGCAGTTAAAGAGTATAGAGGGTCAGTTAGAAGCCAGAGTATTCCACAACAAAATGAGGCAGGTAGTCGACTTTACCAAAGTGAACTCTCACCAGAATCTGACAGTAGGTATCTGGCATCATGTAGCTATGGTGATTAACAGAGAAACCGGAGAGTTAAGACTTTATCTTGATGGTGAGCTGAGCAATAGTCAGACACTGGAAGAAAATGTGGCACCAATTTTCTCAGGAGCCCCTATGGGTGCCTACAGTAATAAAAATGCGGTGCTGAATATTGGTAAATACATTACCAATGATCAGGATGCGGTGGATGAAATAAAAATCTTCCACAGAGCACTGTCTGATACAGAAATAGCAGAGCTGGCAAAATAAACGGCATACTGTTTTGTTGTAAGCGTAATCAGCATCTTTCGTTGTAGTCATGAAAGATGCTGATGGTTGTTTAGACACAATTTTGTTCTTTGCGGTGGTTACTGTTAATTTCATAGATAGTGAATTAAGCCTCTATACTGAAGTGTAATTGATAAGAATGGATTCTTATGACAATACCTTCTGGGAGCCGACCATCATCAGGTCCGCAATCCAATACCCATCAGACGATATAAGACTTCTATTTTTCTGCTTTCCCGAAAAACAAAGGAAAGAAATAATGAGTAAGATCCCAGAAAAATATAGAGGGCATCAAGAGTAATCTTTGTTCATAGGAAAAGCCCTTATCCTTTCAACCTTAAGTCCCGCTTAATTTTGAGACGATGAACGAACAGACTGTACTTTTGGCAGAAAAGTACAGTTTTTATACATGCTGTAGTTTGATTTACAACATCAGCTTGAATTCATGACCGCTCCACCTCTTTTTTATTCAATTTTCTGGTTAGTCTGCGTTTTACACGCACAACTTGCCCCGCAGCCAGTGCGTTCTGTTAAAAAAACAGCGTTTTCGGTCAGTGTTATGTGCTGCCTGAAGCACTCTTCACGTCCAGCCATTCTGAGACCTTCCATAACCAGTCCAGAGCCACTGTTGTTTTCACAAATTTCAGCGTCCATTTTTTACCACTGCATGTCAGACGACCTACAGACCGAACCAGCTTTCGAATCAATGGTCGGATTCCATGTTTTCTTTCTGTTTCAGGTAACGCCCTGTACTGCAACGCTCTCAGCAAAATTTGAGCAATCTGGCCGCAAGCGTAAAACGCCTGATTCGCGTGAAATTTTCTGCAGGGAGGATGGTGTAAATCCAAATCGATCAACGGGCCTTTCTGAGCATTTTCCTGCCCCTGTTTTTCACGGTGACGTCTGACCAGTTCTTCCAGTGGCAGATCGGATCGGTTCACCAGAATCACACAGTAACGCGGTTCAAGTAGCCATTGCTTCCCGTCGTGCCAGCGTCGGGTAACAACATACGTTTGTTCCCGTTGCCATTTGGCCGGTTTGTGGTAAGAGAAGATAGCTTCCTCGGTTCTGTCACTGCGAATAGGAGTCCAGGCACTGTCAGGCAATCCTTCAATGCAATCGAGAACCGGGCGACAGTTGTTACTGTTGGTCACGCTGACAGAGAAGTCCCATCGTTTCTGTTCAAACCATTCAACAACCTCTTTCCTATAGTAGGCATTATCCATGCGAGCCCAAACAGGCATTCCTTGATCGATTAAAGGGGCAACGTCATTTTCGAGCTGCTCTTTCCAGCCAATACAAACGTCACTGGCTCCCGGATTCAGGCGACCACTGACCCACAGATGACCGATAAAAATATTGTGAAGCCAGTACTGTTTGTTGCCGCTGTAGCCAACATCTGCCTGTTCAAAGTTGCGCCCTGTCACTTCAATCTCAGTGCCATCTAGAAATACCGGTAAGTATTCTTTTTGTTCAATGAAGTGCCGTATTATGTCAGGTGCTATTTGCTGGCAAAGGCTGTGGGCAACGGTATACAACGCTTTCACGGCATCCGCATTGAATAGCGTCAGATACTCCCCCATGCGTTTAGAGGAACGCACATCCTCAAGACCAAGAAGACTGACTGCCGGTTTGTCTGCACGCAGAGCATCCATGTCAGAGAGTTTTCCATTTCCGGCACAGAAGTTATGAATCAGACCAAGAAGGGAATCCTTGTCATTACAGCCACGATCTCGTTTTTTAAGGCGAATGTGTTCTTCGAGCAAGTCAGGCAGTTTGAGTTGGTTGGCAAGGCGAGCCACAAACAGGCTTCCCGCCATGCCTGTCATTTTGGCGTCAGTGAATTCAATGTCGATTTTTTCAGGTTTTGGAATTATCATCTGGGAGCGTCCCTGTGTAGCACCTTGTAGGTGCGTTGTTGTTAGCACAGGTATTTTGCCTGAACAGCACAGGAGACGCTGCTTTCAGTTCTTTCTGCTTGTTTTTTTCAAATCGTTAAGCGGGACTTAAGGCCTTTCAACTGCCCAACCCCAAATAAAATAATAGTCAGAAACGCCGTTCCTACAGAAGCTAAATGCCAAAGATTAAATGGCTCACGCATGACAATGACACCAATACCAATGGATGTAGTCAGTAGAGACAGAATGGCATAAACCGTGTAAATGCTGGCTCCGGCAGCATGATACATCAGGAAAAAACCAATAAAGGTGACAAAAAATCCAACACCACTAAGCAGTATTAGAGGGAAGTTTTTTTGCAGATAAAAAACTTCAGAGCCTTTATTAAAAAACAGCACAGCAATTGCGAATAGCACAGAGCACACAAGAGAAGCACCCGCTATAAATAGAAATGGATTTTCAGATACCGGAGCGTTTCTTTGTCCATAAACAAAAATTGCATTACCTATCGCTGCAATGCCAGCAAAAATAAAAGCATTAAACATATAAATTTATCCTTGTTTCATCATGCTTGCTTCATCATAAGCGTGGCGATGAGAGTTCTTTAATCATCCTGAATTCAAGTCATTAGTGCATAACCCATGACTTTTCTCACATCTATTCCTGTTGACTCTTTGAATGCTTCGTAAGGTGTCTTGTAACCAAGGCACTTTCTGGGTCTGCTATTCAGCTTATCGACCGCTATGATGACTTCTTGCTCAGAGACATTGTTGAGCTCCATTGATTTCGGAAAGTACTGTCTGAGCAGCCCATTCGCGTTCTCATTCTGGCCTCTTTCCCAAGAGTGGTAAGGAACAGCAAAATAACTATCGCACTGTAAGGCTTTGGCAACCGCTTCATGCTGAACAAACTCTTTACCATTGTCGTAAGTTATAGTTTTCACAAATTTCTTCAAGGGTTTGAGAGCACCAATCATCGCCTGTTTAACCGCTTTTGCTTTCTTTCCTGGCAGAGGAACAGCAAGGCGGAGTTTGGTCTTCCGCTCATCTAATGTGGCGATGGCTCCCTTGTGGTTCTTTCCAATGATAGTGTCAGCTTCCCAGTCACCAACGCGCTCTCTATTGTTGGCTACCGTCGGACGCTCTTCAATGCCAACCCGGTTGGGTATACCTGTCCGGTTATGAGCCGAACCATATCGTTTACGATACGTTTTTCCCTGATGACGTAAGTGCTTATAAAGCGTTCCACCGGCCTTTTTGTCTTCTAATATGAACTGGTAAACAGTCTCATGATGTAGCTTTATAACGCCTTCCTGTTCGAGCCTTCCGACTACTTGCTCGGGACTCCAGTCATCCTTGATATCACGTTCAATCCGTCGCTTAATTTCATCAGTAAGCTTAGTAGATTTGACCTTTTCCTTGTGACGCTCTCCGGCTTTGCCTTGGGCTTGCTGATGGCGGTAGCCTCTTTGCCCTGTGTTACGACCCAGCTCTCGGGAAAGTGTGCTCTGCGAACGCCCCAGAGCCTTGGCAATCTTGTTTTGCGAGACTCCTTCTTTTAGTTGAAGTTCGGTATAATGTCTTTCTTCAAGGCTCAGGTGTGTATAGGCCATCCTTGGCTCCTCTGTATGGTTTGGTCACTAAACAGAATACCCCTGAGTCTTGATTCATTTCAAAGGTGTGTAGCGATCAGTTGATTACAGGGGTTATGCACTTATGATACGAATTCAGGCATATTCGATAATTTAAAGTTCGTAACTTTATTTAAAATCACGCAGCACCTTCCAAATATTTACGAAAGGTGCTGCGTGCTATTAGATTGGAGAAGCTGCTGTAGAGCTGTATACCATCTGCATAACAGGGTTTCCCTGTTGTATGGTAATAAGCATGGTAGGAATCAGCAGTAAGGGGAAAAAGTCGTTAGAGCTGAATTGAGCCATACCAAAGTCAGGTTCATCTGTGCCGGGAGGAGGGAAGGCCGCATGTCCTTCCATGGCACTGGCTGTAGGGGCAAAATACATTGACGCATCGTGGGAACGTAAGCTTACTCTCAACACATCATTTTCACCTTCAAAGCCATCGATTAATGCAACATTATTCACTGCCCAACTGTTTGTTCTGGCTCTGTCTTCCGTGTCGTCTTCATCAAAATACAGTCTTAGATGAAAGGATACAGGATGTTGAAACAGGCGAAAGTGTCTTGCCAGCCGGTTTCTTCCAAGAGCGCCGGGGTTGGAGAAATGAATGGTGATATCCAGAATATTGTCGCCAATATCGTTATGTGGTGTGCCTTTCCAGCGAATGGCCCAGAAGGGAATTTCA
This sequence comes from Endozoicomonas sp., assembly GCA_965208385.1. Lineage (GTDB taxonomy): Bacteria > Pseudomonadota > Gammaproteobacteria > Pseudomonadales > Endozoicomonadaceae > Endozoicomonas. The sequence continues at coordinate 33,389 of CBDBOO010000090.1, forward strand.
AACTCCCAGTTACCGGATAAATCAGGCCCTCTCACCAATTTCAAAGGCGTACCATCAGTTAAGGTGGCTGTGACTTTGGGGTGCAATTAAAAGTGTGCCGCAGCTACATAAATGACATTTTTTAGCCATACTCTCCATATTGATGTTCACTTCTGTGTTGCAGTCATGACAAATGAAATGATGTTAACCGAAAAACTGAAAGCTCACCCTGAAATCACAAAAAGGATGCTTGCCCTCATCGCCATCACAGAAGCAGAATCCGGTTCCTTCGACCGGGCTGATGCAGCTGAAGATGCAGTTGTCACCCATGTTCGAAAACTAGGCAACGAACTTATGAGCGACTGGGGAACATTCAAAGAAGCTCAAAAGTTAGACGCTGCATGTCAACTACATCCAGATGCTGTTGTTCGAAAAAAAACATTTTTTGGACGACCACCTTTGGCAAAATAACAGTATTAGAGCATTTCCTGACGGTTGCAGGGCATCGCCTCAGACCCTTCAGTGAAGCTTCCGGTGTCAAGTGCCGAGATTATTCATTAACTCTCCATCGTCGTGTTGTTGATTTTGCTTCCGATGCATCCTTCAAGAAAGCTGCCTGTAAATTGAAAGAGCATTATGGTTTCTCCATGCCAGAACCCTCTGTGCGTGCCATTGCCTTGAACCATGCTCGCTGTATCTACGAGCTATCAGAAATGTCATTAGAACATTGCCAGGAATGCATAGGTCAAAGCAGGCAATTTATTGGAGAAATGGATGGCAGCTATGTACCGATCGTTCTTGTGGATGAGGAGGCCCCCGGAGATAAACGGAAAACACGAAAACTCGACTGGAAGGAAGCCAAATTGTGTCTGGTCTATGAGCAAGGCTGCGTGGATAAGCGGTATGGTTTAACCATGAAGGAGCCTGGTGACGCCGGAGATCAGTGGTTGAGTTGTGCGATAAAATCAGGCTTGAATCGGCAATCAGAAATTCACTGTGTCAGCGATGGAGCCATTTGGATAGAAAGTCAGGCGCAGAGAGTATTTGCAGATCAAGGTAGTTATCTTGTTGATTATTATCATACTTGCGAATATCTGGCGAAGGCAGCAAAAGACTGCGTAAAAAATGACGATGACAAGGTGCAAAAAGCATGGATCAATGTACAAAAGAAACGCCTAAAAGCGGGTGAGATAGAGGCTATTATGACAGAGCTCGAACCTTGGCGTAACGGCAAAAAAGGGAAAGAGTCAAATCCTTCTGAGGAATGTCATCGTTATTTGCGAAACCGAAATGGTCAGTTTGATTACATGGGAGCAAAAGCCGCAAACTTGCCCATCGGTTCCGGAGAGATTGAGAGCGCAAACAGCGCAGTTGTTCAGGAAAGGCTTAAGATTCCAGGGGCGTGGTGGAAAATAGACAATGCCTCGTACATGCTCTCTCTGAGAGAAATGAGAGCAAACGACGAGTGGGATGAATACTGGGAAAATGCGATTTAACGAGCGTTGGGCAGACTTTTAATTGCACCCGTGACTTTGAGGTAAGGGTTATTAAAATCTTCCGGATGACGCAGTAACTCAAGATTTATATTTTGCGTTGTGGCTGCAGGTGTAAGAGAAGGTGATTGAGGCTTGCTTTTAACCACTACTCCTTCCAGTTCTTCTAACGCCTGATCCAATTCTGGCGTACTGAAAGGAGAGGTATCCTTCGCCAGGGATATTGACGAGAAGAACGCAAAAAAGAGCACAATAAGGCAGCCAGCTAGATTTAATCGTTTCATGACCTTACCCTCAGTAATCAGATCTGTGGGGAACGTCGGCCAACTTTTTTGAGCTCATCCTGCAATGTAGTGGTTGGATTTATATTTGTGAAATATCGAATGGATACTATGGGCTTCACAGATATTGCTGTAAGCAGTTAGTTTTAGAAAAAGGTCTCTTTTTGTTCAAATTCCCACTGCACGCCATAGCGATCCATGAAATAGAAATATTTGATGCGTCCGACCGTGTCACACACTGCTTTTTTTGCGGTCAGATTGTCGTTTTGAGCATCATCAAAAAAATAAAACTCGTCTGGCGTTATTCCGTCAATGGTGAAGGGGCGGTACTCAGGTGCATCGCTGATGAGCTGAATGCCCGGTTTTTTTTTAATAAACTCAAATGCTTCTTCAATATTACTGACACCTACGGCGATATGTCTGGGGCCACCAAGATCATTGGTTTTTTTACGGGTAACGTAGGCTTTTCCTTCAGGCTGGTGGTATTCAAACAGTTCCAGAAACAGCTCATCTTCAGTAGGAAGCTTTAAAAAACAGATGGAAACATCAACGCCTTCAGGGTCATCAAGAAAGCCCGCAGACTTACCAAAGCCTGTGTTCTTGAAATGAGGAAACACCATTAATGGGATAGCCTGTAATGTATCCTGATAAAAACGGATATACCCGTCGCCTTTGAAGATGTGAGGGTGTTGGCTGCTCTCGGCAACTGCTCCTGCGTTGCTCTAGCTCCTGCATCCATGCAGTCGTCGCTCACCCCAATCACCTACTATTCGTAGGCTCATGGGGCTTCACTCGTTTGCCGCCTACTCACATCTCCAAATGCTTTGGGTATAGCATTAGCCATATTATCCACTACGATATTGATGTGACTAAGACGAGTGTACTTGATCATCCGCTTCATCTGACCTTGCGAATACTGAATATGAGGATAGTCCCTGTATTGTCAGTTGCTGGGGAGGTTGGTTATAGTGCGCGCACTTTTTATCTCAGGACTCTGAAAATCTAATGCCTCTTAACCAATCTTTACAGCCTTCTCTGAAATACGACGTCGTTATCATTGGCGCCGGAGCCTCGGGGCTGATGTGCGCCCTGACCGCAGGGGAGCGTGGCCGTAAAGTATTGGTGATCGATCATGCTAATAAAATCGGCAAAAAAATCCTGATCTCCGGCGGTGGGCGCTGTAATTACACAAACATGTATGCAGAGCCAGCCAACTACATCTCTTCCAATCCTCACTTCTGTAAATCTGCATTAGCACGATATACCCAATGGGATTTTCAGGCGCTGGTGGATAAGCACAATATTTCCTGGCATGAGAAAAGCCTCGGACAACTCTTCTGTGATGAACAATCCAGCGACATTGTTAATTTGCTGGTGGAAGAATGCCGTGAGGTTGGTGTAGCCGTTCGGCTTAAGACCTCTCTGGAGCATCTTAAAATTCAGAATGAAGGCTTTTTACTGCAAACGACATTGGGCGATATTGAAGCTGAAAAGGTTGTTGTGGCAACAGGCGGGTTATCTTTCCCAACCATGGGAGCCACTGGCATCGGCTATGAACTGGCAGAACAGTTCAATCATCATCTGGTACCCCGCAAGCCAGCTCTAGTGCCATTTACCATGCCTAAACCTTGGTTACAGCATTTTATTGAACTGTCTGGCGTCAGTGCAGAAGTGGTGGTGAGCTGTAACGACCAGAGCTTTAGAGAGAACCTGCTGTTTACTCATCGCGGTGTCAGTGGGCCAGCAATTCTACAGATCTCTTCTTATTGGAAACAAAACGACATAGTCAGCATAAACTGGTTGCCGGGGCGGAGCATTGAAGACTGGTTACAGGAAGCTGTTGAGCAACGTCCAAAAGCCGAATTCAAAAACATTCTGTCTGAACCTCTGACTAAACGATTGGCACAGGCTTTATGTGAGTTTGGTGAGCTGAAGTCGATTACTGACTCTGGCCATAAGGCCATGAATCATTTTGATCCCAAAGAGCTGCAACAAATTGCAGAGCAGCTGGAGGCCTGGGAGCTGAAACCGGGTGGTACAGAAGGCTACAAAAAAGCCGAAGTCACTCTGGGTGGAGTGGCCACTGATCATATCTCTTCAAAAACTTTTGAAAGCCAGAATCAATCTGGTTTGTATTTTATTGGTGAAGTGCTGGATGTCACCGGACACCTGGGAGGCTTTAATTTCCAATGGGCCTGGGCTTCTGGCTATTGTGCAGGGCTGTACGTCTGAATTGCACAAGCAATAAAGTTTGTGAGTTTTGCGACAACCTCCATAGAGAAGTGCAATTTACTTCATGGTTGTGTTTAATGTGCGCACCTTAAGCCTCCTGCCTACAGGATGAATAGCATGAAATTTATCAACCGTTGTGTGATTACCCTGAAGCCTAAGCAGGCTTTGATTGACTGGGTGAAGAGTCTGGACGATGTGGAAATTCCAGAGGTATGGGATTTCGAAGGCGGCGCCTATCTTCTGGACGAACATGAAGATGAAGACACTCTGCTGGCTGATATTCGCAGCAAAGCAGAAGCCATGTTAGAAAATGAGCTGTCCGTTTGGACTGAAGAAGAAAACCTGTGGCCTGCCAAGCGCGACTCTGTATTGCTGGAACAGTGGTTTGATATTCATATTGCAGTAGCTGGCTTTGATATGGGCAAGGATGATCTGCTCAGAGCGGACGTCGCTGATCTTATGTAATCAGGGTACCTGGTAACTGGTAAACCCCATTAAGGCCGGACCCTGATGAATTAGTGTGCCAGCGCGGTAAACGGCTAATACATTGTAAGCGTCGTCCAGCAAGGTGATATCGGCTTCGTAGTTCTCCAGTACGAGGCCTTTTCTGAATTCGTTTATCGCTCTTGCTGGATTATAGCTGGCCATTAATAAAGCGGTTGCCCGACTGATATGCGGAGCATATGCCAGTAAATTGGCGACCGCTTCGTTCATTTTCAGAATACTGCCTGCCAGATTGCCGCCTTTTTTTAAGCGAGCCTCCCTGCCTTTAACAACAATGTCTTGTCCGCCAAAAAAGTATGTACCATCTTTTTTGTACTTTGCTCTGATGCCATCAGTGACAAGAATTGCTCGCTCAGCAAAATCAAATTGTCGAGCTAATACCAGGATATTACCGGGATGAATGTGAATACCATCAACAATCAAAGTGTAGAAAATGTTGCCTGGGTGTCCCTGAATAGCAGCAGAACAGCCAGCCACTTGATGATTGCCATTATTCATAGCATTAAACAGGTGAGTGGCAGCGGTAGCACCATGGCCAATAGCTTCCCAAGTCTGTTCGTAATTCGCTATGGTATGACCTATGGATGCAGTAATACCGGCGGCTTTGGCCCAGCGAATAAAAAGTGAAGCAGTGGGAAGTTCCGGGGCTATAGTAATCATCTTTAAAGAGTCATTGGAAACCCGCCTCCACTCTTCTACCTGATCAATATTGGGATCCTGTCGGCATGCAGGATCATGACAGCCAATTTTTTGAACCGCAAAATACGGTCCTTCCGCATGCCAGCCAATAATGGCGGTCTGATAGATCGTTTGACGTTCCATTGCCTGCCGGATCATTGTTGCTGCCTGTAGCATTCCCTCCTGTGAGGCCGTCATGGTGCTGGGCAGGAAAGACGTGGTGCCTTCTTCTTTCAGCTTATTGGCGATTGCCAGAATGGCTTCAGCGGTACCGTCCATTACATCATGACCGTCGGCTCCGTGAATCAGAATATCGATAAACCCGGGAGAAAGAGTGGCGGAAGAATAGCTATGTACTTCATCCCCACTGCGTTTGCGTACAGCGGCTGTAGGCATAACAGCGCTGATATGACCATATTCAATAATAACGGTGTGATTGTACCTCCACTCCTTGCCATACAAAATCTCTGGCGCTTCGATCAGTAATCGTCGGGATACCTTCCGTTGTTTGGATTGTTTAACTTTTACAGCCTCCTCTTCCTGATCTTCAATTTGCATATGAGGACGCTTACGTCTCAGCTGCATACCTTTTTGGGCAGGCATGGCATGATCCTCAAGAAGCTGAATCCCATGAAGCCTGGTGTGTAAAGGAAGCTGATACATAGGTGAATAGGACCCTGTAGTTAACATTGAAGATGGCGAACTGGTCTCAAGACTTGGAACAACATCAAAAAAGGAAAAACAGACCGGGCAAAAGAAACAGAGCAGCAGATAGTACTTTTTGTTTAATGTCATGGTTCTTATTAGTTTTTTAAAGGCTTAAGAGTAGTCAAAAGCTTGCCGCATGCCTGCGTTGTTTGCTTCAGCTAACTCGTGGGGAGGAGTCGACAGCCGATATCAGGGAGTAAATGGGGATTGGAACTGATTATGGAATTACCTTCGAATTTTCTGGGACGGCTGATCAATTATAAAGTCAGAGACAACCAGCAAGGGGTTGTTAAGGCGATTCAGAAAGAGGCATCTGGAGAGTTTCAAAGTCATACTGCTAAAAAGTATCCGGGTAAAAAGCATATTCCTTCATCCACTCGTGCTATTGAGGTCTACAAAAAGCTGCGTGCTTTCAAGATCAGTTTGCTCAGTCCTACCAGAGTAAAGCCGCATATTCCCAAGCCTGGAAAACCTGCTGACTACAGAGCTGTGGTGAGTGGAGATCAGCATAAAAAATACCATGAAGGTCGCACCTGTCTGCATGGCGTTCCCCATATTCAGCAGGGATCAGCGAATGGTTGTCTGGATGCCTGTCAGGAAATGGCGCTGCAATATTATGGGTGCAAAACCCCTGATCAGACTCCTGGGCATCGCAGTAAGTCGGGCATTTTTGTTATGGCCGATACCGGGCGAAAGCTGACACAGGGGCTGGATAATGAAAAGTTCCGCAACACCATGGCGGATCACCAGTTAGAGCTAAAAACAGTGGATGCTTTTGAACCGGGCGCTGTTCAGGAAAGTATTAAACAGGGACCAATGCTGGCCAATATTGGTTTTGCCAACGGACTGTCTCAGCACTCAGTGCTGGTCGTAGGTATGGTTGGAGATAAAGTGGTGATTAATGATCCCTGGCATGGAGGGCATCAGGTAAAGAGTTTGCAGTGGCTACAGAAAAATCTGGTGAAAGATGCCGGTGCATTAAGTCTGATAGCCCGCTCCGAAGCTTCGGCACTACCAGTAACTGAGGTGCCACATCATGTCACCGGCAAGGCGGGTAAGTTGTTAGGTCGATAACTCCCTCAATTAATCCACTCAGGTCTACACTCAGCCTTTGTCTGTAAATTCCCGGTGGAACATATGTCGTTACAGAGTTGGACCAGATGGTTATCTCTGACTGTACTGGTAACCATGACGGTTTCTGCAAAGCCTCTGACAGAAGAAAAACAGCAGGCGCTGAATATACAATCCCACCTGGAACAGCAGCTGTTTACATTTCCCCTGGAACAGCAGGGTGAATATGCACTGATGCTTTATCGAACTACCGGTAATAAAGCGTATCTGAATACCGCTCGGGTTACTTTGTTTTTATCCGCAGACCGGCTCCAGAAACTGGCAGGACATATGAGTAGTAAAGCCAGTCGTCGGGATTTTTTAATGGATGAATCCCTCTCCATTAATCCTGAGTCGCTGAATCAGTTTTCAGATTACTTTTTCTATGGTTTTCAGGTGTTGCCGGAGTTGCTTCGGATAGATCAGTTTGCCATGAGTCTTAAAGGAGGCATTGGCGAGAGAATCGACAGGGCTGTGAGCGGTTTGAATTTTAAAGCGGCTTATTCTTCAGAAGTAATGATGACGCACTATGCGCCAGAATTAGCCATGCACATCTATGCTTTGCTGAGTCTGGATTACGGAGACTACCGGCAATTATTTATTGATCGTTTCGTCAATATCTACCCGGATTCCAAAGACAGAGAACTCTCTACTGAGCAGCAGAATTATAAATGGCGAACCATGGCTCACTTGGTGCTGGCCGCCAGTGATCAGTTGCAGGAGCCGGTTGATGATTCATTGTTAAGCTGGATTCCAGATTATTTTTCAAATAATGAAGCGCTTCTTCTTAATAAGGGAGATGACATCCTGCTTGCTAAAGTTGGATTGACCCTGCTGTTAACTGGGCACAAAGATGCGATATTGCTGGATAAAATTAAAGCACGAATGGCGAAGCGCTCACGAACCGTCGACATCAACACAACAGATTTCTGGCGCATGTTATTACTGGGCTGGGTGGATGACTACTATCCTGATCCAGCGCTTTATCAGATGATGAAATTCAAACATAAAATGCCGTATATTTTACAGCCGGTGAACTGAGAGCGACTCCGATAAACTCAGTTTTTTGATAACTCGTTTACCAGTTGTTTTATCTGTTCTATCTGTTCAGAGAATCGCCACTCATCGGGGGAAAGCTGCTCGGTACGTCGCCAGAATGCATCACGAATCTCTATCTTGTCATGAACGGTCAGAGGCATTTGCGGCGTTGCGGTAGTGCAGTGATAAAGACGATAGCCATCACCTAAGGTGGCTAATCGCTTTCCGACCTGAACAATATGGCCTGTTTCTTCAAAGGTCTCTCTGAACGCAGTGCAGCGAGCGGTTTCACCTTGGTCGGAAGTACCTCCGGGAAGATCCAGATCGTCACCGAACCGCCTTTTTACCACCATTAGCTGATCTAGGTGCACCACAAGGCAACCAGCATTTCCTTCTGGCTCGATCTTATTTTGATACGGGCACTCGGGGGGGGCTGATTGAGCAGAGCAGGCTGATAGAAATACCAGACTGAATAGTATGGCTATCTGATATGACCGTGAGAGGTAAGCGCATTTTGTCATCAGGTTGCTTTCAAACATGTAGGGCAATTTATAAAAAGTAGAATCCGGATGTTATTTAAACAACCGGATTAAACAAACAGCTTGAATGTATTACAAAAGTTCTTCAGGGAAAGGCAAAGACCAGTGACTGTGGCGGCATAACCAGTGCCCTTCTGTTTCCTGTAGTATATAAGTTACCCGTAAAGGAGAAATAGTGCGACGGGCATTATTATCAAGATAAGTCGCTTCAGCGTAGGCGGACAAACAAGCCAGAGACTTGTTTCTGAAAACAACAGGCTGTCGAAATTTTAATACAGGTTCATGGAAGCGTTCTTTTAAAAACAACAGATGCTTTCTGTATTGGTCATTGCCTCTTAGCGTTCCTCCCTGTAATTGCCAGTAAACATTGCTGTTATTCTGGTGGTGTAAGCCAAGCATACCTTCCAGATTGGCTGACTCTGTATACGCAGTGCGTTTATCTAGTAGTTCAACAAAAGGTCCGTTTTCAGCTTCGCTCAAACGAGCAAGGTCGGAAGAATGATTAATCGCTGATCGACTCTGAATCGCTTGAGCTGGAAAGAGATCTTCCATAGGCCAGGTCTTGCTGATGTGGCCGTGACGAATCTTTAACTGACCCTCATGTTCTACTAGATAAAAACTGAGTCTCAAATCAGAGCCATCAATTTTCTGGCCACTTTTTAACAGCATATCCCTGCGACAAGAGCATATCAGGGCAACCGCATCGCCATTGCCAAACATGTCCAGAGGTTCGCATTCAAAAGTACCAGATTCAATATTATCCTTTCTCTGTTTGCTACGACTTAGCAAGTCATTAGTGCTATTGAAATCATCTTGCTCGCAAATACCCCAGCCTGTTATGTCATCAGGCATATTGAGCGCCATTAGCTGCTCATAATCCAGTGATAACAGGCAGGATTTAAACTTGTCCAGAAACTCGGATACTAATTGCATATAACGGGTATCCAGTGAAATAGGATCTGTGAGTTTAGTCAAAGGCTCTGCACTATGATTTTTTTTAATGTACGAAGGTTTTGTTTTCTGACAGGTTAGAAATACATGAAATATGAATGAGCGTTGTAAATGATTAGATCTGCTTACTGTGTATAAGTTAATTCCATAATAAAACAGAACGAATTTAACAGTGATCTACCCTGTTAGCACTACAAGTTAACAGGAGTTTCGATAAAAATGCGGACGCAATTATTAGTATGTACTCAAAAACCGGTACATAAGGAAAAAACTCAGATTG
>CBDBOO010000091.1:0-52279 GCA_965208385.1 Endozoicomonas sp.
CAGGAGGTGCGACCATTGAAACACTGAAGGAGTATGTAAATAGTCAGAGCACACCTGACTGACTGCATACAAACACGCAACCGGAATGCTCGCCGCATTCCCGTCTTATATCCCCGCCCGATTGGGCGAGGGTTTACGACGATTTTGCTAAAAAGCAATCCCGCCCGGGCAGAAAAGCCTAGCAGCCATCAATTTATGAGGTTACTTCTATATCTAATCAACGTTCCCTGAGTCCCTCATCCTGGTATCTGAGCAGTGGAGACATAAACGCCTTCAGCCACAGCTAACGGCAATACACCCAGATAAGAACACACGTGGGTTACAAATACTGGAGCCATTAATGTTGAAAAGGAAGTTTCAAAAATAAACAAGCAAACTGAGTGAGGCCAGTTTAGCGATTGGTCATTATCATAAAATCATCTCCTGAACAAAAATACAAACCTATAATAAAACTTCATTTTCATTTGTGTTTGAATCCCCCATGACTGACTCTGTTAAAACACTGGTTCTTGCTGCAGGTCTGCTCCAGACGGCTTTGGCTTTTTCGCTCCCTTTCCCTCAAAAAGCCAGCCCTTCAACGGCCCAATGGTTTCCCACCAACCCCTCCTATATCAATGGCATGATGTATCGTATTCGGGCCTATCCTCTTGGACAGTACAGGCCAGCTATTAATTTTGATCCCCAGATATCCGGAAACTATCAGGTCAGAGATTACTATTCCCACCCATTTGTTGTTGCTCTATTGAATAACAGCGCCGTGATTAATGTCTTTGATGATACCAATGGACCATTCACAGTGCTTGCCAACACTCAAACCGGGAATGTTTCATTGCCAATATATAACGGAACCAACACTACATTTTTTGGACAAAGTGCCAACTCAGATCTGTCCGTTATTTTCGGGTTCTATTCCACACCGCCAACCAGTGGTAAACCGGAATCGCCAGCACAGTTCTATCCCTACGAGGCCGTCCGGCAAGGTAGTGAATACAAACTAAAGCCTATGTGTCAGGCTGTAAAAACCCAATACAGTGGACCTCTGGTCACCGGGAAAAACTATATTCTAGGTGAAAAAGGAACCATGAGTTCTGAAGATATGAAGACATCTATGGAGATTTACAATGCTGATTCAGGTGAAGTCATACTGAGCCTCGATACCGGAGCAGGATACCGTTTTATACACGCAGGAAGTTACGTTTATCTTCTGGGTCTGGTGGATACCCGGTATTCAGATCATGGAGAAATACCCTGGAAAGAAAGACAACATTCCGAACTTGAAAACCAGAACCACGAAGGATTCAGTCAGATCAGTGTTTTGTGCGATCTGGACAGTCATGAAACCAACCCCTGTACAGATACACCTTATGACGCCACCGAGCAGTTTATAGTCGGGCTCTACCCTGAACAGAAATCATATATTTATGCCTATCTGGGTGAAAAGCAGGACACAGGCAGCGCCAACAGCCCTGTTTGCCTCTACGAATCTTCGTTTACTCTTCCCGAAGCAGCCCCTTCCACCCCCTGCTCACTGGTAACAGGGCTCTCTGCCGCTTCAATTAAAGACATTGACATAAGTCACATACAGGTTTCAACCGATGGATTTATGGCTTTATTGACTGAAACCCATTACGTCAATAACAAGCCAGTCTATACACCGTGGATTTATGCAGGCTACAGCAACCGTCAATATCAAGCTCCCATTGCAGAAAGACTGACTCTGGTTGCTCCGAAAATTCTTGAATTTCTGAATGGTGACGCCAGCCTTGTTATCGAAAACATCAGTATTCAAAACGATATCTATACTTTCTCCGGTCACAATAATGACATCGGTTTTGCACTGGATTTCAAAATCGACGCCTCCAGGTATTAAAAAGCCGGAACACGTTTCCATGTTCCGGCTTTGAATATTCAGGAAATATCTGGCTTAACCACCAAAGTCATCCAGCAGAATATTTTCTTTTTCAACGCCCTGATCTTCCAGCATCTTGATGACGGCCTGGTTCATCATGGGAGGTCCACACATATAGAACTCACAATCTTCAGGAGCAGCATGATCCCTCAGGTAGTTATCAAACAACACCTGATGGATAAAGCCGGTTTTTCCTTCCCAGTTATCTTCAGGCTGCGGATCAGAAAGAGCCAGATGCCATGTGAAGTTGGGATTTTCTTTGGCCAGCTTATCAAACTCTTCTACGTAGAAGGCTTCACGCAGAGAACGTGCACCGTACCAGAAAGAGATTTTCCGGGTAGAAGACAAGCGCATCAGCTGATCAAAGATATGTGAACGCATGGGAGCCATACCGGCACCACCACCCACAAAGACCATTTCATTGCCCGTTTCTTTTGCAAAGAACTCACCGAAAGGTCCGTAAACCGACATCTTATCGCCTGGCTTCAGGTTAAAGGTATAGGAAGACATTTTTCCCGGAGGAATACCTTCAGGTCCACCAGGAGGCGGTGAAGCAATACGAATATTAAACTTCAACAGTCCTTTTTCTTCCGGATAGTTTGCCATGGAATAGGCACGAATCGTTTCTTCATTAACCTTGGAAACGTATTTCCACTGGTCAAAACGATCCCAGTCGCCACGGTATTCATCCTGAATTTCAAAGTTTTTGTAGTGCACTTCGTGAGCAGGCGCTTCCAGCTGAACGTAACCACCGGCACGGAAGTTTACGTTTTCGCCTTCAGGCAGTTTCAGAACCAGTTCTTTGATGAAAGTAGCAACGTTGTCGTTGGATACAACTTCACATTCCCACTTTTTAACACCGAAGAGCTCTTCTTCAACTTCAATTTCCATGTTCTGCTTAACAGCCACCTGACAGGAAAGGCGCCAGCCTTCTTTCTCCTCTCGCTTGGTGAAGTGAACACGTTCGGTTGGCAGCATTTCGCCACCACCATCCAGTATCTTACACTTACATTGAGCGCAGGTACCGCCGCCGCCACAAGCTGACGGCAGGAATACACCCGCGCCAGACAGTGTGTTCAGCAGTTTATCACCAGCCGATGTGGTAACGCTTTTTTCCGGATCTTCATTAATGCCGATGATCACATCACCGGTACTAACCAGTTTTGAGCGAGCTGCAAGAATCACCGCAACGAGCGTGAGCACGATAACGGAGAACATCAGCACGCCATAAGCGATAACTTGAGATTCCATAATTCCCTAACTCCCCCTTATAGCTGAACGCCAGAGAATGACAGGAAGCCCAGAGACATCAGACCAACCGTAATGAAGGTAATGCCCAGACCACGCAGACCCGAAGGCACGTCACTGTATTTCATTTTCTCGCGAATACCCGCAAGAGCAGCAATCGCAAGCGCCCAGCCGACACCAGCGCCAAAACCGTAGACAACGGATTCTCCCAGCCCGTAATCACGTTCAACCATGAACAGTGAAGCACCCATGATTGCGCAGTTTACCGTGATCAGAGGCAGGAATACGCCCAGGGCGTTGTAAAGCGCCGGTACAAACTTGTCCAGAAACATTTCCAGAATCTGAACCAGGGCTGCAATAACACCGATATAGGTAATCAGGCCCAGGAAACTCAGATCAACGCCTTTAACCAGAGCATCCGCTTTCAGGATATTCTGATAAATGATGTTATTAATCGGTACGGTAATGGTCAGTACGGCAATGACTGCCACTCCCAGACCCAGAGCCGTTTTAACCTGCTTGGATACCGCCAGGAAAGTACACATTCCCAGGAAGAAAGCGAGCGCCATGTTTTCAACGAACACCGCTTTCACGAAAAGTGATATGTAATGTTCCATGGTTTAGTGAGCCTCGCTGAACTTGGTGTTAGACGCAATTTTGAACTCGGCATCTTCAACCTGCTCGGTCTTCCAGCTGCGGATCGCCCAGATCAACAGACCAATCAGGAAGAATGCACTGGGAGCCAGAAGCATCAGGCCATTTGGCTGATACCAGCCACCATTGTTCACTGTCGCAAGGATTTCCACACCAAACAGGTTACCGGCACCAAAGAGTTCACGGAAGAAGGCCACTATCAATAGCACTGCCCCGTAACCCAGACCGTTACCGAAACCATCCAGGGCGGACATCTTCGGGCCATTCTTCATGGCGAAGGCTTCTGCACGTCCCATAACGATACAGTTGGTAATGATCAAACCGACAAATACAGACAGCTGCTTGGAGATGTCATAGGCATAAGCCTTGAGAATCTGATCAACCACGATAACCAAAGAAGCAATAACGGTCATCTGGCAGATGATCCGGATACTGTTTGGAATTTGATTACGAATCAGGGAAACCACAAGGTTTGAACAGGTGGTTACACCAATTACGGCCAAAGCCATAACCAGGCTCACCTGCATGCTGGTGGTCACCGCCAGCGCCGAGCAGATACCCAGGATCTGCAGGGTGATGGGGTTATTCTTGACGACCGGTTCCAGCAGGATATCTTTAGTCTTCTCAGACATTACGCATCCCCCGCTTTCAAATTATTCAGGAATGGCTGGAAGCCATTCTTACCCATCCAGAATTTGATCAGGTTGGTCACACCATTACTGGTGAGTGTTGCTCCTGATAATCCATCTACCTTGCTGGCAGAAGCAGGATCTGCACTGCCTTTAACCAATCCGGCCACAACCTGACCGTTAGCATCGTAGACTTTTTTACCCGGCCACCTGGCCTTCCAGATTGGGTTATCAACTTCACCACCCAGTCCAGGAGTTTCTTTCTGATCGTAAAAACCAAAACCAACCACGGTATTCAAATCCGCTTCTACAGCCATAAAGCCATACAGAGTGGACCAGAGGCCATAGCCGTGCACTGGCAGAACCAGGGTTTTCAGCTTTCCGTTTTCTTCAACCACATAAACCTTGGCGACATCGGCCTGACGCTTGATGCTGGCAATATCTACCGCACCGGAAAGGGACTGTGAAGACTTCGGATCCTTGGCGGCTGCACGCTGATCATAAGCTGCAATATCCGCTGCAGTGGCATCCACAAACTGACCGGTTTTCAGATTCACCAGACGAGGCGTAACACGCTTGTACAGCTCCCCGATTTCAGTGATGTTTAATGCTTTTGCATCTTTGGTCAGACCTGAAATATTCAGGATATTCCGCTGAACGTCCAGTTCTACATTCAACTGTTGCTGTGGCTTCAGAAAGACTGCGGCCACAGACACCAGAATCGAGCAAACCAACGACAGCAGTAAGGTGACCAGCAATGTCTTTTTAATCGAATCGTTTCCCATCAGGCACGAGCCTCCCGACGCTTGATGTTGGCTTCAACTACGAAGTGGTCAATCAACGGCGCAAACAGGTTGGCAAACAGGATGGCCAGCATCATACCTTCCGGATAAGCCGGATTTACGGTACGTATCAGTACAACCATGATTCCAATCAGAGCACCAAAATACCACTTACCGGTGTTGGTCATGGAAGCAGAAACCGGGTCTGTGGCCATAAAGAACATACCGAAGGCAAAACCACCCAGAACCATATGCCAGTACCAGGGCAGGGCAAACATCAGGTTGGTGTCTGAGCCAATCAGGTTAAACAGGGTTGATAATGAGATCATCCCCAGCAGAACACCGCCGACAATGCGCCAGGACGCTATACCGGTAAGCAATAGAATGCCGCCACCGATGGCAATGGCCAGGGTAGATGTTTCACCCACAGAACCCTGCATTACACCAATAAAGGCATCCATCCAGGACATAGCCTGCTGCAGTGCTTCAACACCACCCTGTTGGGCAATACTCAAAGCTGTTGCACCAGAGAAACCGTCAACGGCTGTCCAGACCAGATCGCCTGAGATCTGTGCGGGGTACGCAAAGAACAGGAATGCACGACCTGTTAATGCCGGGTTCAGGAAGTTCTTGCCAGTACCACCGAACACTTCCTTACCGATAACAACACCAAAGGAAATACCCAGCGCAACCTGCCATAGAGGAATACTCGGAGGCACAATCAGCGCAAACAGTATGGACGTAACAAAGAAACCTTCATTAACTTCATGACGTCGTGTAATGGCGAACAATACTTCCCAGAAGCCACCTACCGCAAAGGTAACGGCATAAATAGGCAGGAAGAATATTGCACCATAAATCATATTATCCCACAGACTTGAGGGGTCATTTCCGGCCAGCATGCTGATTAACGCACCATGCCAGTCTGCCGGTGCAGCCAAACCACCAGCAATAGCGGTATTGGCCTGAAAACCAACATTCCACATACCGAAGAACATGGCCGGGAATGTACACATCCAGACAATGCCCATCATTCGCTTCAGATCAACTGCATCACGAACATGGCTGCTGTTATGGGTCGTTGAAGGCGGTGTGTAAAACAGCGTATCGGCTGCCTCGAACAACGCATAGAACTTCTCGTATTTACCACCCTTGACGAAATGTGGCTCCATCGAGTCAAGGAGATTCCTTAATACCTTCACTGATCAGCCCTCCAGCTCAATACGGGTAAGGTTGTCACGCAATAGCGGACCGTACTCGTACTTGCCAGCGCAAACATAAGTACAAAGAGCCAGATCTTCTTCTTCCAGCTCCAGAGCTCCCAGTTTCTGAGCTACTTCAGTATCACCAACAATAATGGCACGAAGCAGGTGTGTCGCCAGAATATCCAGAGGCATGACTTTTTCGTAATTGCCCACCGGCACCATGGCTCGTTCACCGCCATTGGTGGTGGTGGAAAAATCAAACAAACGATTCTTGTTCAATCTTGATGTCAATACATTCAACACCGAATGGCGATCCACAGCTGGGTTTACCCAGCCAAGGAACAGACGCTCTTCCCCTTCAGCCAGTACGGAAACCTGATTGTGATAACGACCCAGGTAAGCGTATGGCCCATTGGCTGTACGACCAGCAAAGACCGAACCGGAGATAACACGATTTTCTCCGGCCTTCATCTCGCCTGCGGTTATTTCATCGGTGCTGGCACCAACCCGTGTACGAACCAGACGAGGCTTTTCTACCTGTGGGCCGGCCAGGGAAACAACACGATTGGTAAATAACTGACCGGTAGTAAACAGCTTACCGACAGCAATCACATCCTGATAATTCACTTGCCAAACCGTTTTACTGGTTGATACCGGATCAAGGAAATGGATATGGGTACTTGGCAGGCCTGCAGGATGAGGACCCGAGAATTCTTCTGATGTGGCAATCCCGGCAGGAATTGTTGCGCCAGGAGCCTTACACAGGAATATCTTGCCACCACACAATTTACCCAGCAGGTTTACACCCTGCTCAAAGGCTTCAGCCTGTTCCTGAATGATAACTTCAGGATTGGCGGCCAGCGGGTTGGTATCCATGGCTGTGACAAAAATTGATCTGGGACGGGAAGCCAGTGCGGGCACTTTACTGAATGGACGAGTGCGCAGAGCAGTCCACAATCCAGCTTCATTCAGCTGTGCTTCCACCTGGTCCGCATTAAGACCAGCCAGTTCTTCTGTTTTATAAGCAGTAAACGTTTCTTCCTGCTCATTACTATCTATATCGATAACAATGGACTGAAGGATTCGCTTTTCACCGCGGTTGATTGCCGCAACGGTGCCACCTGCGGGAGCCGTATAACGGACTCCAGGTGTTTTTTTGTCGGTAAAGAGCAGTTGCCCTTTTTTAACTAGATCTCCCGCAGCGATCGCCATAGTGGGTTTCATACCCACATAGTCAAAGCCAACCAGTCCAACTGAGCGTACCGCTCGGCCATCCTGAATACTTTGTTCTGGCGATCCTGAGATCGGGAGATCCAGCCCCTGTTTGATTTTGATCATACCTTTTGCCTAATCAATCAAGTGGAGGTCAGGAGTAACCCGTCTCTTCGATGATCTCAGTCACTTTGCGATGTTCTGCTATCTGATCGATTACAAAGGCCAGATAAATGCATTTGAAGATTCCCTGAAACTCCGAAACCATCCTGAGACTTAGCCTCTTGTATTTTGCGAAGTCGCAACCTACGAGCTGAAATAACGCTCAACATGGCACCTGACAGAAAAATATCTTCACAACTTCACTCAAGCACACAGAGACCGCCTCCAATAGGAAGCGGTCTCTTGAGGTAACAGGCTGACATGCTTTGATTCCAGGGAATAAATGAATAAATTATTTATTCCCTGTTTAAGCACTTCGGAAAATCCGTACCTGCTAAACCACCTGAAGATCACCGTTGAAAATGGTGGCGCAATTATAAAGACACTAGACCGGATATTCCATACTGAATGCGACAAATCGCCGTCTCAACAGTTTTTTCTGGCGCATTGAAGCCCAAAGCAATGATTACCATCAGCAAACTGCAGATTTATTGATAACCGTTATCATACATTTTGGATTGGTTTACCCCTGCTGCAACAATTAACCAATCCGCTTTAATGATCGATCCTTTGATAATTTAACAGTGACATTTTATTGAACCATACTACTTCCCGTTCCTATCTCATGCTTATTCACAGTAACTTCGAACAACACCGCCAGCAAAGCCATCATGGCAGATGTTGTTTTCTCATCACCAGTAAACAGAGGCAGATCTTTTTTCTTATCTGACGCTCCCATACCGCTTTCACTGTCACCGTCACCTTTCGGCTTATCTGAACCTCCACCCGTAACAAATCTATTCAACCCAGACCAACCAGAGAAACGCGTGCAACAATTCTTAATCTCATGAAATAACTGGGTAAAATAACCCTGTCTGTCTATCCAGTCCTGCTGATATTGACCGGCAGTCAACACCTGAACTGTAACCTGAGGCGACCCGGCGGCAGGTTCAGCTTGCTCATCATTACTTCCCAGCACCAGGTTAACGCCTCCAGTAACTGCCACCAGTTGCGCAGTATGATCTCCTGTTATGGCTGTTGCCTCCCCCAATTCCTGCGAAGCCAGAAAATGCATGGGTTCTTCTTGAAGCTGAACACTGTTCTGGGTATTCACATTTTGCAGCAATTTGTTCAACTGCTCCAGCACTTCAGGGGTCATCATCACTCCAGGGGTTACTCCCTGAAAACTGTGACCTTCTGAATCTGCCGATGTAATAGCTGCCTGAAAGGCATTGAAATTAGTATTTGGTGGCGTTACTGCCGGTGGGGTTACAGCAGCGTCTCCATCCTCTTTTTTCTTTTCCCTATCTCCCACTTTTTTCTTTTCCTTATCCCCCTCGTCATCTCCCTCTCCACCTGAAGAACCTGCCCCTTCATCTTCGGCAACCGTTTCCTGAACACCAGAAGCAGGGGGTAGCAGGGTAATTTGACCGCCTATCACTGTATCACCTGGTACATTCAGGGGATTATCATGCATTACCAGCCAGAATGAATTGGACCCTACCGGGGCAAGTGACCATTCTCCACTTCCAAGCCCGTTGGCTACGTTTGTGACAACGTCAAGCTGTCCGTCGACTTGCTCCTCTGACACTTTCTTTAAGACAAGCTTTCCATTCTTGTCGAGAGTAAAACCCAGAATAGCACCTACGGTAAAAGTACCGGCCATAGCCGCAGGCATAAAAAACACAAGAAGATAAACGACGATTAAGTAGCGAAGACCTGACGATTTCATAACTCAACACTCACTATGGACAAAACAAAACTGAGTGTAGTTGTTAGGCTATTATTACCGTTATAAAATACAAAGGTTTATGTGTTTCTACCTACCGAGAGAGTCTTTTATTTCGGAATATACCAACAATAAATTCTGAAACAAAAACCTTTCAGGAAGCACCTTCTCCAAAAGCTCGGGGAAACAGCTTATAAAAATTTTCAGTGGTTTTTTCTGCAAGAGTTTCAACCGAAATATTTTTCAACCCGGCCACAAATCGCCCCACATCGGCGACATATTGCGGTTCATTGGGTTTACCCCGATGGGGTATCGGTGCCAGGTAAGGCGCATCGGTTTCAATAAGCAGACGATCAAGAGGCATTTTCCGAACCACCTCCCGTAAGGCCTCTGCGTTTTTAAACGTCACAATGCCCGAAATAGAAATATAATAATTCATATCCATAGCGGCCTTCGCCATATCCCAGGACTCTGTGAAACAATGCAATACGCCGGCATTATCAAGATCACCATGCTGACGCATTAACCCTAGTGTGTCCTCCCGGGCATCACGGGTATGAACAATAACGGGCAAGTCACATTCGCTGGCCACCTTCAGATGCATAACAAATGACGCCTGCTGAAGATCCCGGCTTTCTTTGGCGTAAAAATAATCAAGACCGGTTTCGCCGATAGCAACAACCTCTGAATGACCGGCCAGTGAAATCAGTTCATCCTTACTGGCAAGTTCATCCTTACAATCAAGAGGATGCACTCCCACGGAAGCACAGACATCCGGATAACGCTCTGCCAGCGCCAGAACCTTTGGCGCATTGGCCAGATCAATACCCACACAGAGCATTTTACTGACGCCTGCGTCTCGGGCAGCAATAACGGCTTTATCCAGGTCACCGTCATAAACATCCAGTTTCAGTCTATCCAGATGACAATGGGAATCTATAAACATATTGGCAATAACATCTTATAAAAAAAGCAATGAGCCAAAAAATGACGCACTGCTTTGAATTGAAAACGATAAAGATCATCACATAGTGCTGTTAGCTCGATCCGATTTCAAGGCACCGGCAAGATAGGTTTCTATCTTGGTTCGGACATTATCGGTCGGATCATTAAACTGAACACCTATTCCCGCAAGACGCCCACCCTGGGAACCAATGGGAGTCACCCAGATAACCTTACCAGGGACAGGAATTTTTTCCGCTTCATCCATCAGGGTCAGACGGATAAAAACCTCATCTCCCAGCTTGTATTGCTTGGGTGTGGGAATAAAAAGCCCTCCACCTTTAATAAATGGCATATAGGAATCGTATAATGATGAGCTGTCTTTTATGGTTAATGACATCAGTCCTGACATACCACGTCCCATAACGATCTCCCCTGTTATTTGTTATTACGTACAAATGTTCCAATCATATTTACATGACCAGCTCGAGGTACTGACAAAACACCCCTTCAAGCAGTATCTGGGCGTTCAGATTACCACCCTCCAGCAGTAACTGCCTGTTTTCTATCAACCCATCCCTGAGAGTAATGGCATTTTTCACATCACTTTTACCGGCCAGGTATCTCACCATTTTTGTGAGATCCGAATTACGGATACTCTGATCATCGGCAGAAAGGCTGAACCTTACAACATCATCAAGCCAGCTTCCTAACCAATCCAGCAGAAGAATCAAATCAGCACTCTGCCATTCTTTTGCCAACTCAACCGGCGTCTGCTCTCCACGAAACAGTCCAGCCATGGCATTTATCAACTTCCCCCGCTCCTCCAGCACCCCCTGATCAAACATATCATAAGCCAGTAAAGGGGCATTTACGGTAAGACTCATCAATTGATCAACCACCAGCTGATCGGCCACATGCTCTGATAACCATTGAACACCCTCAGCACGGGGCGGCGTAGAAAAATCCAGAGACTGACAACGACTGCGAATAGTTGCCAGCATGTCACCTGATCGCGCACTGATTAAAAAGAACAGAGTATCTGAGCCCGGCTCTTCGAGGCTTTTCAACAGTGCATTGGCCGAATTTATGTTCATGGCTTGCGCAGGGTTGATAATAATAACCCTCCGACCACCCTGTTGAGCCGTTTTCCGGGCAAACTCATTGACCTGTCGAATCCGGTCGATTCGAATAGGTTTTCCCGGAGCATCCGGCTCTACCATTAAAAAATCAGGATGCGTACCCGCACTGATTAATTCGCATCCCTTACACTGACCACATGCCTGGGTAATACCTTTTTTTGCAGACGCTTCACACAGCAGCAGGGCTGCAAAAGCCTGGGCAAAGCGGAGTTTTCCAACACCAGGAACGCCCCGAAAAAGATAGCTATGGGCAAGAACGCCTGCCTGCATACCATGCAGCATTAATTGCCATTGACGTTCCTGCCAGGGCAGGCATTGCCAGCTATTTTTCACCAGAATTCAACCTTTGCTCCAATACCCGGACAATCTGTAAGGAAACCTGTTCGACACTCTGGCCTGCATCAATCACGGCATATTGCCGGGGAAAACGAGATGCACGCTCCAGATAGGTAGCACGCACCTGCTGAAAAAAGGACATAGCCTCCTGCTCAATACGGTCCAGCTTGCCACCGCGACCTTTAGCTCTTGCCATACCCACTTCCGGATCAACATCAAGCAGCAGCGTCAAATCAGGACGAAGAGTACCCTGAACCAACTGCTCCAGCAGCGCGATTCTGTCTTCATCAATTCCACGGCCACCGCCCTGATAGGCATATGTGGCATCGGTAAATCGATCACAGAGAACGACCTTCCCCTGTGCCAGGGCCGGGATAATATTTTCACTCAAATTTTGCGAACGAGCGGCAAACATCATCAACAATTCAGTCGTTTCCGAAACGGACTCAACATGCTCTGCCAACAGCAATGAGCGTATATCTTCCGCCATAGCCGTTCCACCAGGCTCTCTGGTTTCCACAAAATCAATATTTCTTTGAATCAGCCAGTGACGAACAAAACCCATGCACGTGGTTTTACCCGCACCTTCACCACCTTCGATGGTTAGAAAAAAACCCATGAACACTCTCTTTCAACACATTCATTCTTAAAACACATTTATTCGACAGTTGACCGATAATCATCCCGTCGCTCAAAAATCTGATATTTACGAACCGCCCGATTGTGCTCCGACAAGGTCTCTGAAAAATAATGAGTCCCATCACCTCTGGCAACAAAATAAAGAGCCTTGGCATCGGAAGGGTTCAGCGCAGCACGAATAGCCGCCCTGCCAACCAGTGCAATAGGCGTTGGTGGCAGTCCTCTTATGACATAGGTATTGTAAGGGGTTCTTTCCCTGAGCATACGCCGATTCAGACCTCCTTGATAGCGATCACCCAGACCATAGATAACCGTTGGATCTGTCTGCAGTCTCATTCGTTTCTGTAATCTCAGTACGAAAACACTGGCAATATCCGGCCTTTCTGCGGGAACCCCTGTTTCTTTCTCAATAATCGAAGCCATAATCAGAGAGTCATAAGGGGAATCATAAGGCAAACCTTCGGCTCGTTTTTCCCATTCGTCTGCCAGCACCGATTCCAGACGCTCATGAGCTATCCGCATAATCGACTCTCTGGCAGTACCGGACTCGAAACTGTAGGTATCAGGGTAAAACAACCCTTCCGGGTTATCATCTTCCCCCATCCCGTCAACGATACCCACAAGATCATCTGCATCCACAAACCCACTGAGTTTGGGGTGATCATTGAGAACAGCCAGGGCTTCTTTTAACGTCCAGCCTTCCACAAGAGTCACGGTGTAATATCGAACCCGCCCCTGCACCAATACAGAGAGCAGCTCACTATAAGTAATGTCAGGTTCAATCAGGTAATCGCCCGCCTGCAATCGCCCTGCCACACTATTTACCCGTGCCAGAATCTGGAATAATTCAGGGTGTTTAATAATGCCTGCAGATGCCAGCCGCGCTGATATCCGCCCGAGAGAATCACCCGCATCAATGGTGAAATCCCGATCCTGTTGAACGGAGATAAGACGATCTCCGTACCAGTTCAAACCTGCCCAAGCCAGCATAATAACAAGAAAAAAACTGCCCGCTACAACCAATAACCCCAACAACAACTTCTTAAGCATCCAACGCTTCCAACACTTTTTTTCTGACCTGTCTGGCAACCGGACCAACACTCCAGTTCATGTTTTCATATTCAACCACAGGCCAGATTCCGTTGACACTGTTACACAAAAATACCTCTGCGGCATTGAAAATATCCACAGGCTTCAGCATCTCAACACTAACTTTAAGCTCACTTTCTTCGGCAACACTTTCCAGGATAAACTGACGACAGACACCATTAACTCCGGAAAAACTCAAATCAGGCGTCAACAACCTGCCTTCCTGATTAACCAGAAACAGATTGGACATAGTACCTTCGATCACATTACCCTCAAAATCAGCCACCAGCCCTTCCTGAAAACCGGCACCCTGCCATTCGGCTCTGGCCAGCACCTGCTCCAGTCGGTTAAGGTGTTTGATCCCTGCCAGCATACTTTTCCCAAGCTTTATCCTGCAGGCTTTTACCCTGACACCGACCAGGCCAAAATCCTGGAGAGGCGCCACCATGGCATGCAGACTCAAAATTCTACTGGGCAAAACACAACCATCAGGATTGTAACCCCGGCCACCACTGCCCCTGGTAATAATTACTTTCAAAATGGCATTAACTGGCCCGGTACTTTCAAGGTACGCTTCCAGCTCAGTCAGCAGCAATGAAAAATCAAACTTTATAGATAAACGATCACAGCCATCCTGCAACCGACGCCAGTGCAATTCTTCGAACGTGAGATAACCATCGGAAATTCGGATTGTCTCGAACAGACCATCGCCATAAGCCAACCCCCTGTCTGTAACAGACAGCTCATTCTGTTCACTGCCATTTATCCAGACCGGATACTCTGAATGCATCGCCATCAGAAAATACGTGAAAACGCTAGAGTGACATTGGTACCACCAAAGCCAAAGGAGTTGGACAAAACATGATCTACCTTTAACGCTCTGGCACCATCAGAAACATAATCCAGATCACAACCCTCACCGGGGTTTTCCAGATTTATAGTGGGGGGAATCCTGTTATCCCGTAACGCCAGAATACTGAACACCGCCTCTAGTGATCCAGCCGCACCCAATAGATGACCGGTCATGGATTTAGTAGAACTGACCGCCAACCGATCTGCATCGGATCCGAAGACTCTTCGTATGGCCATGGTCTCTGCAATATCACCTGCGGGCGTCGATGTTCCATGAGCATTGATATAAGCGATCTGCTCTGTTGACAATCGAGCATCCTGGAGTGCCGAGGTCATTGCCCTGGCCGCACCACGTCCACCTTCGGATGGCGACGTCATATGCCAGGCATCACCACTCATGCCAAAACCACTTAATTCTGCATAAATCCGTGCATTACGTGCAACAGCATGCTCGTACTCTTCAAGCACTAACACCCCTGCCCCATCACCCAGGACAAAACCGTCACGATCTGCATCCCAGGGACGACTGGCTTTTTCAGGATCATCATTTCGTGATGAAAGGGCTCGGGCTGCGGCAAAACCCGTTAAGCCCAAAGCGGATGATGCTTTTTCGGCACCACCGGCAACCATAACATCAGCATCGCCATAGGCAATGGTTCTGGCTGCCAGACCAATAGCATGACTGCCTGTGGCACAGGCCGTGGATGTCGCAAAATTTGGCCCCTGCAGGTTATAACGCATGGACAGCCATCCGGAAGCCATATTGATAATTGCAGCGGGTATAAAAAAAGGTGATATACGACGAGGACCGCTTTTCAAAAGTGTCTCGCAGCTTTGTTCAATAGTTGTCAGACCACCAATTCCAGAACCTATAGCCACACCATAACGATGGGCAATATCATCATCCGGAGGATTAAGACCAGCATCATTCAACGCTTCAAGAGAGGCCGCCATACCATACTGAATGAAAACATCCATCTTGCGGGCTTCTTTGCGATCCAGTATCTGGCCCACATCAAACTCTTTAACGGTTCCACAAATAGTGACACTGAACTTTTCAGTATCCAGATGTTCTACAGAATGAATACCACTCTTACCCGCCAGTACCGATGCCCAGCTTTCAGAAACGTTATTACCTACTGGCGAAACCGCCCCCATCCCTGTAACAACCACTCTTCGACGGCCATTTCCATATTTTTCTGTCATAGAATTATTGGGTTGTTTTTCTTGCGACAAAACTATTCTCCCGCTCTGTACCGCAGAATATTTTTTAAAATACAATCGCTGATAAAATCATTGCCAGAGCTTTCTGACATAAAACCATTTCCCAAAAACATCGCCGAGATAGAATCACAGCTGTCTTTTGCAAAATAACTCTATCTGTCAAAAACTCTATCAACAGTCTGTGACAGAACAAAACTCATTTCAAGAAGCCTGCTGGAATATACACCTATTGGGATATACACCTATTGGGATATAGGCCCATTAAAATATAAGATAGTGGCAAAAAGCTATCCATTCATGATGATTCTTAAGATCTATTGAGCCATCTGGCAGCATAAACGACAGTCTTGCAGATAAAACAAAAGCTGCCTGACGGTTGTCAGGCAGCTTTCGGGCATCAATACAATCAAGGCAGATCAGGAGTGAGAAACCACGTAATCAATTGCTTCCTGAACAGTAGTAATTTTTTCAGCTTCTTCATCTGGAATTTCGGTTTCAAACTCTTCTTCCAGAGCCATTACCAGTTCGACAGTGTCCAGAGAGTCAGCGCCCAGATCTTCAACGAAAGATGCACTGTTGGTTGCTTCTTCGTCCTTCACGCCAAGCTGTTCGCAAACAATCTTTTTGACGCGCTCTTCAATGGTGCTCATACCTTGTTGTGCTCCTATTGATATTCGGTACAGCTCTACAGCTGTGGTCGGTTAGTTTATATGGTCAATTACGGAAATTTCAAGCCACTAGCACAGACAATCTGTGAAGCTCATTAAAATCTACCGAAAACAATCAAGAGAGCTGATATTTAATCAGCTCATATACATGCCACCGTTGACATGCAGCGTTTCACCACTGATGTAACAGGCGGCATCACTGGCAAGAAAAGCAACAGAAGCAGCAATTTCTTCAGGCTGCCCCAGCCTTGCCAGAGGAATTTGTCCCAACAGCACATCACGATGTGCGTCAGGCAGGTCACGGGTCATATCAGTATCAATAAAACCGGGTGCCACTGAATTCACAGTAACATTCCGCGAACCGACTTCCCGTGCCATGGAACGTGTAAAACCCTCCACACCCGCTTTAGCAGCTGCGTAGTTGGATTGCCCCTGATTTCCCATTGAACCCACAACAGAACTGATATTAATAATCCGTCCCCAACGGGCTTTTGTCATTCCCCGGAGAACGGCTTTACTCATTCTGAAGATGGAACTCAGATTGGTACTAACGACATCATCCCACTCGTCATCCTTCATTCTCATAAGGAGGTTATCACGAGTAATTCCTGCGTTATTTACAAGAATCTGAGGCGCACCATACTGGTCTGCGATGGATTTGACAATAGCAACGCAGGCTTCAGGGGAAGTTACATCCAGCGTCATACCCTGACCCTTGATGCCAGCTTCCAAAAAACCTGCAGTTATTCTTTCCGCTCCGGCATCACTGGTAGCTGTTCCAACAACAACCGCACCCGACTGCCCCAGCGCTACAGCAATTGCACGACCAATACCACGACTGGCACCCGTCACCAGAGCTACCTTGCCTTCCAGATTATTCATGATAACGATTCCGTATTATTGAAGTTCGGCCAGTAAGCCAGACATAGCCGCTGCCGATTCCATACAAGCGACCGGTGCACGACGAATAATTCGTTTGTTCAGTCCTGCCAGCACTTTACCCGAACCACACTCGGCAAAACGGGATACGCCAGCAGCCTGCATTACCTCAACAGACTCCACCCAGCGAACAGGGCTGAACAGTTGCGCAACAAGATTTTCTTTCACCTGCACCGGATCGGTACAAACTTCCGCCGTTACATTTTGTACAACAGGAATCGCTGGCACCTTCAGCTCGATTTTATCCAGTTCAATCCGGAGTTTTTCAGCGGCGGGTTTCATCAATGCACAATGTGAAGGCACACTGACTGGCAGTTCAATCGCGCGGCGCGCACCCGCTTCTGATGCAAGAGTCATTGCCCGTTGCACAGCCGCAGCCTGACCGGCAATAACCACCTGCCCCGGAGAGTTAAAGTTAACAGCCTCAACCACTTCATTCTCAGCAGCTGTTTGACAGAGCTCGATAACAACAGAATCATCCAGACCCAAAATAGCTGCCATCCCACCCTCGCCGGGCGCTACAGCCTCCTGCATAAACAAGCCTCGCTGTCGCACCAGTCTGATCGCATCAGAAAAATCCAGCGCTGCCGCACAAACCAGGGCAGAATATTCACCCAGACTATGACCCGCCATAATAGCAGGCACCATACCTCCACGCTGACCCCAGAGTCGCCATAACGCCACACTGGCTGCCAACAAGGCGGGCTGAGTATTCTTTGTGACATTAAGCACTTCTTCAGGGCCGTCACAGATGAGTTTGAGAAGATCAAGATCAAGAGCTGCAGATGCCTCATTAAAGGTTTCCACCACTATTGCTTCATCGAGATAGTCAGCAAGCATGCCAACTTTCTGAGATCCCTGTCCAGGAAAGACAAAAGCCAGTTTATCCGTCATTGCAGTGTCAGTTATCCAAAAAAACTCGGGCAATTATAGGAAAACTGAGACAGAAGGTAAGTAATTTTATGTTTCTAACCGTATTCATCTATTCACATGCCGCAGATTTCTGAAGAGTTACCGGCAATCTGTGAGTAAAACTCAGTCATACTCACCCATCATCATCGCTTCCACATCAGCCGACAATCTTCCCGGCACATCAGCTTCAAGTTCGCAAGCGGCCTGCATTATGGCCCGATAAAAGCCCTCTTCATCAGCACCACCGTGACTTTTCACAACAATACCCTGCAGGCCGAGAAAACTGGCACCATTATGTAGAACCGGATCAATTCGCCTGAAGAAACCTTTCAGAGCCGGCGAAGCTAACGCCAGCAGTATGCGACTCCAGACAGTCTTCTGAAACGCCGCAATAATGCCGTCACGAATCAGATTAGCAACCCCTTCACCCGTCTTAAGTGCAATATTCCCCGCAAACCCGTCACAGACAATGACATCTGCCCGGTCGGTAAAAATATCATGCCCTTCTATATATCCGATATAATTCAGACGACGATCATCCTGCAGTAGCTGATGAGCCAGCCTCACCTGTTCGTTACCCTTTACTTCTTCTGTACCCACATTCAAAAGCCCGACTCTGGGAGAGTCCACCCCTTTAATGGATGCAGCCAACTGCGCCCCCATCACTGCAAACTGATAAAGATGCCTTGAAGTACAATCAACATTTGCCCCCATATCCAGCAATAAGGTACTGCCATTCCGGCAGGGTAAACTGGCCGCTATGGCAGGACGATCAATACCGGCAAATGTTTTCAGGGCAAAACGCCCCATTGCCATGAGCGCCCCGGTATTACCCGCACTGACACAGGCACCCGCCTGTCCTTGTGACACCAGATCCAGAGCCAGCCACATCGATGAGCCTTTCTTTTTACGCAGAGCCTGGGAGGGTTTTTCATGCATTGAGATGGTTTTTTCAGCGTGGACCACCTGCAGGCGATCCGGATCATAGTGATGATCCTGAAGAAAAGAGGTAATCAGCGATTCATCCCCCACCAGGGCCAGGTGAAGGTCAGTGGTATTTTGCAGAACACGGAGCGCAGCGCGGATACGAGAACGGGGACTTTCGTCCCCGCTCATTATATCAAGTGCGATCTTCCCTGCCTCAGGCAGGGAAGTGCCTGATATCGACGAATTCACTCGTCGCCTTTACCTTCCAGCATTTTACGACCACGGTAGAAACCATCAGCAGTCATATGATGACGACGATGAGTTTCACCTGTAGCGGCGTCTACAGACAGCTGACCAGCAGTCAGGCCGTCATGGGAACGACGCATATCACGTCTGGAACGGGTTTTACGATTTTGCTGAACAGCCATGTGTCAACTCTCCTGGATCATTGCTAAGTATCGATAGCATCAGATTTTAATTTGGCCAGCACACTGAACGGGTTCCTGTCCTTATTCTCCTTTTCTGCCTTCTCGGCAGAAACAAGAGCTTCCTGTTCAGTCTCAGTAGTATAAAACTGCTTTGACTGACAGAGTTCAGGCGGGTGAAACGGAACCAGTGGAAGACTTAACAAGAGCTCTTCTTCCAGTAACGGAAGCAGCTCCATTGGCTCATCTTCCAGAAACAATGGTTCATAACCTACAGGCAGCGCCTTAGCCTGCTCATCGGTTCGCACACCCATCAGGTTAAGTTCTGAACACACCGTTAGTTCAGCAAGATCAAGACAGCGCTGGCAAATCATTTTCAGATTTGCTTTTACCTGTCCTTCAACAATGACGCGATGGTTTTCACTCATGTGAAATTGAAGAGAAACCTTCACTTCACCCTGATCGTCAGCAAGACTCTCCACTAGCCGACTAAACTGATTCAGTGCCAGCGTACCTTCAAACTGTATACCCTGACGCGCGAATTTTCGCGGATCAAAGGTTTTGGGTAATTGGCCGGATAACATAAGCGCGCAATCATAGGGCCATGAAACGCCTCTGTCAAAGGGTTTGAACTACATCTTGTACAATATTCAATGCTGAAAGAGAATAAACCACTATTTATCGTGGATTATCGTGAATTCTCAAATATGAAAATATTACTGGCTTCAGGCTCCAGCTATCGAAAATCCCTTTTGCAGCGGTTACAGCTGCCCTTTATTCAAGCGTCGCCCGATATAGATGAGTCCCCTCAGAACAACGAATCGCCCAGGTCGTTAGTATTACGATTATCCAGAGAAAAAGCCTTCGTGCTCGCGAAAAAACACCCTGACACCCTGATCATTTCCTCTGACCAGGCGGCAGACCTGAACGGTCGCATTCTTGGAAAACCAGGCTCTGAACCAAATGCTATTCGGCAATTATCGGACTGCAGTGGTCAGAAAGTGACTTTTCATACCGGAATCTGCCTGCTGAACACCTCAACAGGTAACCTCCAGATGGACTGCATCGATTACCATGTCTGGTTTCGGACACTGACACCCCGGCAGATAACTAACTATATAAAGAAGGAGCAGCCTCTGGACTGTGCCGGAAGCTTTAAATGTGAAGGCCTGGGAATTACTCTTTTCACAAAAATGGCAGGGGATGACGCGAACAGTCTCATAGGTCTGCCATTGATACGCCTGACTGATATGCTAATCAATGAGGATGTGCACCCACTGCATAACCAGTAAGGAATAATCATTAACTGATAAAATCATTTTAAACCCCTACCACTATCTCAGGAATTGATGGTAAAACAGCCATAATAACCATCAGAAGAAATGGATTTCATATGTCATTTGCCTTCGGATTCGATCTCAAATCGCTCGAGATGTTTGTAGAAGTGGTAAGGTACGGAAGCATGACTGCAGCCGCCCAGCGATTGAATATTACCCAGTCTTCCATTTCACAATCTCTCGCTAATCTTGAAAAATCCCTGGATACAACCCTTTTCGACCGCTCAGTGAGGCCTATGCAGATTACGGCCACAGGTCGTTATTTTTATAATCGCTGCAACCGGATATTAAAAGAAGCAAGAGAAACTACCCGGGACCTTCAGGCCGGACAAATCCACCAACCTTTGCAGGTTCGTATCGCCATGGTGGATTCCATGGCATCAGCCTTTGGCAAACCCCTTATGAACACTGCCAAGGTGCACTCGGATGACTGGTCGATTAATACCGGTCTTTCTCACATACACGCCCAGAGCCTTCTTGCTCACGATGTTGACATTATCATTTCTGATGATGCAGTAATGGACAGTAACGAACTTATTCGCTATCCGCTTTTTCGTGAACCCCTGCTATTAGTGACACCCGCAGATTACCCGTTTCAGCCTGAAAACATACCCCGCATGGCACAGGAGCTGGAAATGCTGCGCTACCCAGCCCATTCACTAATAGGCAAGACGGTAGAATACCAATTGCGCAGACTCCAACTTGAACCCGCTAACCGCTTTCAACTGGATAATACCTTTGCCATCATTAACATGGTGGCCAGCGGTCACTGCTGGACAATCACTACACCGCTCTGCCTTTATCAATGCCGCTCATGGGCAAAAGAATCCATTGCCGTTCATTTATTACCCACCCCCATGGACTTTCGCGAGTTAACCCTGGTGAGTCGAAGATATGATTTATGGACACTGCCAAAAGATATTGCGAACGACAGTCGACTTATCTTCAGAGATCAGATTATTCCGGAACTCATTGACTGGATACCCAAGATTCAACCGCATATATCCGTTTCAGAACCTGTCTCGAGCATTAGTATTAGCAGAGGTAATACTGTAATTTCATGAAAACAGATGTTGTTTGCCTGATTTTTTTCCGGGCGATAAGCTGCTTTAAAACAACAACAACAAAAAAGGCAACAGCATGATAGAAACAGGCTCAGGTCTGCCGCGCAGCTCGGTAGAATACGAACAGGTATCCGATGATTACCTGAAACAGCGTCAACTGAAAAAAGGCGCTGCTGGCTGGATGGTATTGGCCGGACTTGGTGTTTCCTATGTTATTTCCGGCGATTTTGCCGGATGGAATTTCGGTCTGGAACAAGGTGGATTTGGCGGTATGCTGCTGGCC
The DNA here is from genome assembly GCA_965208385.1 of Endozoicomonas sp. Classification (GTDB taxonomy): domain Bacteria; phylum Pseudomonadota; class Gammaproteobacteria; order Pseudomonadales; family Endozoicomonadaceae; genus Endozoicomonas. Next base: position 22,310 of record CBDBOO010000091.1, read on the forward strand.
ACCATTGCCATGGCCATTATGTACACCTTCATGGTGCTTTCCCTGGCTGAACTTTCTTCCTCAATACCCACCGCCGGTGGTGGCTACTCTTACGCCCGTCGCGCCATGGGACCCTGGGGTGGCTATCTCACAGGAACAGCAATCCTGCTGGAGTACGCTATAGCACCTGCGGCCATTGCCGTCTTTATCGGCGGTTATGTTAACGAACTTTTCGGTCTCGACGGACCGCTGGTCTACGCGGCCTTTTATGCCATCTTTGTTGGCTTGCATTTATGGGGTGCCGGTGAAGCCCTGAAAATAATGATGGTCATTACCGCCCTTGCCAGCCTTGCCATAGTCGTATTCATTCTTGGCATGATCCCTTCTTTTAATGTCGACAATCTTTTTGATATTGCCGTGAACCCGGATGTAGCCGGCGCGTCTGCATTTCTGCCTGAAGGCTATATCGGTATCTGGGCGGCCATTCCTTTTGCCATGTGGCTATTTCTCGCAGTGGAAGGCGTACCCCTGGCTGCAGAAGAAGCCATTGACCCTAAAAAGGATATGCCGAAAGGTATTATCACCGCCATGATCGTTCTTTTATTCTTCGGTGGCCTTGTACTGGTTCTGGCACCTGGCGGCGCCGGTGCCGACTTGATGAAAAATCATGGCGCACCATTGGTAGGCGCACTGCAAAAAGTCTATGGAGAAAACTCAACACTGGCTACCTTTGTCAACCTGGTTGGTCTGGCAGGTTTGATTGCCTCCTTCTTTTCCATCATCTATGCCTATTCAAGACAAGTATTTGCGCTTTCCAGAGCAGGCTATCTGCCTCGCTTTCTGTCTAAAACAGGTTCCAGAAAAGTACCAACCCTGGCCCTGGTAGTGCCCGGTATCATCGGTTTTCTGTTATCCCTGACCGGTGAAGGTGATCTGATGATTGCCATGGCCGTCTTTGGTGCAACCATTTCTTACGCATTAATGACGTTATCCCACATCATTCTGCGCGTCCGTGAACCCGACCTCGAACGCCCCTATAAAACACCCGGCGGCATAATGACATCCGGCATAGCGTTCGTTTTGTCTATTATTGCCTTCATTTCAACCTTCCTGGTCAGTAAAGAAGCTGCTCTCTGGTCTGCTGTATTCTATGCAATTATGGTCGCTTACTTTGCCTTCTACAGTCGCCATCATCTGGTGGCAAAAGCACCGGAAGAAGAGTTTGAGGCTATTGCCAAAGCAGAATCTGAACTAAGTTAAATTACCTGTGTTGTCCATTATCTAATCCTGATCTGGACAACACCGACAGTCCAATAACAAAAACCGAGCCAGCATCATGATGAACCCAAGAGACGTAAAAACCATCGCCGACGCCAAAAAAATCGTTGAGGAGCGAGGCCTCACTCACATCAAGGTCGGCCTGTTCGATAATGATGGCATTATGCTCGGAAAATACATGAGTAAATCCAAGTTTTTTTCATCACTGGATAACGGCTTTGCTTTCTGTGATGTTATTCTCGGATGGGACAGCAAAGACCAACTGTACGACAACGTGAAGTACACTGGCTGGCATACCGGTTACCCCGACGCCCCGGTGCGCGTATTACCCGAATCCTGTCGTGAAATACCTTTTGAAGACGGCATGCTGCTGTTTATGGGGGAATTCAGCGAACAGGCCGAAGCCTTATGCCCAAGGGGAACCCTGAGAAGGGTTATAGAAAAAGCAGCCGACATGGGCTTTGACGTCAGTGCCGCCCTGGAATATGAATTCTTCCTGTTTCAGGAAACACCAAAGTCTGTCCGGGAAAAAGGCTTTAAAAATCTTGAACCATTAACGCCCGACTGGTTTGGCTACTCGATTCTGCGAAATTCCGTACACTCAGAGCTCTATCACCAAATTCTGGACATGGCTGAGACCATGGACTTTCCCATTGAAGGCATCCACACAGAAACCGGCCCAGGTGTCATAGAAGCAGCTATAGCCGTTGATTCTGCTGAAAATGCAGCAGATAAAGCCGCCCTGTTCAAAACCTTCATGAAAGTACTAGCGCAGCGTAATGGTTTAATGGCCACATTTATGGCCAAGTGGTCTGCGGATTATCCGGGACAGAGTGGCCATATCCACCTGTCACTGAGAAATAGGAATGACGGTAAATCCTCATTTTATGACCCCGACCAAAAACACGCCATCAGCAAAATCCAACGACACTTTATAGCGGGCCAGCAACGCCTGATGCCTGAATTTCTTTGTATGATTGCGCCGACCATAAACAGCTACACCCGAATGATTCCCGGATTCTGGGCTCCCACCGACGCCACCTGGGGTGTTGAAAACAGAACCACCGCCCTGCGGGTAATTCCAGGCTCGGACAAATCACAACGAGTGGAGTATCGCCTTGGCTCCGCTGATGCCAACCCCTATCTGTCTTTGGCGGCAGCGTTAGCATCAGGTCTTCAGGGTATTATTAATGAGTGGGAACCTGAAGAGCAGATCAAGGGCAATGCCTACGAGCAACATCACTCACCGGAACTGGCACTACCCACAACACTCTGGGACGCATCCCAAAGGTTCAAGCAATCAGAAGCCGCCCGCTCCATGCTGGGTGACGCATTCGTTGAACATTATGCCGCATCAAGAGAATGGGAAGAGCGGGAATTCAGAAAACATATTACCGACTGGGAAATGGATCGTTACTTCGAAATTACCTGACAGCATTTCAATCATTCACATATACAGAACTCGTTGATTTTGACGTCGGAAAAACAAAATGAAAAATATTCAGAAAGCCGTTCAAAAAGCCGTTCAGAAAACCATTCAGAGAACTATTTCACCCATTGATGGCTCCGTATTTGTTGAACGTGAACTGGCTGACAGAACCCTGATAGACAAAGCCCTGATTCAAGCCCTCAAAGCCCAAAAGCAATGGAAGTCCACCAATCTGGCCCAGCGACTGGAAATCTGCGAGCACGCCATTCAGAACTTTGTCTCTGAAAAAGACAACATTGCCCGTGAAATTACCTGGCAGATGGGGCGACCCATTGCATACAGTGCTGGCGAGGTCGCCGGATTCGAAGAACGGGCCCGTCATATGATGTCCATCGCAGAAATCTCCCTCGCGCCCATTTCAATACCCGAAAAAGAAGGCTTCAAGCGATACATCAAACGGGAGCCGGTGGGTGTCGTTCTTGTAATAGCCCCCTGGAATTACCCTTATCTGACGGCCATTAACAGTATCATTCCCGCCCTTGTATCCGGCAATGCCGTTTTGCTGAAACATTCAGCTCAGACCCCCTTGTGCGCAGAGCGCATGGTGGAAGCCTTTCAGGGAACCGGACTTCCGGATGGCTTGTTTCAGTTTCTGCATATGTCCCACGATGACACCGAATATCTGATCCAGTCCGAAGGGATTAATCACGTGGCATTCACTGGCTCAGTCGGCGCCGGTGCCAGTGTTGAAGCATCGGCGGCTGGACGTTTTATCGGTGTCGGGCTGGAGCTCGGCGGTAAGGACCCAGCCTATATCCGCAAGGACGCAGATCTTGATTCCGCCATAGAGACAGTGATTGATGGTGCCTTTTTCAATTCCGGCCAATCCTGCTGCGGTATCGAGCGCATCTATGTTCATGAGGATATCTACGACCCCTTTATCAAAAAAACACGCAAACTGATCAATGATTATACACTGGGCCGATCAGACGACCCGGCCACTACTCTGGGCCCAATGGTTCGTACCAGCGCAGCAAATTTTGTGCGTGAACAAATCAAAGAAGCCATAGAACTGGGTGCCACACCCCTTATAGATGCCAGCCAATTTTCCATGGACAAGCCGGACACGCCGTATCTCGCTCCACAGATGCTCACCCATGTGGATCACAGCATGCGCATTATGAAAGAAGAAAGCTTTGGACCCGTGATTGGCGTACAAAAAGTATCCTCTGACGAGGAAGCCATTCAACTCATGAACGACAGTGATTTTGGCTTGACCGCTTCTATTTTCACCCGCGATATCGATACCGGAATCCAACTGGGTGAGCAGGTTGAAACCGGCACTTTTTTCCTCAATCGCTGCGACTATCTGGATCCGGCCCTGGCCTGGACCGGCGTAAAAGACTCAGGCCGCGGCTGCACCCTTTCCGCTCTTGGGTATGACGCTGTTACCCGACCCAAATCATTTCACATCAAACAGCTGTAGGACTGGGGGCTTATAATAATGATTATTGAACAATACACCACCAACTGGAACTTCCCTACCGCCATCAAAGCGGGGGCTGGCAGAATCGACGAGCTCCCATCGATCTGCAAAAAGTTGGGTATGAGAGCGCCATTACTGGTGACTGACCCCGGCTTAAAAAACCTCCCTATCGTAAAAAACACCCTGTTGAAATGTCAGGAAGCTGATCTCGACTGCCTGCTGTTTGCCAATATAAAAGCCAACCCCACCGGCGCTAACGTAGAAGACGGCGTTGCAGCCTTCCATAAAGGCAACCATGACGGTGTTATTGCCTTTGGCGGCGGCTCCGCCCTGGATGCCGCCAAAGCCATTGCGTTAATGGTGGGCCAGAATCGCTCCATCTGGGATTTCGAAGACATAGGGGACAACTGGCTGAGAGTCAATACCAGCGGCATGGCTCCGGTTGTTGCTGTCCCCACCACCGCAGGCACAGGCTCGGAAGTAGGTCGGGCCTCTGTGATTACCCATCAGGATGAAAAAGTAAAAAAAATTATCTTTCATCCTGAAATGCTCCCTGCCACCGTTATTCTGGATCCGGAACTGACCTGCGGTCTTCCGGCAGGAATCACTGCAGCTACCGGTCTTGATGCACTTTCCCACAACCTCGAAGCCTACTGCTCCCCGTTTTATCACCCCATGGCTCAGGGTATTGCTATAGAAGGTATCCGACTGATTAAGGAACACCTGCCCACTGCGGTTGCCGATGGCAACAATATAGAGGCAAGGACGCAAATGCTGGTAGCTTCCAGCATGGGATCTACCGCCTTTCAGAAAGGTCTTGGGGGCATGCATGCCCTGGCTCATCCCATCGGCGCTTTATACGATGCTCACCACGGCTTGTTGAACGCCATTCTCATGCCCTATGTTCTGAAAGCCAATGAAAACGCCATTTCGGAAATTATTGGCCGACTCAGTCGCTACCTTGAACTTCCCGGAGGCGACTTCCAGGCCTTTTATGACTGGGTGATAGATCTGCGCCAGCAACTCAAGATCCCACACAGCCTTGCAGAAATAGGGATCGATGAAAAACAGGTAGTCAGAATTGGACAGATGGCTGTCGAAGACCCTTCCTCCGGAAGCAACCCCATCCCATTCACAGCAGAACAATACCAGGGCATTTGTCTGTCAGCCATTCGCGGAGATATTCAATGAAAATTGGCCTGTTATTATGCGACAACGTTCATGAATCGCTTCAATCCACTCACGGCAATTATCCCGGCATGTTTGAATCCCTGCTGAAAAAGCAGGACCCTGATATCGAAATGATCACTTATCGGGTGATTGACCATCACTTCCCCGATGATATTTCAGAGTGTGACCACTGGATAATCTCAGGCAGTCGACACAGTGCAAATGACGAATTTTCATGGATCAGGGAATTAGAACGATTTGTTCAGAAGTTGTATATCAAAAAACGCAAACTGGCTGGAATCTGTTTTGGTCATCAGGTTATAGCCAGAGCCCTTGGGGGGAAAGTTGTTCATTCCGAAAAAGGATGGGGAGTGGGTGTTTCTGAAAACAGGATGATTCAGAAAAAGTCCTGGGTATCATCACCTCCTGACTCACTCAATCTGCTGGTCAGCCATCAGGATCAGGTCAGCAAACTGCCTGAGTCAACAGAAGTCATCGCATCCAGTGATTTCTGTCCTTATTATATGCTGCAGTATGGACAGTGTTTCATCAGCGTTCAGGGTCATCCGGAATTCAGTAAAAAATACTCAGCAGATTTGATGACCTTCCGTCGCGACACTATTCCCGACGATCGCATTGAACAGGGTTTCAAGTCCCTGGCGCTTGAGGTAGACAGTGATACATTCTGTCAGTGGCTGCTAAATTTTTTCAACGAATGAGTTCATTGCTGGATATTAACGCAGGGTGACACACTCTCAGTGTCACCCAACACTATCAATGCATCACCCAACACTATCAATGTACCACCCGAAACCACCTCTCCTGCCAAAGTCACATCATTGCCGGTAATTGACGCAACAGGGGAAATGCCTTTTTAGAATGATTTCCAGTGACCACAAAACCTATTAACTGCTCGTTGTTATCATAGGCTCTTGCGGTCATGCCATCACTGGTAGCATCAATCTGCCAGACCGAATCATCCCTGGTCGTCTCTCCAGCCAGCTGCATGGGTAATAACGGTGTTTTCACTTTAATCAACATAGCGGGATAATGAGTTTCTGTGGACACACCCAGGAGCGTGCTGGCCAATGAATTGGCACTCAATAGAATTGGCTGAAGAAATGACAGCACCCGCCCATCTATCTCGGCACAATCCCCCAGGGCAAAAATATGCTCATCGGAAGTACGCAACCCTTTGTCAACAACTATCCCCCGTCGTATTTCTACTCCCGCTTCACGGGCCAGCTGAACGTTAGGCTGTAACCCCACAGCTGAAATCACCGAATCAACGAGATATCGACAGCCATTTGCCAGCACCACTTCAACCCCTCCGGGTGCAGAATTTATGGCTACCACTTCCGTACCCAACGCCATAGTAACGGCTCCAGATCCCAGATTCTGGTACAACTGGGCTGATATAAAATCAGGTAACAATCCGGATATTAATTGCGCCGCTCTATCCACCAGAATTACTTTTCGTCCGGAACTCACCAGATCCATGGCAATTTCTGTACCTATAAGCCCAGCACCCATGACTAAAACACTTTCAGAGCGATCAAGCTGCTCCTGGGATTGACGGTACTCATCCAGGCTGTTCAGAGTAATAATACCACCGACTGCATCCCCTCCAATGGCAGGAACAACAGCTCTGGAACCGGTAGCCAGTACCAACTTGCTATACCCCATCTGAACACCATCACAAATCAACATTTTCTCCGCCGGATGGATAGATTCAACCCGAGTCCTCTTCAACAGGCTAATGTTATATTCAGCTTCAAAATCATCTGCCTGCATTTTGATGAGATCAGCAGCGGGTTGTTTTTTTGAAAATATATGACTGAGGTCTGGTTTCGAATACTCATCACCACTGTCTGCAGTAATAACAGTGATAGCCTGCTCCGGCGATTGTCTGCGAATACTCTTCACCAGCTGATAAGCCGCAAACCCGCTGCCAATAATAACAATGGGCTGATTCATGCTACATTCTCCGCCTGATCAGACAGTGCAACTGGAACAAAAACATCTTTTCCCAGACCACATTCAGGACAAAGAAAATAATCAGGCACTTCAGACCAGGCGGTTCCCGGGGCTACATCCTGATCAGGCTCACCCAGCACAGGATCATAAACCCACTGACAAACGGTACAGAGCATGCACTGCTCTTTTTGCATCTTATTTTCAGAAGCATTGGCGCTAATTTTTTCTGATGTCACATGAGTCGATACTTCAGACTCAACGCTCTTTTCAGTACCAATACTCTTTTCAGTAACAGCACGCACTTCAGAAACAACACTGGAATCATTCATTGATTCGGTACAGTTTGTTACACATCCACATCCCGCAGGGGCCAGCTCCCTTAAAGCCCACTGCAGTGCAATTTGACGACCGTATTCCCGGCACTCCAGCAAAGCTATGCCATCCGGCTTCCACTTGGCCTTCTTGCTCACACTGGTTTCAAAACCCGCATCAGTCAGACGTGTATGTATGCGATCGACTGCTCCACCATTCCAACCATAGCTACCAAAGGCTGCTGCCTTTTTATCCCTGAAGCGCAACCCGGTAATCTCTTCCAACATCCCCGCGACCTTCGGCATCATGACATTATTCATGGTGGAAGAACCCACCAGTATCCCTTTGGATCTGAATACGCTGGCCAGTATTTCATTTTTATCATGACGGGAGACATTGAAAACTTTCACCGCCACTGCGGAATCCACTTCATGAATCCCCTGTGCTATAGCATCGGCCATCATACGAGTGTTGTTTGACATCGAATCGTAGAAAAGGGTGATACGGTCTTCCTGGTAGGCATCAGCCCATTCCATATACTTCTCAATAATCTGGGTTGGGTTATCACGCCAGACAATGCCATGGGCAGTAGCAATCATATCCACGGGAACATTAAAACTCAGTACTTCCTTAATTTTGGCAATCACCAGCGCACTGAAAGGAGTCAGGATATTGGAATAATAACGGAGACATTGATCCATCAGCTCCACCTGATCCACTTCATCATTAAAAAGACGTTCATCGCAGTAATGCTGACCAAAAGCATCGTTACTGAATAACACCGCATCACCGGTCATATACGTCATCATACTGTCCGGCCAATGCAGCATGGGTGCTTCTATGAAGATCAATTGCTTATTGTTTCCCAGGTCCAGAGTATCGCCTGTTTTGACTGTATTGAAATTCCAATCCGGCTGATGATGGTGACCGGTAATGGAATCAATAGCATTTTCAGTGCAATAGATAGGTGTACCTGGAATTTTATTCAACAAAGCCGCCAGTGCACCGGCATGATCTTCTTCAGCATGATTGATAACGATGCAATCAATCAGGTTGAGGTCTATTTCCATCTCCAGGTTCTGAACAAATTCATGACTGAATTTATGGTCAACCGTGTCGATCAACACCGTTTTTTCTTCCCTGATCAAATAACTGTTATAGCTGGTTCCCTTATCGGTTTTATATTCCGTGCCATGAAAATCACGCACTTCCCAGTCTCGTTGCCCCACCCAATGAATATTGTTTTTAACGTGAATAGCCATGATGACACCTTCGTATACTGGTAATTAAGAATCTGATTTCTTAAATGCATACACTGTGCCAGTTTTCACATCATCAAGTTTTAAAGGGATTCAGAAGAGATACGCTAAAAACACATACGACAACAAGAGTCTTTTAGACACCGTTATTCTCGGTCAGGCTCCTTGTATAAACGGGACGCAAGCAGCAGTGCGAAAAACAAAGGTTTCATTACTTCTACTTCTTCCTACTTGAATAATATGACTTTTCATTCTACAGACCGCAGTATTGAGGAGCTATAATGCTATAATTCAAGCTTACATTTCATAACATTATAATTTTTGCCGCACCTCCTTTGGCTGGCGGTAATCATTCTGCCAGCACAGAAGTTGCTACTGGAGAGCAATCTCATGAAATGCTGGAAACTCAACGCACTTTCACTGGCGCTTGGGCTGTTTTCTACAATAAGCCTGTGCAGTATTAGCGGAACAGAGACAGGGGCGACGAAGGAAAGCCCTTTGGACGCGACTCCCTCTTCCATGCCGGGCCAGAGCTGTACCCATTTCGCCCCACCAGCGCAGGGCTGTCATTTGGGTAGCCCTGAGTCGTACCAGAACTGTCTTGAGCTTCAAGCCAGTCATTCCCTCAGGGGGTTGAGATCACAAGGTTGGCTCCCTGTGGCTCAAAGCCTCAAAGAAAAATCAGACGTTGTTTTTGTCATTAGGGGATACGGAGGAACAGCGATTTTTGAACTGACAGAAGACAAGGATCAAAGAAAGCCGTGGAGAGATTTCAGAAACAAACATCTTAAAAAAGTGATTATGGCCGCATTATCTGAGGAAACCCTTGGCAATATCAAAACATTTGCCGTGATCGACGAAGGCATTGATGAGCGTACTACAGACACTGTTGAGAGCGAGGTTGCTGGATCAGATAAAACAGATGGTGGAGCTTATCTGGAAGGTTTTCAACTGGACCCTGCCAAGGTCAATCCTGATAGTAAACAGTTTGTTGTTATTTTTAATAGTGTGGATAACGATCATCTGTACAATCATCATGGGCAGGGCAATATCACGTTTACGGATGGAACCACAAAGAGTGCTGTTTATTTAAGCGTTTCAGCGTATTCTTTCATGGAGCGCAGATCGTTTGTTTTTCTCAGACAGACTTGGGAAGAACGGCTGGATTTCGCCAGAGAATCCTATATGGAAGAGGCCGGAGGGATGAATGGAGTCATTACTCAGGAAATTCTTCGCGGGCTTGGTATCAAAGCGGAAACCAGAGGTTTGATTGACAACATAACCCCTCATGCTTTTACGAATGGCGCAGAGATTGCGGCTGAGAATCTCTATGGTGAATTCTCTGTAATGAGACGGGACAGTTATGCAAGAAGAGAAGTTGGCAGATTATTGGAGCCGGATACCTTGACTATGGCGAACCGCATTCTCTGGTTTAAACAGTTTGGGTTTAGTGGCTCAATGATTACTAATGAGCCACAGGCGTTATGTGACTCTGATAATGCCACTAATCCTGACGCTCGCTATATTCTGGATTTAGGTGACGAGCAGTTTATGGAGCTTAACAAGGGACGATGTATCAAGTATAAAATTGACCTCCCGTATCTTGGGCAAACAGAGGTAACTGAGGAACCTGTAGATCCACAACAATGTATTGACAATAATGTTCCTGAATATGGTTGGGTAACATTAGATGAGCATACCAGTTTACACAATGGTCAAGAGTGTACTCTTGTTACATGGCCGAAACCTGTATACGCAACTCTGGCTCAGGCCGTTCCAACCAGTGACACGACTATTCGACTTTTGCCACTGAGTTCAGGTGAAGATCACACTCTTTGCTCAATTATTAAAGGAGAGAGCACCTCTGGAGTTACGTTGCCCTGACGATCATTTTGACAACACCTCAAGCGCCACAGTATCAAAATGACTCTATTTTTTGCCACCGTGAGTGATTGTCACAAAAAGTAGCGAGCGCAGGTGAGTCGAGACAAGGATAAGTGTGAGGAATTTCATAGTTCCCGGATCGAGCCTGGGATGACGGTAGAAAAACTTCAGGATGACAGCAGAAAAACCAGGATGACGGTAAGAATATCTCAGGGCGATAATATTCCAGGATGGACGAAATGAGACCTGATTCGCTGGTTTGCCGCCTGTATGTATACCCAATTACTTGGGTATACATACAGGCTTAACCTTAAGTCCATAAAATGATTCAGAAGGAGAAGCACCAGCAGACTGGCATTACTGTAAGCGCATACCATCAGCGCCCAGCATTTTCACCATAGAGGCTGAAGCACTGACACCTATATCCTTGGCAAATTTCTCCAGAGTACTGAGTCTGGAAGTGAAGTCTACAATCTCTTCTTCCTTTACAATTTCCCTGGCCACGTAACTTGCATTTCCAAGACCATCAACGAGTCCGAGTGCCAGTGCGCTTTCCCCTGACCAGATCATGCCGGTAAAGAGATCGGGATCATCTGAAAGGCGATCACCACGTCCGTTTTTAACCGCTGTAATAAATTGCTGATGCACCTGATTAAGAGATGCCTGCCACTTATCCGCAGCCTGTTTATTCATGGGTTGAAACGGATCAAGAAATGCCTTGTTCTCACCGGATGTGTAGGTGCGACGAGTAACGCCGAGCTTATCAATCGCTTCGACAAAACCAAAACCGGAAGAAATAACACCAATAGACCCCACCAGACTGGCCTTGTCTGCGTAAATTTCATCAGCGGCAGATGCAATGTAATATCCACCGGACGCGCCAAGATCCATAATCACCGCATAGAGTGGTGTATCGGGATAAATTACACGTAGTCGTTTAATTTCATCATACACATAACCCGATTGAACCGGACTGCCTCCGGGACTGTTTATACGCAGAATGACAGCCTGAGTTCCCGTGTCCTTAAAAGCACGCCTGAGACCACCAATAATATCATCAGCATTAACATCACCGCCGCCAATTTGGCCGGATATCTCAACCAAAGCAGTATGACTGCCCGATTTTTTAGATACCGAAGCCGTGTCTGGTTGCGATGCAGTATAAATCAGCCCAATAGAAAGAAATAACCAGCTGAACGTTAATAATTTGAAAAATATTCCCCACCTTCTTGCACGACGCTGCTCTTTCAAGGCACCTTCTGCAAGAGATTCCACCAAACTCCAGGCACGATTATCGTCTACCTGTTGAACCCTGCCGGATGATTGTTCCGGCTCATTCCATTTATCCGTCATTGGTTACCCCCGATCCCTTTTATGCTTCAACGCAATCTCTTTCCATAGGAATCTCAACTGTAAGCCAGTCAAGAAATTCATTAAAATTATCCGCAATCATAACAGGGTCAAACCGCTCAAGCATGCCCTTCTCCTGAGCACCATAAGTCACAGCAACCCTATCGACACCAATACGAGCCGCCATTTCCATATCAAACCCTGAATCACCCACCATCAGTGCCTCATGCGCAGCAACTCCGTGTTTTTGCAGTAGCTGCTCTATCATCTCAGGATCAGGTTTCGAACGGGCATCATCGGCCGTTCGAACATCATGAAAAAACGCCACTGCATTATTTGCCAGCATGGATCGCTTTAATCCTGTCTGACTCTTCCCTGTGGCCACAGCCATCAGAACACCTTTCTGGCTGAGAGCTTCCAAGCCTTTTTCCACGGACTGAAAGAATACAGAGGGTGTTTGCTCAAGGTTTCGGTGATGATTTTTATACCCTTCCTTCAGCAATTCCAACTCAGCTTCAGCCAGATCCGGGTAAAGTTTCAGTAAAGCAGGCCCCAGACTCAACCCGATAATCCCTTTGTACTGTTCATCATTAAGAACAGGCAGCCCCAGATCCTGAGACGCAAGACTTAAGGCTTCAACAATATTGGGTACCGAATCCACCAGGGTTCCATCCCAATCAAACACTATCAGCGAATATTTCTTTATACTTTTATTACTATTTATTGGTTTCATTCAGCTCTTTTTCCAGCTCTTTTTCCAGCTCTTTTTTCCCGATTTTATCCAACACCCGCTGCAGATCAACTGGCAGTGGCGCTTCAATCTTCAACATTTCACCTTCCGGTGTTTCAAACTGAATACTGGCGGCATGAAGAAATAATCTTTTCAACCCTTCAAGCCTGAACTGCTGGTTATATTCGTCCTTGCAGTACTTATCATCACCCAGAATGGCATGCCCGGCATGAAGGCAGTGCACACGAATTTGATGCGTACGACCGGTAATCGGCGAAGCTTCTACTAATGTTGCACCTGGAAAACGATTAAGCACCCGGTATTCAGTACGGGATTTTTTGCCGTCCATATCCACACGAACCATTCGTTCTCCGGACTGTACAACATTCTTTTGCAAAGGTGCATTGACCAGCAGCTTACGGGCAGGCCATTTTCCAATCACGAGCGCTTGATACAGTTTGACCACTTTGGTTTTCATCTGCAGTTGATTATGCAGATGCCGCAGCATACTGCGTCTCTTTGCAATCATCAAAACACCGGATGTATCCCGATCCAGCCTGTGCACCAGCTCCAGGGTTTTATTGTCTGGCCGGATTTGGCGAAACGCTTCAATAACCCCGTAAGACAGACCACTGCCTCCATGCACAGCAAGCCCCGAAGGTTTATTAATGACCAGCAGCCTGCTGTCTTCATAGAGAATGGACTGTTCCAGTTTTTCCAGTATGCTGTCCGCAGGTCGTATTTTATCGCCTGCTTCCGCCACTCTTACCGGAGGAATTCTCAGTAGATCATCATTCTGAAGACGATAATCAGCCGTTATCCTTTTTTTATTAACACGGACTTCCCCCTTACGGATGATTCGGTAAATCCGGGTTTTAGGCACGCCCTTAAGAACCCTGATCAGATAATTATCAACGCGCTGCCCGGCATCTTCAGAGTCTATTGTGACAAATCTGACTACGGCATTAGCCGGCTCTTGCTTTTCAACAACAGACTTTTCAACAACCGTTTTTTCAACAACCTTCTTTTCAACAACAGGCTTTGCAGCCCTCTGATCCAATGAATCATTTAGCTGGCGTTTTCTGCCATCGGGACGTGTCTGGCTGCCAGATCCTTTGTTGGTTCTTCTCTTCAGAGCGGGCTTTCCTCTGAAACCCCGCTCTGTTGACGTACCAGTTACACGTTTTGAGGACTTCCCGGAACCTCTGGGTGATTTTTTCAATCGATTAACCTGAAACAACTCTTAATAAGCCTATGGTATCAGCTTTGGCTCATTTGAAGCACTTCCGGTTTACTGATATAGTGGTCAGGCTGTCTTGCGACTATACGAAGAGGCAGTTCGGTTTTACAAAGGTTTGAGCAAGATCTCTCCGGTTATTCGTTAAACATCCCGTGAGATGATCCGAATAAAAACTGTACCTGATGATTTTATTGATGAAACATATTCATAAAAAATCATTAATTACAGAAGCTCACTCAAGCTGAATAGATGACATAGTCCATGGCTAAAGCCGTGGAAACATAAACAGTGTTACCCTCTGTAACATGAGCGCTCCCGATTCCGGGTGTGAGGAGAAACGTCCGGGATAACCCGCTATTTTCAAGACCCTGAGATGTCATACATCCATCGAAGAATGGTCGTAGCACCCGGAGACAGTTTCCAACACCCCCAGTGTCCCATTTATAATTTGTGGCACTTAAAGCTATATCGTTGCATTTCCGCCAAAAAATACGGTAATGCAGGTCTGATAGCATGCAAGTAACCGGCCATTTGCGTAATAGGCGCACCGGGAATAATACAATCGGGTAGTGCCGATAAAGAGATTGTCTAGAGATTCGGTTAGACCAGACAGAGCTACAGGGCAAACATGCAGTAAACAGGACTCGTTATAAATTACGAGCCTGCGTTGTCACTGCTTCCGTAGCATCCAGGTAAACCGACAGTCAAAAGACACTCTCCAGAGGGTAGCCTCAAGCGAATCGGTACTCTATGAAGAGAATGTTGATCAATGCAACCCAGCAAGAAGAGCTGCGTGTTGCACTCGTAGACGGACAACGTCTATACGACCTGGATATTGAATCCGGAGCTCGGGAACAGAAAAAAGCCAACATCTACAAAGGCAAAATCACCCGGGTCGAGCCCAGCCTCGAAGCGGCATTTGTGGACTTTGGCGCTGAACGACATGGTTTCCTTCCTTTAAAAGAAATCTCCAGAGAATACTTTGTTGGTCATACTGGCGGTCGTCCCAATATCAGGGATGTTGTCAAAGAAGGCACTGAAGTTATTATCCAGGTTGACAAGGAAGAACGCGGTAACAAAGGTGCCGCACTGACCACTCTGGTCAGCCTCGCAGGGCGCTATCTGGTTCTGATGCCTAACAATCCCCGCGCGGGCGGTATTTCCCGTCGCATAGAAGGCGACGAGCGTGCAGAACTGCGTGAAGCACTCAGCAACCTTAATATTCCGGCAGAGATGGGCGTAATCGTACGTACTGCGGGCTTGGGTCGCTCTGTTGAAGACCTTCAGTGGGATCTGGACTACCTGCTTCAGTTATGGGCATCCATCAAAGATGCTGACGCCAAAAATTCTGCGCCTCTGCTGATTTATCAGGAAAGCAACGTCATTATCCGCGCAATCCGTGATTATCTGCGCCAGGATATCGGTGAAGTCCTGATTGATAAGGACACTATTCATCAGGAAGCAATGAATTTTGTTAAGCAGGTAATGCCACAGTATCAGAGCAAACTGAAACTGTATAAAGACAGCATTCCACTGTTTAATCGCTTTCAGATAGAGAGTCAGATTGAAACCGCTTTTCAACGTGAAGTTCAACTACCTTCTGGCGGCTCTATTGTTATAGACCCCACTGAAGCACTGGTTTCCATTGATATCAACTCTGCCCGCGCTACCCGCGGTGGCGATATTGAAGAAACAGCGCTGAATACCAATCTGGAAGCCGCTGACGAAATTGCCCGTCAACTGCGACTGCGTGATATTGGCGGCTTGATCGTTATTGATTTCATAGATATGAGCAATAACCGGAATCAACGTGAAGTTGAAAACCGTATTCGTCTCGCGCTGGCCATGGACAGAGCCCGGGTACAAACCAGCCGTATTTCCCGTTTTGGACTGTTGGAAATGTCGCGCCAGCGCTTGCGCCCCTCCCTTGGCGAGACCAGTGGCGTAGTCTGCCCAAGATGTTCCGGACAGGGTTCCATTCGTGATATCGAATCTCTGGCTCTCTCTATCCTGCGACTCATGGAAGAAGAAGCCATGAAAGACAAGACCTCTGAAATACGTGTTCAGGTTCCTGTCCCGGTCGCTGCTTTTCTGTTGAACGAAAAGCGCCAGATGATTGCCAAAATAGAAAAGCGTAATAATTCCCGGATTGTTGTCATTCCAAATGCCAATCTGGATACGCCTCATTACGATGTTCAGCGCCTGCGTGACGATCACGTTATTGGCAGTGAGAGCAGCTACGAAATTATCGATAGCGAAGAAACGGATTCTGAAGAACCAGTTTCCGCCAGCAAGCCAGCTCCACGGCCTGAAGCGGCAGTGAAAAGTGTTACGCCTTCTCAGCCAGCACCCGTCAGCAAAGAAAAACCAGGCCTGCTCGGCTCCCTCGTAAAATCTCTCGGCAGCCTATTCACCGCAGAGCCTGAAAAACCTGAGTCTGCCAAAACGCCTGAAAGAAAGCCTGCGCGCCCTCAACGTCGTGACAGTCAGCCCCAGAACAAGCGTAAGCCTCGCTCTGAAAATCAGCGCCGTGATCAACAGCCAGGTGAACGTCGCGGAGGTTCGCAGGATCGTAAACGTCCTGACGATTCCCGTTCTTCAGAACAAAGGCAGGATCGACGTCGTCAGAACGAATCTCAACCTGAACAAAGATCTGCTCCTCCTCAGGAACGCAGTCGTGGTGATGCCAAGCCTGAACGTCAGCAGAGCAGACAGCCCGACCGTAGTGAGCAGGAAACAGAACAACAAAGAGAAGGCCAGCGTCGTCGCAGACCAGGTTCGGCACCACGTCGCAGAAACAACCGACCATCTCAGAGAAATCAGCAGCAGGAACAACAGCCTCAGATTCAGCCCTTGCTGCCAGAAAACAGCGCTCCGTTAGCTCAGGAAGAAAAGCTACAGGTTGAAGCTCAGGTATCAGCAGCAATTCCTGAATCAACTCAGGTAGCCGCTTCTCAGCCGGTCACTGCAAAGACGTCAGAGTCTCAAACTGCCCCAGCAGTAACCAGCAAACCCCATACTGCTGAGCCTGCTACTGTAGAATCTTCTACAACAGTAGAATCCTCTAAAACTGCAGAACCTTCTACACCTGCAGAACCTTCTACACTTGTAGAATTTTCTGCAACGGTAGAGTCTTCTGCGCCCGAGGCATCAAAAGTACAGGCAACACCTGACTCAGCGGCTACCGCCAGCGAAGAGAAGAAACCACGTAAGCGTCGTGAGCGTCGTATAAAAAACGATCCTCGCGGAGCTCGTCGTGATCAGTCAAAAGCCGCTATTGAGCCTCTGGCGACTGAAATGGAAAAGCCGGCTTCTAAGGCATCCCATGAAAGTTCCACTGATAAAGTCACAGCGACAGAACCAGTAACCTCATCCACTGTTGAATCTTCCAGCCAGAAAAAAACACAGGAACATGAAGAAACTGGAGCAACGGTTGAGCAAAGCCCAGCTATTGAAAGCCCAGCTATTGAAAGCCCAGCTATTGAAAGCACACTGGATTTTGCACAAAAACCCCGGATGACCGAGATGGCTAAAGCCGTTGCCGCCAGCCATCATGCCGAGCAACCAGCGTTTACTGCTCCTCTGAATGTTCAACCAGCCTCTGAAAGTTCGCAGGGTGATCAAACTGACAGTACAGGTTCATCAGTCGATCAGGTTGAAGCCAACCTTCGTGATGCACTTTCCCAGATTGAAAGCACTGCATCAAACACTCCGTTGGATGCAGAACAGCCTGCAGCGGAAATACAGCTCCCAAAAGCCAGTGAGGAAGTTTCTGTTACCGGTACTGCCAAGACAGATACCACTGAGCTTTCACAGCACGCTGACCAGGTACACGCTGACCAGGTAAAAAGTACAACAGATGACGCAGCCAAATTAGCAGCCCGTCGGAAAAATCGCCGTGCTCACAACGACCCTCGTATGAAACGTCGTATGGAGCAACAGGCTAAGAAGAAACTCGAATCCGGAAATTCTGAAGAGAGCAATCTCTAATCCCCGGATAAGTTTCATCTGCAGAACAAAAAGGGAAGCAATCAGATTGCTTCCCTTTTTTATTGTTAATGATCAATAATTTAATGGTCGACGAAAACTATCCCACATCGAACACTATCCAACAACAAGCACTATACCAAAACAGAGTATTCTGCTTCAGGAACAGAAGGACCAAATGCAGCATGACCTGCTTTACCTGGTAGAACCGTCAAAGATCGGCACTCTTTTAATGAAGCCAACTCTACCGGAGTCTGGTGGTCATAATGAATCATTATATCCAGTGAGCTCTGCTCATCCTTTAGGGGATTTCCTGTCGGTATGGAGAAATTGATATCGCCACTTTGGCCTGGCTTAAAGGAGATGACACAGCGAGTATCTGTGATTGATATGTACTTGAATGACCCTTCCGTTACACACTGATCAATTTTATTTTTCAATAACGACACAGGACATCTATTATTACAATACAATGTCATTCTGAATTCTTTGATAGGATTATATTCAGAAACAGAGCCCACTGGATGACAGAAAAAAAGTAACCAGTCCTTCCTTATACTTCCGTAAAAATATCTCATCGAAAACCGATTTCCTTCAAGAGTCCAGCCATTCACCATCTTCACAAACTCTGGTCTGACTATCTCGAACCTCTGGCATAGTAACGATTATTCATCTTTGATGGGCGGGCTGGTTTTAACAGACGTATTAATCCCAGTTTCTGGTCGCATTTTCGGAGATCAACGTGCCGGGCACCATTTTTTTCAAATACAACGTCTACGATTAATGTGAAGCTTCAACAATACTACTTCCCCCGTCTTTTTGCCTTTGCAGGGAGCCACTTACGGTTCAGCATTACCGGAAAAAATAACGAACCGGATAGTTTCTAACTCTACCGCCAATGCTCGATTCAGATCCATCCCTATACCCTTGATTATCGTAAGACCGATAAAACAACGGAGTTTTATATGCAGTAGCCATCAGAACCCTCCCTGTTCTTGATCAATAACTACCTACAGAAAACTTCAAAATAGTTTGTATACAATATACATACGATAAAACAACCAGAGCATGAGTTAAGTCCATATGAAATACCCAAAAATGAGAACCAAATCTCATTCTGGGTATTTCAGATTATTTAGTTGCTTGATTCATCTTTGAAGGTGTTCGATTCATCATTGAAGGTACCCCGCAATGGCAACTCACCCCCTCCCGGTGCAGGCAGGCGCTCTCGCTGGCATTTCAGCATTGATAGAGGTTAACAAACTCCCCATACTTTGTTGCAACCGATACTGATTAAACAAAAGGTCATCACCCCCTGTCAGCATGGTATTCACAGCGTTAAAATATTCATTCTGGCTATCCAGCATATCGAGTAATGTGCGTAACCCTGCCTGAAACTGTTTCTTATATAAATCACGAGACTTTCTGGTGTATTCCACATGATCCGTCAAGGATACCAATCTATCCTGACCATAGCTGACCGCTATCCAGGCCAGGCGCACTTCTTCTTCAACCTGACGCAACGCTCTGTTTTTTACTTCCAGAGCTTCACTTAATAATTTGCTGGTCTGATGCTTTCTGGCTGTATCAGCCCCACCTTTATAAATATTGTAATTCACTCTTACCAACGCAGTATGGTCATAGACTTCGCCCTTGCTACCATCCTGATCTCGTCCCCAGGTTGCTCCCAATGCCAGTTCCACCCTGGGCATGAATGAGCTTTTAGTCGCTTCATACTGGGCCTCTGCAGCACTAACATCCGCATTGGCCAGATTCAGCACAGGATGCTTGCGTCCTGCTACCTGCAAAGCATTTTCAAGACTGACAGGCAGTCTGGATGGTGATTGCGGTGACTGGAACGACTCTGGAATATTTCCGATAACACGACGAAATGTTGCTTCAGCATCCCTGAGCGTCGATTCACTGGTGATCAGGTTTGCCTTTGCCAGCACCAAACGTCCATCGGCCTGGGCGATATCTGCTTCAGAGCTCAAACCACTGATGGTTTTTTTGCGGATCAGTTCAACAATTCTTTCATGCTCAGCCAGGTTTTCCTGTGCATTGTCAACCAGTTCACGATTTCGAAGCACATCTATATAACTGGCAATAGCGTTCAAACCAACCCTCTCTGCAATGATACACACCTCAGCATCGGCAGAACGCTTCCGGGCCTTTTGCCGATTCACTTCCTGGGTGGTACTTTCTCCATCAAATAACATTTGTGTTGCCGTGATAGACGCCTCACGCCGTGTTCTATCAGCGTATTGGGTATCACTCAGACCCCGTGTGTAATTCACAAGAGTTGTACTGTTTCGACTCCTTTCGTAGCCAATACCACCGGTAAGATCAACCCTGGGCAGATATCCTGCTTCAGCTATGGCTATTTCATCCATTCGGGCATCAGCACTATTAAGCCGAATCTGAATTTCAGGATTAGTGACCAAAGCCCTGTTCACCGATTCAAACATACTTTCAGCCTGAACCTGTGTATTTGACAAAGCCATTGCAGATGCAAAAGCTAAAACCCTGACGTTAACGTTATCCATGTTCTTATCCTTGCTAGGTATCTTATTATTAAATCCGTTTTTAAATTCACAATAGCGTACTGAAACTTAAGCCATTCCCTGAAAAACGTCAGTTGTCAGACAATAATCTGCCCATTACCGATCAGTTGAAGGAGAACATCGTCTCCATCGACAGTACTGTCAGAAGGATTCTGGTTTTGCCAATCTGTTGTTGTATCCACAACAATTTTTAGCTGATCATTCTGTCCATCCGTTGTATGTCTTGTGTAAATCAGCGTTGCAGAATCAGAATCAATATCCTTGACGGTAATACCCAGAGTTTTATAGAGTGCCAGCAACTCATTGTTATCAAATGATGAAAGGTCGCCGGTATAATTAAGCAACTCAGCCAGATCAATGATGTCAGCTTCCGATGAAACCGGATCACCCAGCACAAAATCAGTAATGGTATCAGTCTGAATCAGTTGACCGTCCAGCATATCTTCAAGTCTGAATACAAACGTATCGGAATCACGACCGCCGGTCATGGTGTCATCACCACGTCCACCAATCAGCACATCCTGTCCGAAGTAGCCAAACAACTGATCGTTATCATTGCCACCTTCCAGCAAGTCATCACCAATTCCACCATCGAGAACATCTTCCCCTTCACCGCCCTGGAGAACATCGGAACCACTCTCACCGTAGAGCTCGTCATTTCCTGTACCTCCAGCCATCCGGTCATCGTTCGACCCGCCATAGACTATGTCATTGCCCTCTCCTCCCGAGAGGTTGTCATACCCGTCATTGCCATGAATGACATCATTCCCTGCCAGGCCGTTTATGGAATCATTCTGGCTGGTGCCATCGATTGTTTCATCATTGATATTGCCTGAGACAGTGTTTTCAATAGCACGGATGGTCAGAGTAGCAGTATCGGAATCATCCTCTGTATCCGACAGAACATAACTGACCACCATCGGGATCACTTGCGTACCGGAAACATAATTGTAATAACCATTGGTCCGGAAAATAATCGATGAATTATAAAGAGTATTTGTAACTGTTACCTGATAGACCGTTATGCCCTTAACAATCTCCGAAGTGATCGCCGATACCGTGTAATCACCATTGGTGCCTGTCACCGTTCCGGATTCAAATTCAATGGTGATTCCATCCACCACAATGGACGAAATATCCGCGCTATCCACCGCTGAATCAACACCTCCGCCCTGAACAGCAAAATCGGTAAACTGCGACCCCAGTGTAATACCTCCGTCTGCACCCAACCCACTGATGACATTTCCCTGCACTGTTTCACCGGAATTGAACGTATGCAGATCATCCCTGGCATCAGGTACAGCTTCCGTGATGTTCAATGTAAGATCATTACTGGCAACATCACCATCCTTATCAATCAGAAAAAATTTAATTTCTGCCTGCTGCCCTGCCGTTCCTGCCTTGGCAAAGAATTTATAGTTTCCATTACTGAAATCAAACAGCATAGTGCCAAAGGGGAAGCCAACGGATTCATCCAGTTTTAATATAGAACCGCTGATTTCATACGCACCTGAGGTTGGAGTGACTGTTGAATTATCATATTCAAAGGTAACCGGAGTTGTTTCAAGATCAATGGTTATAGATTGAATATACCCGCCATCCGCACCCAGCACAGAGTGAACAATTCCACCATCAGAAACAACGCTTCCTCCAAATGCTGTTGGTACACTACTGAGCAGAACTTCAGACAGGTTATTCAGGTTTTCTACAACCAGAGCTTTATCAATATGAGCCGAACCCTGACCAAATCCATCAATATTATGAACAAAATTCAAATCATCAAGGTTTGGCGGTAGCTCTGAACCTATACCAACAGAATAGGAGTCTATATTGTGTTCTTTAGCGTACTCCCTCCAGTCCCTTTGAACATTATCACTGGGATCATTATCCTGATCAGTGACCGTACCTAAATTAGCCGCACCATCAGAAAGGAAGTAGGTTATATTCTGAGTGTCCGATGGCTGAGTAACCAGGTCAGAATCCAGAATCGTTCTGAACCCGTCAACCGCTGATTTGTAATTTGTGCTATTAGTTATTCCTGAGTAAGGTGCAAAATGAACAATATCGCTGTCGCTTATAACATTGATAAAGCTCTGTAAATCAGTAAATGATTCCCCGACAGCACCATCGTCAGTTCGTAAAGCAACACTAGCCGGGTCATTATTAATTTCATAGGAGCCATTGGCAAAGACCATTAACGTCACTGAAACCTGTGTCGATTGGTTAAAATATTCTGTAACCAGTTCAATCAGCGCTTCTTTTGCCAGTTCAAAGCGAGTCGAATTGCCGACGCTTTCACCCATACTGGTTGAGACATCCAGTCCGAGTACCAGGTTAAATACTTCTTCTGCTGACTCCGGAGCATTTTCAATTATATTGACAGCAATAGGCTCATCATCTTCGATGGTGATATTCAATGATGCTGTATGCTCTGGAATTGTGTTAATTGTGTAGGAAAAGGATTCAACGACAGAGCTTTCATTCAAGGCATTCTCAACCGCAGCATTCAGCTGGTAAGAGTAGTCACCTGCTGAAAAACCGGATGTTGAATTATCGGTATAAACCGTTAATACACCATGTGGGGTTGTAATGGTGGTAATATCGTCATTAGCACTAGTAGTAGCGGAACCCGTTCCTGTATACGACACAGAGGTAACAATGGTTTCTGCATCTGCAGCACCATCATTATCCAACAGATTACCACTGGCCAGCGTACTGCCATCGTCGATTTGGGTACCGGTTTGAAGCGCACTTTCAAAGACAGTTCCCGTATCATCTTCTGCATTACCAACTACAACAGTTAAGCTGCCAGAATCTGTCCCACCGCTGTCATCATCCACTGAATAATTCACAATGAATGTTCCTGTATTACCGGTACTGACGTACTTCAGGCCCTGGAAATCTGCAACATTCATTGGAGTATTCAGAGAAACCAGTGATGAGCCATCAGAGAATGTCACCTTGCCATTCGACGGATCAGGAAGAGAGGTTAACTGAACAGTCAAATCGGAATCAACTGAATCCACATCGGTTGGCGCCTGAAAACCAATATCAACTGTGGCATCGGTTGTCTGTGAAATACTGTGGTCGTTAGCCACCGGATTATCATTAACCGGTGTTATGGTAAGCGTTGAAGTAATAGACGTTTCCAGTTCGACAAACGACTCATCATAACCAAGAACTGTGATTACTCTGGGGGTGGACGATGGATCTTGAGAAGAGTTGCTATAACGAATAGATTCAAGCACCGTCAGGTATTCAGCAATGGAACTGCCGCCGGTCAGGGTCAGAACCCATTCTCCCGACACTTCTTCTGCTACCGCTATGATGCTGGTGCCTGCAGACAACCAGCTGAGATCATCTTCACTGCTGTTATAGTCAGCTAACTTAACAACAACCTTCGACAGATTATCGTTCTGACCATCACTGATCTGCAGGTTATTAATCAATGCTGCTGGTTCGCTGGCGCCCTCGATATAACCCGCACCTGTCAATCCACTTATTCCCGGTGCAAAAGAAGCAGGATCTGCAATATTGATCGTTACCTGGGCCGTATCAGTATTATTGTCCAGATCAGAAATGGTGTAACTGAACGTCTCTGTTCCGATAAAACCGGAGTTTGGTGTAAAGACATAGGAGCCGTCAGCCGCAATAACCAGTGAACCGTTATCAAGGGCAATAGGAGTATTAAAATTGAAGGGACCATTATAAACCTCCATGTCCTGAGTAACCTGACTGACAAAAAGACCAGAAACTGATTTGAAATTATCCAGCACATCAGTATTACTGAGTGCTTTATTATAAAAACGGAACTCGGCAATATCACCTTCGAAATTCGTAGCAAGATCACCAGTGGTCGATTCATACAAATTGGAAGTATTTGCAATAGTACCCAGGCCAAGTTGATTACCACCGGCCCAATCCAATATCAATGCATTCGTTGTTTCGGTAACTAGTGTACCATTCACATATAATTTGAAGACCGACGACGGTTGCCCAGAATTAATATCAACAACACCCGTCACCTGAACAAACTCTTCAGTTGGATCTATCCCTAGCTTATCAAGATCAAAGCTTAACAGTGCTTCTTTCTGGGAATCAGTGGTGTCATCGCTATTTCCATTATCTTGTACTCTGAACTCCAGCACAGTCCCCTTAATCGTGAGTGAAGTACCATCAATTTTTCCACCGGTTTCAAACAATACATTTACTTCAGATTCATGACCCGCTTCAGATTTAAACCAGATTTCAAAACTTGCATCACTCTTGGCATCATTGTTTGTACTAAATCCATCCAAACTGTTACCAATAGCTCCAGACGCACCCAATCCACCGGCTCCATCAAATCTGAAGGCTTGAGTAATGCCTTCATATCTTGAAGTCACATTTTCATAACTGCTGCTGGCAGACAGCGTTAAATCATTAACAAAAGAATCAGGCGCTGACTCCCATAACGTATTTCCATCACTGTCCTCACCGGCATCATAATTGAGAGCTAAAGCAGGATCACCTGTTTGGTTCTTCACAGGCCCTGCAGATGGATTCGTATCATAATCATCTATAGCATCCGTCATCAGATTTCCGGATACCGGACTATCCTGTAACCCGGTGTATTCATTCGGTGTGGCCACCACTTCAGTCAATGAATAAACAAATACATCCAGTTCTGCATCTTTAGAAACTGTATCGGTTATTCCGCCAGCGAAGTCTGTAACCGTCGCCACCACAGTCATATTCAGGTCGGCAGTCTCGCCATCTATAAAGGCTCTCACCTGTAGATCAATATCCCAACCAGTAATATCAACACTGTCGGTAACCGCATCCGAAGTGAAACTATTAGAACCATCCTGAATCGTAACACCAGCAGGAATACCGGTGATTTCTACCATCAGAGTTTCTGAACCATCAACATCAATCAGGGCTGAGTCAATGGTGAAATCAATAAACTCTCCTTCTTTAACAATCAGATCATAACTGTTTGAAGCAATCGCTTTTTCAACCTGGTAAATCTCCCAGGCTTCCTGAGTTGTCAGAACACGATCATAAATACGGGCATCATCCATGCTCCCTGTGAAGAATCGATGAGAACCCGATTCATCAGTGGTACGACCAAAATCCCAACCAGAATAACCATCGTTCTTGTTACCCGTTTCACTGATGTCAGTATCATTGAGAACACCATCAATAATCATACTGGTTTCACCAGTAACATGGTCACGGGTAATCACTACATGGTGCCAGGCATCATCAGCAATGGATTGATCTGAGCGGGCTCCATTATCGCTGCCTGCGGTAATATTCAGATGACCGGAAGTATCAATCCACCCCCATTGAATGTCATTACCGTCTTCAGCACTTTCAGTACCTATAATCGAGGGGGCATCCCAGCCTAAACTGGAGATAGAACCATGATCAACAGGAACTTTGATCCAAATTGAAAGTGTTGCTGTTTCATAAAGAGGAACATCCGTTGCGCCTGCATCCACAGAGATATAATCTCCGTCACCATCAAAACTAACCGCTGAACCAGTATGCCCGGATGCTTCCCAGGCAACATCACCATTAAGACCACCCTGTCGACTGCTTGCCTCGTTATCAGTGGTTAATCCTGTATTTTCATCAAACAGCCACTGACCAAACAACCCCGATGTAACCACTGCAGTACTGGTACCCGTCACCGTAAGGCTTGGCATATCAGCAACCGGTGTAACATTCATAGTCATGGTGTATGAATTAGCACTATCGTTTGTTCCGTCACTGACGGTGAATTCAAAACTCGCCAGATTATTACCACTGATATGCTCAGGCGTTGGGTTATACGACAATAGACCAAGGTCAGCCGCAGCAATTTCATCACCCTCCTTCAAGGCGGTACCAGTACCAGTACCAGTACCACTCAGAGTTAAACCAAAGCCCGTCACAGAAGTGATAGTAATATGGTCAAGATCATCACCATCCAAATCATCAAAAACAAAATCCGACACGCCGAAGATTTTGGAAGTGTCTTCGTTTGCGGTGGCTGTTGAGTTTGAGCTTGTTGGGGGAATATTAATAACTATGTCCTGGCTCGCGGTCGCGCCGACATTGGCCGCGTTATCCACGATCTGCAGCTGGTAAGTAAAGTCACTGCTGTGGGGGTTCGCCGTGTCGTCGTGGCTCCAAGTGGTGCCACTCACACTGCTCACATTCACCCAGGTGGTGCCGCCGTCGGTGCTGATCTGCAGGGTTTCATCACTCTGCAGCGCACTGGCCAGGGTACCGTTCACCAACAGTTCGGTGTCGCTGGTCTTGAAGTCATTCGCCGCGCCGGTGTCGTGCGTGATCGCACTGATGGTGATGGTGTTCGATGCAACGCCAGTGTCGATCTCGACGTCCTGGCTCGCGGTCGCGCCGACATTGGCCGCGTTATCCACGATCTGCAGCTGGTAAGTAAAGTCACTGCTGTGGGGGTTCGCCGTGTCGTCGTGGCTCCAAGTGGTGCCACTCACACTGCTCACATTCACCCAGGTGGTGCCGCCGTCGGTGCTGATCTGCAGGGTTTCATCACTCTGCAGCGCACTGGCCAGGGTACCGTTCACCAACAGTTCGGTGTCGCTGGTCTTGAAGTCATTCGCCGCGCCGGTGTCGTGCGTGATCGCACTGATGGTGATGGTGTTCGATGCAACGCCAGTGTCGATCTCGACGTCCTGGCTCGCGGTCGCGCCGACATTGGCCGCGTTATCCACGATCTGCAGCTGGTAAGTAAAGTCACTGCTGTGGGGGTTCGCCGTGTCGTCGTGGCTCCAAGTGGTGCCACTCACACTGCTCACATTCACCCAGGTGGTGCCGCCGTCGGTGCTGATCTGCAGGGTTTCATCACTCTGCAGCGCACTGGCCAGGGTACCGTTCACCAACAGTTCGGTGTCGCTGGTCTTGAAGTCATTCGCCGCGCCGGTGTCGTGCGTGATCGCACTGATGGTGATGGTGTTCGATGCAACGCCAGTGTCGATCTCGACGTCCTGGCTCGCGGTCGCGCCGACATTGGCCGCGTTATCCACGATCTGCAGCTGGTAAGTAAAGTCACTGCTGTGGGGGTTCGCCGTGTCGTCGTGGCTCCAAGTGGTGCCACTCACACTGCTCACATTCACCCAGGTGGTGCCGCCGTCGGTGCTGATCTGCAGGGTTTCATCACTCTGCAGCGCACTGGCCAGGGTACCGTTCACCAACAGTTCGGTGTCGCTGGTCTTGAAGTCATTCGCCGCGCCGGTGTCGTGCCGTGATCGCACTGATGGTGATGGTGTTCGATGCAACGCCAGTGTCGATCTCGACGTCCTGGCTCGCGGTCGCGCCGACATTGGCCGCGTTATCCACGATCTGCAGCTGGTAAGTAAAGTCACTGCTGTGGGGGTTCGCCGTGTCGTCGTGGCTCCAAGTGGTGCCACTCACACTGCTCACATTCACCCAGGTGGTGCCGCCGTCGGTGCTGATCTGCAGGGTTTCATCACTCTGCAGCGCACTGGCCAGGGTACCGTTCACCAACAGTTCGGTGTCGCTGGTCTTGAAGTCATTCGCCGCGCCGGTGTCGTGCGTGATCGCACTGATGGTGATGGTGTTCGATGCAACGCCAGTGTCGATCTCGACGTCCTGGCTCGCGGTCGCGCCGACATTGGCCGCGTTATCCACGATCTGCAGCTGGTAAGTAAAGTCACTGCTGTGGGGGTTCGCCGTGTCGTCGTGGCTCCAAGTGGTGCCACTCACACTGCTCACATTCACCCAGGTGGTGCCGCCGTCGGTGCTGATCTGCAGGGTTTCATCACTCTGCAGCGCACTGGCCAGGGTACCGTTCACCAACAGTTCGGTGTCGCTGGTCTTGAAGTCATTCGCCGCGCCGGTGTCGTGCGTGATCGCACTGATGGTGATGGTGTTCGATGCAACGCCAGTGTCGATCTCGACGTCCTGGCTCGCGGTCGCGCCGACATTGGCCGCGTTATCCACGATCTGCAGCTGGTAAGTAAAGTCACTGCTGTGGGGGTTCGCCGTGTCGTCGTGGCTCCAAGTGGTGCCACTCACACTGCTCACATTCACCCAGGTGGTGCCGCCGTCGGTGCTGATCTGCAGGGTTTCATCACTCTGCAGCGCACTGGCCAGGGTACCGTTCACCAACAGTTCGGTGTCGCTGGTCTTGAAGTCATTCGCCGCGCCGGTGTCGTGCGTGATCGCACTGATGGTGATGGTGTTCGATGCAACGCCAGTGTCGATCTCGACGTCCTGGCTCGCGGTCGCGCCGACATTGGCCGCGTTATCCACGATCTGCAGCTGGTAAGTAAAGTCACTGCTGTGGGGGTTCGCCGTGTCGTCGTGGCTCCAAGTGGTGCCACTCACACTGCTCACATTCACCCAGGTGGTGCCGCCGTCGGTGCTGATCTGCAGGGTTTCATCACTCTGCAGCGCACTGGCCAGGGTACCGTTCACCAACAGTTCGGTGTCGCTGGTCTTGAAGTCATTCGCCGCGCCGGTGTCGTGCGTGATCGCACTGATGGTGATGGTGTTCGATGCAACGCCAGTGTCGATCTCGACGTCCTGGCTCGCGGTCGCGCCGACATTGGCCGCGTTATCCACGATCTGCAGCTGGTAAGTAAAGTCACTGCTGTGGGGGTTCGCCGTGTCGTCGTGGCTCCAAGTGGTGCCACTCACACTGCTCACATTCACCCAGGTGGTGCCGCCGTCGGTGCTGATCTGCAGGGTTTCATCACTCTGCAGCGCACTGGCCAGGGTACCGTTCACCAACAGTTCGGTGTCGCTGGTCTTGAAGTCATTCGCCGCGCCGGTGTCGTGCGTGATCGCACTGATGGTGATGGTGTTCGATGCAACGCCAGTGTCGATCTCGACGTCCTGGCTCGCGGTCGCGCCGACATTGGCCGCGTTATCCACGATCTGCAGCTGGTAAGTAAAGTCACTGCTGTGGGGGTTCGCCGTGTCGTCGTGGCTCCAAGTGGTGCCACTCACACTGCTCACATTCACCCAGGTGGTGCCGCCGTCGGTGCTGATCTGCAGGGTTTCATCACTCTGCAGCGCACTGGCCAGGGTACCGTTCACCAACAGTTCGGTGTCGCTGGTCTTGAAGTCATTCGCCGCGCCGGTGTCGTGCGTGATCGCACTGATGGTGATGGTGTTCGATGCAACGCCAGTGTCGATCTCGACGTCCTGGCTCGCGGTCGCGCCGACATTGGCCGCGTTATCCACGATCTGCAGCTGGTAAGTAAAGTCACTGCTGTGGGGGTTCGCCGTGTCGTCGTGGCTCCAAGTGGTGCCACTCACACTGCTCACATTCACCCAGGTGGTGCCG
>CBDBOO010000092.1:0-259726 GCA_965208385.1 Endozoicomonas sp.
CAGAATGAGTTTCTGCCTTTCGTGCTCAGAAAAAACAATGCCACCGATGTCACTTCGCTGAAAAAACTAAAAGATCACAGTGCTTCTTACTACAGCTCCGTATTGGAGCAGCATCATCTCTGGAAAAACATTGGTTATCGGGATATGACCAGGGCAGACAGTGCTGTTCAGGAATGGATAGTCAGTGCCTCGAAAGTAACAGAATCCATTAGTCAGTCGGCACTTATGGATTGCAAGGTGTCATTGGATAGTGAACAACTGGTGATTATTAATCGCCTGATTACCCTTGATTACCTGAGCAATGCGGTACGAGGGCTCTTTTACAAAAAACTGGGAACACCATTAACTCATTACCGGCAATTGGCCGTTGATTCACTGAATAAATTGAAACATTGAATAAATTGAAACATTGATTAAATTGAAAGCTGAGCGATTGAAAGCTGAACGATTGATAACGGGGTTCGAACGGCTCTATCGACTTTGGGGAAAAACTCAGTTTTAATCGATCTTATTAGCTTGCAGAATCCCCTTGATGAATTCGAGTAATATTTGCACTGGCTGTCAGGCGAAATTCAGCTGCGGCAGCAACACCAGTACCAGCGCCACTAATACCAGTACCAGCGCCACAAATAATAGCTGCTGGTGTCAGTCTTACCCACCGGTGATGCCGGTGGATTCAGGCTCGTCATGTCTCTGCCCGGCCTGCCTGAAAAAAGAGATGGTTAAAAGAGTTAACGAATTGGAGAGTCATTGGCTGGCAGGAGTGAAATCGATTCCGGATATTCCCGCCATGACAGCAGAGTACCAGCCTGTTGAAGATATTGACTATTATCTGAATGAAGAAGGTTTAATGGTTTTCAAAGCCTGGTATCACCTTCGTCGAGGTTACTGCTGTGGCAATGGCTGTAAACACTGCCCTTATTAACTCGCTTAAAAGTAAGCATCGATGGCTTACTATTGGCCTGCTCCGAGTTATAATAACAAGTTACCCATGTATTCTGGCTCTGGTAGTCAGATTCTCCCCTTATATTAAGCCTGTTGAGCGATGATGGAAGAGCATTACCACCCGCACCGAATTGAGAGCGAAGCCCAGAAATACTGGGAAGACAATGACAGTTTTGCCGTAACTGAAGATGCGAGCAAGGAAAAGTACTATTGCCTTTCCATGTTTCCCTATCCCAGTGGCAGGCTGCATATGGGACACGTGCGCAATTACACTATTGGCGACGTAGTCTCCCGTTATCAACGAATGCAGGGGAAGAATGTTCTGCAGCCCATGGGTTGGGATGCATTTGGTCTGCCGGCAGAAAATGCTGCCATCAAAAACAAAACGGCACCCGCTCCCTGGACCTATGAAAACGTCGATTACATGAAAGGCCAGCTGAAGCGATTGGGCTTTGGCTATGACTGGAACAGGGAATTGGCTACCTGCAAGCCCGACTATTACAAGTGGGAGCAGTGGTTTTTCACCAAACTCTACGAAAAGGGTCTGGTCTATAAAAAAATGGGTGCGGTTAACTGGTGTCCGAATGATGCTACCGTGCTCGCCAATGAACAGGTGGAAGATGGCCGCTGCTGGCGCTGTGATACCCTGGTAGAACGCAAGGAATTGCCTCAGTGGTTTATTAAAATCACTGCTTATGCGGATGAATTACTGGCTGACCTGGATCAGCTCGAAGACTGGCCTGATCAGGTCAAGGCTATGCAGCGCAACTGGATTGGCCGTTCTGAAGGTGTTCAGATGACCTTCAATGTCGCCAATGCCATTTCCGGCAGCATCGAAAATGCACCTGACCAGTTCAAAATTTACACCACCCGCCCCGACACCCTGATGGGGGTAACTTATGTGGGTGTGGCCGCCGAACATCCTCTGGCCAAAGCGGCTGCAGTCAACAACCCGAAGCTGGCATCTTTTATTGAAGAATGTAAGGGCAACGGTGTTACTGAAGCCGAATTGGCCACTATGGAAAAAGTAGGCGTTGATACCGGCATCCGTGCTATTCACCCAATCACTGGTAAAGAAGTTCCGGTCTGGGCGGCCAACTTTGTGCTGATGGATTACGGTACCGGCGCTGTTATGGCCGTTCCGGGTCATGATCAGCGTGATTATGAATTTGCCACACGATTCGGACTGCCCATCGAGCAGGTCATTGCGCCGGCGAATGGCGAAGACTGTGATATTTCCCAGGCTGCCTTTACTGAAAAAGGGGTACTGGTTAACTCCGGTGACTTTAATGGGCTGACCTCAGCGGAAGCCTTTAATGCCATTTCGGATCAGCTGATAGCAGAAGGCAATGGCGAAAAGCAGGTCAACTACCGTCTTCGTGACTGGGGCGTGAGCCGTCAGCGCTACTGGGGTGCACCTATTCCCATGCGTTATCTGGAAGATGGCTCTGAAGTCACTGTACCTCTTGAAGATTTACCCGTCATTCTGCCTGAAGATGTAGAAATGGATGGTGTTCAGTCGCCTATAAAAGCAGACCCTGAATGGGCCAAAACCACGCATAATGGTCAGGCGGCTACCCGGGAAACCGACACTTTCGATACCTTCATGGAATCCAGCTGGTATTACGCCCGCTACTGCTCACCTCAGTCTGATGATCAGATGCTTGACCCCGAAGCAGCCAATTACTGGTTACCTGTCGATCAATACATTGGTGGTATTGAGCACGCAGTAATGCATCTGCTCTATTCCCGTTTTTTCCATAAGCTGTTGCGTGATGCCGGTTTGGTTAATAGCGATGAACCCTACAAACGCCTGCTTTGTCAGGGTATGGTTCTGGCCGAAACATTCTTTATGAATGATGCCAAAGGTGTAAAACAGTGGGTTGCCCCCACCGATGTTGATACCGAATTTGACGACAAGGGACGCTTGCTGAAAGCCACCCTGAAAAGCACTGGCGAAACCGTTGAACATGCGGGCATGAGTAAAATGTCCAAATCAAAAAATAACGGTATAGATCCTCAGGAACTGATCAATCAATACGGTGCCGATACTATTCGTCTCTACACCATGTTTGCGGCGCCTCCTGAACAAACTCTGGAATGGTCTGAGAATGCCGTAGAAGGTGCCCATCGTTTTCTGCGCAGATTCTGGAAGCAGGTTGCCGAGCACACAGCAGCAGGAAGCGTTGTTCAGCTGGACGTGAGTCTGTTGAATAAAGAGCAGAAAGATCTGCGCCGCAAGACTCATGAAACCATTCAAAAGGTATCTGACGACTGTGAGCGTCGGTTGACGTTCAATACGGCCATTGCCGCCATGATGGAATTAACCAATACCATTGGTAAGTTCAAAGACGGCAGTGACCAGGGACGTGCTGTTATACGTGAAGCCATAGAGACGGTCACACTCATGCTGGCACCTATTGCTCCTCATGCCATGCACAGCATCTGGCAGTCACTGGGCCACAGCGAAGTCGTTGTTCAGGCTGGCTGGCCGGCACTGGATGAAGCCGCTCTGAAAAAAGACGCTATCACTATGGTGATTCAGGTAAATGGTAAGGTTCGAGCCAAACTTGAACTTCCTGCAGACCTGGAAAAAGAGGCTATTGAAAAGCTGGCTCTGGAACATGAGAACGTTACGAAATTTACTGAAGGTAAAACCATTCGTAAAGTCATTGTGATACCTGGAAAACTGGTTAATATTGTGGCCAATTAAGTACCGTTATGCCAGAAGTCTGTTACCCCGACTTCTGGCATAACATGAATACCTGTCAATGACAGAATACAAAATAAAAACTGCTTTATCCTATAAGCTGATATTTGATTGTGATGTTAACTAGATAATTCTGGATATCATTCTATATTGTTTTCTATTACTAGAACTCAAATAAAATTATGAACTCCAAGATAACCAATTTCATCCTGACATTTTCTTTGACAGTGCTTGTGGTGTCATTTTCAAATAACAGAGCAATGGCTGAAACTCAATGGTTTAAATCGTATCTTAATGAAAGCTCTCTTCATGAAAGTTCTCTTTATGAAGGTTCTCTTTATGAAGGTTCTCTTTATGAAGGTTCTCTTTATGAAGGTTCTCTTTATGAAGGTTCCATGTTGGAAAAAAAAGATTCTGAATATCTGGCGTCCTATGGAGAGACAGATGCTGAAAGCCTAAATGAATCTAATCTTATTTATTTATTTATGGATAAGCGATTAATTAAAGGTCATCTTGATTTATTGGAAACCCTCCAAAGTATAATTAGAAGTGCATATTATATCTGTCTTCCAGGGGATAGTATTTGTCCTGATTTGCCGGTCAGACAGGTATTGATGATGCGATATAAACAACTCAAAAAAATAATGAATACAATGATGGATCACCCTGAATCCGTTAATCAGGCTGATCAGGCAGAAGACAGAAGAAAGGCACTTGAAATTGAGATGGCCAAATTTGAAGAACGTTTATACCAGGAGTACTATCAAACACCTGTCGATGATAAAGAGACAGCCAGATCAAATGAAGAGGACTTTGCCTTTTTCTATTTACCTATTGGAGTGGGAGCCGTTACTCTGGTCGTAGCATCATATACTGTCGGTGCGCTCACTCTTGAAGGCTGTTCAAGATGTTCAAGCACAATGGGTTGGTTTTTAGCTTCTTTAGATCAATCTTTAAATGCATTTTTTGCAGCATCAGCCAATACACTTGCATCCGGAGGTCTTAAGGCTTTCACTGCCTGCACCGGGTCATGTTTTTCAAACTGTGGGAGGCAATGTGAACCATTAAAGTCAGTGCTGAGCAGTTCTATGAATCAGGAAGTGAGTTCAGGTTCTGCAGAGATTATTGAAGAAAGTATTATTAGCACTGCTATCACTGGCATAGCAGCCACAGGGCTGCGATTATTTAATCAACTCCCATACGCTGGATATATACGTTTTTCGGAAGATGTTGTCGTTCCTTCTGCATTGATTTTACTTCATACTGCGTCACAATTATCCACTCGGCAAAACAGTCATAAATCCCGACAATTGATAGAAACTGCTGTGGGAGCCGTTGCTTATGCCCAGATAACCAGTAAATATAACCCCGGTTTTTATATTAATGAATTAGCCTATATGGCTAAGAACGGTATGAACCTATTGTTTTTTATGTGTGAAACGCCTCTTGAAATGGGATCGGTGGCGGCGGGGAAATTGATAATAGGTACGCTAATGGATGAATGCTCTACTTCGGTTAACTCAATGGCAATAACAATGGCTACTGCTTTAGGTGCAGGGTACTTTGAAGCGCGGAATAAAGTAATACCCGGAATCGACATATCGCCCAGAATGTTTCTGGCGGTCGGAATGATTGCAGGTGATTCAATAGCATCCATAAACGATGATCATCCTGAGTATCTCCTGATTCCTCTGATCATCCTTTCTACGAATATTCATGGTAGGAATAATGAAAAAGCCATAGGTTGGGGAACTTTGCTCTTATACCCGATTATTCATTATTTTCGGAACGAAAACAGTTCTTAATAAACCGGTTACTCCAAATTAAATGTTTATGTAGAACCTGACTTCTTCCATATGGGTTAGAGCTGGTGAAGCTGGCAGGTGCTATCTATCAAGTAATATTGAAGGGCTTTTCCGTCCGAGGTACGAATCTGAAAGGCCATATCGCAACCCAGCTCTATCTTCATGCTAATAGTATCTGATTGGTTATCAGGAACTGGCAAAGGCCTTGCTATCAGCCATTGCCCTTCGTTATACGACCAGTAATATAAATTCAATATTCTGTCTGTTGGAACTGCAAGCTCGGATATCATTAACTCATTTTTGTTTTTCTTGATATTTGCCAGAAGAGAACGACCAAAAACAGGCTTTAATATCAGAGTGAGACCACTTTCAAAGCGTAACCACACGGGTTTCAGTACAAAGCTTTCAGAGTGATCGATATGTTTTTTAGCCATTTTTTTCTGATGGAGTAAAAACGCCCTATCCAACCAGAAATGGCCTTGTTCGACCATGTACCATAAGCTCGTCAGTATCTCCTGATAAAGTGATTTGTTGCCGGTTAAAACGCCGGAATAGACTAATGCACCTCGCACAAATAGATGCTTTTGTTTTGCAGTGCTTCCCGGGAAGTGTTTATAGACATAGGTAATCAAGTAGCGCATGGAATCCAGAAGCATTTGTTCAGACACAGTCAGAAAGTCGGGCTCCAGGCTGGTTTCGTGGTTGGTAGTGAAGACCAGAGTATCAAGTTGAGCGTAATATCTGACGGCAATCACAGTTTGCGCTTGTTGTATTAAGCCCTGACTTAAGTATTCGTAACAGAGCTGATTCAGGCTGGCTTGCTTAACCTGATAGCACTCTGGAAATGAATGGTCTTCTCTTGTGTCTGTGTCTGTAATCAGAACGGGCTCGATGGCCACTTCATGAACAGATACAGAGGTGGGAAAGGTGTGTTCACTCAGGGCTTCAGGATAATACTGTTTTGCACGAATAACGGCAGTAACCAGTTTTTTGAGGAGAGTGGCTTCGTCTGAAATTCCAATTTCTTGCAGCAGCCCTGTATGTTTTCTGTCTATGCCTTGTATAAAGGCAATGATTCCAAACAGAATTGGCAGATTATTGTTGTTGACCCATTGAGTCATAGCCGCTGGATTCACTGTTTCCAGTAAAAACGCAATAATTATCCACTGACGTTTTACAGGCAGGGTGTAAAAGTTTTTTTGCTTCGTAAAACTTATGTACAGAGCGTGAGTATCCAGAGTTGTTGTTTGCCCTGCCTTAGTTAATTTTTTCGACAATGCCTGACTGTTATAGATAGCTTCTTTGGTGTGCCATTGAAACAAAGGATAATTCAGCGTTTCAGGGTTAT
Source organism: Endozoicomonas sp. (assembly GCA_965208385.1). GTDB lineage: Bacteria > Pseudomonadota > Gammaproteobacteria > Pseudomonadales > Endozoicomonadaceae > Endozoicomonas. The sequence goes on from CBDBOO010000092.1 coordinate 6,809, forward strand.
CAGTGTGTATATGACGCAACAGGTTCAATATTCTGTCGAAATTAACTGCTTGGGTGTAAGTCTCATATTGACCGTCATTGCAGGGCATGGGCTCCAGTATAAACGACACGACATCGACTTTTCTCAGACAAGGGAGGGTAACGACCAAACGCAGGTATGATGCTAACTGGAAACCAACATCTTTCAGTGAGAGGCCGCCCCGATGGAATTATGTCAGCAACTGACTGAAGCCGCCAATCATCCCTGCCGTATTATCCAGCAGCTTGAGCACAAACTGGCCTCCCTTCGCAAGCACCATGACCCGATTAAACACTTTGAAGATTATGAAAACGAGCTTCACGCTCTCTTTGTTCAAGCAGAGCGGGAGACCCTGGCAGAAGACTTGTCCGGCCTCGATATAGATATTCCTGCTATTGAGGTGAACGGCACCTGCTATCATCGTGCATTGCGTTGCTCCCAAACTTACCAGTCAGCTGCTGGTCCCATCCGAGTTGCCCGCACGCTATACCGCAGCGGCAAGGATGACTGCATTGTCCCCCTGGAACTCAGGGCAGGCATCGTTGAGGGTTACTGGACGCCAAGGGCCGCAAAGCAAGCGGTCTGGGTTGTGGCTCAGCTCTCTCCGGGGATCGCCAAAACTCTGCTCGATTTGATGGGTAATATGTCACCGTCGGAAAGCTCGTTAACCCGACTTCCAAAAAAGTTCAATGAACAATGGGAACAGTACCGTGAGCCTTTTGAGTGCATCCTCAAAGATAGCCTCAAGGTTCCCGAAGAAGCGGTAACTGTAGCGGCCTCTTTGGACGGTGTCATGCTGCCTATGAAAGACGGGAAACGTCAGGAAAAACGTGAACAAAGTACAGCTGAAGGCAAGCGTACTCGTGGCCCGGCAGGTTGCCAGGAAGCCAGTTGTGGAACTCTGTCGTTTTACGATGTTGAAGGTGAACGCCTGTCGACCATCAGGATTGGCCGAATGCCAGAGAGCAAGAAAGTAACTCTAAAGCAGTCGCTCTCCCGTTTCCTGAACGAAGCACTCAGGCAGAAGCCTCAACTGTCATTGGTCAAGGTGGCTGATGGCGCTAAAGACAACTGGACTTATCTTGCCAAAGAGCTTCCTCAAGGGCATGAAATCGTGGATTTTTATCATGCAGCAGAACATCTGAAGAAGGCGTTTGACCTGTCCTACGGTGAAAACAGTTCAAAACCCAAAGAGAAGTTCATCACCTACCGTCATATTTTGAAGGAAGAATCTGATGGGGTTGAGAAAGTCATCAAGGCTTTGGCCTATCAACACAGCCGACATCCTCGGCGATCGAAGTTAAAGACAGAGTTGGAATACTTCAGGAATAATCGTGACCGCATGAAGTATGCAGAACACCTGTCGTGCAACCTGCCTATAGGATCTGGCGTTATTGAGGCGACCTGTAAAACGTTAGTGACACAGCGGATGAAGTGTTCAGGTATGCGCTGGCGACACCCCGGAGGTCAAGGCATTCTGACTCTCAGGTCATTAATACAGAGTGGCTGGTTTGATAATGGCTGGAAGCTTTTGTCAGTAACTTACTGTGCCAAGGTCACAGAGGTAACCACGAGCAATGTGGTTCCATTCCCTGTTCAGTCTAACAATATGGAATGAGAGTTCCGGTCAATATGAGACTTTCACCCAACTGCTTCCTCTGCTTCGGCGTATAGACAGAGTTCGTACAGAGGATGTGTTTCAAAAAGTGAACAGTTTTGTGGCAGTACTTTCGGCTCTTTATCCACCAATGAGTCGTTGGGGTCTTTCACCCAAGTGATTTTTTCCAGCATCCAGCCAGCCCATACTGCGGGTATCACAAAAGGTAAGGCAATTTTTACTGCTGTGAACAGGGCACGAAAGTGGGAGGTTGGTTTTTCTTTTTCTTTTTCTTTTTCTTTTTCTTTTTCTTTTTCTTTTTCTTTTTCACTTTCTTCTTTCTCTTTCTCTTTCTCTTTCTCTTTCTCTTCTTCACCCGGCGATGGGTTTGAAGAAGCCTTTAAATTTGACGTTGTTATAACGGTATCACCAATACCCCCACATTGCGTTTCACCAACAAGAAGTGGGTTGGTATGAGTGACTGGTTGTGGGATAGCGGCTTGATGCGTACGAAGTGTTTCTTCAGTTTTCTTGTATCTTTCAGATAATTCCTGATTGGAGTGCTTCTGTTTTTTAAGCTCGGCTTCTATCTGTTGCTTTTCAGCAAGTAGTGTCATTGTTTCTTCGTTCTGTCGGGCCAGTTCGTCGGCTTGTTTCTGTTCAGCGAGCAAAGTTAAAGCCTGTTGTTTTTCTACATCCGCAGCTATCAGACGCAGGCCCTCAGCCTCCTCTTTCTGTTTTTTTGCTGCACGTTCGTCTTCCTGAAGTCTTGCTTCTGCCTCATCTCTCAGTTTTTTTACTGCACACTCGGCTTCCTGAAGTTTTGCTTCAGTCTCTTTTCGTCGTTGTTCTGCTTCATGCAGTTGCTGTTTGGACGCGTCATAAGCTGATTGAAGAGAAGCCAGTTTTTGTTCTTGTTGCTGGTCTGCTGCGGACTTTGTTTTTTTACCTTTTGTAGCGGTGGTATGCTTTGGTGGTTCTTTCTGTTCAGTTGTTTTTTTTGCATCCATAAGCCCTGCAGACATAGCTTTTTCATCTTCTAATTCTTTCTTTATCTGGGTGTGTGGCTTGAATAATGTCAGGCATGCAGGTTGTGAGCCACTGGAAACCTGTAGCGATCCATCTTCGACCAGAAAGCATCCCAATAACCCGTTGACTTCGCCAGAGCTCGTAATGTTAATAGCATTGACGCCCCTTGTTCCTTCCATCGCATGCCTGACTTACACATGCGCTGCTTAACCAGCGTTTTGCAAGCAGCTTCTGTTACACCAGAACCAATTGGTAACTTGTTTTCCAACGCTTCTGGATAAATCATTTGGTGCCAGTGATTTTTGAAATAAGTTCTGGCTTTATCCAGTTTTTCTTTAGAAACAAGACGTTTATTCCCGGGAGCTGCTTTCTTTAATTCCAACCATAAACGTTTTGCCTTACCAGGGGTGTTTTTTAATTCGTGCAGTGTTGATCTTAACCAGGCTTTGCGTTCATTCTGCATTTTTTTACCCGGATATATAGCTTCTGCCGCTTCTGCCACATATTCGCTAACGTGATAAAAATCCAGAATTTGAATCGATGTAACAGGCTCAAGAAACGTCCAATTATCTGGCGCCCCATCAGCAACTCCAACGTAAGTGGCATCAGGAAAACGAGACTTCATTTTCTCAATGTCAGAAGAGAACCGCCTTATAAAAGTTTCTTTTCCGTATTCGGGGGGCAGCGGCAGCGTACACCGTGTGCATTCGATTTCCTTCTTCATCATAAAGCGCAATAGTTTCCGCACATTGCAATTCTGTAGCCCTCTTTATAAAGCAAGTTTGCACCATCCAGCCCCAAGCTAACTGTGGCTACTGGCTCGGGTAAATCCGGTAATTCATAAGTCCAGGATTCTTCTTTGGCCTGAGCAATACTGGCAACAACTTCTGCCAGGTCTTTAGCGGTTCTTCGATGGATTTTACGTCCGTGGTTTCTTAGAAAATCTTGCTCTACTTCAGTGGAAGGCATGTGGGCAAACTTCCAACTGACCATGCAGGCATGTCGCGGGGTTGAATTAACAACAATTCGTGCAGATTGATCAAGGGGACAATAAATAGCACCGCCTTCACGACTTTGATAGATAAAACGATTGACCCTAACCGCTCCCCATGGAGTTTCATAAACCTTCAATTCTTTTTTACTTTTACTGGTCAACCGAACATTGCCAAGCGTAATGGGAGAACCGTCAGTATCAAGCCACTCAAGTCAGCTTTTTTGTTCCCAGTTGTCCCGCTTCATTTAAGGCATCTTGCAAATGATTTTCGAAATCCACCATTGAGCGATTGTGCGGGATTTTGATAACGATTTCTGTGATTTCATCAGTTGGATGAAAGGACTGAGCTGTACATATTTCTCAACGCCAAAAAGCCTATACGACCATACTAGTGTAGTCGTTTTTCTTGACATTGTTTAAATCACACACCCCTTTATCTTTTGATTGTTTTTCCTGACTGCCGCTAGTTGTTCTGCTTTGGTTTTGAGTTGTTGTTCGAGGCGGGCTGTTTCTTTTTCTTTTGCTTGCAGCTTTTTCTCGTACTCCTGTTTTTCATCTTCACTTTCTCTCTTGCGCTGCTGGTTAAGTTGTTCTTGTTCCTGAGCGTTTTGTAGCTCTATCTGGTTGTGTATGGCGGTGAGCATTAATGGAGAAGGTGGTACGGATGACCTGGTCAAAGAGGGCAGGGAAAATGATATAACCTGATTGCTGGTCTGTTGGATCACACTGTCCAGATCAAGTGCTTCATCAGCAACGTATATAACACCGGCAGATTCTGTAATCTGATGGTGCTGCAAAGTGACTGCTGTTGCATGCAGTGTTTTAGTAGACACATTAATTTCAATTCTACTCGGTCCCAGCATGCAGGTTTCCTGCTGTATCTCCCAGGCAGTAATGGGCATAGAGCTCAGGATGATGCAAGTGAAAACAGGTATGAAGAAAGCTCTTTGAGCTGTCATTTTATTTCCAGTCAGGCCATTCTTTTTTTATTTCAGATTGATGAGTGTAGACCGGCATGACAGCCTTGTTATACCAATTTCATTTTTTAAATACGGAAAAAAAACACACACAATCAGCCTGTCCAGAACTATCCTGTAAGTAGGTTTTCTTGTGTGTTTTTACCAAATGTCTCGTACTCCTGAACTTCCAAATGGCTTTCATGACGAAGATTTTAAAGATAAAGCTCGTCATGCATCAGATAACAAAGAATGCATTAGATTGCTTGGTCTGGCATTCATTCAAAAAGGTTTATCAGAAAAAGAGGTGGCAAACCTTTTAAAGGTTAACCCTCGATCTGGGCTATGTTCCCGTCAATAGTTGGGAGCACTAAAGTCCTATAAAAACTTTATTTTCCTGCTCCACATATGGCTATTCATGAGATAGGAAGGTATCCCAGAACAAATCGCTGTTCTTTGGGCAATAAACAAATGCAATATACAAGATTTAGTCATATCTCTACTTTATAAGGCACGTCTGTAGCCCTGTAAACATAGGGAGTAAGCAATACAACTATTGGCGGGAACATAGCCCTCGATCTGTGTTTGATTGGTTGCAGCGCTATAAACAAGGAGGTGCTGAAGCCCTCAAAGATCAAGGTGGACGAGGTAGAAAAAATACACTCAATAATGAACAGGAAAAGGATTTTAAAAATACAGTTCTTGATCTTCAAGAGAAACGTGAAGGTGGAAGAATCGTTGGTCGCGATGTTAAAGACGTATTAAAAAAAGATTTCGGAACTGAGTGCGTTAATTCTACTGTTTACAAGTTACTCCATAAAGTCGGTCTTTCGTGGATATCTGGTCGCACACACCATCCAAAGCAGGATTTAGAAGTGCAAGAAGCATTTAAAAAAACTTCAAAACAGAGGTGCAGCAAAGGCTTCCAGATAAAGTAAACCTAAAAGATGTTGACGTTTGGTTTCAAGATGAAGGTCGTTTTGGTCAACAAAACACGGTCAGTAGGATTTGGGCTATTAAAGGAAGCAGACCCGGAATAATTCGGCAGAGACAATTTACATATGCTTATGTATTTGCTGCTGTCTGCCCCGAAAGGGATATTGGAACTGCTTTAGTGCTCCCAACGATCAATACAGAAATGATGACGCTACATTTGTCTGAAATCTCAAAGCTAACCAATAAAGGACGGCATGCTGCCGTAATAATTGATAATGCGGGATATCATCATTCTAAAGACTTGCCTACTTTTGATAACCTGACATTGATTCCTTTACCGCCTTATGCACCGGAATTAAATAGTGCAGAAGAAATTTGGGAGTGGCTTCGGGAGCATGATTTATCCAACCGATCTTTTAAAAATTATGATGACATTGTAAATGCATGTTGTTGTGGTTGGAACAAGCTTGTTTCTGAGGCTGGTCGGGTAACCAGCCTATGCTCCCGTGAATGGGCTGTATTATCGTAGTTAGAAAACGGAAATGGTATTAGTCAATTCATTACCTTGATGGTTGTAAATAGGAAATATTTATTTGGGAGGCAGGGACTGGAGCTTGTTTATACTTAGTGGGCTCGTCTATGAATACTGAGTGGTTACGAGAAAGGATTGCTAAAAATAGGCGCAGATGTATCCAGAAATCTTGGCCGGCCTGAATTATGCATTGAAATAACTCAGGCCGGCTTCGAGTCAGGCTCTCTGATTCAGGCGTTTTGAATCAGGCTGCTATATTGAAAATCTTCGACTTTACCCAGCTCGGAACTGAGTATTATGCCTCGCAGCGAATGAGGGTAAGCTTCAAGAATTTCAACCTCTGCGAAATGACCAATAAGGCGTGGATCAGTGCATTTGAAATTCACCACACGATTGCACTCGGTTCTACCGGATAGCTCGCCAGGGTCTTTCTTGGAATAACCAGTGACCAGAATTTTCTGGGTTGACCCAACCATGCGACGACTGATTTGCATAACCTGCTGGTTGATGCGGTCCTGCAGGATATGAAGTCTTTGTTTCTTGATGGTTTCAGAGACATCGTCTTCCATGTCGGAAGCTGGTGTGCCTGGGCGCTTGCTGTAAATAAAACTGAAAGAAGCATCAAAGCCGACCTCGGCTATCAGACGCATGGTGTCTTCGAAGTCTTCGTCCGTTTCTCCCGGAAATCCGATGATGAAATCCGATGAAAGTTTTAAGTTTGGCCGTACAGCCAGAAGGCGGTTGATTTTATCGGAATAGTCATCGGCAGTGTGATTTCGATTCATCATCTGCAGTATCCGGTTTGAACCACTCTGAACCGGCAGGTGTAAATGGCTGACCAGCTCAGGGACTTCACCGTAGACGTTGATCAGGCTGTCTGAGAATTCCAGCGGATGTGACGTGGTGAAGCGAATACGGTCGATGCCTTCAATGGCTGCAACCAGGGTAATAAGTTCTGCCAGATCACACACAGTGCCATCGTGCTTTTCGCCGCGATAGGCATTTACATTCTGCCCCAGAAGATTGATTTCCCGTACACCCTTTTCTGAGAGGGTGAAGCATTCTTCAATAATGTCATCCATGGGGCGATTGATTTCAGCCCCCCGTGTGTAGGGAACAATACAGAAAGTACAGTACTTGTCGCATCCTTCCATAATGGAGACAAAAGCACTGGGTCCGTCAACACTGGGTTCTGGCAGGCGGTCAAATTTCTCGATTTCCGGAAAGGTGACATCAACCACAGGGATATGGTTGGTCTTGCTGGCATCGATCATTTCAGGCAGGCGATGCAGGGTCTGAGGACCGAAAACGAGATCCACCTGGGGCGCACGTTTACGGATTGCCTCGCCTTCCTGGGAAGCCACACAACCGCCCACACCGATAATCAGGTCAGGATTTTTGTCTTTCAGCTTTTTCCAGCGACCGAGCTGATGGAAGAGTTTTTCCTGGGCTTTTTCCCGAACCGAACAGGTATTAACGAGCACCACATCCGCTTCATCAGGGTTGTCAGTCAACTCAAACGTGTGGGTTTCGCCGAGTAAATCTGCCATTCGTGCAGAATCATACTCGTTCATTTGACAACCGTGAGTCTTGATATAAAGTTTTTTGCTCATTTCACACTACTGAGAGGCCAAGCCTGTTGAATATAAACCCGCCATTATAGACACCCTGCTCGCTGGAGGATAGTCGGAGTCTCTTCCAATATGAAATGAGCCTAAAGGAGGCTCTAATTTCCAATATGAAATGAGCCCGCCGCAATTGGATCTTTCGTCCATGATTACAGGATGAAAGTTATCATGAATACAAGGCTCATAAAGACACTGTCACAAGTGCAAGAACTGCTTCATTACGCCCCTGATATTGAGCCCGGATGGGAATCAAAAGATGAATGTTATCAGTGGGTTGAGGCGACTTTAAGGTACTTCAAATATCGAGCGCTCAGCAGGCCCGACAAGGGGCTCATTAAGCGTTATCTCGCAGTGGCTACAGGCTACTCAAGATCGCAGATTACCCGCCTTATTCATGCCTGTCAGTCGAAGGGGACTCTGAAGCGTAAACAGCGCACAATCAATGGTTTCAAATCCAAATACACCAAGGCCGATACAAGGCTTCTGGCTGAGACGGATCGATTGCATAACGACCTGAATGGGGTAGCCATTAAGAAACTCTGTGAAAGGGCTTTTTTACGGGGTGACGAGCGTTACGAGCGACTGGCCGGCATCTCGGTTTCACACCTCTACAATCTCAGGCAATCAAATACATATCGTAATATCCGAACCCACAAGGACTGCACACGTCCAGTAAAGCGAGCCATTGGCACACGTCGTCGTCCAGCTCCTGAAGGACAACCAGGTTTTATTCGAATCGATACGGTTCATCAGGGTGATAAAGACAAAGTGAAAGGTTTGTATCACATTAATGCTGTTGATGAGATGACTCAATTCCAGATTGTTTGCACAGTGGAGAGAATTAGCGAAGCCTTTCTGATCCCTGTGCTTGAAGAGATTCTGGCAGCTTTCCCCTTTAAATTACAGGGTTTTCACTCGGATAACGGATCAGAGTATATAAATTATCAGCCACTCCCTTTGAATACACGACGATGACAGGTCTATTTCAAAAACATACCCTTAACTTTAGAAGACAAAACTATACCGTTCAGCTAATAAGCTGACTTGGGAGTCAATCATCTACGCTGAAAACCGGCACTACCTTCCTGTTATGACGTGTCAGGTATCAGACTGCGAATATGAGTGATTGGCCTGTGTTTATTCTTTGATTTCATATAGGCAACCGCCTTGAGTAGCTCACACCATGTGTCTATGGCAAATCTATTAAAGTGGTTGCGAATGCATTCCCACAATTTTATTTTGGCACGGCACCCTTTCCATGCCTTGTTAAACAAGGGGCAGGATAGCTGTTCAATCTGGTCAATCAGGAAAGCCAGGAACATTAAACACGCCAGATTACTGGCAAGATGTTCATCGCCATGGCCGTAGTTGTGTTCAAGTTGGTAGCCTTGGGTTTTCAGCGTATTAAAGGTTTCATTTTCAATTTTCCATTTAGCTCGCCCTCCTCTCATGATAGGCATGCAGCGCTTTCGACCTATGCGTAGGCTGGTGACCCAGCTGTTGTTGTAACATTTCTTACCTTTCTCGTTGTACTCAATGTACTCCAGAAAGTTAACCTTCAAATCGTTGTAGGTTTTGTTTAGTGGAACTTTGTTAACAAATCGGAACCAGTGCCGGTGCCCTTGGTCGTCTGTATACTCAAATCGAGTGACTTTATCCTGTTTGTCCAGTTCATCCACGGCTTCAAAAAGGGCAACATGGTCACTTTCCTTGGCAACGCTAATGTAGTGATGGTTATAAGACCGAATCAGTGTAATGGTGGGGCCCTTGGAATATAGGTCATCAAGATTCAATACCAATCTTAGCTTCGGGTGATCCTTGTGAATGTGTTCAAGCGCTCGCTTCAGGGCATTGACTTCGCAATCGTTTTTAGAGGCATCTACCTGTTGAATGATGGGTTCAGGCATCAGTGGCAAGACTTCCTTAATTCCAGGTTTAACGATGCAGATGCCCAGCAGTTGGTGATAATACAGTGGGTTTTCGCTGTCGGGTTTCTTGATGCAGCACTCGCTACAACTGATCTTTCCAGAGCTGAAGTGCCCGGTGCCATCCATTGGAGCAAGATAACCCTCCTTAAAATATCTGAACTGTTTCAATCGTCCACTGCGCTGAACAAAATGGAATAAGGCGGTAAACAGCCGAGACAGTTCTCGAGTGGGCACTGGGTCCAGCATGCAGCGAATATGAGTGTCACTGGGCACTTTTCCCACCCTGTATAGGGTGTTTAGGTTGTATTCGATTTGGGTGTGTGGCTTGAATAATGTCAGGCATGCAGGTTGTGAGCCACTGGAAACCCGTAGCGATCCATCTTCGACCAGAAAGCATCCCAATAACCCGTTGACTTCGCCAGAGCTCGTAATGTTAATAGCATTGACGCCCCTTGTTCCTTCCATCGCATGCCTGACTTACACATGCGCTGCTTAACCAGCGTTTTGCAAGCAGCTTCTGTTACACCAGAACCAATTGGTAACTTGTTTTCCAACGCTTCTGGATAAATCATTTGGTGCCAGTGATTTTTGAAATAAGTTCTGGCTTTATCCAGTTTTTCTTTAGAAACAAGACGTTTATTCCCGGGAGCTGCTTTCTTTAATTCCAACCATAAACGTTTTGCCTTACCAGGGGTGTTTTTTAATTCGTGCAGTGTTGATCTTAACCAGGCTTTGCGTTCATTCTGCATTTTTTTACCCGGATATATAGCTTCTGCCGCTTCTGCCACATATTCGCTAACGTGATAAAAATCCAGAATTTGAATCGATGTAACAGGCTCAAGAAACGTCCAATTATCTGGTGCCCCATCAGCAACTCCAACGTAAGTGGCATCAGGAAAACGAGACTTCATTTTCTCAATGTCAGAAGAGAACCGCCTTATAAAAGTTTCTTTTCCGTATTCGGGGGCAGCGGCAGCGTACACCGTGTGCATTCGATTTCCTTCTTCATCATAAAGCGCAATAGTTCCGCACATTGCAATTCTGTAGCCCTCTTTATAAAGCAAGTTTGCACCATCCAGCCCCAAGCTAACTGTGGCTACTGGCTCGGGTAAATCCGGTAATTCATAAGTCCAGGATTCTTCTTTGGCCTGAGCAATACTGGCAACAACTTCTGCCAGGTCTTTAGCGGTTCTCCGATGGATTTTACGTCCGTGGTTTCTTAGAAAATCTTGCTCTACTTCAGTGGAAGGCATGTGGGCAAACTTCCAACTGACCATGCAGGCATGTCGCGGGGTTGAATTAACAACAATTCGTGCAGATTGATCAAGGGGACAATAAATAGCACCGCCTTCACGACTTTGATAGATAAAACGATTGACCCTAACCGCTCCCCATGGAGTTTCATAAACCTTCAATTCTTTTGGCTCTTCTCTAATTTTAGTGGGTGATTTAATCTATATTGAACACTTCAAGGCAAGGATGCCGACATGCGCGATAAAGAACTCTACTCTAAAATACTTGGCGTTGAAACTCCGTGGCATGTCGCTCACGTGGAACTCTCCATTACTGAAGGAAAAGTCGAAATCTTTCTCGAACATGATGGCAAAAAGCCTTCTAAATGCAGTGTTTGTGATAAACCCTCTCCGGGTTACGATCGACGTCAGAAGAAGTGGCGGCATCTGGATACCTGCCAGTTTCAAACCATCCTTATTGCTGATGTTCCGCGTACACAATGTTCCGATCACGGTGTAAAAACAATACAGGTTCCATGGGCTGAACCGAACTCTGGTTTTACGGCCTTGTTTGAAGCACTTGTTATTGACTGGCTGAAAGAGGCAACAACCAGTGCAGTTGCCCAACAAATGAAGCTTAGCTGGAATGCCATCGACGGTATCCAACAGCGTGCAGTAGCGAGAGGTCTGGCACGCAGAGTACACGACAATCCCAAACGGTTAGCCGTTGACGAAACCTCATTCCAGAAGAGGCGTGAGTACGTCACTGTGGTTACAGATCATGAAAAAGGCATTGTTTTACATTTGGCCGACAACCATAAAGCTGACAGCCTCAATGAGTACTTTGAGACCCTGACGCCAGACCAGAAAGCCGGTATTGAATGCGTTACCATGGATATGTGGAAGCCCTTTATCAAGGCAGTCACATTGCATGTGCCAGAAGCCAGGGAGCGAATAGCATTTGACAAGTTCCATGTTGCCCAGTACTTAGGCAATGCGGTCAATAAAGTTCGCATAGAAGAGCATAAAGCGCTTATGTCTACAGGGTCAGACTTACTCAAAGGTACCCGGTTTGACTGGCTAACAAATCCTGAAAATATGAGCGATGAAAAGTGGGAAGCGTTCGAGCCGTTGCGTGATTCAAAGCTGAAAACAGCACGAGCCTGGGCCATCAAAGAGATGGCGATGACACTGTGGAATTACACATCACGAGCTTGGGCTATCAAGGCATGGAAACGGTGGCTGAGCTGGGCACTGAGGTGTCGGCTTGAACCTGTTCGTAAAGTGGCCAAGATGATCAAAGAACACCTGTGGGGAATTATTAACGCAATAGTTCTGAAAGCCGACAATGGCCGTGCAGAAGGCATGAATGGAAAGATACAGCGACTCAAGGGTCGAGCCTACGGCTACAGAAACAGAGAAAGGTTCAAAACTGCAATTTACTTTCATTGTGGTGGCCTTGATCTTTATCCAAGAGGGGTGAATCGCTGAAATTTACCCACACAATCTGAGGTAGAGCCATTCTTTTTTACTTTTACTGGTCAACCGAACATTGCCAAGCGTAATGGGAGAACCGTCAGTATCAAGCCACTCAAGTTGCTTTTTTGTTCCCAGTTGTCCCGCTTCATTTAAGGCATCTTGCAAATGATTTTCGAAATCCACCATTGAGCGATTGTGCGGGATTTTGATAACGATTTCTGTGATTTCATCGTTGGATGAAAGGACTGAGCTGTACATATTTCTCAACGCCAAAAAGCCTATACGACCATACTAGTGTAGTCGTTTTTCTTGACATTGTTTAAATCACACACCCTTCGATTTCTGGTTCGCGCCTGTCTTCATCAAACTGGAGTAGGGACGAGAACTTCAGATGAAACATGGCCAGAGCAGACATAACGGCATCATGCAGTGGGATTTTGTCGTCGATCTGATTAGGACGAGGGTCAGGTATTTTAGCCGCTTGGTCAGAGACGACCTGAGTCAGGTCATCGGCAAGGGCTTTCTTTTGGGAAGCAGGCATTGTGGTCTGACTGAGTTGTTAATACGAATGACTTCACGAGAGTTAAAAATAGCAGATACTCTGAAAGCCTTGGGAATTCTGTTCAGAATTAATCTTTGGGGAAGTGCTGATAAATTATAGCGTAGCAAAACTACTCGACAATCTTCATATAAAATTCACGAAATCAAGATCAAGAAAAACAAACGACTATGCGCTTGCAGAATGTAAAAACGGTGCAGTTATAAGAAAGATACTTGGTTATGCCCATATGCCACAAAAATATGCGACAGAAGTAAATGAATTCAATCGAAAATATCTCACCCCCTACCTGAATTATCACAGGCCCTGTTTCTTTGCTGAAACTGTCGTAGACAAGAAAGGTAAGGAGAGAAAAAAGTATCTTTATGAAAATATGATGACACCGTACGAAAAATTCAAATCATTACCAAAAAGTGCAAAATATTTGAAGAAAGGAATCACTCTTGAAGCTCTACAAGCAAAGGCTGATTCTATGAGCGATAATGAAGCAGCAGAAAGGCTTCAGTCTGCACGAGAATCACTTTTTAAAACCATTTTTGAACGAAAGGCCTGAGCGCACTGGCTTATGCTTCTTTCAGGCTCATTTTAGGATTGGAAAATACTGTCGGTGTCCATCTTCCGTTGCCAAGTGTTTACACGGTAACCGTAATTTTCTTCCTGAATTTTTCCTGAACTCTTCCTGAACTCTTCCGTAAATAGTTCCAATCATTGGAAATAAGGTGTAATTCAACATGGGATTCTTTGTGGTATGATCTGCCGCCATCCATATTCACTGATAACTATTGTCCCAGGCAGGTGATTTTATTAATGGCGAAAGAACCCGTTTTTCGTGTGATTTTTCAGAATCAAGGCGAAGTCTTTGAGATATACGCACGTCAGATTTTCCAGAGTGAACTCTGGGGATTCATTGAAGTTGAAGAACTTGTATTTGGTGAACGCAGCCAACTGCTGGTTGATCCGGGAGAAGAGAAACTGAAGGCCACCTTTGATGGTGTCAAACGAAGTTACATTCCTCTGAATACGATTATACGTATTGATGAAGTGGAGAAGGAAGGTTCGGGGAAGGTGTCTGAAGCCAAAGGTGATAATGTCCGCCCATTCCCCATGCCTCATATTCCCAACAGGGATAGCTAAGCCTTAATCTGTAAAATCTGCAGTATTGATTGGACTCTTCAGTCTTTAACAGAAGAGTCCAGTCTGAAACTCCCTTCTTGTATTCTCTGAAGACCGATGATCCTGCTGGTTCCGGTTTGTATGGCCACTCGTCTTGTAAAGACTCTTACGTGTAAAGCGCGCTGAATGCGGGGGCGTATAAAAGTAGTGTTATGTGCTTGTGCTTGTGCTTGTGCTTGTATCTGATGGTGAGAATATATGCTCTAAATAGGTTTTGTTGCTTAGACGTTGGGGGAGTTCTGTCAAAACCATTACAATCCGTCATTGACCGGGAACCAGCAAAAAGGCCTTCCAGGGGCAAGTCGAAGTAGATTCAGGAAATCATGAGATAAACGACAAAACGCAGGGCGATCTCATTTGGCACTAACTTTCTCTGTTTGGCTAATTATTCAGCACACAAAAGTACCAAAATAAGCCTAATTTCCTGTACTTCTCAAAAATTCAGTTTTTAAAGCTAGCTTTTTGAATATGCAACAGGATTGGTGTTTGTCAAATGAGATCGCCCTGCGACAAAACGGGTCATGTTCATCTTTCATTAACGAACATGACCAGATTTTCGGGAGCTGGTGCCTTTGTTATTATGTCGGCGTTACGATGTAGGCAGGGAATCTATTCCCGGTCGGGTTCCTGATTTTCCAACTCTTCCGGATAACTGTTTTTCAGTATCATGTAGAGTCCGCTACTGAGCAGGAGATTTCCCAGTCCGATCAGATACCGGAAAAGATCCAGTCTGAGGTATCCTCCCAGTTTCCCCTGTGTTCCGATAACCAGTGCGCCAATAAAGTAACTGATGATTGAGCCAATAATCATCCATCTGGGTGCGCTGTCAGAGGGAGATCGAAGGGTCAGGTACAGCACGGCGACAAGAATCAATGCCAGCTGTAAATCCCGATAGATAATTTCCATACCATTCCATCGGGATACTTCGTAGATCAGACAAATAGCAATAATCAATCGCCCCCAAACTGCTTTACTCCAGCTCAGTGTTGTTAGCCCCAGACAGGTAGCGATGCCAATCAGTGGCGGCGACATATAAGTGGCAACATTAAGTAATAGCAGGTGAGGTCCTGTCCATGCATCTGAAATGCCGTAGCGAATACTGCCGGCAATGGCTCCCAGCGACATCAACATAAAGCCGACCATGGCTGCACTGGCAGACACTCTGTGTACTTCCGCAAAGGCCTTTTTTTGAGCCAAAAGAAATACACCAAAAATGCTGGCAAAGGCCAGCACTGCATCCGAAATAGCAAGAGAACTCATCATAGGTTATGAAGGTTTACCTGCCAGTGTTCTGAACGCTATTTCAGCAGCCGCCAAGGTGACCTCCAGCTCTTTTTCGCTGTGTGCTATGGAGATAAATCCGGCTTCAAAAGCAGAAGGTGCCAGATAAACACCATTGTCCAGCATGATATGAAAAAACTGGCCATAACGTTCGGCGTCACAGGCCATGACTTTTTCAAAGCAGTCGATATTTTTCTGGTCTGAGAAGAATAGACCAAACATGCCGCCTACCTGTGACGTAGTGAATGGAACACCTGCTTGGTCAGCCAGAGTTTGTAAACCTTCCAGCAGAGTGGCTGCTTTCTCGGTGAGAGATTGATGGAAACCATGGGTTGTCAGGTTTTCCAGGGTAGCAATACCAGCGGCCATGGCCAGTGGGTTACCCGACAATGTGCCCGCCTGATACACCGGACCCAGAGGCGCAAGATGCTCCATAATATCCTTACGGCCACCGAATGCGCCTACTGGTAATCCGCCACCGATAATTTTACCGAGAGTCGTCAGGTCAGGTTTTACATTGTAATACTCCTGGGCGCCACCCAGTGCAACCCGAAAGCCACTCATGACTTCATCAAAAATGAGTACAGACTGATGTTCATCACAAATACGACGTAAGCCTTCCAGAAAGCCAGCCGCTGGTGGGATGCAGTTCATATTACCAGCCACAGGTTCGACAATAATGCAGGCTATATCATCACTCATTTCCCTGAAAGTCTGCTCGACCTCTGCCAGGTTGTTATAAGACAAGGTAATGGTTTTTTCTGCCAAAACGGCAGGAACACCGGGAGAATTAGGTACTCCCAGGGTGAGAGTCCCGGAACCGGCCTTAACCAGCAGTGAGTCGGAATGACCGTGATAGTTACCTTCAAATTTCACAATACAATCACGACCAGTGAACCCGCGAGCCAGACGAATAGCACTCATGGTGGCTTCTGTTCCGGAGTTGACCATTCGCAGAAGTTCCATGGAAGGTACAATGGTGCGTACCATTTTTGCCAGTCGGGTTTCCAGTTCGGTGGGTGCACCAAAACTGAGACCGGACAAAGCCTGGTCACGAACAGCAGCAACAACATCCGGGTGATTATGGCCCAGAATCATAGGTCCCCATGAACCTATGTAATCAATATATTCTCGCCCGTCGACATCAAACAGATGAGCACCCCTGGCCTTTTTAAAGAAAATAGGCTTGCCACCTACGCCTTTAAAAGCTCGTACAGGAGAGTTCACACCACCAGGGATAACCGTTTGGGCATCTTCAAATAATTCAACAGAACGGGACATGCTGACAGGTCCTTATGCAAAGGCAGATTTATGTATATTGGTGAAGGTGCATCCAGGTAAAACCAGATCAGAGTCAGAGACACCGGGTTAATGGATCCCGGATAACAGTGGCTCTATTTCATGGATTCAGTTCCGAACAGGTCATTGAACTCTCTGGAGCGAGACTTGATATCCTGAGCTGCAAACAGGTTGTGTACTACCGCAACCATATCTGCACCGGCGTCAATAATTTGTGAGGCATTATCCACAGTAATTCCGCCAATGGCTACTATCGGCAAGTCAAACTTTGCTCTGGCCGCAGGTAATAATGCAAGGTCTGCAGTTTTAGCATCGGGTTTGGTTCTGGAAGGGAAAAATTTACCAAAAGCTATATAGTTTGCTCCCTCTGTCACGGCCTTATCAGCCAGTTCAAGAGAACCCTCACAACTTATGCCAATCATTGCATAATCACCCAGTCGTTTTCTGGCTTCGGTAAGAGAACAATCATGCTGCCCCAGATGAACGCCATCAGCTTCAACTTCAACAGCGAGTTCAATATCATCATTGATGAGTAGCAGTGCCTGATAACGGTGGCACAGGACTTTCAGGGCTCCAGCCTGACGGAGACGGCGAGCCTGATCAAGACTCTTGTCACGATATTGCAGGATTTTCATCCCGCCTTTCAGAGCCTGTTCTACAGTCTCCAAAAGAATGCGGTCATCTGGTTGCAGCTGGCTATCGGTGACACCGTACAGGCCGTGAAATCTATGCATAGCTTGAATACACCAAAAGAATAATAGGCAAGTATATCATTTCCGACGATAAGGCTCAGAATTCTCTGTTCAGATTGTTGAGTCAACCGGATTAGATATCCGAACCTGCAGGTTTAATTACAGTGTCTGTGCAAGTGGCCATTTTTCCTGTGGCGGCCAGAATACCGACTGCAGTGTCGCCAACTACATTGGTGACGGTACAGCCTACATCCATAATGCGATCTGTGGCAAAAATGATACCCATAGCTTCTACAGGCAATCCCATTGAATGAAGAATAACGCCCGTTGTTACCGCAGCTCCCCCAGGAACACCACCAGTGGCAATAGCCAGAAGAAAGGTGGTAATGCCAAGGGTGACAATTTCCATTGAACCCAGTTCTATGTTGTAGGCATTGGCGACAAATATGGCGGCTACCGCCATATAAATCGCCGAGCCAGACATATTGATAGTAGCCCCAAGAGGGACAGAAAACCCTGCAACACATTCCGGGACATGAAAATTTTCAGTGAGGGTTTTGTAAGTGATGGGGATGGTGGCATTGGAACTGGATGTGGACATGGCAAACATCATTTGTTCCCGGGTGTTTCGAATAAAAAACAGGGGTGAACGTTTGGTTATCAACCCAGTAATAAATGGATAAAAAACAAAAAGCCACAATCCCATAACAGTCAGCCCTGTCATCACATACGACATAACACTTTTAATGCTGTTGCCATCCAGAGTGGCAGACAGTTTTGCCGTTAAAAAGAATACACCCCAGGGTGCCAGGTTCATCACCATTGAGATCAGCTTCATCATTATTCTGTTCGCCAGAGCGACGGCATTGCTGACACTGTGTGTTTCATGGTTTTCAAGTTTTTTTATAGCAATGCCTGTCATTATCGCCATGAACAAAATCTGCAGAATATTACCTTCAACCAGTGATTGGAACGGATTTAACGGAATGATTTGGATGAGCATATCCATCAGAGAGGGTAACTGGGTTTTGCTCAATGTGATTGTCTCATCAGCCATACCCAGGCTGGCACCTTTACCGGGGGCTAGAACCAAGGCTATTGATATGGCTGAGACAATGGCGGCAATGGAGTTAAGAAGATAAAGGGCAAAGGTTTTGAATCCCAGTTTGCCCAGCTGATTGATATTTTCAAGACTGCAGACAGCATGGACAATCGATGCAAATATAAGCGGCACTACCAGCATTTTTATCATGGCGACAAACATACTGCCCGCCGCATGAAATAGACCAAAAACCAGATAGGTCTGGATAAAGCTTTCCGGCTCAGAAAACAATTGGATAAGAGAGCCTGAAACCAGCCCTGTTATGAGCGCAATCAGTATTCGGGGGGCCAGATTCTTTTGCATGAATTCAATACTCCGGGAAGTTTTTTATATTGAATTGATTTGGTATGTGGTTATATTGGAATGTTTTTTGTGCGACTGGTTCCCGGTTGCTGGCAGATATATTTATCCCTATAAATCAATATGTTAAGAGTTTTCTTTGCTTTCCTGTTCTTCTTGTTATTCAAAATGAAAAATCGTACTGATTACAAATGTAGTCTGTTTTCTGCAGTTAGTATTGTTCTATGACAAGGGAGAGTTGGCAGGATTGATTATGATTCAGTGCTTCACGGAATTATTTCGTTAATGTAAGAGTTGGCTTTTGAATGAAGTTTTCTTCGATTTCTGCTTTTGTTGAGGTGGCCCGCTCCGGTTCCATATCAGAAGCAGCCCGTAAGCTAGGGCGTTCCCGCTCTCAGGTTAGCACCTGGGTTTCCGATCTTGAACTGGACTGGGGGCTTGAGCTGTTTGATCGCTCGACATACAGACCCGTTTTGACGGAAGAAGGGCGGCGCCTTTTGTCACACTGTAAACTGCTGATTACCGAAGCCCGATATATCGAACAACTGGTCTGCTCTTTGAATAACAAAGATGAAGGGCAGCTCTCCGTGGGCATTGATTGCATTCTGCCTGCAGGATTTAGAACTGAATTAGTGGCGTCTTTTTACCGGCAATTTCCTACAGTCCAGTTTACTATCAAACAGTTGACGGGTATCGAGATAATGAATCAGCTGCGCATAGGTGATATCCAGATAGGGATAGGTGATTGCATCCTGCCCGCAAAAGATATCCAGTTCCGCATCAAGGAAGCCGGGTTATGCCAGTTTGTGGTCTGTTGTCATCCCGACTATCCCCTGGCTGCACTGGAGGAGGTGTCAGAGATTGATTTGCAATCCCATCGGGTGATTTTAATGACGGGACTGAAAGAAAGACTGGATCCCCGTTTTTTTCTTGAAGTACCAGATTATGAAACGGTGGTGGCTCTCACCAGGCAGGGAGCGGGTTATTGCCTTTGCCCTCTGGAATATGTGAAGCATGATCTTGATGAAGGGCATCTGGTCATTGTAAATCACATTTCCGCAGTAGGAAGATTACAGGTAGGTGGTTACTGGAATAAGGAGTTTTTGCCTAATGAAACCGGGCGTTTTTTACTGGATAAGATGTCAGAAATATGGGCTACGCATATCTCGCGTGAAGCCCAGCATTCCTCTTCAGGTTATCAGTTTCTCTAGACAACATCAGGAATAAGGATGAAAACAGAGGATTTGGCGATCTTCCATCAGGTGGTGGACAGTCAGAGTTTTTCAGTGGTTGCACGAAACCGTGATGTGCCAGTAGCCCAGATCAGTCGCAGAATAAAAGCCCTGGAGAATGAGCTTGGTATTGAGCTGTTCAAAAGAACCACAAGACAATTGAAAACCACGCCGAATGGAATTCTGCTTTATGATCGAACGCGCTCTATGGTTTCCGAACTGGAACAGCTGGTGGATGAATTGCACGACAGTAGTGATGCCATTAGAGGGAAAATAAGAATACAGGTGCCATCAGCCAGTAATGATCTCCTGCCCGTTATCCGACGTTTTCAGCATCAACACCCCGATGTTCATATTGATATACTGGTTTTTCCGGAAGAACTTGATCTGATTGCTCACGGAATTGACGTGGCAATAAGGCTGGGGCCCCAAACAGACAGTGTTCAGATAGGTCGATGTCTGGGATCTTTGAACATGATGGTGGCGGCCAGTCCTGACTATCTCAAATCCCATGGATCTCCAGATTCACCGGAGGATTTAAAAGATCACAACTGCCTTTTGCTGAGAAGGGCCGATGGCAGTATAGAAAATCGCTGGCAGGTCGATCACCGCAGAGATCCCTTTCCAGTAGAAGGCAATATTATTATAAATCATCACTCCATGATTCTTGACTTGCTGATGGCCGGTGAAGGGATTGCATGGCTGCCTGTCATTATGATTGGTGAGCAGGTGAATCAGGGGCGACTGGTAAGATTGTTTCCTGAACTGGAACCCAGTGACCTGGAACTCTGGGTAGTTTATCCGACTAAACACCTTCAACCTGCACTGTTAAAACAGTTTATTGATTATCTGATAGAAAATATTTCAGAGCGATTGTTACTGAAAGTGTAAAAGTGTTTCCCGCTTTGATGGATTTATTCATTCCCTTCGCTTCCTTATTCTTGGAGCACATTTATTTCACACGATAATCAATTCCGGGCAGTTCAGACTGCCCGGTGTTCTCTGATAATCGGCTAAAAAACAGCAAGGTCCCTCTCCATGCATGTCTCCAAGCGAATGTCGGAAATTCTGGCAATGATAGTTTGTGCTCTATTTTTGACGGGTTGTGATTCAAGCCAGCAGAATCCCGACGTTGAGAAACGCCTGCGCCCCTTGAAAGTGGTGACCGTTAAGCAGGAACAATCTTTCAGGCAATTAACATTTCCCGCACGTCTGCAGCCTGTAGAAAGAGCCAAACTGGCTTTCAGAGTTCCCGGAACCGTTATTGAAATACCGGTTATTGAAGGCCAGAAAATAAAAGAAGGGGATCTGATCGCCCGAATGGATCCCCATGATTTCAATGTCATGGTAAGGGAGTGGGAAGCCCGCTATCAGGAAGCGACTACCGTTCTGGAGCAGGCAAAAAGTGAACACCGTCGTGTTGTACTGGCATCAGAAAATGATGCCATTGCTGTTGTGGATCTAGACAGAGCCAGCACAGGAGTTGAACGGGCAAAAGCTGGTGTGAAGGTCGCCAGTCAGAGATTACGTTCAGCCAGAGATGCCCTTGCTTACAGCCAGCTTACAGCCCCATTTGATGGGGTTGTTGCCCGTATAAAACTGGAACCCTTTGAGCAGGCAATGCCGGGAATCAGTGTTGTGACACTCTACGGTGAGCAAGGTTATGAAGTGACCTTTGATGCGCCGGATACTCTGGCAGAGAAAATAAAAGCTGGCCAGAGCGGAAGTATTTCATTCAACAGCGAGGAAAATAAAACCTACCCCGTTGTTGTCAGAGAAGTGGCCCGGGCATCCAGCCTGCTGGCAAAAACCTTTCAAGTAACAGCCAGCCTGACGGAATTGCCTGCCTACGCCTGGCCGGATATGATCGGAGAAATCAGTCTGAATGTATCTAAAGATAGCCGTGAAAATAAAGGTCTGCGAAATGCTTCAGTGCAACTCCCCTCCAGTGCTGTAGCAGGACGGGGTAACGACGCTTACGTCATGGTGATAGAAAATAACAGAGCACGTCAGCAATCTGTGACGGTCACCGGTTTTGAAGGCGAGAGTATCCGGGTTAAGGGCAATCTGGAACCAGGTAGCGTGGTGGTAGTTTCAGGCGTCAGTTTTCTGGAAAACGGCCAGCCGGTCGGAGTGTTGATTAACCATGCCGACCGGGCTCAGTTGTAAGGAACCCAGAATGAATCTTGCCAGAATATCTATTGATCGACGTGTATTTGTCAGCTTTCTGACAACATTGTTGTGTTTTTGGGGACTGTTTGCCTATTTCGACATGGGGAAGCTCGAAGATCCCAGTTTTACCGTTAAAACGGCTGCGATAGTCACCCTGTATCCCGGAGCCACCGCTGAAGAAGTTGAACAGTATGTAACTGATCCGGTGGAACGTAAGCTGGAAGAAATGGGACAGCTGTGGAAACTGCGTTCCCTCTCCCGTCCGGGGCAATCCATGGTGTTCGTTGATTTGTATGAATCAGTGGATAGTAACGATTTGCCTCAGCAATGGGATCTGCTGAGACGCAAGGTGAATGATATCAAGCTGGAGCTTCCTGCTACGGCACAGTTGTCTGTTGTTCTGGATGAGTTCTCGGATGTGTACGGTATTGTCTATGCCATTTCCGGCGAAGGCATCGAGATGTCTGAGTTAAAAGAGTATGCAAGAAAACTGCAACGGGATCTGAAAGCCGTTGATGGTGTAAAGAAGGTTGTGCTTGAGGGATTACCACAAGCTGTCGCTTATGTGGACATAGACGAAGCTCGGGTCGCAGCCAATAATCTGACTCCGCTGCAGGTGATTAATCAGTTGCAATCCCAGAATATGGTCCTCCCCGGTGGTTATCTGGAGCTAAAATCCGAGCGCATCAGAATCGATCAGGATGGTCCGTTTAAAACCATCGAAGATATTGGTAATACGGTAATCCGGGGTGGCATTGGTCCTGTCGGAGATGAGCTGGTTCAGCTGAAAGACATAGCAACCATTCGTATGGGGTATCAGGACCAATGGCACTGACTTAAGGAAGTATCCCCTGAAACACTAAGGCTTGCTCGAGAAGAAAAACGACTATAAAAGCCGGTGTAACTCAACCACCCGAGCAAGCCATGAACAAGTGTAGTTCAGAGTATCTTTCTGTTGCTGACGATTGCCTTCGCCAGTTTGCACAAACCGATAACGATGACCTTTCAGCCGTTCTCACTTCAGAGAATCTTATCGAATTTCAAGACAGCTATCCAAATTCGAGAGTACGAATTTTCCCTCCAATCAAGACGCTCACTCTTTTTATGAAGCAGGTGGCCAGCGATACCAAATCCTGTCGTCATGCTTTGATTGATGAAGCAAAGGATCAGGTAGCCGCAGGAAATAAACCTTCCAATACACAAACCAGCGCGTACTGTAAGGCTCGCCCGAGGTTAACTGAAGAGTCTGTTAAGTCGCTGTTTTGTACTTCAGGTGACAACCTTGACAAGGTCAGCCCTGAATCCTGGTTGTGGCACCAGAGACGCGTTCTGATAACCGACGGTTCAACACTTCTGATGCCAGACACAGAAAAAAATGAGGAAATTTATCCTCAACTCAACACCCAAAAAAAGAACTGGGCTTTCCAATACTGAGGATTCTCGTTCTGATGAGTTTGGGCAGTGGTGCTCTGTTAGATTATGCGGTAGCTCCTTATGAAGGCAAAGAAACAGGGGAGCAAGCATTACTCAGAAAGCTTTTGTTTCGTCTTCAGGATGGAGACATTCTGTTGGGGGACGCTAATTTCGAGAACTACTTTCTGTTGGCTTTTTTGCTTCAAACCAAGGGTGACGTGGTCTTTGAGAAAAATGGTTCCCGTATTATTGATTTCAGAAAGTGCTTCAAAAAACTGACTAAAAACGATGGGCTGTTCAAACTTCACAGATCAGTTCGTCCAGAGTGGATGAGTCAGGAGCTGTACAATCAGATGCCTGAAGAGCTAATCATTAGGGCGGTTAAAAATAAACGTCGTATTATTGTCACTACCTTACTGGATGCCGAAGAGTATCCTCGAAGCGAGATTATTGCCTTGTATCTGAAGCGCTGGAACGTAGAAATTGATTTTCGTGTGATCAAAACCACGATGAAGATGGATATGCTTCGCTGCAAAAGTCCGGAAATGGTACGAAAAGAAATCTCTGTCAATTTATTGGTCTACAACCTGATTAGAGCACTGATGGCAAAAGCCGCACAAAGTATCGGAAAAGTGCCCAGAGAAGCCAGCTTTAAAGCGGCGCAAGAAACACTGGTTTCTTTTCACCAGACGTTGCTGCAAGCGATAGGAGACCAGCTTGAAGAAAAGGTTATCAGTATGTTGGAAATAATCGCTCAACATCTTGTAGGCAATCGTCCGGGAAGGTCAGAGCCACGAGCAGTCAAAAGACGACCAAAGCCGCATAAAAAGCTTCAACACTCAAGAGCACAGGCTCGGAGGCTCAAGAAATACAGGGGGTGAGCTCTTAAGTCAGTGCCATTGGTATCAGGACCCTGTTCTGACGGCCTCCCGTTTCAATGGCAAGGATTCCATAACCATAGCCGTGACACCGAGAGACGGTATTAATGTTGTTGCCATTGGCGATCGACTCAAAGAAACCATCAATAGCGCGCTGGAGAAAATGCCTGTTGGTGTTGAGATTGGCACCATTGCGTTTCAGCCAGACGAAGTTCAGAAGTCGGTCAATAATTTTGTCAGCAATCTCGGGCAATCCATTCTCATTGTTGTGGCCGTTCTATGGGTTTTCATGGGATTTCGCAGCGCATCGGTGGTGGGTGCCAGTCTCCTGATTACTATATTACTGACACTGGTGTATATGCAGTTGGCCGGAATTGATTTGCACCGGGTGTCTGTGGGTACCTTTATTATCGCTTTGGGCATGCTGGTGGATAATGCCATCGTTATTACGGATTTATTTCTGTCTAACCTGAAGCGTGGCATGGATCGAGTAAAGGCCGCGACAGAGACGGTGAAAAATACTGGTATCCCGTTACTGGCGGCCACCGCTATTGCCGTAGCAGCTTCCAGCCCGGTTCCTTTTTTCAAAAACAGCGGCGGCAGAATTTGCCGGTGATCTCTTTTTCATTATGTGTGCATCACTGTTCCTAAGCTGGCTGGTAGCCATGACAGTGACACCATTGCTTTGCTGGAAGTTTCTGCAGACGCCTGAGAGTGAAGAAGCGTGCCCGAACTGGGTGAGCCGTTGTCGTCCCATGCTGGAATGGGTACTGCATCATCGTAAAACAACCATGATTATCCTGCTGATGGGAATTCTCATGACCGGTTTTATGAGTCGTTTCATTCTGGTGAACTTCATGCCGCCCTCCGACCGTCCACTGGTTTTTCTGGATTACTGGCTACCGGAAGGGGGGCGCATTGAAACAGTTTCCGATGATATGAAAAAAATTGAGCAGTGGTTGCTTAAGCAGGAAGGTATCACCAATGTGGGTTCCTTTATCGGTGCCAGTGCTCCCCGTTTTTCAGTAACTGTTGAACCGGAACCTCTGAACCAGAGCTATGGTCAGCTGGTTATAAATGTGGATGAGCTGGAGCGCATCAAACCATTAATCAGTGAAGCTGATGATTGGCTTACGGAAAATTTTCCTCACGCCGAACCTCGCTTTCGCCCGGTAAAACTGGCGACTTCTGACAAATTCAGTATAGAAACACGATTCAGTGGTCCGGACCCGAAGGTATTACGCGATCTGGCACAGCAGGCAAAAACCATCATGTCCGATCACCCTGCACTGAAATACATTCGTGATGACTGGCGACAACCGGTTAAGGTTCTGGTGCCCCGTTTTAATCAGGAAAAAGCCAGACTGGCAGGCATAACACGTTTCGATGTAGCGCTGGCCATGCAGAGAGCCACTGATGGCATCACCGTATCGTCACTGCGTAACGGCGATGAACTTGTACCGGTGAAAGTCAATGGCACATCGTTTAATTACAGTTCGGATGAAAACGACACAAACCGCTTATTATCCTTGCCTGTACAACCTCTGGCCGGAGGTTATTCCGTTCCCCTTGGACAGGTAGTCGATGGCTTTGATCTGCGCTGGGATGAAGCCCTTATATGGCACAGAAACCGTCATCCAACCATGACTGTTCAGGCTGATGTTGAAGGCATGTTCGCTTCTCAGGCCCGAAATGAGATTGCCAGCGCAATAGAGAATATTGCGCTTCCTGACGGCTATCGCTTTGAATGGGGTGGTGAATTCTACGAAGAACGCCGGGCAGTAAACGACATTCTTATGCAGGTACCCAAAGCAGGGGTTTTGATGATCATTATCATGATTGCCATGTTTAATGGTTTCCGCCAGCCTGCGGTTATCATGGCCACTCTGCCAATGGCTCTCATCGGCGTTGTGCCCATTCTGATTATGGCGGTGAAGCCTTTTGGATTCATGGCTCTGGTGGGAATTATCGCGCTGTCCGGCATGATTATTAAGAATGGTATTGTTCTTATGGATCAGATTAATCTGGAACTCGAAAATGGCTGCACACCTTACGAAGCCCTCTGCAATGCCACATTAAACCGAACGCTGGCCATCAGTATGGCAGCGTTAACCACCGCGCTGGGCATGGTACCTCTGTGGGTTGATCCTCTGTTTGACCAGATGGCAGCCACTATTATTGGCGGTTTGGTGGTCGCCACCCTGCTGACGTTGCTGATCATGCCTGTGATCTACGCCATTCTTTATCGTGTTGAACTCCCTGCTGGAGAAAAGAGATGATCCATTGTCTTAAGAAGCCTCTGGCTCTGTTACTACCGGTTATCCTGATGTCGGGTTGCGCTGTTGGCCCAACCTATAATGCCCCGGCTAAGGAGGCTGCAGAAAATTATGCTTACCGTCAGGGTGTCAGTAATCAGCAGACTTCAGCGCCCTGGTGGCAGCAGTTCAATGATCCTGTGCTGGACCAGCTGATCACAAGGGCCATGGAAGATAACTACAGTCTGAAAATTGCTGCGGAACGAGTAAAGCTGGCAGAAGGTTATCGTACGGCCGTCAGTGCCACACGATTACCGCAAATCGGTTTGGGTGCCGGATTCTCTAAAACCAGTTTGAGTAAACAGGGACCTGTGGGCGGTCCATTACTGGAACCTTCCATCGGTGGTCAACCTCTTGGGATGTCACTGGTGGATCGCCAATTACCCGCCTGGTATGCCGGAGCGACTATTGGCTGGGAACCTGACCTGTTTAATCGTATGGGATACCTGGAAGATGCCGCTTCCGCCAGAACCGAACAGATTGAAATTCTTGCCTATGGTACGGAATTGATGGTGACGTCGGCAGTGACGAACAATTACCTCCAGTTACGAGGAGCCCAGCAGCAGATAAAGATACTGGATGAACAGATTGAATATCTGGATGCATTGAAACGCAGGGTTGTGAAGTTAGTCGACAGTGGACTGTGATTACCAAGGCTGAATCACTGCGACTGGATACGGCCATCGGCAACGTCAAAGCCTTCAGACCACAAATAGAAACCGTGATTAATGTGCACATGCACAGAATTGCCATTTTACTGGGTCAGGCACCGTTAAGCCTTGTGGCAGAGTTATCGGACTTTCAACCTATGCCGGAAATGAAAGGCTTATTGCCGGTAGGATTGCCATCAGATCTGTTAAACAGAAGACCCGATATCCGAATCGCTGAACAACAGATGAAAGTGGCCAATGCTGAACTGGGCGCTGCCATTGCCAACCAGTATCCGCGCTTCTATCTGACTGGAGCACCGGGCACTGTGGCGACCGATTTTGATGAGTTGTTCAGCAGTGGTTCTGATTTCTGGAATATAAATGCAGGAATTCAATGGAACCTGTTTGATGGTGGTTTGCGAAAAGCACTGGAGTCAGTGGCTGAACATCAGACCCAAACGTCTGCACTCGCCTATCAGAGAACCGTGTTGCAGGCTTTTGGAGAAGTTGAATCCCTTTTATCGGCTTATGGCAACAGCATCAAATATATACAGTTAACAGAAAAAGCACTGGCTTCAGAGCAGGCGGTGGTTAGCAGAATTGAAAAACTCAAAGACAGTGGTCTGGCCAGTACTCCTGAACTGTTAAAAGCCCGGATGAATCTTCATCAGCAGGAATCGGCATTGCTGACGGCCCGGACACAGCATGCCAGTCTTGTGGTTGGGCTCTATAAAGCTCTGGGCGGTCACTGGACAAACACAGGAAGTGATGAGGAGGGCATGAAAAAGATCTAAGTTCTTGTTATTGAGTGTTGTTGTTGAGTGTTGTTATTGAATGTTGTTATTGAATGTTGTTATTGAATGTCGTTATAGAAAATTGATTGGAATGAGAGTGAGTTAAGATACACTCTCATTCCAATTATAAATTCAGGTTTACAAACTGGTTGATGAAGTTCATTTTGTTCCTGATGCTTTTCTCTGATTTTTCCTCATTATAATCCGCTATTGCTATAAATCTTCAGCAAAAAAAATTAGAGGAGTAGCTGATCGATAGGATGTGTTCTCTATCTATTTGTTGCCAGTGCCGGTTTGGTTAAAAGCCTGATCCCATTCATCTGCAAATAAATAACCCAGTACATAGGCTTCCTTTGCGGGCTGATTAATCACCATAAAGATGGATGCGTTATAGGTGGATTCATCATGAATGCTCATACTGATTAACTTATTGTTCTGGCGTTCACCGAGTTTATCGATACAGGTGCTATGCGTGATCAGAATCAGATTTGTACCTTCTTTCTTATGCTTGAAAATATCATCATAAAGATTTTTTTTGCAGTCTTTTCTTAACCAGGCCTGATCTGTCGTAACTTCTTCGTCAAACATAAAAGCAGCCGTCTGATCGGTTCTTTTCACCGGGCTATTATAAATGGTTGTTTTCTGATCGGGCAGGTATTCAAACTTGTCACCAACTACCTCCGCCTCCTTACTGCCTGACAGCGTGATGCCGTCGTTGCCATCCAGACATTGATTGTCAGACCGATCACAACGTTCTGCGTGTCTGACCAGTGCCACGACGTTTCCCTGGCTCCAGTGACTTTTGAGATTAAATATTCTGCGGTTGTTGTCTTCCGTCAAACTGGTTATGGAATCATCTTTTAGAAAAAAAAAAGCGAATCCAAGAAGGACTGTAAGAGGGATAAGGACAGCGAGTGATTTTTTTAACATTGTGGTAATTAGTTTAGTTTGATCGATCCATAATATCTGTATTCCGATGAGTTGTAATGCGGTAAATACTGTCGTCTTATTTTGTAATAACTTAAATAGTGCTGAGTAATAAAATAACTGCAGTATTTTTAACACATTTGAAAAACTGCTTTCTGACACTGATTGTATTTTAAATGTTGGCTCTACCTCAGATTGTGTGGGTAAATTTCAGCGATTCACCCCTCTTGGATAAAGATCAAGGCCACCACAATGAAAGTAAATTGCAGTTTTGAACCTTTCTCTGTTTCTGTAGCCGTAGGCTCGACCCTTGAGTCGCTGTATCTTTCCATTCATGCCTTCTGCACGGCCATTGTCGGCTTTCAGAACTATTGCGTTAATAATTCCCCACAGGTGTTCTTTGATCATCTTGGCCACTTTACGAACAGGTTCAAGCCGACACCTCAGTGCCCAGCTCAGCCACCGTTTCCATGCCTTGATAGCCCAAGCTCGTGATGTGTAATTCCACAGTGTCATCGCCATCTCTTTGATGGCCCAGGCTCGTGCTGTTTTCAGCTTTGAATCACGCAACGGCTCGAACGCTTCCCACTTTTCATCGCTCATATTTTCAGGATTTGTTAGCCAGTCAAACCGGGTACCTTTGAGTAAGTCTGACCCTGTAGACATAAGCGCTTTATGCTCTTCTATGCGAACTTTATTGACCGCATTGCCTAAGTACTGGGCAACATGGAACTTGTCAAATGCTATTCGCTCCCTGGCTTCTGGCACATGCAATGTGACTGCCTTGATAAAGGGCTTCCACATATCCATGGTAACGCATTCAATACCGGCTTTCTGGTCTGGCGTCAGGGTCTCAAAGTACTCATTGAGGCTGTCAGCTTTATGGTTGTCGGCCAAATGTAAAACAATGCCTTTTTCATGATCTGTAACCACAGTGACGTACTCACGCCTCTTCTGGAATGAGGTTTCGTCAACGGCTAACCGTTTGGGATTGTCGTGTACTCTGCGTGCCAGACCTCTCGCTACTGCACGCTGTTGGATACCGTCGATGGCATTCCAGCTAAGCTTCATTTGTTGGGCAACTGCACTGGTTGTTGCCTCTTTCAGCCAGTCAATAACGAGTGCTTCAAACAAGGCCGTAAAACCAGAGTTCGGTTCAGCCCATGGAACCTGTATTGTTTTTACACCGTGATCGGAACATTGTGTACGCGGAACATCAGCAATAAGGATGGTTTGAAACTGGCAGGTATCCAGATGCCGCCACTTCTTCTGACGTCGATCGTAACCCGGAGAGGGTTTATCACAAACACTGCATTTAGAAGGCTTTTTGCCATCATGTTCGAGAAAGATTTCGACTTTTCCTTCAGTAATGGAGAGTTCCACGTGAGCGACATGCCACGGAGTTTCAACGCCAAGTATTTTAGAGTAGAGTTCTTTATCGCGCATGTCGGCATCCTTGCCTTGAAGTGTTCAATATAGATTAAATCACCCACTAAAATTAGGGAAGAGCCTAAATGTTATACTCCGCGCCCAAAATTTCCAGATCAGGCAAACCCATGGCGAATATAGGACAGATGAATCGTTTGAAGGTGGTTAACCTTCTCGATTTTGGTGCATTTCTTGATGGTGGAATGTTGGATGACATTCTCATGCCCCGTCGTTTTGTGCCCGAAAATTGTAAAGTGGGCGACGTTCTGGATGTATTTATCTATCTGGATTCTGATGAAGTCCCCATTGCCACCACATTGCGTCCAAAAGCCAGAGTGGGGGAGTTTGCCTGCCTGAAGGTGGCTGATACCAACAGAGTGGGTGCCTTTCTGGATTGGAATATGCCTAAGGAATTGTTGGTTCCTTTCACAGAACAGAAAGACCCTATGGAAAGGGACCAGTTCTATGTTGTGTATGTTTATCAGGAAAAACAGGGTTATCGTATAGTAGCCTCTTCAAAAATAACCAAATTTCTTAACACCGAACCTCATCAATATAAAAATGCTCAGGAAGTTTCCCTGATGATCTGTGATCAGACCGATATTGGCTATACCGCCATTATTGATGGTCAATACATGGGCGTTTTGTTTGACCAGGATATTGATCAGCCAATGCGTATGGGTATAAAGCTGCAGGGCTATATCAAGCGGGTAAGACCTGACTGGAAGCTGGATCTCTGCCTGAAAAAACCGGGATTTGATAAGGAAGGTATCAGCGATCTGGGACTACGTGTACTAGCGTCACTGACGGAAAATGATGGCTTCCTGCCATTTAATGATCGCAGTGATCCTGAAACAATCAAAAAAGTATTCAAGGTGAGTAAACGTCATTTCAAGATGGCACTTGGCGGTTTGTACAAGAAACGGTTAATAAAGATTGGAGACGATGGTATCCATCTTTTAGAAGAGGGTGAACTATAGCCTGCAGCAGAACTGGTGGTCTATCCTTCGCTTTTGAAGATACAGGGTTGTTGGCTGTATCTTCAAATATTTTGGGTATAAATCAGGATTAATAGGACTGTGGCTAAAAAACACGGATTCCGGTAGTATATATCGGTTTTGCGGTCTTCAGACTCTAATCTGGCAGGTGTTGCCTGACCAAAGGAGCAGAAAGACCATTACCGGATATTAACAGGTGACAGAATGGGCAGATTTTATACTCAGACCAATCTTCAGATTGACGACAAACAGAGCCCAAAGGTTTTTGACGGGAAGAAAGAAGCGCGTCTGGGAACCGAGAGAAATCCGGCAGCTGTGATTGTTCAGTCCGAAGCTCGAAAGGACGAATTGGAAAAACTATTCACCGAGAATGGCTGGTCTTTCACAATAGAGTTGGATGAAGAGAAAGAAGAAGATATCTCTGATCTGGAATTGTTGCGACAAATTCCCAAAACAACCCTGGTAGAAAAAACACCAGGTCGTAATGACCCCTGTTCTTGTGGTAGTGGTAAGAAATACAAGAAGTGCTGCGCGGTATAACGATCTGTTGAATACTGATCAGGCTGAACCTGGTCAGATATTAATCCTGATAGAGAGGCTGGATAGCTTGGCCTCAATATCGGATTGTTTAAAGAAACTCTGTTCTATTGTCATTCCTGTCTGCTGATGTATTTTCTTGAATTGGCTATTACGCTGGCGATCTCTTCTGATAACTTCTGACTCAGTTCCCGTAAATCGGTAGGTTCATCGTCTTTTGTTGTGGCGAGGTGTTGATGTTGAGTGATTCCCTGAAGGGGAATGATCAGCTTGCCTTTTTTCGAAATAATGCCGAGATCAGTCCATGATGCTACAACAACCATATCCTGTGGGCTTTCACTGAATAGATTTTTTCCAAGAGTGTAATCATTGGTTGGGTTGGTGACACCCAGAGTGGGCAATATAGTGGCTGTTATGTCCATATGACTGGTCATATTGCTGACCTCCGGAAGTTTTTTTCCAGGAAAACTGACCACCATGGGAACTCTGATCTGCTCATCTATAAAGCTCGAATTATGTCCCCAGCGTGCTTTTTCCATGAATTCTTCTCCGTGATCCCCCGTTACAATGACCACAGTATTTTCAAGCAGCTGGTTCTTGATCAAATAATCATAAACACGCTTTAATTGTTTATCCAGATAGTGGGCAGCATTGATATATCGTGCCTTCATTCCATTGATCATTGGCCCTATTTCTTCTCGTGAGAGACCTGCGTAATCAATACTTTCCAGATAATTTTCTTCAAGAGCCTGATCTTTGGGGAATGAGTAACGGGCGTGGGTGGATTCGAAAAAAACAAACCCCATGAACGGGGTATTCCTGTCTCTTTTATCTATATCAGCCAACAGCATGTCGATGTTTTTTTCGTCCCGTTTCCAGGGTTCGCCATGGCTTGTTTCAATCAGTTTTTCTGATGGGATAGAGCCGAAAATAGTTTGATCGAATTCAGGATAGGTAAAGCGGGCTCCGGTATAGATAAAGTAATCGTAATTATAACGATCAAGCACATCGAACAGGGCTGGCGTTTGTCTGGCCCTGAGGAATAAATCCCAGTAGTTACCATAGACACCATAAAACATGGGGAACAATCCCTGACGAGTACCATTGCCACCAGAATAGTGATGGGTAAAGAGGGTTCCCTGTGTCTTTGCAAAGTGCATGGTTTCCGGCATGACTCTGTCATTGATCAAATCTTTGGATCGAAGCGACTCGGCCACAAGGAATAAAAGGTTATAGGGTTTCTCTACCTTATCGACCTGAAGGTCGTTCAGGGGGTAGTTAATATTTCCCGGGACGACACCATCAATTTTAATGACTTTATCTCTCTTTTTTACCTCATAACCCAGAGATTGTAGAAAAGTATTCATCTTCATCTGCTGGTACAGAATCATATGATCTGACTGAGTCATTATCGGGCCATAGACTCTGGAGTATGCTACGCCATAGATGAACCGTTCCGAGAGCGTAATCACTAGAAAGGTTAGAAAAATCCATCGCCATTTAATGGAATGGTTACGAAGGAAATACCCTGTTAATAAACTGGCAAAGATAATCGCAATCAATATCAGCAGGTATTTCACAAGCATCAGCAGGTTGGTCTGATCTGCCCCCAGAGATTCAAGCCCGCCCGGTGTGGTCAGAAGGTTCCAGACAAAGCCATTGAAATGAAAGCCATACAGGTCGTAGAGCCTGCCATCAGCAAAAAGAAAGATAATGGTCATTGCTGAAAAGAGGATGATAACCATCAGTCTGGGGATAAACCATGGCTTCAATAACAGACAGGCGAGAAAGGTGGGGATTAAATACATGAAGCTGTAGTTGAGGACAAGCACAATACTGTGAATGGTGTCCCAGGTGGTCGGTCCCTGTACATAAGGTAGGGAAGAAGTGCATACCAGTGCTGTCAGTATCCAGACAGCAACTAAAAGGGCGTTCAGGTTGATGCTTTTTGGCAGAACTGGAAACACTGGCAATCCTCACAACGGGTTAGCGGCAATGTGGCAAAATCCATTCTGTTTCCCGAATGTATAGAGACAGTACTGGGACAATAAAATGCTGAAAAAGTGCCTGAGATTGTTTTTGTACTGAATTGAATGGTTAGTCGGTAATTTATATATCTGCCACCTTGATGGATTCCTAAAGATTAATTACTGCGGAATTGATCAACCGGATGTGTAAATCAGGATGGGTTTTATTAATAATTTCATAATTTTTATTGTCATTCTGCATACTGAAGAATGTGTAATACATTAATTATCAATGGGTTATTGGTATTGAATGATTCAATGGGTTCATTTTCTGACCAAGTTTGGAATTGCAGTCCATTATTAGTGGATGTGAATTAATGATAAAACCTGAATGAGAAGCCAAACATTTGGAAGCAGTTTATTGGTAGCAGGTACGTCCATAGGTGCTGGAATGCTTGCCCTGCCATTGGTCTCCGCAATTACCGGTCTCTGGTGGGGGCTGGTGTTGATGTTTCTGATGTGGGGACTGGCGGCTTATGGTGGACTGTTGATTGCAGAATCCTGTCGGGCCTGTCCGGAAGCAGAAAATCTTCATGGCGTTGTGGGAAGATTGTTAGGAAAGACTGGGCAGTTCATTGCCATGCTGGCTATGTTATTTTTGTATTATTCACTCTGTGCTGCCTATATCTCAGGGGGAGCCAGTGTTCTGAAGGGTGTTCTCTCTCATACGGATTATGAATTATCGTTCAGTGTATCGGCAATGCTGATCACACTGGTTATAGCGGTTCTGGTTGTTCTGGGAACAGCCGTCGTTGACCTTGTGAATCGGTTTCTATTTGTTCTGATGCTTGGCGTATTGTGTTTTATCCTTACATCACTGATTCCACAGGCCAGTGTGTCGAATCTGGCGTTGAATACAGGCTCTCCAGCTGTGTTGCTGGCAGCATTACCGGTTCTCTACACCTCTTTTGGTTATCATTGTGCGGTACCTACTGTCGTACAATATGTAAATGGTAAACCCAGGCAGTTTCGTCAGGCCCTGATTTTTGGCAGTGTACTTCCCTTTGGTGTTTATGTGGTCTGGAAAATGGTCGTGATAGGTGTTCTGTCATCAGCCATTGTTGCTGCAGTTGCCAGTGAGCCATACGCAGTGAATAGCCTGATGTCTTCTATCGGAGATGCATCACTTACGCCTAATTTTTCTTATGTCATCAGTTTTTTTACAGCCTTGGCTCTAGGTACATCATTTCTTGGTGTTGCTTTGGGGTTATTTGATTATCTGGCAGAAGTCAGTCATAGCTCTCATGGTGTATATGGCCGGATAAAAACCATTACCATTACATTATTACTGCCCATGCTGGCAGCCATATTTATGCCGGGTAGTTTTATTACTGCTCTTGGTTATGCTGCCATAGCTCTGGTCATACTCGCTGTTTTTATTCCTGTGGCCATGGTGTGGAGAGTCAGGCAGTTGCATATGGAGGAGCCCTATCAGGTGGCGGGTGGTGTGGCAGCTCTGATATTGGCAATGTTAGTAGGAACCCTCGTTATTTTATCTCAAATAGGTATTGTCGCTGGATTGCTCCCTGCAATTGGTTGATTTGTCTAACTCTGTCTTAATTTTCCTGAACTCAATACGTGATATCATCGTCGTTTAAAAGAAAAATAAAATTCAGGAGAATCCTCAATGCTGGGCAAACTGTTTCAGAAAATTTCAATCATATCGGTGCTTGTATTCCCTCTCCTTGCCCAGGCTAATGGCTATCTTGGGCAATGGCATACAGTGAATGAAAAAAACAATAAAAAAGAGAGTCTGGTTACCATATGGGAAGAAAAAGGTGTTCTAAAGGGAAAAATTGAACAGTTACTGGATCCTGAATCCAGAGAGTCAATCTGTGATCAGTGTAAAGGCGAGAAGAAAAATCAGAAAATTGAAGGAATGGTCTTCATCTGGGGAATGGAACAAGATGGTGAAAATTACGACGATGGCAAGATTCTTGATCCTTCAAGTGGTGATATATATAGCGCCAGTATGAAGCTGCGCGATAATGGGAAAAAACTGGAAGTTCGGGGTTATATGGGCTTTGCTCTGCTGGGACGTTCCCAAATCTGGTTGCGTGCAGAATAAAGACGTCTGAATCGGAAGCCTGTTCAGGCTTCTGATGTATTTTTAATCACTTGTAGTATTGAGTTACTACCTCCGTGCCTGCTCAAACCTATATTCTTCATGATTCATCCATGAAAAAGGAAATCATAATGAAAAAGGTGCTGATTCTGGCAGGTGATTTTGTTGAAGATTACGAAATCATGGTGCCTTTCCAGGCTATGTTAGCAATGAACTTGTCCGTTGATGTTGTCTGTCCTGACAAGGTAGCAGGTGACACCATTGCAACCGCAATTCATGATTTCGAAGGTGACCAGACCTATACAGAAAAACCCGGGCACCGGTTTGAACTCAATGCCGATTTTGCGGATGTCTCGGTTGATAATTATGATGGTCTGATGATCCCCGGTGGTCGTGCTCCTGAGTACCTCAGGTTGAATGAACGGGTGATTAGCCTGGTAAAAGAGTTTCATCAATCAGGTAAACCGGTTGGTGCCATTTGTCATGGAGCCCAACTACTTGCCGCAGCCCAGGTGATTGAAGGAGTGCGTATTTCAGCGTATCCGGCTTGTGCCCCGGAAGTTCGTCTTGCTGGCGGGGAGTTTTGTGACATTGCCATGGACGCTGCGCTGACTGATGGGCAGTTTGTAACCGCTCCTGCATGGCCAGCCAATGCGGCATGGGTCAAACAATTTGTTGCACTGCTTGATTAATGCCAGACCGTTTTTTTTTGGCAGACCGTTTTCTTTGGCAGACCGTTTTCTTTGGCAGACCGTTTTCTTTGGCAGACCGTTTTCTTTGGCAGACCGTTTTCTTTGCCAGACCGTTTTCTTTGAAGGTGAGAGGAGGACACAACCTCACATCTTCAAGGGGAAAGGACGACAACCTGATCTTCGGCTATGTTCCCCTTACTAGTTGAATAAGCTAAACTTCCCATGTCTTCTATGTTTCAGGGGCATGTTATGCAATCTGAACTCTTCCAGAATTTTATTAATTCCATTTCATTATTAACCAGTGAGCAGCGGGATATTCTCAACAGTACACTTCTCAGTACCCGGATTGATAGCGGAGAAATAGCAGAAAGAACTGATTCATCACTAAATTGCAGTGAATCTTGTTTGAAAAATAAGCTCCCTGATTCCGACTTGGAAATGAGCATACTTACCCAGTTTTCAGAAAGTCCACAGTGTCCCAAATGCACAAGTCAGAATATCGGTCTCTGGGGTACTCAAGGAGGGAGGCAGCGCTATCGCTGCAAGACTTGTAACATAACTTTTAATGCCTTCAGTGGAACGCCTCTGGCAAGACTTAGACACCCAGAAAAGTGGAATACCTATTTGACTGGTATGACTTATTCCCTGACCTTACGATCATCAGCCAATGAGTATGATATTGATTTGAAAACAGCCTTCCGCTGGCGGCATCGCTTCCTTGAAGTGATAAATAATGATCAGGCAGAAGAGCTTTGCGAAATTGTCGAACTTGACGAAACTTTTTTTCGGGAATCCTTCAAAGGACAAAAAAATGACCTTCCAAGACCTTCACGTAAACGTGGTAATGATCCGAATAAAGCCCGAAAAGTCCCGGTAATGGTGGCTCGTGACCGTAAACGACACACTGTAGATGGCATTTTGAAAAACGAAAGTGCCGATGAACTGTGTCGCCATTTGAACGGTCGCATATCGATTTCTGCAACGGTCTGTGCAGATGCACACCTTGCACACGAAAAGCTTGCGGAGAAACTTGGATTTGAGTTCAAAGAACTGGTGACATCAGCAGGTCAACATGTTCTGGAAGGTATTTATCATATTCAGCATGTTAACACCTATCACAGCCATTTAAAGCGCTGGATTAGAGGTGCGTTCCATGGAATTGCTACCCGCTATCTCCCGCATTACCTAGCTTGGAGGCGTGATTTAACAGGAACTATCGAGTTAACAACTGACCGATTCGTCAGCCGAATAGTGGAACATTGGTGCTTTCAACTATTAACGGGAACATAGCCCTGATCTTCCCTTTGGTTCATCAGGAAGGTTGTGCAGGCAACCCTGAGTAACGATGTAAAGTTATTGAATTCACCATAGCGATCCAGCACTTCCAGGTAGAGTG
This sequence comes from Endozoicomonas sp., assembly GCA_965208385.1. GTDB lineage: Bacteria > Pseudomonadota > Gammaproteobacteria > Pseudomonadales > Endozoicomonadaceae > Endozoicomonas. Next base: position 45,068 of record CBDBOO010000092.1, read on the forward strand.
TTGAAATAAACTGAACGACCGTTATATTTTCAGCCGTTGCCATTTCGTCCAATAATATCCAGAAGCGATTTTCCAGTGAAAGACTGGTTACATGCCCGTTTAATCGTATGGATCTGGACACTTTTTGATATTGGTTAGAATCAACACCCGCATAGAGATCACACATAGTACCCTCTTTTATTTTTATATTATCCAGCTTCCCTGTGAATGAATAGCAAAAAGGGAAGGGCGAGTTCCAAAAATACTCTGAAAATAGTCTATGTTCTGTTCATGACCTTTTTTATACACAGGATTTTGTATTATGGCTCATTCAGAACTGGAAGCCTTTTTTAGCGAACATGCGGAGTATTACCGGACATCGGATGCAGCGGGGATCATGAATCATTATGCCGATGCGTCCCTGTTCTGGGAAGCCTGCGGCAGTTCACTTAAAGGCAAAGACGAGATACACGGCTGGTTTGGTATAATGTTTAATCGCTGGCAGGTAGAGAGTATTGATTTTGAAATTGTCGCTAACAGGCTGAATGATGGTATGGCCTGTTGTGCCTGTTTCTGGAAAATACGCTGCTGTGAAGATCAATCAGACGACGGAATGGAAAATGTCACGGTCAGGGCAACCTATGGTCTGGAAAACAGAGGGGATGGCTGGAAAATATGGCATGTTCACGGAAGCCGTTGATATACAGGCGAAGGTCATTGTTTACCTGTTATCTTTAGCCTCATTAAAAATCAATGATTGAACTTTTGATGTGTTGAAATAATTTTGTCGTCTACTTAAGTGTACTTACGTATTCCTGTTATTCGATAAAGCTATAAAATTAAAAAGGTAAAAAATATGCATCTTTAGTTGAGGTAAACCATGTTCTGCATTCAATGTGAACAGACCATTCGAACCCCTGCCGGTAACGGCTGTTCCTATGCCCAGGGCATGTGTGGAAAAACATCAGAAACCTCAGATTTACAGGATGTACTGATACACATTTTGCAGGGTGTTTCAGCCTATGCAGAAAAAGCCCGTGAAATGGGCATTGTTAATGCCGATGTGGATGCCTTTGTACCCCAGGCATTCTTTGCAACACTGACCAATGTTAACTTTGATTCGCCTCGTATCATCACCATGGCCCGTCAGGCTGAAAGTTATCGTGATGCTTTGCGCAGCGCTTATGAATCAGCTTGTCAGCAAGCCGGTCAGACACCTGAGGTTCTTACAGGTCCTGCGCTGTTCACACTTTCAGACAGTAAAGAAGGGCTTATGGTCCAGGCGCCGGCTTTATTGCCTAATCGTGGACAGGCTGAAGTGGGTGAAGATATTATTGGTCTGCGTTTACTGAACCTTTATGGATTGAAAGGTGCTGCAGCTTATATGGAGCATGCCAGAGTGCTCGGGCAGACCGATGACAGCATTTATGCCGAGTTTCACACGCATATGGCATGGCTGGGAACTGATCCGGACGATCTGCAAAAGCTGCTGGATAATTCCATGGCTATTGGTTTACTGAACTACAGAATTATGGAAATTCTTGATAGAGGGGAAACCAACTGTTTTGGTCATCCGGAGCCTACAAAGGTTAATACACGACCTGTGAAGGGTAAGGCGATTCTGGTTTCAGGTCATGATTTGATTGATCTTGAAATGCTTCTCAAGCAGACCGAAGGTAAGGGCATTAATGTTTATACCAATGGTGAAATGCTGCCAGCTCACGGTTATCCGGAACTGAAAAAATACCCGCATCTGGTGGGTAACTATGGCAGTGCCTGGCAGAATCAGCAGCATGAATTTGCTGATTTCCCCGGTGCCATCGTAATGACATCAAACTGCATCATTGATCCGAACGTAGGCAATTACGCCGATCGTATCTATACCCGAAATATTGTTGGCTGGCCTGGAGTTCACCATATTGAGGGAGAAGATTTCTCGGTTGCCATTGAGAAAGCACTGGCGCTGCCTGGATTTGAATACGATGAAGTACCGCATACAATTTTGACCGGTTTTGCCAGAGATGCGCTGATGAAGGCTGCACCCGCAGTGGTTGAAGGCGTTAAAGCCGGTGACATCAAGCACTTCTTCCTGATTGGTGGTTGTGATGGTGATAAGTCTGAACGAGCCTACTTCAAGGATTTTGCCCAGGCCGTACCTCAGGACAGCCTGATTCTTACTCTGGCCTGCGGAAAATTCAAATTCAATAAACTGGAATTTGGCGACATCAATGGCATTCCCCGTCTTTTGGATGTTGGTCAGTGTAATGATGCTTACTCTGCTATTCAGCTGGCGCTGGCACTGGCTGAAGAATTTGAGTGCGGAGTCAATGATCTGCCTCTGACAATGATTCTTTCCTGGTTTGAACAGAAAGCCATTGTCATCCTGTTAACCTTACTGGCTCTGGGCATCAAGGGAATTCACACAGGACCGACCGCTCCGGCATTCCTTACCGATAATCTGATGAATGTTCTGGTAGAAAAATTTGATCTGAAAATGACCACCACGGTGGAACAGGATCTGGGCGCAGTACTCAACGCCGCATAAAGTAATAGTATCCGGGTCTGGTTATTCCTGACCCGGATTATTCATACCTGAACCGCTCACCCTCCCAAAAAAAATCGTTTTCAATTGATCAAGACAACAGGCATTTATGATTCGTTCACTTCATTCCCAACCTGACAAGCAATTTCCGGTATGGCATCTGGGTGAAACCAGGGTGTTGTGCAAACAGGTCATTCAGGAAACACCGGATGTAAAAACATTTTTGTTTCAGACGGATTCTCCCCAGTATTTTGACTTCAAACCGGGCCAGTTTCTGACATTAAAGCTGATTATCAATGGTGAAACCGTTTATCGCAGTTACACCATCAGCTCTTCGCCTTCGCGCCCTTATCATCTTGCTATCACCGTTAAAAAAATACCCGGTGGTTTGGTGTCCAACTGGTTTTTTGATCACTTGTCTGTGGGCGATGAAGTGTTAGCCACGGGCTGCTCTGGTGAATTTAATCTTGTGGATATTCCAGCTCGGAAGTATCTTTTTTTGAGCGCAGGCAGTGGTATTACACCAATGATGTCCATGAGCCGTTGGTTGCTGGATACTGAAAATGATGGTGATATACAGTTTATCCACAGTGCCCGTTCCGAAAGCGATATTATATTTCGCAGAGAACTGGAACAGCTGAACGAACATTACAGTAATTTCAGCACGGATTTTATTCTTGAAACCGAATCGGTTTATTCAAAACACCATGGGCGTTTATCCCTGTCTATGCTGGAACAGCTGGTTCCTGACCTTGATGAACGAACCGTCTATGTCTGTGGTCCGGCGCCTTATATGGATTCGGTAAAAAACATGATGGAGGAAATCGGGTTTGATATGAGCCGTTTTCATCAGGAAAGTTTTGGTGCCCCGGCACCGGTTATCGAACTGGAACTGGCGGATAAAAAATCTACCGCTTTTCGGGTCCGTGTTGCTTCATCGGATAAGGTCATGGAAATAGATCCATCTGAAACCATACTGGATAGTCTGGAAAAACACGGGCTACCAGCAGTCTCTGCCTGCCGGGCTGGTGTTTGTGGCGCTTGTAAAGTGCTTGCCCTGGATGGCACCGTGGTCAGTACCAGTCAAATGACGTTAACACCGGATGAGATTGAAAAAGGCTATTTTCTGAGTTGCTGCAGTAAAGCTGATTCTGATGTGACTCTGGAACTATAATCGCTTCCCGGCTCCAGTTAAGAGCCGGGACATTCAATCAACAGATATGTTTTTCGAATCATGATCAGTTTGGCAGATCTTTTTAGAGGTGATCGTTATGAATAACCATCATTTTCTCTATCTGCATTTCCTGAAAACTGTGTTCAATTCCTCCCACACCCAATCCTGATTCTCTCAGCCCGGCAAAGGGCATGCCATCGGTTCTGAAGGCCGTGTGCTGATTAACCATGACCGCTGAGGCATCGAGCAGTTTATAGGCCTTCAGTATGGTGTTCTGGTTGTTCGAGAAAACAGCGGCCTGAAAAGCAACGGGCAGTGCGTTGGCCTGTTCTATGGCCTGCTCAATATCCTCGTAATCATAGACGCAGACCACAGGTCCGAATATTTCCTGACAGCTGACACAGGCTTCCGGTGATGGATTATGCAGGATGGTGGGCGCATAACAGGTTTCACTGATTCTCTTGCCGCCAGACACCAGCTTTGCACCTTCCTTAACCGCTTCTTTTACCCAATCTTCAATCCGGTCAACTTCTCTGGGACGAATCAGCGGGCCCACATGAGTATCAGGGGATAACGGATCTCCCACCTTGAGTTTGCCAGTGGATTTTGACAGAGCTGTGAGGAATTTTTTGCTGATGGATTGATGAACAAAAATTCTCTGGGTGGAAACACACACTTGTCCGGCATGGTAGAAAGAGCCACGGGTGAGTGTTTTAACCGCCAGATCGATGTCGGCGTCTTCGGCCACAATAGCCGGTGCAGCCCCACCATGCTCCAGACCGCAGCGGGTTCCCGGTGCCAGTTTGGAACGTAGCATCCAGCCCACTTTGGCACTGCCAATAAAAGAAAAAAAGCCGACACGTTCTTCTGTGACCAGATGCTCTGCCACAGGAATACTCTGGGTAACAACAGCCTGTAGCCAATCGGTGGGTAAACCCGCTTCATGGAATAACTTCACCAGTCTCAGACAGGAGAGAGGTGTGTCGTCTGCGGGTTTGACTATCACCGGGCAGCCTGCAGCAATGGCAGGGCCAATTTGATGGATGATCAGGTTGAACGGGTGATTAAAGGCACTGACCGCAACAACAACACCAATGGGTTCTTTGGTGGTGAAGGCTAAATGATGTCGTGTTTCTTCCATGCTGTTCACTACGGGCATGGAACCCGTATTGGCTCTCATTGCATCAATGCAGAGCTTCAGGCCATCGAGAGCCCGGCTGATTTCCAACCTTGAATCCATAAGAGGCTTGCCGCCTTCACGGGCAGATTCCTGTGCCAGCTGGTCTTTCTGTTTGGATATCAGGTGAATTAATTTACTGAATATTTCAATTCGCTGATCCACAGGCAGCCAGCTGCTTCTGTCACGGAACAGGCTATAGGCCGTGGTCAAAGCCTGATTAACATGGCTGCTGTCACAGGTAGCAACCTTGGCAATGGGTTTGAGATTGAAAGGGTTGTGAACCTCCAGCCAGCCCTGGGCTTTGCCGGGCTGGTGGATCATCAGTGGGAATTTTTCCATGGTAATACCCGTCTCTGGTCAATTAAATCGGGCAGGCGATATCGCCCAGACGACTGCTCAGAATGGGGTTTTCCCTGTAATCGATAGGAATCACGACCAGGCTTGGACCGTCCTCATTGACCGCTTTGGTTAACGCGCCCTGCAGGTCTTTGCTGTTGTCTACCTTATGACCGTGCCAGCCAAAACTCTCCGCCAGCTGCATCCAGTCGGGGTTAGTGAAACTCAGAGGTGTGTGCTTGCCAAAGTGATCCGTCTGTTTCCAGGCGATCAGACCGTATTCCTTATCTTCCCAGATCATCACGGTGAGGTTGCAGTTATACCGTTTGGCGGTTTCCATTTCCTGAACATTCATCAGGAAGCCGCCATCTCCGCATATAGCCATTACCTTGCGCTGAGGGTCAATCATGCTGACACCAATGGCGCCGGGAAGTGCAAAGCCCATGGAACAGAATCCGTTGGGCATCAGGCAGGTATTGGGCTCATGGCAATGATAATGACGGGCAATCCACATTTTATGAGCACCGACATCAGACAGAAGCACACCATCGGAAGGCATGACCTGACGAACATCCCATAGTGCTTTCTGCGGGCGGATAAGGCCCTGGGTATCGTCGTCTTTATGGGTTTCAAAATCGGCCTTCATATCCCTGCGAACAGCCTGTTGCTGTTTCAGGTCGTACTGTACTGATCCGAGATTTGTCAGCCTGTCACGGATGGCATCAATAGCGTGAGCCAGATCACCTACCAGTTCCAGTTCAGGGTGGTAGCAGTTGTCGATTTCAGCCGGTGTGGAATCAATATGCAGAATGTGTTTATCGCCATTGGGGTTCCACAGATGTGGATGGTATTCCACCAGATCATAACCCAGGGTGATAACCAGATCGGCGGCATCCACAGCGCAGGTCACCAGGTCTTTTCTGCCCAGCCCGATGGTGTACAGGCAGTATTCAGAATCCATATCGACACAGCCCTTGGCCATAAAGGTGCTGATAACACCTATGCCGGTTTCTTCGGCCAGGGCTCTAAGGCTATGGGATGCGTTCATGCGGATGGCGCCATTGCCCACGATGATAACCGGGCGTTTGGCTTTTTTAATCAGTTCTGCCGCTGCATCCAGAGATTCCGGTTCAGGCATGGGACGGGGGTAACGACGTACAGAGAGTGGTTTGGCGTCGGTATCCAGCTCGGCTATGTCTTCACAGAGTTCCAGAAAGCTGGCGCCGGGTTTTTCTGAACGAGCCAGGCGTACTGCCTTGCGAACCATTTCGGGAATATTGTCCTGATGACGAATGGTTTCAGACCATTTAGTGACAGGGCGGAACATGGTCACTGCATCCATAATCTGGTGGGACTCTTTATGCAGACGTTTCGACGACCCTTGCCCGGCCAGTACCAGCATGGGCGCCAGATCCATATTGCCGTTACCGACACCAGTGAGAAGGTTGGTGGCACCGGGGCCTAAAGTGCCAAGACAGCCAGCAGGATTACCGGTAATACGGCCATAAGCTTCTGCCATAAACGCGGCACCCTGTTCATGGCGGGTGAGAATGAATTTGATCTTTTTTGACTGGGAGAGTGACATTATAAAGTCGGCGTTTTCTTCTCCGGGTACACCGAAAATGTACTCAATTCCTTCTTCTTCTAGACATTTTACAAATAAATCTGAAGCCTTCATGACGGTACCTTCCAATGGTTGATATTAGGTTGTCGTCTGGAAAGATGAAAACAGCAGTGAAAATAGACAGTACCATGAATCAGGCGTCAGTAAACCACTTCTGATGCAGCGCTTTGATAGAGGCGGAAGTAACTCACAAGACTTGCCCGAGAAGCAACACTGCCGTAAAAAGCTGTTAAACCAGTATCGCTCGATCAGGCTCCCGGGCATTGCCAATAAATGATTCCAGTTACTGATGAGCACCTTCGTCAGTTTGTACAAACAGCAGAGGATGACCTCACTGCCAAGCCCGGTAAGGGCTGTTGGAAGAGATCATCAAATCACTCCCCCACCGTTCAGGCAGCAACCTGGATAAGGCGACTCACAACACTTACTTGTGGAATGACAAACGTGTCGTTCTGGTTGGACTGGGCAGTGGCGCTTTACTGGACTCAGTGGTAGCCACTTGCAAGGGACTGGTGAACAGTCTCTGTTGAGACAGATGCTAGGAGCCTGACCGAGAATAGACTGTCCTACGCGGCAACTGCTCCTGCGTTGCACTAGCTCCTGCATCCATGCAGTCGTGCGGTCGTAGCAAATTGGTCTGAAAATTCGCTTTTGTTCGTTAAATAGCTCGCTATTCGCCTCTCAAAACCAAATTTTCATCCTCAATTTTCTACGATCCTCGCTACGGACGCTATTCTCGGTCAGGCTCCTAGTAACTCTGAAGCCGGTGATGTTTTGCTAGCTGATGCGAACTTTGAACACTAGGTTCTCCTTGTTCAGTTGTTTGAAACAGGCGTTGATGCTGTGCTTGAAAAGAACGGCTCTCGCAGTATCGATATGGCGAAATGTCAGGAAAAACTTAGGAAACGAGATGGTTTATTCGGCGGGTACGACCAGGTCACCCGGATTGAATGGTTGGTTGTCAAGGTCTCATATAAACCATCGCAAAAATAAGCATACTGCTAATAAGTAATGTATTTGCTAAATAGTTTGTCACAGAACAACTATCAGGATCTCCGGTCATTTCCAAACCGTCAAACTCCAGAGTGCCCTGATAACGTTTTAAGCCAAAAAACGGGGGAACTCTTCCTGTCCATTGATTGGCAGAGCCATCAATAATATTGATTACTTCGTAATTGCTTGATTGATTCCATCTTAAATCAATTTGTTTTATTTGCTCAAAAGCAATCCCTCCAATGACCTGGTTATCAGTGATTTTTATATCCATCCCTCCATATAATTGCGCTCCAGTATTAGCTTCCAGATTATTACCATCAAACACATAATACCCTTGGATTCCATTGCCTCTGTGGTGTAATTTAAAGCCTGTCTGAACCATGCTATTTCCATTATCATTCACTTTGTTCTTGGCGATCAGTGCCTGACTGCGATCACCTACAGTAACCTTAATAGCTACGTCGAAGTTACCCAGAAATTTATTATCCCTGGCAACAACGGCTTCCTGATTATTCTGCAGGTTAGGTACTTCAACAAAAAGACCGTCCAAGCTTATAGTATTTTGGTTCCCAGTTTTTTTACGAAGTTTGTTATTTAAATTTAATCCATTAACCAGATTCCTTTCAAAAACAAATTGGCTACTATTATCTTCGGTATTATTGTAACACCAGTAAAATACAGAGCTTCCAAGGTTAAGATAAAACACATTGTCAGAAACACTAAATGAACCATCAAAACAATGCAGAGATATTACTGAATCAATATGCCGATCCGTTCCATCTGTTGGTGCTATAAGTCTTAATCCGGAAATTCCGCTCCTGCCAATATCATCACTGCCTGGCCATCTTCTGCCAAGCTCCAGCCAGTGCCTTCCATTGAAACTATTATCATCTGGCATTCGAATGGTCACCAACTCCTGCATCAAAGAAGTAACTCCAATTATCCACGTATTGTATTTTAGATAGGCAATTCTGCGTGCTATAAATGGATTTTCTGGAGACGATTGTTGAAGAATAACTATTGTATTGCCGTCCAGATCATTGATTGCTTCACTTATATCTTCAACCTCTGCGGAGTTAAATATTACACGGTCATATTGAGACAAATCCACCAAATAATTTCGCTCAAGATAATCGATATGGGCCTGAACTACAGGGTCGAAGATCATTGGGCAGCTATTCATTTCTCCTGAACCAGAAGTATCGGAACCACCCGAATATTGCAGCTATTCCCGACGAATTGATTCCGATACCTTAGAGACAACTTAATACAGACTTAAAAATAAGAGCAAAAGAAAGGCCTGCACTCCTATTGAGGCAGCAGAATGGAATTTAATATAACCCTGAAAACCTGGCTATCTTTCGATTTTATGAAGTGTCTAGTTTTATTTTTTCCGGCTTGAATCCATTTGTGATTGCACTAAATAAATCCTCCCAGCTATCAACCATCCAACTGATAAATAAACACGTCATTCTCTTCCAAAGATATTTTCGTGTTCCTCTTGATCGCTTCTTTAATGCTTTTTGAAATTCCGGGCTGGACATCTCCTGGATTTGATCCACCAGAAATGCCAGAAATGTAAGGTAAGCAAAATTCATCGCCAGATGCTCTTTGCCATGACCGTAATTGTGTTCCAGATGATAACCTTGGCTTTTCAGGGTGTTAAACGTTTGATTTTCAATATGCCATCTGCATCGTCCTCCTCTCATGACACTGTGTACTGTCTCTTCATTTAATTCAATATCTGTTACCCAGCACCAATTATGTTGGTGACCTTTCTTGTCGATTTCAATGTAATCAAGAACATTGACTTTCTCAACCTGATCTTGCAAATTCAGTGAGACGTTATTAGCGAATCGAAAGTTGTGCTTTACTCCATTTTTTTTATCATTGATTTTATGGTGATGGACTTCTCCCTCATCATATAGTGCATTCATCGCCTCAATAAGCGATACATGATTACCATCCTTAGCCACAATGATATAGTGCCAGCCATACTTCTTAATCAGCGCGATAGTAGGGTTGTCAGCGTATAGACCATCCAGAAGGATGATCAGTTTCAGCAGAGGATGTACTCGTTTTACGTGCGCAAAAAAACGTTTTATTGCATTTTTTTCGCAGTCATTTTTGGTGCACCCATCCTGACGAATAATAGCTTCTGGTTCAAGAGGTATAACTGTTTTCTGATCAGGGTGAGCAATGCAGCCTCCCATCATATTATGGTAGAAGGCTTCATTTTTCTTTCCTTCGTTTTTAATGCAGCAGTCTTTACAGCCACATTTCCCAGAATAAAAAAGTCCGGTGCCATCGATGGGCAGCAGATAATGGTCTTTCAATTTATCACAATTGAATTTGAATCCGTTGAGGGCACCATTTCGTTGAATAATAGAAAATAACTTCTTAAATGGTTTTCGAATATCGTCAGGATTTATTAAATCAACAACTGCTCTCATTTGAGTGTCAGACGGAACTTTTCCATCTTTGACGTGATACAACTTTTCAAGATTATGGCAACGGATTTTATCTACCCGCTCATCATCAAATCCTAACAGAGAATCGTACTTTTGATGCATCATAGCAAAGGCAGACATTAGGAAGTTTTCAAAAGGAATAGGACAACTTCTAGATCGGTGATCCTTAATTCTGCCAAAGCACTCGAATACCTTGTTGATAAGATTTGTGGCATTAAAGTGCTTGCTGTACTTCTTAATAGCGGTAGCCATAATCAGGTAAACGACAGTAATGTAGTAAGTATCTATTTTAGTTGATTAAAATTGTGCGAGGGCTTTTTTTACAACCTGCCTGTGTGCCTTGCAGCAGAAGGGGCTCAGAATTCATCGGGAATTGCTGCGAATATTGTGAATAAATAGCATGGACAGGTTTAGCCAGAAAAATAATAAATAGCAAAAACCAGCAGTGATAATCGTGCAGGCAGGTTTTTCTCGTATATAAAGTTTTCATACTGATTACCACCAGGAAACATAAAAATAAAAACTATAACTTTCACTTTTTATGAGGTGATCTTAGATGAAAAAAATCTGCGAGAGAAAATAGTCTATCTATCAGAGGAGGACTAGCCTGAATATTTCATAAACAAACATTCAAATGTACTCAGTCCCTCTATTTTCAGACACTCACTTCCTGGCCAGTGATTTTCATGATTTATTCTATTAATCAGAAAAGAAAAATCAGAAATTGTTTTGGACGACGAGAAGCAAGGGAAAATAAGAGTCGTTCTAAACCGACGCGCAAGCTTCAACTCACAAAGAAGCAAGCCACAAGCTCAAGGAGGGCTATGTTCCCGCCAATAGTTGTATTGCTTACTCCCTATGTTTACAGGGCTACAGACGTGCCTTATAAAGTAGAGATATGACTAAATCTTGTATATTGCATTTGTTTATTGCCCAAAGAACAGCGATTTGTTCTGGGATACCTTCCTATCTCATGAATAGCCATATGTGGAGAAGGAAAATAAAGTTTTTATAGGACTTGAGTGCTCCCAACTATTGACGGGAACATAGCCCTCAAGGAGTATGGCCTCTTAAGTTAGCACCATTGGACTATAGCAAAGGTGAAAATAGAATCACAGACACTGTCAGTATAATTAGAATGACGTTGTTGGAAATTGATGATGACTAATCATGCAATTTTTAAAGAATTTTTAGGTATTTATAAACCGAAGTATCGTTGCTCTGTTACCGACATGATCTCTGGTTTATTGTAAGTGCAGGGTTCTGAAAGGTGAACCTATCCCCGTTTTATATCACTGCTTGTGGATTTCAATCTTTCCAGGTGGTTCTGGGCCAGGGTTTGAAGTTCCTGATCATAATGACCGTTAATTAATACCTGTACTATTAAATGAGCCGTGTTCTGGTCAGTCTGGCTCTGTATCAACTGTTCGGCATCTGACTGATTGCCATTGGTCAATAATGTTCTTAATTTCCAGATAGGAGAGTCATGATCTTTCATGGCATCCGATTTTGGATGAAATGAGAAGTTCTTGCTTTTGGCGCCTTGCTCCAGCCTTTCATCAGCCAGGGCCAATTCCAGGCCTTCCAGTTTCTTTTTAGAGAGTTCAAGAGTAGCAGCGCTGGAAGGGGAGTTGTCACGGGTCAGTCGATTGATTTTTTTCTTCAGAAGATTTATATCTGTTTCGAGACTGTTTGAATCTGTAGAAACAACATAAGCGGAAACCGTGATATGTGCATTGGCCTTTTTTGTTGCGTCGTCAAAAACGCTTTGTAAGTGGTCACGCTGACTCTCTGCATGAATCAGTTCTGCCTGGACTGAAGACAGGTTTTCAGTTAACTCTTTTGTTACGCTTTCATCTGAAACGGTTTTGGTCACCTCTTTCAAAAGTGCAGCTTTTGTTTGTAGAAAGTGTATTTTCCCATTGTACTGTGATTGCATATTTTCATAAAAAAGATCGGATAATTCCGGCGTATCAGTTCTTGATGAGTTTGCCGGACCTTTACGGGTTTGCTCATGAATGATCTGGTGAGTCAGCTGATTTTTCAGTTCATTGTAGTTACCTGACTGAAAAAGCGTTCTGAAATAATCAAACTCATCAGTAGCTCTATCTATATCAGAAGAAGGAGCCAGATCAGAAGGGGGAGAAATACTTGTTAAATCTGCCTTTTCACCTGAAAATCGGACTTTTCGGCTATGGATTGATGTGTCGGAGGGGCATGATTGGGATTGGGATTGTTCTTTCGGCCCTGGAATAGCTTTCAATACCTGATCATCAGCCAATTTTCTGACACTCCCTGTAACAGGATGCTGGCCTGCCGGAGAAGCGGTTCGTTCAACAGATATCTCTGTGGATTGAATAGAAGATCCATCGGGTGAAATCTTACTCATATAAGCATCCATGCAATGATTGATATTACTATAGCAATCCCGATTGGTGTGGCTGGTAAAACTGAATATGAAAATAGATAAATTAAATAAATAAGCTACTTTTTACTCCAGAAGAAAATGATATCTGAAAGTATATTTCATTAACGAACTGGGTGAATTACTAAAACAATGAAAATAAATTCCTTTGTTAATTTCTGTATTGTTACTGCCATTTTATTGCTATTGCCACAATGGCTAAAGGCGCAGAACGAAAAGGTTCTCGGATATAAAACAGAAGAGGGCGATAGAATAAAGGTTCAGTTAAAATTCTCGGATTATTCTCACAAAAAGACACCAACTCACCTCAGGGCTTTGACGGCCAATCAGGGCCAGAGCTCTGTTGAGGTCAGAGCCAGATTAGTTTCATCCACTGACAATTATCCTATGTCGATGAGCGGTATTCAGGTCTGTACCGGCTCGACGACTCAGCAGAGCCATATTGCTTCAGTCTCCGTTTTTTTGGAAAGTCATTATCATCTATTGCAATCTCAGGGTATTCAAACAGCCTTTCTCTGGTTTCCCCAGTTGCCGGGAATATCCATCGATGGTCAATATATTCACCCGTTTTTTGCCGTAGAGCATTTTGCAGATCAGCCCGCTATCTCATTACAACCGGTTGACCCTTTTACTGGCCAAACATTGACAGGCGTAAACGCCATTATTACGTTCAATCAGGAGGCAGGTTCCATATCTTCATATCTGGTTCAATCGGGAGATAGTCACGTATCTCTTGTTCCTGACTCAGCTGAAGATCATCAGAGTTTTCAGGAATCAGAATCAGTCACTGCATCCATTGCTCCCACTGCAACAATATCATCTCCAGCTTCTATTAATACTGCCAGCTGCGGCCAGACATTATCCATTCATTTTTCGATACCTTCTGGCATGACAGAATCCGCGGTTCCAACACTGCTCCCGGCGATTATTCACCAGGGGGCTGCCAAGGCGCAAACCAAAGCGCAAACCAAAGCGCAAACCAGAAATCCTGACCGAGGTTCGGCTTCTATAACTCTGAGATTGCCCCCCATAGTATCTCCCGGAAGGAATAAAGAAGTCAGGCAACGTCAACTTTACACATTTCCCATGAACACTCATTATATGTTCGATTTTCAGCCGTAACAGGCTGACAGAAGTCGAGCTATTTAGTGCTTATGAAAGAGCTGTTTCAGAGGGCTTTCAATACTTCAGATAGCGTGTCGACGGTAGGAACAATGGGAACACCATGCGTGACGGCTGAACTTTCTCCGCTTCAGTGGACGGTTGTCAGTAATAGCAATGGTAAAATATTGGCAGATAAATGTGTAAACTCTGTTTTTTTGAGCCTGAATAAATGGATGTCCTTAAAGTTCTTAAAGTTCAATTGCTAATTTTGATTATTTGGTTTACAGCTATCGAAGTAGCTCTAATCGTAGCTTCTCAATAAGTGCTGGTAAACCAAAGTACCAATTTTACTAAGCCCTTGGGAGGCAAGGATTATGCACTATGGTTTTACACGGTTATTTCAGATCTCCAGCACTTATTGAGAAGCTACCTCTAATCTGCTTCAACAAATATAACTATTGGGACTGAGTTCTGATATTTCTTGAAGTTTGATGTGACCAGCAACCTCTGTACATTCCTATCCACAAATCCACCTTTAGGCATCAGTGTCTGCACCTTCATAACATTAGAATTATCTTCTTTAATTCCAGAGTGGATTTTGTGATAGTGTTCTTTTAACTGCTGTTCCAGCTTTGCAAGGGTAGTAGAATTTTCAACTCCTTCGTGGTTCATGGATAGTACGCTCCGAAAAACTTTTCGCAAAGCAGCAAATTCAGGTTCAGAATGATTACTGTGAGCAACTTCTGGGTCAATATGTAGTGCGACATCAGACATTGCATCAGTCAGTTTTTTCCATGGGTATGCGACTAGACCTTGCTCGCGAAACTGGGCTTTCCTGAATTCATTCCAGCGAGAGTCACTGTCAGTCAGAATCACAGAGCCAGTCACTTGTGCTATCAATAATGACATTTCGTAGTTTGGAGTCATGTTAAACATCATGAATTGACCACTTCGACGAAACTCAATTTTTTGCAGTAATACGGTTGGATCTTTCTTTGCCTCCGCCTCAATGTGCTTTTTAACCTGCTCTATTTGACCAGCTTCTAAACTAGGTAACTCCTTACGTATAAAGTCATTTTTCATATGGTTGGGTAGTGAAACAATCGTGTGAAGATAGCTATTTATATTCAATTGAGACATAAATTTATCATCATTATTACCAAGATTCTCGGCGCTGCCACGATTCTGTGCCATGTATAGCATTTGGCGATGTAAATGATGATCAAAATTACAAGGATCAGGAACTAAACTCACAACACCAGATTTTACAAACGGCTCTAGAACTAACAAGAAGGAAATATCTTTCAGTGCTTGTCGCTTAAATGATTCTGGTGACTCGATAGGGCTATATTCCGGCTTCACATTATTGGGATTTAAAAATGGGTGCTGGATCAGTAACTCGTCGAAATATGGTGTCATACAAAGAGCAATATGTCCGATGCTTCTTGGATCAATGATTCCACTATACAACCCCCGCAGTTTGTCATCTGACTTTGGTAGAAGCTCATAAATATCAGTCGAAGGAGGCCAGAGAACACTATAAACACCATAAATCTCTTTGACCTGTTCACCGCTTAACTCATGCCGGACATCATCCCAAGTTTTACCTTTGTTTAGCCCCAAAATATCGAAGATTGCATTGTAGAGCGTGATATTTCTCTCTCTTATACTCCTCACAGACCATGTGGTTCTCTGTTCAGCAGGTATGTCTTTGCAGCAGCGCTTATATTTTTTTCCACTACCACACCCGCAAGGGTCGTTTCGCCCTAGTTTGCTTTCGTCAACATTCTTATTCAAAAAATTGCTTTCAGGCTTAGTTCTGCCAAAAGCATCCTGATAGTAAGTCGTACCATCTTTATAACCTACATACATCTCACCACCGAACTTATATAGTTTGTCTGATGGAGGGAGCAGAAGGTTTTTTATATCAGCCCAGTTTTCGTTAATACTTTTTTCAGGGTATAGCCACTCTGCTTTTCCGGCGGCTATATACTGCTTGGCTCTAGATTTAATAATGTGATTAATTTTAATCACATCCTCAGAACGAAGTTCACGAGACCTGATAAGAGCATCTGTTTTCACCATAGTTTGTCGGTTTTTCTGTGCATGAGTTCTCTGCTCAAGAGGGTTACATCCAACAGGTTCTTGAGCGTACTCCAGATTTGTCAGGATCAGAACGTGATTCTGGTCAAGCGTAAATATTGTTTGTGTTCCCTTAAGGGCAACATCTGGTTCATTAGGATAGATACTTGGAGCAGAATCAGGTGGGCAGGCATAATTGTAAGTGGTTACAGGGTGGTCTGATAAAATGAACTTAACTTCAGATTCCTTAGCCGAAACGATTTCACGTACACCTTCCACCCATAAAGTACAGTTCAAATTTTTTATTGCCTGCATTTCAACCATAAGTTCATGCTGACCAAGGTTAGAGTAGTGCGCCCTGATCCAGTCAAGTCCCTTAGGTGTTCGTATTTTTTGAGCATCCAGATAGGTAAAAAAATCAAGAAAGTGTTTCTGTTGCTTGGCTGTATCTCCACTAATGAAAGCACGAACAGCTTCAGCACCAATTTTATCCACATGACCGAACAGCTTTCTTTCAATCTCGTCATTGATGTATTCGCCAAAAAATGTCGTATAAAGATCTGTTTGATACCGAACAGCTTTCTTTCAATCTCGTCATTGATGTATTCGCCAAAAAATGTCGTATAAAGATCTGTTTGATAAAAACTCTGTGATGGTGAAAACCATTTTCTTGTATAAACTTTTTTGACCTGACCAGAGGGTAAGGGAAATATTTTGGGTTTTAAACTGAGATAACACAGTTTTTCTTTGCCATCTGAATAAAACTCTTTTTGATGCCATTCTGGTACGTAATGATTGTCTCTAGTTTTGCTCATCAGCTCGTTACCCCAAATCCCACAATATGTCCTTCTATAAAAGGATAATAAAAACCACTAGTCATTCTGACTTCCCCTTGTCCAAGCACTCTCTATACCGCAGAATGGTTGTCTATTTTCATCCTGACTGATTCTTCCAATTCCAAATAATTTATGAGTAACAATTTCAGTAGCACAGCCGTTATATTTGGGCTGTTGCAGACCTACTCCGAGATGACTTCAAATAGTCACAGCATGGTCGCATCATTCTACCAATGAACTACATCAGAACAAGCTCCGAGGTATCAAGTTAGCTCTGAGCAGTTCGCAACAAGCTTTGGGAAAATAACCCTCGGAGATCTCACCTGCAGCCCACGGAGCAAATAATCAGTGTTTAAATTCTCTCTCTACCTTTGCTGGTTTAACTGGAGAGTGATCCATTCTGCACCAATTAGAAGAAGTTTTTTAAGATGCTTATTCTCTTGCTCCAAAATTTTTTTCTTTATCCGGACGAACCGTTGCAGCAGTAAAGGTTTAGTTCATAGAGCAGGGCTCAACCGAACCTATATAGGGGAAATTGAACGAGGTGAGAAAAATCTTACCCTTGCCAGCATGGTCGCTCTAGCCAAAGCCTTAGGAGTGAAAGTACGCGTTTTTTTTGATTGGGAGCTTTAAGCTAGAAATGCAAGGGCATGTTTATTGTAAGCCCTCATATATCCTTGTCCGTTAAATACTCTCTTTAATGGAATGCAATTTACTGAACCCTGAAATCATTGATATCAAAATCATCTGGTGGTGGAAAAATATACGCACAAACTGCATACACAATATCATCTGGTGGTGGAAAAATATACGCACAAACTGCATACACAATAAATGCTATTGGTCCGGTAAAAATGGTAGAGAGAACCCATGCGGACCCGATAGCTTTTGGATGCCAGCCTACAAACTCTGCTATTCCGGCAGCTACTCCTGCAAGCCAGTTGTTTTTTGATCTCCTTAAAATCAGTTTCTTTCTACGCATACCCTAATTTTCACCATCCTTTATGAAAAAGTGCTTTAAATTTGTATAAGCATTTAACACCTACATTTAAGCTTATGAAAGGCCTGTTTCAAATGGCCTCCAATGCTTCAGACAACTTGTTGACACCGATCACCGTCAATCCTTCAATGGCTTTTCTGGGCTTGTTGGCAGCTGGAACAATCGCGCGTTTGAAACCATGTTTGGCGGCTTCTACAAGGCGTTCCTGACCATTGGCCACAGGGCGGATTTCACCGGCAAGACCCACTTCACCGAATGCGAATAAATCCTGAGGCAGGGGAGCATCCCGCAGGCTGGAGACAATAGCCAGCAGGCTGGATAAATCGGCGCTGGTTTCTGTGACTTTGACGCCACCCACCACATTGAGAAACACATCCTGGTCACTGGTGAAAATACCGCCATGACGAGTGAGAATTGCCAGTAACATGGCCAGCCGGTTCTGATCCAGACCTACCGTTACTCGTCTGGGATTTCCCAGTTGAGAATCTACAACCAGCCCCTGTATTTCCACCAGCAAAGGACGGGTTCCTTCCCAGAGCACTGAAATAATACTGCCGGAAGTGGCTTCAGGCGTGCGAGAAAGGAAAATGGCCGAAGGATTTTTTACTTCCTTTAAACCGGTTTCTGTCATGGCAAAGATGCCCAGTTCGTTCACCTGACCAAAACGGTTTTTGGTGGCGCGCATCATTCTGAACCGGGAATCATCGGTATTGCCCAGCATGATCTGGGTATCAATGATGTGGGAGAGAGTCATGGGGCCCGCAAGAGAGTTGTCCTTGGTTACATGACCAACGATTAACAGTACGGTGCCTGTCTGCTTGGCAAAGCGGGTAAGGAATGAAGCTGACTCTTTCACCTGTGCCACACCACCGGGCGCTGCATCGACTCCATTCATGTACATTACCTGAATAGAATCGATGACGATGACGCCAGGTTTCTCCTGCTCGGCAACGGCTACAATATTTTCAGCTGAGGTTTCAGCCAGCATTTTAAGGCGGTCGGTGGGGAGTTTTAATCGGTGTGCCCGGGCGGCAATTTGCTGCAGAGATTCTTCTCCCGAAACATAAAGAGCATTCATCTGCTGGGCCACATGGCAGAGCACCTGTAGCAAAATAGTACTTTTCCCGGCTCCGGGATGGCCACCAATCAATACGGCACTGCCTTTGACGAATCCGCCTCCAAGAACCCTGTCGAATTCGGTCATTCCGCTGGAAAAACGGGGAGAGTCAGCCACATCAACTTCATTCAGCGTTTGCAATGAAGTCAGGGTTCCGGCGAAGCCAGATCTGTTGGTTGCCGCTATGGAGGGGGCCATGGCAGGACCAAGGTTTACCTCCTTGAACGTGTTCCAGGCTTTGCAGTCAGGGCATTGCCCCTGCCATTTGGTGGATTCACTGCCACAATCGGTGCAGACGAAAGCTTTTCGGGACTTTGGTTTGGCCATTATTGGAATCTGAAAATTTATATAAACTTATTCTAACAATAAATTGAGCTGCGAATCCTGTGAGATAGTCGCCAGACGTGAAAAGTTCAGCGTCGGCTGATGGTTGATAGCAGCGCGCCACAGAAAATATACAGGCAACCAAATATTTGATTCTGGCGGTTTTGCTGTCGGGTGATCAGGGGAATAATTTTGCTGGCAAAACCGGCGTAAGAAAGCATGACCAGAAAATCCACAATCAGCTGTGTAGTGCCAATGATTAAATACTGTGGCAACAATGCATAGTTGAGATCAATGAATTGTGGCAGGAAGGCTATCTGAAAAATAATCACTTTAGGATTTACAAGATTGACCAGTAAACTGCTTGTCAGAATTTGATAATTACAGGGATTCTGAAAGCAGTCAGAAGTTATTTCAGATGTTTCATTCCATTTCATAATGCCCAGATAAAACAGAAAGAGTACCCCGAGCCATTTGAGCAGATTAAATAATGTCTCGGAAGTTGCAATCAAGGCCCCTACACCTGTATTCACCAGTATCAGGTGCAGCAATATCCCGGTTTTCAGCCCGATAACAGCAGGAATGGATCTCTTGAATCCAACTTGAATTCCGGAAACCATACTGGTGACAGCTGCCGCTCCGGGCATGAGACTGAAGAAGAGGGTAGCGCAGAAAAAGGTCAGCCAGAGAGGCAGAGGAATAATGTGTCACCGTACAGCAATCAGTGATGAGGTTAGATTGTAGAGCTGAATATTAGTTCAGTATTGCTTCTGAATACTGTGAATTTATGATGTATACCCATCGCCTTTCAAGATGCTGCGTTGTTGTCTGACCTCGCTCACTGGTACGCCAGCCCGGCCCGATCACTTGGTTTGTCTAAGCTCACTTGCTGCCGCGTCGCAACGCCAAATTCTTTGGGTATAGAGGTTCAGGCGAAACTTCGTTATTTCAAGAGGTTGAGTGAATGCTGACAAATACTCTGTGTTTATATGCTTGTCTGTTTATGGACAAGGATCTGTATTTATTACTGAAGGTTGATGGGTAAAATAAGGTATGATTGCTGCAATTTATTTGCATCTTTCGCTGATTGTTTATGAAACTGACTCGCCATACAGACTACGCACTTCGTATCCTCATCTATTCGGCACTTAAACCGGACGGTGAACTGTTATCGATTCAGGAAGTCACCGATGCATTCGAATTGTCCAGAAACCATGTTATGAAAATTGTCCAGAAACTGGGGCAGGAAGGGTATCTGCAGACTGTCCGGGGTAAGGGCGGTGGTTTTCGCATTGGTCGCAGGCCTGCTGAAATCAATGTTGGACAATTGATACGTGTCATGGAACATAATCTGAAAATGGTTGATTGTGAAAGTCCCATGTGTCGTATTTTTCCAAGTTGCAAATTGAACGGTATCCTGGCTGAGGCACTGAATGCCTTTCTGGCCACTCTGGATCAGTACACTCTGGAAGATTTACTGACCAATAAAAAGGATCTCGGTACACTGTTAGCCATCGGATAAATCATTGATTCTGTCTTACCCGATAGATGAAGTAGTGCCCGGGATGAACCTTGAATCGTACATAAGTTGTTGTATTGTTATGTCTGATTCAACGTGTGTTTTTCATTCCGGCTTTTCATCTTGAGTATGTTTTAAAGGAATCAATGTGATTACTTTCATTAGAACCAGCCTGATTTCGGTACTGGTTATTTTGCTCAGTGCCTGCAGTTTACGCCAGTCAGCCCTCCCTCCTGTGAATAATGGTTTTATTGTAAATTATGAACGTATGGCGTCAGTAAAAAATGATGACGGTGTCGTTAAAAACCGATGGGTATCAAGAAAACTGACACGAAAAATTGCGCCCCTGGAACCCGTTTCATTTTATATCAAACCTGTCATCTTCTACCCTCAATTAGAAATAGACGAACAAATCTCCCTTGAGAATGCAGAGAAAATAAAAAAGTATCTTGATCAGAATATTCGGGAAACAGTCGCAAAGTATTTTGTTTTGAGTAACACGCTGGGGCCCGATGTATTTGTTCTGGAACCGGCTATCACCAGAATGCGCATTTCCCTTGAAGATTTGTCTCCTCTCGAAGTACTGCCTTTTAAAGCGGTTATTTCCGGTGTGAACTATGCGCTTGGAGGCCGAGATCGTGATGTGGAATTCCGTCTGGAAAATAAACTGACACTGGCTGACAGTGGCGAATTGTTAGTGACTACGGTTTATCGCGGAGAAGGATTGCAGCTGGAGAATGACCGTGAACAGCTCACAGCAAAGCATGTTAAAGCATTGTTAGACAGCTGGATAAAACAATGGGACTCTGATCTGGCGAACTACCGGTTATTGATTGATCAGCGAAACAATAAATCTGATTCAGGTTTATAAACTGGAAAAGCGACTATCGCAAAGCCGCAGCCTTTGAATGCCTGACTATTTTGAATGCCTGACTATACTCTGTCATCTCTGAATACTGATGTTGGAGTGATAATGTTATGAAGGGCATTCATTGCTGTCGTTTTTGCCTGCTCTCTCTGTTTTCATCCATACTATTTTTTGTTGTTGCCTCACTGGCCTGGGCACTGCCAGCTTCAGATAATAAAAACCGTCAGAACAGTCACTTTGCCAGGGTTGATTTTATTAAGGGTGGAGTGACCATTCCTGAAGTGACTCCCACTGCGTTGCCTGTAGTGATTCCCCCACCTGGTAAAGTCATAGGTTTGCCTGGGTTGCATGAAGTAACACCCGAACAGTATGCCGGTCAGGTGAAGGTGAATGACTGTGGCGACTATCTGTTTTTCTGGTTAATTACATCTAGAGGCTCTCTGGATGATCCATTAATAGTTTGGCTGAATGGCGGTCCGGGTGCTTCCAGTGCCATTGGTCTATTTCAGGAAAATGGCCCGTTTTCAATAGAGAAAGAAATGACCGGTGAGCTGTCATTAGTGTCCAGACCAACAAGCTGGAATACTAATGCCAACTATCTGATTATCGATCAGCCTGCCGGAACCGGATTTTCATTTTCTGTGGATCGCAGTTGCGACCCGATGAATGAAATCACTTCTACGGAGCAACTGTATAACGGATTGCAGACCATTTTTCAGTCTATTCCCGATAGCTTAAGACAAAACGATCTCTATATTTTTGGAGAGTCTTTTGCCGGGCACTACATTCCCAGGCTGGCGAATTATATTGTTGATCAGAACGAAGGAGTAAGGAGCAAAGGGTACTTCAGTCAAGCGGGTTTAAATCTTAAAGGTATAGGCATTGGCGATGGCTGGGTTGATCCCGAAACCCAGCTTGGGAGTCTGACTGCCTTTGCATTTGATCACGGTATTATTGATGAAGTGCAAAGGGCTTCTCTACAGTCCGATATCGATGAGTGTGAAACCGCGCTTCATAAATACGACAACAGTACATTTAACGGCTCGGTGTTCATTCCTGCAGTTATTGGTCACCTGTGTGACGGGGTGGTCGATAAGCTGGTAGCTATGACCGGTGTCAATATCTATAACATGGACAAAACCGGGGGATATTCATCCGACATTGTGGCCGAATATCTGAACCAGAAATCAGTGCGCGAGGCATTGCATGTTTCAACCGCAACACCCGATTGGGTCGTTGTGAATCCCAGGGTTGCAGCGGATTTTGAAACAGGAGAGCAAAATTCAATGCTCTACTTCCTGGCTGACCTGTTGAATAATTCTTCTGTCAGAATCGTTCTTTATGGCGGGATGCTGGATGGATGTTGCGGCCCTTCTGTTACCAATGACTGGTTGAGTAAAATGGTGCAACATCAATGGTGGAAAAATGGCCAGCCATTTATCAACAGTCCCTATAAAAAATGGGTGCCAGGAGGCAGCCTTGCTGGTTTTTCACGGGACTATTTTGATAACAGTTCAACCACTTCTCCCCGCATGACTCAATACGCCGTTTACGATGCAGGACACTTGTTGCCCATGGATCAGCCGGGTATTGCCAGTATTATTCTTAACAGCTTTATAGGAACAACGGTTACACCCTGACATTTCTCAGAAACAAAAATAAAAACAGAAACAAAATCCGGAAACTGCTGCTGCAGTGGTTTCCGGATAGCGCTCAGTGATTTTTCATTCGTTCCAGAAGAATCTGTACGGGGTGAGGGATATGGCCATCGCCGTAGCGTTTGATCTGGCTCCGGCATGAGTAACCGGTGGCGACCAGTTTGTTTTTATTGCCCGGATTCTGAACCACAGACTTCCAACTTAAATCGTAGAGCTTTCTGGACGTTTCCTGATTTCGTGTTTCGTGACCATAAATACCAGCCATGCCACAACATCCGGTGGGCTGGTATTTCAGATTTAAACCAGCCGCTTTATACAGGCTTTGCCACTGGGCTGGTGCTTCAGGAAGGTTGCTGGTTTCTGTGCAGTGCCCCAGCATGACATAGTCGCCTTTCAGGTTCAGGTTCAATGCACTGATGTTTTCAGCCTGCTGAGAAAACCATTCTGACAATAACTGAACTTCAGGCGCATCTTCGCTCATCACTTCCCGGTATTCATCCCGATAAGTTAATGTCACTGCGGCATCTATACCCATCAGGCTCACACCCGAGTCGGCCAGTGCTTTCAGTTCTCTGCCATTGGTTCGCGCTACTTTTTCAAATCGACCGAGATAGCCGTATACATGGAGCACCTTTCCATTAGGTTTGTAAGGGGCAACCAGAGGACGATACCCCAGTCGAATGAGCAGTTCGACCAGGTCGGTAAGTAGAGGGGTTTCAAAAAAACTGGTAAAAGCATCCTGAACAATAATAACGGTTTTTTGTCGTTCAGTTTCCGGAATGGAATCCAGCAGGCCGACACTCGCCAGTGAGGCTCCAGCTGCAAGGCTGTCAGCAACAGGAGATGTGCTGGTAATGGCTGGCAAGTCTGTTAAACCCAGGGTTGTTCCGGAAATTTTGTTCGTCAATGACCAGCCCATTACCAGATTATAAGCAGGTTTTAACTTTGCCATCACCGGCAGCATAGACTCCAGCATGCCTGCCACATGATGTTTTATCGGACGCGGATAGCGACCATGATACAGCTCGAAATAACGGGAGCGCAGGTCAGGTACATTCACCTGTATCGGACATTGACCGGCGCAGGATTTACAGCTCATGCAGTTATCCAGCGCACCATAGACTTCATGACTGAAATCTTTTTCACCCCGCCATTTTTTGACGAGATTAACCAGTTTGTTTCCTGCATTGAAATAAACCGGGCTCTGGCGGATTTTTTCTGCTGTTGCCGCAATGTCGGCACCAGCAGCTGTCTGTAATCTTAACCATTCACGTACCAGTCCGGAACGTCCTTTTGGCGATTGAATTCGATCATGGGTGGCCTTCCAGGTGGGGCACATGGCGCTGTTTGGACTGTAATTGAAGCAGGCGCCATTACCGTTGCAATACAGACCACTGGTAAACGCTTCAAAGGATTGTCTCTCTATCAGCCTGTCGTGTTGTCCACGGGTTGGGACTTCATCAATTTTTAATAGCGGGATTTCATTGGCATCATTAACCGGCGTGGCAATTTTCCCCGGATTAAGCTGATTTTCAGGGTCAAAGGCGCTTTTAATCTGCTGCAGGGCAGGATAGAGATCGGCAAAAAAAGCCGGTGAATATTCAGAGCGTACTCCTTTACCGTGTTCACCCCAGAGTACACCTCCATGTTCTTTTGCCAGGGCTGCAACTTCATCACTGATGGAGCGAACCAGACCTTCCTGTTCCGGGTCTTTCATATCTATAGCCGGGCGAACATGCAGGACACCGGCGTCTACGTGGCCAAACATTCCATAACTAAGTTGATGCCTGTCGAGCACAGCCCTGAACTTTTCGATAAAGGCTGCAAGGTTTTCAGGGGGGACGGCTACGTCTTCGACAAAAGGTATGGGCCGGGCATCACCGGACATATTGCCCAGAAGACCCACGGACTGCTTGCGCATGTTCCAGATTTTTTTGACATTGGCTGAGCCCATAACAACTTGATAACCGAGACGTCCGCCGGTTCCCGGCCTTCCCAGTAAACGGGTCAGCCCGTCGATGGACTCCTGCAGGATTACTTCGCTGTCGCCAGTAAATTCGACAAAATTGATTCCGTCAATGGGCTGACTGGTGTCCGGGAAAAAATCTTTAACACTTTCCCAGACACTGTCTGCTTTCGCCAGAGCCAGCACCCGTGAATCGATGGTTTCTATGGAACCCGGATTAGCCTGCATCAGGGTCCGGGCATCCTGAAGAGATTCCTGAAAGCTGTTGTAGAATACCAGTACCAGTGCTGAGGTTTTGGGCAGGGGCAGAAGGTTGACCTTAATCTCACTGACCAGAGCCAGAGTGCCTTCTGAACCACAGAGAATAGCATTCAGATCAAACCGACCGTCTTCTCTGTAGATATTGGCCAGGTCATAACCGGTCAGGTTACGATTCAGTTTCGGAAAAATTTCAGCGACACGGGTTTTGTGTTCAGTGTGAATATCTTTGACGCATTGATGAATTTGACCAATACGATCGTTCCGTCTGGCAATCTCCTCCAGTTCATCATCTTCCAGCGGTTTTGATGTCCAGACACTGCCGTCTGTCAGGATAGACGTTAGTTCCAGAATATGATGCCGGGTTTTGCCATAAACCACCGAGCCCTGACCGCTGGCATCGGTGCTGACCATGCCTCCAACGGTGGCTCGATTACTGGTGGACAGTTCAGGGGCAAAAAACAGACCTTCCTTTGCGGCCAGCTCATTAAGCTGATCTTTAACAACACCAGCCTGAACCCGGGCCCAGCGTTCCGAGGCATTGATTTCAATAATCCGGTTCATATACCGGCTGGTATCAACCATGAAACCGGAGGTCAGTGACTGACCGTTAGTGCCAGTACCTCCGCCCCGGGGGGAGACTACAATCTGCTGGAATTCAGTCTTGGCAGCCAGACTGAGAATTTTACTGAGATCGTCGGTTGATCTGGGGTAGAGAACGGCTTCCGGCAATAACTGATAGATGGAATTGTCGGTGGCAAGAACAGTCCGGTCGGCATAACCGGATTCAATATCACCGGAGAATGCTGCCTCTTTCAGTTTCCGGGTAAATTGGGCATAGAGATGGTTTGTTTTTTTTTCGTCCAGCTGACTGATCACTGCTTTTCCCCGGTATGCTGTTCTTTCAGTTGCGTATTGTACGTAAACCTGTCTTGCAATGGGAGGTTGATCTATAAAGTAATGCAGATTCTGTCAGGGAAATTCCACTGGTATGAATATACCCGTCGCCTCTGAAGTTGCTACTGCGTTGCGGCGCTCGTTCACTGGTACGCCAGCCCGGCCCGATCACTTAGTTTATCTAAGCTCCCGGGGCTTCACTCCCTTGCGGCCTTGTAGCAACTCCAAATCCTTTGGGTATAGCCTGATCATTAACCGAGAGTATTTTCTGAAACTGCCCCTGTCCTGGTCTACTTTTACGGTTCACTCTATTCTTTGGGCAAGTTACTGCCATGAAAAGAAAATATAACAGTATATGGATCGTGCTTTCTCTAACGATGATAATTGCTGTGTGCCCTCTGGTTATTACTATTTCCTCTGTTCGGGCGTCCGCAACGGAAACCACAAGCCGGCCCGGTGAATTTCTGAATGTGCTCTTTGTGCGCGATGACCATCTGACAAATACCCTGATTATTCTCGATATTGATGATACAACGATAACCTCACCGGACGGGCAGTGGCTGGGGCGTTCAGATATGTTCTATGACCTTCTGACCCAGCAGCAGAAAATGAGCCCGAATTCCAGCAGGGCTGAATTGTCTGAACGAATCGATCCACTGCTGGTGGCCGTGTATCACCGGGTGCCTGTGGTACTGACAGACCCTGAACTCCCGGGGATTATTGCCACACTGAAGAAACAGGGCAGTACTGTTATTGGAATGACTGCACGGGGGAAAAAAGTCAGGGAGGTTACCCTGAAGCAGCTGGAGGCGACGGGTATTGAATTTTCCGATATAGGAGAATCACGGTGGCTGGAACTGGAGGGGGAGCGACAAGTCAGAATTGAAAGAGGTGTTGTCTTTGTCAGCCACGGCAATAAGAAAGGCGAAACGCTTCTGGCTTTATTAAAGGAAGGGAGAGTGAAGGTTCCGCACCATACTGTACTGATCGATGATCGCCTCAGGCATCTGGATGATGTAGAGGCCTCATTGTCTGAATGGCCTCAGAGCATAAAATACACACCAGTATTGTGTACCTATCTGAAAGATAAGCCGCCTTATGATTCCGTTGAGGCGGAGCGACAGCTGATGGAATTGATTCTGACACAAAAAAATGACCCTGTTTTTGACAGACTCATTAGAGAAGATGACTTTACCCGGCAATTTATCCGCCGTTGCCCGGAGATTATGCCGAAACATCGGTCTCAATGCTCAGATCTGAAAGATCAGGCTGGCCGGTAGGGGTATGAGCGAACTTTCATTTTAAAAAAACAAGCTTAAATCGAATCCAACAATTCATGGATGGCATATTTATAAATGGCATATTTGTAAATGCAGGCAGTGAGAAACTGTAGGAAAAAAAATAATATCTGAATAGGATTCAACTCATGAAAATGTCTACAAAGTTAATAGCGGCGTCAGCTCTTGGTTCCATTCTGGCAATGACCATTGCGGGTACTGCCTGCCCATGCAGCGAAGCCTAAAATGGAGAAGTGCTACGGAGTGGTCAAAGCCGGAAAAAATGACTGTGGTAACGGCAAGCATAGCTGTGCAGCCCAGGGCGTTAAAGATAGTGATAAGTCCGAGTGGATTTATGTTCCTAAAGGTACTTGTGTAAAACTGTCTGGCGGTAGTAAAACTCCAGCATGATACCGATAGTCGGTGATAGGCCAATTTCTGCAGGGGTTGGCCTTCGAGATCCCCATTTCAGCCAGATAATTGAGGAAACTCCCTCAATCCCCTGGCTGGAAGCACTGACCGATAACTATTTATACCCTACAGAGAGTCGGCGTCAGCTATTGGAGATTAGAGAACATTATCCCATGACGCTGCATGGCGTTGGAATGTCACTGGGCTCTGCAGATCCATTAAATATGGATTATCTGAACCACCTTCGCCTGCTCATCAAAGATTTGAAACCTGCCTGGGTTTCAGAACACCTCTGCTGGACGTCAATGGCTGGACAGTATCTTCATGAACTGATGCCTTTGCCCTATACCGAAGAAGTTATTTTTCATCTGGCTGGCAGAATCAAACAGGTGCAGGATTTTCTCGAAATGCCTCTGGTTCTTGAAAATGTGTCCAGTTATATCCGGTTTGATAATTCCACTATGTCGGAAGCACAGTTTTTTGCCAGCGTATTGCAGGAATCTGACTGCCTGGCATTGCTGGATATTAATAATGTTTATGTCAGTGCCACCAATCATGGTTTTGATGCCATGACATATCTGAATGAAATCCCTGTTGAACGGGTGCAGGAAATCCATCTGGGTGGCCATTCCGTCCAGAATGAAGGTTTTCTGCTTGATACCCATGGCGCGGCGATTGCAGAGCCCGTCTGGACTTTATATAAAGAATATATTGCCGGAGCTGGCAATATACCGACACTGATTGAATGGGATAATGATATTCCAGCGTTGGACCGACTTCTCTCAGAGGCAGAAAGGGCTGCTCAAATTCTGGAGCAAAACAGGGAGAGAGAATATGCTACTGCGTGAGCAGCAGGCTGAAATGTCTCAATGGATACTCTCGAATGAAACTGAATCAGCACCGGCTTTTATTTCTGCAGCCGCCTTGCTTAATCCTGTTCAGGGTCTGTCCATTTATCGAAACAGTATCCGTGAAATAATTTTTCGGGCTTTATCCATTATTTATCCGGTGTCAGAACAGCTACTGGGGGCAGATTGCTTTGGGTGTAAGTCTCATATTGACCGTCATTGCAGGGCATGGGCTCCAGTATAAACGACACGACATCGACTTTTCTCAGACAAGGGAGGGTAACGACCAAACGCAGGTATGATGCTAACTGGAAACCAACATCTTTCAGTGAGAGGCCGCCCCGATGGAATTATGTCAGCAACTGACTGAAGCCGCCAATCATCCCTGCCGTATTATCCAGCAGCTTGAGCACAAACTGGCCTCCCTTCGCAAGCACCATGACCCGATTAAACACTTTGAAGATTATGAAAACGAGCTTCACGCTCTCTTTGTTCAAGCAGAGCGGGAGACCCTGGCAGAAGACTTGTCCGGCCTCGATATAGATATTCCTGCTATTGAGGTGAACGGCACCTGCTATCATCGTGCATTGCGTTGCTCCCAAACTTACCAGTCAGCTGCTGGTCCCATCCGAGTTGCCCGCACGCTATACCGCAGCGGCAAGGATGACTGCATTGTCCCCCTGGAACTCAGGGCAGGCATCGTTGAGGGTTACTGGACGCCAAGGGCCGCAAAGCAAGCGGTCTGGGTTGTGGCTCAGCTCTCTCCGGGGATCGCCAAAACTCTGCTCGATTTGATGGGTAATATGTCACCGTCGGAAAGCTCGTTAACCCGACTTCCAAAAAAGTTCAATGAACAATGGGAACAGTACCGTGAGCCTTTTGAGTGCATCCTCAAAGATAGCCTCAAGGTTCCCGAAGAAGCGGTAACTGTAGCGGCCTCTTTGGACGGTGTCATGCTGCCTATGAAAGACGGGAAACGTCAGGAAAAACGTGAACGAAGTACAGCTGAAGGCAAGCGTACTCGTGGCCCGGCAGGTTGCCAGGAAGCCAGTTGTGGAACTCTGTCGTTTTACGATGTTGAAGGTGAACGCCTGTCGACCATCAGGATTGGCCGAATGCCAGAGAGCAAGAAAGTAACTCTAAAGCAGTCGCTCTCCCGTTTCCTGAACGAAGCACTCAGGCAGAAGCCTCAACTGTCATTGGTCAAGGTGGCTGATGGCGCTAAAGACAACTGGACTTATCTTGCCAAAGAGCTTCCTCAAGGGCATGAAATCGTGGATTTTTATCATGCAGCAGAACATCTGAAGAAGGCGTTTGACCTGTCCTACGGTGAAAACAGTTCAAAACCCAAAGAGAAGTTCATCACCTACCGTCATATTTTGAAGGAAGAATCTGATGGGGTTGAGAAAGTCATCAAGGCTTTGGCCTATCAACACAGCCGACATCCTCGGCGATCGAAGTTAAAGACAGAGTTGGAATACTTCAGGAATAATCGTGACCGCATGAAGTATGCAGAACACCTGTCGTGCAACCTGCCTATAGGATCTGGCGTTATTGAGGCGACCTGTAAAACGTTAGTGACACAGCGGATGAAGTGTTCAGGTATGCGCTGGCGACACCCCGGAGGTCAAGGCATTCTGACTCTCAGGTCATTAATACAGAGTGGCTGGTTTGATAATGGCTGGAAGCTTTTGTCAGTAACTTACTGTGCCAAGGTCACAGAGGTAACCACGAGCAATGTGGTTCCATTCCCTGTTCAGTCTAACAATATGGAATGAGAGTTCCGGTCAATATGAGACTTTCACCCATTGCTTTCGGCAGGTTGTGTCGGGTTTTCAATTACAAGCAGATTTATCCAGCCATTCGCTGGAATATATTGGTGAAGGGTTTCCTGAGTACATTGGCAATGTTCAATCGCTTTTTTCATTACCCTGGTTAGAAGATGTTGCCCGACTGGAGTTGTCTATTCAGAATGTCCAGGTCAAAAATGATGCTTCCTTTTTAAACGTTTGTGATATTCAGAGCAGAGTGCAACAAGGTAGAGCCAGTGATTTCTTATTACCGGAGAGCGCTGTGTTGTATGCCAGTGATGATCCTGTTTTTACTATATGGGAAATTCATCAGCACGAAGAAATACCGTCAATAAATCTGGATGAATATCCCGCCAGCCATCTTATTATTTTCAAACGTCAGGGCAAGCTCAATATCGACTCACTATCGCAAGATCAGTGGCAATTACTCACCTTGCTTGATGAAAATCCGAAATTACAAAACTGTTGTGAAGTTCTGGAGCGGACTGACAGAACGCATTTACTGTCCGAATTGCCGGCTTGTCTGGAAAATGGCTGGATTGCCACTGTGCAGTAGATGACCACATGAGATCATCAAAACAAGGAGAAAAGTATGATCGCACGTTTGTCTGAAAAATCAGAAACTGTCTTAAATATTGCCCGTGTACCCTTGCAGCAGTTATTGCCCCTTGGGATGCGATTGTGGATAGCCAATGTTTTCTTTTTCTCAGGGCTGAATAAATTTCAGAGTTGGGACACCACATTGATGTTGTTTGAATATGAGTATCAGGTTCCGCTGCTATCCACAGAGATAGCCGCCTGGTTGGGTACTTTTGGAGAGCTGTTTTTTCCGGTATTACTGGTTCTGGGATTAGGTGGACCTACTGCCGCAGCAGCACTGTTTGTGATCAATGTTTTTGCCGTGATTTCTTATCCTGATATCAGTGCAGCGGGAGTACAGCAACACGTCCTTTGGGGATTCATGCTATTCAGTCTGGTGATTTATGGTAATGGAAAGCTAACACTGGATGCTGTGATAAAAAAATATCTGTAAATGACAAAATAGTTCGGAACGCTAAGAATCGGGCGTTCACATCTAATCATTCACATCCAGAGATTACTTTTGTATGCTTGCTGAATAATAAATACAAGACGAGTGTCTGCTGTGGATTTTGATGTTGGACTGTTATTGCTTCTTTTGACGCCCGTTTACTTTGTGACTATCGCGGCTGAACACCTGTGGATCAGTAAAAGAAAACCGGAATACCCATCGGCCCAATACACCTGGCCAGATCTGCTTTCCAATATGGCCCTGGGTATGTTTTATCAAATAGGTGAAAAGCTGGCGGGCGTCATTGTGATGATTGTCTACAGCACTTTTTTTGATTTCAGGTTATTTGAAATTCCGGTAACAGGCTGGAGTATTGTATTACTCTTTTTGTTGCAGGATTTTCTCTACTATTGGTTTCACCGTGCCAGCCATAATATTCGCTGGATGTGGGCTTCCCATGTGGCTCATCATTCTTCGGAGCGATTAAACTTCTCTACTGCCTTCAGGCAAAGCCTGACATACCCCGTTTCAGGAATGTGGCTTTTCTGGCTGCCCCTGGTTGCGCTGGGCTTTCCTGCAGAAACCGTGATAGCCGTGGTGCTGCTTAACCTGTTTTATCAGTTTTTTGTTCACAGTCAGGCGATTCCTGAATTGGGATGGTTTGAATGGCTGTTCAATACCCCCAGACATCATCGGGTTCACCATGCCCGAAATGCCAGTTATATCGACAAAAACTACGGTGGAATTCTAATTATCTGGGATCGGATGTTTGGCACTTTCGTTAAAGAAAAAAACGATGAAGCCTGCCGTTATGGAATTCCCAGACAGGTTCATAGTCTGAACCCTGTGACCCTGACTTTCCATGAATGGAAAGACATGTTCTCTGATGCCCTGGCGGCTAATAAAACGATGAAGCAAAGACTGAAACATTTACTGGGTTATCCAGGCTGGCAGCCTGAGTCAAAAGACGTAAAAACAGACTAATACCATTGCCGGTTTCTAATATGCGTTATGAGCCTGAAAGGCAGCGCAATGGCTATGTTCCCGCCAATAGTTGTATTGCTTACTCCCTATGTTTACAGGGCTACAGACGTGCCTTATAAAGTA
Source organism: Endozoicomonas sp. (assembly GCA_965208385.1). Classification (GTDB taxonomy): domain Bacteria; phylum Pseudomonadota; class Gammaproteobacteria; order Pseudomonadales; family Endozoicomonadaceae; genus Endozoicomonas. The sequence continues at coordinate 77,908 of CBDBOO010000092.1, forward strand.
GAGATATGACTAAATCTTGTATATTGCATTTGTTTATTGCCCAAAGAACAGCGATTTGTTCTGGGATACCTTCCTATCTCATGAATAGCCATATGTGGAGCAGGAAAATAAAGTTTTTATAGGACTTGAGTGCTCCCAACTATTGACGGGAACATAGCCCAGCGCAATAGCATCATTAGAATTCGAAAATGGCATAATATACCCGTTGCCGTCGCTACTGCGTTGCGGCGATTGTTCACTGGTACGCCGCCCGGCCCGGTCACTGAGTTTGTCTAAGCTCCCGGGGGTTCACTCCCTTGCTGCCTTGTAGCAACTCCAAATCTTTGGGTATAACTGGCGTATATATTTATTCAAGCCGGTTACCGATCACTACCATACCCCGCTTTCAAGCTGGATATGGTAGTGATCATATTCCAGACTGGGCTTTATTCATTCGATCATCTACAAGGCAGAGGTTAACCAGAAAGACGACAATTATCGCTTTATTGTGACTTCGATGAAGAAGGCTACAGAAAAGGTCAAAGTTGGACGACCTGACCAAAAGCTACTGCCTCTTTATGAAATATTCAGGCTAAAAAGATAGCGACAAGAATCATTTCTAATATGTCAGGCTAGTCATTACCTATACTGCTATTTTCATAGTCTCCCTTCCACGCTGTTTTTAATTTAACTTATGAAATTCCCTGTATCTGTGCCACTGATGATATTCCTTGGACTTTCCAACTCTGTTTCATCTGCACCAGCTTACTTGGAAGTGTCTGAAGCTCAGGCGAAAAAGACAGTTTCAGCAGAAAACTTCAGCTGCCACAACCACGTCTCAACAGGCATCCCTTCTGAAGCAGATCAATATCTTTGTCGGGACAATTATGCCGTCGGTTTCGACTACGACACCAAAGATCCAAAGTGGGAATCGTATTACGTTACCGCAGATCAACTTAATCATATTGTTGAACGAGATGATGAGTTCAAAGAGGACGAAGATATCCCAGAACAGTACAGAGCTACTCTGAATGACTATCACCTCTCTGGTTACGACCGTGGACATATAGCACCCGCCAGAACGATAGATACTGACCAGGAAGCCATGGCACAGGCAGGGCGATCTCATTTGACAAACACCAATCCTGTTGCATATTCAAAAAGCTAGCTTTAAAAACTGAATTTTTGAGAAATACAGGAAATTAGGCTTATTTTGGTACTTTTGTGTGCTGAATAATTAGCCAAACAGAGAAAGTTAGTGCCAAATGAGATCGCCCTGATGGCACAGGCTTTTCTTCTGAGCAATATGACCCCTCAGATTCATGCCTTTAATGCCGGCATCTGGGAAGCCCTTGAGGATAAAATACGGGACTGGGCCAAGCAGTACAGCGCTATTTATGTAGTTGCGGGACCGATCTTTAATTCAAAAGCTGACACAGGATTTATAGGTAATGGCGTTGCCATTCCTGACGCGTTCTTTAAAGCTGTGTATATCCCTGCGACTGGTAAGACTCAAGCCTATTTAATCCCTCATATGGATCTTCCTTCCGATCAGTTAGACAATTATGAAAAGGACATTGCAGATGTAGAACAGTACACCGGCATGAAACTATTTTCTAACAAACCAGACAGCTCTCAGGTAGAAGTCTACGAAGAAAGTTGGGGAATACTGAAGTAATACCATTTCCGAATTCTAATTATGCTATTGCGCTGCCTTTTCAGGCTCAGATCCCGCGTTGGAGTTCCTCGCCATAGCTACGGCTATGGCTCGTCACTCCGCCTCGTCTCTGAGCCTGAAAAGCCATGCTCATAACGCATATTAGAAACCGGCAATGGTATAACTGTACTGAATGGTTTGAGCTGCCAGGCCGAATAAGTCCGGCAGCTCAATATACTCAAGAAAACAGAGGTTAACGAACACCAGCTTACGCAGGGAAGCAGGCTTAAAGTAACTCAGATCCTTGATACTCTTCATCATTAATTGGCACAATGAATGAGCATGGCAGTTTGGTCTGCACTTTTTTCTGAGTCTGATGATCTGTCCTATGCCAGAGCGGCTTCAATCAGAGCTAATTCCTGTTTTGAAAAGTTGAGTCCAAGAGCTGTTTGTTGTGCCTGATGTGACATTTTCTTCCAGGTTTTCTGCACAATACGGATGATTTTTTCTTCTTCATATTTATTAGAAAATACCTGGAATTCATGCTCGAGAAAGACAAGGCAGGCACAGTCTTCTAATGTTTGAACGTCATTGTCCCGCTTCAGGTTTTGCTTTCGAATAATAGCGATAACCCTGTCTCTGGAATCCTGATTAAATCCCTGGTTACGCATGACTTCGGCTGCTTTCTCTCCATGGAGGCGAAATTGTTCCATTCTCCATTTCAGATATCCGGTCCTTCCTTCAGGAAAATCAGCTCTTGGCAATTCCCAGCGACAGAGATGTTGACTGCGTACTGCAATCTGCAGTTCTTCAGAAGCCTGGGGGTTTAAATGTTTCAGCCATGCCGACATGTGTTCAGCATAAACCAGCTCCTGGGCTTTTCCGTTAACCGTTTTGGGATCCTGACTATGAAGTGCGTCAATGGCCTGAAGAGTGGATTCCAGTGGTGACATGTTTAAAACCTGACAGAGAAAACACCATACTATCAGGCTATGTTCCCCTTACTAGTTGAATAAGCTAAACTTCCCATGTCTTCTATGTTTCAGGGGCATGTTATGCAATCTGAACTCTTCCAGAATTTTATTAATTCCATTTCATTATTAACCAGTGAGCAGCGGGATATTCTCAACAGTACACTTCTCAGTACCCAAATTGATAGCGGAGAAATAGCAGAAAAAACTGATTCATCACTAAATTGCAGTGAATCTTGTTTGAAAAATAAGCTCCCTGATTCCGACTTGGAAATGAGCATACTTACCCAGTTTTCAGAAAGTCCACAGTGTCCCAAATGCACAAGTCAGAATATCGGTCTTTGGGGTACTCAAGGAGGGAGGCAGCGCTATCGCTGCAAGACTTGTAACATAACTTTTAATGCCTTCAGTGGAACGCCTCTGGCAAGACTTAGACACCCAGAAAAGTGGAATACCTATTTGACTGGTATGACTTATTCCCTGACCTTACGATCATCAGCCAATGAGTATGATATTGATTTGAAAACAGCCTTCCGCTGGCGGCATCGCTTCCTTGAAGTGATAAATAATGATCAGGCAGAAGAGCTTTGCGAAATTGTCGAACTTGACGAAACTTTTTTTCGGGAATCCTTCAAAGGACAAAAAAATGACCTTCCAAGACCTTCACGTAAACGTGGTAATGATCCGAATAAAGCCCGAAAAGTCCCGGTAATGGTGGCTCGTGACCGTAAACGACACACTGTAGATGGCATTTTGAAAAACGAGAGTGCCGATGAACTGTGTCGCCATTTGAACGGTCGCATATCGATTTCTGCAACGGTCTGTGCAGATGCACACCTTGCACACGAAAAGCTTGCGGAGAAACTTGGATTTGAGTTCAAAGAACTGGTGACATCAGCAGGTCAACATGTTCTGGAAGGTATTTATCATATTCAGCATGTTAACACCTATCACAGCCATTTAAAGCGCTGGATTAGAGGTGCGTTCCATGGAATTGCTACCCGCTATCTCCCGCATTACCTAGCTGGGAGGCGTGATTTAACAGGAACTATCGAGTTAACAACTGACCGATTCGTCAGCCGAATAGTGGAACATTGGTGCTTTCAACTATTAACGGGAACATAGCCATACTATCAGCTGGATCTGATGCACTGCAAAAGCATGAAAACCAGCTATTTCATCAGAAATGACCTTTCAAAGTTTACCAGCTCCATTGCCTGAAAAGGTGTCTGAACAACATCTCCGGAACGAGACATTCTGGCATGGGTAGTGGCTTTCAGCGTTAACTGGCCAATATTTTCCGGAGTGATTTCAGTTGAATGCTCGCTGATATATCGTAGAACCATGAGCGTACCGGTTCTTCCTAGCCCAGCCATACAGTTAACCATAATCGGACTTTTGCCATTAACGGGCGTTGTATTAGCCTTTTCTATATGTTGATTGAATTTCTTGAGAACCGGGAATGGTAGAGCTTCACCATCGGGCCAATCTGCAAATGAAAACTGTGTCAGTTGTTGTTCCTCACCCTCTCCTGATGTCGGTTTATGAACGAATTGTCTTACCGTCAGTTCATAGCTTTTTCCTTCATGTTCTATGTTTTCTTTTATGTCTGATTTCAATGAGACTGTAAAATCTTCGCTTGTCTCTTGCTGAATACTGCTCCAATCCAGTACCGCATCGGAACCCCGGCTTTTTGTCCTGTCATTCTGGCTGGTCAGATCCACCAGGATATGAGCCTGGTTTTCTCTGGCACACTGGATAACATGTCCTAATTCGCTGGGTCGAGGCGCCTGCATGGCGATACCAGCGTGCAGGCCATCCAGATAAATATGATTGGCACTGAGTTTTATTGGATGTCCGGCTTCAGCATTTTCGGCTTTAACACCAAGAACGATCTGGCTGTGAGCTACTGGTGTATTTACTGTACTTCTGTGAGGAATATCCTGAGGAAGGTCATTACTCACATATGGGGCAGGATCTTCATGATGCTGACTATCACTCACATCCTTTATCCAGTGAGGTGGTGTGTTGCGAAAATATGGGGTGAATTGGAGTTCACTGGCCTCCTGCTCAGGCAGCAGTTTTTTAGTCTGATCGAACATTAACTGAAAATAGGCGCTCTTTAGCCCTATTTTTGCAGCAGATAATTCCCTTTCTGTACTTGTTATTTTCTGGAGTGCGAGATTCTTATCTGAATATCCTGCGTCTGAAGGAAGATTGTCATAGGCATTATCAGCATCTTTATAGGCTTTTTCCATGCTCTGATAATTCTCCAGCATATGGTCCAGACCCTGGGTAAAAGCTGTACCCATCTCGGCCGTGACAGCCGTAGGCGTATAAGGGCCTATTCTGACCGGAACAGTGACCGGAGCAGGGCTGTCAGGTTTTTTAACAGGCTGGTCTTTCTCTACATCAGAGCCAACCATCCGCAGGTGCTTTTCTATATGGTCCTTTACAAGTATTGCCTGATTGGCATACTGGACAAAATGGTTATTTCTTGACAGCTTTCCCTGAATCAGAACGTTAAGAACTTCAGAGTTCAGTTGCAGGGTATCCAGCTCACCCCTGATTGCTTTCCCCCGAAGATGTCGTGTAGCGAAGTAGGTACCTGTTCTGCCAACGCCGGCAATACAGTTCACAACCAGCCCGGCACCTGATTCATATTGAGCTTCCTGTTGATCGGTTAAAGAATGCATTTCCTCCAGCACTTCAGGGGTGACTGACTTACCATCAATCCAGTGTGGAAAGGCAATCTGGCTTATGATTCGTTCCCCTTCAGGTCCAACCATTTTGAATTTCCGAATTGTGGCCTCTGGCGTAATCAACTGTCCATCAGAGTTTTTAATGCTGGATTTAAAAACATGCGTCTCTTCGGATGTTTTTTCTATAGAGAAGTCACCAAACTGCTCTTTGTTCGGAGAAGAGGGGATGCTGCCCCAGTCAAATTTTGGTCTGCCTCTTGTTGAATATTTTTCTCTGTCTGCGGAAGAAACAAGATCTACAAAGATTCGTGAATTTTCATTCCAGGCCATCTGAAGAATATTGGGTATGTCATCCGGTACAGGCGCCATCATGGCAATACCGGCTACTTTGTCATCGTATTGAATTCTGCTGGCACCCAGTCTCGTTTCTTCAGAACTTCCCTCACGGAGTACCACCTGATTATGTTTCAGCGGCTGCATGGCCACATCGACAAGCTTTCCCTGCTGAGATAGGTAGATGTCGTAGTAAACTCTGTGCTGCCTAGGGTTGCCCAGCCGAAACACTTTATTGACCGTGTCGTTATCACAATACTGACTCATATTCTTTTGGAATTGTGTATTGAATGGTCCACTGCCCATCATGGTTGTATCATCAACACGAGCGATTTTTGTCTGAAAGTCATTAGCTTGCTTTACAGTGAAGGAAGCTACTGTAAATGGGCCGACGGTCACTGGGATTCTCTGAAATAAATGTGGCTCGGCAGGGGTACTTGCTTTTGAACTTGTACTCTCTACCTGTGGCAGGGGTTCGCTTAAGGTTAAAGAATGCATTGGTTTCAATGATTCCTGGGAGAGCGATTTTAATGCTGACTCAGGGTTCAGACCTCGAATTGAGGCTTCCTGGTTTTTTTTGCCGGAATACTCGATCTGTGAATCAGAATACACCGAGGTTTTTGTGAGAGCCAACAATTGTTCTTTGCAGCGCGTAATGGCATTTGACAGTGAGGCAGGGGGAGAGTGTATATCTGCTTCGATGTCATCCAGTCGATTATTGTAAACAGACCCAAGCCAGAAAATGTCTGCACTGGGAGGATAACTCATCAGGCTGCGGGTATGTCGTTCCATTTCCAGAAGCTGGGCTTCGATGGGGCGATAAACCGAAGCGGATATTTCAGGTGTGCTACTGGTTGAGTCAGCCTCTGTTGTCAGGTTCTGACTTTCATATTTACAGGCTTTCTCGAGAGCGGGTCTCAGTTTGAGTATATCCACCATCATTTTATTTAAATTTTCTCTTCCCTCAAGTGCTCCCCGAAGATAATCCAGCCTACCCGTTCTGGAGAAAGACGCCTTCGTATAAATGGCTCCAGCTTCAGGTGCCGTGTCTGAGGGGTTGGACAGTGCCGAAATAACGTCACTCAATAGTGCATCGTACTGGGCCACTTCATGGGTAGTCAGTTCTTCCCGTACAATGGATAACTGGATAAGTTCCTGCACAAAAGGTTCGAAAAAGCTCTGACAGAATTCCGATAGAATGCTATCGCGCCTCCCACTGAATTCATAGGACATATCGTCTTTAAAGTCAGCAAAACGGTGATCCCACTCATTTTTTAATTCCTGTAGCTTTGGCAAAGCCGGTAAGGACGCCTGGCGGGTAAATAATGATGTGTCTACTGGCTGGGAAGCGTATTGTGAAGGTCCCATATAGGGAGTGGCTTCCGACGTAGTAACCGACCGAGCCCCCATTGTGCCAGATGAATCTGAAGACCCTGTTGAATCATATTCACCAGACTTTTTGGGTGAGCTTGGAGATGACCCTATTTTTCCATCCATTAGATTAACCAGAGTTGCCTGTTATCTGGTGTTCAATCGGCTTGAATCATTATGATTTGAATAAAGAACACAGATCAGTTTTTAATATGGCCATGTTGAGGAATAATGCTGAAGAATGAAAAGCCAATAGCTGGCGTTGTTTTCACTGCCATAGAGGAATATTTCAAGCAATATGATGGACGCTACTTTTCCAATAACATTCCTGGCAGAAGTACCGGAAAAAGTACCGGAAAAAGTACCGGCAGATTATTACCTGACAAATTTCAATACAATGCTGGATTTTGTAATAGAGCAGTATCCGGACCTATTGAGTACTTCTGAAACGTGCTTTATTAACAGGTTTTCCAGCACCGAAAAGGAAGCCCGGCAACTTTATGTGCGTCTGATTTGCCGAAAGGGGCCCCTATTTCGTTCGGATAAACTGAAGTACGCCGAAATACCAGACATTTCCGCCTCTGCTGAGCTGTTGGAACAACAGGGGTTGCTGACAGTCAATCCTGAGTTAAAAATAGAATCCCTGGCCAAACTGCTGACCAAAGCAGAGCTGCTGATACAGTTTCCTGTTGAATTGAAGGGCTATCGTTCCAGGAAAAAATCCGAATGTGTTGAACGGTTGGTGGAGTTGAATCCGAAGTTATCCCCGTTGTCTTATCGGATTTATCAGCCCCTGTACGCTGAAGAAATAGAGTCACTGCAGTTTTTATTCTTTGGGAATCTGTTTCAGGATCTCACCGAGTTTGTTTTGCAGAATCTGGGATTAACCCGCTATGAGTCTTATCCATTAAACCCTCAAAACAGACTGTTCAATACCCGGTTGGAATTCGACAATGCCCTCGAACTGTCTTTCATAGCTGCAGAGGCAGCAGAGGCCGAGTATTCAGGGAATAGAGATGAACTGGTTAAAATGGCAGATCATCTACCAGAGTCGCCAAATCATCCATTACTGCATAGACGATACTGCCATTTGATCCATCGAATTGGCAGAGAGCTGGAGCGAAGGGGAGCTTCTTCAGAAGCTTTGCGCCTCTATCAGCAATCCAGTATGCCGCCAGCCAGGGAGCGTACGGTTCGAATTCTGGAGAAAGAAAACCGGACAGAACAAGCGATAGAGTTCTGTGAGGTGATTTTAAACGAGCCTCTCAGTGATATGGAAAAGGCTTTTGCCCAACGTTTTAAAAAGAAGCTGAGAGGAGAAAGAATAAAAAGAACACGGCATACTTTCCCGGAGGTGCAGCTGGAGCTACCGGAAACCCGGGAGCGAGTCGAATTACAGGTGGAAGCCTGGTATCGGCAAAAGGGCTGGCAGGCCTGTTATGTGGAAAATACCCTGATGACAGGAATGGCCGGCCTGTATTTTTGGGAGCAGATATTTTCTGATTGTCAGGGTGCTTTTTTTCACCCATTCCAAAGTGCACCAGCTGATTTTTTGACGGCAGATTTTTACCGGACTCGTCGGCTTTCCATCCAGAAAAGGCTGGAACAGCTTGATACAAAAAAGAATGATATTCTGCAGATGTATGATGAGAAAAGGGGGGTCAGTAATGCCCTGATTAACTGGTCAGAATTACAGAGAGAATGGCTGGAGCGGGCCTGTACCATCATTCCTTCACACCATCTGGCCGCGATTTTTTCCAGATTGATGTTCGATATTGCACATAATCGCAGTGGCTTTCCTGATCTCATTTTATTCAATGAAAGCGAGCAATCATATCGATGGGTTGAGGTAAAAGGCCCGGGGGATAGATTACAGGATAATCAGAAACAGTGGTTCTCCTGTTTTGTTGATCATGGAATTCCCTGTGAAGTGGCTTATGTCAGTTGGTATAAAGCATGATTGTTGCAGAAAAATTTTATTGAAAATCATTCTCAATAACTGCAAGCTTATTTTTCTGAATTTCCTGATTTAAACAGGATTATACTGCTAAGCAGGAATGCAGTTTGCTTCAAAAAACAGAGATAGCTGCTTCTCTCCGGCAAAGAAAAACGACAGGAAGTTTTATGTCATCAAAAATACCCAGAACATTGCATGTACTTCGTAAGGTTAACCTGACAGCCAATATGGTGCGTTTCACCCTTGGAGGTGAGCAGCTGAAAGATTTTCCCGGTGATCAGGAGAGTGGCTATATTAAATTGCTGCTGCCTGAAGATTGTGTGAACGAATCGGGAGAGTCTGTTGAAAGTAAGCGTCCAAGGATGCGTACTTATACGATTCGGGCACACAGGCCTGAAACACTGGAACTGGATATAGATTTCGTACTCCATGGAGACAATGGGCCGGCTTCTGCCTGGGCTATGAATGCTGTAGAAGGCGATGAGGTCAGTATTGTCGGCCCTGGTGCCAAAAAAATGGTCGATTTTTCAGCGGACTGGTTTTTTTTGGCAGGGGATATGACCGCGCTTCCTGCGATCAGTGTGAATCTTGAGCAGTTGCCGAAAAATGCTCGTGGTTATGCGGTGATTGAAATTCTTCACGAAGATGACCGGCAGACTATTAATGCTCCAGAAGGTATGGAACTGCATTGGGTGATTAACCCTGTACCAGACAGACCCAATAGCATTTTGCAGGATGCCGTAAAGGCATTGCCCTGGCTTGAGGGAACGCCTTATATCTGGGTTGCTTCAGAATTTGATGCCATGCGCTCACTGCGTCGATATTTCAAACAGGAAAAGGGTGTACAGCGTCAGGAAATTTATGCCAGCAGTTACTGGAAAATGGGGACCAGTGATGAAGGCAATAAAGCGGCTAAACGGGAAGATACTGAAGCGGATTAATAGTCTGCTTCGCGGGTATCAACACTTCGCCTGAAAATAATACCCACGCAGAATCTGATGATTTATTTTATTGATATCTTCTGATAACTGCGAATAGACCAACAACTGGTTTGAAAAACCAATGTTTGGTTTTTCTGTCAGTCAGTGATATTGGTTCTTGCTAAAACGAATTAATATTATGTAATAAAATCAATGTGTTATACGACAAATTAAAGTTGGCACATATTGTGATTGTAAAAGGCCAGACGAGCGCTTGTTATCAACGCCAAGTCTTTGTGAAACGTCTGGTTCAATCTGTCTGACAGCTTCCTTTGTGTTCTGCTTCACGGTTATTGAAATCAACGCTTCATCATGCAGCGGTAAGAGTTGCAGCATTAGACTTTTTTGATTCTAATATGCGTCCAATAATAATTCTAAATAGAAATCAGGAATCGGTTTCTGAATATCAGATACAGATAAGAAGGCGAATGGAATGCAAATAAGAAGAATAGTCACCCCCTTGATCCTCATTGGCGTTGCTGTCGGTGTTGGTTATATGGCCGCAAATGTTGAACCGCCTGAGCAAAAAGGTGATGAGAAGAGCCTGGCGCCACTGGTTGAAACTGTGTCGCTGAGTTCCGAGCAATTGACGGTATTGATTGATAGCCAGGGAAAAGTGGTACCGGGTAATGAAACAACCCTGATATCAGAAGTCTCTGGTTCAATCACCGATATTTCACCGCTGTTTGTAGCTGGAGGAGTATTCCAGAAGGGTGATGTGCTGTTCAAAGTAGACCCGATTAATTATCAGGTTCGAGTCGATCAGGCCAGGGCAGGTCAGGTTGCTGCACAGGCACGACTGGCTGAAGAGTCTGCCCGTGCCAGTGCCGAAAAGAAAAACTGGCTGAATTCTGGTAAAAAAATCGCCGATGCGCCTGCGCTGTTGATTCGTACACCCCAACTCAGAGAAGCCAAAGCAAGGGTTGCAGCGGCCAATACAGAACTGGCTAATGCCCGAATCATGCTGGACAAAACCAGCATTCGAGCGCCCTATTCCGGTATGGTACGTTCCCGTTCAGTAGGTCTTGGCCAGTATATTAATGCGGGTACACAGTTAGGAGCCATTTTTGGTACTGATTATGCCGAAATTCGTTTACCAGTAGCCGCCAGTAAACTGCCCTGGCTTCAGTCACCTTCATTTGGGCAGCATGCCAACGAACCTGCTTCCGTAAGATTGTCAGCCCGCTTTGGTAAGGAAACCGTGTACTGGACAGCGAACCTTGTGCGTGCAGAAGGAGAAGTTGATCCGGGTACCCGTATGCATTACGTGGTGGCGCGAATTGAAGATCCGTACGCACTGTCATCCTCAAATCATCAATTACCTCTCAAATCAGGTACTTTTGTCAAAGCCCGGATTACGGGTCGATCTGTTCCTGATTTGATGGTTGTTCCCAGGGAATTTCTGACCCGAAATGATGAAGTGCTGGTACTTGATGATGAGAACAAACTTCGTACCCGCAAGGTAGATGTCGCTTATCAGGGCTCAGAAAATGCCTATATAAAGAATGGTCTTCAGGAAGGTGAGCGTTTGATTCTTACTGCCCTGCCTTCGATGGTGGATGGTATGGCTCTTAGAGTCACAACACCCGCAGCGGCTGAAGAAGATCAGCAAGACACCACTATTGCCGAGTTATCTGTCGATGCTCAGCAGTCCAGTGAGGGGTAAGTGATGCAGGACGCTAACACAAGAAACGGCATTATTGCCTGGTTTGCACGTAACAGTGTGGCAGCCAATCTGTTGATGTTGATCATCATTATTGCCGGATGGCTCTCAATAGGAACGCTTGAAAAAAGAGCATTCCCAAAATTTGAAAGTAACACTATCCGGATCGCTACCAGCTATCCGGGTGCTTCGCCGGTGGATATTGAGAAAAGTATCAATATCAAAATTGAAGAAGCCATTGATGGCATTTCCGGTGTTGAAGATGTGACATCTATGGCCTGGGAAGGCGCCAGTCGTGTTTATATCGATGTGGAATCCGGTTTTGAACTCACTGAAGTAAAGGATCAGGTGAAAGCGGCCGTTGAATCCATTTCGGGTTTGCCATCGGATTCGGAAATTCCCAGGGTTACCAAAACCCAATCCACAGGTCCGATTATGTGGATGAGTGTTTATGGCGATGTCAGTCAGCGAACGCTCCATGATACAGCACAACAATTCCGTGATGAATTGCTGGCCCTGCCGGAAGTCACCAAAATCCGGATGATTGGTGCGTTTGATCTGGTGCTGGCCATTGAAATATCCGAGCATACATTGCGTCAGTACGATATGACCTTTGAAGAAGTTGCCCGTGAATTACGACAGTCTTCTGTTGATATTGCTGCAGGTAATATTGAAACCAGAGGGGGTGATATTGTCCTGAAAACCCGGGGGCAGGCGACGTCTAATCAAGAGTTTGGCGATATGGTGCTCAGATCTAATCCTGATGGCAGCCATATTCGCTTGCGTGATATTGCTGATATTCGTGAAGAGTTTGATTCAGATAATGAATATGGACTTTTTGATGGTAAGAACTCCATCAGCCTTCGGGTGGTTTCCCTTGGATCAAATAATGATCTTAAAACAGCAGAGGTTGTCCGAAACTGGATCAGTGAGAAACAGGATGAATTACCTGAAGGTGTTCAGCTGAAGCCCTGGGGTGATTTCTCTTATTACCTGGAAGGCCGTCTTGATTTGATGACTGAAAACATGCTCTATGGCGCCATTCTGGTGTTCTTGATACTGGGTTTGTTTTTACGATTACGGGTAGCCATGTGGGTCATGATGGGCATTCCCATCAGTTTTCTTGGTGCACTCTGGTTGATGCCTGTGGGGCCTTTTCCTGTCAGTATCAATATGATCAGTCTCTTTGCCTTTATCCTTGTACTCGGGGTTGTAGTGGATGACGCCATTATTATTGGCGAGAGCATTTATACGGAAATAGATGAAAATGGGCATACGGTTGATAATGTCATTAAGGGAGTTAACCGGGTCGTAGTGCCGGCTACCTTTGGTGTATTGACGACAATGGCTGCATTTGCACCGATTCTGTTTATAGGAGGGCAGGCTGGGCCCTTTATGGAATCCATTGCGGTTGTGGTCATACTGTGTCTGCTGTTTTCTCTGGTGGAATCCAAACTCATTCTTCCGGCCCATATGGCCAATATGAAAAATTTGAATGGAAAGAAATCCAATGGGCCTTTAAATCGTTTTCAGGATGCCTTTAACAGGAAACTTCAGTCCTTTATTCATGGCGTCTATAAACCTCTTCTGGAGAAAGCCGTATCAGCCAGATACACAACCATGGCTTTTTTCTTCGGACTGTTGTTTATCACCATAGGCACCATGCAGGGCGGTTTATTAAGGTTTGCTTTTTTCCCTGATGTACCCAGTGATTTCATTGAAGTGGATATCACCATGAACATTGGGTCAACGCCAGAGAGCCGTGACAAAGTTCTGGAGACGCTGGAAGATGAGCTTCTGGCGCTGGATAAAGCGTATCAGGCGCAGAATCCCGGCAGTGAACCCCTGATAGACCATACGCTGATCTACACCGATGGGGATACTGAAGCAGGCATTTTTGTTGAACTGTCAAAATCCGAAGGCCGGCTGATGGAAGCACCGGAAATAGCAGATGAATGGCGGGAACGGGTCGGGAGTCTGGCTGGGCTTAAAAAGCTGGATATACAGTCCAGTACCAATTCCGGCGGCGGCAAACCCATCAGTCTGCTACTGGCCAGCTCGGATGATGCCAGTCTTGAACGGGCAGCTAAAGAACTGGAAGAACATTTGAAAACCATTGATGGTGTTTTCAATGTTGAGAACTCTTTTGAAACCGGCAGTGATGAAATTGTTATGCACATCAGGCCTGAAGCAAGGGCTCTGGGTGTGTCTCTGCGTGATCTGGGTCGTCAGGTAAGACAGGGATTCTATGGCGAAGAAGTGGAACGTTTCCAGCGTGGCAACGATGAAATACGTGTTTTGCTTCGCTACCCTGAAGAAGAACGGCAAGCCCTGAATGATCTGGAAAATGTCCGTATCAGAACCAGTGATGGTCGAGCCATTCCCATTGGTGAAGTGGCAGAACTGGAGTTTGGTAAGGGGTTCTCCTGGGTACGTCGCCGTAATGGTCTGCGCAGTATTAATGTCAGTGCTGACGTTGATGACACCGTGATTGAATCTGGAAAAATTATAAAGGATGTCAGGAATGAATTTATTCCAGAGCTGTTGAGTCGTTATCCTGGTATTACCGATTCTCTGGGTGGTGCCAGTCTTGAAGAGCAACAGATTCAGAAAAAAATGATGAATGCGGCTGTTTTTGCCCTGTTTCTGATCTACGCATTAATAGCCATACCTTTACGGTCGTATAGTCAGCCCCTGATCATTATGTCGATAATTCCTTTTGGCTTGATCGGCGCAGTATTTGGTCATGTGATACTGGATATCAGCCTCAGTATGATGTCGATATTCGGGCTTATTGCTCTATCCGGGGTACTGGTGAACGACAGTCTGATACTGGTTGATTTTATCAACAAGGGCAGGGCTGAAGGGGTGCGACTGATGGATGCAGTGCTCCGGGCAGGAACGGCAAGGTTTCGTGCCATTATCCTGACATCACTGACCACGTTCCTTGGTCTGGTACCGATTACCCTGGAATCCAGCCTGCAGGCACAGTTCGTTATTCCCATGGCAGTGTCTCTTGGCTTTGGTATTTTGTTCGCCACAGTGATCACACTGTTTTTGATACCGTCGTTATATCTGGTGCTGAACGATTGTGGAGCAGGTTGGCGTAACATCAAAAACTTTGTGAGATGGTCTTTCGGTTTTGAGAAGGTTAAGCACATTTCCAAGGGGTAGTTAAGAGTTTTTTTCTGAGAAAGGGCAACATTGTTGCTCCTTGCATTCAAGTAATAAATGCATAACCTGTGACTTTTCTTGCATCTATTCCAGTTAACTCTTTAAATGCTTCATAGGGTGTCTTGTAGCCAAGGCATTTCCTCGGCCTGCTATTGAGCTTATCTACAGCGATGATAACTTCTTCATCACTGACCTTATCCAGCTCCATGGACTTAGGAAAATACTGCCTTAACAGGCCATTGGCGTTCTCATTCTGACCTCGTTCCCAAGAGTGATAAGTCGTGGCAAAATAACTGTTACAACCCAGAGCACGGGCAACACCTTCGTGCTCTACGAACTCTTTGCCATTGTCGTATGTGATCGTCTCCACAAACTTTTTAAGCGGTTTGAGCGCACCAATCATAGCCTGTTTAACCGCCTTTGCTTTCTTAGCAGGCAGAGGTATTGCGAGACGAAGCTTGGTTTTCCGTTCATCCATTGTGGCAATAGCTCCCTTATGGTTTTTACCAATAATGGTGTCAGCCTCCCAGTCGCCAACACGCTCTCTTTTGTTAGCAATTTCTGGGCGATCCTCAATACCAACACGGTTAGGAATACCCGTCCGGTTATGGGCTGAGCCATAACGTTTTCGATAGGTTTTATTCTGGTGTCGAAGGTGAGTGTAGAGAGTCCCACCGGCAGTTTTATCCTCAAGAATGTATAGATAAATTGTTTCATGGTGAAGCTTGATTATGCCTTCTTTTTCCAATCGACCAACAACTTGTTCAGGACTCCAGTCCTCACGGATATCAGTTTCGATACGTCGTATAATATCATCCGTGAGCTTAACGGATTTCGGCTTGGTCTGATGACGTTCTTGCGCCATTCTGTCTGCCTGTTTATGTCGATATCCACGTTGTCCTGTATTGCGAGCCAACTCACGTGAAATCGTTGCCTGGCTTCGACCAAGTTTTCTGCTAATTGCATTCTGCGAAACACCATCCCGGATTTGAAATTCGATATAATGTCTCTCTTCAAAGCTAAGGTGTGCCATCCATGGTTCCCTTTGATGAAATTTCAGTTGCTTTACACAGAGTGCCTCTGAGTCCTAATTCATTTCAAAGGCTCTTTGCTAATTTCATGGCGACCGGGGTTATGCGTTTATTATACGAATGCAGGCTCTTTTTTTTGTCAGAATCTAGTTTTCTGAAAGCTTCTTTCAATTTTTACTGAAATCTTACCCGTTCGGATTACCAAGGGCTGCAACACTATCTTCGTCTTCTATTTAAAATCAAAAGAAATAAAAATCTAGGAATTATACTTATTTAATGCATAATATTTGACCACCAAGTCAGGGGTTATGCTCGTGACATCTGTTGTTTTAGAGAGGTGACATAAACGTCATTGTCTTTATATAGTATGGAGAACTAAGGTCTGTTATGAAGCAGTTTGCAGCCTTGAATAATGAACAGACTTACAGTCTGTCCAACTGGTTAAAATTCCTTATCCCATCATTTATGGGCATAATCCTGTTTATAATCCCGTTCAGCGTTGGTGAAGAATTCACTATTCCTGTCGCTCTTTTGGCCGGTGCATTGAAGTCTGCTATTGGCGACCATATCACGGCTATTATTACCGGTGTTGTGTCATTTACCGGATTGATAACCCTGATTACCAAGTGTTTCAAGCCGGACATTATAATAAAAAATCGATTCCTGGCAGGTCTGTTTGATATAAGCTCACTCTGGTGCGCGGTGCGATTGGCAGGTACCCTGTTTGTGCTGCTGACTTTCTTTAAAGTGGGGCATGAAGCGGTGTGGTCAGGAGCAACTGGCGGGTTGGTTCTGAATGATCTGATGCCGACTCTCTTCACTATTTTCATTTTTGCCGGCCTGTTATTACCATTACTGATGAGTTTTGGTCTTTTGGAACTGCTGGGAACCCTGCTAACGAGAATCATGCGTCCTGTATTTGGTTTGCCCGGACGATCCGCCATTGACTGTATCGCCTCTTGGCTGGGTGATGGTAGTGTTGGCATTTTGATGACCTCCAAACAATATGAAACCTCCCACTATACTCAGCGGGAAGCCGCTGTCATCGGCACTACTTTCTCAGTGGTGTCCATAACCTTTTCTTTGGTGGTCATTGCCCAGGTCGGATTGGAACATATGTTTCTTCCCTTCTATTTAACGGTTTGTCTGGCTGGGATTATTGCAGCGATTATCGTTCCCAAGCTGCCGCCCCTGTCAAAGAAGAAAGATCTGTTTATCAGTGGTGAAGCCCGGGATCATGATGATGAAGTGGTACCTGCTGGGTACAGCTCTCTTTCCTGGGGGCTGGAAAATGCCTTGCACAAGGCTGCAACCATTCGCGATCCACTGAGTATTCTGAGAGATGGAACAAAAAATGCCATTGATATGGTATTCGGAGTATTGCCCGTTGTCATGGGGATGGGAACCATTGCCCTGGTGATTGCAGAGTACACTCCAATATTTAACTATCTGGGCATGCCTTTCGTGCCACTGCTTGAGCTGTTACAGGTTCCGGAAGCAGAAGCGGCTTCTACAACCATGGTTGTTGGATTTGCTGATATGTTTGTGCCTTCTATTCTGGCGGCTTCCATAGAAAGTGAAATGACCCGCTTTATTATTGCCGCGCTGTCTCTGACACAGTTGATATATCTGTCGGAAGTCGGTGCACTGTTGCTGGGTAGCAAGATTCCTGTGACTCTGCCGGAATTGTTTGTGATTTTTATTCTGAGAACTTTGATAACACTGCCGATTATTGCGGGAATGGCACATCTTATTTTCTAAACTGCCTGCCTGTGGATAAACAGAGGGCTGTTAGCCTTCTGTTTTCTGCAGCTCCGGCTGTTGATTGACGTTAGACTGTGAACCGCAGCTGTGATCAAGATTCACCAGGTAGTAGTAGGCTTCTTCTGGTACTCTCAGGTCATTGAAGCTTTCCAGCTTGCGGTCATCATCAGATGAAATAAAAAACAACCGCCATCTGCTTAGCACGAAATAGTATGTCAGAATTCATTGCAGTTTTTATCTAGCCGAATAACGCAAGGTTGCCTACCACGTCTTTTGGATAGATATAATTGATGCGCATGCTGCTGAAACTGTCCTCCACCGACTAATATGAGACACTCTCCCTCTGTAGCAATGTCTTTCTGAAGCATCGCTACGTAGCCAGATGTAACAGAGTCAGCTATATCTTCAAAACTATTTGCCCAGTTGTCATAACTCATTGTGTTATCGAATACAGCCGGGACAAAATTCATCGTTAATTTAAAAACGTCTTTTTCGTTATTTCGATGGCCGGAAATGTAACCGTCAGATCCAAAACGGCCTGTATCCATAGTCAGAAATACTTGTTCAATTTGGTGCTCTTGTTTTAATGTGTTTACCAGTATAAGTGTCTTATTAAGGCAGTTATTAACGAGGTCCGCTTTTTCTTCTGGGTTTTCTTTCCCTTTTATCATATGTTCTGTTCGAACCATTAGAGATAAATA
Source organism: Endozoicomonas sp. (assembly GCA_965208385.1). Classification (GTDB taxonomy): domain Bacteria; phylum Pseudomonadota; class Gammaproteobacteria; order Pseudomonadales; family Endozoicomonadaceae; genus Endozoicomonas. The sequence goes on from CBDBOO010000092.1 coordinate 96,191, forward strand.
TGGTTGTTTTAAATATTTATGCTGATACTTTTTTTTGTTATTAGATATTTTTGTACTCAACTGTGCATTGTTAAAAACAAAAGTCTGTAGTCGTTTTTTTTCACAATCAACATCCACTAATTCGAGATACTTGGCTCTTTCAGTATTTGTGATGCCTCCAAAAGTATTAAATATAACCGTTATATTCTCTGGTTGGTCATGCTCGTAGATAAACTCTCTGAATTCAGTTTCTGAAAATGACTTTTGTTGCTTTGGATCTCTGTGCACTGTTCTTAATAGTGTGAATCCAAAGTTTTCTAAATACTTGATAAAATTAGAGGTTTCGAGATCAAGTTGGTCGGATCTGCTCCAGTCATCGGTAACCAGTACTACGCTTCTTGGAGCATTTCCCACGAAATCCTCCCATGATGCCATCAAAGGAAAATGGAAGTCAGAAAGTATCTTATTCCAGCTATCTTGGGAAAATACATCAAAAAAAGTAAGGTCAGCGCTAAAGGTTGTTAAGGATTGTACTGCATTATTAGCGGAAAAACCGAAGTAGGATTTTTTCAGAAATGGCTCGACTATTCTTATGTTTTTATCCAGTTTGCTAATCAGGCAAGATTGAGACAATAAGTTTGCAGCTCCACAAGTCATCTGCTCTTTTATCTGTAGAGTGAGTATATATCCAGATTCTTTATGATCTTTTTTGATGATTTTTTGTTCGAGAATATTGGTTTGTCTGGCAGTGCTGAATGCGGTTTTATAGATAATCAGGCTAGTGGACATCAATAAAAGTGAGGAAAAAGTCATAAAAAAAGCGAAAAGAGATTCCATGTCTACTTTTTGTGGGTTGTGGTAATAATATACAAGATAGATCAATCTAATAAAGTTGCAGGTGTTCAGGAATTACTCTCTGACTAATCGCTGAGAGCAACCCCTGATAGATCACTTATCGTTATGCATCGATGCGCTTGTATTTCATGCGGTGAGGGCCTGCGGCTTCGTCACCCAGACGATCTTTGCGATCGGCTTCGTACTCGGTGTAGTTACCGTCGAAGAAAGTCACCCTGGAATCACCTTCATAGGCCAGAATATGGGTGGCCACCCGATCGAGGAACCAGCGGTCGTGAGAGATCACCATGGCGCAGCCGGGGAATGCCAGCAATGCTTCTTCGAGGGCTCTCAGGGTTTCCACATCCAGATCGTTAGAGGGTTCATCCAGCAGCAGAACATTGCCGCCATCTTTCAGAGTTGCAGCCAGCTGTAACCGACCCCGTTCACCACCAGACAGTTCACCAACACGCTTTTGCTGGTCTCCGCCTTTAAAATTGAAACGTCCGATATAGGCTCGGGACTGAACTTCATAGGTGTTGATTTTGAGAATATCCTGCCCGCCGGAAATAGCTTCCCAAACGGTTTTACTGTCATCCAGATCATCACGCATCTGCTGGACGTTGGATATTTTGACGGATTCTCCTCGCTCAATAGAGCCAGTGTCAGGTTGTTCATCGCCCATGATCATCTTGAACAGGGTTGTCTTACCAGCACCATTACCACCGATGATACCGACGATGGCTCCCTGGGGAATTGAAAAGCTCAGATCATCAATGAGCAGTCGGTCACCAAAGCCTTTGGTGACATTATTGAACTCCAGAACCTTCTCGCCCAGACGTGGTCCGGGTGGGATATAAATTTCATTGGTTTCATTTCGACTCTGGAAGTCCTGGGACTGCATTTCTTCAAAACGGGCCAGACGTGCCTTGGATTTGGACTGTCTTCCCTTGGCATTGGAACGTACCCATTCCAGTTCGTGCTCCATAGCTCTGCGACGGGCGTCTTGTTGTTTCTGTTCCTGTTCAAGGCGCTCTTCTTTCTGCTCCAGCCAGGCGCTGTAGTTTCCTTTATAGGGAATACCTTCACCACGATCCAGTTCCAGAATCCAGCCAGCGGCATTATCCAGAAAGTATCGATCGTGGGTGATGGCAACAACAGTGCCCGGATAGTCAACCAGAAACCGTTCCAGCCAGGCTACAGATTGAGCATCAAGGTGGTTAGTGGGTTCGTCCAGTAACAGCATTTCAGGACTGGATAAGAGTAGACGACAAAGAGCCACTCGACGACGTTCCCCGCCGGACAGCTTGGCAACATTGGCATCCCATTCAGGAAGACGCAGTGCATCAGCGGCTACATCAAGCTTACGTTCCATATTATGAGCGTCAGCGGCCTGAATGATGTTCTCCAGTTTGGCCTGTTCTGTAGCCAGGGCATCAAAATCTGCGTCGGGTTCTGCATACGCGGCATAAACTGCATCCAGTTTCTGCTGGGCTTCCTTGATTTCTCCCAGGGCTTCTTCAACGACTTCCCTGACTGTTTTAGCAGGGTCTAGCACGGGTTCCTGAGGCAGATAGCCAACGTTCAAATCTGGCTGAGGCCGAGCTTCCCCGTCAAACTCCTGGTCTACTCCTGCCATGATGCGAAGCAGGGTCGACTTACCAGAACCATTCAGACCAAGAACGCCTATTTTGGCACCGGGAAAAAAAGACAGGGAAATGTTTTTAAGAATCTGGCGTTTGGGGGGAACGGTTTTGCTCACCCGATTCATACTGTAAACAAATTGAGCCATGTGTAGTGATCCCGGAGCGAATAGAGGTTAACCGGCGGACGATACTGTAACCGTATAGGCTTGGCAATAATTTGGGAAGGGTTTCAGCAAACAGTCATCTAAGTAGGCGAACAATGGCAAAACATCAATCCACCTACTTAGAGTGGGGTGAATTTGATCACCTCCCTGATTACCGGGGAGGTGATTTAATCGAACTTACATGGAAGAACTTATACCCCCGGAAAAGCTGTTGGCCAGTGCTTCCAGCATTCGCATCAGAGTAGTTTTGTCGTAGGAATTACAACGAAGTTCTCCGTCACGACTGTCTAGTTCTGTACATTTTGAGGCATGCTGAACCGAGGTTCTTCCCTTATTGAGAACATAGACAGTCCTATCGCCATCAGAATATTAAAATTCGTAGCACCTGGCTGATAGCAGGTCGAGTCGTGGATAATATTCGATATCAGCGCAGTGCTGGTCTGGCAATGAATATCTTCCATGATTTATTAGTCACCTGAAAGGTTAAAACCACCGGCTTTAGCTATGATAGTTTCCTCTCCGTACGTTCGGACTGGAAGTAGGTCGATGGACTATAGATACGGTAGCCATACAGTTTTTAAGATTCAGTATCACTTTGTATTTGTTACAAAGTATCGCTATCAGGTTCTGCGAGGTGACGTAGGGCTACGGGCGCGAGAACTGATAAGAGAAACATGCCAGGCTTTTGAAATTGAAATATTAAAAGGTGTTGTAAGCCGAGATCATATTCATCTGTTACTCTCATCACCTCCAAGCATGGCTCCCAGTGAAATAATGCGAAGGATAAAAGGTAGGTCTTCAACAAAGCTGTTTGAAAGTTTTCCAGATCTGAAAAGGCGTTATTGGGGGCGTCACTTCTGGGCAAGAGGCTATTTTGCGTAACTTCAGGTGAGCTAACAGAAGATATGATCAAGGCGTATTCAAACCTGACGCGATTCTGGCTTAAGCCAGAAAGAATGGTGTACTCAGCACCACATCAAGCAGCCTCAATTCTGGTACTGGAAGAAAAAGCTGGGTGTCTCTCAACATTCAAGTCCATTAAAAAACGGCTTTGTACCGGTTATCCTGTCTCAGGAAATTCGACCGTCACCAGAACTAACCGTCGCGTTACCCAACGGGTTAACGGTATCCGGCATTGATCAGAATAATCTCTCGCTCGCCGGGCAACTGATCGAGTTGCTAAAATGACCGCCATCATGCGTCCATCAGTAACGCTCACCAATGTGTACCTTTATCGTAAGCCTGTTGATTTTCGCAAGTCGTTCAAAGGGCTGGCCGTACTCGTTGAACAAGAACTGGGTCATAACCCTTTTAGCGGATGTTTGCATGCTTTTACCAACCGCCACCGCAATAAAATCAAGTGTTTGTTCTGGGAAGATAATGGCTTTGTGCTGTACTACAAAAGTTTGGCGGAAGACAAATTCAAGTGGCCCAAAAAATCAGACGACCTGGTGACACTGACGGGGCAGCAGCTGAACTGGTTATTGGATGGATACGACATCAGTATTATGAAACCCCATAAAAAACGTCATTACGACAGCTGTTTTTAGGCGCATTTTGTCCCCTGTTTTGTTAAAATAACGGCTATGAAATTATTGACTGACACCCTCACTCTTCAGCCGGGTTGCGCCTCGAATTTGTCCGTTGACAGCGCTGAAACTCCGGCCAGTATTGATACCCTGCCTCATCCACCCGCAACAGCTCACCCTGATCAAGCTTTATTCCAGCCAGATACCGCTGCACCAGAACCGGCCCGGTGAACAGCTGAGTCCACCGGGCAAAAACTTCATCCCGGCTCCAGTTTTCTGCAACAGCTGCATTAATGTGCAATACCACATGGTAATGATTCGACATCACTGCATAGGCGCAGACTTCTACGGCAAAGACTGAAACCAGCGCATCCAGACGATCCACCACCCACTGACGACGATGCTCGTAACTCTTACCGGAAAAATTATCCTTACCACAGAGAAAAGCACGCCGGACACACCGGGCTATACAGTGATAGTAAGGCGTACTGGCACGATCAATCAGACTTCTGCGGGCACGGGTCATGGCTTCTCCTGGGCTGAAAATCAGCAGCAGGAGAAAGATAGAACAGATTTTGTTCAGGTCAAATGTGTGGATGTCCCTCTCATCGCTGTCCCTCTCATCGCTGGCAGCAAAGTAAGCGTAAGGTGGGCAAAAAGATCCTAGAATAATAGAAATGGTATAAGTCTCATATTGACCCATCCTATAGGCCTTGAGCATCAGGCTTTGCCGTGAGCAGGTGATTTTTTTAGTCCAACCGGAAGGTTTTAATACAGCTCTTGTCTGGAACTCCGTAAATACTGGCTTCACCCCTCACAGGAGGTTTTGTCCCTGGAGGCTATTTTTGGATACCCATGACAAGCCAAAAAAACAGTAATCCTTTATGTCACAAGAGATACAGAGAAATTTGGTATTGGTCAGTATGAGACTTACACCCAATAGTAACGTCCCACTTTTTTAATTCAGAATGCCGAAAATGATATAGGGCGGGATCCCGCTTTGATCAGATCAGATCTATGAATGCCCCTCTTTCTTCCTCTTTCTTCCTTAGAAATTACTGAATTGCTGATAACCCTATTGTCAGACTACCTGACAATAGGGTTATCAGCCTAGAACTTTTGAGACCCTGCAGACTCAAAGACAGAGGGATATCACGATAAGTGTGTAGACGCACGTAATCGAATATCTAATAAGTTATTTACCAGGCTACGGCGAGTAAATAACGTGTTCTTCAGGATAAATGAATTTTCGGATCACTTTAGAAAAGGAAGTCATGTCAATGATAGCTCTCTCAGTTATTGCGTCCAGTGAAGGCAGGTTGAATGGCACACCTGATACTGATTCCCGGTTGCAGACACAGCCTTCAGCATTCCACGCAGCGGGAGGCAGTTCACATCACATTGAGGGCACTCCGGTTCAAGCCAGAACGGTATCGACTACAGAACCGATGGAATACGACGAAGCCATGAAAGAATGGGTTTCTCCTGACAACGACGAGTTCACAGATCACCTTCAGCGGAATGGTGACCTGATCTTCAGGGAGCTATCAGGCGAATTAGCAACATCGCCAGTTGATCGCACAAGGCCTATGGTCGGCATGGGGAAACTGATCAAACAGGTCGAAACACTGGTCACCAAAACGATTAATTCAAATCCAATCGTTACAGACGCTGACAAACAGGTTTATATACAGTTGGTTCAGGATCTTAAGGCTGTGGCGGCAAAAGACTGTCCCTGGAATGAAGCATTTATACTTGCCTATAAAGCAGCCCATCTTATCTCGTTTTATCATCATCATTATTATTATCATCATCAGGGCGTTAACACCAATACACATCGCTCATGGTATAAACCCAATGCCACGTTGGAGCAGCTTAATAGGCTGCCCTGGCATGATGCACTGGCAAATCCTTCCCGTTTTGAAACGGAGCTGGAGAAAATCTGGCACTCTCACCATTTAAAATTTCCAACTGTAAATGGGGAGCTGAAGCCGCTTGGGCTCCTGAGCAAGTATTGCTTTCCTTGCCTTGATGAATTGGATCTTGCCTTCTTTAACCGAACGATGATGCTGGGCATTCTTCCGCTGGGTTTTTTTACAGAAGCCACCATACGATTTGATGGTGCTGATGGCTTATGTGCCGATTTTTTTGAGCATGATATTTTACATTCTGCTTACATTCCAAAACCGGCTCCAGAACTGTTTGTGCCTGCCAATGTATTAATGGACCAGGCAAAAGATGGCTGCCAGATTATCTGCCGTATTCCTGATCAGAAAGTAAGAGCTGATTATCCGGCGAAGATAGCCAAAGAGGCACTTGAGCTTCTGATGTTCGAAATCACTCATGAGCGTAACCAGAGCTGGACCAATACATCGCCGGATTTTTTCGACAAGATGGTCGACAATCTGCTTGCTGATCCGAGCTGTTCATCCTCAAAGCTCAGATATGGGTACGACAACCTGGATGAACGTTACACTGAAATCAAAAAATGGCAGCTGCAATATGCAGCTCTGTTGTTACAAAAGCTGGCCAACAGTCAGTTCTGGCAGTCAGAATCGCCGGAACAGGCAAAAAGAGTCCTGCAGCAGGCTATGACACAAGCAACCTTCCTATCGAAAGATTCGCCCGTCATTAAGGAGGTCAGGCAATATTTAGAAAATTGTGAACAACAAGTTTCTGCTGAACTTCCAGACATCAGAAAATTTGGCATAATTCCCTTTGTTGAACTTACAAAAGAGCAGCTGGATTCATATTATTCGACACTACCCTTTGGCCATGGACAGACCCCCGATCCTGAATATATTCCACTGGCGACTTTTTTCGCTCATCCAGAGTGGATGACGTCAAAGCATGTCATCTCAGTCAAAAATTATTTAGTAAAGTACAATACAGACCCTGCCGCCCAGGCGCTGATCGGCAGTATAAGCACGCCGGAAAACCTCCGTCAGTTATTGAAAAATCATACTTTTAGTGACAGTCACAGGCTCCGGTGCTTTGATGGTATTTCGTTCACCCCACTGAGTCTGGAGAATCTTGATCTATCGGACTTCAGCTTTAGAGGGGCCACTCTAGATGGATTCAATCTGGAAGGCGCACAGCTATATCCAGAAATCAGAAAATTTGGCCTGATTCCCTTTGTTGAACTTACAAAAGAGCAGCTGGATTCATATTATTCGACACTACCCTTTGGCCATGGACAGACCCCCGATCCTGAATATATTCCACTGGCGACTTTTTTCGCTCATCCAGAGTGGATGACGTCAAAGCATGTCATCTCAGTCAAAAATTATTTAGTAAAGTACAATACAGACCCTGCCGCCCAGGCGCTGATCGGCAGTATAAGCACGCCGGAAAACCTCCGTCAGTTATTGAAAAATAATACTATTAGTGACAGTCACAGACTCCGGTGTTTTGATGGTATTTCGTTCACCCCACTGAGTCTGGAGAATCTTAATCTATCGGACTTCAGCTTTAGAGAGGCTACTTTAGATGGATTCAATCTAACAGGCGCGGAGCTATACTTCTGTGATTTTTTTAAGGCATCTATGAGAAATGTTGAAATGAAAAAAGCAGAAATTCATCATGTCCAGTTTGGTTCTGCTGACATGCGAGACAGTGATCTATCTCAAATGATGATCCACATCATATCGAACACATCGAGAGGCATCACAACAAAAGCAACCTCTTTCGAGTCCGCAAACATGAACGGATGCAACCTTGATGCCACTACCCCGAATCATATACCTTATGACTTATCCAGTTACCGGGAGTACGCTGAGCGCTCGACGACCAGCTTTGACTGGACTTGCCTGGACAACGCCAGGCTTTCGCTTTATGAGGGAGGAGCAAAAGGACAGCTGTTGGCCACTTTTTCAGGCGCCAGTTTGAGAGATATAAATTTACCTGCCTACAATTTCAGTGCCTTGGCTCACTGCCTGCTGCCAGAGCGGCCAATGGAGAACCCGAGCTTTCAGGATCAGCTCAATCATTGCCTGTTGTTAAAGGAAACCGGTAGCGATCCTGAGGTTGCCTGCGAGATTCTTGCAACCCTGAGTCAAGCAGCCACAGCAGAAGAACATACAGCTGGCGGTTTGTACGAATACCTGTGTCAGCATTATAAAGTATCTTGTGAGACAGGTAATTCGTAAATAAATAAAAGGGACACCCAAATAAATAAAAGCAGTAAATAAAAGGGACACCCAAAGATTTGACCTCAACAAAATCTGATCTATCTTTCTTCTGCCATTGATTTTTTAGTCGCAGGAGAAGCCATGACCCGTGCCCGCAGAAACCTGATTGACCGTTCAAGTACACCTTATTACCACTGCATGGCTCGTTGTGTCCGTCGTGCTTTTCTCTGTGGCAAGGATACATTCTCGGGTCAGGACATATAAGAATAAGAATAATATAAGGGACATCCAGTGCGCCGAGATAAATCGGCAAGAGATTGAAGGTGAAAGTCCTTCATCTGGTAAGGTCTAGCAAACCGCCGGAGTGCAGAACCATCGGAACCCCGAGTCATGGGCGGTTGTCAGTAATGGCAATGGTTAAGCGTTGACAGGGGAAGGTACAGGCTCTGCTTTTAATTCGAGAGGGAGCTCCGAAACCATCATCGAGAACGCCGACCTTGTTGGGTGAAGGGGAAGGCAATACGGCAGAATCACGCTATTGCAAGTGTTACTGTTGGTTCTCCGGAGTCAGTAGACCTGGTGCATGTACTGATGTCTTTTGTGCACCCTTCTTTCAAATAAGCGGGAGACCCTGTCAGTGATTCGCTGATCTCAATGAGACTGTTCACAGCGGGTCGGATTCAGCGAAGTCAGAACGACAAAGGCTGAATACCTACGAATTATTTATTGTTGTAAATGTATGTCGTTGAACATTGTACTTTTATAATACTTTGGCTGTCCTTGAATATTTTTAGGTCTGCCGAATGAATCCCGGCTGTGTACCTCACTGACCACCTGACTCAGTGCATTCTTTGTACGTACGACAATAAATCTGTGGATGTCCCTCTCGTTCATGCTCCGTTCTGCTGCATTGTTATCAATGTCCAGCAACCCGCTGTCCAGATAACGCACCAGGTTTTTCCACTGGTGCTCTATGGGCAAGCCATCCAGAAGCCAGCTCAGCTCCCGTCGGGTCAACATAATCGTTTGATCGTGATCATCATGGCGGGCCAGTTGAAACGACCTTTTTCCAGGCGACGATAATTCTGAGCACCTGTTGCAGGACGTGCTGATCAAATCCGGCAGCGAGTTCAATGCGAAAGCCTTTCTTCCCCTTTCTTCCTTAGAAATTACTGAATGGCTGATAACCCTATTGTCAGACTACCTGACAATAGGGTTATCAGCCCTAGAACTTTTGAGCCCCTGCAGACTCAAAGACAGAGAGATATCACGATAAGTGTGTAGACGCACGTAATCGAATATCTAATAAGTTATTTCGAGTAAATAACGTGTTCTTCAGGATAAATGAATTTTCGGATCACTTTAGAAAAGGAAGTCATGTCAATGATAACTCACTCAGTTATTGCGTCCAGTGAAGGCAGGTTGAATGGCACACCTGATACTGATCCCCCGTTGCAGACACAGCCTTCAGCATTCCACGCAGCGGGAGGCAGTTCACATCACGTTGAGGGCATTCCGGTTCAAACCAGAAGGGTATCGACTACAGAACCGATGGAATACTCCGAAGCCGTGAAAGAATGGGTTTCTCCTGACAACGACGAGTTCACAGATCACCTTCAGGTGATTGGTGACCTGATCTTCAGGGAGCTATCAGGCGAATTAGCAACATCGCCAGTTGATCGCACAAGGCCTATGGTCGGCATGGGGAAACTGATCAAACAGGTCGAAACACTGGTCACCAAAACGATTAATTCAAATCCAATCGTTACAGACTCTGACAAACAGGTTTATATACAGTTGGTTCAGGATCTTAAGGCTGTGGCGGCAAAAGACTGTCCCTGGAATGAAGCATTTATACTTGCCTATAAAGCAGCCCATCTTATCTCGTTTTATCATCATCATTATTATCATCATCATCAGGGCGTTAACACCAATACACATCGCTCATGGTATAAACCCAATGCCACGTTGGAGCAGCTTAATAGGCTGCCCTGGCATGATGCACTGGCAAATCCTTCCCGTTTTGAAACGGAGCTGGAGAAAATCTGGCACTCTCACCATTTAAAGTTTCCAGTCATAAGAGGGGAGCTGAAGCCGCTTGGGCACCTGAGCAAGTACTGCTTTCCTTGCCTTGATGAATTGGATCTTGCCTTCTTTAACCGAACGATGATGCTGGGCATTCTTCCGCTGGGTTTTTTTACAGAAGCCAGCATACGATTTGATGGTGCTGATGGCTTGTGTGCCGATTTTTTTGAGCATGATATTTTACATTCTGCTTACATTCCAGAACCGGCTCCAGAACTGTTTGTGCCTGCCAATGTATTAATGGATCAGGCAAAAGATGGCTGCCAGGTTATCTGCCGACTTTCTGATCAGAAAGGAACAGCCGTTTATCCGGCGAAGATAGCCAAAGAGGCACTTGAGCTTCTGATGTTCGAAATCACTCATGAGCATAACCAGAGCTGGACCAATACATCGCCGGGTTTCTTCGGCAGGATAGTCGACAGTATGTTTGTTGGTCTGCACCATTCATCCTCAAAGCTCACATATGGGTACAACAACCTGGATGAACGTTACACTGAACTCAAAAAATGGCAGCTGCAATGTGCAGCTCTGTTGTTGCAAGAGCTGGCCAACAGCCAATTCTGGCAATCAGAATCGCCGGAACAGGCAAAAAGTGTCCTGCAGCAGGCTATGACACAAGCAACCTTCCTATCGAAAGATTCGCCCGTCATTAAGGAGGTCAGGCAATATTTAGAAAATTGTGAACAACAAGTTTCTGCTGAACTTCCAGAAATAAGAAAATTTGGCCTGATTCCCTTTGTTGAACTTACAAAAGAGCAGCTGGATTCATATTATTCGACACTATCCTTTGACCATGGACAGACCCCCGGTCCTGAATATATTCCACTGGCGACTTTTTTCGCTCATCCAGAGTGGATGACGTCAAAGCATGTCATCTCAGTCAAAAATTATTTGCTAAAACTCAATACAGACCCTGCCGCCCAGGCGCTGATCGGCAGTATAAGCACGCTGGAAAACCTCCGTCAGTTATTGAAAAATCATACTTTTAGTGACTGTCACAAACTCCGGTGTTTTGATGGTATTTCGTTCACCCCACTGAGTCTGGAGAATCTTAATCTATCGGACTTCAGCTTTAGAGGGGCTACTTTAGATGGATTCAATCTAAAAGGCGCGCAGCTATACTTCTGTGATTTTTTTAAGGCATCTATGAGAAATGTTGAAATGAAAAAAGCAGAAATTCATCATGTCCAGTTTGGTTCTGCTGACATGCGAGGCAGTGATCTATCTCAAATGAACATCCACATGATATCGAACACATCGAGAGGCATCACAACAAAAGCAACCTCTTTCAAGTCCGCACAAATGAACGGGTGCAACCTTGATACCACTATCCCGAATTATATACCTTATAACTTATCCTGTTACCGGAAGCAAGCTGAACGCTCGACGACCAGCTTTGACTTGACTTACCTGGACAACGCCAAGCTTTCGCTTTGTGAGGGAGGAGCAGAAGGAGAGCCGTTGGCCACTTTTTCAGGCGCCAGTTTGAGAGATATAAATTTACCTGCCCGCCATTTCAGTGCCTTGGCTCACTGCCTGCTGCCAGAGTGGCCAATGGAGAACCAGAGCTTTCAGGATCAGCTCAATCATTGCCTGTTGTTAAAGGAAACCGGTAGCGATCCTGAGGTTGCCTGCGAGATTCTTGCAACCCTGAGTCAAGCAGCCACAGCAGAAGAACATACAGCTGGCGGTTTGTACGAATACCTGTGTCAGCATTATAAAGTATCTTGTGAGACAGGTAATTCTGCTACGCCTCTCCCCCTGAGCTAGCAGATGTTATTCCAGAAGGCTCTACCTCAGATTGTGTGGGTAAATTTCAGCGATTCACCCCTCTTGGATAAAGATCAAGGCCACCACAATGAAAGTAAATTGCAGTTTTGAACCTTTCTCTGTTTCTGTAGCCGTAGGCTCGACCCTTGAGTCGCTGTATCTTTCCATTCATGCCTTCTGCACGGCCATTGTCGGCTTTCAGAACTATTGCGTTAATAATTCCCCACAGGTGTTCTTTGATCATCTTGGCCACTTTACGAACAGATTCAAGCCGACACCTCAGTGCCCAGCTCAGCCACCGTTTCCATGCCTTGATAGCCCAAGCTCGTGATGTGTAATTCCACAGTGTCATCGCCATCTCTTTGATGGCCCAGGCTCGTGCTGTTTTCAGCTTTGAATCACGCAACGGCTCGAACGCTTCCCACTTTTCATCGCTCATATTTTCAGGATTTGTTAGCCAGTCAAACCGGGTACCTTTGAGTAAGTCTGACCCTGTAGACATAAGCGCTTTATGCTCTTCTATGCGAACTTTATTGACCGCATTGCCTAAGTACTGGGCAACATGGAACTTGTCAAATGCTATTCGCTCCCTGGCTTCTGGCACATGCAATGTGACTGCCTTGATAAAGGGCTTCCACATATCCATGGTAACGCATTCAATACCGGCTTTCTGGTCTGGCGTCAGGGTCTCAAAGTACTCATTGAGGCTGTCAGCTTTATGGTTGTCGGCCAAATGTAAAACAATGCCTTTTTCATGATCTGTAACCACAGTGACGTACTCACACCTCTTCTGGAATGGGTGTGTGGCTTGAATAATGTCAGGCATGCAGGTTGTGAGCCACTGGAAACCCGTAGCGATCCATCTTCGACCAGAAAGCATCCCAATAACCCGTTGACTTCGCCAGAGCTCGTAATGTTAATAGCATTGACGCCCCTTGTTCCTTCCATCGCATGCCTGACTTACACATGCGCTGCTTAACCAGCGTTTTGCAAGCAGCTTCTGTTACACCAGAACCAATTGGTAACTTGTTTTCCAACGCTTCTGGATAAATCATTTGGTGCCAGTGATTTTTGAAATAAGTTCTGGCTTTATCCAGTTTTTCTTTAGAAACAAGACGTTTATTCCCGGGAGCTGCTTTCTTTAATTCCAACCATAAACGTTTTGCCTTACCAGGGGTGTTTTTTAATTCGTGCAGTGTTGATCTTAACCAGGCTTTGCGTTCATTCTGCATTTTTTTACCCGGATATATAGCTTCTGCCGCTTCTGCCACATATTCGCTAACGTGATAAAAATCCAGAATTTGAATCGATGTAACAGGCTCAAGAAACGTCCAATTATCTGGCGCCCCATCAGCAACTCCAACGTAAGTGGCATCAGGAAAACGAGACTTCATTTTCTCAATGTCAGAAGAGAACCGCCTTATAAAAGTTTCTTTTCCGTATTCGGGGGCAGCGGCAGCGTACACCGTGTGCATTCGATTTCCTTCTTCATCATAAAGCGCAATAGTTCCGCACATTGCAATTCTGTAGCCCTCTTATAAAGCAAGTTTGCACCATCCAGCCCCAAGCTAACTGTGGCTACTGGCTCGGGTAAATCCGGTAATTCATAAGTCCAGGATTCTTCTTTGGCCTGAGCAATACTGGCAACAACTTCTGCCAGGTCTTTAGCGGTTCTTCGATGGATTTTACGTCCGTGGTTTCTTAGAAAATCTTGCTCTACTTCAGTGGAAGGCATGTGGGCAAACTTCCAACTGACCATGCAGGCATGTCGCGGGGTTGAATTAACAACAATTCGCGCAGATTGATCAAGGGGACAATAAATAGCACCACCTTCACGACTTTGATAGATAAAACGGGTAGTGGGTTAAACCTGTAGGTTCCGAAAAGTCAGCTATAATACGACAGTAGACGTATTGCTAGCGAGTTAAATATGACTTGTTCTTCAATAGTACGCTGTAGTACTTGTGACAGCCAAAACATCAAATACATCGGTGTTAGCGCCCATAATGTACCGCGCTACCTGTGTTGTAATATTGACTGCCATGTTAAAACGTTCATGCTCAAATATCGTTACAAAGACTACGAGCCTGGAGTTAAGGAAAAAATCGTTGAGATGGCAATTAATGGCAGTGGCGTAAGGGATACAGGGAGGGTGTTGGGTATTAGTAAAACGACTGTCATAAACACCTTAAAAAAAAAGAAAAAGGCTTAATCAAAGTTAATCCTAATATCCGCACAATGGAGCTTGGAGATGAGAGTAATATACATCTAGAGCCTGCCTGCGAAGAGGCAGAGCTTGATGAGCAATGGTCATTTGTTAATAGTAAATTTAACCAGCGCTGGCTTTGGCACGCAGTTGACCATACCACCAATACGGTTCTTGCTTATGCCTTTGGAAAGCGAACTGACAAGGTATTTAAGACTCTAAAAGAGCTGCTCGCTCCATTTAATATAAAGAGATTTTATACTGATAATTGGGGTGCATATGATCGGCATCTTAATCCAGCAGAGCATGTTGTAGGGAAAACAAATACACAAAAAATTGAGAGAAAAAACCTCAACTTCAGGACTAGAATTAAGCGTTTAGCTCGTAAAACAATTTGCTTTTCAAAATCAGAGGAAATGCACGATATCGTGATTGGTCTTTTGATAAATAAATTGGAATTCGGGATTGATATTCATGCAATTTAACAGGTTTAACCCACTACCGCCTCGATGTTAAGGGAGCCACTCAAGCAGAGATCCTGCAAGAGTCTGAGTACCAATGCGAGGCACAGGGGCGGATGATCCCGTACGATTACATGGATGTAATCGATAGACAATGCAGGAGCACATTGTCGAGTAGTGATGAAGGGGCTGTAATGGCGCTGGAGCAAAGGGGATCAGTTATCCCGTTGAATTTGAGGATCAACCACTTTGACAGCCAGAGGCTGTTTGTGGGAGGAATTTTTGGAAACAGCAAAACCATTTGAAATTTCCAAACACGACCTAGTGCGTGCATGGCAGCTGGTCAAAGCTAACAAAGGCGCTCACGGCGTCGATGGCGAGACCATTGAGCAGTTCGAGTCAAATCTGAAAGGTAATCTCTATAAGCTTTGGAATCGATTGTCATCCGGAAGTTATTTTCCACCGGCGGTGAAAACGGTAGTCATACCGAAGAAATCAGGTGGTGAAAGAAAACTGGGCATACCGACCGTATCGGACAGGGTTGCTCAGATGGTGGTGAAGTTACATTTTGAGCCATTGGTAGAACCCTGTTTTCATCAGGACTCCTATGGTTACAGACCCAACAAATCGGCACGTCAGGCGCTGGAAATCACCCGAAAAAGGTGCTGGCGTTACAACTGGGTGCTGGAATTTGATATCAAGGGTTTGTTTGACAACATTGACCATGAACTTCTGATGAAGGCGGTTCGTAAACACACGGATAACCGTTGGTTGCTTCTTTATATTGAGCGTTGGTTAACAGCGCCGATTCAACTAAGCGACGGCACAACGATCAGACGTGGAAGAGGCGTGCCTCAAGGTGGTGTAATCAGTCCCGTATTAAGTAATCTGTTTATGCACTATGTCTACGACAAATGGATGGAGAAGAACTTTCCACATACTCCCATATGTCGGTACGCCGACGACGGGCTTGCCCATTGTCACAGTGAGAAAGAGGCAGAAACGCTAAAAGCCTTGTTGGCTGAACGGCTGCTTGAATGTGGTCTGGAAATGCACCCTGAGAAGACAAAGATTGTTTACTGTAAAGACGACGACAGGAAGGAAGAACACCCTGTTACCAGTTTTGACTTTTTGGGATATACCTATCGTCCGAGAAGATCGAAAAACCGATGGGGCAAGTTCTTCATAAACTTCAGTCCGGCGATGAGCGCCAAAGCAGGCAAGGCGATTAGGAAGGAAGTAAGGCGCTGGAAATTGCATTTACGCAGCGATAAAACTCTCCCTGATTTAGCCCGAATGTTCAGGGCGCAGCTCCAAGGCTGGATAAACTACTATGGTCGTTTCTACAAGTCAGCTATGTACCCAACATTACGTCATGTAAATCGAAAGCTTACATTGTGGGCAACGAGGAAGTACAAAAAGCTGAAAGGCCACAGGCGGCGTGCTGAGCACAGGTTAGGAGAGATCGCGATGAAATTTCCTAATCTGTTTCCGCACTGGAAGCTGGGTGTCAGGCCGTCGGTTGGATGATGGGAGCCGGATGAGCTGAGAGGTTCAAGTCCGGTTCTGAGAGAGCCTGGGGGGGGGCAGGGCGATCTCATTTGACAAACACCAATCCTGTTGCATATTCAAAAAGCTAGCTTTAAAAACTGAATTTTTGAGAAGTACAGGAAATTAGGCTTATTTTGGTACTTTTGTGTGCTGAATAATTAGCCAAACAGAGAAAGTTAGTGCCAAATGAGATCGCCCTGGGGGGGGGGGGGTGGTTCCCATGGGCTACTCACCCGCTAATCCATTGTTGCAGTAAGCAAGAAGCTGAGTTTGTACTGGAAGCAATAAGAGGTCGTTTATTCGACTGTGGTCTTACATTGCATCCGGTGAAAACAAAGCTGGTTTACTGTAAAGCTTCGGGGAGACCGGAGAAGCATGAACACACGTCGTTTGATTTTCTCAGTTATACCTTCCGGGCCAGAATAGTTCGTAGCCGGTATGGGAATTACTTCGCTGGTTTTCTTCCTGCAATGAGCAGAGCTGCGGCTCAGCGCATACGGGATACCATAAAAGAACTGGCTATTCCCACGAAACGATCAGGGTATTCACTTCCAGCGTTGGCAAAGCTGATCAATCCTTATGTTCAGGGTTGGATCAATTACTTTGGAGAATTCTACCCTTCAGAAATGAAGAAGGTTCTGTACTACGTGGAAGAAACACTGGTTCGTTGGGCGATGGGCAAGTACAAGAAATTGCGGGGTCACAAAGTGCGAGCGGCTCGAACGTTGGGACGCATAGCGCGCAGAGTTCCCATGTTAATGGCACATTGGCGAATAGGCATGCTGCCAGCGGTTGGATAAGAAGAGCCGGATGACGGGAGACTGTCAAGTCCGGTTCTGTGAGCGCCTGAAGGGGAGGTTCCTGTGGGCTACTCACCTTCTGGTGATCGTCAAAGGCACCAAAGCACAGACCGAAGCCATAAAGGATGAATGTCGTGAAGTATTGGAAAATAAGCTGAAACTGACGTTGAACATGGAGATAACCCATATCACTCACGTCAACGACGGCTTTGTATTTCTCGGGCATCGGATTATTCGCAAACGTAATCGAAAAGGCGAAATGCGGATATCGACATCCATTCCCAAGGATAAGGTCAAAAACTTCATAGCAAAGCTGACTAAAGAGCTGTCGGGCAACTACAGCATGAGTAAGATCGATATGGTGGACACGATCAACCGCAAGCTAAAGGGTTGGTCAAATTTCTACCAGTTCACGGACAACACGGCAATGGTCTACAACAAAGTGGACAGGGCTGTATTCTGGAAGCTGGGACATTGGCTGACACGCAAATACCGTTGTCGTATGAAATTAATCATGCAGAAATGGTGTAAGCACCCTGAAGCGGGTAAAGCTAAAACATGGGTGTTGTTTGGTAAAACAGACAACGGAAAGCTGTGTGGCAAAAGCCTGTTTCGACTGGTCAGCAGCCCAAAGAAACCCTTTCGCTTCCGATTACCGGAATGCAATCCCTACCTCAGGGATGACGACCGTAAAACCGTAACGTCAAGATACGACGATGTTGCAATGGCTGTTAGCCGCTGTTGAGTGGAGAGCCGTATGCGCTGAAAGGTGCACGTCCGGTTCGGGGAAGAGATACGGGGAAATAGTTTGACTACGCCCCGTATCTTATTCCACTATCAACTCGGGAGGGCTGGTTGTACCTGCCTGTTTTCATTGACCTGTGCTCCAGAGCTGTCGTTGGATGGTCTATGAGTAATAGGATGACAGCAATGCTGGTAACTGACTCACTGGAGATGGCTATGTGGAAACGCAGGCCACAAGCTGACTTATTGGTACACAGTGACCGTGGGAGCCAGTACGTCTCAGAACGCTATCAGGCGTTACTGAAGGACAATGGGTTCGTCTGTAGCATGAGTCGCAAGGGGAATTGCTGGGATAATGCAGTAGCTGAGAGTTTCTTTCATACGCTGAAAACAGAGTTTGTTCATCATGAGGATTTCCAGACACGGGAAGAAGCTAAACAGGCGATTTTTGAGTATATAGAAGTGTTTTATAACCGTCAGAGAAAACACTCAAGTAATGGCTACCTGGCACCGTTCAAGTATGAGCAGAAACTTGCCGAGGCAGCGTAAAAAAGTGTCCGGAAAACTCTTGCCATATCAATTCAGTTCACGCTCAAGTTTCTTGATGGTTTGCTTGTCTTTTTTCTGTTCGCCAGACAATACCTTGCGCTGCTTTGGTTGGCTGACAGACTGGGTAGAAGCACTGTTAATGAAGGCTGTTTTCCACTGCTGGATTTGTTCAGCAAACAGGCCTTTTTTACGGCAATATTCAGCTATTTCTGCTTCATTCAACGCCGCCGTTTCAATGATCACAGCTAACTTGTTTTCAGGTGTCCACTGATCTGGATTCTTTCCATCGCCTGGCACAGGTACTCCTTTAGAAACTGCTTTCTTTCGCCAAGTGTACAGAGTCACATCCGAGATACCAATATCACGCACCAGCTGAGAAACTGGCACGTTATTGGGTGGCATCATCTTCTGAATGATGGTCTCTTTGAACTCTTCTGAATAGCGGGACATTGATTACTCACTGACCGCCCCCTGTTTAAATTTGAAAATTCAGAAGAGGCGACAACTATGCTGACACAGGGGGTTACAGCTCTGTCTGATTTTTTTGGAACCATTTCACATCAGTCCATATTTTCTGATTAATCCCTCAACTTCCCTGGCTTTGAACAGAGTTAGCAACATTACAAAAAGCTCTTTCTGTCGCTTTAACCAATTCTTTGAGCCTTCAATAATGGGTCTTTGTTTTTTATATAATGCTAGAGCTTGATCTATATCACCATTCTCTATAGCAGCCTGAAATTGTTTTTGTATTTTTCGCTCTATGGAGTCTTCCTCCTGAGTATGAGTTGCAGTTAATGCAAGTAGTTCTTGTTGCGGGATTGACGGGCGACTTGTTCTTGGTTGTTTTTTCTTTTTTGGATCCTCCTTGGGGAGAGCCTTGTCTGACGTGTCAGGCGATGGCATTGGTATTGATGATAGAGTGGTCGATTGCTCAGGTAGACGTTGTTCGACAGATGGTTTTGGTGTTGCAGAGGTGCCTGTCTTCTTTCTGGCTCTGGCAATAACCGGTTGTTGAATATTGGCCAGTTGTGTTAGCAGGAGAGGAACAGGCCTTTCACTTGAATAATATCTAGTCAATTCTTCAATTAGGCGCTTAGTACCAATGTGGCTGACATGTAAATCTTTTGGTTCTGTGGATGCTAAGTCCGTATTAACAGCAAAATGTTCTCCGCTATCTGTTTTTGTCAGTATCCCCATTGCCAGAAATAAATTAAGAAGTCCGGTTTGGGATTCATCACTGGTCAAATATGTGGCCAACTCAGGGTGCAGGGTAAGACAAAACAGGTTCAGCGATTCACGTAATAATACTTCCATTGAGCCTGTTCCAAAGTATAAAGAATTTACAACAAACTTATATCTGCCTCCCTTCAGACTATGTTCGGGGTAAGTAAATTTCGTATCTAGAGACTGTTCTCTTGCTGAATTACTTGAATCACCCTCTCTTACTTTTAAGTGGATTAACCGGATTAATGTTAAAACATCTGTGAAACTGCTTTCTTCGTGATTCTTTGCGTATGCAGAAATCTGCGGTAAAATTGGGTCTACGTTACTTATTATTGGGTCTACTTCCGATAGCTCTGTATGGTATGCACTGGCTAAGGTCCTTAGAAAATTTTGAGGAATTCCTCTTACTCCTCTTACATTGTCTCGAGATTCTTTGAATAAATCGTGATGTAGTGTGTTAAAAGCACTTAAAAGCCATTCTTTGTTATTAAAAGTGCTCTCTTCCTCGTCAGGTTCGAGCATAAGCTCCTCACAAATGTCGTAACTTGACTTTGGTTTATCTTTTTCTTTTTTGCCGGCTTCACCAGATGCCTGAGAACTGACTCTGCCTTTCCTTCCGCAAGTATGCTTGTGTGTGGGACACGCAACAGCTTGTAGCAATATACTATCTACCCCTTTGATTGATAACAATCCGCCATATCCAGCAGGGTAATCAGCTGTGTAAGGTGTCTCAAAAAAAACGTATTCCCCGGTGTCCAGGTGTGATTTAACATACAAATCAAAAAAAACACCTGATATGCCAAGCTCTCCTGAAAAAGAAGGACTGCTGCTGAACACACTGAAAAACATAAATATTATTTTTTTGAAAATACCTGACATTTTGTAATACCCAAATATTGTAATTTCTCAAAAACTGCTGCAAAGCCCACAAGGTAAAATACTGGACGCTTTTTCAATCAAGCCTTCCAGCCTAGGAAACAGCCCAACGCCAGTTAATCAGTCTGTCAGATAGTCCCAGAATGAAAGACCAAACAAGCGACACGTTTTCTTCAAGCTGGCAAAGGTGTCGCGACTTTGCCGCCCTGCTTCGCTTCGCGTACCGCCGCTGATCTTTCGTCGCTTGACGTATTCCCGTATCAGCCTTTCACTCAGGTTGTTGTGCAACGAAAGGCTCGGATCTTTCAGTACCAGCGGGTGTGTGGCTTGAATAATGTCAGGCATGCAGGTTGTGAGCCACTGGAAACCCGTAGCGATCCATCTTCGACCAGAAAGCATCCCAATAACCCGTTGACTTCGCCAGAGCTCGTAATGTTAATAGCATTGACGCCCCTTGTTCCTTCCATCGCATGCCTGACTTACACATGCGCTGCTTAACCAGCGTTTTGCAAGCAGCTTCTGTTACACCAGAACCAATTGGTAACTTGTTTTCCAACGCTTCTGGATAAATCATTTGGTGCCAGTGATTTTTGAAATAAGTTCTGGCTTTATCCAGTTTTTCTTTAGAAACAAGACGTTTATTCCCGGGAGCTGCTTTCTTTAATTCCAACCATAAACGTTTTGCCTTACCAGGGGTGTTTTTTAATTCGTGCAGTGTTGATCTTAACCAGGCTTTGCGTTCATTCTGCATTTTTTTACCCGGATATATAGCTTCTGCCGCTTCTGCCACATATTCGCTAACGTGATAAAAATCCAGAATTTGAATCGATGTAACAGGCTCAAGAAACGTCCAATTATCTGGCGCCCCATCAGCAACTCCAACGTAAGTGGCATCAGGAAAACGAGACTTCATTTTCTCAATGTCAGAAGAGAACCGCCTTATAAAAGTTTCTTTTCCGTATTCGGGGGCAGCGGCAGCGTACACCGTGTGCATTCGATTTCCTTCTTCATCATAAAGCGCAATAGTTCCGCACATTGCAATTCTGTAGCCCTCTTTATAACCGACATTCACCACCTAACCTGACATTTTCCTGATTTCTGCTATTTATCAAAAAAGCAAATATCAGGAAACAGCCTTATGCCTCCTATTCAATATCGCACCCAGATTCAGAACATGGATCACCTCGGCCTGGTGGCAGGTATGTGCAAAGAGCTGGGCATAGCCGATCACATTGACAGACGTGCACCCAAGGTAGCGGATGAATGGAATGTCTCCCACGGTGAAGCCATTGTCGGCATGATCCTCAATGGCCTCGGCTTTACGGGGCAATCTCTCCATATGTTCCCCCAGTTCTTTGCCAATAAACCTCTCAACAAACTGATCAGGGAAGGGATTAAACCAGAGCATTTAAACGACAAGATTCTGGGAAGAGCACTGGATGAACTCTTTGATCTGGATGTCAGTAAAGTCTATTTTGAGCTGGCTATCAAGGTTGCAACTCATCTCAAATTGCCTTGCGACGCGCTGAACCTTGATGGCACCGGCTTCCACGTCGATGGTCGTTATAATAGCGATAGCGATCTGAGCGATGAAGACCTCAACTGCATCAGGCTTTGCAAAGGTTACAGCCGGGATCACCGCCCGGATTTGAACCAGGCCATATTGCTTCTGTTGACTGAAAACCGGGCAGGCATCCCGTTGTTTATGAAAGCAACCAGTGGCAATGTGACTGATAAGACCAGTTTCAAACAGGTGGTTTCCAAGCACTTGAAGAGTTTCAAAGCCGCACTGGAAGCCCGCTATTTTATTGGCGATGCAGCATTGTATGTGGCAGGGACAATCCAGGAACTTGACCAGCAGGATCAGCTGTTTATTTCCAGAGTTCCTCTCAATATTGGTGCCGCCAAAGAGCTGGTAAGGAGTGCGCCTTCACGAACCATGAAAGCAGTGGAGGGGTTTGACCATTACGAAGCTACAGAAGTGTCGTCTAATTATGCGAACGTAGAGCAACGCTGGGTTTTGTTTCGCAACCAGCAACGCCAGGAAACCGAACAGAAGACGCTGACAAGGCGTATGCAGAAAAAGTCTCTGAAAGAGTGCGAGAGACTGGAAAAGTTGAGCAAAAAAGCGTTCCAGTGCGAAGGGGAGGCCATGGAAGCCTTTAGGCAATGGCAGAAGCAGTCTGAACTTTGTCAGGCTGAGGCTCAGGTTATCGCCAAGCCCTGCTACAAGAGCAAAGGACGACCTGTTAATGGAGCGGAACCCGACCACCTGGAATATTACGTAACAAGTTGTTGCTCGATCGCTGTGCAAACCCGGCAGGATGCCGAAGCATCACTGGGTTGTTTTGTGCTGGCTACCAACGACATTAATACTACTCGACTGACAGCGCTGAACTACTGAGGACGTACAAATCACAGCAACAGGTTGAACGAGGCTTTCGCTTTCTAAAAAGTCCGGACTTTCTGGTGTCTTCCCTCTATCTGAAGAAACCGGAACGCATTGAGGCATTGTTAATGGTGATGACACTTTGCCTGATGGTCTATGCTGCTATCCAACATCGAATCCGTTATGAGTTGAAAAAGCAGAGCCGAACGTTCCCGGACATGAAGAAAAAGCCAGCCCAGAACCCAACGGGCAGATGGATTTTCTGCTGCTTTGATGGCATTTATGTGCAGACGATCAACGGAACGGAGAAGCACGTGATTGGCATCTCGGAGAATCAGGCGACAATTATCTTTATATTAGGGTCAACGTACCAATCAATTTATTCCTGACTCAAGAGGGAGTGTGAGAGCAGCAAGATCAATGCACGGAGGCTTGTCCCTGTCATCTCCGGCTGCTGAAGGTGAGGTTTTTTCTTGTTTGTGTTTTTCATGAATGGATATCCATGAAAGGTTGATTGGGTACTCGTTATCAGGAGAAGTACGTTTATGCTTACAATAAGGTGGTCAAATTTCAAAACCCTTGCGCTGCAGGGGTAGGGGAAATATCAAAGTAGGTGGTGAATGACGGCTAAACGGTTACATCGAGAATTAGAGAAAGTGTCTCCAGGCAATAATCGAACCGCCTCGCTGGAAAAACTGCTCAAGGCGAGAACCTATTTTAAAAAACACTGGCAACAAATGATTTACCCAGAAGCATTGGAGAAAAAATTACCGATAGGTTCCGGTGTAACGGAAGCTGCATGCAAGACATTGGTTAAGCAACGAATGTGTCGTTCAGGAATGCGTTGGAAAGAGCAAGGTGCATCCATGCTGCTGACTTTAAGAGCTCTTGTCTGTTCAACAGGATATTGGGATGAATTCTGGTCAAAGATGAACCGTTACGGATATCCGGTTGCACACAACCTTCTTTTGTTACATTAATCAGGCAGCACACCCTATCCTGTAAGTAGGTTTTCTTGTGTGTTTTTACCAAATGTCTCGTACTCCTGAACTTCCAAATGGCTTTCATGACGAAGATTTTCAAGATAAAGCTCGTCATGCATCAGATAACAAAGAATGCATTAGATTGCTTGGTCTGGCATTCATTCAAAAAGGTTTATCAGAAAAAGAGGTGGCAAACCTTTTAAAGGTTAACCCTCGATCTGTGTTTGATTGGGGGTGTAATTAAAAGTGTTCCATCTACCCATTATCCTGCTTGCTGCCAGTACTGATCCCAGTCCCCGTTAGAACGCAATGTTCTTAAGCAAAGCATTGCTCCTGCGATGGAAGGCTTCCACCAAGCACCCGGTATTTTTAGTCGCATCTGCACTACTGCACTGTTAGAACTTTCTATTTCGCCAGAGCCAATGGGAAGATTGGCTGCTTCTGCTGCAGCATATTCGAATTGCCCTGGACGGTTTCGGATATATCGGTGACACTCCTCTGGTTTATTGGCTGCTTTGCCTTTCTTTCCGTTTCTATGCGGATCAAGCTCTGCCATGACGGCATTAACATTGCCAGATTTCATGCGTTCCTGCTGGATATGCCGCCACTGTACACGTGTTTCCTTGTTAAACCCGACACACTCTTCTGCTGCATCAGCGAAGTGCTCAGAGAGATGATAATAGTCAACGAGGAAACTTCCTTGCTCTCCAAACACTCTCTTTGTCTGGTTGGCAATCCAGGTGGCTCCATCGCTCACGCAATGGATAGAGGATTGCCGGTTGAGCCCCTGCTCTATTGCACAACTCAACCACTGGTCACCTGCTTCATCCGGCCCTCCCATTGTGGCCTGATGACGTTTATCTGAGCTACCCAGCTTATAGACCTGGCAAAGTTTAGCCTCCTGCCATTCAGTTTTACGTGCTTTGCGTTTGTCACCTTCTGCCTCTTCATCAATGAGGACAACAGGAATCATGCTTCCATCCATTTCTCCTATGAACTGGGCAGCTTCACCGAGGCAGTCCTGACGATTTTGTGATGCACTGATGGAATCATTTTGCATACAGCTTGCGTGCTCAAGAGTTACGGCTCGAATAGAAGACTCAGGCACATCAATACCATAATGTTCATGTATTTTTTTTGCAGCTGCCTGAAAAGAACTATCTGCACCAAAGTCTACAATTTTACGTTGAATTGTGCGGGAGTAGTCGCGACAGTGAATATGAGCGGCATGACTGAAAGGTCTGACCCGATGCTTGTCTACCGTCTGGCAGCGTTCAAGAACTTCTATTTTCCCATAGGTGCTCAGCCAATAAGTGTTTTTTTTGAGTTTTAGCTCCGGGGTGCTTCAGGCAAGCCTCGCCAAATTTTTGATCTTCCTTGTAGGTACCCCAGCCAGTAAGCAGTTCATTGCCCATTTCACGCAGGTGGGCAATGACGGCTTCTTCAGCATCATCAGCACGATCCAGGAGACCTGACTCGGCTTCAACAATATCCAGAAGTGCAGAAACTCTAAGCTCAAGCTCGGGGTGGGCTGCAAGTCTATCAGCAAGAGAAATAGGTGAGGGCATAATACTAACTAGGGTTGAGAAATACTCTTACATTATCGTTCATATTGAGGTTTTGTGGGCAGAAAAACTTCTAATGAACACTTTTAATTACACCCTTTGATTGGTTGCAGCGCTATAAACAAGGAGGTGCTGAAGCCCTCAAAGATCAAGGTGGACGAGGTAGAAAAAATACACTCAATAATGAACAGGAAAAGGATTTTAAAAATACAGTTCTTGATCTTCAAGAGAAACGTGAAGGTGGAAGAATCGTTGGTCGCGATGTTAAAGACGTATTAAAAAAAGATTTCGGAACTGAGTGCGTTAATTCGTAGC
Organism: Endozoicomonas sp.; assembly: GCA_965208385.1. Lineage (GTDB taxonomy): Bacteria > Pseudomonadota > Gammaproteobacteria > Pseudomonadales > Endozoicomonadaceae > Endozoicomonas. The sequence goes on from CBDBOO010000092.1 coordinate 121,991, forward strand.
TTCTCAAAAAGTACTGGAACGTGAATAATTCAGCAGCAATTCCCGATGAATTCTGAGCCCCTTCTGCTGCAAGGCACACAGGCAGGTTGTAAAAAAAGCCCTCGCACAATTTTAATCAACTAAAATAGATACTTACTACATTACTGTCGTTTACCTGATTATGGCTACCGCTATTAAGAAGTACAGCAAGCACTTTAATGCCACAAATCTTATCAACAAGGTATTCAAGTGCTTTGGCAGAATTAAGGATCACCGATCTAGAAGTTGTCCTATTCCTTTTGAAAACTTCCTAATGTCTGCCTTTGCTATGATGCATCAAAAGTACGATTCTCTGTTAGGATTTGATGATGAGCGGGTAGATAAAATCCGTTGCCATAATCTTGAAAAGTTGTATCACGTCAAAGATGGAAAAGTTCCGTCTGACACTCAAATGAGAGCAGTTGTTGATTTAATAAATCCTGACGATATTCGAAAACCATTTAAGAAGTTATTTTCTATTTTTCAACGAAATGGTGCCCTCAACGGATTCAAATTCAATTGTGATAAATTGAAAGACCATTATCTGCTGCCCATCGATGGCACCGGACTTTTTTATTCTGGGAAATGTGGCTGTAAAGACTGCTGCATTAAAAACGAAGGAAAGAAAAATGAAGCCTTCTACCATAATATGATGGGAGGCTGCATTGCTCACCCTGATTAGAAAACAGTTATACCTCTTGAACCAGAAGCTATTATTCGTCAGGATGGGTGCACCAAAAATGACTGCGAAAAAAATGCAATAAAACGTTTTTTTGCGCACGTAAAACGAGTACATCCTCTGCTGAAACTGATCATCCTTCTGGATGGTCTATACGCTGACAACCCTACTATCGAGCTGATTAAGAAGTATGGCTGGCACTATATCATTGTGGCTAAGGATCAGCAATTCCCCACGTTTCATTAAACCCCTTGGTATCACTAGCGTACGAAGTCGTATATATTTTGTATGCTCGTGATAAATAGTCGAGTTTTTGGGAAAAATTACATATCTCAACACGTAAGCAGCTGTAGCTGCGCCCTGCGTGTGATGCTTCTTATACGCTGTTACCGATGTCGTATAAGCATGGGGAATAGCTGGCTAAGGATAGTCTCTTCCAATATGAAATGAGCCTAAAGGAGGCTCTAATTTCCAATATGAAATGAGCCCGCCGCAATTGGATCTTTCGTCCATGATTACAGGATGAAAGTTATCATGAATACAAGGCTCATAAAGACACTGTCACAAGTGCAAGAACTGCTTCATTACGCCCCTGATATTGAGCCCGGATGGGAATCAAAAGATGAATGTTATCAGTGGGTTGAGGCGACTTTAAGGTACTTCAAATATCGAGCGCTCAGCAGGCCCGACAAGGGGCTCATTAAGCGTTATCTCGCAGTGGCTACAGGCTACTCAAGATCGCAGATTACCCGCCTTATTCATGCCTGTCAGTCGAAGGGGACTCTGAAGCGTAAACAGCGCACAATCAATGGTTTCAAATCCAAATACACCAAGGCCGATACAAGGCTTCTGGCTGAGACGGATCGATTGCATAACGACCTGAATGGGGTAGCCATTAAGAAACTCTGTGAAAGGGCTTTTTTACGGGGTGACGAGCGTTACGAGCGACTGGCCGGCATCTCGGTTTCACACCTCTACAATCTCAGGCAATCAAATACATATCGTAATATCCGAACCCACAAGGACTGCACACGTCCAGTAAAGCGAGCCATTGGCACACGTCGTCGTCCAGCTCCTGAAGGACAACCAGGTTTTATTCGAATCGATACGGTTCATCAGGGTGATAAAGACAAAGTGAAAGGTTTGTATCACATTAATGCTGTTGATGAGATGACTCAATTCCAGATTGTTTGCACAGTGGAGAGAATTAGCGAAGCCTTTCTGATCCCTGTGCTTGAAGAGATTCTGGCAGCTTTCCCCTTTAAATTACAGGGTTTTCACTCGGATAACGGATCAGAGTATATAAATTATAGCGTAGCAAAACTACTCGACAATCTTCATATAAAATTCACGAAATCAAGATCAAGAAAAACAAACGACAACGCGCTTGCAGAATGTAAAAACGGTGCAGTTATAAGAAAGATACTTGGTTATGCCCATATTCCACAAAAATATGCGACAGAAGTAAATGAATTCAATCGAAAATATCTCACCCCCTACCTGAATTATCACAGGCCCTGTTGGCTATGTTCCCCTTACTAGTTGAATAAGCTAAACTTCCCATGTCTTCTATGTTTCAGGGGCATGTTATGCAATCTGAACTCTTCCAGAATTTTATTAATTCCATTTCATTATTAACTAGTGAGCAGCGGGATATTCTCAACAGTACACTTCTCAGTACCCGGATTGATAGCGGAGAAATAGCAGAAAAAACTGATTCATCACTAAATTGCAGTGAATCTTGTTTGAAAAATAAGCTCCCTGATTCCGACTTGGAAATGAGCATACTTACCCAGTTTTCAGAAAGTCCACAGTGTCCCAAATGCACAAGTCAGAATATCGGTCTCTGGGGTACTCAAGGAGGGAGGCAGCGCTATCGCTGCAAGACTTGTAACATAACTTTTAATGCCTTCAGTGGAACGCCTCTGGCAAGACTTAGACACCCAGAAAAGTGGAATACCTATTTGACTGGTATGACTTATTCCCTGACCTTACGATCATCAGCCAATGAGTATGATATTGATTTGAAAACAGCCTTCCGCTGGCGGCATCGCTTCCTTGAAGTGATAAATAATGATCAGGCAGAAGAGCTTTGCGAAATTGTCGAACTTGACGAAACTTTTTTTCGGGAATCCTTCAAAGGACAAAAAAATGACCTTCCAAGACCTTCACGTAAACGTGGTAATGATCCGAATAAAGCCCGAAAAGTCCCGGTAATGGTGGCTCGTGACCGTAAACGACACACTGTAGATGGCATTTTGAAAAACGAGAGTGCCGATGAGCCGATGAACTGTGTCGCCATTTGAACGGTCGCATATCGATTTCTGCAACGGTCTGTGCAGATGCACACCTTGCACACGAAAAGCTTGCGGAGAAACTTGGATTTGAGTTCAAAGAACTGGTGACATCAGCAGGTCAACATGTTCTGGAAGGTATTTATCATATTCAGCATGTTAACACCTATCACAGCCATTTAAAGCGCTGGATTAGAGGTGCGTTCCATGGAGTTGCTACCCGCTATCTCCCGCATTACCTAGCTTGGAGGCGTGATTTAACAGGAACTATCGAGTTAACAACTGACCGATTCGTCAGCCGAATAGTGGAACATTGGTGCTTTCAACTATTAACGGGAACATAGCCGGCCCTGTTTCTTTGCTGAAACTGTCGTAGACAAGAAAGGTAAGGAGAGAAAAAAGTATCTTTATGAAAATATGATGACACCGTACGAAAAATTCAAATCATTACCAAAAAGTGCAAAATATTTGAAGAAAGGAATCACTCTTGAAGCTCTACAAGCAAAGGCTAATTCTATGAGCGATAATGAAGCAGCAGAAAGGCTTCAGTCTGCACGAGAATCACTTTTTAAAACCATTTTTGAACGAAAGGCCTGAGCGCACTGGCTTATGCTTCTTTCAGGCTCATTTTAGGATTGGAAAATACTAGGATGGTAATCATGTATCGCTTATTGAGGCGATGAATGCACTATATGATGAGGGAGAAGTCCATCACCATAAAATCAATGATAAAAAAAATGGAGTAAAGCACAACTTTCGATTCGCTAATAACGTCTCACTGAATTTGCAAGATCAGGTTGAGAAAGTCAATGTTCTTGATTACATTGAAATCGACAAGAAAGGTCACCAACATAATTGGTGCTGGGTAACAGATATTGAATTAAATGAAGAGACAGTACACAGTGTCATGAGAGGAGGACGATGCAGATGGCATATTGAAAATCAAACGTTTAACACCCTGAAAAGCCAAGGTTATCATCTGGAAGACAATTACGGTCATGGCAAAGAGCATCTGGCGATGAATTTTGCTTACCTTACATTTCTGGCATTTCTGGTGGATCAAATCCAGGAGATGTCCAGCCCGGAATTTCAAAAAGCATTAAAGAAGCGATCAAGAGGAACACGAAAATATCTTTGGAAGAGAATGACGTGTTTATTTATCAGTTGGATGGTTGATAGCTGGGAGGATTTATTTAGTGCAATCACAAATGGATTCAAGCCGGAAAAAATAAAACTAGACACTTCATAAAATCGAAAGATAGCCAGGTTTTCAGGGTTATATTAAATTCCATTCTGCTGCCTCAATAGGAGTGCAGGCCTTTCTTTTGCTCTTATTTTTAAGTCTGTATTAAGTTGTCTCTAAGGTATCGGAATCAATTCGTCGGGAATAGCTGATAATTCAGGTTAGTCGTCTATCTTTTCTCTATGACTTTTTCAGAACTCCATCAGCTACAACCTGAACATATTTTGAAATTCATTACTCAGCTGCAAGAGCAACTCATTCAGCAGAAAGAGCTGATAGAAACTCTTGAAGCTGAAATTCGGCGCCTGAAAAACCTGCCTGCAAAACCGGACATCAAGCCAGGGCGATCTCATTTGGCACTAACTTTCTCTGTTTGGCTAATTATTCAGCACACAAAAGTACCAAAATAAGCCTAATTTCCTGTACTTCTCAAAAATTCAGTTTTTAAAGCTAGCTTTTTGAATATGCAACAGGATTGGTGTTTGTCAAATGAGATCGCCCTGGACATCAAGCCCAATAAAAAACCTTCCGACGATGAGGGGAGCGAAAACCCTGAAGGCAAAGACCTCGCAACAACGGACAGCGGTAAGCCTGATTCTGATGCCTCACAAAAGCGCAAGGTTGAAAAGCCCAATGAGAGAACCCGAAAACAGCGTAAGCAACCCCCGGCACCACCTGCTGAAGAATCTATATCCATTGCAGCCACTGATGTTCCGCAAGGATCAACCTGGAACGGAACCACCCCCTTCCATGTGCAGGAATTGACGATTCAGGCATCCAGTCTGGAATACCTTTTGGAGCAATGGATAACCCCTGACGGACAAACTATTACGGCCAAACCGCCAGCTGATCTCCAGGGGCATCACTACGGACCAATGCTGCAAGCCTATGTCCTGCATCAATATCATGGTTGTTCTGTTACTCAGCCAGAACTTCTGGACTGGCTATGGGATATTGGGATCTCTATTTCAAGCGGAACACTTAGCCAGCTGCTAACGCAGGGACATGATCAGTTCCATACTGAGAAGCATAAATTACTGGTCGCAGGTATCCGCTGTTCAAGCTATATCCAGACAGACGACACAGGTACGAGGCATAAAGGACAGAATGGTTACTGCACCATCATTAATAATGAATCCTTCGCCTGGTTCGAAAGCACAGGCAGCAAGAGTCGGGAAAACTTCGTAAGCCTGCTGCATCGCCCATGGTTAACTTATTCATTAACAGAAGATGCCCTGACGTATCTGGAAAAACACGACTACCCCCAAGAGTGGCTTCGGATACTCAGGCCTTACAGCGGAATAACATTCCTGAATCATAAGGCATGGGTAGTCTGTATGAAAAACTTGGGTTTAACCGGAAGGCGACGTCAGCAAGCCAGTGAAGCGATGATTTATGGAAGCCTGATACTGCATGGTGCAGGTCATCTGACCACCTTCAGTGACGGGGCAAGACAATTCGACGTTTTCAAACACAGCCAGTGTTGGATTCATGCAGAGCGGGGACTGGCAAAAGTTCATCCGGTGAATGATCAGCAAGCAATGGCGCAGAAGTGGCTTCGAGCATGGTTCTGGACCATTTACAATGACCTGAAGGCCTTCAAGGCAGAGCCCGATGAAGGGAAGGCGCAAAAAGTATGGTTGGGATTTGAGGCTTTAATCCAGACTCAAACGTGCTGCGAGCCACTTCAGGATGCGTTATCAGGGTTAGCCTTGATCAAGGAAGAGTTATTGCTGGTTCTGCAAGACCCCAGTCTGCCACTGCACAACAACCTGAGCGAAAGCCAGATACGAGAATACGTTAAGCGACGAAAGATCAGTGGCGGGACGCGCAGCGATGCAGGGCGGCAATGTCGCGACACTTTTGCCAGCCTGAAGAAAACATGTCGCCTGTATGGTCTTTCATTCTGGGACTATCTGACAGACAGGCTAACAGGCAGCGGTGTTTTTCCGAGGCTATCGGACTTGATTGAAAAAGCGTCTCGCGTTTTATCTTGTGGGTTTTGCAGCAATTATTGAGAACTTAGAGTGCCGAGATAAATCGGCAAGATGTTAAGGGTGGAAGTCCCTGTGGGGTAAGACTAGCGAATCGCCCCAGCCCCGAGTCATGCGCCTGTTATCGTAAGGTATCCGGTGAAGCGTTGACAGGGGTGTCTGTAGGCTAAGTATTGAGCTGCGAAATCAAATAGTCCGAGGTGCTGATGTTGTTAAGTGATGCAGAAAGCAAAACCATAAGTTGCGCTAAGTCGCAAGCAGCTTACGGGCCTCGCGCAGTCGTAGACCTTGTGCATGCAGGTACGCATTTTGTGCGGAACTCGGGAGATCCTGTCGATTTCTCCTGCTTTAGTCACAGGAGACGCAATGGGGAAGGCTAATAACCACACGCCTGTTGTCGTTGGCAGGAAGTCGGACAAGCTAATAGTACCTGAGAAGCAGCCGAACAAAGCAGAGTTATCTGTGGCGGAGGTCGTGGAGGAAAGTGGCTTGGCCAAGAGGAATATTCAGCAGGATGTCGGTGACCGGACTCAGAGCCGGAAGAACACTTCGTCCAATCTGTTGGGTATACGTCAGGCAGCGGCAAAGGACAGTCGTTTGCAGTTCACTGCTTTGTTTCATCATCTTACCCTGAGTTTACTGAGAGACAGTTTCTTTCAACTGAAACGGAATTCAGCGGCGGGTGCCGATGGAGTTACATGGCAGTCCTATCAGCAGGATTTGGAAATCCGGTTGAAATCCTTGCATGAACGAGTGCACAAAGGGAGCTATCGCCCTCGCCCTGCCCGAAGGGTTTTCATCCCAAAGGCAGATGGCAGCGAACGGCCTCTTAGCATTCTCTGTCTGGAAGATAAAATCATCCAGCAGGCAGTGGTCAAGGTATTGGAAGGGATTTATGAGGAAGATTTCCTTGGTTTCTCATATGGATTTCGTCCCATGAGAGGCCAGCACGATGCATTGGATGCACTGACGGTGGGAATCAAACGCAGTCCCGTGAACTGGGTGCTGGATCTGGATATTCGGAAATTCTTCGATCAGGTCGACCATGATTGGCTAATCAGGTTTTTAGAGCACAGGGTAAAGGACAAACGCATTATCCGCTTGGTAAAACAGTGGGTAAAAGTAGGGCATTATGACGACGATGGTCAGCATGTCCGAAGCGCGGCAGGGGTGCCGCAGGGATCAGTGATATCACCTTTGCTATCCAATATTTATCTGCACTATGTATACGATCTATGGGTTAATCAATGGCGTAAACGGAATGCGCAAGGCAAGGTGATTGTCGTGCGCTATGCCGATGATAGTGTGCCACGAGCACAAGGTGTTGCGTAGCAACGCTTGTGCGTAACTGCACAGAAGATGAGGGAGGGCCCCTCGAAGTCGCTCTACAGGGGGAGACTTCAAACCACCTTAAGCGGCACAGGTAAAGAGCCTTTGTCGTGAGCGTTAAGGAAAAGGCAGGGCTTGATCCTGTCAGGTGTGTGTTAAGGAGATGAACGTAAGTGAACCTTTGATGACGCGTCGAAAGCGTAGGAACGATGTCAAAACCGGGGGGGTGTCGTTAACCCGGGATAAGTCTGAGAGATACCTGTCTACTGCTCAGGCGGCATCCGGCGTGGAGAAGGCATGAACTTAACACAGGCTTCTGTATGGAACGTGGGAACCTGTCGCCTCGATGTTAAGGGAGCCACTCAAGCAGAGATCCTGCAAGAGTCTGAGTACCAATGCGAGGCACAGGGGCGGATGATCCCGTACGATTACATGGATGTAATCGATAGACAATGCAGGAGCACATTGTCGAGTAGTGATGAAGGGGCTGTAATAGCGCTGGAGCAAAGGGGATCAGTTATCCCGTTGAATTTGAGGATCAACCACTTTGACAGCCAGAGGCTGTTTGTGGGAGGAATTTTTGGAAACAGCAAAACCATTTGAAATTTCCAAACACGACGTAGTGCGTGCATGGCAGCTGGTCAAAGCTAACAAAGGCGCTCACGGCGTCGATGGCGAGACCATTGAGCAGTTCGAGTCAAACCTGAAAGGTAATCTCTATAAGCTTTGGAATCGATTGTCATCCGGAAGTTATTTCCCACCGGCGGTGAAAACGGTAGTCATACCGAAGAAATCAGGTGGTGAAAGAAAACTGGGCATACCGACCGTATCGGACAGGGTTGCTCAGATGGTGGTGAAGTTACATTTTGAGCCATTGGTAGAACCCTGTTTTCATCAGGACTCCTATGGTTACAGACCCAACAAATCGGCACATCAGGCGCTGGAAATCACCCGAAAAAGGTGCTGGCGTTACAACTGGGTGCTGGAATTTGATATCAAGGGTTTGTTTGACAACATTGACCATGAACTTCTGATGAAGGCGGTTCGTAAACACACGGATAACCGTTGGTTGCTTCTTTATATTGAGCGTTGGTTAACAGCGCCGATTCAACTAAGCGACGGCACAACGATCAGACGTGGAAGAGGCGTGCCTCAAGGTGGTGTAATCAGTCCCGTATTAAGTAATCTGTTTATGCACTATGTCTACGACAAATGGATGGAGAAGAACTTTCCACATACTCCCATATGTCGGTACGCCGACGACGGGCTTGCCCATTGTCACAGTGAGAAAGAGGCAGAAACACTAAAAGCCTTGTTGGCTGAACGGCTGCTTGAATGTGGTCTGGAAATGCACCCTGAGAAGACAAAGATTGTTTACTGTAAAGACGACGACAGGAAGGAAGAACACCCTGTTACCAGTTTTGACTTTTTGGGATATACCTTTCGTCCGAGAAGATCGAAAAACCGATGGGGCAAGTTCTTCATAAACTTCAGTCCGGCGATGAGCGCCAAAGCAGGCAAGGCGATTAGGAAGGAAGTAAGGCGCTGGAAATTGCATTTACGCAGCGATAAAACTCTCCCTGATTTAGCCCGAATGTTCAGGGCGCAGCTCCAAGGCTGGATAAACTACTATGGTCGTTTCTACAAGTCAGCTATGTACCCAACATTACGTCATGTAAATCGAAAGCTTACATTGTGGGCAACGAGGAAGTACAAAAAGCTGAAAGGCCACAGACGACGTGCTGAGCACAGGTTAGGAGAGATCGCGATGAAATTTCCTAATCTGTTTCCGCACTGGAAACTGGGTGTCAGGCCGTCGGTTGGATGATGGGAGCCGGATGAGCTGAGAGGTTCAAGTCCGGTTCTGAGAGAGCCTGGGGTGGTGGTTCCCATGGGCTACTCACCGTGTGTTGGGTTTCCAATTGGAATGGGATGCAAAGAGCTTTCTGGGTGAACTCGGAAATAGGCTGAAACGATTCGGGCTGTCTCTACACGAGCATAAAACCCGACTTATTCGCTTTGGCCGATTTGCCAGGAGTGATCTACAGAAGGCAGGAGGAGGTAAGCCGGAGACTTTTGAGTTTCTTGGTTTTACTCACTTTTGCGGTGTGACCCGAAGCAGCAAGCGCTTCACTATCATCAGAGAAACCAGTAAGAAAAGAATGCGAACGTCTCTGCAAGGTATCAAAACCTATCTTCTAAAACACAGGCATGATGCTGTGCAGGAACAACTGAAGTGGTTGAAACGTGTCGTTCAAGGACACATGAACTATTTCTCAGTACCGGGCAATAGTCGTAGGATAAATGCCTTCAGAACGGAAGTGCAAAAGATTTGGTATAAAGCTTTAAAGCGGCGCAGCCAGAGAAGCCGACTGAACTGGAAGAAGTTCGGTGCTTTCATCAACACTGTGTTGCCTAAAGTAAAAGTTTTTCATCCATGGCCAGAGCAGAGGTTTGGCGTCAAATACTCGAGGTAGGAGCCGTATGCGCTAGCAGTGCAAGTACGGATCTGAGCAGGGGGTGTCGGGTGACCGACATTCCTACTCGCACACACCATCCAAAGCAGGATTTAGAAGTGCAAGAAGCATTTAAAAAAACTTCAAAACAGAGGTGCAGCAAAGGCTTCCAGATAAAGTAAACCTAAAAGATGTTGACGTTTGGTTTCAAGATGAAGGTCGTTTTGGTCAACAAAACACGGTCAGTAGGATTTGGGCTATTAAAGGAAGCAGGCCCGGAATAATTCGGCAGCGACAATTTACATATGCTTATGTATTTGCTGCTGTCTGCCCCGAAAGGGATATTGGAACTGCTTTAGTGCTCCCAACGATCAATACAGAAATGATGACGCTACATTTGTCTGAAATCTCAAAGCTAACCAATAAAGGACGGCATGCTGCCGTAATAATTGATAATGCGGGATATCATCATTCTAAAGACTTGCCTACTTTTGATAACCTGACATTGATTCCTTTACCGCCTTATGCACCGGAGCTAAATAGTGCAGAAGAAATTTGGGAGTGGCTTCGGGAGCATGATTTATCCAACCGATCTTTTAAAAATTATGATGACATTGTAAATGCATGTTGTTGTGGTTGGAACAAGCTTGTTTCTGAGGCTGGTCGGGTAACCAGCCTATGCTCCCGTGAATGGGCTGTATTATCGTAGTTAGAAAACGGAAATGGTATCACATATTGATCAATATATCCTTACTGCTAATTCTGCCTGGTATCGGTATGTGAATGGGAATGGCCTCATCCACATTGATTAATAAAGTCTTTGGCGCTGCAGAATATTATAAAGCCTGGCGCTGGGGAGTAGATATTGCCTTTACTGCTTTTGGACTGCTCTTTTTACTGAGCCTGCCTCTGATTCTGGTTCCGAAACAGATACTGGGTATTTTCCTGACAGGTGATTCTCGACTCGTCGATTCCGCTGTTATTCCCCTGCAGTTAACAGCCATCAGTATTATGGCCGACTCGGTTGCCCAGGTGCTTACCCAATCTCTGCTGGGTACCGGCAGCAAAAAATCAGATTTATTTAACCTAAACCGGATTCGCTCCGGATGATTGTTTACCCGGTGTAAGAAAAGTAATTCCAAGGAAAATAATACCGAGACCTATAGCGTAATTCATATCAGTACCCAGGGTTATCAGTACGCCAATACAGAGACAGGCACTGATGGCTGCAAGCCATTTCTTCCAGTTACTTAACAACCAGACACCGGCCAACATACAGAACAGATAAATCAGAATGAAATTGCCATTGGCATAGCGAATCAGGACATCCAGTGGCAGTTTTAGTAGATGGGCACCCAGGGCACTGAAAGCAGCAATAATAACGACACACCATAGTGCCCTGACAGGCACCTGATGCTGATTTAATTTACCTAAGGGTTGTAAACCGATGCGATTGAGATAACCCTCATCCGCCATACTCCAGAGCAGTCGGGCAAACCCCTGGATGTAAATATTCATGCTGGCAAAACAGGCCAGATAGCCAACTATGACCGCCAGCCATTGCGCCGTCGGTCCAAACAGCTGGGCCACCAGAGAAGGAATGGCACGGGTGTTTTCTGCTTCCACGCCATAGATACCGTACTTCAGAATGACTACTGAGCATCCCCAGTAAACCAGACCTGCCAGTATAACGCCCAGAAGCAGGGCGATGGGGAAATCCCGTTTCGGGTTTTTGAATTCTTCTCCCATATGAGTGAATGCTTCAATACCGACAAAGCACCAGAACATAACAGCAAGGGCTGGCACAACACTGGTTGCAGAAGCCCACTCTGATACTGGCAGGCTCATGTCTTTAGAGCGGATATCTCCGCCCAGCCAGAGAGAAGCCACCAGAAATACAATGAGTAAGGCAATGATACCCTGTACATTGCCAGACAGTTTTGCACCCCCAAGGCCCACAAGCAGAATGGTGATCAGCGTACCCAGTTTTATTGCCAGCACAGCCAGAGGTGTCAGGGTAAACAATGAATGCCAGAAACCTGTCGCCATAATCAATGCAGCAGGTATACCTACAGGTAATACTGAAAGAAACAGGAATGCCGTGAGTTTCTCCAAACGTTTCCCCATGGCCTGACCAACAATATGGGCAGTGCCACCGGCGTGAGGGAAACGCCTGCCTAGCAGGGCAAAAGTGAATGCAACCGGAAGCACTAGTGCTATCAGGATGATCCAGGCCAGAAGAGACCATTGACCCGCAATACTTGCGGCCACCGCGGGTACAACGAAAATACCTGTTCCCAGCAATGACGTGGCCAACAGACCGACACCCTGCCCAATACCCAGTTCTTTCTTAAGACGGCTCATTGCACCCTGTCCGATAATCTGCATTTACAATCTGGTTCATCAAAGTCTATCTCTGATTCCTGAATGTTTGCTATCGTACTCTAAAGACGATCAATATGAATCGCTCATACTGTCGTATTATTCCGTCAAAATAGCGGAATGAACGGCATTTTGGCGCAGAGAAAACAAGAGATTGACCCTTTGGATAAGTTTGATAATAAAATCATTGCCCTGCTGGTGGAAAACGCACGACAAAGTATCAGTGATATTGCCAGAGAGGTGAGTCTGTCCAGGTCTGCCGTATCTGATCGAATAAAACAGCTGGAAAAAAGCGGTTTAATCAAAGGTTATCATGCGGATATAGCCCAGACAGTGGCATCGAATCAGGAATTGGTCAGGGCTTATTTTGAGTTGCAATACAGCGAACGCAACTGTGATCGGGTCATTGAGGAAATGCGTCTTATCCCTGAAGTTAAGCAGTGCCATACCATCAGTGGACAGGTTGATATGCTGGTTTATATTGAAGCACCTTCCATGAGTCGCCTTGAACAAATTCGCAAGCACCTGGAGCTGCAGGAAAAAATGATGATGGTACGTACCCATATGATTTTACGGGAGGGATTTAAGCGTTAGCAATGCCTGGGCGTATTGAACCCGTTCGGTGGAATAACCGAATTCTCAGAATGCAGTGGTCATAGTGAAATTTCCCGGAGTCTGCGGTGAAAGCTCCGGGGAACAGAAAATCAAAGATTAAAAGGGGTCTTGAACAACCTGATAGTTGCCATTGGGCAGTTTGATAAAGTAGTTGGTTTCATAATAGTAATACTGCTTGTTCTTGATCATTATTACTGTGAAGTCATTATCATTGATGTTGTTATTATCCAGAATATCACCAATGATCAGGCCTGCCGCAAAAGCAGCCAGTAAGCCGCCGTTATAATAGGCTGGCTGAACCCTGACGACAGGTCTTACCACAACCGGACGCCTGACAGGGGCAACCACCACGGCTCTACGTTTGACGACAACAGGCTCTTTCTTGACGATAATGGCTGAAAATGCCGGTACGCTCATAATTGATAAAAAGACGCTGGTCAGAACTGCTTTTTTCATGTCGATTCTCGTGTGATGTTGCCAGACAGTCTGACACCGATAATTATCATGAACAATCAGCGTCCATCCGGAAAATAACTGGATAACCACCTCTGATATCGAGGTATTTACCTATCACGGCACCGATAAATTAAAGAAATTTCATAACCCGTTGCCTGGACTCTTCGGTCTGTACCAGACAATCCTGAATTTCTGCTTCTCGGGAAATAGACTCACTGAGCACTGAGCTATCACAAGCAAAATGGCGACCCGGAGGCCGCCATTGTATCAACTGAACCAGACTGAACTTAACGAACGATCAGGTTAATATCCTGTGGTTTCTTCGCTTTCGGGAAGTAACTCAGGAATGCCTGCAGATCTTTCATCGTAACTATTCAGCCCCTCAAAATAGACAGTATTTTCCAATCCTAAAATGAGCCTGAAAGAAGCATAAGCCAGTGCGCTCAGGCCTTTCGTTCAAAAATGGTTTCAAAAAGTGATTCTCGTGCAGACTGAAGCCTTTCTGCTGCTTCATTATCGCTCATAGAATCAGCCTTTGCTTGTAGAGCTTCAAGAGTGATTCCTTTCTTCAAATATTTTGCACTTTTTGGTAATGATTTGAATTTTTCGTACGGTGTCATCATATTTTCATAAAGATACTTTTTTCTCTCCTTACCTTTCTTGTCTACGACAGTTTCAGCAAAGAAACAGGGCCTGTGATAATTCAGGTAGGGGGTGAGATATTTTCGATTGAATTCATTTACTTCTGTCGCATATTTTTGTGGAATATGGGCATAACCAAGTATCTTTCTTATAACTGCACCGTTTTTACATTCTGCAAGCGCATTGTCGTTTGTTTTTCTTGATCTTGATTTCGTGAATTTTATATGAAGATTGTCGAGTAGTTTTGCTACGCTATAATTTATATACTCTGATCCGTTATCCGAGTGAAAACCCTGTAATTTAAAGGGGAAAGCTGCCAGAATCTCTTCAAGCACAGGGATCAGAAAGGCTTCGCTAATTCTCTCCACTGTGCAAACAATCTGGAATTGAGTCATCTCATCAACAGCATTAATGTGATACAAACCTTTCACTTTGTCTTTATCACCCTGATGAACCGTATCGATTCGAATAAAACCTGGTTGTCCTTCAGGAGCTGGACGACGACGTGTGCCAATGGCTCGCCTTACTGGACGTGTGCAGTCCTTGTGGGTTCGGATATTACGATATGTATTTGATTGCCTGAGATTGTAGAGGTGTGAAACCGAGATGCCGGCCAGTCGCTCGTAACACTCGTCACCCCGTAAAAAAGCCCTTTCACAGAGTTTCTTAATGGCTACCCCATTCAGGTTGTTATGCAATCGATCCGTCTCAGCCAGAAGCCTTGTATCGGCCTTGGTGTATTTGGATTTGAAACCATTGATTGTGCGCTGTTTACGCTTCAGAGTCCCCTTCGACTGACAGGTATGAATAAGGCGGGTAATCTGCGATCTTGAGTAGCCTGTAGCCACTGCGAGATAACGCTTAATGAGCCCCTTGTCGGGCCTGCTGAGCGCTCGATATTTGAAGTACCTTAAAGTCGCCTCAACCCACTGATAACATTCATCTTTTGATTCCCATCCGGGCTCAATATCAGGGGCGTAATGAAGCAGTTCTTGCACTTGTGACAGTGTCTTTATGAGCCTTGTATTCATGATAACTTTCATCCTGTAATCATGGACGAAAGATCCAATTGCGGCGGGCTCATTTCATATTGGAAATTAGAGCCTCCTTTAGGCTCATTTCATATTGGAAGAGACTTAGACTGGAAATTCGTTGATTTTGTGCCATTTTGAAGTATAGTTTTCTGACTACTGCCTGCCATGATTCAACCTGCTCCCGAATTCCAGATTATTGTCACCCTCCTTGCTCTTGTAAGCGAGCAGCAGGAGCGGCTGGCAAAACTGGAAGCAGAAAATAAAGAGCTTGCCGACAGGCTCAAAACCAACAGCAGGAACAGTAGCAAACCCCCTTCTACAGACGGTTATGCCAAGCCCCTGCCAAAGCAAAAGCCTCATCTGGCACGACTCCAGAAAGTGATCCGAAAGACGACAAACCCAATCCGAAAAGCCTGCGAAAGAAGTCTGGTCTCAAACCTGGTGGCCAGAAAGGTCACAAAGGCACGACGCTTGGACAAGTTGCAGAACCTGAGCATACCCAGTATCACCCAGTCATAGATTGTGAAAGGTGCCGTTGGTCATTGCGCTCTGAAAAAGTTATTAAATTGATTGAAAGACAGGTATTTGAACCTGGTCGTTTTGGTCACTTTGAAGTTACCGCTCATGTAGCAGAAGTCAAAAAGTGCAGCTGTGGACACATAACCCACGGCAGCTTCCCGGAAGGTATTGATTCCCACGTACAGTATGGCCCTGTTACCCAGGCGCTGGCCGTGTATCTTTGCCAGTACCAGCTGGTGCCGTTCAAGCGTGCTTCCCAGTTTTTCATGGACATTTTCGGGCTGGAAGTTAGCCCGGGCTCCCTCTGTACATTCCAGAAAAATGCCTATGATCAATTTGCTTCTACAGAGCAGGCGATTGCTGATGCTCTCAAGAGCGCACCTGTTGCAGGCGCAGATGAAACAGGCATGAGGGTGGCCGGTTCACTGTGGTGGATGCATGTTCTGCGTACCGAGAAATGGACGCTGTATCACCTTGATCCCAGTAAAGACCACACAGCCATAGAGTCAATGGGCATCTTACTGGTCTTTGCCGGGATATTGGTTCATGACCACTACAAGGTCTACTTCCGGTATGCCGCCCTCCATGTGCTTTGCAACGCCCATCACCTGAGAGAATCACAGGGTGTTATTGACAGGGACTGTAACCATCTTGCTGGACGTCTTCAACGGCTACTAAGGCTGGCTTGCCACCTCAGCAACGGTTTCAGAAAGATTGGCATGAAAGCAATGCCAGAGGTCATCCGCCAGCGGATTGTTTCACTGTTCGAGCGAACAGCGAAAAGGGCGCAAGCGGAGGAGGCGGAATATATGGAACGCCTCCGGCAACGGCTGGGTAATGACAAGGTCAAAAATACGAAAGCCTTCAACCTGTTCAAGCGGTTGGTTGAGTTCAAGGAAGAAACCTTGAGGTTCATGACCGACTTCACCATTCCTTTCGACAATAATGGCAGTGAGCGAGACATCAGAAACGGTAAGGTAAAGCAGAAAATATCGGGCTGTATCAGAAGCAAGAAAGGAGCGAAATGGTACTGTCGGATAGGGTGTGTGGCTTGAATAATGTCAGGCATGCAGGTTGTGAGCCACTGGAAACCCGTAGCGATCCATCTTCGACCAGAAAGCATCCCAATAACCCGTTGACTTCGCCAGAGCTCGTAATGTTAATAGCATTGACGCCCCTTGTTCCTTCCATCGCATGCCTGACTTACACATGCGCTGCTTAACCAGCGTTTTGCAAGCAGCTTCTGTTACACCAGAACCAATTGGTAACTTGTTTTCCAACGCTTCTGGATAAATCATTTGGGTGAAAGTCTCATATTGACCGGAACTCTCATTCCATATTGTTAGACTGAACAGGGAATGGAACCACATTGCTCGTGGTTACCTCTGTGACCTTGGCACAGTAAGTTACTGACAAAAGCTTCCAGCCATTATCAAACCAGCCACTCTGTATTAATGACCTGAGAGTCAGAATGCCTTGACCTCCGGGGTGTCGCCAGCGCATACCTGAACACTTCATCCGCTGTGTCACTAACGTTTTACAGGTCGCCTCAATAACGCCAGATCCTATAGGCAGGTTGCACGACAGGTGTTCTGCATACTTCATGCGGTCACGATTATTCCTGAAGTATTCCAACTCTGTCTTTAACTTCGATCGCCGAGGATGTCGGCTGTGTTGATAGGCCAAAGCCTTGATGACTTTCTCAACCCCATCAGATTCTTCCTTCAAAATATGACGGTAGGTGATGAACTTCTCTTTGGGTTTTGAACTGTTTTCACCGTAGGACAGGTCAAACGCCTTCTTCAGATGTTCTGCTGCATGATAAAAATCCACGATTTCATGCCCTTGAGGAAGCTCTTTGGCAAGATAAGTCCAGTTGTCTTTAGCGCCATCAGCCACCTTGACCAATGACAGTTGAGGCTTCTGCCTGAGTGCTTCGTTCAGGAAACGGGAGAGCGACTGCTTTAGAGTTACTTTCTTGCTCTCTGGCATTCGGCCAATCCTGATGGTCGACAGGCGTTCACCTTCAACATCGTAAAACGACAGAGTTCCACAACTGGCTTCCTGGCAACCTGCCGGGCCACGAGTACGCTTGCCTTCAGCTGTACTTCGTTCACGTTTTTCCTGACGTTTCCCGTCTTTCATAGGCAGCATGACACCGTCCAAAGAGGCCGCTACAGTTACCGCTTCTTCGGGAACCTTGAGGCTATCTTTGAGGATGCACTCAAAAGGCTCACGGTACTGTTCCCATTGTTCATTGAACTTTTTTGGAAGTCGGGTTAACGAGCTTTCCGACGGTGACATATTACCCATCAAATCGAGCAGAGTTTTGGCGATCCCCGGAGAGAGCTGAGCCACAACCCAGACCGCTTGCTTTGCGGCCCTTGGCGTCCAGTAACCCTCAACGATGCCTGCCCTGAGTTCCAGGGGGACAATGCAGTCATCCTTGCCGCTGCGGTATAGCGTGCGGGCAACTCGGATGGGACCAGCAGCTGACTGGTAAGTTTGGGAGCAACGCAATGCACGATGATAGCAGGTGCCGTTCACCTCAATAGCAGGAATATCTATATCGAGGCCGGACAAGTCTTCTGCCAGGGTCTCCCGCTCTGCTTGAACAAAGAGAGCGTGAAGCTCGTTTTCATAATCTTCAAAGTGTTTAATCGGGTCATGGTGCTTGCGAAGGGAGGCCAGTTTGTGCTCAAGCTGCTGGATAATACGGCAGGGATGATTGGCGGCTTCAGTCAGTTGCTGACATAATTCCATCGGGGCGGCCTCTCACTGAAAGATGTTGGTTTCCAGTTAGCATCATACCTGCGTTTGGTCGTTACCCTCCCTTGTCTGAGAAAAGTCGATGTCGTGTCGTTTATACTGGAGCCCATGCCCTGCAATGACGGTCAATATGAGACTTACACCCAATCATTTGGTGCCAGTGATTTTTGAAATAAGTTCTGGCTTTATCCAGTTTTTCTTTAGAAACAAGACGTTTATTCCCGGGAGCTGCTTTCTTTAATTCCAACCATAAACGTTTTGCCTTACCAGGGGTGTTTTTTAATTCGTGCAGTGTTGATCTTAACCAGGCTTTGCGTTCATTCTGCATTTTTTTACCCGGATATATAGCTTCTGCCGCTTCTGCCACATATTCGCTAACGTGATAAAAATCCAGAATTTGAATCGATGTAACAGGCTCAAGAAACGTCCAATTATCTGGCGCCCCATCAGCAACTCCAACGTAAGTGGCATCAGGAAAACGAGACTTCATTTTCTCAATGTCAGAAGAGAACCGCCTTATAAAAGTTTCTTTTCCGTATTCGGGGGCAGCGGCAGCGTACACCGTGTGCATTCGATTTCCTTCTTCATCATAAAGCGCAATAGTTCCGCACATTGCAATTCTGTAGCCCTCTTTATAAAGCAAGTTTGCACCATCCAGCCCCAAGCTAACTGTGGCTACTGGCTCGGGTAAATCCGGTAATTCATAAGTCCAGGATTCTTCTTTGGCCTGAGCAATACTGGCAACAACTTCTGCCAGGTCTTTAGCGGTTCTTCGATGGATTTTACGTCCGTGGTTTCTTAGAAAATCTTGCTCTACTTCAGTGGAAGGCATGTGGGCAAACTTCCAACTGACCATGCAGGCATGTCGCGGGGTTGAATTAACAACAATTCGTGCAGATTGATCAAGGGGACAATAAATAGCACCGCCTTCACGACTTTGATAGATAAAACGATTGACCCTAACCGCTCCCCATGGAGTTTCATAAACCTTCAATTCTTTTTTACTTTTACTGGTCAACCGAACATTGCCAAGCGTAATGGGAGAACCGTCAGTATCAAGCCACTCAAGTTGCTTTTTTTGTTCCCAGTTGTCCCGCTTCATTTAAGGCATCTTGCAAATGATTTTCGAAATCCACCATTGAGCGATTGTGCGGGATTTTGATAACGATTTCTGTGATTTCATCGTTGGATGAAAGGACTGAGCTGTACATATTTCTCAACGCCAAAAAGCCTATACGACCATACTAGTGTAGTCGTTTTTCTTGACATTGTTTAAATCACACACCCCATGAAACCCACTGTTTAATACTGCTTTGGCAGTATATACAGAAGACAGAGTCTCTTTCTCTTTCTCTGACTTCTTGCTCCAGCCAGTCTTGAGTTCAAAAGCGATGGGTATAAGCTGCTTCTTAATCGTTGAGTTGATTCAATCAACCAGCAGTACAATTAATTCACGAGGGCCATGGGCACCATAAGCAAGGATTCGAGCAATATCCGCAGTTTTGGAAGGCCCGGAAATCAACAATGCATTGGTTGGCATGCCTGTGGACCAATTCTCCTGATGAATAATGTCTGGCAGCGTGTTGTCAATATCATGGGCTTTCAGTAACACAACGTGAACCGGAGGCACCAGCGACATAGCCCGGGGTTCAAGTTCGTCAGGCCAGAGAACAAGACTGCCCGTTTCTGCAATAGCACTGCGGCAGGTTGTCAGCGATGCCGGGATATCGAAGAACAGATCGTCTTTCAGGCTTAACGGATTATCAGGAATATCCCGCAACGTCAGACCGTCATTCAGAGCCGCCATTCTCTGACCGGTTTCTCTCTTTGAAGAAACAAGCAGACTCTGAATGTTTTTTTCAACCAGCACACCTTTAAGCAGCTCAGGCCACTGCTCATCTGTGGTTCGATGAATCTCGGTTTTCACCGCTGTCATGGTTGTTATAAAGTGCTGAATCCGTTCTTCAGAACGCCAGCTGTATTCAGCGGTCTGACCACAGTCGTCCGAGACAGAAAGAGCTTTGCCATCACCGAGTCCTGAGCGCAGCCGGGCAAGAATATTGGACCGTGCCTGAATACTGGTACTCATAATTCACCTTGCTTCTGTCTATTCATTTTTACCCTTTCTATGTTGCTTCACCAGTGCATGCAGACTTTTTTTAGCCGGTTTCGGCGATGTACGATAATCTGTCCACCCTTTCATTTTGGATGGGGATAAGCCTCGCAGCAGCGTAGCGGAAAGGGCAAAGGTGCGGTACAACGATGGCGAACTGTAGAGTTTGCTCCAGCTCAACCATACGGCTTTTTCTGTATGAGTGTACTTGGCTCCGTGACCACGAATAACCGGGTCTTCATCTTTCTTCAGCTTGCGCACACCTTCATGACGGAGTCTTCTCAATATATCCGGAATGGGAATGCGTACAGGACAGACTTCACTGCAGGCTCCACACAGACTTGAAGCACTGGGAAGGTCTTTGGTTTCATCCAGCCCGAGCAGGTGAGGCGAAAGAATTGAACCAATAGGGCCAGGGTATGTCGTGCCATATGCATGACCACCCAACCGGGTGTAAACAGGACAATGATTCATACAGGCTGCACAACGGATACATTGCAATGTCTGGCGCATTTCTTCATCAGCAAACGGAATGGTTCTCCCGTTATCCAGCAACACCAGGTGAACTTCTTCCGGCCCGTCTTCGTTCTCCTTGGGAGGAGAAGAGATCATATTGACATAGGTCGTTATTGGCTGGCCGGTCGCCGAATTGGTTAACAAAGTCAGCAGTGGAGGAAGGTCATCAAGGTGTTCGATAACCTTTTCTATCCCGGTCATGGCGATATGGACTTTCGGCACTGTGGTTGCCATACGACCATTACCTTCGTTTTCCACCAATACCAAAGTGCCGGTTTCTGCCACCATAAAGTTCACGCCGGTCAGGCCAACGTCTGCTCCATAAAAACCTTTTCGCAGTTCTTTACGGGCAGCCTGAATCAATGAATCAACGTCTTCGGTGTATTCACACTCTTCCAGGTGTTCTTCAAACAGCCGGGCGATATCTTCTTTGGTTTTGTGGATAGCCGGCATCACGATATGGGAAGGCTTATCTTCTGCCAGCTGCAGAATATACTCTCCCATATCCGCTTCGATAGGCTCTATGCCTTCTTGCTCCAGAAACGCGTTTAATTCGGTTTCTTCACTGACCATGGATTTGCCCTTGATCATGGTTTTCGCACCATGATGCCGTGCAATATCCAGAACCAGCTGATTGGCTTCTTCCGGTGTTTCCGCCCAATGCACGCGGATACCGTTGTCGCGGAGTTTTGCCTCCAGTTGTTCAAGAAGATCGGGCAATTTTGAGAGTGCACGTTTGCGAATACTGGAACCCAGATCTCGCAGCAACTGTAACTGCTGATCATCGGTAAAACGGCCACTGCGCTTGTCCATCAGGAAATCCATGGCTTCCCGAAAATTGGTGCGCAACTGCGGATTATTCAGATCACGATTCACACGTTGATCGAAGCTCAGATTTTGAGTCGGTATACGTTCACTCATCAGTTGTTTCCCCGGTTCGTTCCCCCTCAGTTCGTTCCCAGAGATAAGAAGCCAGATGTTCACCCTTCAGCTTCTGGTTCTGAAACGCCAGTGCGCCATTAATATTCATCAGACACCCGAAATCAGCACTGATCAGACGATCAGGATCAGTGTCTGTAATAGCCTTGACTTTATCGTTGACCATAGCGCCAGAAATATCCGGGTAGCGCACACAGAAGGAACCACCAAAACCACAACATTCAAACTCATGATCATGAACGACACGGGTTACATTCCTTAAACCGTCGATCAAAGCCCAACCGGTTTTATGAACGTTCATTTCCCTGCGGGCAGCACAGGAGGTATGCACTGCCACTGTTTCCGATTCGCCTTTATCGGCAGGTTGATAACCCAAAACGTGGACCAGAAACTCGGTGAATTCAAAAACCCGATCAGCAAATCTGCGTGCAGTATTTTCTTCCGGTTGCCCGGCAAATAATTTTGGATAGTGGTGATGCATCATGCCACCGCAGGAACCGGACAAAATCACCACTGGCCATTCTTCCTGCATAATGTTCATTTGCAGGCGGGCAACTTCCCGGGCTTCATCATCGTATCCGGAGGTGTAAGCCGGTTGCCCACAGCAGGTTTGCTGTTCGGCAAACACAACCGCTATTCCTTCTCTTTCGAGCAGTTTCAGTGCATCCAGGCCTGCTTCCGGTTGCAGAAGATCAACAAGGCAGGTGCCGTACAAATAAACGGTATCCGGCCGTGAAGGATACTTTCTTTCGTTTGAAGAATAAGGCTGCTGGCCACCGTCATCCATGGCGTTCACAAAACGTTCTGACATACAGAAAACCTCAGCAGGCAGAGCCTGTTCAAAGTAGATTCCGGTTTTCTGTTCAGCCGACAAGTTGTGACAAATACAGTAACAACGTCTTTAGCAGGAGTGGGAGCAAAGGCCTGAACGCCGGAATTCATGGTGAGTTACTCTTTAATTATTTTTAGATATTTTTTTGATAATGACTGTTTTCAGTAAAGGACTGTTTTTAGTAAATGATTAGATTGGATAATTGGTCAGACCAATTGATGCAGGATAATAATTCTCCATAAGTATTGTCAACAGGCAGGTGCTTATTATTGCTTGGCTATGGCCAGACCTTGCATTTGTTAATTGACACAGTTCCAATACCTGCAGAGATAATCGAGAGACGATGAAGTGAAGCAGCAAACCCTTGCAGACCGTATTACCGTCAAGCTGGAAACCATGATTCTGGAGGGAGTTTATAATCCCGGAGATCGTCTGCCTCCAGAAAGGAAGCTGGCTGAACAGCTGGAGGTTTCCCGGCCGTCATTGCGCACTGCACTGCAGACTCTGGCAACCAGAGGTATCATCAGCTCCCGACAGGGAGGTGGTCACTATGTGACCGATACTTTGACCCGGTCTGTTGCTGACCCGTTGCTGGAGATGTTGAGTAAACACCCGGATGCACAGACGGATGTTGTGGAATTTCGCTTTTTACTGGAAGGTGCCTGTGCATACTATGCAGCGCAAAGAGCGACAATACAGGATAAGCAACAACTGCAGCATGCTTTTGAGCAATTGGAAGGGAGTGATAACCCTGAACAGGAAAGTAAAGCGGATCTTGCATTCCATCTGACCATTGCCGAAGCTTCACACAATCTCATTCTTTTGCACACTATGCGGGGAATGTTCAGCCTTCTTCAGCAGAATATCACTACCAGCATAGGCGGTATTTATAATAATCAGGAGGTCAGTATTCATCTGCTCCGACAACATCGCGCTATACTCGAAGCTATACTGGCCGGGGAGCCGGAACAGGCTCGTATAGCCGCTGAAGAACATATGATATACGTACAGGAAACACTAACCGACGAGGGGCGAAAACAAGTTCGTCAACTTCGATCCATGCGGCGTACCGGTGTGCTGGACACAATTTAATTAACCTGCTGGCGAGAAAACTGAGGAAGAAATATCACTTGTTTTCTTGCCAGTGAACCCATCAATAAAAAGCGTTCTAAGTGTTTTTACGTACGGCTTCTTAAGTAATTATTCAGGAATTCACAGCAATAGTTCGAATTGTTTTAAACCAATGCCTTTGACATCATTTGTCATGATCTGTGCAAGGTTGCTCATATAAATTTTTCTGTTGGATGAGAATAATAAAAATGATCTCAAAATTGACTAAAACCCTGGTGGCTGCTTCCACTTGCGTTGCAATGCTGGCAGGTTCTGTCCAGGCCGCTGAAAAAGTGTATCGCTTAAAGATGGCTGAAACCTGGCCAACCAACTTCCCTATTTTCGGTGATGCGCCTCGCAACATGGCTAAGATGGCCGAGGAAATGTCCAATGGTCGCCTGAAAATCACCATCGATTCCAAGAACAAGCATAAGGCGCCTTTGGGTATCTTTGATATGGTGCGTGCCGGTCAATACGACATGGGCCACTCTGCATCTTACTACTGGAAAGGAAAGGTTCCGAACACCCTGTATTTTACCACGATGCCTTTTGGTATGACTGCGCCTGAACAGTACGGCTGGTTTTACCACGGTGGTGGTCTGGAACTGATGAACAAGGTATACGGCAAATTTAATCTGATGAGTTTTCCTGGTGGTAACACCGGTAATCAGATGGGTGGCTGGTTCCAGAAAGAAATTAATTCCCTGGAAGACCTGCAGGGTCTGAAGATGCGTATTCCCGGTTTTGCTGGTGAAGTGATGGCCAAACTCGGCGCCAAGCCAACCAATATCCCTGCCGGTGAACTTTATACAGCACTGGAACGTCGTACCATCGACGCACTGGAATGGGTCGGTCCTTCCCTCGATCTGCGAATGGGCTTCCACAAAATTGCGCCCTTCTACTACACAGGATGGCATGAGCCTGCTACCGAGTTGCAGTTCCTGATCAACAAGCGCAGTTGGAACCGTCTGCCAAAAGATCTTCAGGAAATCCTGCGTGTTTCCATGAGAGCCGCTTCTTATGACATGTATATCCAGTCCTATGACGCTTCTGCTGAAAATCTGGAAAAGATCCTGACTGAATATCCTGATATCAAAATCAAGTCTTTCCCGAAAGACGTTGTATCTGCCATGCGCAAAGCCAATGAAGAACTGCTGGCCGAGAAAGCAGCTGCTGACCCGCTTGCCAAGGAAATTCTTGAGTCCCAGGCCAGCTACATGAAAAGAGCACGTCGTTGGACTGATATCTCTGATAAAGCTTATCTCAACAGCCTGTCTGCCGAGTAATTCCAACCTGCCTTTGATCGAAGTCTCTTTACAGGCTTCGGTCTTTTTCCTTTCCCATGATTCCCGAGAGGTGAGCTGATGTTTTTAGTGCAGCTGGAAAACACCATACATCGGTTTTCCGATTTTCTTGGCAAAATCGCAGCACTGTTATTCATACTGCTGTTGTTCAACGTATTTTACGACGTTATTGCCCGTTATGTTTTTAATGATGTTTCCATTGCAATGCAGGAGCTTGAATGGCACCTGTTTTCCGCCATGTTCATGCTCGGGGTTCCTTATACCTTACGTACAGACGGACATGTTCGCGTAGATCTTGTTTACGAACGTTTGTCCGCCAAGAACAAAGCAATAATTGATCTGTTTGGCGCCTTGCTCCTTCTTTTACCTTTTGTGCTTTTGGTGGGTTATTACGGTGTTGGTTTTGCCCGGGAAGCCTGGGAGTTGGGCGAAATATCCGGTGATCCGGGTGGTCTCACCAATCGCTGGATTATCAAGACTGTCATTCCCTTTACTTTCTTTTCACTGGGAATCAGTGGCGTTGGGCTGGCACTGAAAAGTATCAATATTTTGCGTGGTCATCATAAAGATGTTGATCACATCCCACCCCAGCATTAAGCAGCGGAGACTGACGACATGATCGGTATAGTAATGTTTTTTGTGGCCCTGCTGATGCTGTTAATCGGCTTCCCGGTGGCCTTTATTTTTGGCGGAGTGGCTTTGATCTTCGGTGTGTATGCCGAAGGTCCTGATATGTTTGCCTTTATGCCATTTCGTATCCAGAGCATCATGGAAAACGTGGTGTTAATGGCAGTACCCCTGTTTATCTTTATGGGAATTGTTCTGCAAAAAACCCGTCTGGCAGAGCAGTTGCTGGAATCCATGGCCAAACTCTTCGGCAGTGTTCGCGGTGGTCTGGCTATCTCCACCGTACTGGTTGGTGCCCTGCTGGCAGCTTCAACCGGTGTGGTAGGTGCTTCCGTTGTGGCGATGGGACTCATCTCTCTGCCTGTTATGATGAAGTACAACTACGACAAGTCACTGGCCTGTGGCACCATTTGCGCATCAGGTACATTAGGGCAGATCATTCCTCCTTCCATTATCCTTATTATACTTGGCGATGTACTGGGTATTCCGGTGGGTGACCTGTTTCAGGCCGCGGTGGGTCCGGGGTTTATTCTCATAGGCATCTACATTACTTATATTCTTGCCTATAGCTGGATAAAGCCTGAAGCCGCTCCAGCTTTGCCAATGGACGATGATGTCAGTAGTAAAAAAGAACAGTACATTGTTGCCCTGAAAGCTATTATCCCGCCGCTGACGTTAATTCTGGTGGTTCTGGGTTCTATTTTTGCGGGTGTTGCTACACCCACCGAGTCTTCTGCACTGGGTGGTATTGGTGCACTTGTGCTGGCCTTTATTTACAAGCAATTCAGCTGGAAAATGGTGTTTGATTCAGCTCAGGAAACAGTGAAAATAACCTCTATGGTATTTGCCATATTATTGGGTGCCACTGCATTTTCCATGGCGTTTACCTATACTGGCGGTGACTACATTATTGAAGAGATCCTCTCTGATCTGCCTGG
The DNA here is from genome assembly GCA_965208385.1 of Endozoicomonas sp. Classification (GTDB taxonomy): domain Bacteria; phylum Pseudomonadota; class Gammaproteobacteria; order Pseudomonadales; family Endozoicomonadaceae; genus Endozoicomonas. The sequence goes on from CBDBOO010000092.1 coordinate 148,800, forward strand.
CGGACAAATGGGCTTCCTGCTGCTCTCCATGCTGGCGATTATGATTCTTGGTTTCTTTATCGATTTTGTGGAAATCAGCTTTATTATTGTGCCAATTCTGGCGCCAGTGGCGGAAATGCTGGGCATTGCTCCCGTCTGGTTTGCCATCCTGATTGCCATGAACCTGCAGACCTCTTTCCTGACGCCGCCCTTTGGGTTCAGTCTGTTCTACCTCAAAGGGGTAGCACCCGCCGGGATAAGAACCACCGATATTTATAAAGGCGTCATACCCTTTATTATCATGCAGGTCGGGGTTGTTATTTCTATTCTGCTCTTCCCCGAATTCTATGGCCTTACCGGTTAATGTTCTTACCAGAAAATATTAAAGCGGCACCGTGATACCATGGTGCCGCTTTTCTGTTTGAGACAGACTTATTTGAAGGGAGTACTATAGCGCCACTATTGTCACGAACTGATGCCGTAGAAGGATGTTGTCGTGAGTCTAAAAATAAAAATTCTTCTTTTGGCTCTTCTGCCGTTAATTCTTACTTCGGCGGTCATAACGTATATTACCCAGCGTCAGGCTCATGATCTGTTTGAGCAGGAAATAAAAACCTTTGAAGAAAACCTGATTGCTTCAAAACGACAGCAGCTAAAAGACTATGTCAGTCTGGCTAACCATGCTATTAAAATTGCTCTGGATGAATTGGACGAAGGGGTGAGCCAGAAGGAAGTGGAAAAGCGGGTTAAAAAAATTATCCATGGTCTTCGCTACGATACCGATGGTTATTTTTTCGCTTACCGGCAGGATGGCATTAATGTCGTTCACCCTCCCCAGCCTGAGCTGGTCGGCCAGAATTTACTGGATATCCGTGACAGTGATGGCACGCCATTGATCCGGGATTTGCTGGCCAAGGCATCCCAGGGAGGTGGTTTCAGTCGATATAAGTGGGTAAAACCCTCTGTTCATTATCAAGAAGACAAACTCAGTTATGTTGTCAATATTCCTCATTTTAACTGGATGATAGGTACCGGCCTTTATCTTGATGATGTGACTGCTGAGGTAGAAAAAATCCGTGAGGAAGTGAACCGTAACATTCGAGGCACTTTTTTTACTGTTCTCACGATTTTGTCGGGCACCATTATCACAATCATCCTGATTGGTCTGGCCATTAATGTACATGAAAGTAACCAGTCTGAGCGACGCCTGCAGGAAATGGCTCATCGCTCCCTGCAAGTGCAGGTGACACAAAGACGACAGTTTGCCAGAGAGTTGCACGATGGCATCAACCAGTTAATGGTTTCCATCAAACTAAGAATTAATCTGGTCAGAAAAAAATGGCACAACGAAGAGCTGGCTACGGAACATCTACAGAAAGCAGCCGATATGCTGGATCTGGCAATACAGGAAGTAAGACGAGTATCCCATGACCTTCGCCCGATACTTCTGGATGATCTGGGTTTACAAGCTGCGTTGGATACTTTACTGGCTGAATTGAAAGACAGAAGTGATGTAAAGGTTGTTTCTGATATAAGGTTACCGGATTACCACTTGCCTGATACCATTGAAATTACCCTGTACCGGATTGTTCAGGAAGCTTTGACCAATATTGAAAAGCATGCAAATGCTCTCGGCGTTGATCTGAAGCTTTGGCAGGAAGACGACTATGTATTTCTGGAACTGGCCGATGACGGTGTGGGATTTAATGGACTGGATAGTAGTCAGGGAATAGGTCTGTTCAATATGAAAGAAAGGGCTGAGCTGCTGGGTGGACGTTTTGATCTTCACACTAATCCTGGCAGTGGCACAAGGATTCGAATCGTGCTCAACCTGGCCCTGACGAGTGAATAACCATGAGTGAAATCAGAGTACTACTTGTAGATGATCATCCTATGGTCCGGGAAGGTCTCCGTGCCAGTCTGGATGGGGAAGAGGGTATATCGGTTGTCGGCGATGTCAGCAATGGTCAGGAAGCTCTGAACCTGGCCGCAGAAATCAAACCTGATGTAGTGATGATGGACATTTCCATGCCGGTCATGAATGGACTGGAAGCAGCAGAACTGTTCAGGGAGCAGTTGCCTGATATTCGTGTGTTAATACTCACTATGCACGAAGATCGTGAATACATCCTGAGAATGATGCAGTCAGGCGTGGCGGGTTACGTTCTGAAAGATGTTGCTGCGGAAGAATTACTTTTGGCGATACAAACGGTGCATAAACGGGGTACTTATTTCAGCTCTGGAGCATCCAGTATTTTGTTTTCCCAAATGAAGCTGGAGCCTGAAAAAACAACGTCAAAGATAAGCAAACGAGAAGAAATAGTGCTTAAGTTAATTGCTGAAGGTCTGTGCAATAAGGATATTGCCAGAAACCTTGATCTTTCTGTTCGGACCGTTGAGACGCATCGGCAGAATATTAAGAAAAAGTTGGAAATCACTACGTCAGCAGGACTGATCCGTTATGCATTGGATCACAAACTGGTTGAAGCCTGATTGATTGATTGATTGAAAAGAGCATTTCGAATAACAAATTCAGATTCTATAGATAGTGTAATATTTTGATTAATAATTGATGACTCAAGGTTATGCCAGGCTATTGATCGAAACCATATGTCGCTTTTATTATACAATTAACACTTGGCAGTATAGTTATGCTTAAATGGCAGAAACGAAGTAAAGGCTGAACATTTAATTTTGAACACAAACATGCATTCAAACGAAGAATTTAACGAAAATACTAAAGAAGATAGTAAGGAAAATATCTGCCGATTCACCATGGAACCGGATGAACCTCGGCGATTTGCGGAGCTTTGTGGTGAATTCAATAGCCATTTGAAACAAATAGAGGAGAGGCTCGGTGTCGTTATTAAACACCGGGGTAATGCTTTTGCTGTATCTGGCGTCAAAGAGCATACCCAGGCAGCCAGTGAGATTCTAAAACGCCTGTTCCGAGAGACAGGAAAAGATGAAGAACTGACACCGAATACCGTTCATCTTTATCTTCAGGAATCTGCGGTGGAATGGGTTGCAGAAGAGATCGATAACAAACTGGTCACGCTGCGTACCCGTAAAGGGCCGATCACTCCCCGGGGACAGAATCAGCAACTGTATGTAAAATCTGTTCTGAAACACGATATCAATTTTGGCATTGGTCCTGCCGGTACGGGTAAAACCTATCTGGCCGTTGCGGCTGCAGTTCAGGCTCTGGAAGAAGAACAGGTTCGTCGTATTCTGCTGGTGCGTCCAGCGGTAGAAGCCGGTGAAAAACTGGGTTTTTTACCCGGTGATCTTTCTCAGAAAATCGATCCCTATCTTCGTCCTCTCTATGATGCCCTTTATGAAATGATGGGTTTTGAGCGTGTTGACCGACTCATCGAAAAAAATGTGATTGAAGTGGCTCCCCTGGCTTATATGCGTGGACGAACCCTGAACAACTCTTTCATTATTCTTGATGAATCCCAGAATACCACTCAGGAGCAGATGAAAATGTTTCTGACCCGAATTGGTTTTGGTTCTACTGCCGTCATTACCGGTGATATAACCCAGATTGATCTCCCCCGGGGCACCCGATCCGGTCTTCATAGTGCCATTGATGTGCTCAAGGGCGTCGAAGGTATTGGATTTACCTGGTTCACGGCCAAAGATGTGGTACGGCACCCGCTGGTACAGCGTATAGTTCAGGCCTATGACCGTCATGATCGGGCCCAGCAGGCTGACACCCCCAAAGGCATGCAGTAATGTCCGGATTACTTTCTTCTGATGTTCACATAGATGTTCAGGTATCCAGTAGCAGTACCTTCCTGCCAGACGAATTGCAGCTCAAGACATGGGCTGAAGCGGCTGTGGGCCAGCACAAGGATGAAGCTGAAATCAGTTTTCTGATTGTAGATCTGGAAGAAGGGGCTGAACTTAATGCCCGATGGCGTAATAAAGAAGGTGCCACCAATGTTCTTTCATTTCCGTCCGATCTACCGCCTGAATTAAATCTCCCATTACTGGGTGATTTGGTGATTTGTGCACCAGTTGTGGAAAAAGAAGCTAAAGAACAGGTAAAAACACTGGAATCACACTGGGCACACATGGTTGTTCATGGCACACTCCACTTGCTTGGCTATGATCATATAAAAGAGGATCAGGCTGAAAAAATGGAGTCACTTGAGACTGCCATTATGAAAGAACTGGGTTATCCTGATCCCTATCAGGTTCAGAATCTGTGACAGCTGCACGACATTTTTCGTGCCATAAAGAAGAAAGAGGGAAATGAGCGACGACCATTCGACGGAAGAACATCCGTCACAATCCTGGGTAAACAAGTTCACCGGACTGTTCAACCAGGACCCCAAAGACCGGAATGATCTCCTGACTATTCTCAGAGACGCCGGCACAAAAGGCATGCTGGACGATGAAGCACTGAGTATCATTGAAGGTGCTGTTCAGGTAGCGGACATGCAGGTCCGTGAAATTATGATCCCACGATCCCAGATGGTCTGTGTTGATGAAGACCAGGAGCCTAAAGATTTTCTTCCCAATGTCATAGAGTCTGCACACTCCCGCTTCCCGGTTATTGGCGACACCAAAGATGAAGTTATTGGCATTCTTCTGGCGAAGGATCTGTTGCCACTTATCCTGAAAAATGGCCGGTTCAATATTAAAAACCATCTAAGACCGGCGACGTTTATTCCCGAAAGTAAACGGCTCAATGTTCTGCTTCGGGAATTCCGAACCAACCGGAATCATATGGCCATTGTCATTGATGAGTTTGGTGGTGTGGCTGGACTGGTCACCATTGAAGATGTATTGGAGCAGATTGTCGGAGATATCGAAGACGAAACCGATGTTGATGATGACAGCTATATAAAACCGGCGGATGAGCTCGATCAAACCTTTATTGTTAAAGCATTGACGCCTATTGAAGATTTTAACGAACATTTTTCCTGTAAGTTCAGTGTGGATGAATTTGACACTATTGGTGGTATTGTCATGCAGGAATTCGGGCATATGCCCAAAAGAAATGAGACAGTCGAGATTGCCGGTTTTCGATTTGATGTCCTGAATGCCGACGGTCGTCGTATAAGATTATTACGGGTAAGTCCCTGCTGATGACATCCAGAATATCCACTATCCGATACCTGTTGTCCCTGATTGCTGGTGCAACAGTCACCCTGGGGTTCAGTCCGTTTGATTTCTGGCCTGTACCCATGCTGGCCATTGCCCTGATTTTTTTACTGATCCGAAATACCGATTTTAAATCTACGGCTCTGTGCGGGTTTTTATTCGGTCTTGGCATGTTTGGTGCCGGAACGTCCTGGGTGTATGTCAGTATTCATGAGTTCGGCGCCGCATCCGTTCCCCTGGCAGGTTTTCTGACACTGTTGTTTATCTTGGCATTGTCTGCACTGATGATTATGCCCCTGTTCATGATTTATTCGTGGATAACCATAAAACGGCCATCACTTGCCCCCTGGCGGCAGGCTCTTGTCTTTGCCGGTCTCTGGGTGATTTTCGAGTGGGTTCGTAGTTGGCTGTTAACAGGGTTTCCCTGGTTACTGCTGGGGTATTCTCTACTGGATACGCCTTTTCAAAGCTTCGCCCCCCTAACAGGAACCTATGGGCTGAGCCTTTTAATGGTAACCACGGCCTGCCTGTGCGGGGCGGCCTGCATTCCTGCTAAAGAAAAAAACCGTAGCGGACTGATTATACTGTTCATCGTTGCCGCTCTTTGGGGATCTGCCTGGCCTCTAGGCAATATTCAGTGGACTGAGAAAACGGGGACACTGGAATTCAGTGCTGTTCAGGGCAATATTCCTCAATATTCGAAATGGGATCCTGATTATATCCAGACTACTGTAGACACGTTTATAAACCTGAGCACTGAGTCATGGGATAAGGATCTGATCATCTGGCCTGAGAATGCCATTCCGATGTTTTATAACAGGTCCAGAGGATTTATGGAGCAACTGGATCGAAATGCCAAAAAGCAGGCCACCAGTTTAATTCTTGGCGTACCCATCGACGATAACAGCGGTGATCAGACCCGTTATTATAATGGTCTGGTGTCATTGGGTCAGGGAGAAGGACAATATTTCAAGCAGAAGCTGGTGCCTTTTGGTGAATATGTTCCCATGCAATCCCTTCTCAGAGGATTGATTGATTTCTTTAATCTCCCGATGTCTGATTTTTCCAGGGGATCAGAGAACCAGTCTCCCCTGAAGGCCGGCGATGTCGTAATAGCGCCCTTCATTTGTTATGAAGTGGTTTACCCCGATTTTGCCGCCCGGAATGCCAGAAATACAGGATTACTGGTCACAGTCAGTAATGATACCTGGTTCGGTAAGTCCATCGGGCCGGAGCAGCATTTTCAAATGGCTCGTATGCGCTCTCTGGAAACAGGACGTTATATGATTCGGGCAACCAATGACGGCATAACCGCTCTGATTGATACTCGTGGAAATGTGCTTGATAGCATTCCCCGCTTTGAAAAAGGGGTATTGAATGGCTCGGCCATGGTCATGGCAGGCAATACACCTTTTATGATGTTCGGTTCATGGCCAATACTTATTCTGGCATTTGTGATGATAGGATTAGGTGCGATTCGTTTCAGGCGTTCATAATCTTTGATTCAACGCCGGTTTCCCCTTTCAGTGTTAACCGGACGTCTTAATTTTCTTGTATTTTTTATCTGCACTTCCTCGCCAATGCTTTATTAATACCGTTTCTCTTTCCAGACGTTTAGCCTTGCTCCTGTGATTATTTGAATCGGTGCGTAGAGTTAATGACCTGTATTCCTGAAACGAGTTTTATATATTTTTATTTCACGGGTTCACAGCCGATATTCATATTCGGGTCTAAGCTCTTTGGCATCATTGTTGAGTGTCAGGGTGCCAAAGTAATAACGCAGACTCAGGAAGCTTCAATTTACTACTCTGGCGTATCTTAATTCGGAGTTGTACGTAGAAAGCTGCGTATATTTAGACCCTTAGAGATTGAATTTTGGCGTAATCTGACCTTATTTCTGTTAATCGGACAGTCACAGCCATGAGCAAAGCCACGGATACAAACTCAGCAGTTAGAATTGAACGGGACAGTCTGGGAGAAATATCTGTTCCTGTCGATGCGCTCTATGGCGCGCAAACCCAGCGTGCTGTCAATAATTTTCACATAAGCGGTCAACCACTCCCTGCAACGCTCATCTGCTCAATAGCCAGAATTAAAAGGGCTGCAGCACGGGCCAATCAATCCCTTGAACTCTTGTCGGATGAAAAAGCCGAAGGCATTGTCAAAGCGGCCGACAGGGTGATAGGTGGCGACTTCCCCGGCAGTTATTCGACTCAGTTCCCCATCGACGTCTATCAGACGGGCTCTGGCACCAGCAGCAATATGAATGTTAATGAAGTTATTACTCAGCTTGTCAAACAGGCTCCGGAGAATATTGATATTACTGCTAATGACCACGTTAATATGGGACAAAGCAGTAATGATGTTATTCCGTCTTCCATTCATATTTCTGCAGCACTACTCGTTAACCAGCAATTACTCCCGGCACTGGATCATTTGATAGACACGCTGGAAATTCGGGAAAAAGAACTGGCTCACGTGGCAAAAACCGGCAGAACCCATTTGATGGATGCAATGCCGGTTACTTTTGGTCAGGAAATCAGTGGTTGGAGAAGTCTGGCGAAAAATGATCGGAAACGTCTGACCCAGACCCTGGAAGGTTTGTATCGGTTAACCCTTGGAGGTACAGCGGTTGGTACAGGCACCAACACACATCCGGATTTTTCAAAACATGTCTCACAGCAATTGAGCGATGATACCGGGCTGCCATTTAGCCCTGTGGATAACTTTTTCGCTGCTCAGAGTATTCCTGCAACCGCATTGGAACTTTCATCCAATCTCCGGAGTGTCGCGGTAACCCTTACCAAGATTGCCAATGATCTTCGCTGGATGAATTCAGGACCACTGGCCGGACTGGGTGAAATAGAATTACCGATATTACAGCCAGGCTCCAGTATCATGCCGGGCAAGATCAATCCGGTTATCTCCGAATCCGTTATGATGGTGGCGGCTCAGATTACCGGACTGGATACGGCTATTTCCATGGGCGTTCAGTCGGGCAATTTTGAACTGAATGTCATGCTGCCAATGATTGCCAATAACTTGATTCAAAGCATCGGCCTGGCAACCAGTGCCAGTACGATACTGGCCGATAAAGCTATCGCAGGTTTTAAAATTAATCAGGTAAATATCGAATCGGCTCTCCATCGAAACCCTGTGTTGGTCACCGCATTGAATCCGGTCATTGGCTATATGAAAGCCGCCGAAATAGCCAAACAGGCTTATAAGGAACAGCGTCCGATCATTGATGTGGCAAAAGATAAAACAGGAATGTCTGAAGAAGCTCTGAAAAAGCTCCTTGATCCGCTACACCTGACGAAAGGTGGTATCTCGAAATAGTAGGAATGGCTGTTTTCCGATATGTAATGAAAACCATATCGAAGCATTCCTACAGACTCCCGGATTGATCAATACAGATTCAGCCCTGAACCATGTTGTTAAACCGGTTCAGGGTTTGAATTCATCTCAGTGAGCATGAGTGAACCAGTGCAGGTTACAGTGCGTTTTTGTATATCTGTTCAATCTCTTCCCGACTACCCTGTCTGGGATTCGTTATTGCACAGGAATCATTAAGAGCGTTTGCGGCCATTTCAGGCAGGTCCTGTTCTTTTACACCCAGCTCACCCAGACTTCCGGGAATACCTACCTCAATAAGTAAACGGCATACCTCTTCTATGGCCATCAGGCCGGATTCTCGCCGTTTTTTTCCATGGAGTTTACAGCCCAGAAAATAGGCGACATCAGACAGTCTGTTAGCAGAGCTCGCACGGTTATAGGCCATAACATGGGGCAGTAATACAGCGTTGCAAATGCCATGGGGTAGACCGTACATACCACCCAGTTGATGCGCCATGGCATGAACATAACCCAGCCCGGCACTGTTGAAAGCCATACCAGCCATAAACTGTGCGTAAGCCATCTGTTCTCTGGCATCTCTGTCAGAACCATCAGCTACGGCTTTTGGAAGGTTTTCCACAATCAGTTCAATGGCTTTTCCGGCTACGGCATCAGTCAATGGTGTCGCATCGACAGATAGATAGGCTTCAATGGCATGAGTCAGGGCGTCCATGCCTGTGGCAGCCGTCAATCCGGAGGGCATGCCCAGCATCAGTTGCGGATCATTAACAGCCATTAGTGGTGTTACATTATGATCAACAATGGCCATCTTGATATGGGTGTGTTCATTGGTAATGATACAAAACCGGGTCATTTCCGAGGCGGTGCCGGCGGTGGTATTAATGGCAATCAGGGGCAGGGCGGGCTTACTGGATTGATTGACACCTTCATAGTCACTGATGGCTCCTCCATTGGTGGCCAGCAAAGCAACCGCCTTGGCACAATCATGAGGAGAACCTCCGCCAAGGGATACCACCAGGTCGCAGTCATGAGTCTTAAGAAGGTCAAAGGCATCATTGACATTGGCTATGGTCGGATTTGGGCAGGTTCCGTCATAAACGACAACGTCTATATCTTTTTTTTCGAACTGCTCAATGACCGTTGCGACCACTCCCACTTTGGCAAGAATGGCATCAGTCACCAACAAAGCTTTTCTGTGATTCATACGCCGGATTCGGGTTACCGCGCGGTCAAGGCAACCGAAACCTAACAGGCTCATTGAGGGCATCAGAAAATCATGGCTGCTATCCTGTATGGTAGTGCCAGCTTCCGGTGCCCTTCCTTTTTCTACGGGCATTTCTGCAGGCATTTCTACAGGCTCTTCGACTGTTTTTCGACTGTTTGTTCGAGACCCTCTTCACCCGCTACCCTGTTATCCTTCTGCAGGACAGTTTCCAGCTCTTTCACCTTGTCCAGAGCCGAAGGCGTTAGAATCATACTGTCTGTTAGTATTAACTGGTCTCCCCAGGGCGATCTCATTTGGCACTAACTTTCTCTGTTTGGCTAATTATTCAGCACACAAAAGTACCAAAATAAGCCTAATTTCCTGTACTTCTCAAAAATTCAGTTTTTAAAGCTAGCTTTTTGAATATGCAACAGGATTGGTGTTTGTCAAATGAGATCGCCCTGGTCTCCCTTACAGAAACTCTGCAGACTGTTTTCTGTTATCAGCTGTTTCTTCACTGAACTTCCCCGTTATCAAAACATAAATTCGTTACATACCGGTTTTCCGCTTCTCGGCCTGCTGCCAAAGCACTTCTCCCCCTGATTGCCGGGCGGTCACCCTGGCCAATACAAACATCAGGTCAGACATTCTGTTGAGAAACTGCAGCAGGGGAGGATTAATTACTTCTCCTGCTTCCATGGCCGCCAGAACCCGGCGCTCGGCACGTCGTGAGACAGTGCGGGCCATATGGCAGTGACAGGCCAGACGGGACCCACCAGGCAGAATGAAATTTTCCAGCTGCGGTAAAGGGTCATTGAATGAATCAAGAATCTGCTCCAGCTCGGTCACAGACGTCTCCCGGATCAGCTGATACCCCGGCATTGCAAGTTCACCACCGATATCAAACAGACGATGCTGTATTTGCTCCAGAGGTTTTTGCAATCGATGACGCATGATCTGCGATTCTTTCACTTCACTGATCAACAGCCCCATCCAGGTGTTCAGCTCATCCACTGCACCTATGGCTTCAATTCTTGCGTGTGTTTTGGGCACCCGCTTTCCTTCACCAAGACTGGTGGTGCCTTTATCACCAGTACGGGTATAGATACGGGAAAGACGAGTCTGTTTTTGTCCGGAAACTTCTTTTTCTTGCATAACCCGCTCCCTGATCAGTAACCAAATACCAGTGTTTTAACAATAACGGGCAACACCTTACCGTCAGCCAATGGCTTGCCGATGTCGATATAATCTCCATCTTTCACTGTGATGCTGTCAATACAGATGACATCTTTACTGTATTTCAGTTTCGCCTCGAGACTCTGTCCCAACACCTTGCCAAAATCTTCTTCAACGATAACGATCAGAGGCTGCGGCAACCTGATCATTGCCTCCATTCCTTCAATAATGATCTCCGCCAGTTTCTGAACATAGGCGAAATCAGGATTCTTCGGGCCTTTTAACCCCAGTGCCACATGTTGTGAACCTGTTTCCAGGTCGAACCAGGAGAGCTTCTGTTGAATGGTTCTGGCTAATTCTTCAGGCGGCAGTCGTTCATCTTTTTCTGACAATTTTAGCGCTGGGACATTTTTGATGGGAAACAGATCCCTGGAAAAATTGATGGTGCTGCCACTGATGTCTGTGGCGTGAGAACCTGCTCCAATAACAGTGGCACGGATGGTTTCCACGGCATCAAATACTGGCAGTTTGTTAAACAGACAGGATTGCCTTATTGCTCTGCCAAGCAATACGCCCAGATCACCATATTGGAAGTCTGCAACCGACTTGTTTTCTTCATAAGTGTGGACTGCGACTCCCCCGGAAAAACAGATCTGATTGATACTGTAGCCCCGGCGTAAATCACTGGTGCTCCGACCAACCAGGCGGCTCAGATCTTCAGATACTGGCCTCAAGCCAATAACCTCTTCGAGGATTTCCACCATGCGATCAACAAGCCTGTTAATCTGCACCCGGTCAAGCACATCTCCAACTGTAATGGGCATGCCCATTCTCCGGCACATTTCCTGCCATTGTTCGGAAATATAGGTGACTTCGGTTCCACCCTTTTCGAACTTGATCAGGCGTCCACCGATATCCAGACAGGTGGTATCCAGTACCTCACCGGTATCAAAAACAGCAATATTGGTGGTTCCACCACCAATATCCAGATTAGCGACGATGGAGTTTTTGTTATATGACTGCTTCGCTGCACCGGCTCCCTTACCGGAAATAATACTTTCCAGATCAGGCCCGGCTGTGGCCACAACAAAATCTCCAGCCAATTGACTCAATGCATCTGCCACCTGACGTGCGTTTTCTTTTCTGGCTGTTTCACCGGTGATAATCACAGCACCGGTATCAATATCTTCAGCTCTGAATCCGGATTGACTGAATTCGCTTTCTACCAGTCTGCGTACCTGCTCAGCATCAATCATGGTGGGCGACAGCAACGGCGTAAAATGCACTTCGCTGCGGTACACCACAGTCCGGTCAATAATCTCTACCTTGGGAATCATGGCTCCGGGTGAAACGTTTTCCAGTGTCAGCCGGGTGAATACCAGCTGGGTTGTAGATGTACCGATATCAATGCCGGCACTGAGGATATTTTCACGCATACTTACAACAACTTCTGGAAGAATTCCGGGGTTGGGGAAGCAATGACCGTTTTGGCAATCAGCATTCCGGAGTCACTGGCAGCCATGATCCCTGAATCCACTGCCGCATTGACTGCAGACAGTTCACCGGTCATTGTAAAGAATGATTTACCGCCAATAGCCATGGCCTGACGTACTTCGATCATCTGGATATCGGCTGCTTTGGCTGCAGCATCGGCTGCGACAACGGCAGACGCGACGCTGAAGAATTCCAGAACACCCACAGAATTGACTTCGCTGATGTTATTGCTGCCGTTGAGACCAGCCAGTAACTCTCCGTGAATACTGGGGATCAGCAGTTTGTCGACAATGGTCTGACGTCCTATGGATTGGCCTGCTTCCACAGACGCTTTTACGGCAGCCACATCACCAGAGACAATGACCAGGTATTTTCCCGGGCAGATAGTTTTGGCTTCTTCCAGCCGAATTGCCGCCGCCTTGGTCATGGCGTCAGCAGCTTCAATACCTTTTGCAATGCTGGTGAATTCCAGCAGACCCAATGCTTTACTCATTACACCTGTCTCCTGGTAATCACTACCTGACGTTCATTTACTTCTAAAATATGGCCGCTGATGCTGGCATGGATCATAGCGCCAAGCTTGCCGTCTGGTGTTTCGCCAATCAGTTGACCCTGTTCCACCGTGTCACCGGATTTTACTTTGGGAAGGCTTCCCACCCCTATGTGCTGCTGCATGGATACAGTGACTGTGTCGCTTTCTACGTCCCTGAAATCGTGAAGAGTCTGATGATCGTAGTCAGACAGATCAAGACGGGATATCAGTCTGGCCGGGGGCACCTTACGGAAATCACGTTCATCACTGGCAATAATGTCACTGCCATCATGCTGATAACGGATACCCTTTTCCCGCAGTTTTCCGGCAATGTACATGTTGACCTTGCGCGGAGATATTCCCATGGGGCAGGAGTACATCTCACAAACACCACAACCACAGCAGAGCAGGGCGCCACTGTGGGATTCGTTAAGCTCTTCTGCGTATTTAACGGCTTTCATCATTTTGTGCGGATGCAAGGGGTGTCCGATCAGATATCTCGGGCACTGCTCTGTACAAAAACCACACTGGATGCAGATTTTTGCTCTGCTTAGCACCAGGGCGTCAGTCTCTGTTGCACGGGTCACCAGGTAATGATCTGCAGGAATAACAATCAGGGCGCCATCGGTTTTGGTGATGTGCATATCCGAAACCTGATCCTGCTGAATCATGCCTCCCATCATGGGGCCACCACGAATAATGCAAAAGTTTTTAAGCTTTACACCTCCGGCCGCTTCAAGGCAGGCATCGAAAGATGTTCCCACTGGTACCTTGATGATTCTGGGTTCATTCACTTCACCCAGCACCGAGACATATTTCTCTGTCACCGGAATATTCTGGCTGGCCTCAAAGACATTGATCATGGTGGCTACGTTGGATACAACACAACCAACATTCAGAGGGATTCCACCGGGTGGTACAGAACGTCCTGTCACTTCAAAGACCGTCATCTGCTCATCGCCGGCCGGATAAAAGTTCTGCAGATCGTGAATGTCGATATCAACTTCAAGTCGTTTAATGGCTTCCCTGAGGCAGGTGACTTCCCGCTCGTACTTTCCCTTGACAGCAATCACTGCCTTGTCCGCTTTTATCTGTTTCTTGGCCAATGCAATCCCGGCGATCAGTTCGGCGGCACGTTCACGCATAAGGAACTGATCGGTCTGGAGAAGAGGCTCGCACTCTGCCAGCCACTCCCTATAAATACACGACGATGACAGGTCTATTTCAAAAACATACCCTTAACTTTAGAAGACAAAACTATACCTTTCAGCTAATAAGCTGACTTGGGAGTCAATCATCTACGCTGAAAACCGGCACTACCTTCCTGTTATGACGTGTCAGGTATCAGACTGCGAATATGAGTGTGTGATTTAAACAATGTCAAGAAAAACGACTACACTAGTATGGTCGTATAGGCTTTTTGGCGTTGAGAAATATGTACAGCTCAGTCCTTTCATCCAACGATGAAATCACAGAAATCGTTATCAAAATCCCGCACAATCGCTCAATGGTGGATTTCGAAAATCATTTGCAAGATGCCTTAAATGAAGCGGGACAACTGGGAACAAAAAAGCAACTTGAGTGGCTTGATACTGACGGTTCTCCCATTACGCTTGGCAATGTTCGGTTGACCAGTAAAAGTAAAAAAGAATTGAAGGTTTATGAAACTCCATGGGGAGCGGTTAGGGTCAATCGTTTTATCTATCAAAGTCGTGAAGGCGGTGCTATTTATTGTCCCCTTGATCAATCTGCACGAATTGTTGTTAATTCAACCCCGCGACATGCCTGCATGGTCAGTTGGAAGTTTGCCCACATGCCTTCCACTGAAGTAGAGCAAGATTTTCTAAGAAACCACGGACGTAAAATCCATCGAAGAACCGCTAAAGACCTGGCAGAAGTTGTTGCCAGTATTGCTCAGGCCAAAGAAGAATCCTGGACTTATGAATTACCGGATTTACCCGAGCCAGTAGCCACGGGTGTAATTAAAAGTGTTCCATCTACCCATTATCCTGCTTGCTGCCAGTACTGATCCCAGTCCCCGTTAGAACGCAATGTTCTTAAGCAAAGCATTGCTCCTGCAATGGAAGGCTTCCACCAAGCACCCGGTATTTTTAGTCGCATCTGCACTACTGCACTGTTAGAACTTTCTATTTCGCCAGAGCCAATGGGAAGATTGGCTGCTTCTGCTGCAGCATATTCGAATTGCCCTGGACGGTTTCGGATATATCGGTGACACTCCTCTGGTTTATTGGCTGCTTTGCCTTTCTTTCCGTTTCTATGCGGATCAAGCTCTGCCATGACGGCATTAACATTGCCAGATTTCATGCGTTCCTGCTGGATATGCCGCCACTGTACACGTGTTTCCTTGTTAAACCCGACACACTCTTCTGCTGCATCAGCGAAGTGCTCAGAGAGATGATAATAGTCAACGAGGAAACTTCCTTGCTCTCCAAACACTCTCTTTGTCTGGTTGGCAATCCAGGTGGCTCCATCGCTCACGCAATGGATAGAGGATTGCCGGTTGAGCCCCTGCTCTATTGCACAACTCAACCACTGGTCACCTGCTTCATCCGGCCCTCCCATTGTGGCCTGATGACGTTTATCTGAACTACCCAGCTTATAGACCTGGCAAAGTTTAGCCTCCTGCCATTCAGTTTTACGTGCTTTGCGTTTGTCACCTTCTGCCTCTTCATCAAAGAGGACAACAGGAATCATGCTTCCATCCATTTCTCCTATGAACTGGGCAGCTTCACCGAGGCAGTCCTGACGATTTTGTGATGCACTGATGGAATCATTTTGCATACAGCTTGCGTGCTCAAGAGTTATGGCTCGAATAGAAGACTCAGGCACATCAATACCATAATGTTCATGTATTTTTTTTGCAGCTGCCTGAAAAGAACTATCTGCACCAAAGTCTACAATTTTACGTTGAATTGTGCGGGAGTAGTCGCGACAGTGAATATGAGCGGCATGACTGAAAGGTCTGACCCGATGTTTGTCTACCGTCTGGCAGCGTTCAAGAACTTCTATTTTCCCATAGGTGCTCAGCCAATAAGTGTTTTTTTTTGAGTTTTAGCTCCGGGGTGCTTCAGGCAAGCCTCGCCAAATTTTTGATCTTCCTTGTAGGTACCCCAGCCAGTAAGCAGTTCATTGCCCATTTCACGCAGGTGGACAATGACGGCTTCTTCAGCATCATCAGCACGATCCAGGAGACCTGACTCGGCTTCAACAATATCCAGAAGTGCAGAAACTCTAAGCTCAAGCTCGGGGTGGGCTGCAAGTCTATCAGCAAGAGAAATAGGTGAGGGCATAATACTAACTAGGGTTGAGAAATACTCTTACATTATCGTTCATATTGAGGTTTTGTGGGCAGAAAAACTTCTAATGAACACTTTTAATTACACCCAGTAGCCACAGTTAGCTTGGGGCTGGATGGTGCAAACTTGCTTTATAAAGAGGGCTACAGAATTGCAATGTGCGGAACTATTGCGCTTTATGATGAAGAAGGAAATCGAATGCACACGGTGTACGCTGCCGCTGCCCCCGAATACGGAAAAGAAACTTTTATAAGGCGGTTCTCTTCTGACATTGAGAAAATGAAGTCTCGTTTTCCTGATGCCACTTACGTTGGAGTTGCTGATGGGGCGCCAGATAATTGGACGTTTCTTGAGCCTGTTACATCGATTCAAATTCTGGATTTTTATCACGTTAGCGAATATGTGGCAGAAGCGGCAGAAGCTATATATCCAGCAATTCCCGATGAATTCTGAGCCCCTTCTGCTGCAAGGCACACAGGCAGGTTGTAAAAAAAGCCCTCGCACAATTTTAATCAACTAAAATAGATACTTACTACATTACTGTCGTTTACCTGATTATGGCTACCGCTATTAAGAAGTACAGCAAGCACTTTAATGCCACAAATCTTATCAACAAGGTATTCGAGTGCTTTGGCAGAATTAAGGATCACCGATCTAGAAGTTGTCCTATTCCTTTTGAAAACTTCCTAATGTCTGCCTTTGCTATGATGCATCAAAAGTACGATTCTCTGTTAGGATTTGATGATGAGCGGGTAGATAAAATCCGTTGCCATAATCTTGAAAAGTTGTATCACGTCAAAGATGGAAAAGTTCCGTCTGACACTCAAATGAGAGCAGTTGTTGATTTAATAAATCCTGACGATATTCGAAAACCATTTAAGAAGTTATTTTCTATTATTCAACGAAATGGTGCCCTCAACGGATTCAAATTCAATTGTGATAAATTGAAAGACCATTATCTGCCAGCTATTCCCCATGCTTATACGACATCGGTAACAGCGTATAAGAAGCATCACACGCAGGGCGCAGCTACAGCTGCTTACGTGTTGAGATATGTAATTTTTCCCAAAAACTCGACTATTTATCACGAGCATACAAAATATATACGACTTCGTACGCTAGTGATACCAAGGGGTTTAATGAAACGTGGGGAATTGCTGATTATCTGCTGCCCATCGATGGCACCGGACTTTTTTATTCTGGGAAATGTGGCTGTAAAGACTGCTTCATTAAAAACGAAGGAAAGAAAAATGAAGCCTTCTACCATAATATGATGGGAGGCTGCATTGCTCACCCTGATCAGAAAACAGTTATACCTCTTGAACCAGAAGCTATTATTCGTCAGGATGGGTGCACCAAAAATGACTGCGAAAAAAATGCAATAAAACGTTTTTTTGCGCACGTAAAACGAGTACATCCTCTGCTGAAACTGATCATCCTTCTGGATGGTCTATACGCTGACAACCCTACTATCGCGCTGATTAAGAAGTATGGCTGGCACTATATCATTGTGGCTAAGGATGGTAATCATGTATCGCTTATTGAGGCGATGAATGCACTATATGATGAGGGAGAAGTCCATCACCATAAAATCAATGATAAAAAAAATGGAGTAAAGCACAACTTTCGATTCGCTAATAACGTCTCACTGAATTTGCAAGATCAGGTTGAGAAAGTCAATGTTCTTGATTACATTGAAATCGACAAGAAAGGTCACCAACATAATTGGTGCTGGGTAACAGATATTGAATTAAATGAAGAGACAGTACACAGTGTCATGAGAGGAGGACGATGCAGATGGCATATTGAAAATCAAACGTTTAACACCCTGAAAAACCAAGGTTATCATCTGGAACACAATTACGGTCATGGCAAAGAGCATCTGGCGACGAATTTTGCCTACCTTACATTTCTGGCATTTCTGGTGGATCAAATCCAGGAGATGTCCAGCCCGGAATTTCAAAAAGCATTAAAGAAGCGATCAAGAGGAACACGAAAATATCTTTGGAAGAGAATGACGTGTTTATTTATCAGTTGGATGGTTGATAGCTGGGAGGATTTATTTAGTGCAATCACAAATGGATTCAAGCCGGAAAAAATAAAGCTAGACACTTCATAAAATCGAAAGATAGCCAGGTTTTCAGGGTTATATTAAATTCCATTCTGCTGCCTCAATAGGAGTGCAGGCCTTTCTTTTGCTCTTATTTTTAAGTCTGTATTAAGTTGTCTCTAAGGTATCGGAATCAATTCGTCGGGAATAGCTGCTATATATCCGGGTAAAAAAATGCAGAATGAACGCAAAGCCTGGTTAAGATCAACACTGCACGAATTAAAAAACACCCCTGGTAAGGCAAAACGTTTATGGTTGGAATTAAAGAAAGCAGCTCCCGGGAATAAACGTCTTGTTTCTAAAGAAAAACTGGATAAAGCCAGAACTTATTTCAAAAATCACTGGCACCAAATGATTTATCCAGAAGCGTTGGAAAACAAGTTACCAATTGGTTCTGGTGTAACAGAAGCTGCTTGCAAAACGCTGGTTAAGCAGCGCATGTGTAAGTCAGGCATGCGATGGAAGGAACAAGGGGCGTCAATGCTATTAACATTACGAGCTCTGGCGAAGTCAACGGGTTATTGGGATGCTTTCTGGTCGAAGATGGATCGCTACGGGTTTCCAGTGGCTCACAACCTGCATGCCTGACATTATTCAAGCCACACACCCGCGAATATGAGTGATTGGCCTGTGTTTATTCTTTGATTTCATATAGGCAACCGCCTTGAGTAGCTCACACCATGTGTCTATGGCAAATCTATTAAAGTGGTTGCGAATGCATTCCCACAATTTTATTTTGGCACGGCACCCTTTCCATGCCTTGTTAAACAAGGGGCAGGATAGCTGTTCAATCTGGTCAATCAGGAAAGCCAGGAACATTAAACACGCCAGATTACTGGCAAGATGTTCATCGCCATGGCCGTAGTTGTGTTCAAGTTGGTAGCCTTGGGTTTTCAGCGTATTAAAGGTTTCATTTTCAATTTTCCATTTAGCTCGCCCTCCTCTCATGATAGGCATGCAGCGCTTTCGACCTATGCGTAGGCTGGTGACCCAGCTGTTGTTGTAACATTTCTTACCTTTCTCGTTGTACTCAATGTACTCCAGAAAGTTAACCTTCAAATCGTTGTAGGTTTTGTTTAGTGGAACTTTGTTAACAAATCGGAACCAGTGCCGGTGCCCTTGGTCGTCTGTATACTCAAATCGAGTGACTTTATCCTGTTTGTCCAGTTCATCCACGGCTTCAAAAAGAGCAACATGGTCACTTTCCTTGGCAACGCTAATGTAGTGATGGTTATAAGACCGAATCAGTGTAATGGTGGGACCCTTGGAATATAGGTCATCAAGATTCAATACCAATCTTAGCTTCGGGTGATCCTTGTGAATGTGTTCAAGCGCTCGCTTCAGGGCATTGACTTCGCAATCGTTTTTAGAGGCATCTACCTGTTGAATGATGGGTTCAGGCATCAGTGGCAAGACTTCCTTAATTCCAGGTTTAACGATGCAGATGCCCAGCAGTTGGTGATAATACAGTGGGTTTTCGCTGTCGGGTTTCTTGATGCAGCACTCGCTACAACTGATCTTTCCAGAGCTGAAGTGCCCGGTGCCATCCATTGGAGCAAGATAACCCTCCTTAAAATATCTGAACTGTTTCAATCGTCCACTGCGCTGAACAAAATGGAATAAGGCGGTAAACAGCCGAGACAGTTCTCGAGTGGGCACTGGGTCCAGCATGCAGCGAATATGAGTGTCACTGGGCACTTTTCCCACCCTGTATAGGGTGTTTAGGTTGTATTCGATTTCTGGTTCGCGCCTGTCTTCATCAAACTGGAGTAGGGACGAGAACTTCAGATGAAACATGGCCAGAGCAGACATAACGGCATCATGCAGTGGGATTTTGTCGTCGATCTGATTAGGACGAGGGTCAGGTATTTTAGCCGCGTGGTCAGAGACGACCTGAATCAGGTCATCGGCAAGGGCTTTCTTTTGGGAAGCAGGCATTGTGGTCTGACTGAGTTGTTAATACGAATGACTTCACGAGAGTTAAAAATAGCAGATACTCTGAAAGCCTTGCGAATTCTGTTCAGAATTAATCTTTGGGGAAGTGCTGGTTTTTAATAGCATCGGCAGTGGCTTTTGTTGTTATTTTGTTCGCAACTTAAAAACTATCAAAACTCATCTGCCGATGCTTCTATTTCTCCACTTTATTGTTTTTTTACCCACAGATATCCCTGAAGAGCCCAAATTTAAATATACGGATTGAAGCGATACTGACGCTATGGAAGAAACAGGCAGGCAACTTTTCTTATTGCCTGCTCGAACACTATGGCTGTTTTAACACCCTTTAGAGTGGCTATGTTCCCGCCAATAGTTGTATTGCTTACTCCCTATGTTTACAGGGCTACAGACGTGCCTTATAAAGTAGAGATATGACTAAATCTTGTATATTGCATTTGTTTATTGCCCAAAGAACAGCGATTTGTTCTGGGATACCTTCCTATCTCATGAATAGCCATATGTGGAGCAGGAAAATAAAGTTTTTATAGGACTTGAGTGCTCCCAACTATTGACGGGAACATAGCCCTTTAGAGTTGTCATTTTAAATAGATATTGCGGCCGGTGATGGCGATTGAATAATAATCAAAGGTCGGTCTTGGTATTGTTAAACAGTTGGTACCAGAGGGTGTAATTAAAAGTGTTCATTAGAAGTTTTTCTGCCCACAAAACCTCAATATGAACGATAATGTAAGAGTATTTCTCAACCCTAGTTAGTATTACTCAGGTTTAGAGTTTTAAAAACACGAACGTTCGGAAAAATATTTTAAGTGAGCGCAATCAAAACCATCAGGCACCCAACGGGAGCTTGTTTAAATCAGTAAAATAGCTGGGTCTGCGTTCGGTTATGCTGCTTTCGGTAGAATATCATCCGAACGTTCGTTCAGATTCGGCAATTCCAGCTCTAATTTTTGCTCATATCGGTTCCAGCAGTCACGAATTCGAAACTGAGGAATAATCCAAAACAGCGCACGCCTAAGCATTCCGGCTGTGACGGTATCAGGATGTCTCCAGGGGGTTTTGGCTACCTCAATAGCTGCTGAATTTTTACAAATGGTCAATAATTGCATCAGTGCATAACCCGCCATTTTAATATGCATCCATCGTAGCAGCGTTCTGAGCTTCCGTTGCCATAAATGCTTGCACCCAAACTCGTGTTTAAGTTGCTGAAACATTGGCTCTATAGGCCATCTGAGCGAGTAGGCTAATAGCACCTCATGGGCTTCCAAATCCGGATTGGTTGAGAGAAATAATTTGGTTTCTGTTTGTCCTTTGTCGTTTTCAAAACGACTCCAGACGACACGGACAATGCGCCCTTTCAGAAAACGGGCGCGGCAAATACAGGACCGAAAAGAGACTGTCCGGTATTTTCTGTAAAGCCAAATAGTCATTGTGGTCTCTGGTAACTTCTCGACTTCTTCAGACGTCATTTTCACACCGTACTTACGCTTGCGCCCTTTCCTTTTAATGGGTGAAGGAGGAAAGGCTTCGAAAGGGAGAGCATAGAGCGCTCGATTTTTGGGTATATGACCAATGACCTCATATCCTAGTTCGAGTGCGGGTTGCATCATAGTGTGATTCATAAACCAGCAGTCAGTGAGCAGTCGCAATGACCGATCCTGAAGAGTCTGTCGTACAGACTTAAGCATCGCTTTGGCAATTTTAAGCTTGCTGATGTTGCCTGATTTGGGCGATGGAAAAGCCATGACAGGAATGGCGGTATGCACTTTGTCAGATGGCCGCTGAAAAGCAATCGCCAGAAAAACCCAGCATTGACCGAGAATATAAACACTCCGATTCTTTTTCTTGCCGTGTTGGTGATGTATTCGGCATGCAGGTGCTTCGCCAGAACAGCGTTCAAGTGTCAGGTCGTCGAGGATAATAGGAATAGTCTGACCGTCAGGCACTTTGGAACTGACCAATAATATCAGGCGATGCGCTAGATCTCGCCAACGCCACAAGCCCTGAGAAACCCAGTGATGATAGCTGCTCCAAACATTTTCGTAGTGAACCATCAGGAGAGCCTGTGTAAGAAAGCCTTCGCCGGAAACCATGCTGCCCAGAAGCAATTCACAGAACGTTGGTGCAGCAAGTGACGATAGTGCACCGACAAGGAATGTCGTATATAAGGAAAGCTCCCGGAGGATAATTTTCTGTTCTGAGGTGAGCATGGCAACCGCTTCTTCGTAATGGGTGAAGCGGTTGTTTGAACTTATTTGCGTTAAAAAAATACGAAACTATCGTACTTATAATTCTCTAAACCCGAGTTAGTATTATGCCCTCACCTATTTCTCTTGCTGATAGACTTGCAGCCCACCCCGAGCTTGAGCTTAGAGTTTCTGCACTTCTGGATATTGTTGAAGCCGAGTCAGGTCTCCTGGATCGTGCTGATGATGCTGAAGAAGCCGTCATTGTCCACCTGCGTGAAATGGGCAATGAACTGCTTACTGGCTGGGGTACCTACAAGGAAGATCAAAAATTTGGCGAGGCTTGCCTGAAGCACCCCGGAGCTAAAACTCAAAAAAAAACACTTATTGGCTGAGCACCTATGGGAAAATAGAAGTTCTTGAACGCTGCCAGACGGTAGACAAGCATCGGGTCAGACCTTTCAGTCATGCCGCTCATATTCACTGTCGCGACTACTCCCGCACAATTCAACGTAAAATTGTAGACTTTGGTGCAGATAGTTCTTTTCAGGCAGCTGCAAAAAAAATACATGAACATTATGGTATTGATGTGCCTGAGTCTTCTATTCGAGCCATAACTCTTGAGCACGCGAGCTGTATGCAAAATGATTCCATCAGTGCATCACAAAATCGTCAGGACTGCCTCGGTGAAGCTGCCCAGTTCATAGGAGAAATGGATGGAAGCATGATTCCTGTTGTCCTCATTGATGAAGAGGCAGAAGGTGACAAACGCAAAGCACGTAAAACTGAATGGCAGGAGGCTAAACTTTGCCAGGTCTATAAGCTGGGTAGTTCAGATAAACGTCATCAGGCCACAATGGGAGGGCCGGATGAAGCAGGTGACCAGTGGTTGAGTTGTGCAATAGAGCAGGGGCTCAACCGGCAATCCTCTATCCATTGCGTGAGCGATGGAGCCACCTGGATTGCCAACCAGACAAAGAGAATGTTTGGAGAGCAAGGAAGTTTCCTCGTTGACTATTATCATCTCTCTGAGCACTTCGCTGATGCAGCAGAAGAGTGTGTCGGGTTTAACAAGGAAACACGTGTACAGTGGCGGCATATCCAGCAGGAACGCATGAAATCTGGCAATGTTAATGCCGTCATGGCAGAGCTTGATCCGCATAGAAACGGAAAGAAAGGCAAAGCAGCCAATAAACCAGAGGAGTGTCACCGATACATCCGAAACCGTCCAGGGCAATTCGAATATGCTGCAGCAGAAGCAGCCAATCTTCCCATTGGCTCTGGCGAAATAGAAAGTTCTAACAGTGCAGTAGTGCAGATGCGACTAAAAATACCGGGTGCTTGGTGGAAGCCTTCCATCGCAGGAGCAATGCTTTGCTTAAGAACATTGCGTTCTAACGGGGACTGGGATCAGTACTGGCAGCAAGCAGGATAATGGGTAGATGGAACACTTTTAATTACACCCGGTACCAGAGCATCCCCATGTATTCATGTATGGCCAGATTACAGATTTGCAGATTCCTGATTCTTGGAATCCAGTATTTCAATTTTCTCCAGTGAATTCGGTCGGTACTGAATGCAGTGGGGGCTGCAATAACGGCGAAGCCAGCCCTCTGAAAACTTAAAATGGCTCTTTTCATATGCCAGGCATGAGTCACAAGTAGAATTGTTTGAATATCAGCGGGCAGTAGCCTGCGGGAAAACTGTGCATTTTCCCAAGTGGTTGAACTTCGAGTCTCCTTCCATTTTACTTCGACACCAAAATCCTGACTCAGACTTTGAGCCATTGTTTCGGCTTCGGGTGATTCTCCCCCTCCCGTTACAAGAACAGGCGTGCCGGTCTGCTTACGTAAAAAAGCAGCATAGCGCAGTCTTACAAGTAACTCCCTCTGAACTCACCAGTCCGCACAGGGTTAAGCCATCGCGGTCTGCTCTTCAGGTATCAGGAGGTAGCCCATATCTTTCGCCTTTTTTTTCAAATTAGTTAAGACTCTGGCTTTATATTCTTGCTCATAATAATCCTGCCCAAGGTCAATATATTCCGTCTTGTTTTTCAGCATGCTGTATATGAATCGGGCTAATTTATGTGCGGTTGCGGTGATCGCTTTCGGGGCTCCCAAGCGACTGCGCATTCTTCGATAGTAACCACCAAGCGCACTTTTTGAATTCGTCAGAGAGTATGCTGCCATCCTCAAAGCTTTTGATGCCCGGTTGGGTATCCGTTTGGTTTTACAGCTTAGAATTTTGGCTCTTCAGGGATAACTGTGGGTAAATTGAGTGAATTTTAGGTAGGAAAGCACCTGCCGAATACTTCTATAAGTTTTTAGTTGCGAACAGAAAAACAACAGAAGGTTCGACAGATGCTCATTAAAACTATCCTCAATAAATGTCACAAATTCAAGTCCTTTGTTTATCAGTCGGTTGAGTTTGCCACCTATCAAGGTGCTGAAGTACTCGATATTACCGTTGTTCCCAGAACGAATAGTCATGCCATCTGTGCCGACTGTCATGAGCCGGCTCCGGGCTATGACCGACTAAAAATACGGCGATTTGAGTTCATTCCAATATTGGGCTACAGAACCTTTTTCCTTTATCAAATGCGACGAGTTGACTGCTCTGCTTGTGGCGTCACGGTTGAGGAGGTTCCATGGGCCCAGGGTAAAAATGAGCTTACCAAAGCGTACATGCAATTCCTTGCATTTTGGGCCAGGAAATTATCGTGGAAGGAAGTAGCCGAGACCTTTAATACCTCATGGGAAAAGGTCTTTCATTCTGTTGAATATATAGTGGGCTGGGGACTTAAACATCGTTGCCTGGATAAGATAAAAGCCATTGGTGTTGACGAGGTAGCTTACCAGTTAGGTCATAAGTATCTCACCGTTGTTTACCAGATTGAGAATGGTTGTACGCGGTTATTATGGATTGGTGAGGACCGAACAGAGAAAACTATTCGCAGCTTTTTCGAGTTCTTCACAGAGGCCAGAAGTAAGCAGCTGGAGTTTGTCTGTTCAGACATGTGGAAACCCTACGTAAAAGTCATTGGAGAACTTGCAGGGCAGGCTCTTCATATCCTTGATCGCTTTCATATAGTGGCCAAGCTGAACAAGGCGTTGGATGAGGTCAGAGCGACAGAGCATAAGAAGTTAAAGGATGATGGTTATGAGCCTGTATTAACCAAAGCTCGCTGGTGTCTACTCAAGCGGAAAGAGAATTTGACCGAGAAGCAAGAGATCAAATTAAAGACGGTTCTTCAGTACAACTTGAAAAGTGTCAGAGGCTATTTGCTGACTCAGGAGTTTCAGTTGTTTTGGGATTACGTATCACCACATTGGGCAGGCAAATATCTTGACCGCTGGTGCACCCGGGTCATGAGGTCAAAGATTGAACCCTTGAAGCAAGTAGCCAAAACTGTTCGACGACACAAGCCACTTATCCTGAACTGGTTCAAGGCAAAAAAGGCGTATTCAAGCGGTAAAGTCGAAGGACTTAACACCAAATTAAAACTCACTATGAGAAAATCGTATGGTTTTAAAACCTACAAATGTGCAGAAATCGCTTTATATCACGTACTTGGCAAGCTACCTGAACCAGAAATGACCCACAGATTTTACTGAGGAGGCAGAATTTTATCACCGGATATTTTGTTTTCAGGACTCAAACCAAGCCACGAAGCAAAATGTTTGGCTGTGGGCCATCGATTCATATCAGTTCCTGTTTCCGATAGTATTTTCAGAGCCGTATTTTCATCAATACCATCAATAGCTGTCAGGTCAACACCCGTTACCCGATAGAGCTCAGAACGAACGTCAAAGTCGGGAGAACTGGACGATTTACGTTTTTTAACCGGTTTATCAGGCATGTTGTCAGAATCATCAGCCTTGCTATCAAATTGTTTCAGCTGGCTCGCTAAAGCCCTGTCGCAGGCGCTGATCTTTTCATCATAAACGTCATAAAGTTCAACCGATTGCTGTAGGGCAAACAGATGCTCAGCCCGGTAGTGTCCTTTTAGAGACCTGGCAATTTGCTGTTCTGTCTTTTTGCAATGCGGATCACGATGTTTCGCCAATTGAAGTGGATCTCGCTCCCCTTCAACAATACACCGAATGATCGTCAATCCGGTTTTTCCCGTGATATCGGTAACGACATTATCCAGCAACAGGTTCATCTGTCTTAGAGCTTTTTGCATATGCTGTATATGCGACGCACGGTTTGCTACGAGATTGTCACGTTGCCTCATGTAATACCATTGCCGGTTTCTAATATGCGTTATGAGCATGGCTTTTCAGACTCAGAGACAAGGCGGAGTGACGAGTCATAGCCGTAGCTATGGCGAGGAACTCCAACGCAGGATCTGAGTCTGAAAAGGCAGCGCAATAGCATAATTAGAATTCGGAAATGGTATAAGCTCTTAATGCGCAAACCTCCTCATCCGGGCGAAAGGCGGTATTGAGCAATCCATAAGTGTGAAGCTGCTGAATCCACTGACAATCCTCAACGTCAGTTTTACGTCCAGCGACGTTTTTAACGTAGCGTGCATTCACAAGACGAACTTCGAGACCATGGGATTCAAGAATTTCAAAAGCGGGTATCCAGTAAATCCCTGTCGATTCCATCGCAACCGTAGTGATGCCTGCATTTATTAACCATTGCGCCATGTTTTCAAGGTCAGCGGTAAAACAAGGAAACGACCGAACAGGCTGATCATCTAACTCTTGCGGAATAGCTACGTAGTGCGTCTCTGAACCAATATCAATACCAGCCGCATACAGGTTAATGGTTTCTAAATGCCCATCAATTCGTTTCTGGGCTTTGGGAGAAGCAGTCTCAGTTTTTAACTTACTTTTCATAATACCCTCAAAATTCGGTCAAAGGCATATCCGGAAATAGGGCTGTCGACGATATACAGTCTTACAAACGAGATCGCCAAGCGTCATCAGTGATGGGGTCGTCAACTCCTGAACCATGCTTCTGATCGGGTAAAAAACACCAGTGTGCAAACGGTTTCTGGTCCAGACATGCTCTCATATGATCATAGAATGAATTTAATTTTTGGGAAGGAGTTACTTGTAGATGTGTGACCGCGGAGCGGGCCGGAGTGCTTCTGAGTAATCCGGCAGCACTCCCGGTATTGATGGCTGCCCTGGATGATCAGGAAGCCAGTGTTCGGGCCCAGGCCATCACATCACTTGGCGAGATGATTAATACTGCGGACCAGCCACAAACCGATGACCATGGAAATCCATTGCCAGACTGCAAGGATATTCTGATCGCCATTCACAGCAAACTGAAAGACAGTGAATTCAGCCCGAGAATGGCTGCAAGGATATTCTGATCGCCATTCACAGCAAACTGAAAGACAGTGAATTCAGCCCGAGAATGGCTGCAATGAAAGCCCTGTCTGAGCATCAGGTTGAAGATGCTATAGACGATATCATTGACGCAGGATTAAGCGACTATGGTTCACAATCAGAACAGGCCATTACTTTAGCGGCCGCAATTGACCACAGTGCCACCAGCCAGATTCTGCTACAGAGACTGCAGAACAGTGAAGAAAGTATGGAACGGGGGCGATTGATTAGCATGGCTGAAAAACTGCTGGTCTGACCAGGTAATTCAGCACCAGTTTAACTGCTGTCGACTCCGAGACAGGCTGTCTGGACAAGGGATTGAATTTTAGAAATTCACTGACGATAACCGCTAGACGTCAGTGGATTTATGTATATCGGTTACCCCGGTGGTCAGATAGACCTGATGCGGCTCACAAAACAAGAGCATCAGCGTATAACCTGTAGAGTATGACAGAGGCAAGCTTCATAAGAGTTTCGGAACACCCTCTCGAATAGAAAGATGAGCTTATACTTACCTCTGTCAACATTTGAACATTATCATTACTGACAACAACCAATTCCTCAGAGCTCCGGTGATCCGGTACACCGGTGGTTTGCCGGATCTTACCGGATGAAGACTCTCACCTTCAAACTCTCACCTTCAAACTCTTGCCGTTTTCTCGGTGCACCGGGTGTCCCCAGCAGTGCTTGCTAATGGGATTATTGGGATTCAGCCAGTGTGCAACTCAGGTTCCTGGGTAGCTCCAAAGCAAATTCACCTCCAATCACCTGAATAGTCCATAGCCCATTGTAATCCTCAGCCAGAGACAGGGCTCTCTGTTGTCTTGATAGCGGTAGTTCCATTACTACATTTCCATTCGACAACACACCGCTGAAAGGTATGTCAGCTGATAATGTATCAGAAATAATTGCAGGCCAATTTAGCTCTTCATGATGCAGCCTGATTTCAAAATCGCCATTATTAGCTCCTCTTGCAAGAATAAGGGTGAAAGTATTCTCTGGATTATCCTGATTTGATGATTCGAGTTGACGGACACCTTCCCAGCGGACAACGTAGGTATTACTGTCTAACTGTCCATAATAAATACGTCCTTCGTCATCTGTAGCAACTGAGGCAAGAAATGCAGCGATAACATCACCCTGGAGTCCCGACACTGAAGATGCATCCGAGTTGCTGGTTGTACATACGTCATCAGGGCAAATTGTAATAACACCATTTGAATGAACCCTGATCCTGTCAGTCAATTCACCACCTTGCGTTAAACGAATGCTGAACGGCAATGTCTGGACAGAGCTCTGGAGGCTGCTTCCCTGAGGTAGAGTGCTCAGACCATTCGTCGAAATAGACATGGCTTCAGGTAGAGTACTCCCCGGGTAAGGCAGAATTTCAGTGGGCGTGATTGTGTGGCGGCACTCCAAATTATTATCAAGTAATAGCGAATAGGTGTTATTTACAGTCCGAACAGTCCAGATTCCACCATTATAAATATGGGATTTCTGTACCCAGCTCCGTTGCGAAAGCGGCAATTCAAACGCTATCCTGCCGCTATCAATAATGCCCACAAAAGGATGCGCACTAGTTACAGCTTCTAGATATCTCATACCATCTTCACTTGTCGAACTCTCTGAATACGAGGCTTGAAGATCTGGATACCCCCATTCCAGCTTGTTATATCTAAATTCGAGTTCAAAATCCCCTTCTGGATTCAAGCTTCTCATGACCAGTTGAAATCTGTTTGTCTTATCTTTTTTTTCCTTGAAATAGCCAACATCATCCCATGTAAGCACATAGCGGATATTATCCTGCGGACCAAAATAGACACTGCCGCTAGTATCTCTGGTATCAGTATCACCGAGATAAGGGATAACAAAAGCAATATTGTCATTAGCTGATGTTTCCAGGATATCCGGCAACAGTCGAAAACTGCTGGCCGGGGTCGATGATCGATCCTGAAACTGTATTAAACCATTATTACTGGCGAAAAAAAGATTGTCGTATACTCCTTCTGAAAAGCTCATTCTGAAGAAAAGCTGCAAACTTTCTGCGTCATCTGCAGCAATAATCCTACTTTCACACTCCTCTGCTCCCCAGGGAAGCAGATTAGTGGCGTTTTTTTGATAAACACATGGTTCCCGAGCTTCACCATCAACAATCACCAGACTGAAAATAACAGGAATTAAACCGACAACAAAATCAGACTGAAACTTAAACATATCTGTAGCCCTCTGTACTGATCCAATGCTCAATTACATAATTCTGAATGGTCAATTATTTCAACAGTTGAGCCATTAGTGATAGGCAACCCAAAGTCAGGGGCAGACCCAGAATAGATTTTGAGCCAGCTGTCATTGGTGTATCCGTTATAGGTTCATCCAATACCTGCCTGCATGATAGGCTTCTGGGTAAATCCAGGGTGAATTGTCCATCCCTTACCCTAATTCTCCAACTACCCCTATAATCAAAATCGAGCTCGTCAACTCTCTGTTTCCGTGAGAGTGGCAGTTCAATTTCAACTTTTCCTGATCGTGCAATTCCACTGAAAGGAAGGTTCACCGTGGTCTGTGCTTTTGCTGTAAAATCACGCCATTGAAGATCTTCATAGAAGAGCTCTATATCAATATCACCAACCTTTTGCTGATTATGCAGAATGAGATTGAATGAATTAAATACTTCCGGGTTTGAGTCCGATCTACCAGTGTATGGTGCCAATTCTTGCCATCTCACAGAGTACTTTCCCTGTTCGCTTTCTCCATAGTAGATAGCAGATTCTGATGCTGTTGTAGCATCGGCCAGATAAGCTGAAACCACTGTACTGAGCGTATTTTTCATCTGCTCCAGCGGAGAAAATCTGGCCTGAACATCCCGGCAGTTACTATCATGACAGAAAAGAATATAACCATTTGAACTGACCCTGATTTTGTTAAGAAGTTCGCCACCTGACTGCAGCCTCACAGAAAAAGGCAGCGTAATAATTTCACTCAGAACATCATCCCCTTCTTCCAGAGATGACAGTGCCGTTGATGAGATATTTACCAAAGTTGGCGATTCCGCCGGGGTCATTCCAGGAGCATTAAGCAGGGTTAAAGGCTCTGTATGAACACACTGCAAGTTATTATCCAGCAAAAGAGTATATTGATTATTAACAGATCGTACGGTCCACATGCCGTTATTGTAACGTTCAAGCCCCTGCTCGCCCCAGTAACGCTGTGAAATTGGTAGTTCAAAGACAATATTTCCACCGGCAATCATACCCATGAATGGGTTATGATTCCGATAGAATTCAGCTTCAGAAGTAGAGCTCCCGATAAAATCATTACTAATCTGCTCATAGGATGGTTCTAATTTTTTATAATAAAATTCCATATCAAAATCTCCCTCGGTATTAAGGGAGCGGATAATCAGGGTATAATTATTGGCTTTATTACTGCTCTCACTAAATGTCAGATCACGCCACTGGAATGCATAACCGTTATTATCCAAAGGGCCTGAGCTGACATCACCTGTTTCACCTAGCCCATGATATGGAATCACCACGGAAAGATTAGATGAACGGCTCAGAATTTCCTGAGGTTTAACCAGATCTGATGCAAACTCCGATACTTCCAGATCCGGGAATAATTCGACAAAACCATTTCTATTAATTAGCGCAATATTTCCTATTAGCTCAGGCGATATTTTCAAATATGGGATATATTCAGCAATGCCTGATTTTGGTGTAGAAGACTCCCTGAATGAATTCAATCGATTTAAATCATCAGAATCCTGAGCACATATTGTTGAACATACCATGCTGAGAATAATTAACCATTGCCGCTTTTTAGATTTAAGTTCAAAGTAATTATTAGATAGCGAAGAAATTTGATTTTTCATAACATCACCATTATTGCATCTCTCAGGTAAAAAATGATAAACAGTCAGAGACTTGCTCCCTACCTTGATAGAGGTTAATGAAATAAGTACCCAGACGTTTGTAATCGAATATGATCACTCGCGAACCCCGCCAGTAGCGGAAGCTTTGCTGGAAAAAGCGATTATCTAGATACTTATGCATGCTCATACATGTTATACGGCATCAGCCTCTCCAAGCCCAAATAAGTCCCTGATCGAGGCATATCGGAAAACAACACTGGTATTAAATTCAAATACAGTGTCTTAACAAAAACCCTTCTTTTAAAAGAGGACGATTAACACCATCTCGAACAGTTTTACCTATGAAATACCAAGGTTTTTAGTGCAGTAAAATACTTTCAGGCTAGTAACTCTGCTGAATCCTAAATTTGAGATTAAATACCATGCCTTAGCGTACCAATATTGAGTATTGGAAATGTGTTCGCATTATTCAGGTTAAAATTTATCAATAAAATA
The DNA here is from genome assembly GCA_965208385.1 of Endozoicomonas sp. Taxonomy (GTDB): domain Bacteria; phylum Pseudomonadota; class Gammaproteobacteria; order Pseudomonadales; family Endozoicomonadaceae; genus Endozoicomonas. The sequence continues at coordinate 180,937 of CBDBOO010000092.1, forward strand.
AACAGTAATAACTATCAAAATCAGATTCCAATGCATGTTAATCTTTGGTAACAATCCCTCCTACAATCCGGTATAAGATAAAAATTTTTAAACCCAATACTCTTACATGTGAGTTTTATTCTAGCTCAATCACTGGATATATAAATATATTTACATAATCGTATTTTTCCTGAAAACAATTTCCGTAGTTCATTCAGGCTATATTCACATTTTCTGATTGAATAATCGGCTAAAATAATTTGGATATATATGATTTGCCCCACTCTGCAAGCCCTGTTAATCATTTCTCTGGCGCTGTAATTGCAGGCATATATCCCGCTGTGTCAGGATAGATGTCGCCTCTTTTGATTCATAACTCTCTGTAGTGGAGAGGTGATAAAAAGAGGCTGTTATGGCTCGTTACTCCAAAGAAATGAAAGCTGCAATTATTCAGAAGATGATGCAGAAGATGATGCAGAAGATGATGCAGAAGATGATGATGATGCCGCCCAATAATGTTTCTGTCGCTGGTTCTTCCCTAATTTTAGTGGGTGATTTAATCTATATTGAACACTTCAAGGCAAGGATGCCGACATGCGCGATAAAGAACTCTACTCTAAAATACTTGGCGTTGAAACTCCGTGGCATGTCGCTCACGTGGAACTCTCCATTACTGAAGGAAAAGTCGAAATCTTTCTCGAACATGATGGCAAAAAGCCTTCTAAATGCAGTGTTTGTGATAAACCCTCTCCGGGTTACGATCGACGTCAGAAGAAGTGGCGGCATCTGGATACCTGCCCAGGGCGATCTCATTTGACAAACACCAATCCTGTTGCATATTCAAAAAGCTAGCTTTAAAAACTGAATTTTTGAGAAGTACAGGAAATTAGGCTTATTTTGGTACTTTTGTGTGCTGAATAATTAGCCAAACAGAGAAAGTTAGTGCCAAATGAGATCGCCCTGGATACCTGCCAGTTTCAAACCATCCTTATTGCTGATGTTCCGCGTACACAATGTTCCGATCACGGTGTAAAAACAATACAGGTTCCATGGGCTGAACCGAACTCTGGTTTTACGGCCTTGTTTGAAGCACTTGTTATTGACTGGCTGAAAGAGGCAACAACCAGTGCAGTTGCCCAACAAATGAAGCTTAGCTGGAATGCCATCGACGGTATCCAACAGCGTGCAGTAGCGAGAGGTCTGGCACGCAGAGTACACGACAATCCCAAACGGTTAGCCGTTGACGAAACCTCATTCCAGAAGAGGCGTGAGTACGTCACTGTGGTTACAGATCATGAAAAAGGCATTGTTTTACATTTGGCCGACAACCATAAAGCTGACAGCCTCAATGAGTACTTTGAGACCCTGACGCCAGACCAGAAAGCCGGTATTGAATGCGTTACCATGGATATGTGGAAGCCCTTTATCAAGGCAGTCACATTGCATGTGCCAGAAGCCAGGGAGCGAATAGCATTTGACAAGTTCCATGTTGCCCAGTACTTAGGCAATGCGGTCAATAAAGTTCGCATAGAAGAGCATAAAGCGCTTATGTCTACAGGGTCAGACTTACTCAAAGGTACCCGGTTTGACTGGCTAACAAATCCTGAAAATATGAGCGATGAAAAGTGGGAAGCGTTCGAGCCGTTGCGTGATTCAAAGCTGAAAACAGCACAAGCCTGGGCCATCAAAGAGATGGCGATGACACTGTGGAATTACACATCACGAGCTTGGGCTATCAAGGCATGGAAACGGTGGCTGAGCTGGGCACTGAGGTGTCGGCTTGAACCTGTTCGTAAAGTGGCCAAGATGATCAAAGAACACCTGTGGGGAATTATTAACGCAATAGTTCTGAAAGCCGACAATGGCCGTGCAGAAGGCATGAATGGAAAGATACAGCGACTCAAGGGTCGAGCCTACGGCTACAGAAACAGAGAAAGGTTCAAAACTGCAATTTACTTTCATTGTGGTGGCCTTGATCTTTATCCAAGAGGGGTGAATCGCTGAAATTTACCCACACAATCTGAGGTAGAGCCCTGTCGCTCAACTCAAAAGAGATACCGGTATTACTGATGCAACCCTGTATACTTGGCGCAAACAAGCAAGAACGCAAGGTGTTCCCGTGCCCGGAGATGGCAAGAATCCTCATCAGTGGAGTGCTGAAAACAAGTTCGCCGTATTAATGGAAACAGCCTCCATGAACAGTACAGAGTTATCAGAGTATGGTCGTAAAAAAGGTCTTTACCCTGAACAAATTGAGCAGTGGAAAGCTGATTTTATTACCGGTAGCTCAAAGCCTGCGGAGTCGCGGCAGGTTATGGCTGCCAATCGGCGTGATGACAAAAAACGTATCCAGAAACTGGAAAAAGAACTCAACCGTAAAGACAAAGCTTTGGCTGAAGCAGCTGCTCTGCTGGTGCTATCAAAAAAGGCAAACGCGATCTGGGGGGAGCGCGAGTAAGATTGATTCCTCTTCCTGATCGCAAGGAAGCCGTTGCTTTGATTGAGCAAGTGCCAACGTTTCAGGAAGAGGAAAAGCCTTACTCATACAGGCTTGAATATGAACCTTATCATTCATTGAAAGATATGACTAAGCTGGTGCTGGTTAGCCCTTCCATATCCAGTGAGAATTACTTTGAATTTCTTCAAAAACGCAGAAGTCATAATACCTGCCGGTCACAAGACCGGGAGGATGAAATAGTCTGTGGTCGTGATGGAGAAAAAGCAGTTCAGTTTCAGTGTTCACCAGAAAACATACAAAATTCAATTGATCCCGTGAATTACACACTCATAGAATTCTATGGCTCTTTTTATAATAACGAAGAAATTAATGATCACTACTGCAGCATATACAATGAAAAACAAGTGCGAAGTAACGTAGAAGAGCATGATGAGTCGACCATTACGGATTAAATGCCGGTACCTTTTATCATGTGACTGCAAAGGGAAATGAGCGGAGATCGGTTTACTGGGAAGAGGCGGATTTTTCGTTTTTTTATATGAGTTAGATGAGGCTTGCAGCCGCTGTAACTGGTGATTAATGTCCGAAAAGGCAATAACAGACAAACTGAAAGCCCTGCATTACAAGAGTACTCCAGCAATTCCCCACGTTTCATTAAACCCCTTGGTATCACTAGCGTACGAAGTCGTATATATTTTGTATGCTCGTGATAAATAGTCGAGTTTTTGGGAAAAATTACATATCTCAACACGTAAGCAGCTGTAGCTGCGCCCTGCGTGTGATGCTTCTTATACGCTGTTACCGATGTCGTATAAGCATGGGGAATAGCTGAGAGTACTCAGAGCTTAATTGCCAATAGCCTTTGAAAACGTCAGCTGCACTAACAAGATGGTTATTAGTTCACTCTCTTTGGTCGAATAGATATGACCACTCCTTGTAGATAAATATCGGCAATGACTACATAAGACAAGGAGGCCAATGTGAGCATATTAACTCAGCTACCAGCTTCAATCACCGGCAGTGTTAAGAATTCACTGTGGTCTGTGGCCGCCGCTGTCACCGGCATATTCTCCCAAAAGCCTGTATGCGTCTCAGATGTTGTTACAGCTTATACCAGGAAGAGAAACCGTTTCGAAAACGAAAAATGTGTAGTTGAATTTATTAATCACAATCACTGCAAAGGAAAGTTGGCCGCACGAAAGGTCATAAAAACCCAGGATGCCAGTGATGACATTGCCCGGGAAAAAATCTGTCTGGAACTCACCAGAGACTGCCAGAATGTTGTGCATGCGCTTTCATCTGACTCCGCTGAGAGTGTTCTTACGGAAGATGCAGGCTGTGTTCACGTTAATAGTTGATAAACAAGGTTCCTATGATTTCTGGGCTGTAGGGAAGCTTTATACGTAAGAGTTATTCCAGAAATATCTATATTTCATTTTTCATTACTCAATTATCGTGCTCAGGTTTAGAGTTTTAAAAACACGAACGTTCGGAAAAATATTTTAAGTGAGCGCAATCAAAACCATCAGGCACCCAACGGGAGCTTGTTTAAATCAGTAAAATAGCTGGGTCTGCGTTCGGTTATGCTGCTTTCGGTAGAATATCATCCGAACGTTCGTTCAGATTCGGCAATTCCAGCTCTAATTTTGCTCATATCGGTTCCAGCAGTCACGAATTCGAAACTGAGGAATAATCCAAAACAGCGCACGCCTAAGCATTCCGGCTGTGACGGTATCAGGATGTCTCCAGGGGGTTTTGGCTACCTCAATAGCTGCTGAATTTTTACAAATGGTCAATAATTGCATCAGTGCATAACCCGCCATTTTAATATGCATCCATCGTAGCAGCGTTCTGAGCTTCCGTTGCCATAAATGCTTGCACCCAAACTCGTGTTTAAGTTGCTGAAACATTGGCTCTATAGGCCATCTGAGCGAGTAGGCTAATAGCACCTCATGGGCTTCCAAATCCGGATTGGTTGAGAGAAATAATTTGGTTTCTGTTTGTCCTTTGTCGTTTTCAAAACGACTCCAGACGACACGGACAATGCGCCCTTTCAGCTAAAACGGGCGCGGCAAATACAGGACCGAAAAGAGACTGTCCGGTATTTTCTGTAAAGCCAAATAGTCATTGTGGTCTCTGGTAACTTCTCGACTTCTTCAGACGTCATTTTCACACCGTACTTACGCTTGCGCCCTTTCCTTTTAATGGGTGAAGGAGGTTAAAGGCTTCGAAAGGGAGAGCATAGAGCGCTCGATTTTTGGGTATATGACCAATGACCTCATATCCTAGTTCGAGTGCGGGTTGCATCATAGTGTGATTCATAAACCAGCAGTCAGTGAGCAGTCGCAATGACCGATCCTGAAGAGTCTGTCGTACAGACTTAAGCATCGCTTTGGCAATTTTAAGCTTGCTGATGTTGCCTGATTTGGGCGATGGAAAAGCCATGACAGGAATGGCGGTATGCACTTTGTCAGATGGCCGCTGAAAAGCAATCGCCAGAAAAACCCAGCATTGACCGAGAATATAAACACTCCGATTCTTTTTCTTGCCGTGTTGGTGATGTATTCGGCATGCAGGTGCTTCGCCAGAACAGCGTTCAAGTGTCAGGTCGTCGAGGATAATAGGAATAGTCTGACCGTCAGGCACTTTGGAACTGACCAATAATATCAGGCGATGCGCTAGATCTCGCCAACGCCACAAGCCCTGAGAAACCCAGTGATGATAGCTGCTCCAAACATTTTCGTAGTGAACCATCAGGAGAGCCTGTGTAAGAAAGCCTTCGCCGGAAACCATGCTGCCCAGAAGCAATTCACAGAACGTTGGTGCAGCAAGTGACGATAGTGCACCGACAAGGAATGTCGTATATAAGGAAAGCTCCCGGAGGATAGCTTTTCTGTTCTGAGGTGAGCATGGCAACCGCTTCTTCGTAATGGGTGAAGCGGTTGTTTGAACTTATTTGCGTTAAAAAAATACGAAACTATCGTACTTATAATTCTCTAAACCCGAGATCAATAATACGGGAACCATTTTTCTCAAAGACCACGTCACCCTTGGTTTGAAGCAAAAAAGCCAACAGAAAGTAGTTCTCGAAATTAGCGTCCCCCAACAGAATGTCTCCATCCTGAAGACGAAACAAAAGCTTTCTGAGTAATGCTTGCTCCCCTGTTTCTTTGCCTTCATAAGGAGCTACCGCATAATCTAACAGAGCACCACTGCCCAAACTCATCAGAACGAGAATCCTCAGTATTGGAAAGCCCAGTTCTTTTTTTGGGTGTTGAGTTGAGGATAAATTTCCTCATTTTTTTCTGTGTCTGGCATCAGAAGTGTTGAACCGTCGGTTATCAGAACGCGTCTCTGGTGCCACAACCAGGATTCAGGGCTGACCTTGTCAAGGTTGTCACCTGAAGTACAAAACAGCGACTTAACAGACTCTTCAGTTAACCTCGGGCGAGCCTTACAGTACGCGCTGGTTTGTGTATTGGAAGGTTTATTTCCTGCGGCTACCTGATCCTTTGCTTCATCAATCAAAGCATGACGACAGGATTTGGTATCGCTGGCCACCTGCTTCATAAAAAGAGTGAGCGTCTTGATTGGAGGGAAAATTCGTACTCTCGAATTTGGATAGCTGTCTTGAAATTCGATAAGATTCTCTGAAGTGAGAACGGCTGAAAGGTCATCGTTATCGGTTTGTGCAAACTGGCGAAGGCAATCGTCAGCAACAGAAAGATACTCTGAACTACACTTGTTCATGGCTTGCTCGGGTGGTTGAGTTACACCGGCTTTTATAGTCGTTTTTCTTCTCGAGCAAGCCTTAGTGTTTCAGGGGATACTTCCTTAAGTCAGTGCCATTGGGTTAAAGCCTCCGGAGGAGCTGGTTTCGGTATTTTTGCCAGGGCCCGAGAAAAAGGGAGTATCGCCTTCGCTAAAAATGAAACTGTTTTAAAACCACGGGGCTGCCTTAGTCTGAGAGCAAAACAGGAGAACGGCCTGTATATTGAATGGCTCTATGCCAATGGTAAAATCTGCCATCTGGATCAAAAAAGGTACGTCATGTGGTCCAATATTCTTTTCAATATAGGGGCAGCACATCCCCGGATTGAAATGGGTCTAAAAACAGATGACCTGTCATTATTTTCCAATGATTCAAAGACACCACAGAAAGCCAATATCAAAAATACCTTCAGGTACGATAATAAAATTGAACAGCCTGGCAGGATACTTAAAATAAACCCGGACAAGTTGCCCGCCACCTGTGTGTTTCAGGCTGCACGGGACATCATGGATGAAGAAGAATTCTACTGGCATTATGGCAGTGATGACGAACATTATTCCTCTGATCAGTATGCTGAAGCATCTATATCAGATGAGGTGAAACCTCAGGTCATGGAATGGACACAGGCGTTGGTCTCTTCTCCCTCTTCCACTCCCGATGAAAAAATGGAGTTTATGGACGATGAACAGACTTTTGATCAAATGCGCTGGGAGAGCAAGCTAAAGCCCGCAGATACCGTTCTGGATTACACCGCTGAGGAACTCCACTTTATCAATAAAATGACCACCCAGATTGGCATAACTGAAGTTATACAGGCTGCGAAGACTAACAACACGGCCTTAGATGCCTTTTTAAAATTCCACCTGAATCGACTGACTGTTTTTGATTTCATTAAAAACACATCCAATACTCTCAGAGACAATGGTTTTAGTTTTTCTCCAGAACAATTGTATGAATATTGTTTTAGCAGAGAATTTATCATACCGGAGAAAGACATCAGGGCTGTCCATTTGAAGTGGCTGTCTGAAAAGATGCAGAGTGATAAAGAAAACAAAATGCGCTGGATTAATATCTTGAGAGACCGTATTACGGCAGTCATTATTCAGCCCGAATTTTCCATCGACGTTGTTTTAAGAACATTAAAGTCTTCTAAAGTGCCTAATCCTCTACGGGATGATCGCCCTGACTGGATGTTTTGCGATCTGATAAATCTTACCGGTCATGCTGGAAATATTCTCAGGAATCAGGCTCAGATAAACGCTTTAATCAGTGCCTACAGGGAATGTCCGGATCGTTACAACAACCAGACTGTCTGGACTCTGGCTCATATGGGAAATCCTGATGCTGTTGCTGCGATAATGGAGGCCAAGTTTTTTCAACAGCATGCAACCTTGCAGACAATCAGTGAAGTGTTTCTGAGAAAGAATATTCTTGTGCCGGTCGATGGTGAAATGAAGCCTGCCACTCATTCAAATCTTATATGGTTTATAAACCATTTTTTCCCTGAGGCGAAAGCTATTAAGATGATTCCTGCAGTAAATCTCGAAGGGAGTGCTTTTGACCATAAAATGACAGCACGCTGTTCCAGAAGTGCATTTAGCAAGTCAATGATTCATAAAATCAACCAGATTCAGGATCGGGAAGACGAACAGTTAGCACTGTTCAAAGAGCTGATATTCAAGAAAGGTAACCTGGAAAAACCACCCAGTGCCACCAATTTACTTATTGGAGCAAACACTGCGGCAAAAAATATTCCTTCATTGCCCAAACCCTTAATGGCACACCATCTCTGTGACTTATTTCCTGAGCCTGAACATCAGGAATGGCTATGCACAATTTTTCCCATATGCATGACTTCGAATGAACAGCTTCTTGAGAGAATGATACAAGTGACTCCCCATCAAAGAGGACCGTATAAAAATGAAATACTGCGACGCTGCCAAAGCAATCCGAAGCTTATAGGCCCGTTTCTAAAGGCTTTTGAGCGGGCATCAGGTCGAGGTATTGATAAACTGATCTATTCACTGACCACCGATTTTGAAAAAAAATCGGTGGTCGCTGGACCAGTGAGATGATCAAGTCATTTTATTCAGAAACTATCGGATAATTCCTGCTCACTGGCAGCCTCTGCATCAGATTATTTCCGTATCAGATAAATCCGACCAGTCAGCCTGTTCCCATTTTACGGCTAACGCCGTATGACCCGACGCCATCTTGAATCGGATATCCTGTTGCGTACTGACTCGTAACAAACGACGGTGACAATTCAATCCAAAGACTTTTTCTACTCATTCCTTCAACCTTTCCGAATGCCTTCTATACTGACTTTCGTCTACAGATTATTAGTCCTTTCCATGAACACTGATGCCATCAATCATGGCCGCAGAGCCTTTCTTAAGGGAAAGTTTGAGAAAGAGAATTTAAACGCTCTTCCTCTTCGACCGCCCTGGAGTATCGACGATCACGCCTTTACTTCGCTCTGCAGCCGTTGCTCTGCCTGTATTAACGGTTGTCCTGAAAACATTCTGGTTAAAGGGGATGGAGGTTATCCTGTGGCCAGTTTCAGCCGGGGCGAGTGCAGCTTCTGTAAACAATGTGTTGATGCATGCCCGGTTTCGGCCTTAGTGGATAATCCAGACAAGCCTCCGTGGACAGTCAAGGCAACAATTGAAGAACATTGTCTGACAAATCGCGGGGTTTTCTGCCTCAGCTGTGGAGACGAATGTGAAACCAGAGCTATTACCTTCAGCCCTGATGCCAGGGGAATAGCCCGCCCCCTGGTGACATTATCAAGCTGTACAGGGTGTGGTGCCTGTGTTCGGGTCTGTCCTGTTTCAGCCATCAAAATCATTCAGCCAAATACGCCTTCAGATACCGAGCGCTCCCATGACCATTCATAGTACAGCAACCCAGAGCACAGCAACCCAGAGTACAGAGCAGAATCCGGACATGTATGAGGTATGCGGCCTTGTTGTTCTGACCCGACAGGAATCCTTCCTTCAGGTGAGGACTTACCTGAACAATATGAACGGCGTCGACATTCACTGTCAGGATGCCTGTGGCAAGTTTGCCATCACTGTGGAAGAGATGACCCATACACCGTTAATCACCGAACAGATCGACTCAATCCGTGATACACCCGGCGTGGTCGATGTAGCACTGGCATTCAGTCAATGTGAAAATTTATCGGATGCCCTGCCAGTCATAGCCCCCCTTATTGATGATCACACTGTCAATGATCTAAGGAACAGCCATGAATGAAGACAGACGCCAGTTTATAAAAATGTCTGCAGCTACCGCAGCTGCCAGTGCGGCCGGGTTCTCTCTGCCAGCACCGGCCGCCAATATCATTGCTTCCAGTAAAAAAAGCAAGATTCGCTGGGATAAAGCTCCCTGCAGGTTCTGTGGTACAGGCTGCAGCGTGCTTGTTGGTGTTAAGGATGATCGGATTGTAGCCACTCAGGCCGATCCGGAGTCTCCGGTTAACCGTGGACTGAACTGTATAAAAGGTTACTTTCTTTCCAAGGTTTTATACGGATCTGATCGTTTAAAAACACCTTTACTGAGAATGCGTGATGGTGAGTATGCCAAAGACGGAGAATTCACACCGGTAAGCTGGGATCGGGCGTTCAGTGAAATGGCAAAACACTTTACCCGGGCCATCAAGAAAAAAGGCCCTACCTCAGTGGGTATGTTTGGCTCAGGGCAATGGACCTTGTGGGAAGGTTATGCTGCCTCCAAGTTTATGAAAGCCGGTTTGCGATCCAACAATATTGACCCGAATGCCAGGCATTGTATGGCCTCGGCTGTGGGTGGCTTCATGCGAACCTTTGGTATTGATGAACCCATGGGCTGTTATGATGATTTTGAAAATGCAGACCTGTTTGTACTCTGGGGTTCAAATATGGCTGAAAACCACCCTGTTCTCTGGAGTCGTGTTGCAGCCCGCGTACTGGCATTCGACCATGTTCGTGTCTCTGTTCTTTCAACCTACCGACATCGTTCCTGTGATCTGGACAAACACCCTATTATTTTTAAACCCCAGACAGACCTCGCCATAGGTAATTACATTTGTCATTACATCATCAGCAACAATCGGGTGAATAAAGAGTTTGTTGAAAAGCATACACACTTTCGTCTGGGCACCGCAGACATTGGTTATGGATTAAGACCCGAAGACCCTCGCCAGAAAAATGCAAAGAATCCGGACAGCGGAGCATCTAAAGAGATGAGCTTCGAAGCTTTTTCAAAGTTTGTCAGCCGCTATACCCTGGATTATGTATCGGAACTTTCGGGAGTCTCTAAGCGGGCACTGGAAGAACTGGCTGAAGGTTATGCCAATCCGGATATAAAAGTCATGTCACTCTGGACCATGGGCGTCAATCAACATACCCGGGGCGTGTGGATGAACAATATTATCTACAATATCCATTTGCTCACCGGCAAAATTTCAGAACCAGGCAACAGTCCTTTTTCCCTGACCGGGCAACCTTCAGCTTGTGGTACCGCCAGAGAAGTAGGTACTTTTTCCCATAGATTACCGGCAGACATGGTGGTGAATAATCCTGAGCACCGCAAGAAAGCCGAAAAAATATGGAAGCTGCCTTCAGGTACTATTCCTGCCAAACCTGGCTTTCATGCCGTTCTTCAGGACAGAATGCTGAAAGACGGCAAGATCAACGCCTACTGGGTGATGTGCAATAACAATCTCCAAACGGCTCCGAACCTTGATCAGGAAACCTGGCCCGGTTATCGAAACCCCGATAACTTCGTAGTGGTTTCTGATCCATACCCCACTGTTACGACCCAGGGTGCCGATCTTATATTGCCCACGGCCATGTGGGTTGAAAAAGAAGGCGCTTTTGGTAACGCGGAACGACGTACACAATTCTGGTATCAGCAAGTACTTGCTCCGGGCGATGCCAAAAGCGATTTATGGCAACTGATGGAATTCTCAAAGTACCTGATGATTGACGATATCTGGCCTTCGGATTTGATTGACAAAGCTCCCCAGAACAAGGGAAAAAGGCTCTACGACATTCTTTACGAGAACGGCAATGTTAATAAATATCCATTGTCGGGCATTCACCCTGAACGGGAAAACATTGAATCAAAGCACTTTGGTTTCTATGTTCAAAAAGGGCTTTTTGAAGAGTATGCCGCATTCGGCAGGGGCAAGGCCCACGATCTTGCGCCCTTCGATATGTACCATAAAGCACGGGGATTGCGCTGGCCTGTGGTCAATGGCATAGAGACCCGCTGGCGTTTCAATGAAGAATATGATCCCTATGTACCCGAAGGAGAAGACCTCCGGTTTTACGGCAAACCTGACGGCAAAGCCTGGATATTTGCCCTCCCCTACGAACCGCCTGCAGAAGCTCCTGATGATACCTACGATCTATGGCTGGCCACAGGCCGTGTACTGGAACACTGGCATTCCGGCAGTATGACTCAGAGAATTCCCGAGCTCTACAAGGCATTCCCTGATGCCGTACTTTTCATGAACACTGACGATGCCAGAGAGCGGGGTTTGCGACGGGGATCAGAAGTCAGAGTCACTTCACGCCGCGGTACCATACGCACCCGGGTCGAAACCCGGGGAAGAAACACTATGCCCAGAGGCTATACATTCATTCCATTTTTTGATGCCACAGAACTGGTTAACAAGCTGATTCTGGATGCTACGGATCCCCTGTCAAAACAAACTGATTACAAAAAGTGTGCTGTTAAAGTTGAAAAAATTGAAAAAGTTGAAAAAGTCTGAGGTGACGAATGATGAACAGATCCCAAAGGCTGATTCCATGGTTATTACTGCCCGTCTCAGCTGGATTACTGAGCATAACCATGATGTCTCGAAGTTCTGAAGACAATAGTACTGAAGACAATAGTACTGAAGACAAGAACGAGACGGTTCAGTCCGTAGAGGTAGAATCTCTGCGAGGCCCAACCGAAATTACCAGTGAATCCACACCACCGGCTTTAGCCAAGTTCCCCAGGGAAAGAATCAAGCCCAACTTACAGTATATTGGCCAGCCACCGGTGATACCCCACACGATTCGAGGCTATGAAATACATATCAACAGTAATAAGTGTCTCATGTGTCATAGCTGGGAGAACGCAGTAAAAATGCGAGCCACAAGGATCAGTATTACCCACTTCATGGACAGGGATGGCACGGTACTGGCCGACGTGTCACCTACCCGCTATCACTGTACGCAATGTCACGTTCAGCAAGTGAATGCCAAACCGCTGGTTCCCAATCTGTTTGAGCCAGTAGAGAGTCTGAAGCAGCCATGAAACTACCAGCCTTTATTGTTCGTTACTGGCAAATTTTCACCCGGCCCGCAGCGCTGGCTTTATGGATCATTCTCGCGTTTGGGTTTATTGCCGGCGTCGTATTCTGGGGTGGATTCAACACTCTGATGGAAGCCAGTAATACGGAAGCTTTCTGTACCGGGTGCCATGAAATGGAAGATAACGTTTTCCAGGAACTGAAAACAACCATTCACTACAGCAACCGTTCCGGGGTTCGAGCCAGCTGTCCGGATTGTCATGTTCCTCACGAATGGACTCACAAGATTGTCCGTAAAATTCAGGCCAGCAAAGAAGTATGGGGCAAATTAACCGGCAAGATTGACACAGGATACAAGTTCAAACAGCACCGCCTGGAAATGGCACTTCGAGAGTGGAAGCGAATGAAAGATAATGATTCCCGCGAATGCAGGAATTGCCATAATTTCCAGTACATGGATTTCTCGGTACAGGCACAAAGAGCTGCAGCTCAGCATAGTACCGCTCTGGCATCTGGTGAAAATACCTGTATAGATTGCCATAAAGGAATAGCACATCGCCTGCCGGATATGAAAGATGTTGAAGGCTGGTAATTTAAATCAGACAACGAGACGAGATAAGACGATGAGTACCCTGGAGTATATTATCTGGAACGTGCTTGGTTATGCGGCTATGCCCTTCATATTTTTGACCGGGTTTATTATCACAGCCGCTATTGCCTGTTTTCTCATAGACCTGACAAGCTGTAATTCATAAGATTTTTCCGAAAACAACAACATCATTGTCATGTATCTGCCTGTATCTCGACATGAATGGTAGAGAGAACGGCAGACGGCAGACGGCAGACGGCAGACGGCAGACGGCAGACGGCAGACGGCAGACGGCAGACGGCAGACGGCAAAAGTATGAACGCCACAAACCCGGAAAAATCAGGGGATTGAAGCAGACGCTTCTATCTGCAACACGGCACCTTTTTATACGACACATGTATTTGTAAGCCAGCACTGTCTCTGACACACTGACCATCAATTTTCAAACAGTTCAGTAAAAATGCAACAAATGCAACAAACGCAACAAACGCAACATAGCGTGCTATGCTGTCTCTGAATTAATAACCAGAGACGTTTATTTTGTGGGTATCCACAACCAAACTTGCCAAGATTGAGGGCGTAACCTCCCAGACAATAAGGCGAAAGATCGAAAGCGGTCATTACGAGAAAATAATGCAAACGAGCGGTGGTCACTACCGCATATTCATCAACCAGCAGAGAAAGATATGCTATGCAAGGGTTAGCTCAGGGAAGCAAAAATCCAGCATCAATACGCAAAAGCGTATCTTGCTCGAAAGGCATCCTGACGCAGAATTTATCAGCGACATTGCCAGTGCTTTCAACTTTAAACGAAAAGGGCTGCAAACCATTCTGGAATCAGCAATGTGCGGAAATCCAACCCACATTGTGGTTGCCACAAAAGACCGACTTGCACGATCAGGATTCGAGCTTATCAAATGGCTCGTTGAATTATCGGGAGGACAAATCGAAGTTCTGGATGACTCGAATGGTTCCTGTGAAGCCTTTGATACCTCAGAGCTTATCGGTTTCATTACCTCATTCTGCAATAGCCACTACGGAAAGCGTTCCGCTGAAAGGCGTAAAAATAGTAGCATCAAAAAAGATAAGGTTTTATCCGGAAAATGAGTCGGCATACAGGGACGCACTTGCATTATATAGACGTTCATACAATCTAGCTGTAAACCACTTCCGTAACGACAAATACAAGGATGAAAGCGGCAAGTTCATCAACATGCGCCCTTCCATAAAGGTACAGGTAGAGCAAGAACAGAAAGACAATGGTCGTGCTTATAATTCATTAATTTCTGACAATGGAACACTTGCAGCGGCAACCACCTTTAAAGCGGTTTGCAGCAAGAATAAAAAACTGAAAGGAGCCAAAGGAGGTTTTGCAGAGGTCGGATTTAAAAGCCGCAAAGGGAGCAAGCATTCTTTCTCAATTGACCGGCTACCAAAGGGGCTAAACCCCTGCGTCAATGCGCCGGGTAAAATTCATCTGACTGAAAATGTACCCGACGAAGCCATTGGCAAATCATGCGTTATCACCTGTGACAAGGGTCGTTGGTTTATTCAGGTGCAACAACACATCGAACTCAATACCGAAATCCAAGGTGGAGTAAATTGTGTTGGTATTGATCCCGGAGTGAGAACCTTCGCCACCTGTTTTAGCGATAAGGATGCTTTAATTGCTGGCGATAACCTTGCCAAAGAAAAGCTGTTCCCATTAATGAAGAAAGTGGACAAGCTGATTGGTCAAAAACAAAAAGTTCTCAATGTGCAAAAGGGCGTGAAGTTCGTTGATATGCCTCAGTGGGCGCGAGATTGCATTGTTCACTTTAACCGTAAAATCAATCGCCTGAAGTGTAAGAAGGATGACATCATTCTGGACTTGCATAACCGCTTGGCGTTCGAGCTTGTGTCTAGCTATGACGTGATCTTTTTACCCACCTTTGAAACCAGAGGGATGGTCACACGGAAAGACAAAAAGGTTCGTATTATTCGCCGAAACACTTGTCGCCAGATGCTAGACCTTAACCACTACGGGTTTAAGATGCGTCTTAAGTGGTATGCCAAAAAGTACGGTAAACACGTTGTCGATTGCAATGAGGCATACACCTCAAAAACCCGTACGTGGGATGGCACCATTAACGACCGGCTTGGCTCGTCAAAGGTTATAAAGGGTGATGGATTCACCGTTGATCGTGATATTAATGGCTCCCGTAACGTATTTATTAAAAGTTTAACAAGGCAGCTTGAGCCTTAATCATAACAACGAATGTTGCGTTCGTTGCGGTTTTAATCAAGAGTTGCACTGACCAAAGGCATTGGTCAGTTATAAAAACAACAGCATAATGATGAAGGATATTACAATGCTGACAATTAAAAACTTATCTAAAACCTATGACAATAACGTCAAGGCACTGGACGGAGTCAACCTCAGCATTCCTAAAGGATTGTATGGATTGCTGGGTCCTAACGGTGCCGGTAAATCATCATTAATGCGCACCATTGCCACTTTGCAGTCTGCAGACACAGGGACGATAGAGTTCAATGGCATCAATGTGCTTAAAGATCCACTGAAACTGCGCCAGTGTCTGGGTTACCTTCCCCAGGATTTTGGCGTATACCCCAGGATCAGCGCTTATAAACTGCTCGACCATATTGCCATTTTAAAAGGCATCAATAACAAGGCTGAAAGAAAAGAGGCCGTTGACGGTCTCCTGGCTCATACCAACCTGTATCAACACAGAAAACAGTCTGTCAGTGGTTTTTCCGGAGGCATGCGTCAGCGGTTTGGTATAGCCCAGGCATTACTTGGCGATCCTGACTTATTGATTGTTGATGAGCCCACCGCCGGTCTCGACCCTGAAGAACGAAACCGCTTTCATAACCTGCTGGTCAGCCTTGGGGAAGAGAAAGTCATCATCCTTTCAACTCACATAGTGGATGATGTGGCGGAACTTTGCCCCAATATGGCCGTTCTTGCAGAGGGTAAGATTCTTCTGGAAGGCAACCCTATTGGCTTAACCGATCAGCTCAATGGCCAGATCTGGAAAAAATCAGTTTCACAGCAGGAAGTCTCTGAAGTAGAGAATGAGTTAGCCGTCATCTCCAAACGGCTCTTTGCCGGTAAAACCATTGTTCATGTAATGGCTGAGAATCCACCGGAAGGTTTCGAAACAGCGCCCGCCCAGTTGGAAGATGTTTATTTCTCCACCCTCCGGAGCCATCGAAAGCAGAGCCCTGCTTCTCAAAATCATGCAACTCAAGATCATGCAACTCAAAAACAGAGTACTGCAGCCTAGGAGCCGGATCATGTTAGGGAAGATGTTTTTATTTGAATGGCGCTATCTCAGCCGCCAGCCCTCTTTTTATGTGACCAGTCTGATCTTTTTTCTGCTCACATTTTTTGCCACCGTCAGCGACAATATACAAATAGGCGGCGGCGGTAACGTACTCTACAACGGTCCGTTTTCAATTGCCCAGACGCTGTTGATTATGGGGATATTTTCGATGTTCCTGGTAGTGAATTTTGTTGCCAGCACTGCAACCCGCAACGACACATCGCACATGTCCGAGCTGCTTTACAGTAAACCCATTAATCCCATCAGCTATCAGCTGGGTCGTTTTCTGGGGTCTTTTGCCGTTGTGGCAACGGTCTTTGCTTTCGTACCCCTTGGTATATTTCTGGGTTGTACCATTGGAGGACTGACAGGCTGGGTTGATCCTGAAAGACTGGGGCCAACGGAGCTGTCTCATTACTTTACAGCTTATTTTTATCTGTCGCTGCCCAGCCTTCTGGTTATGTCATGTTTCTTCTATGCCATGGCCACACGATTTCGTTCAATGATGGCGGCCTATCTCTCTGCCGTAGCCCTCTTCATTCTATACATCATTTCCGGCCAGTTACTCTCCGAACCTGAATACAGAACCATTGTTGCATTGTCTGATCCTTTTGCTGTGAACACCTTTGGTGAAGTCACCCGTTACTGGACCATGCACGATAAAAACAACAGTGCTGTTGAGCTTTCCGGATTACTGCTGGAAAATCGTATCATCTGGCTAGCCGTGGCCATTGTCATGATGGTAACCCTGGGAGGGTTTCGTAAGCAGATCGTCCTGCCAAAAGTAAAGGCCGCGAAGAAGTCTGAAAAGGAATCCACCAGCGATTTAACAGCACTGCTGAATAATAATATTACCTTTAAAAACAAAGGAATTCAGACGCTGAGCCATCTGGCATTGCGTATCCGGTTCGAAATCCGTCAGGTGGTTTTCAGTGCTCCCTTTCTGATTCTTGGAGCCTTGACGATCTTCCTGTTGGTTGCGCCCCTGGTAGACCCTAATGGATTCTACGGGACTCCGGACTGGCCTTTGACCCAGAGTATGGTGACATTGATTTCCAACTCCACCGGGCTGTTGATGCTCATCGTTCTGGCTTATTACAGTGCCGAAGTCGTCTGGCGAGAACGCAACTCGGGAATGGGCGATATTATTGACTCCATGCCTGTGCATAACATGACCTTCTGGGTGTCCAAGGTCATTGCCATTTCCCTGGTACTGATTCTGCTCTATGTATTTGGTATTGTTGTAACCGTGCTAAATCAGCTGGTACAGGGCTATGGGTCTCTGGACTTTTCCCAGTATGCCATCCGGCTGTTTTACATCAATATGGTTCCCATGATCATGACCGTGGTTATGGCCTTCTTTTTACAGGTGGTCAGCCCCAATAAATATATCGGGATGATGTTGTTTGTTCTCTACTTCATTGCCACGGTAACCCTGAGCAATTTTGGCTTCAGCCACAATATGTTCCACTTCTCTTCAGCGCCGGCTGTGCTTTTTTCTGATATCAATCAGTATGGTCATTTCCTCAGCACCTTTAACTGGTACATGCTTTACTGGTCTGGATTCACCATTGTGCTGGCAGCATTGAGTTTTGCACTCTGGCATAGAGGCCCAGCCCAGCCACTGAAAGCCCGCATGAAAAGCATTGGCTATCACCTGGGAACATCCGGTAAAGCCATTCTGGCTACCGGTCTGGTTATTTTTCTGACCACAGGCAGTTACATCCATTACAACACCCGGGTTCTTAATGAATACGTGGTGCAGGATGATCAGGAAGAGCTGCAGGCGGAATATGAAAAAGGCTTTTCACAGTATCTGGAAGATGCCAGACCGACCATTACCCGGGTTAATGCCAGTGTTGATATTTACCCTTCCGAACGGCGCATCGATGCAGTGGCTGATATCAGTGTCACCAACACATCCGACGCAGCCATTGAACGTTTCCTGGTATCGGTTCCACGATATGCCCTGGAATGGGATATCACCATTGCCGGAGGTCAGCTGGGTGAGCTGGATGAAAAGTTTGATACGGCCTGGTTTGAGTTTGAACAGCCTCTGCAGCCGGGTGAAATCCGTTCCGGACAACTTAAAGTACAACGCGGTCATCAGGGTTTCGCCGATGGCAGTAATGACACCGTACTGGTAGAAAATGGCACCTTCATTAATAATTTCCAGCTTTTCCCGGTGATGGGTTATCGCACCGACTGGCAGTTGCAGGATCGGCACAAGCGCAGAAAATATGAGCTGGAACCCCTGAAACGTGCCAATAAGCTGGAAGAAGAGCGCTATTACAATGAAAGTTTCTTTGGCAAAGGGGTGGGCTTTATTGATTTTGAAGCCACCATCACAACATCCGAAGATCAGTTTGCCATTGCCCCCGGCTACCTTCAGAGTGAAACCGTAGAAAACGGCCGCAGGACCTTCCATTACAAAATGGATGCGCCCATGGTTAATTTTTACTCCTTTATGTCTGCTCAGCTGGAGTCCCGAAAAGAGACCTATAATGGCGTTGCCATTGAAGTCTATTATCACCGGGATCATGCCATGAACGTCGATCGTATGATTGAATCGGTTCGTGATTCCCTGGATTATTTCACAGAAAACTTTGGCCCTTACCAGCATGATCAATTACGGATCATTGAATTCCCCGGCTATCGCAGTTTTGCCCAGAGTTTTGCCAATACCGTACCTTACTCGGAAAAGATTGGCTTTATCTCTGACCTGCGTGACCCGGAAAACATTGACCCGGTTTATTATGTAACCGCCCATGAAGTGGCTCATCAGTGGTGGGGGCATCAGGTAGGCGCAGCCAATGTTCAGGGTAGCGCCATCATTTCCGAAACCCTGTCTCAATACAGCGCCCTGATGGTGATGGAGAAAAAATACGGTCCGGAAAAAATACGCAAATTTCTGAAGTATGAACTGGATCGGTACCTCAGTGGACGCAGTGTTGAATTTCTGGAAGAAATGCCTCTCATGCGCAGTGAAAATCAGCAGTATATTCATTACCGTAAAGGCTCTGTGGTGATGATGTCACTGAAAGACCGTCTGGGTGAAACGCATTTAAATAATGCCCTCAAATCATTTCTGCAGACGTTCAAATACCAGAGTACGCCTTATCCAACCACCCTGGATCTTATGGCGGCTATCAACCGGGATACCACTGAACAGGAACAGCAGTTTGTCAGTAACCTGTTTGAACATATCAGCCTGTATGATCTGAAAACCACCCAGGCTGAAGTGGTTCCTGTAGACGGCGAAGATAACCTGTTTGATGTCACCCTGACCATTGAAGCGGCACTGAAACAGGCCGATGGACAAGGGCAGGAAACCGATGTGGACTTTGTTGACATGATTGATGTAGGTCTGTTCAATGCCGACCCGGAAGACCTGAGTGCCGAAAATGCGGTGCTTTATCTGAGCAAGCATGAAATCAAATCAGGCACCAATGTGATCACCGTAAGAGTAAAAGAGAAACCTCAATACGCCGGGGTAGATCCTTTTGTGAAGCTGGTTGATCGTGACAGTGCAGACAACATTTATCGTCTTTAAAGCTGTATAGTTAAAGTTCGGTATGATCAAAAGAATGCAGGGGAATTTCGGATTCTCCTGCATTTATCTCATGCCTGTTACCACAGTCGTGACTCTCACTTATACCATTGCCGGTTTCTAATATGCGTTATGAGCATGGCTTTTCAGACTCAGAGACAAGGCGGAGTGACGAGTCATAGCCGTCTCTATGGCGAGGAACTCCAACGCAGGATCTGAGTCTGAAAAGGCAGCGCAATAGCATAATTAGAATTCGGAAATGGTATTACACACCAGATGAACTCTTGATTAAAATCGCAACGAACGCAATATTCGTTGTTATGATTAAGGCTCAAGCTGCCCTTGTTAAACCTTTAAGAAAGACGTTCCTCGCACCGTTGATGTCACGATCAATGGTGAACCCGTCACCTTTTAAGATCTTTGTCGAACCCAGCCGATCATTAAGGGTGCCATCCCACGTTCGGGTTTTTGATGTGTACGCTTCATTGCAATCAACAACGTGCTTCCCGTACTTTTTGGCGTACCACTTTAGACGTAATTTAAAGCCGTAATGATTGAGATCTAGCATCTGACGGCAAGTATTCCGGCGAATTGTGCGAACTTTTTTGCCCTTCCTTGTAACCATTCCTCTGGTTTCAAACGTCGGCAAAAAGATCACGTCATAACGGGAAACCAGATCGAATGCCAGACGATTATGCAAATCCAGAATGATGTCATCCTTTTTGCATTTCAGACGGTTGATTTTACGGCCAAAATAAACAATGCGATCCTGCGCCCACTGAGGCATATCAACGAACTTCACGCCTTTTTGCCTATTGAGGATTTTTTGTTTTTGGCCAATCAGAGTGTCTACTTGCGTCATTAATGGAAACAGCTTTTCTTTGGCAAGGTTGTCACCAACAATCAAGGCATCCTTGTCGCTGTAGCAGGTCGCAAAGGTTCTTAGTCCGGGATCAATGCCAACACAATCCACTTCACCTTGGATTTCGGTATTAAGTTCGATGTGTTGTTGAACCTGAATAAACCAGCGACCTTTGTCACAGGTTATAACGCATGATTTGCCAATGGCTTCTCTTGGTACATTTTCAGTTAAGTGGATGTTTCCCAGTGCTTTGACGCAAGGGTTCAGCCCCTTCGGTAGCCGGTCAATAGAGAACGAATGCCTGCTCCCTTTCCGGCTTTTAAAGCCTATTTCAGCAAACCCTTCTTTAGCGCCTTTTAGTTTTTTGTTCTTGCTGCAAACAGCCTTAAAGGTGGCTATGTTCCCGCCAATAGTTGTATTGCTTACTCCCTATGTTTACAGGGCTACAGACGTGCCTTATAAAGTAGAGATATGACTAAATCTTGTATATTGCATTTGTTTATTGCCCAAAGAACAGCGATTTGTTCTGGGATACCTTCCTATCTCATGAATAGCCATATGTGGAGCAGGAAAATAAAGTTTTTATAGGACTTTAGTGCTCCCAACTATTGACGGGAACATAGCCCTTAAAGGTGGTCGCCGCCGCCAATGTGCCATTGTCAGAAATCAGAGAGTTGTAGGCTCGCCCACTGTTCTTTTGCTCCTGTTCAACCTGGATCTTGATCGACGGACGCATGTTGATGAATTTGCCATTTTCATCTTTGTATTTATCGTTACGGAATCGATCGACAGCCAGATTATACGAGCGCCGGTAAAGAGCAAGTGCATCCCGATAGGCCGATTCATTTTCAGGATAAAACCTGATCTTTTTTGACGCTATTATTTTTGCGCCTTTCAGCGGAGCGTTTTCCGTAGTGGCTATTGCAGAACGAGGTAATGAAACCGATAAGCTCTGAGGTATTAAAGGCTTCACTGGAATCATTCGAGTCATCCAGAACCTCGATGTGTCCTCCCGATAATTCAATAAGCCACTTGATGAGTTCAAATCCTGATCGTGCGAGTCGGTCTTTTGTGGCAACCACAACATGGGTTGGATTTCCACACACTGCCGATTCCAGAATGGTTTGCAGTCCTTTTCGTTTAAAGTTGAAAGCACTGGCAACGTCACTGATAAATTCTGCGTCAGGATACCTTTCGAGCAAGAGTCGCCTTTGCGTATCAATGCTGGATTTCTGTTTTCCTGAGCTAGCTCTTGCATAGCAAATCATTCTTTGTTGGTTGATGAATATGCGGTAGTGCCCACCGCTCGTTTGCATTATTTTATCGTAATGACCGCTTTCGATCTTTCGCCTTATTGTCTGGGATGTTACGCCTTCAATTTTGGCAAGCTTGGTTGTGGACACCCACAAAATAAACGCCTTCGGTTATCTATCTCAGATAATAGAGTAGTATACGATGTTACGTTTGTTGTATTTTTATTAAACTGTCATTTGCATTCATTCTCAGGGGGAGCCGGTTTATCTACACTCTGCCTTTTACCTCACTTGTAGCATAACCATTCGACTTATAGATAAAATGGTATTATCACCGCCTGTAGCATTCTGGTAGGAATGCCATCACGTGTCACACAGAGTAATGAGTACAGAGTACAGGAAGGTGTTATGCCGGAGCCCATAAAAAGTCAGAATTAGCAAACCTCGTAGCCCTTACAGAGCAGTATGTTCATACAGATCCTGAAAGCAGCCTGGTTAAACTTCGTAATTACCTTGAGTCATACCAACAAGGGTAGCCAGCAGTTTGAGGTATCCGTCGCCTTTGAATATGCAGACGAACCGGGGATGCCAAACAGAAGCTGGAAAGCTCGAAAACACACTTTTCACGCTTTTACTGAATCTTTAATGCGCTTTTATTGACGAACGAATCACACTTTAATGCGCGTAAAAGTGTATTGATACACCACTTTATTGCGCATTAAAGTGTTTTACTCTAGCCTTTATGTACGTATATTCAAACAAGCCTGGACTGAATAAGTGAAAAGATTATTGCTGAAAAAGTTGCTGGCCTGGAAAGAACAGCCATCCAGAAAGCCAGTTCTACTGGATGGCGCAAGACAAACGGGTAAATCTTTTCTACTTGAAACCCTGTTTGGTGAGTACTTTGGGCAAGTGATACGGCTCGATTTTCTTGAACAGCCAAATTTAGCGAACTTGTTTGCTGACTCGCTCAAGCCTGATGATATTCTCACTAACATCGAGCTTGAGCTGAATGTCAGCATTGATAAACATCAGGATCTCATCATCTTCGATGAAATCGGAGAATGTCAGCCAGCGGTTAATTCTCTCAAGTTTTTTGCTGAGCAATGTCCCGGTATGTTCCTCTGTGCGTCTGGCTCCAATATCGGCCTTTTAGGTTCATTCCCTGTGGGTAAAGTCGAGTTATTGGAGTTGTACCCTCTCACATTTGAAGAGTTTCTGTGGGCTTCCAACCAGCCCCCACTAACTAAAGCCTTTGAACAAATAAACCTGGGCAAAGTTGCCCATGAAAAGCTGTTTAATTTACTGATAGATTATTATTATGTCGGGGGAATGCCTGAAGCTGTGTATACGTGGTTTAACACAGAGGCAGAGCACGGCATCATTGAAAGAACCCGGCGCCTTCATCAAATACAAACGTCACTCATTGCGGGTTATGAGCGTGACTTCGGTAAGTATTCCGACAAAGTGACCGCACAACATATACAGGCGGTTTTTGAAAACATTCCTGTTCAATTATCAAACAATACAGATGACTCAGTAAAACGATTCAAATTTAAAGACGTTATTGAGAAAAAGAGCCGTTACAAAGACTTGGTCGGCCCTGTGAATTGGCTGGAAAAGTGCAAGCTGATTTCAAAATGCCATCCCATTAACTGCAAACCGTGCCCACCACTAAAGCCTCTTGCCAAAGATAATATTTTTAAGCTGTTTTTATTCGATGTAGGTTTGCTTGGGTATATGCTCGGGATCAGTTACAAAGAGCATCGAGCGCAAAAATATAACTACAAAGGCTATATTGCAGAAAACTTTGTGCAAAACGAACTCATTGCGCGATTCGGCCTTTCTACGTATTCATGGGAATATGCGCGAAGTGAAATCGAATTTTTGTTCAAAACCGATGCAGGAAATATCATCCCTGTTGAAGTAAAAAGTGGTAAAAGAACACGCGCCAAATCACTGAAAGTGTATGTTCAACGATACGCACCTGCTACAACCTTAAAACTGATTGGCTCAACCGGTTCGGTTGATGACCCTGCCGCCAAAGTGCTGCCACTGTATTATGTTTCTAAAATCAGTGAGGTTGTGAACTGACCTGCAGGTAGGCGCAGCCACTTATTCTGAGCTTACACCTATTCTTCAGGGCTTGAGTATAACGCCGTCAATATTATTTTTTAACGAGCAGCGCCATGATCACCGGCGACCTGATCGAACGCCTCAAAACTGAAGCATTGATTTCAAAGAAGTGGTCACCTCAGATGATCCTGAGACTGCGTTGATATCCTTAACGAAAGCCTTGGAAGATGTGCTGCCAACGAGAGACTCCAGTAAACATATGGCTGGCCGCGATCTGGGTGCAGGAACCCACTGCGTCGTTGAAGTATCACGCTCTGAAAGCTGCGTGATCAGAAGATCAGTAGTCAATAACTAAAAACTGCAGTATCGAGTTTAATGACAGTTGACATTTTATTTTTAATTCAATAACGTACATGTGTCGTTTATATAGACGGCATTAAATAACAACAATTAAAAATAAATAGGATTAAAATTATGAATCATTTGAACGTCTCACATGTTAAGTCCGGAACAATCAACCTCTTTAAAAAGGTTGATTATGCTGCCATGTCAGCTACCTGTCAGAAGTGCATGTTCGAAGAATAGTAATGAGCAGCGGCCTAGATGAAGACTAATACTTTTCATGTTATCAACCCATGCTGGTTGAATTCCCTGTAGTTAACTACAGGGAATGGCATTATCACCCGGTTTAAGCTGGGCACTTAATAAAAATAACAACAAACCTGCGGTTAATTTAATGGATAGTCTTAGTAGTGTTGATGATAATCAATTTGAGGATGTTGATTGCAATATTCCAAAGAGAGGTGATTATTCTAAAATACCCCAACTTGAAACACTAAAAGAAAAAGAAAACTACATTTACAACAAAATTGATTGGGATCTGATGGTGGATTCACTATCTGTTAAGGAAAAGCACTCTCCAGCCTCACCTTTTCTAGATAGAGACGTAGCAGAGCGCTTTTGTCTTCACTATCAAAGATATTTATTTTTGATGTGTAAATACAGAGATACGGCTATGTTCCCGTCAATAGTTGGGAGCACTAAAGTCCTATAAAAACTTTATTTTCCTGCTCCACATATGGCTATTCATGAGATAGGAAGGTATCCCAGAACAAATCGCTGTTCTTTGGGCAATAAACAAATGCAATATACAAGATTTAGTCATATCTCTACTTTATAAGGCACGTCTGTAGCCCTGTAAACATAGGGAGTAAGCAATACAACTATTGGCGGGAAATAGCCCAGAGATACAGTAAAATTTTCTCCATCTTTAGGCATGGATATTATTTGGCACGCTCATATACTTGATACAATGGTTTATCATGGAGACTGTCAAAACCTATTCGGTAGATATATTCATCACTACCCATATTTCGGCGAAAGAAGTGAGGAAGATAGGAAAAATCTAACAACAACATTCGAAAACACCAAAAAATTATATCTTTTAGAATTTGGTGAGGCACTTGAATAATGAAATATTTTGAATTTAATTACTTTTCTTATTCTTTGCTCTCTGGGGTTTCATCTGATCTGTTTCGTGTTCTGTTTTTTTGGTATGTCATATCAGAGTATGGCGGAGAATCATTATCTAGTTTACTGACAGTGTCAACAATCTTGAGTTTTATTTTATTACAGGCTTTATCACCTGTGGCTGACAGAATAAGTAAGAGAATAATTTTAGTTCTAACAAGTATTTTATTCTCTCTAAGTTTTTTCTTGATGGCCACCTCTTCAGGGTTTGACGAGCTATCCTTTTATTTGGCTGTTGTTGCTTTTTTGTCAGTCAGCTCAATTTCCACTGTGTCGAAACCAGCACAGCGCGGCATTATTCCAGATATAACATCTAGCGATAGAGTGCCATTACTGATCCAGAGAAACAAACTAATCACATCCTCTATTGCTATTGCTGGGCCACTTCTTGCAGGCTATATCGGAACTATTTCTGTTACGCTTGGGTTTGTATTGGCTGGTGTGTTGATGTTTATATGTGCACTGGCCGCTTTAAAACTGCCGAATAGTGATGGTTTCACTAAGGCTACTGCAAAATCAGATACCGAAGGCTGGCTACAATCAATTGCCGCGGGATGGGCAATCAAAAGAAAAGCACGGGTTGAATTCTGGTTTACCTTTATTACTGCTATCACTAATACGCTCGTTACGCCATTTTTTATGATTTTAGTTCCTCTAACCATAAAGGATAAATTTTCTGCAAGCTCGTTTGTGTATGGGATCACTGAAGCCTCAGTTGCAGTTGGTTCTCTATTTGCTGCTGCCATCCTGCTCCCACTTTTAAGTAAGAAACTTGAGAAGCTGTGGATATGTAGTATAGGGATCTTACTCGCAGGATTCGGAATATTGATGTCTTCACTTAGTGATAATTTGATTCTCTTTATCATATCGATTCCCCTAGTTGGCGCTGGAATTGCTGTATTTGCTATGAATGGTATGTCTCACAGGCTTTTAGCATTTCCGAAAGGAAAGAGATCCAGAATAGCTTCGGTTGACTTATCAATTGGCCAACTAACAAGAGTTATTGGTATCAGCTTGACAGGCACCTTGATCGCATTTTTTGATGTTGGAACTATTGGATTGGGTGAAAGTCTCATATTGACCGGAACTCTCATTCCATATTGTTAGACTGAACAGGGAATGGAACCACATTGCTCGTGGTTACCTCTGTGACCTTGGCACAGTAAGTTACTGACAAAAGCTTCCAGCCATTATCAAACCAGCCACTCTGTATTAATGACCTGAGAGTCAGAATGCCTTGACCTCCGGGGTGTCGCCAGCGCATACCTGAACACTTCATCCGCTGTGTCACTAACGTTTTACAGGTCGCCTCAATAACGCCAGATCCTATAGGCAGGTTGCACGACAGGTGTTCTGCATACTTCATGCGGTCACGATTATTCCTGAAGTATTCCAACTCTGTCTTTAACTTCGATCGCCGAGGATGTCGGCTGTGTTGATAGGCCAAAGCCTTGATGACTTTCTCAACCCCATCAGATTCTTCCTTCAAAATATGACGGTAGGTGATGAACTTCTCTTTGGGTTTTGAACTGTTTTCACCGTAGGACAGGTCAAACGCCTTCTTCAGATGTTCTGCTGCATGATAAAAATCCACGATTTCATGCCCTTGAGGAAGCTCTTTGGCAAGATAAGTCCAGTTGTCTTTAGCGCCATCAGCCACCTTGACCAATGACAGTTGAGGCTTCTGCCTGAGTGCTTCGTTCAGGAAACGGGAGAGCGACTGCTTTAGAGTTACTTTCTTGCTCTCTGGCATTCGGCCAATCCTGATGGTCGACAGGCGTTCACCTTCAACATCGTAAAACGACAGAGTTCCACAACTGGCTTCCTGGCAACCTGCCGGGCCACGAGTACGCTTGCCTTCAGCTGTACTTTGTTCACGTTTTTCCTGACGTTTCCCGTCTTTCATAGGCAGCATGACACCGTCCAAAGAGGCCGCTACAGTTACCGCTTCTTCGGGAACCTTGAGGCTATCTTTGAGGATGCACTCAAAAGGCTCACGGTACTGTTCCCATTGTTCATTGAACTTTTTTGGAAGTCGGGTTAACGAGCTTTCCGACGGTGACATATTACCCATCAAATCGAGCAGAGTTTTGGCGATCCCCGGAGAGAGCTGAGCCACAACCCAGACCGCTTGCTTTGCGGCCCTTGGCGTCCAGTAACCCTCAACGATGCCTGCCCTGAGTTCCAGGGGGACAATGCAGTCATCCTTGCCGCTGCGGTATAGCGTGCGGGCAACTCGGATGGGACCAGCAGCTGACTGGTAAGTTTGGGAGCAACGCAATGCACGATGATAGCAGGTGCCGTTCACTTCAATAGCAGGAATATCTATATCGAGGCCGGACAAGTCTTCTGCCAGGGTCTCCCGCTCTGCTTGAACAAAGAGAGCGTGAAGCTCGTTTTCATAATCTTCAAAGTGTTTAATCGGGTCATGGTGCTTGCGAAGGGAGGCCAGTTTGTGCTCAAGCTGCTGGATAATACGGCAGGGATGATTGGCGGCTTCAGTCAGTTGCTGACATAATTCCATCGGGGCGGCCTCTCACTGAAAGATGTTGGTTTCCAGTTAGCATCATACCTGCGTTTGGTCGTTACCCTCCCTTGTCTGAGAAAAGTCGATGTCGTGTCGTTTATACTGGAGCCCATGCCCTGCAATGACGGTCAATATGAGACTTACACCCATTGGATTGATCTATGGAGTACTTATTATGGCCTTATCTTCTTTGCTACTACTGATACCTGATTGGCGTGAATTTATGTCACTAAATCATGATCAGCTAGATGGGTATTTTGAAAAAAAATATTCCATATAGAACCGCACATCGCGACTCCTCGCCCAATGCTGGCGAGGAGGTCATGAGTTTTCTTAATGAATTGTTTGGGTGAAAGTCTCATATTGACCGGGTCTCTCATTCCATATTGTTAGACTGAACAGGGAATGGAACCACATTGCTCGTGGTTACCTCTGTGACCTTGGCACAGTAAGTCACTGACAGAAGCTTCCAGCCATTATCAAACCAACCACTCTGTATTAATTACCTGAGAGTCAGAATGCCTTGACCACCGGGACGTCGCCAGCGCATACCTGAACACTTCATCCGCTGTATCACTAATGTTTTACAGGCCGTCTCAATAACGCCAGAACCTATAGGCAGGTTGTGTGCGACAGGTGTTCTTCTGCATGGTAAAAATCCACGATCTCATGCCCTTGGGGAAGCTCTTTGGCAAGATAGGCCAGTTGTCTTTTAGCGCCATCAGCCACCTTAACCAATGACAGTTGAGGCTTCTGCCTGAGTGCTTCATTCAAGAAACCGGCGAGCGACTGCTTTAGAGTTACTTTCTTACTCTCTGGCATTCGGCCAATCCTGATGGTCGACAGGCACTCACCTTCAACATCGTAAAACGACAGAGTTCCACAGCTGGCAACCTGCCGGGCCACGAGTACGCTTGCCTCCGCTGCACTTTGTTCACGTTTTTCCTGACGTTTCCCGTCTTTCATAGGCCGCATGACACCGACCAGAGAAGCCGCTACTGTTACCGCTTTTTCGGGAACCTTGAGGCTATCTTTGAGGATGCACTCAAAAGGTTTGCCGATGTGAGCAAGAGCAGCCAATGACCTCAGATTTTCAAAGGCGACGGATATAGTTAAGTTCGGTAGGATTAAATAAATGCAGGAAAATTTCGGATTCTCCTGCATTATACTCTCTACCCACTTCTCTACCCACTTCTCTATTCACTTCAGAACACTTCAGAAAGCCACCCTGATTCCAGGCTTATTTTCAGATAATTTTACGAATCAGCACATGCGCTTTCAGCTTTTTCAACCGTCTCAACAGACGTTGAACGTTAACCGGATAATCGCTTATTTTTTCAAGTTCACGATAACTGTCAATGCGTTTGGCATTTTTAAGAATCTGCCTTCGTTCTGCCATAAAAGGCTGTGCAAGTGTTTGTTTGCGATCCTGAATAAGAATACCGTTCTCCAGATCCAGCCCCCAGGCGCGCGGATTCAGATTACTGCCGGTAATCAATGCAAGTTCATCATCCGCATATATTCCTTTCAGGTGATAGCTGTTATCACGATCTTTCCAGATCATCAGACTGAGCAAGCCTGCCTCAATATCTTTTTGATGGCTGCGGGCATATGATCTCAGATTATCTTCGTAGAGATAGGGTAATCCACCAATGGTGGAAAAGGGTTCTTCCGGTGGAAGATAAAAGTCGTTGGCTGTTTTGTCACCCACTACGACCGTCACCTTCACACCTCTTTTCAACAGCTGGTTTATATCTCTGGCAATAGCTCGCGGAAAATTAAAATAAGGCGTGCAGATAAAAATCTCACGTTCAGTAGCGCGAATCAGATTCTGAATTATCCGGTTAAGTTTGTTACCCCGTGCGCCCATGCCACAGACAGGAGTAAGTCCCAGAGAGCCATTACCTTTTGCTGAATTAAAATGATATTCCGCATTACGCATGGTTTTTCTGAAACGCCGAATATCATTTTTAAGCTGTTTTCGTGACCAGCTCTCATCACAGTTAAGCGGCTTAACGGCAGCATTCTGGCAAAAATATCGATCTATGAATTCTACAAAACTGTCGCTCAATGAAGCACTGTTAATTTCATGGTAGCGATCATAGCGATAACGTTCACCCTGGTGAAAATAGACATCATTAATGCTGGCTCCGGAATAGAAGACAGTGTCATCGAAAACAAATCCTTTCAGATGTAACACCCCGAACACTTCCCGGTCTTTTACCGGAACCCCGTGAATGCCTATAGGGTATTTGTATTCTCCCGTAATACGCTGATAGAAATCCCTGTTTGTCTGTGCGGCCTGTTCACCAATGCGACCACGCTGTGCCCGATGAAAATCCACAAAGATCTGGATATCCACAGCGGGATTAGCCTGTCGCGCTTCAAATAATGCTCTAAGAACCTCTTCTCCCGCTTCATCAGCCTCGAGATACAGCGTTGTCAGATAGATACGCCGGGTCGCTTGAGCGATCAATTCAAGCAGGCGCTCTTTAAACGCACTGGTTGATGAAATAATACGATAGTCAGCGACATCAGCAGCGATCTGAGGCAAATCATTCAGCTTTTCCCGGTAATACGCTGGTGCAAACATATTTACGCCTGAATAAGGTTTTGTACCCCTGATGCTCGAAAAGACGGGTGTCGCCAGTTCTTTTCTAACGCATTCATGCAACGAGTACAAAATCATTGCCGGAATATTCTCCGGAGAATTAAAACAATGAACTCTACCAAAAAATACGGCTAACCCAAAGAATGCGGCATAATGGGTAATGCAGAGAAGTCAGGTCAATTGAAAGCCAGCTATTCCCATGATTATACGACATCGGTAACAGCGTATAAGAAGCATCACACGCAGGGCGCAGCTACAGCTGCTTACGTGTTGAGATATGTAATTTTTCCCAAAAACTCGACTATTTATCACGAGCATACAAAATATATACGACTTCGTACGCTAGTGATACCAAGGGGTTTAATGAAACGTGGGGAATTGCTGATTGAAAGCAGTAAGTATAGGAAAACATCTATAAAATCAGCTCTATCGGTAGAGCCTCCGGGCAGGACTGAGAGGCCAGTATTTTCCAATCCTAAAATGAGCCTGAAAGAAGCATAAGCCAGTGCGCTCAGGCCTTTCGTTCAAAAATGGTTTTAAAAAGTGATTCTCGTGCAGACTGAAGCCTTTCTGCTGCTTCATTATCGCTCATAGAATCAGCCTTTGCTTGTAGAGCTTCAAGAGTGATTCCTTTCTTCAAATATTTTGCACTTTTTGGTAATGATTTGAATTTTTCGTACGGTGTCATCATATTTTCATAAAGATACTTTTTTCTCTCCTTACCTTTCTTGTCTACGACAGTTTCAGCAAAGAAACAGGGCCTGTGATAATTCAGGTAGGGGGTGAGATATTTTCGATTGAATTCATTTACTTCTGTCGCATATTTTTGTGGAATATGGGCATAACCAAGTATCTTTCTTATAACTGCACCGTTTTTACATTCTGCAAGCGCGTTGTCGTTTGTTTTTCTTGATCTTGATTTCGTGAATTTTATATGAAGATTGTCGAGTAGTTTTGCTACGCTATAATTTATATACTCTGATCCGTTATCCGAGTGAAAACCCTGTAATTTAAAGGGGAAAGCTGCCAGAATCTCTTCAAGCACAGGGATCAGAAAGGCTTCGCTAATTCTCTCCACTGTGCAAACAATCTGGAATTGAGTCATCTCATCAACAGCATTAATGTGATACAAACCTTTCACTTTGTCTTTATCACCCTGATGAACCGTATCGATTCGAATAAAACCTGGTTGTCCTTCAGGAGCTGGACGACGACGTGTGCCAGCTTCTGTCGCATATTTTTGTGGAATATGGGCATAACCAAGTATCTTTCTTATAACTGCACCGTTTTTACATTCTGCAAGCGCGTTGTCGTTTGTTTTTCTTGATCTTGATTTCGTGAATTTTATATGAAGATTGTCGAGTAGTTTTGCTACGCTATAATTTATATACTCTGATCCGTTATCCGAGTGAAAACCCTGTAATTTAAAGGGGAAAGCTGCCAGAATCTCTTCAAGCACAGGGATCAGAAAGGCTTCGCTAATTCTCTCCACTGTGCAAACAATCTGGAATTGAGTCATCTCATCAACAGCATTAATGTGATACAAACCTTTCACTTTGTCTTTATCACCCTGATGAACCGTATCGATTCGAATAAAACCTGGTTGTCCTTCAGGAGCTGGACGACGACGTGTGCCAATGGCTCGCTTTACTGGACGTGTGCAGTCCTTGTGGGTTCGGATATTACGATATGTATTTGATTGCCTGAGATTGTAGAGGTGTGAAACCGAGATGCCGGCCAGTCGCTCGTAACGCTCGTCACCCCGTAAAAAAGCCCTTTCACAGAGTTTCTTAATGGCTACCCCATTCAGGTCGTTATGCAATCGATCCGTCTCAGCCAGAAGCCTTGTATCGGCCTTGGTGTATTTGGATTTGAAACCATTGATTGTGCGCTGTTTACGCTTCAGAGTCCCCTTCGACTGACAGGCATGAATAAGGCGGGTAATCTGCGATCTTGAGATGCCGGCCAGTCGCTCGTAACGCTCGTCACCCCGTAAAAAAGCCCTTTCACAGAGTTTCTTAATGGCTACCCCATTCAGGTCGTTATGCAATCGATCCGTCTCAGCCAGAAGCCTTGTATCGGCCTTGGTGTATTTGGATTTGAAACCATTGATTGTGCGCTGTTTACGCTTCAGAGTCCCCTTCGACTGACAGGCATGAATAAGGCGGGTAATCTGCGATCTTGAGTAGCCTGTAGCCACTGCGAGATAACGCTTAATGAGCCCCTTGTCGGGCCTGCTGAGCGCTCGATATTTGAAGTACCTTAAAGTCACCTCAACCCACTGATAACATTCATCTTTTGATTCCCATCCGGGCTCAATATCAGGGGCGTAATGAAGCAGTTCTTGCACTTGTGACAGTGTCTTTATGAGCCTTGTATTCATGATAACTTTCATCCTGTAATCATGGACGAAAGATCCAATTGCGGCGGGCTCATTTCATATTGGAAATTAGAGCCTCCTTTAGGCTCATTTCATATTGGAAGAGACTAGGCCTTTAAATTTCTGAAAGCTTGTCTACGCTTAATCTCCCTGATTCCAATAACGCCTTCATGACATGACTGGATACAGCCACGGTATAAACAGAACATTGATAATTTCAGTTCTGTTCCTGTTGCCAACCTTATTATTGGCCATGGACCCTCCGGAGAGACAAGATCGGGCCAGCGGATCTCCACCAGATATTATCACCGTGGATAATATGGCTACTTTTATTGGTAAAGCGTTTGAGCTGAGCGCCCACAACCCCATACTGGTTGTATTCGATATCGATAATGTATTGCTGCACTGTGTACCAACCACAGTGTCTTCAATAACTTCCGGCGCCTGTCCGGACGACAAAGACGACAGTCACCTATTACCTGGACCAATGCTGTCATCCATTGCAGCCATGAGTGTCTCAGAAGGTGCCAGCCTGATGGTGGGTACAGGCGCTTCACCGCAGTATTTCCTGGCAAAACAACCGAAACAGCATGCTATATCAGGCGAGCTGACAAAATGGATTAATGAACTTACCCAGATAGCAGACGTTATCTGCCTTACCTCGCGAGATTCAGTGAAACCTGCCGAATTGGTGCACCATGGTCTGAGGTTACTGAGTTCTCATAACGCCATTGAGCTGGAAACATTAGAGAATGAGAAGATACAAAAACATCCCCATTGTAACTACCAGAACAATATTATTTACACAGGTTTTGAACCAAAAGGCCCACCGCTGTTAACTTTCTGTGAATTCAGTGCCACCGCATATCATACGGTATTATTCATCGATGATGATCTGAAGAAAGTTCAGAGCGTGGTGGATACACTGCATGCAGCAGGAATACATGTTCTGGGTTATCATTTGACTGGGAAGCGCGTTGGGATGTGTTCGTGGAAAAGTCCTGCTCAAAGCAGTTTTAAAGAAGAACCTTTCTTTCATGCTGAGCCCGAAGATTAGAAATACCCATTCAACCTGGATTCAATGAACGAGCATTTGCCAACAAACTGCAGAACAACCATATACCTACCTGGCAGGGACCAGGCAATGTTCTTCAATAATATCAAAGTGCCTGCGTGAAATAGCATCATACCCTTCGATGGTTTGTTCCACTGCTGGAACATATGCATACGGATATCTGATAACCGTTTTGTTGTCAGAATAGAGACTGAAATATTCCCATACATAGTCAGAAACGTAATCTTCTTTCTGAATATTTATATCTTTTTTGTGTGAATACTTTTGGAAAGGATGGGAAGGATGGGAAGGATGGGAAGGCACTGGGCACTCATCGGCTTCCTCATCACAGGAAGGTGCTGGTACACGAGCTGCATCCACCCACAGATAAAAACCCATAT
Source organism: Endozoicomonas sp. (assembly GCA_965208385.1). Classification (GTDB taxonomy): domain Bacteria; phylum Pseudomonadota; class Gammaproteobacteria; order Pseudomonadales; family Endozoicomonadaceae; genus Endozoicomonas. Next base: position 215,597 of record CBDBOO010000092.1, read on the forward strand.
ATTGACTGTTTAAATTTTCAGGGGTGACCACTTGAACATTATCTTTGCTGCCTGTTTCCAGATTATCAGTTCGTACGATAATCCTGTAATCGCATAAAGGATTAAACTCATCTTTCAAATCTTTATCCAATACTTTCGGTGTATTGTATTTTTCCGAATTAAACACCGTATTGGCAGGCAACTCTCCAGCCAATGCATTAATAGCCATAAAAGGTAAAAGTATGGCCAGACTTACAACTGATATAATTTTGTTTTTCTGAGTCATCATGAGCCCATCTCCTTATAAATACTAATCTCAAGGAGTAAGACTATGGTTTTTATTCAAGGTTCATACATTTTGCAGGGAATAGCTGACCAGACGGTTACTCTACCTCACTACTGATCAGCCTGCTTTATGACACTGTATGACAAAATTCTGAAAAAGTTCTGAAAAAAAGCCTAAAATACTCAAACTAGGTGATTTTTGGACAGTGCCCGATGGATTTTCCCGGATGTTTTCGCCAGGATACTGACATCCCCCAGAGTCGGTATCTCACCAGCGTTCAGCCGATCATTCCAGCTCTCCAGTTCCTGATCCAGGTACTCCATCAGTTTTTTCGGACAGCCCCGACAGGTTCCGATACAGATTTCAGCTTCTGAAAGCCCGAATGGAATGCTTTCCCTGACCTGCTCAATCAGGTTTTTCATCGCAGTTGGGGTATCCGGTTTCATTAGATGCTGTCTGATTCCTGAAGCTGATATTGCCATTCTACCTGATACTATCTATCAGAAAATCCGGAACTATTCCTGCAATGGAAGTTCTAATGCATTGATATAAGGACAGTATCAGGAGCTCAACAGGGATGAATATTGGACAAACACCTATACACAATCAGGTGGTGTGTGGCTTGAATAATGTCAGGCATGCAGGTTGTGAGCCACTGGAAACCCGTAGCGATCCATCTTCGACCAGAAAGCATCCCAATAACCCGTTGACTTCGCCAGAGCTCGTAATGTTAATAGCATTGACGCCCCTTGTTCCTTCCATCGCATGCCTGACTTACACATGCGCTGCTTAACCAGCGTTTTGCAAGCAGCTTCTGTTACACCAGAACCAATTGGTAACTTGTTTTCCAACGCTTCTGGATAAATCATTTGGTGCCAGTGATTTTTGAAATAAGTTCTGGCTTTATCCAGTTTTTCTTTAGAAACAAGACGTTTATTCCCGGGAGCTGCTTTCTTTAATTCCAACCATAAACGTTTTGCCTTACCAGGGGTGTTTTTTAATTCGTGCAGTGTTGATCTTAACCAGGCTTTGCGTTCATTCTGCATTTTTTTACCCGGATATATAGCTTCTGCCGCTTCTGCCACATATTCGCTAACGTGATAAAAATCCAGAATTTGAATCGATGTAACAGGCTCAAGAAACGTCCAATTATCTGGCGCCCCATCAGCAACTCCAACGTAAGTGGCATCAGGAAAACGAGACTTCATTTTCTCAATGTCAGAAGAGAACCGCCTTATAAAAGTTTCTTTTCCGTATTCGGGGGCAGCGGCAGCGTACACCGTGTGCATTCGATTTCCTTCTTCATCATAAAGCGCAATAGTTCCGCACATTGCAATTCTGTAGCCCTCTTTATAAAGCAAGTTTGCACCATCCAGCCCCAAGCTAACTGTGGCTACTGGCTCGGGTAAATCCGGTAATTCATAAGTCCAGGATTCTTCTTTGGCCTGAGCAATACTGGCAACAACTTCTGCCAGGTCTTTAGCGGTTCTTCGATGGATTTTACGTCCGTGGTTTCTTAGAAAATCTTGCTCTACTTCAGTGGAAGGCATGTGGGCAAACTTCCAACTGACCATGCAGGCATGTCGCGGGGTTGAATTAACAACAATTCGTGCAGATTGATCAAGGGGACAATAAATAGCACCGCCTTCACGACTTTGATAGATAAAACGATTGACCCTAACCGCTCCCCATGGAGTTTCATAAACCTTCAATTCTTTTTTACTTTTACTGGTCAACCGAACATTGCCAAGCGTAATGGGAGAACCGTCAGTATCAAGCCACTCAAGTTGCTTTTTTGTTCCCAGTTGTCCCGCTTCATTTAAGGCATCTTGCAAATGATTTTCGAAATCCACCATTGAGCGATTGTGCGGGATTTTGATAACGATTTCTGTGATTTCATCGTTGGATGAAAGGACTGAGCTGTACATATTTCTCAACGCCAAAAAGCCTATACGACCATACTAGTGTAGTCGTTTTTCTTGACATTGTTTAAATCACACACCCCAATCAGGCAGGCGAAACCAGTTATTATTCGTCCGCCAGTTCGAACCCTGAGCCTTATTCCGGAATCTCAGCCAATCAAACAGGTCGGAATAAAGACACCTGTTACAACAACTCCCGTCTCGCCTGGAAAAGTGTCCCTGTTCAGACCAGAACATGCCAGCCACATTCTATTTATGAGCCACATTCTATTGATGAGCCAACTTCCGACCCTGCCAGTGAATCGTATTCAAGTGAAGAGTTGCTGGGAATAGAACGCAGTATTTTGGAAGGTACTTTGAATACCAAAGAGCCATGCCCGGACGAGCTATTAAGGCAGGTCATTGCCAATGCAGTCAGAAATGGCAATCTTGAGGTTCTAAAGCAGTGCCATGCCAGCAATATAACTCTGAACTTTGATATAAAATGCAGGTATCGATCCGATCGAACAGGTTCTAGCCAGACGCCGGTAAGCACCATTAATCTCATGCATCTGGCCATTCTCTCCGGCAACTATCAATGTGCGGTTTTCCTTGATGATTTACATCCCTCCCTGAAAACATCTCACAGCCACTTCAGCTGCACCTGGGGAGCAAGAAATCCGATATTTTCCGCCAGCCCGCTGGAACTGGCCTCTGCCCAGATGCAGTTTAAAAAAGACCCGGTACAGACCGAAGCCCAAAATCCGGGTTTCAGTCAATGGCTGAAAAACTATGCAGATTTGGTGGGCGTTACCTTGATTGAGACTGACGATGCCGCTCTAACTGACACTCTATGCAAGATATTGTTTAATGATCAGAAGACCGGCTATTTCTGTCGGCTAAGCACATTAGAAGCAGCTCAAACAGCGTTTCTTCCCCAGGTTATGAAAAGTTTCCTGCTTCCACATCATTTTTCACTTCGCAAGGCTAACCTGTCCTTTGAGGAACTGGTTGAAGCAGCCTACGACAATGTTAAATTACACAGCGCACTGATTACGTACTGCGCTAGTCTTGACCCTATTCTTAAAGAGCTGGCTCTGGAAAAATATGATGCGGAAGTTATTCTGTTCGTAAACCATGAAGATGAGCGACAGTGTCAACTGCCTCTTGCCATTCATCGCCAGCACCCGCTCGCTGATAGCCTCGTGTACGATGATAAAACAGGGAAAACCATGGATCATGTTAAATCCGGACGACCTTTCAGAGGAAAATGCCGGGTCATCATTGAAGGCCATGGTTCATCCAGAAAAATAGCCAGCCTGAATGGTCATAAATTTTGTCAAATGCTGCTGATATCAATGAGAGTTAACTACGGTGTTCATTTACCTGAAAATATGGTGTTCATTCTTAATAGCTGCTCCACGGCAGAAGAGCGCAGGGAAGGGGAAAACTTTTTCACCATGTTTGCCAGTGAATTAGCAAAACAGAAAATCAATGCCGAAGTCAGAGCTTCCAATGGCTATGTCTGGAGTGGTTTTGGTGAAGACGGCTCAGCCCTTGGGTTGTGCTTTGTGGGACGGGGAAGTAATAAAACAGGTTGGGATGTAGAATCCTGGCAGGGGCCGGATGCCTGCCTGAGAATGGCAGGACAGGAAAAGATCAAGGGGATTACTGAATTCAACCGCGTCTATGACCTGGTCTGGAAAATTACTGTTTATAACGGACAGATTTCCCAGAGCGTACTGAGAAGCCAGAACCTTGATGATAGCGAAGGCCTGTATTCACTCAGGCCCTTGCGGTAAACGTAAACGCCAACTCTCCATTCTTAACAGCGCCATCATCTGAAATACCCGTCAGGTAGAATGAAATAAAAAATGCTTATAAAGCAGTCGTTTATAACTTTTTCTGTTAGAATCGATTCCACAATCATTGATTGAAAATAACAAAAACAAAGGGTGTAGTATGTTTGTATCCCGTTCAACTCAAAATTCTGTTCGTAGCTCCACGACCCTCTTTATGGGCAGCATTCTTCTGATAATTCTGGCCAGACACATAGTAATGTGAGTATCAGAATTACTTTTCGAAACAAAAGTACCCCTTACTCGCTGTAGACTTGGCTCTATGGATGGCAATACTCTGTGTGCAGGAATGCCGAAACATAAGAGGGACACCATGAGCCAGTTCAGCCTTCTGAAAAAACGACGGTTTCTGCCGTTTTTCTCTACCCAGTTTCTGGGTGCCTTTAACGATAATATCTATAAAAACACTCTTTTGTTGATGGTCGCTTTTGCGGCCGCCGAAAGTCTGCCGTTTACTTCCGGTCTGTTCATCAATCTGGCAGCCGGATTATTCATCCTGCCATTTTTTCTTTTCTCAAGTATTGCCGGACAGCTGGCTGACAAATACGAAAAATCATTAATCATCCGACGTATAAAACTGGTAGAAATTGCCATCATGGCTGTAGCAGCTTCCTTTATTATCAGCCAGAACTATTCAGTCTTACTCCTGTTATTATTTCTTATGGGAACCCAGAGCGCCTTTTTCGGGCCGGTAAAATACGCCCTTATCCCCCAGCATCTGAAAGAAGATGAACTAATAGGCGGCAATGCCCTGGTAGAAATGGGAACCTTTGTGGCCATTCTGGCTGGAACACTGGGTGCCGGCCTACTGGTCGAGCTCGATAATGCCCGTTACTGGGTGGCAGGCAGTGTAGTCGTATTGGCTATTATTGGCTGGCTTGTGAGCAGAGGCATACCTGAAGCCAAGGCATCGGCTCCGGAACTCGAAACTAACTGGAATATATTCACCCAGACGGCACAAATTGTTCGGGATTCCAGAAAAGACCACGCGGTCTTCCAGTCCATTCTCGCTATTTCATGGTTCTGGGCTCTGGGCGCAGCCTATCTCACACAGCTTCCCAATCTTGCCAGCAATGTATTGAACGGTTCGCCTCAGGTGGTCAGCGTTATGTTGGCAGCCTTTATTATTGGTGTCGCTGGCGGCTCCCTGATTTGCGAGAGACTTTCCAGAGGTCAAATTGAAATTGGTATTGTGCCCATTGGCTCTATTGGTCTAACCCTGTTTGGTCTTGACCTGTTTTTCGCCATTGACCCCGTCAATACTTCAGCCCTGTTAAACATCAGTGAATTTTTATCTTTTGGTGCCAATATACGACTGCTGTTCGATCTGTCCATGATTGGCTTTTTTGGGGGGCTGTTTATTGTTCCTTTATATGCCCTTATTCAGCAACGCACCGCAGAAAGCTATAGAGCCCGAATTATTGCTTCACTGAACGTCATGAACTCTTTATTCATGGTGGGCAGCGCCGTTGCCGGAATCCTTCTTCTTGGCATGGCCGGATTCTCCATTCCGGAGTTTTTCCTGACCCTGTCACTCATCAATATTGCTGTCAGCATTTATGTTTATAAGCAGGTTCCTGAATTCACACTCCGATTTGTTATCTGGATGTTGTCGCACACCATGTACCGGGTAAAACACAAAGGTTTAGAACACATACCGGATGAAGGCCCTGCAGTTCTGGTGTGCAACCATGTTTCCTATGTGGACGCCTTATTGATTGGTGGTGCGGTGAAACGTCCGGTTCGTTTTGTGATGGATATGGAAATTTATCAAAATAAAGCGTTCCACTGGTTTTTCAGGGAAGCCAAAACCATTCCTATCTGTTCCCCGAAAAAAGATCCGGTTATTTATCAACAGGCTTTTGAGCTGATAGATCAGGAACTCGAGCAGGGTAATCTTATCTGCATATTCCCGGAAGGAAAGCTGACGAAAGACGGAACTATCAACGAATTTCGCCCGGGCATTGAGAACATCATTGAGAAAAACCCGGTTCCTGTTATTCCCATGGCGCTGCACGGACTCTGGGGCAGCTTTTTCAGTCACAAAGAAGGGTTTGCTTTTTCAACCCTGCCAAAACGATTCTGGTCAAGAGTCAAACTGATTGTTTCCGAGCCCCGTACTCCGGATAGCGTGAATGCTGAAAGCCTGGAGCAACAGGTCAGGGAAATGGCATAAATCCAGGCGGGCTGACAGTTCCCTCCATAAATAGGAGTGGGCCTGTTTCTGAAACTGGAATCCTGATAGGTCATACGCCAGTATTCAGGTATATTGCTCCCCGCTTTTGAGCAATACCCGCTCCTGAGACAGATAATTGGCTTATTGAATTGAACCCTAAAATAGATTTTATTGTCCCTCCCTGCCTGGAAGAGCTCAGAGAGCTCTTTCGGGATGATCACCTGGTGGTGGTTGACAAGCCCGCAGGCCTGTTAAGTGTTCCCGGCAGGCCGCCTAATGATAAAGACAGTGCTCTCGGGCGATTGCAGAAAATCAATGCGGAAACCCGGGCGGTTCACCGTCTGGATATGTCGACCTCTGGAATCATGGTGTTTGGATTGCATGCCGACAGCCATCGGGCGTTGAGTCGCCAGTTTCAGGATAGAAAAGTTGCCAAGACGTACGAAGCTGAAGTCTGGAATACACCTGAAACGGAAAAGGGTGAAATCAGCCTGCCGGTTCGCTGCGACTGGCCTAACAGGCCCCGCCAGATGGTCGATCATGAACTGGGGAAATCAGCGTTAACCCGATACATCCGAATCAATAATAGTCGTGAACATTACGGCCGTGTTGAACTGGAACCGGTGACCGGCCGCTCCCACCAGCTTCGGGTACATCTTGCAGAAATTGGTCATCCCATACTGGGTTGCGAATTTTATGCACATTCTGAAGCAAAATCCGCAGCATCAAGACTCCATCTTCATGCACGGGAATTATCGTTCTATCACCCTGAAAGTAATGAAAAACTGTCATTTCACAGTCCAGTACCTTTTTAATATGACCTGTTTAACATGACCTGCTTAACATAACCTGCCTTATCGCAGGGTTACTTATTTGAGAGAGAAAAATTGCTGCTTTGATCAATTGCAGTATTTTCCAATCCTAAAATGAGCCTGAAAGAAGCATAAGCCAGTGCGCTCAGGCCTTTCGTTCAAAAATGGTTTTAAAAAGTGATTCTCGTGCAGACTGAAGCCTTTCTGCTGCTTCATTATCGCTCATAGAATCAGCCTTTGCTTGTAGAGCTTCAAGAGTGATTCCTTTCTTCAAATATTTTGCACTTTTTGGTAATGATTTGAATTTTTCGTACGGTGTCATCATATTTTCATAAAGATACTTTTTTCTCTCCTTACCTTTCTTGTCTACGACAGTTTCAGCAAAGAAACAGGGCCTGTGATAATTCAGGTAGGGGGTGAGATATTTTCGATTGAATTCATTTACTTCTGTCGCATATTTTTGTGGAATATGGGCATAACCAAGTATCTTTCTTATAACTGCACCGTTTTTACATTCTGCAAGCGCGTTGTCGTTTGTTTTTCTTGATCTTGATTTCGTGAATTTTATATGAAGATTGTCGAGTAGTTTTGCTACGCTATAATTTATATACTCTGATCCGTTATCCGAGTGAAAACCCTGTAATTTAAAGGGGAAAGCTGCCAGAATCTCTTCAAGCACAGGGATCAGAAAGGCTTCGCTAATTCTCTCCACTGTGCAAACAATCTGGAATTGAGTCATCTCATCAACAGCATTAATGTGATACAAACCTTTCACTTTGTCTTTATCACCCTGATGAACCGTATCGATTCGAATAAAACCTGGTTGTCCTTCAGGAGCTGGACGACGACGTGTGCCAATGGCTCGCTTTACTGGACGTGTGCAGTCCTTGTGGGTTCGGATATTACGATATGTATTTGATTGCCTGAGATTGTAGAGGTGTGAAACCGAGATGCCGGCCAGTCGCTCGTAACGCTCGTCACCCCGTAAAAAAGCCCTTTCACAGAGTTTCTTAATGGCTACCCCATTCAGGTCGTTATGCAATCGATCCGTCTCAGCCAGAAGCCTTGTATCGGCCTTGGTGTATTTGGATTTGAAACCATTGATTGTGCGCTGTTTACGCTTCAGAGTCCCCTTCGACTGACAGGCATGAATAAGGCGGGTAATCTGCGATCTTGAGTAGCCTGTAGCCACTGCGAGATAACGCTTAATGAGCCCCTTGTCGGGCCTGCTGAGCGCTCGATATTTGAAGTACCTTAAAGTCACCTCAACCCACTGATAACATTCATCTTTTGATTCCCATCCGGGCTCAATATCAGGGGCGTAATGAAGCAGTTCTTGCACTTGTGACAGTGTCTTTATGAGCCTTGTATTCATGATAACTTTCATCCTGTAATCATGGACGAAAGATCCAATTGCGGCGGGCTCATTTCATATTGGAAATTAGAGCCTCCTTTAGGCTCATTTCATATTGGAAGAGACTATTGCTGTTAATTTTTCACTAACGCTCTATTATTAAATTTCCTTAATTACCTAATTGAACAAATGGACTTTGCCCTGTAGTCTGCGCGGCTGATTTACATTTTTACGAACTTACAAAATTTCAGGATAACAATTTGATTTCTACAGCCAATATCACCATGCAGTTCGGGGACAAACCCCTGTTTGAAGATATCTCTGTCAAGTTTGGCGAAGGTAATCGCTACGGACTCATTGGCGCCAACGGTTGTGGCAAATCCACCCTGATGAAGATCCTGAGTGGCGAGCTGGAAGCCAGCGCCGGCAGCGTCAGTAAAGATTCCAACGAACGAATGGCCAAACTGAATCAGGATCAATTCGCCTACGAAGAATACAACGTCATTGATACCGTCATCATGGGGCACGCCGAGCTCTGGAAAGTCAAAGCAGAGCGTGATGCCATTTATGCCAAACTCGACATGTCTGAAGAAGAAGGCATGAGAGTAGCCGACCTGGAAGTACAGTTTGGTGAAATGGACGGATATTCTGCCGAGGCCCGTGCCGGTGAACTGTTGCTGGGACTGGATATTCCCCTCGAGCAGCACTATGGCCTGATGAGTGCTGTTGCTCCGGGCTGGAAGCTTCGTGTTCTGCTGGCTCAGGTGCTGTTTGCCGATCCGGACATTATGTTGCTGGACGAACCCACCAACAACCTGGACATTAATGCTATTCGCTGGCTTGAAGATATTCTCAAGCAGCGTGACTGCACTATGATTATCATTTCTCACGATCGCCATTTCCTGAACAGTGTCTGTACTCATATGGCCGATCTGGATTATGGAAAGCTGCAGGTTCTTCCGGGTAACTATGACGAATACATGACGGCAGCTACCCAGGTTCGTGAGCGTCAACAGTCTGATAACGCCAAGAAGAAGGCTCAGATTGCTGAATTACAATCCTTTGTCAGCCGTTTCTCTGCCAACGCATCAAAAGCCAAACAGGCCACATCCCGCGCCAAGCAGATTGATAAAATAAAACTGGAAGAGATCAAACCCTCCAGTCGTCAGAATCCATTTATCCGGTTTGAACAGGAAAAGAAACTGTTCCGGAATGCTCTGATTGTTGAAAAGATGAACCAGGGTTACGAAGCAGAAACCCTGCTCAAAGATGTCAATCTCATGGTAGAAGTGGGTGAGCGTATCGCCATTATCGGTCAGAACGGTATTGGTAAAACCACCCTGCTGCACACCCTGGCTAACCGCATGGAAGCAAAGTCAGGCACCATCAAATGGTCTGAAAATGCCAATATAGGCTATTACGCTCAGAACCACAGTGATGAGTTCGAAAAAGATCTTACTCTGTTCGACTGGATGAGCCGGTGGATGAATGAAGGCGATGATGAACAGGCCATTCGTGGTGTTCTTGGACGCATGCTGTTCTCCCAGAGTGATATCAAGAAATCAGTTAAAGTTATTTCCGGTGGTGAGCAGGGGAGAATGCTGTTTGGAAAACTGATTCAGCAAAGACCTAATATCCTGTTGCTGGATGAGCCGACTAACCACATGGATATGGAATCCATTGAATCTCTCAATCTGGCATTGGAAAACTATCCGGGAACACTGATGTTTGTATCCCATGATCGCCAGTTTGTTTCCTCTCTGGCTACCCGTATTATCGAGATCAAAGATAATGGCATTGTGGATTTCCACGGTTCCTACGACGATTACCTGCGCAGCCAGGGTGTTGTAGAAGCATAACTGCCCTTCTTATGCACAAAAACAGAGCGCAGAAACAACATCAGATCGACAATGCGTAATCTGATGTTCTTCTGACTCTACATTAAGGCCTGACTGCGAACAGGATTCACAGTCAGGCCTGCCTTTTCTCCAACACTCTTCTCTATTTACCTTTCAAATAGGTGCAATCCTTAATACTGCACTAACGTACAATTATTGATACTGAGCCCACTATTCGTTCACCGGGTCCGGTTAATGTCGCCAAATGCAATCACGACGCGCATACATTCAAACCCCTCTATATTCAGAAACCGCAATACCTTGAAGCTCTGTAAAATTCTGACCCTCACCGCTGCCGGTATCTTTCTCTCTGGTGCAGTTAACGCCCAGGTTCCGTCTGAATCTCCCGGTTCGAAAACTACAGAAACTGTCCGGTTCCTTGATCTGGTTACGGAAGAACAACTGGATGGCCCGGAAAAAGATCCATTACAGGCCGTTATCGAACAGCAGGCTGATAATAATCTCTGGCATGAATACCCCATCGATAGCAATGACAGTATCGAGAAGATATTTCTGAACGAAGGATTGTCACAGCTGGATTTAATGAAGCTTCTGGAAGTAGAGGATGGCATTGGATTTCTGACCAATTTGAATAATGCTGAATACCTTCGCTACCAGCTGAACGACAACAATCGCCTTATTCTTCTGGATATCCGGCTTAACTCTGGTGAAGTTCAGCGTTTTGAGCGTCATGATACTGATGACTTCACGCTGAATTCTGTCGAGAGGATAATAAAAACCGAGGTGTCGAAAATTGAAGGCTCCATTGTTGGTAGTTTTTATCAGAGTGGAAAACGGGCGGGATTGTCTGTCTCAACCATTCAACAATACGCCAATATTTTTCAGTGGCAGATTAATTTTAATCGTGATCTTCGTACGGGCGATCGCTTCGAGCTACTACTTCAACAGCCCTCTGAAAAAAGCAATGGTAATACCAGTCTGATAGTCGCCGCCCGACTGATTCAGAAGAACCGGACATTCACTGCTATACGCTATAACGACGGCCAGTATTACACAGAAAAGGGCAGGCTTTTGGGTAGCAGTTTTTCCCGTTTCCCTCTTAGTGGAACAGAACGAGTCAGTTCCGGCTTTAACCTGAAACGGAAACATCCCATAACGGGGAAGGTTCGAGCACACAAAGGCACAGACTGGGCGGCACCTATTGGCACCCCCATTGTTGCAACGGCTGACGGGATGGTAATTAAAGCCGTGAAAAATCACCCTGCGGCAGGAAACTACCTTGAAATTCGAAACGGACGACGATATGTCACCCGCTTCCTGCACATGAACGCCCTGAATGTAAAAGCTGGTGATATGGTTAAACAGGGCGATATTATTGGTACCACCGGCAATACCGGATTGTCCACCGGACCTCACCTTCACTATGAAATGTACGTTGACGGTCGCCCGGTAAATGCCATGAAAGTAAAATTGCCAGCCGGAAACGTTCTGGAAGGAAGAGAACTGGAAGAATTCGTACAATTGACCAGACCGATAGTAGTCCGGCTCAGTGAAACAAAAAACAAAAGGCTTTCTCTGGTAAAAAACTAGCATGCACGACACACGACTATTGATCAGCTGATATAACCCGAAAACAATCTGGAAAATCTCTGAACCTCTCGCTGCCTCCTTTTCCTGAGGCAGCTCTTCCCGCTTGATTCTTTATGATTTCTGTTCACGCATTTCCCGATTCTGGCAGACTGAAGTGTAATACCATTGCCGGTTTCTAATATGCGTTATGAGCATGGCTTTTCAGACACAGAGACAAGGCGGAGTGACGAGTCATAGCCGTAGCTATGGCGAGGAACTCCAACGCAGGATCTGAGTCTGAAAAGGCAGCGCAATAGCATAATTAGAATTCGGAAATGGTATAAATCCCCTCTCTATCCTCCATCTCATACACATTAATGTTCCTGATCAAAATCCGTTCTCAAATATGCTTATGCGTTGTGCATATTTTTAACAAAATATATAAATATGAGACGACATTCACATTAATAAAACGACGTTTATTGTATATTTACCTGCGTACACAATTCGTACATGGGCGCTCATGAGAGCAGGTGTTTGAATAATTTCCTGCTTATTCATTGTTAATTCTTATGAACGTCATTGAGTTAAGGGATACAAGAGCAAAAACAAATGACGCCGAAACAGAATGACGAAACAGCCATTTTGTTCAGTTCTCAAACGGAGTCTCACAGTCCCTACAGAACACAGGCGTCATTGAAAAACAAAATTTAATATCTTGTTTTCTCATAAGAAAAATTTAAAGAGGCAGGTAAAACCTACCCGGTATATGGAGGAAGCGGTTTGACTGTCTCAGCATATACAGCTTCCTCCAGCCAGTCTGACTGGCATTTTTATTTTCTAAAAATAAGGAGTAATGACTTAATGTCGTCATTGAAAAAATCGTGGCTAAAGCCGGCAATCTTATTGCCGCTGGCTTTTGCTGTACAAAGTGCCATGGCCATCAACATCGTTCCCGATGATGATGGTTTTGCTCGTGGAGGAAAGCATGCGCATAAAGACTTTGCCTCCAAAAATACACTGGTTGTCAAAAACTCTCACAATATCAGCTTTGATCGAAAGTCATATTTGACCTTTGACCTCAGCAGTGTTGATCTGGAATCTCTGGACAGGGTTTCATTGAAACTTTATGCCAAAAAGATCAAAAAAACTATCACGTTAAATGTTATGCAGACTCAAAATTCCTGGTCAGGAAAACTGAACTGGAATACAGCACCAGGAGCAAATCCAGGTGCCGGTGTTGCAAGACTGTCCCTGAAACCTCAAACCAATAAATGGGTTGAAGTGGACATTACCGAACTGGCGAAGTCCACCAAAGGCAACACCCTGTCTCTGGTTATTGAGAATCCTCAAGCCGGCAGTGGTAACGGAGCTACGTTCAGAAGTCTGGAAAGCAGCGATGCGCCTCAATTGGTAGTAACCAATAAAACAGCTACTGCGCCTGTAGTTATTATTGAGCCAGAACAAACAGCCCCAGTACCAGAACCAGGTAATGAAGTTGTTATTGTGCCAACGCCTGATACTGCAATTCCAGTTGTAACACTTCCCACTGGAAACGCTGGTGGTACACCAGACACTGATACCGGAGATGCTTTTGACCCGGGCCTGCCAGTAGTTGATAAGCCAGCTGATGATAACGGCAGTAATCCGGTTGTCGGCAGCGGTGTTATTTCCGGAAACATTACCGGCCTGTCTGTGGACCGAGCGGTGATTACCGCCAGTGGTCGGGGCGAGTTGCATACAGTTCTGGTGGACGGTGACAGCTTCAGATTCAACAATCTGAATCCTGATATCGAGTACACCATTAAGGTACAGGCTAAAGGCCTGCGCCTGAAAGGACTGATCACCACTACACCGGATCGGGATCAACTTAGCCTGCTTATGCAGCCTATGCCAAACCTGATCAGTGATGATACTTTCCACTTTATCTGGAACGGCGAAGGTGAAAACGTCAGTGGTCTTGAATATGCCTCTGCTGTTAATAAACCGATCAAAGTTACAATCCACGGTGTTGAAAAAGAAGTCCCCAGCATTGCTGCAGCACAAATGCTGTTCCGTGACTTTGGTATTGTTCTGGATGACAGCGGTGACCTCCCCTGGACTCAGGATCATGCCTATCGTCTTCTGGAAACCTTCCGTCAGGTTCCCCAGAGACATTGCTATAATGGTCCAAACGTAGGTATTGGTCTGCGCTGCAAGGGTAAGGACGTTGATAATACTGTCTGGAAACTGAGCACCAGAGATCTCCATAATGATATCCAGATTGATAATGAAAATATCACCCTGGGAATTGATACATTTACCTATGCCAACCCGGCTATTGCTACCGTTGATGGTCGTAAGGGTCGCTTCTTCTCCAAGCGTCTGCACCATGCCGTAGTCAGAAAGATTACCAATAATGGTAATGACCTGAAGATGGCCAACTTTATTCTTGAGAATCGTTTCGGTGTTACCATTGATACTCGCAAGAATACGCCCTGGTCCAATCTCTCCAAAGTGTATCGTGATGTTGCCGTTACTGGCGTAGACCGTGACTCTTCGGCATGGCAGTCCTTTGCTCCAGAAGAAATTCTGATTGTTATCAACCAGTTCGAAGAAATGCCAACAGGCATGCACATGATCCGTGCTGGCAAAAATAACGAGAAAGGCCTGAAGTACCTGTTCCGTCGCAAGAACGGTCATGATCATCCGCTTTACCCTGGAGCTCCTGCTGTTGCATGGCCTGGCGCCGGTTACATCGAGTTCATGGAAATTGCTTTCAAAGGCGACAACCTCGAGCACATGCAACGTCTGGTTCTGCACGAAAAATCTCACTTCCTGTGGCATTACCGTATAACAGAAGCCCAGAAGGAAGAATGGTATAAATTCTCCGACTGGTATCGTCTCGACAGTAAAGAGATGGAGCACTACTACGACTTGCCTTACGACCCCAGTGGCGGTGAAGATGGTACGCATCGTTCCGGTTTTAATCCGGCTACTTTGAATGCCCATGTTTATGAGAAAGATGGCTGGTCAGCCCGCAAGACCACTAACTTTGTTTCTGCTTACGCTCAGCTGAAAAATCCAAATGAAGATATGGCGGAAAGTATCTCTTACTTCCTGCTGAACCCTGACAAACTGCGTTCACGTGCTCCTGGTAAATATGAGTTTATCAAAGAGCGTCTGATGGCTGGCGTTATGTATCTTCAGGAAATCCGTGATGACCTGACCTTTGAAGTACTGAATCTTCACCCGGATTACATTTATCCTGGCAAGATCAAGAGTGTTGAGATCAAAGTTGAAGGCCAGGCAGGCGACAACAAACGGGTAACTGTAGATCTGGAATTGCATACCACCAAGGAAAACTGTTCTTCAGATTCCTGCATGGAAGGTGCATCCAAAGGTTACACCCGTCTGTACAGCGAAGCGGGTACAATTATCGACATGAACTTCTTCCCGGTTGATGGTGGCAAACTGTCCCATAAACTAAGAGGTACTGTTACCATCCCGAATACCGCCAAGAATGGCTGGTGGGCACCTGCACAGATCAAGCTTAGAGACGAAGTCGGCAATGAGCGCTACCAGCGCAATACCGATTACGGCTGGCAGCTGTTTGTTAACAACCCTGCAGAAGATACTGATGCTCCAAGGTATATGGACAACTCGCTGACCGTTGATCTGAGCGATCCAAAACCTGTTGAGATAAAAAATGGTGACTTCTCACGCACGCTGAATCAGGATAATTGCGAAGGTTACAGCAGTAAATCTGCACAATGTCGCATGGTTCGTACCCTGACAGCTCACTGGGATGTTGATGAAGATGTGAAAATGGGTAACTGGCCCTGCTTCACCAGAACCAAGTCTGATGACTACAGAGACTACTCTCGCGATAAGTATGGTTCATTCACCAAGAATGTTGATGGTGTGATTGATGGTCAGTGTGAGACCAGCGTCTTCACCACTGAATACTACCGTACCGGCGAATATGAAGTAGCATTCCTGAGCATGAGTGACCAGGCCCTGAACCGTGGTGGTGCACAGTTCGCTGATGATCATAATACCTATGAAGCTTCACCAAAGGTTCTTATTGATAACAGCAACGCTAACCCGGATACCCGTGGTCCTGAAGCTAACATTCAGGCCTGCAGTAGTGGTGATGATGAGCAATGCATTCATGTTGAAGCAACACCAGCCAACGCCGAAAAGCCTGACGGTGAAACCAATGTGGTCCTGACTTTCTGGGCCCGTGATGACAAGTCTGGTTTAGACAGTGCCAATTACATCCTGAGAGACCCTCAGGGTAAGCAGCACTCTTACCGCGTTGACCACAACAACACCCATACTCTGTTCTTCAATGGTGAACCAACTACCTGGAAGAAGTATGTTGGCAAAGCCACCCTGCCAAAGGGTTCTGCGCCTGGTACCTGGGGTGTATCTGAAATGACACTGCACGACAAAGCAGGAAACAAAACTGCTTATGACTTTACTGAAACTGTGATTTTTGAGCCTTTCGAGGTGGAATAAATCTGTCTGAATAGACCCAGAGTATTTGGAGGTGCAGCCAACAACACTGCATCTTCAAAGACAACGGGATTAGACGGTTTTGGTTGTAAGGCTTAACCCTTTCGGGTTAAGCCTTTTGCTATTTTCCCGTGTCATTCTGTAATTCAGGCAATTGATATTGAACTATTTTTTACGAGATTACCCTGACTTTATAAACGTCTTCTGTAGTATGAACAATAAATCTCAGTTTGCACGCTCTCATCAGTATTGGAACAACCTGTCTGAAGTCGCCGCCCCAACCTGTATCTGTTGCACCTTAACGTTCCGGAGAAAATAAATGGCTGTTAAAGCTCTGATAGTTGATGATTCAAGAGTCGCCTGTAAAGTACTCTCTAACCTGCTTGAACAGGTCAGCATTACCAGTGATTCAGTCTATTCAGCGGAAGATGCATTTACTTTTCTTAAACATCAGAAGCCGGATATTATTTTCATGGATCACTCCATGCCGAGTATGGATGGGCTTGAGGCCATAAAAGTCTTCAAAAGTAATCCTCTGACAGCCACCATTCCTGTCATGATGTATACAGCCAAAGAAGGCGAGCTGTATGTCAGTCAGGCCAGGGCACTGGGGGCTGTAGATGTATTACCAAAAGGCATGGAAAAAAGGCGTTTGCACGAGGCTCTGATTAAACTGGGTCTAGTCACCAGAGAAAACATCAATAAAAGTTCACCGGAGTCGGATGCTCTGGCAACAACAACGAATAACGTCATCAGTAACCCCTCATCCAAAAACCTCAAACATCTGACTGAAGTTTCAAGCCAGTGGTCGAATCAGATTAAACCATTCTTAAACCAGACCATCATCCAGCAGACCGATACAGTAAGACGCAGCACCAGAGAACAAACCCGCCAGATTGTAAAAGAATTTCATCGAACTCTGGAACATTTCGAACACGCTATTACCTCGCAACTGAATTCCCACAGAAAACAGACACAGCCAGAAGTAAAAAAACCAACAAATCAAACAAAATGGCGGATTGCTATCACAGCAATAGTGCTGTCCCAGATGGTCATTATGTGGCAGTTATGGGATATCAGGACGACTACAGAACAATTACTGGATGCCCAGAACAGCCTGATTCACTGGCATCAGGATAAAAAATAAAAGCTGAGAAATAATCTTAACGGTATATACCCAAAGGATTTGGAGTGGCTACAAAGTAGCAAGGGAGGAAAGCCCCGGAACTTAGAAAAACTAAGTGATCGGGCCGGGCTGGCGTACCAGTGAACGAGCGCCGCAATACTGTATGTAGACGAAGGCCGTTGTTCGCTCACTCATTCTCTGACAACCCACTACCCTTGGCTGCCAGGCGCTGTTTTTAATTGCAGCCTTAATTGCTGCACCTCAACAATGCCAGAATTTTTCGTACGGGACATCTGCAATGTAATAGCCCTGACATTCTGTTCGTCCAGATAGACCAGCCAGCGGGTTAATCGTGAAAAATCAATCGGCGCCAGCTTTATGACCAGACTTCGATTTTGTTGATTTATCCCCTTCAGGACAATACCAAACTTCCGGGCACTGCGGCTGATCAAAATATCCAGTGGTTCATCCTGTCCGAACTCACCTGAAGATATCTTTGCACCGGAGGCAAGAAGGGCTGTTATTTTTTCAGCTTTCTCCATGACATCCGTGTACGTTCTTTCACTATTATTTAACCGGCTTTCTGCCTGAGAATGATAATCCTGAACAGGTCTAATCAGAGCTGAGTAGAACAGCAGAAGTGCAATCATTCCTCCGGCAATAGATACTATGATCTGTTCTCTGGGGCTTAATGTTTGCCAATAGTCACTTATGCGGCTTCGTATATTCTGACCGGTACCTGCCAGTAAACTCATCGTTCACTTCCTTTTATAATCAAAACACCCGTCACCACTTTTTCATTCTGCTCAAGAGATTCCAGCTCTATATCACGCTGCCCGGCCAGTTCATCGCGCAATCGGGTGAAATTCATCATCGCATTAGCCTCAGCGGTTATTCTGAGAGTCTGCTGACCATAGTCATAGCTGATAGATTTTGGTTTTACCTCGCTAAACTGTTTGAATGCCGGGGCAAGGGAATCCAATAGCGGCAATAAGTCTTCTGTTTCTGACACACTGCCTTCCAGCTGCCTTAACTTTCGGTTCATCTGTGGGATCAGTCGTATAACACGTTCACCGGGAAATAACTGCTGATAAGCTTCTAATGATTGAGCCTGAAGTTCATCAGCCCTGTTATTCAGCTGCCAGGCAGATGATACGGAAACAACCATCCAGACAATCAAAACCATGACCGATAAGATAAGACTTCGACGCCAGAGATCCAGCATGCCGGAATGCGCCTTCTTCTTATTTTTCCAGCGCCCCTGTAGCAGGTTTACCTCCGGGGTAATGGCGTCAAGATTCAGTGTATACAAGGGATTATCTTCAGCACCCAGACGACTGTAATCAATAATCTGAAGTTGTTGTTCTTTATCAATACTATCCATATAGAACTTCAGCCATGAAGCATCGCACACGGCACCTTTCCACACACCGTGACGTACCAGCCATTTATCTTCCAGTTTATATAGACAGCATGTTCCCACTGAATAAGGTATAGCCAGTGTATCCGGCAGCCATTGATGACATTCTATTTCAGCCTCTTCGAGCCAGCGTTGCCAGAGTGACATCCAGCGATCTTCAACAACAGCTACATTGAGCTTATTTTCCGAATGTTCCAGTACAGCAATATGCAGTTCATCTATTTCACCGGCCAGTTCATCTTCCAGTCGAAAAGGCAGTGATTTCAGCATCACCTGACTAAGGCGACCGGAAATACTCAGTTCCCTTAAAGTCACCAGTTCTCCAGGCACCAGTACAATGACCTGACTGCTACTACTCATTTCTGTAAGCTGATCCAGCTCATCAACAGAATCCAGTACCCCCGATTCCTTCGGAAGAAGGGCAGCGTCATTGTCGTCTTTGGTAAAATACTGCCAATAAACCATGTCCTTTTCACTGAATGGCAGGCGCAGTAATAATGTTGGATGCTTCATATCTCTCCTGCTCGACGGCGGACAATGACAAGATCATCATCACTTTTCCGTACAATCAAACTCTGCAATCGATCGTTGTTTTCCTGAACCCGAATGGCTGAATTCAACTCAAAATAACGACTGTTAACCGTCAGATTTTTTTCTCTGCTTTTTTTATCGAACGCAGGTAAAGGCACCTGATCCAGAAATTCATCCACCGACGGCCAGCCATTTCTCGGACGATCCAATAAAATGCTTTCCGCCTCTGCTACTGATAATTTGTTCAGAAACGCAGCAGCCAGTATTTCCGGCTGCTCAACAGAAACAGTATTAATATTGATTTTCAAAGCCGTGTCGGGAATGACACAGAAATAAGGCAGAAAGGCTTGCGCCATACTGGCTGAAACACCCAGCACAGAACGCCACTCACTCTCATCTCTCATGGCGGTATTGGCAGGCAGATAGGGCACAGGTAACGCCAGGTAATCGTTATTCCCTGCTCCCTGACCCGACACAGAACGAACCGCAGGATAGACCCAGTCCCGGGTTGCTTCTGCAATTTGTTCCGCATCAATAAAATCGAGTCCAAGATTTTCCAGTAATGCTTTAAATATCAGAAACGATCCGGGTTTTACGATGCCATTCTTCTTATCGGTTGTATCAGCAAAAGCCAGGCTATTAAGATTAAAGCAGCCCTGTAAATCTTTAATAGCACTGGTAATTGTGCCTTTTTCCAGTGGGTATTCCCTGCCATTGGTGGCCCAACTCTGGCCCAGATGCACAACCTTCTCTTCATCCTGAAATGACTGCATTAACACCTGTCTGGCTAACTCTTCAGCCGACAGAGAATACCAGTATATCTGTTCATGATTTTGCAGGGCGGAACTGAAGCGAATCTGACGCCTGATCGTTTCAGAGAATCCGGCAACCAGCAGAATCGCCAGTGTCAGCGTTAATAAAACGCTGAGAATTGCCATGCCTGATTCTTTGAATATTAAGGATTGGTTATTATGTTCCATTCAATCCTTTCCATGGTTTAACGATATTAAATCGGCGTTCTACTGAACCACCTCTGACGAAATCCAGTGATATTGCAATGCCTTCGGGAAAAGCGGATTCCCGCAAGTTATCCTGCCACTGTCCGTTAGTAAAAAATCTGAATTTCACTTTTTTCACACCCGGCAACAATGGTCTGTATTCAGGTCCGGTGTTGCCCGGAGTATCCAGTAGCCGGTCATACCCCCTCTCCAGAGTGTCACCGTTCAGACGATAATAAACTCTCTGCAGGCTTGATCTTGGTAATCGCTGATCATTGTTACGCCATCCGGTTCTTACAAAAGAAAGAGAGGTGTTGCCAGTACCTGGTTCCGCACGGAGAAAAGTACTATAGCGCTCCCCTCCTTCACGGCCCTTCTCTCCCCGGTCAACCAGTTGTCGGAGATCTTTTTTAAGATGCAGAAAAGCGTAATCCAGTGCATACAGGCGCCGGGCATTATCAGATTGCACTTTTTGGGCTGTGCTGACAGTACTGAGAATTTGCCATGCAGCAAAGCTCACCAGCGTGAAAATTGAAAGCGCCAGAAGCATTTCCAGTAATGTGAACCCTGAAGATAAGCATCGTTTTTTTTCCAGCTTTCGATTGAGCATTGTCATGGTTTCAACATATGGGTCTGTAGCTGTGCAATGGCTGTAGCACTGTCTTTATGAGTTCTTACCTCAACTTCAATCGATCGAAGATTTCCCGTGACTGTTTTAATGCTGCGACTTTGTACAAACCAGACTCTGTCATCCATAACAACACTCTGTTTCTGCCAATCGCCCGATGGCCATTTTCCGGACCATTTTCCGGACAACCGGATATCTGTCAGAGTATTTTCTGCAACCCAGAATGCAGGTCTTTTTTCATTCAAATGCTGGCTGCTGATAAGACCATCACGGGTAACACCCACAATCGCCATACCGGCAATGGCCAATATCGCCATTGCCATCATCACCTCAAGCAAAGTAAATCCGTATTGACGTGTCGAAGCACTGGTCATGAGATTAATCCGGGATTCAGGCATCGGACGAAAGGGTATGAATTTCACCGGTTTCCTCCATGATCACCCGACGGCACAGTTCTTTTTTGTTTCGCACACATAACGTTAATTCTGCCGGCGTTATTTCCCCACTGCTCCAAAAGATAAGATCTGGCTTGATCGATTTTTTTTCTCTCGGCCTGACAATCTGCCGGGAACCAGTGATCTTTATGTCCGTCGTTGCTTCATATTCGAGAGCAGGAAGCCAGAAAGAATTACTTTTCCTCAAGGTAAGAACCATATCGTCAGGAAGAGCTACTTTCTTCATAAAGCGATTTTTCTTGATGGTTGTCCAGCCACCTGCTTCTAATTCAAGAAACAGATAACCGTCACCGGTCTTATCATTAGTAATCTGACCGAAGCCAAGATTCCGGCCATTGATCAATGCAGTTTCCTGAGCCAGCTGTATCAGGGCTGCCAGTTTTTCTGTGTCATGATTTAACTGTGCAGCACCACTGCCTGAAGGCAGGCGCGGAATGATCATGGTGCTGGCCATTCCTATAAGTACCAGCACCAGCATCACTTCCAACAGGGTAAACCCTGCATTTTTTACCGGTTTTTTTTCTGACATTCCGGATAACTTATTATTTTGAAAATGCAGCAACAATGTCAGATTTCCCAGTTACCTACATCCTGATCTGTGCCCGGCTGGCCATCAGAACCCGCTGAAAATACATCAACAGAACCGTACTCTCCCGGAATCTGTAGATAATACGGATTACCCCATGGATCAGTGGGCAGTCGACGGATATAGCCATTTTCCCGGTAGCCCTTTGGTTCGGGAAATCCGGATGGTTTACTGACCAGTGCTTTCAATCCCTGTTCGTTAGAGGGGTATACATTGTTGTCCAGTTTGTACATATCCAGAGCACTCTCCAGAGCAACGAGGTCACTGAGTACTTTCTGCCGATCTGCTTTTCCCTTGTTACCCAGAACATTCGGTGCAACCATACTGGCAAGCACTCCCAGAATGACAATAACCACCATTATTTCCAGCAGTGTGAATCCTGCCTGTGTTGTCCTGTGATTTCTTTGCAAACGTTTGTGTTTTTGCATCTCAATTTCCCCCTAAAAATAATCAGCCCATAAGGCTATTGAGATCCATCATTGGTGTAAGAATGGCCATAACAATAAACAGAACCAGCCCGGCCATTGTGACGATCATCAATGGTCCAAAAATACCCAGAGCGATATTCACCTGGTCTTCAAAAATCTTATCCTGGGCATTGGCTGCACGCAGTAGCATACTTTCCAGCTCACCGGAACGTTCACCACTGGCAATTATGTGCAGCATCATGGGTGAAAATAATCGGGTTTGATCCAGGGCTGTCCAGAATGTACCGCCTTCCCTGACCTGATCAGACGCTGTTAATAACTTCTGACGTATAAAAGAGTTGGACATCACCTGTGCGGAGATATTCATGGCTTCGACCAGAGGGACTGTGCTGCTGATTAAAATACTCAGTGTCCGGGCAAACCGGGCTATATCAACACCGGAATTGACAGAACCAAATACCGGCATCTGAAGCATACGGTGATCGTATTTTAATTTTATGGCTTCGGATTTAAGCAATCTCTGTCGGAGTACAAGCATCACCAGAAAAGCAATCAGTACAGCTATGCCGTAGTTTTGTACAAAGTTGCTGGCTGAAATCAGTGCCAGTGTCATATCAGGAAGGTTTCTTCCGGCAAACTCGAATTGCTCTATTACTGTGGGAACCACCGTGGTTAACAATGCAACAACCACTGAAACCATAACCAGGGTTAGAATGAGCGGATAGATCATCGCCTGGGTCATCTTGCTGCGTATCTGTTGCCGTTGCTCGGTATAATCGGCCAGTCGCTCAAGGATCGCATCCAGATGGCCGGACTTCTCACCTGCAGCAATCATCGAACGGTATAAGTGATCAAATGTTGCAGGATAAGCCGCCAACGCATCAGACAGGGTATGCCCTTCCAGAACCCTTGACCTTACGGCTGTCAGCATGACTTTCAAATGATTCTTCTGAACCTGGTGCACCATAGCCTGAAGACATTCATCAATGGGAATCGACGCTGCCAGCAACGTTGCCATCTGTCGGGTGATCAATGCCACTTCCGAGACACTGGCTTTTCGCCCCAGAGAAGAGCGCACAGCCTTACCTTCCGACTGTCGTTCACTGGCCGGATTAATTTCTACAGGAGCAAGTCCTTCAGATCTCAGTGCCTGCCTGAGCAGTTTGGGAGAATCGGCTTCCTGTAAGCCTTTTTTAACTTTCCCGTTCTGATCCATTGCAGAATATGCGTACAGACTCATCCCCGGGTCACTCGCAACACTTCAGAGAGCGTAGTTTCTCCCTTTAACACCCGATTGAATCCATCAATGCGAATACTGAGTGAATCCTGCATCATGATCTTTTCCATTTCGGCTTCACCAGCCCGATCATGTATCAGCTGTCGTATTTCTTCATTGACCAGAAAAAGTTCATAAATACCTGTTCGGCCCTGATATCCGGAATCATTACATTCACTGCACCCCCTGGCCTGCCACAGGGTTCTTTCATCTTCTGGAGCCAGTCCCATCAACTCCCGCTCGGTTTCAGTGGGCGCTTCCGGCGTACAGCAATGAGCACAGAGCGTTCTTACCAGTCGCTGGGCTAATACGCCCAAAAGGCTTGATGAGAGCAGAAAAGGTTCCACTCCCATATCCCTGAGTCTTGTTACTGCTCCCGCTGCCGTATTGGTATGTAAAGTACTCAGCACCAGATGCCCCGTCAGTGAAGCCTGCACGGCTATTTCCGCAGTTTCCAGATCCCTGACTTCACCAATCATGACAACATCAGGATCCTGTCGCAGAATGGCCCGTAAACCTCTGGCAAAGGTCATATCAACTTTGTTATTAACCTGCGTCTGTCCCACACCAGCAAGATCGTACTCAATCGGATCTTCTACGGTCATGATGTTACGCTCAGGGGTATTGATCTCACTGATACCGGAATATAGCGTGGTTGTTTTACCTGAACCGGTCGGACCTGTTACCAGAAGAATTCCGTGGGGCTTATGAAGCTGCTGCCTCAACTTTTCGCACAGGTCGTCAGACATACCTGAACTGCTGAGGTCATGCTGAATACTGCCTCTATCCAGCAATCTAAGAACAATACGTTCACCATGGCGGGTCGGAATGGTAGAAACCCGGACATCAACAGCCCTGCCTCCCAGCCTCAAAGATATACGACCATCTTGCGGTATACGTTTTTCCGCAATATCCAGTTTGGCCATAACCTTGATTCTGGACACCAGCAAGGCCGCAAGTTTTCTTTGTGGCTTGAGAATTTCCCTGAGAATACCATCCACTCTGAAACGAATAACCAGATGGCTTTCAAAAGTTTCAATATGAATGTCAGAAGCACCATCCCTGATTGCTTCGCTCAACATGGCGTTGATCATCCGGATAATAGGTGCGCCATCATCGGCTTCCAGAAGATCTTCATTATCCGGCAGTTCTTCGGCCAGAGCCTGCAGCTCTTCATTGCTGCCGATATCACTCATCAGCTGTCTAGCTTCTGAGGAATCCTGCTGATAAGACTCGGACAGTCGTTGATCAAACTCATCACCGGTAATCTGTTTGATCTGAAACGGTGCCACCATTACCCGACGAATTTCAGCCAGCGTATACGCTTCCGGAGATTTATCGAAATAAAGAACATAGCCTTCATTGTCCAGCTCCAGCAAAACCCGAAAACGATTGGAAAACGAAAAAGGCAATGACATTGCGGGTAAGGAAGGCATTTAAATATTACCTCCCGCTTCAGACGAAGCGGCTACCAGCCCTGCTGTTTCATCATCGTTTGCTGCCTGTCTGTTGAGATAAACCAACTCTCTGGCAACAATCAATCTTTGTCCTACAGACAGGGTGTTGCCCTTGAGCCCGTTTATTTTTCTTAGAAAAGCGACAGTTGTTCCATACTGGCGGGCCAGGGAATACAGCGTATTGCCCTTGATCACAGTGTGGTACTGCAGTTGTTCCTCAGGTGCTTTGGGTTGCGCTGGTAACTTCAAGACTTCCTGTTTCTTCTCGACGATGCTTTGCCTGACGACTTCAGGTGGTAACATCCGGGACGTTTCTTTGACCAGCTTCACTTCAGGCAGCACAGGTGTATTTTTCGATGGCATCAGACTAACGCCATCTCTGGCCTGAAGAAGCTGTTCGGCACGAATCAGGCTGTACTTGTTCGCGCTGATGGTTTTCATCATATCGTCATTACGGATAATGGTGGGCCTGATGAAAACCATGAGGTTACGTTTGACGGTCTTGACGGACGTTGACCGGAAAGCGTGCCCCAGAAGAGGAATATCCCCCAGAAGAGGCACCTTGGATTTACTTTCCTGAACATCGTCATCAATCATTCCGCTGATGACAACGGTGTCTCCGCTACGAACCATCACCGATGTTTTCACTTCCCGGGTTGAGAAAGTAACGTCAACCGATGTGCGACCATTGACTTTTGATACTTCCTGTTCGATATCAAGACGTACTGCGTCACCTTCATTTATCCTGGGGGTTACACTGAGTTTTACTCCCACCTGCCTGCGCTCAATAGTCTGGTAAGGGTTATCATTATTACTCCCTGAAGTGGAGCCGGTAATTGTGGGTACTTCATCTCCCACAACAAAGGAAGCAGCCTGATTATCCAGTGTCATGAGGCTTGGTGTGGAAAGGACATTGGATTTTGATGACGTGGAAACAGCCTGGAGCAATGCAGCCCAATCTCCGGATGTGACGGCAAATGCCGCTCCCGAGAGTCCGGACACTACTTGTGAGAGTGAAGAATAATCACGTTTTCCGCCCTCTTTACCGGACTCATTGACTTCAGCAACACCGGAGATGAGTTCACCTATAGGAATTGATGATCCGTCATTAAACTGAATAACTGCATTATCTTTTTTGGCCAGTTGCAGAGACAGATTAATACCGTCACCATCAGAGACTTCTGCAATAATCGCTTCAACCATCACTTGAGCACGACGTATATCCAGCTTTGCTATCAGCCCTGCAAGAGATTTCATCAGATCCGGTTGAGCAGTGATGATAATTGCATTATTTTCTTCATGAGCAGTGATACTGTAATTTTTCTTCGAGCCCTTGGAACTGCTGGTAACAGAAGCTGCGTTCTCCAGCACTTCTATTAAATTTTCTGCCCGGGCATATCGCAGATAAAAAACCCGATCATTTCCGGAATTATCAGAGCGTTCCGCATCCAGCTGTATAGCCAGACCTCTCATCCGGCTCAACATTTCAGAGGGGCCAGACAGTATGACCTGGTTACCCTGTTCGTTAGCAACAACGACCATTGTGCTGCTATTTTTTGCTGTTTTATTGAGATAGATGCTTGTGAGAATTCGTGCCATTTCTTTGGCCGAGGTGTGCTCTAAAGGCACCACTACTACCGATTTCGCCCCAATTTGGTCAATGCGTTGAACCATACTGACCAAACGTTCTACATTTGCGGCCCGACCAGTAATTATCAGAATGTTAGAGGGATTAAAATCGACCACATTGCCATAATTAGCATTCATCTGGCGCAGTATTGGAGCCAGCTCCCGGGCAGGAATATTATTAATCGGTAATACCCAGGTCACCAGACTGTCATCAGGATTTCCAAACTGGTCAACGATAGGAAAAACTGTTTCCTTGGTCTTGCTGTTTTTCACAACCTTAATAGTGTTATTACTCTCTGTGATAACACTGAAACCATGTACTTCAAGCACACTGAGAAACAGCTGATAATATTGTTCTTTATTAAGATTATTATACGACCTTACACTGACAGTCCCTTTAACTGACGGATCTGTAATAATAGTAAGGTTCAGAGTTATCCCTACTGCATTGATAAACTCACTAATATTCGCCTTCTGAAAACTGGCCGAATAACCTTGCGCCTGAACCTGACTGCTCACTGTTATTACAATTAACAGGGCATACAATACTGATAATAATGAGCGACTCATAAATAGTATTTCCCTAATATACCAATGCTATTGAAGCGGCCTATATCGACAGTTCAATTCGATGTAACTGACCACCACGCTCAACAGTCACGATAATTTGTTCCAGATCCGAAAGCTGTTCTATAAGTTCCTCTGCCTGATAGGAATCGGTCAGATCGTAGCTGTCGATAGACAACACCAGATCCTGTTCACTGAATCCCGATTTTCTGTACAGATGAGGAAATCTGTTTGGTGTAATCCGGTATCCCTTCAGCTTCCCATCTTTGCTCACCCTTGAAAGGCTTATAATTTCATCCAGAGATTCCGGACTTGAGCCTGTATCAGCAATATCAGGCAGTGCAGATTCATCCTGGGAATCAGAACCAGAACCAGAAAACAGCGCTATGACCTTGAGCTGTTCATCCGGATAGAGGAGCAAAGCTTCCTGCCTGGACTGATACTCGATAATCACCCGGTCGGGATAAATGGCGACAACTTTTGCCTTTGTTTTTCCTATAAATTCATCAATCTGGTAGACCTGCTGTTCCCCACCTGCTGCGATGATCGCCAGGGCCGAATCAATCTTGTCATGCACCAGTAGTCCGGCCAGTTGTATATTCAGTTTTGAACGGGGAATGTCATTTATATCTTTTGTACTTTCTGCTGCTGAAGCTGTTTTCTTGATATTTACACGACCAAAGAGATGGAACTGCTGCAGATTATCGAAGGTACGATTGCCGGCAACCCCATTAGAAGGCAGTGTGTCTGAAGATTGAAGTCGGGAAGGCTTAATTTCAGGCAGGTACTGGTCTTGATAAACTAACCAGCCCATTTCCAGTAGCTTAACAACCAGAATGACCACGAGAACCGTTTCAATAGCTCTGATAAAAATATGATTTCGATGAGCAGAAGCGATTAGATTTCTGGCGTTGTCTTTTATTACGATACTACTCAAAGATGCCAACCCAACCAATAGTTCGTTTTCAAGCTTCACTGACACGTTAATACGTTATCTCTGCGTATCAGTAATCCTGTATTTTTTATATTCCGGTAAGTACATCAGTGTTTACCAACCGATTGGAATTTCATCATAATTCTCAAGGCGCTGTAAACATATATAAATGTGAATTAGTATTTATGTGTCGCACTTATCGTTTTCCACTGCCACATGTGCGATCCTGAAGACATATGTGCTATCCTCCGAGACACTGTTCATCAGTGTTTTTTTATGAATCCGCCTGAGACCCGCAAGAATAAATGACAATAGCTTTACCGTCTGACTGAACAGCCATGGGTGTCTTTCTGAAAACTTTTTCCTGTTACTTATAACAACATCTGCGAATGAACGAAAAAACTGACGACGCTGGAATATTGCCCTGCTGGAATATCCACTAACCAGAAATCGCCAGCCTGCATCTTTAAAATTTACGGGTAGAAGCGCTCCACCTTTCGCCCCAGGCACCACTGTAGTCCGGCGTTTTTATATCCTCTGGCGAGTATTTATCCGGTATCATTTCACCCACTACCTGCCGCATCAACAGCTCGCCCGACCACACCGGTAAATCCACATCCTCATCATCCTCATTGGGACCTCCTGTCCGGACTTTCACTGATGCTTCATCCAGCTCAATGGACAGTATCGTAGTGGCATTCAGCTCATTTTCTGAAGGTGCCCGCACCTCGTTCCATCGACCAGGGGCTATGTGTTCCATAAACAACTGCAGTGACTCATTAATTTCAGCCGGATCAGTCACTTTTCTGAATGTTCCAAACACCATTGCAGACCGATAATTAGTGCTGTGATGAAAAGCTGATTTCGCCAGCACCATGCCGTCCACTAATGTTGCTGTAACACAACAATTTTGCTCACCGGTCAGGGCTTTAATCATCCGGCTGCCGTTACTGCCATGTATATAGAGACGGTTACCCACTCGCCAGCAGAGCATGGGAATCACATAAGATTGTGATTCAATAGCAAACCCCACATGGGCAACATGAGCCTGATCAAACACCTGATACAACATTTCCCGATCAAAAACGGCCCGTTTTGGTCCCCGCCTGAGTCTGGTTTTTGAGGTTTCTGTTAAATTTTCCATTTCGTTCCCCTTTTGCCGTTATGCACAGCATGGTATAAACAAATTGGATCTATTCAGAGAACCATTTCTTAAAAATGGACAGTACCAATTTTCAAGTACAACAGCCCGTTCCCATGGCAGAGATCAGACACCTGGAACTGGACAACACCTTATCATCCCATCTGTTTCGGCAACTTTATCTGGCACTGCGCCAGCAGATACTCGAGGGGCAGCTACGACCGGGAACTCGTCTGCCATCCAGCCGCGCCCTGGCCAATCAGCTTGAGCTGTCGAGGAACACAGTTCTAGCCAGTTATGAGCAATTGCTGGCAGAAGGCTACTTGCAGTCAAAATCCGGCGCAGGCACTTTTGTTTCTACCGAATTACCGGAAAGCTGGCATCAGGCACCCATTGATAAACCGATTTTTCAAAAAACAGATACGGCCTCATCATTATCGGAATATGCCGCCCGGATCAGCACTGAGACCATTCGAACTAACGGTTCCAATAGCAGTTTTACTGTAGGCCTTCCGGATCTGAGAGCTTTTCCCGAAAAAATCTGGAACCGCCTTTCCCAGCAAATTCCCGCCACCGGATTCACTGGGGTGATGGGGTTTGGCGATCCGGCAGGGTATGCACCTTTGCGCGATGCCATTGCCGACTACGTTCGCAGCTCCAGGGCTGTTCACTGTGAAGCCAGTCAGGTGGTCATTACAGCCGGAGCACAGCAGGGTCTGGATTTATGTGCACGGTTATTGTTAAACACCGGAGATATTGCCGCCATGGAAGATCCGGGCTACATGGGCGCCCGGCGCGCATTTCAGAGCGTTGGTGCTGATCTGAAAGCCTGTCCTGTGGATAACCACGGTCTCATCATTGATACGCTTTACCAGTTACCGAAAGCACCAACACTGGTTTACGTGACACCGGCACATCAATACCCAATGGGGCCGGCTCTCTCACTGGAACGAAGAACCGCTTTACTGGACTGGGCTCAAATAAATGACAGCTGGATTATTGAAGACGATTACGACAGTGAATATCACTATAATCATCGTCCACTTGCCAGCCTTCAGGGACTCGCACTTCAACAGCAAGTCATCTATTCCGGTTCTTTCAGCAAAGTACTCTTTCCTTCGCTGAGGCTGGGATATCTGGTATTACCACCGTCACTTGTAGCCGTTTTTGTTAAAGCAAAAATGGAGCACGCGGGAGAAACACCCATGCATACACAGGCTGTCACCGCCGCCTTTATGCAGGAGGGGCATTTCGGTCGTCATCTGAAACGAATGCGATTAAGTTACGGGGCAAAACTGGATACCATGCTGGAATACTGCAAACCGCTATCATCATGGTGCCAGATTCATGCCAGTGGTGCGGGTATGCATCTGGTACTGGAACTGAAAACAGGACTTTCGGAAGCCTGTCTGCATAAGGCGCTTACAGATGAAAAAATTCTTTGCTCCCGCTTAAGCAGTTATTACATCAGTCCTTGTAAAAAATCAGGTCTGGTTCTTGGCTTCGCCAATTGTCAGCAGACAGAAATAAGGGATCAGATGCAGGCTATCTGCAAAATCATGCAGCGCCTGTTTCCACAAAAAGATGCATTTCCTTAAATGACAATGATTCTCGCTCCCCCCCTTTGAGACTCTTGTTAAAATCTTGTTAAACTCCTGTTAAACGGATTCTTCTTTATAGATTTTGAAACCCCGCGCCAAATAATTAGGCAGA
Source organism: Endozoicomonas sp. (assembly GCA_965208385.1). Classification (GTDB taxonomy): domain Bacteria; phylum Pseudomonadota; class Gammaproteobacteria; order Pseudomonadales; family Endozoicomonadaceae; genus Endozoicomonas. Next base: position 246,781 of record CBDBOO010000092.1, read on the forward strand.
GCACCAGAATGATCAAGAGTACAGGTGTTGACCACAACCCGATTGGCGTTCCATGACCAGGCCTGATTAATGGCATAGGTCAGAAATCCGCTTCCCAGCCCCTTGCCGATAAATGGCTGCGCCAGACCAAAATAAGCAATCTCTACTTCCCGGTCTCTTTTAACCAGCTCAAAATAGCCAGCTGGCGTGCCTTTGTAATAGCCAATCCATAAACGAAGATTGTCGTTTTCTATATATTCCTGCCATCGATCATCAGACCAGCCCAGTTTATCAACCCAACCCCAGGGTTTCCCCACGTATGAATAGAGAAACCGGTTCAGTTCAAAGTGTCTGCTCCGGCTTTCTATAATATTAAAATCAGGGATTTCACAGGAATTTCCTGCCTGTGATTCCTGCTCTGTCATTTCCAGATACCAGGTAGTGATGCTTTTTTTCGTCATAGAGTTAACTGAATACTGTAGAGACGCATATCAATCCGGCAATCAAGACTATTCAGCCGTGCCAGTTTTTCTTTTTGAGACTGATTTATATGCCAGTAATGAGGTGTCATAGCCAGCAGGTCCAGTATGGTTTGCGAGCTGTTTAATTGCATAGGGTGAGATACAGTCCGGGTTTCCCTGATGGAAAATGACTCGGGAAGTTGCTGAATCAACTTGTCTACGGGATATGGGCGTACTTCGTTGTATATGGCCTGTCTTAATTCAAGAAGATGATTCTCCCCCGGAGCCAATACCAACACAACGCCGCCGGGTTTCAGCACCCGTTGAAATTCCTGCCAGTCGCAGCGGGAGAAAATACTGACGATAACATCCAGTTGCCGATCCATCAGAGGCAGATCACTGACACTGGCCACCAGCCACTGAATATCCTTACTGCGTTTACAGGATGCAAGAACGGCTGGTTTTGCAATATCAAGACCGCAAACTGCACTGTCCGGAAACTGTTTTTTGATCAAACTGGTGTAATAGCCTTCACCGGATCCGGCATCCAGAATATGCGGAGCCGGATTTCTATTAATACAGACCTGAATAGAGTCGATCAGCTGATCGACCACCGGCGTATAATGACCTGAGTCCAGAAACCGGGTTCGCGCCTGAACCATGGATTTATCATCACCCGGGGTTTTACTGCGCATTTTATGGCTAGGCAACAAGTGCAGGTATCCCTGCTTTGCCTGATCAAATTGATGATTATTTATGCAGCTGACGCCGGAATCAGAACGATTGAGAAGGTTGTGACACACCGGGCAACGGAGCTGAATGGGGAGCTGAATGGGGAGCTGAATGGGGAGCTGATTAGGGAATTCATTAGGACGTTGAATGGACATGCAGGCAGACTGTAGCATTTTTTAAAAAATCCAGTCTACCTGTGGCCTGATGTGAATGCATCCGCTATTTCAAGAGAGGGTGATCAGCGGGCAGTTGACGGGAAATCCACAGTGCCAGTTTCCGTTTCATGCTGGGTTCATTTTCCTGGCTTTTTTCCAGAGGCTGAATCAGGCCATCATGTACCAGAAGGCGGTAGATGTATTCCACTTTGAGTTTGGCTGAATCCGATGTTTCCACCTTTCCTGCTTTACGTTTTTCGGCATAAATTGCACCGACTCTCAAGGCTTCTCTGGCTAAATCTGCTTCGTTTTTCAGTTTTTTCATAACTGCTCAACAGTCTCCTTGAGCTGAACACAACCAATTGGATTGGATATAGGAAGGTTGATCATAGCTCAAAAGCCCATAAGTCAGGAAGTCCGTACCGGTTCAGAGGAATCCAAATCAAGGCTTTATTTATTAGTTCATTTTGAACTTCCAACTTCTCGAGAGGTCAGAAGCCTGTACGGATTATCAGGAACTGTATCGAATGAGGACTGCAATGAAAGCTGTATTGAACGTTTTAAAAAATAAAGCAGGAACCTTCTGTGCAATACTTGCTTTAATTCTATCGAGTACTGCCTCGGGGCAAGACATGTGTACGGTGCTTGCTATTATGATTTTAACCTCTCACCACTCTGATCATCACAAACACAATCAATTTCTTGATTCCGTCTATTCAGAAGGCGATGAGTGTGAGAGGGCGTACTTTTCCAGTAGAACTGAGGCAACGAAAATCGTCGGGCATTATGCCGATGAAATTCCTCAATATGTTTTATTAGCCGAAATGGCCAGAAAAAGGGCTTCTCTAATAAAGCAGGTTCAAGCTGATACACAAAATATTACGCCCCCCAATGAACTGGAACATGTAAGCCGTCTTATGAGCTATACAATGATCGAAAGTCTATGGGAGCGCAATCAGCGTATCACATACACATATTTCAGATTTCTTTTGGGTTCAATTACAGGCCGATACCTGATCAAAAATAATAATGTCTTGCCGAATTGGGGCACCGAAACTCAACTTTCTGATCTGAAAGCGAGCTCAGGCAATTTGCTTTCAGGAAGTCGCGAAGGGCTGCTACTGAAATCGTCTGAAAGGGAAACGGCCGAATTCTTCCAATACGCTGTTGGAATCAGCGGTGATGACTATCAGACAGTACGGGATCAAGTTTTTAGTCAATGGTCTGGAGATAATACTATTGAAACGCTGGTTGCGCTGGTTTCCGGTATGGTGGTTAAGGGCGCTGAGCCATGGTTTAAGCACATATCAGGACAGGCTCATACACATGCAGATCGGGAAAGCAGGTTCATACAGTATCTTGACTCAGTATCGTACAAAGTTGTAAGCCTGGTATTTTATATCCTTGAACATCCAGATACATTCAACTCGAACTATAGCTACACCACTTGGCTTTATGGAAAAAAGGATATATTGGGCCTTGAACGATATCTGCCACACTCTGAATTTCAATCAGAATCTGTGCCTTATTATGTGCCGGATCGTTTTTTTAAATGGAGTCAGCTCGATCCACAAATTGATAAACAGTTATCAACCCTTAAAGACTTCCTTGAAAGCCGAAACTGTTATTTACATATGCCACAGGAGAATGCATCAAGCAGAACTCACTTATGGTGAATACCATTGCTGGTTTCCAATATGCTTTATGTGCATGGCTTTTCAGGCTCAGAGACAAGGTGGAGTAACGGGTCATAGCCGTATTTATGGTGAAAAATCCCAACGCAGGAACTGAGCCTGAAAAAGCTGCGCAATAGCATAATTAGAATTCGGAAATGATATTGCATACAGCCGTAAACAGTGAATACAGCCTGTCCAGAGAATGTGAATTTCCCCTTTAATCATCTATTTCTTTCTGTATTCACTCTCCTGGCGAATACTTTTTTGCTCGTCTACTAAGAGTTTTATTTGAAACTGTTCAGCTTTTATCAGGGTTTCATAATGCTTGATCACTGCCAGCATCTGCTTTGAGCCATCTTCCTGATCAGTGGATGCAGCGATATTCTTAACCTGGGTTACCAGTTCCTGATCTTTGATGGGATTACGCAGTTTTTTCTTCCTCTCAGACCGGTTTTCACTGATTTCGGACTGATGATAAAGTTTAAGCGCTGCAAGTTCAGTGTTCATCTGCTTGCGATAATGACGTATTTTCTTCTGATGTCTGGCAACACGATCCTGCAACAGTTGAATGGAAGTATGTTCATCCTTGATCCTTATTGCCTTCATATCAGGCTGTCCCAAGGGTGCAGCAATGTCTCTCAACTTGATTGGGCTGGAGTTGTCATCGCATTTTTCATCCGAATATCGCACAACACCATTCACTGTGCACTTGTAAATATCCTTGGCAAACGCCGGTAACATAATCAGCGTCAGGGTTAAGCTCAGAAAAGAGACTCTTGCATCCATATCATCACCCGTATTAATCATCCTTATATCCACTATAGTCATGATAGTCATGCTAGTAGGGTATGACATGATTGTTCGGTACAACCATTCCGTCAGGTTTCTGACAGTGGACATCTCAATATAAATATTTGTCAGGAACGGTAAGAAACAATGACAAAAAGAAATAGTGTTCTTTCAATTCTCTGCCTTGCCATTGTTATTATTGTTACTGCAGGCTTATATGGCCTGATTCAACCAGCCCCAACATTGAATCTGATCAGCCCGGACGGTGCAAGATTATTGTTATTAAAAGATCAATGGGCAAGAGGCAATGTCATTGCCCTACTCCGCCATGCCGAACGGTGCGACAGAACCGATGCCCCCTGCCTGGCATCACCACAGGGCATTACGGTGCGAAGCAAAGACATTGCAGTGAATGTGGGCAAGGGCTATGGCCGTTTGCCTAAAGCAGAAACCATTTTTTATCACAGCCCGGTCATACGGGCTGTGCAAACCGCCGAGTATATGTTTGGTGATCTCAGCCACATCAGGCATTGGCTTCGCTCTGACTGTAAAACGGAGCTGTATGATGAAATATTCAACAACAAACAGTCAGGAAAAAACCTCGTACTAATGACCCACAGCACCTGCATTGATCCGTTAGGTAAAAAGCAGGGGAAAAAGGTGGTCAATATGAAAATTCACGAACCCGCCACCTATAATATCTCAGTATTTCTGATTATTGATCCTGAAACACGGGAACTGACACCTCTTGGGTATCTTTACGCCAGTGACTGGCACCGGATCTGAATGGGGAAATATTGACGATTCTCATCAAAATGAATTGCCCTCGTCATCCTGATATACCCTCGTTATCCTGATATACCCTCGTCATCCTGCAGCAATTCCCCACGTTTCATTAAACCCCTTGGTATCACTAGCGTACGAAGTCGTATATATTTTGTATGCTCGTGATAAATAGTCGAGTTTTTGGGAAAAATTACATATCTCAACACGTAATCAGCTGTAGCTGCGCCCTGCGTGTGATGCTTCTTATACGCTGTTACCGATGTCGTATAAGCATGGGGAATAGCTGGTCATCCTGAACTTGATTCAGGACACACTGATTCCTTCTGTCTTTTCAGAAAGCACTTCAGACATCCCCTTTAAAAAGTCCCTTTTTCCACCGTAAGAAGGATGGCGAATATACAAAACATCCTCATTGAAGACTTTTTTCACACAGGCAGTCCCCTTATGCCCCAGGCCGGCAATGGTAGAAGGTTGAAAAATATCAGCCAGTTCTTTCAGGTATTCACTCCCTTCATTAACTTCCGCTACGGATGGTGCACGGTTTTTCCGTTCATTACCTGCAGGGTGAGGGTGAAAGGGAAAAGCGTTCCAGAATAACGGCAATCGGGTCACTGATTGCAGGTATTCCCAGACGATACTGGCGGTATTTTCAGATTCCAGATGGCGAATTTTCAATTGACTGCCCAGATCATTGAATATCTTATGATCACCGGGAACGAGGGATCACCCCACCACTGGAAAAAGGGATGCCCGTTAGACGACAGCCCCTGAATCCCGGCGCTTCCCCCACCAGCAAAACCGGATTCGGAGAATGCTCATAAAGGTAAAGCAGATAGTGTTTCAGATTTCTGGCAAGCTCAGGATTCCCATATGGGTTAAACACGATTTCTGATTCTGAACGAGCTTTAAGGCGGCGTATAAAACGATCAATAGTTTTCATTCAACCCTGTTAACTCTTTTTCCGAAGCTCAGTAACCGACTCGCCACCCACACCCCAGTTATCCGTATCAACCTCATCAATCACAACAAAAGTGGTGGCCGGGTTTTTATCCAGCACCTCCTGAAGCAGCTTTGTAGCACCTTCAATCAGTTTTTCTTTTTGCTCTTTAGTAGCACCTTCCCGGGTGATCTTTATATTCACGTAGGGCATTTCAATCTCCTTTTTCGATTATTTTTGACCAGACGGGTCATATACAACGTTACAGAACAGGCAATCACCAGCAGCATCAGTTTTAACGGCAAGGGTTTTACCAGCCAAATGGCAAAGCTCATACTGCACCACATGACAATGGTCGCACGCCAGAATATACGACGGGAGATTGAACGCTTATCAAGATAACGCTTCAGGGGTGGCCCGAACTGCTTATGATTAAGCAACCAGCAATGTATTTTTTCAGATGAACGTAAACTCAGATAGACTGCCAGCAACATAAATGGCGTTGTGGGCAACAAAGGCAGAAAAATACCAATAATCCCAAGAGCAATACAGACGATTGCCCCGATTTTGAACAGCAACCGAAGCAACGGATTACGGATCTGCAGATTCTGTTCAGCCAGTCGGGAATCAATATGACCCATCAGTGATTACATTCCTGATTAATTCGGCTGTATTCTATACCCAAAGGATTTGGAGTTGCTACAAGACAGCGAGGGAGTGAAGCCTTTGTGCCCTCGGGTTCCGGGAGTTTAGATAAACCAGTGGTGCCCCGACAGAAATCCATAGAACAGATACGGGCTGATTGCTTTGGATGGATCCCGGATCAAGTCCGGGGTGACGGTTAAGTCCGGGATGACGATAAATCCTGGTTTTATGCCCTTCAGGTATAACAGTTCAGTATGCTCTGATATCATTTTTCGGCAGAACTGGCATTAAACTACAAAGCCAGACACCGCTGTTGGCTATCAACAAGTATGATGCCTTTTACTTTTATCTATTCAAGCAGTTAAACCTATGCCTACAGACTCAGGATACAACACCATCGCCGCCTGGGCTCTGGCTATCTGTCGGGCTTTACAGGAAACAGGTGTCGATCCACAGCCTCTGCTGGCCAGGGCTGAACTGGATTACGAACAACTGATTGCTGCACCGGATGGCCGGGTTGCTATTGATAAAATGACCATGCTCTGGCAACAGGCCGAAGCGGTTACAGAGAACCCAGCATTCGGATTATCCATAGCGCGTTTTGTTCAGCCCATGCATCTGCGTGCCCTGGGAATGGTGGTGTTAACCTGTGACAACATGCTGCAGGCCATCGACAAACTGGCCAGCTATTATGCACTGGTCTCCAACACCGTCAGAGTGCGTGTTATCCATGAGCCTGACCGGGTTGGTTTTGTTGTAGACACACTGGCGTCAGTACCCATCAGCCCACTGGCCATTGACAGTTTTTTTTCCACACTCCAAAGTTTTGCACAACAGATTTCAGGCTTCACAGCTCCTGTATGCCATGTTGAACTGGTTCAATCACTGCCCCGGGACCCTGCACCATGGCAAAAACACTTCCTCTGTCCTGTGGCATTTTCCTCTCAGACAAACTGCCTGTGGTTCCAGCGCAAAGCGCTGCTGGCGAGTCGTATCGTAGGCGATCCGAATTTAATGCAGGCCACTGAAAATGTGGTTAAACGCTACCTGCAGGATATGCAAGCTATCAGCTGGCAGCAAAGGGTTGAACAATATCTTCGGGCGACCCTTGCCAGTGGTGAACCCAGCCTGGCAGAAATAGCCAGAGAATTTCACCTCAGTGAACGCTCTCTGCGTCGTTTTTTGCAGGAAGAAGGCAGCAGTTTTCGGCAATGCGTACAGTCGGTAAAACAGGAGCTGGCCTGCCATCTGCTGACAGAATCCAATACACCTGTAGCAGAAATTGCTGAACGGGTGGGTTTCAGCGACAGCAGTAATTTCAATCGTGCCTTTCAGCGATGGATGCGGGTGACACCAAAGGAATATCGAGAGAAAAAGGCACAAAACAAGAATGCTCTGTGCCGTTCAACATTGGAACCTGCCTGACTATTCAGAAAGGCTTTTTCAGGCGTAACTATTCATGCGTAACTATTCAAGACTAGCTAGTCAGGAGTCACTATGGCAAAAGTCGTATCGGGCTTTTCGAACAGAGCGAAGAAACTCACCAGATCAAGAATACTGCCATCCACCGTCAACTGATCAGAGAATAATGTGTCTTTAATACCTGCCCGGCCAACCAGCATATTAACAAACAGCTCGTGGGTCAGGGTCAGTGTGGCATCGGCCTCATCAGTAACTGCGGCTTTTCTATGATGAAGAACCGAGTTTTCCAGCCAGAGATAATAGCTCTCATTCAGGTCAGAAAAATTGATTTTCAGGCCCAGATTTTTACCCGTGGCATCTTCAGCTTTCAGCCTGACCGCCATGGAATCAAAGAAATTATTGATCGGCGTCTGCATCAGGATACCTTTCATCAGTGCTGTATCCAGAGCATTTTTGGTTTTACCGTTGCGAAGCTCAAAAGCAGCTGACAGGTACACATCACGCCAGGGGCCCGATTCTGCCTGATAACCCAGCTGATCATAGGTTTTGGCAAGCAGTTCTTTGGCTTCCTTATTATCTGGCTCGGCAAAGACCAGACGATTAACAATTTCAGCCACCCAGCGATAGTCTCCGGCCTCAAAATCCTTTCGGGCCTGTTTCAGCAGGTTTTCAGCACCACCGGCCAGACGCACATAACGTTCGGCAGAAACACTTTCAGGCAACGGATCCAGATGAGCAGGGTTGCCATCGTACCAACCCAGATAGCCCTGATAAACGGCTTTGGCATTATGCTTAACAGTACCGTAATAACCCCGATTGGATGAACTGGTTGTGAGACTTTCCGGCAGACTGATCGTTTCAGCGATTTCGGCTGGAGTCATACCACTGTTCATGGCTCTGACGGTTTGGTCATGAATGTATTTATAGGTGTCTCTTTGCTCTTTCAGGAATGTCTGAACATTATTCTGACCCCATATCGGCCAGTGATGGCTGGCCATATAAGTATCCGCTTCTGAAAATAAATTACGCGCCTCCTCTATATACCCACTCCACTTGAGGGCATCACGAACCTTTGCTCCACGCAGGGTATAAAGGTTGTGCATATTTCGGGAAACAACCTCACCACCACCAAACACTTTTTGTTCGGGCAGGTAGAAAGTAAATTCTGCTGGCGCTTCAGATTCGGGTGTGTACTGGAAAATAAAAGGTACGCCATCAATCATCATTTCTGTGGGAGTCTGGCTGACCAGTGTGTTAGGTTCTATCAAACCAAAAGTACCGAAGGCCGGACTTTTCCCCAAACCTGATCCCACATGACCGGTAGCGCTTCGTGGCAGGTCTTCGCCATACATATAAATTGCCCGTCGGCTCATGGACGTTCCCGCGATAATATTTTCGCTGGTGGCTTCTTCCATAAAACCTTCAGGTGCAATCACAGGAATATTATTTTCTTCGATGGTTTTTTCATCGATGACGCCCATCACTCCGCCAAAATGATCGAGATGACTGTGGGTATAAAGAATGGCCGAAATAGGCTGACTATCAAGATGGGTCATAGCGAATTCAAAAGCGGCAGCAGCGGTTTCTTTTGCAGTGAGGGGGTCCACCACTATCCAGCCTGTCTTGCCCTGAATCAGAGTCATGTTAGACAGATCAAAACCCCGTAACTGGTAAATACCGGGTTTAACCTCAAACAGGCCATTGATATTATTTAATTCTGCCTGACGCCACAGGCTGGGATTCACAGTGTCCGGAGCTTCACCGGTAATAAAGTCGTAGGCCGGTCTATTCCAGATAACGGTTCCGTCTTCCCCAACGATCCGGAGTTTATCGGCTTTTGCAATTAACCCTCTGCGAGCCTGTTCGTAGTCTGACTGTGTAAACTGAAGACTTTCACCAACGTCATTATTCAGTTCTCTGGTAAAATTGCTGGCATCAGAAACGGAGGAGTTTGTTTTGGAATTATCGCTGCAGCCTGTAAGAACACCGACAGAGAGTGCCGTGACAGACAGCGAAGTAACAATACGATTCAATAGTAAAGACTTCATGGGCTTTCTTTTATTATTGTGTGAATACTCAGTCTACCGGAAGAATGTATGTCAACAGTAGTTCCTAGTGGCCAGCAAACAGTCCAATTTGGCCAATAATTCTTTCTCGATGACACTCACTGGTTATTGAGCGACCAAGAGCATTCCGAACCCATAAGCAGAGATTTCTCTGGTTCCTCCCCTTGGGGTATACCCTTCCCACGCACTTAGTAGGCTTAGTTCATTCTATGGAACAATAGTCGACTAGGGTATGCTAGTTCTCATATCTTCTATCAAAGTAATTTTTTAGCATGGGTCAGAATAATTTAGTTCTAAAATATGCCTCTTTAGGGACAGTGGTGGCTCTTTTAATGAGTGGCCTTAGGTTTTTATCCAATGAACTGCCGCCTGGTTATGAGTGTTTACTAGATGGGGCTAAAAAATGTTCATTTTATGATATCAGTGATTTAAGAGCAGTATGGCTTGGTGTTTTAGCTATTGTCGGAACCATTAGTGTTTTGGCTATTACATTCTCTACAACTACGACAGAAAGAATCAGTCAAGTTGTCCCTCAGCCGATTTCTGATCTCGCCCGAAATGATTTTATCTACAATAAACTCAAATTAGATCGGTTTGGCGTTTTCAGCGTTACAGTTATTTGTGTTGGTATTTTTTGGCTAGTAACTCAAGTTGGGATATTAGCTCTTTTTATTCACTTAGCTTCAGTAATAGTGATTGTATGGAAATATGGTGTCATATATTTAAAGACCCTCAATCTACAATGTTATCGAGAAGCTATTCACAGTGCTGTCTATGATTTAGTATCTAAAAGATTGCTTTGTGCAGAAAATGAGCAGATAAAATTTCAAGAAAAGACAAATGATCTGGCACAACTAACAAAAAAATATGAACAGTTCGCTCCTCTCTCAACAAAAACAATTGTTTCATTGTTTGATGCTAAAGAAGGTTACCTTACCAACATAAGTAGTAGTTCTCTAAAAAAACTGGAAAAAATGTTTAATCAAATTAATACCCATAATGACGAACTAAAATTATTTTTTGTTCATAATCTTGGAGAGAAAACGAACAACTTAGCTATGATAGGTTTGTATAGTAATACTATAGAACAGGGGGATTGGTTTTCAGAAACAAAACTAAAAGAAATTAAAACTATCGCACAAGAAGTATGTGAAATATCCAAAGAAACAGAAAGATCAAAGCTTGATGGGCTCCATGAGTCATTGGTGAATTCAATAGTCTTATATTTCAATAATAGAGATAGTGAAAATCTGAATTTTTCATTAAATCTGTATAAACTAGCAATTCAACACCCTGGAATGGGTAACAAACATTTACTCTTACAGAATTTAATTTCAGAGCTGAAGGATAGAACAACATCAATTGATCAGATAAATGCATTTACAAAAAAATGGAGATATGAAATTCAATACCCTCTGTATCGAGAAATGAATGCAGTTACAGTTCATTCAGTAATCAGTTTGCCTTTGAATTTATACTTTTATTTCAGTGATGAAATTAATTACAAACAATATCTAGCAAAGCATAAAGACGTTTGGATTAGATTCATGATTTCACACCCTGATGAAGATGTGAGATTGCAGGCTGTAGAATCAATGAAGCGTCAAATAATTTCTTTATTTAAGGAAGGCTGGCTTGATGGCATAGAAGAATGGAGCAGATTGGTATCTGAAGATTCGACTTCTTCTCGTTACAGAAGAGAAAAAAATGAAAGCAAAAAAATATTTTTACACGTATGGTTTTCACTACTAACTTGGATTCTTTTAGCGTTTCAAAAAGAGACTAATGATGATGCTAAAAATAAATTAACAAAGTTGATTGGAATTCTTCTTAAGCCACCATGGATAACTAAAATGAGTGGCAGTAACCCAGTAAGTTTTTACAGAGAGATAAGTGCAGTTATAGAAAAAGGCGATATTGATAACTTTGAAATGAGTTTGATGTCTGGAAGCGGAGTTTATTCCGTCACCTATGAGTACTGCCAGTATAATGCTTTAGCTTTAGTTATTTGTGAATATCAAGGCTATAAACACTTTGCAGATGGCGCTAGTATTTACGAACTACCTATCTCTCATTACTTAAAGCAAATGGTTGATTTTTTAGAAAGCTCATTTGTTGACAGTAGAAATGAAATTGAATCTGAAGAAGATGTTAATGATGGTGGATTACATAAACTAGTTGCAAAGAGCATAGCAAGTTCTAGAATTGAATTGATAAATAAAATCAAGTCGAACAAAGAATCGAAAGTTATAGAATGGGTTGCTACTACCAAGCTAGATCAAGAGCGAGTAGAACAAAACAAGAATGAAATCTTTGGGTCGTTCAACTCTGAATTTAATTACCCTCTTGATAAAAACATAAAAATAAAAAAATAAAAAATAATGAGGCCAAAGAAATATTATGGGAATTCAATTTATTTGAAAATAAAGAAATGTTTCTAAGCGTGGTGAATGGAACGTATTATGATTTTGGTGGTGAGAGTATAGGGTCTTCACTTGCTGACGAAGTTTGGAATGAAATCTCTAAAAAAATATTGTCAAATGCTTCCATAAAGAATGTTAGCTATTTGGAGGTTCCTTCAGAAGCGAATTTAAGCTTGGTGTCTGATGCTATAGCAAGATGTAAAACTGAAATATTTATTTATGATGATTATTACGTCAAAGGCGTAAAGGTTGAACTTGATGCCGATGATTCTGTAAACGAGGGTATCTACTACTTCACACCAGATTCATATCAGATCGAAATGCCTGAAAAAATTGAGGATAGAGTTTCGATTAATTTCACTTTGAATTGATGATGAGAATCTAGAATCTATGTCCCTGATGGGATTGTAGAAGGCCATATCAGGATAATCTTAAGCAGTATGTACTTTGCAGTGTTAAGTGTTACGGCCAGATAACCGTCACTGAAAACCCTTGTGCATATTTTGTCCCTGTGTCTGAGTTCGAAATGCTCGAGCAGGAAAGAAACAATAAACCGTATCATTAACTACTCTTCCCTCCCTTTGTGACATAGACGATTATCTTATGCATAAAGGGAGACGGCTCTTTTCTACCTAAGGGTTGAAGATGAAATTTAGTAACTATTCAGCCCCTCAAAATAGACTGGAAATTCGGCAATAAAAGGGACATCCAACCCACCAGATTAACTGGCAAGACTCGAGTTTAGAGTGAGCAGGGTTTAATAATTGCCAGCAAAAGGCGCAAGATGGCGGTTCCGAACCTTCAAATTTGAAACCGCCATGCCTACTCAAGAACAGAAAACCATCCTCGGCAAGCTGGGCTATTACACCTCTTTT